>NZ_OZ026459.1:0-1242918 GCF_964019665.1 Spiroplasma endosymbiont of Cantharis rufa | reverse complement strand
TTTTTTACCTACCTTGAATACAACATTTAAATTATAAGTTATCCACATAGTTTTGATGTGGATAACTTTAAAAATATACCAAAAATTACTTAAATTGGGTATAAAAAAAGTTAAAATATGCCTTAAATAAAGGTTGTTTTATTAGTTGTCCACATACAAATGTTATTAATAAGTTGTTAGAAGTTATACAAAATACAATAATTAGTATCAAAATATCTGTGTTTTAAGTTATAATATTTAATGAAGTTTTGTTTTAAAAAAAGGAGGTATTTTATGAAAAGAACTTGACAGCCAAGTAAAATCAAGCATGCTAGAACTCATGGTTTTAGAGCTAGAATGGCAACTAAAAATGGTAGAAAAGTTATTAAAGCAAGAAGAGCTAAAGGTAGAGCTAAACTTACTGCATAATAATAAATATGAAAAACAAAAATATAATTAAAAAGAATCATGAATTTCAAAGTATTATAGGTTCTAAAAGATTTATTAAATCAAAGGAATTTGTGATTTATTTTAAAAAAAATACTTTAAGTAGATTTAGATATGGAATATCTGTTGGAAAAAAAATGGGTAATGCAGTATTTAGAAATAAAATTAAAAGACAACTAAGGTCAATGATTTATGAATTATTAGATGATCACAAAAATAAGAACTTTGATATTGTTTTAATAGTTAGAAATTTATTTTTAAATAAAGATTATAATTTCAATTTAGAAGTTCTTAGAAAGTCTTTATTACAAATTAAATAAAAGAGAGGTGAACATCTTGTACAAACAGGATTATTCTAAATATTTAAATAATAGCAATAATAATAATAAAAAAACTCCAAAAGACAAATTAAAAATATTTTGAGTTTGAACAAAATTGATATTATTTGTATTTATTATTGTTTCAATGCTTTGAGGTTGTGTACAAATGTATCAGCCAAAGTATACAGTTAGTACTGTTACTGATATGTCTGGAAATAAAATATTTTCTCCAGGTGTATCTTTTGAAATAATTATTAATTCATTAGGTGATTGAAGCTCAAAAAATCATTGATTCCAAGTGGACAATAATGGTAATATGGTTGAATATGCCTTTAATCCGATATCCTCTTGGGGTCAAGCATTTACAGTTACCTCATCTCCATTTTATGGTTTCTTTGTCTATCCAATCTCTTGAATATTAGTTGGATTTATAAGTCTATTTTCTACTCATAATGAGAAAGGGTTAGACCCAAATTCAGCATCATATGGAGTTTCAGCAATATTTGCAATATTCTTCACTTCTTTAATAATTAGAGGAATTACATTAGCATTTACTTGAAAAACACAAATAAATCAAGAAAAAATGCAGGGTTTACAGTCAAAACAAGCAGAAATTCAAGAAAAGTATAAGCATTCATCAGATCCAAGTGCAAAACAAAAGCAACAAATTGAATTAATGGGATTATATAAAAAGGAAGGTATAAGCCCAATGAGTTCACTTGCAACATCATTCTTATCTATGCCTTTCTTATTTGCAATGTTTTCTGTTGTTAGAGCAACACATGCTCTAAAAGTTGCAACTGTTGGAAAAATAACTTTGGTAGAGGTACCATTTGAACAAATAAAACAAGGGAATTGAATATATTTAACTTTAATTGTTATTTATTTACCCTTACAAATTACTTCAATGTTACTTCCAATGATATTGCAAATGTTTAAAAAGAAACCAAAATTAGAATCAGAGCAACAAAAAAAAGCTAGAAAAAAACAATTAATTATGCAAATAGTATTTATGGTTGTATTTCTATTCGTTGTATTTAATATTGCTTCTGGTGTTGCTATATATTGAATTTTCTCATCAACATTCCAAATAATTCAAACTTTAGGTTTCCATTACTTAAAAGAAACTAGAGTTTCAAGATTAAAGAAAAAAAGAGAAAAGCAAAATAATAAGAATAAGACACTAGCTGCAAAAGTCTCAAATGAATCTAAAAATAAAAAATAATAAAATAAATTACTTCCTAATAAGTAAAAAGTCAAAAACAAAACTGGTCTTTTACGAAAAAATAAATGAAGTGATTTTATTTATTTCTAATCAAAAAAGAATTGAAATAATGAAGTTTTTAAATGAGCAGCTATTAAAAACCTCAAAAATTAAAATAATATCAATTTTTAGAATTGAGTCAAAGAGTAAAAATGTAATTGCTTATGATTCAGCTTTAGAACTTAATAAAGAGACAAAATTGAATTTATGAAGGGTTATTAAAAACTTAATAAAAATAAAGTTTAATATTTTTTTGGATTTTGAAATTATTAATTTTAATATTTCAAATAAAAATAAGAAGGATTTCAATAGATTAAAATTGAATAAGATTATAAGTAATGTTCTACTTTCAAAACAAGAAGAGATATTGCCATCATATCCAAAACCTTTGAGAAAAGAAATCAATATGATAATTTCCAAGTATAATAGCCTTAAAACAAAGACATCAGGTCAAATTGGTGAAAGAAAAATTAGAATAATATACAAGTCAGATCATTAATATTCTGATTTTCTTTTTGTTATAATCAAGATTGGGAAGTTGGTAAAATGAAATTAAACATAAATGATACTATAGTTGCTTGTGCTACTAAAGTAGCAAAGCAAGCAATATCTATTATTAGAATATCTGGAGAAAGTGCTTTTAAAATTACAAATAGACTATTAAAAAATAAATTAAAAAAGAGTAGCAAAATTCAAATTAGAAAATTATTCGATAAGAAAGATATTATTGATGAAGCTTTAATTTTGACATTTGAAAATGGTAATTCATTTACAGGTGAGGATGTTGTAGAAATACAATGTCATGGAGGAATTCTGCTTACAAATCATATTGTATCTCTTTTAATATCATATGGAGCAAGACCAGCCCTACCAGGTGAATTTTCTCAAAGAGCTTACTTAAATGGAAAAATAAACCTTATACAAGCTGAAAGTATTAATAATTTAATCGATTCCAAAAATGAACTATCCTTAAAAATTAGTGCTCTAAATTTAGAAGGAAAAAATAGTAAGTCACTAATAGATATGAAGAATAGTTTAATAGATTTAATTTCAAAAATTCAAACATCGATTGATTATCCAGACTATGACGATGTTGAGGGTTCAAGCCCTGAAGAAATTATTGAACAACTAGTTTTTTTAAAACAAGAAACCTTAAAAATATTGGATATAAGTAAAAGATTTAATTTTTTAAAAACTGGAATAAATACTCTAATACTTGGAGAAACAAATGTTGGAAAATCGTCACTTTTAAATACTTTAATTTCAGAAGAAAAAGCTATAGTAACAGAAATTGAGGGTACTACTAGAGATATTGTTGAGGGAGAATTAAATTTTACAAACTTTACATTAAATTTAATAGATAGTGCAGGTATAAGAAAAACTGATAATAAGGTTGAAAAAATTGGAATTGAAAAAAGTATTTCCTTGATTAATACATCAAATCTTATTTTATTTGTTATAAATAAAGGTAAAATTAATTATGAGATATATGAAAAAATAAGAAATAAAAAACATCTCGTTGTACTAAATAAATCTGAATTGCTTAAAAAGAGTGACATTGAAGAGATTAAAAAAGAATTTAAAGATGTAGTTGTTGTTTCTGCTCTTAAGGGAGATATAAAGAATCTTCTTAATAAAATTGAATTGGAATTTAATAATGAAGATATTTTAGAAAGTGATATTCCAATTTTATCTAACTTATTTCACATAGAAATGTTTAAAAATATTTTAACATTATTAGAAAATAGTTTAAAAAATATTAAAGAAGGTTTTACAACTGATTTAATAAATGTAGATCTTTATGAAATTTTAAAAATTTTAAATAACCTTTTAGGAATTTATGATGCAGACGAAGAAGTTATTGACAATATTTTTAGAAAGTATTGTCTAGGAAAGTAGGTTTAAAATATGGCGGGTATTTTTGATACACACACACACTTTAATGATGTTGTATATAAGGAGCAAGAAATTGAAGTTTCTGAAATGATAAAAGATGCAAAAGTAAATGGAGTATCTCATTTTTGTTGTGTAGGGTTTGATATTGATTCTTCTAAGGAAGCATGTAAGTATGCTTTAAAATATCCTAATGTTTATGCAGCAATTGGTATTCATCCTAATGATGTTCATAAATTTAAAAAGGAAGATCTATTAGAAATTGACGAAATGGCTCATAGTGATAATGTAGTTGCAATTGGAGAAGTAGGACTTGATTATTTTTATACAGATGAACATAAGGAAATTCAAAAAGAGTTTTTTAAAGAGCAAATAAAAATTGCAAATAAAAATGAACTAGTAGTTATGATGCATATTAGAGATAAGGATGGTTCAGAACAAGCCTACTTAGATGCACTGGAAATTTTGGATGAGCTTCAAGTTAAAAGAGCCATAGTCCACTGTTATACAAGAGGAATTGAACTTGCAAAAAAATTTACTAAAAGAGGTTATCTAATATCAATACCAGGTGTTGTAACATTTAAAAATGCAACTAAACTCCATGAAACTGTTGAGAAGTTATCTTTAAATGAAATGATTGTAGAAACTGATGCACCGTATTTAACTCCAGAACCAAAAAGAGGAAAATTAAACATGTCTAAAAATATAGCTTATACTATTGAAAAAATTGCAAATATTAAAAAACTTAATAAAGCTGATATTATTGAGGCAACAACAAGTAATGCAATGAAGATATTTAAAATAGCATAAAAAAAATTGGTTTTATAAAACCAATTTTTTTTATGCTAAATATGATGTTTGACTACCTTTTTTAACATTTTTTGCATTTTTACCGTAGTAATCATTGTCAATTCTTTGATTAATAGTTTTTTCAAACACTTTTGAACCTTCAATAACTCCAGTTAGTGGATTTGGTGTTAAATGACAAGGTACTGAGAAAATCCCATTAAAGTATTCTTTAATACCTCTAATTTTTGATCCTCCACCACATATTGTAAATCCATTAGTAATTATATCTCCTGCTAATTCAGGTGGTGTATTTTCCATTAATTCAATTAATAGATCTGTAATTCTACTAAAAGCGTTAACTAAAACGTTTCTTATTTCTTCAGAACTAATAATTGCTTCTTTTGGTAATCCTGAAATAATATCTCTACCGAAAACAGACATAGTTCTTTCACCTTTATATTTTGCTAATGAACCTAATTCTTTTTTTACTTCTTCGGCAGTTTTATCACCAATTGTTACATTATATTCTGATCTGATATATTTTTTTACTTCTTCGTTAAATGCATTTCCTGCAATTTTAATTGATCTAGAAATAATTATATCTCCAGCTGAAATAATTGCTATATCAGTAGTTCCCCCACCAATATCAATTACTATATTACCTTTTGGAATTTCAATATTAATTCCTGCGCCTAAAGCTGCCATTTTTACTTCTTCTTCAACAATAACGATTTCAGCTCCCATATCGTAAGCAACTTGTTTTAAAGCTTCTCTTTCCAATTCAGTTACTTCACTTGGACAAGCTAACAAAATAATTGAATTTTTTCATTCATTTAACATTTTTAATTTACTAAAAACGTGTTTTAACATATCTCTTGCTGCATCTAAATCTGTAATTACACCATCTTTAATTGGTATTTCCATTCTAATATTATCATTAGTTTTTCCAATCAAATTATATGCATCTTGGCCTAATGCAACTAGTGTATTAGTTATATTGTCATATGCCATAATTGAGGGTTCATCGTAAACAATTCCTTGTTTTCCTACATAAGCCAAAATGTTACTTGTACCTAAATCCAATGCAATAAATGTACGTTCCTCTATTTTCATAAATACCTCCTATGTCATAAAATCCATAATATAATTATACCTATTTTAATTGCATAAAACAATATACCTTTTACTTAATTTTTTAATATAATTGAGTTTTTAGTTTTTATAAATACTTGAGATGATTTTTCCTTTTTTGCTGAGTCCTCAAATTTAAATATACCTAAAAATTTATATCCCTTATAAATAAGATTATCTTTAAATTTTGCAAATACTATTATATCGTCATTCTCATTTTTCAATTTTTCATATCTTTTTACTTTCAATTCCTCTGATCCAGTATTATTGTACAAAGTTATTTTTTCTAGATTTTCCGAAGGAAATATTGCATATTTTTCTAATTTCATTACTTCTTCCTTCCTTTTTGTTTCAACAAAATTAATAAATCAAACACGACAATTATCATTGATTCTATTGTTGTTGCCTTTAAGAATGCTTTTATTGTTTATTGTAAAAAACTTAAATATAATTTCAGATATTAATTCATAATATTCATTATTTTCTTCTATTTTTATAGTGTAATTATCCATGCTATTTACCTCGTTCAAGATAAATTATGACATAATCTAAAATAAAAAATTTTTAATAATATGTATAAAAATTATTAATTCTCCTTCTTATTCTAAAAATAAAAAATTTCCCTATTTTATGACTTTGTGGATAGTCATAAAAGGGAAATAGTATTTTTATTATTTTAAATACTTAATAATTATCTACCAAGTATATCTTCATGTCATTTTTCGGCCTTAATAATTTCTCAAATTTCACTTTCAAATTTTTTAGTTCCGTTAATAACTGCTAATAATGGTTGTTCACCAATTTTTGTTGGTAATTGTAATGTATCTGCGAAGTATTTGTCGATTCCTTTAATTAGGGCTCCACCTCCACAAATTGTAATACCATTTCTAAAGATATCTCCTGCTAATTCAGGTGGTGTATCTTCTAAAACTTGTACTGTTAAATCAATAATTCTTGATACTGGTACTTTTAGTACTTCACGTACTTCTTCTGGAGTAATTTCAATTTCTCTTGGTAATCCAGAAACAACATCACGTCCATAAACTTTCATACGTCTTTCATCTGGGAATTTTGCTAATGAACCTACGTTAACTTTAATTGATTCTGCGGTTTTTGATCCCACTTCTAATCCATATTGTGAACGAATGAATTTTTGACATTCGTCATTTAAATAATTTCCTGCAACTTTAACTGATTTTGAAAGAACTATATCTCCTGAAGCTAAAACAGCTATATCAGTAGTTCCTCCACCCATATCAACTATTAAGTTTCCTGTAGGAGCATAAATATTTACTCCTCCACCTAAAGCTGCCATTTTTACTTCTTCTTCAACAAATACTTGTGATGCTCCAAGATTAACAGCAATTTTTTTAAGAGCTGTTTTTTCTAATTCAGTAATAACTGAAGGACATGCTAACAACATTATTGAATGTTTTAATTGTTTTGTAATTCTAAGTTTTGAAAATATATATCTTAACTGAGCTTCAGTAGCTCTAATATCAGTGATAACTCCGTCAACCATTGGTCTTACAACACGAATAGTTTTATTTCCTTTACCTATCATTTTGTATGCTTCTTCACCTACAGCGATTATTTTGTTTTCTTTAATTCTGTAAGCTACTATTGATGGTTCGTTATAAACTATTCCTTGTCCAGCAATATATACTAATGTATTAGCTGTTCCAAGGTCCATAGAAACGAATGTTGGTTTTTTATTTGCCATACCGTTTTCTCCTTTAATATTTCTAAATAAATGAATTATATATTTCTATTCTAACTAGAATATATAATCTTTAACAATTCTACCACAAAAAAAGCAAAGTTGCAAACAAGACTTATTAACACAATACATATATACTAATACTTAATTTATTATAAACTTTTTTTCAAATCTTAAAAACTTTATAAAAGGTAATCACAGTTATACATATTATTATATTTATAACTATTCAAATTATTTCAAATTATTTCAAATTATTTCAAATTATTTCAAAAATGATACAATTATTTTGTGGAGGTTATATGCACAAAATAGAAAGAAAAGATATTTTGTTAAGTAGAATTATAGAAAAAAATTTTATGTCTTCAAAGGATTTTTTTGATTATGCAGTGAGTGTAAATATTAATAAATCAACGGCTAGAAGAGATCTAAATGAATTGGAACAAGAAGAAAAAATAAGTTTAACTTTTGGAGGAATTATTTCAAGAGTTGAAAATATATATGAGCCCGATAGAATGGGAAAGGTTCAAAAAGAACATTTTGAAAAAAATGTTATTGCAAAAGAGGCTATAAAATTTATTAAAAGTGATGAGATTATTTTTTGTTCTCCTGGAACAACTATTAAGAGATTTGTAAGAGAAATAAAAACTAAAGTTAAATTATTAGTTACAAATTCTTTTCCAGTTTTTTTAGAAGCATGGAAAAATAATAAAGTAATGGATGTGCTTTTACTTGGAGGAGTTTTTAAGGAGAAGTCTCAGGTATTTTATAGTCGTAGTACTAAAAAATACCTTGAAGGAATTAGGTTTTCAAAAATATTTTTCAGTTGCTTATCTTTAGATTTGGAAGGAAATATTTATGATGATTTTCTACCGGAAGTAGAGACAATTAGGGATGTTTTAAGAATAGCAAAAGGAAAAATCCTACTTGTGGATTCATCAAAAATAAAGGATGAAGGAGTTGAAAAGGTTACTAATATAAAAGATATAGATATTGTAATTACAGATGAAAAGAGTAAAGAAAAAATTGGAGATTCATTTCAAAATTTAAATATAATTTACTCTAATGGAGAAGAAAATGAGTAAAAATTTTAGAGAAGAAAAATTTAATACTGTTAAAGAGATTTTGCAACAATCTCTTATATGAAAAAAAATAAGTAAAGAAGTTGTTCAACAAATAGAAAATTTTAAAGAGTATATTGAAAAATATAGCGCCTACAAAATAGTATTTACGGGGGCTGGAACTAGTGAGTTTATAGGGGAAGCATTAAGTCCTTATTTCTATAAAAAGGGACTTAATATATCATCAATTGCAACAACAGATATTGTTTCAAATCCACTAAATTTTTTAAAAAAAGAAGAGAAAACTGTTTTGATCTCGTTTGCAAGAAGTGGTAATTCTCCAGAATCCATAGCTACTTTTAATATAGCTAATAAGTTAATAGATGAAATTCATCATTTAATTATAACTTGTAATGAACAGGGAGAATTGGCAAAAATAGGAAAAAAAAGTAAAAATACAAAAGTATTTTTATTACCAAGAGAATCCAATGATAAAGGTTTTGCTATGACATCAAGCTACTCTGGAATGCTTTTGGCAGCTTTTTTAATATTAGAAACTATATTAAAAAGAAGTAGTGAAATTAATATTAAAAAATTATGTAATGATTTTGAGAAAAATTTAAATCTTATTGATTTAAGTATTCAAAATATTAAATTGGATGAAAATGATAGAGTTGTCTATTTGGGAAGTTCAGAATTTAAAGGCTTTTCAAAGGAAGCACGTTTGAAACTATTAGAATTAACGCAAGGAAAAATTCCATGTTTTTATGATGGAATATTAGCATTTAGACATGGACCCAAATCAATAATAAATAATACTACAACAGTTATTATTTTTATGAGTAAAAATAAATATGCAAGAAAGTATGAAACTGATTTATTAAAAGAAATTGCTTTAGAAAAAGTCGTTAAAAATCTAATAGTTCTTGATAATACAAATTCTGATGAGATAAAAAAATATTCTGATATTGTATTGAATTTTGAAAATGAAGATTTGAATGAAATTTTTATTGGCTTAAATTACATACTATTTGCTCAGATTTTATCTTTAAGTACATCTATCAAATTAAATATTAATCCAGATAATCCATGTCCATCAGGTGAAGTTAATCGAGTTGTTAAAGGAGTACTAATTCATGAGTTATTCTAATTAGTGAACTTAACTAAAATAGCTTTGCTAATTGGAATGATATTATCTTTGATTTTAATTATTGTTGTAGTACTATATTTAACCATTCACTATAAAAATAGAAATCCTCAATTGAAAGTGAAACCAAAGAGGGAAATGTTTCAATTATTTAAAGGGTGAATGATTGTTTTTTGTTTTTTTTTTATTACTCTTGTTTTTATTTTTTGCTTCTCAATGTTTATAGTTGAAATGACTAAATAATGAAATTTTATCTCAATTTATTCCAAAAAAAGTGAATATTTCTCATTTAAAAAGTTTTTCTTATAATTTTATATAGAGAATATAAGTGAGAAAGGAAAAAGAAAAAATGAATACAGTTTCAAAAGAAACAAAAATGAAGAAAGAAAAAATTTTTGATAAAACTAAGGAAAATAATTTTTTTAGTAATTTATTGATAAAACTACAAGGTCTTGGTAAATCATTAATGTATCCAATTGCATTATTACCATTTGCAGCTCTACTTAATAGATTTGGCTCTTTAGCTATGGAATTAAATAGTGACTCTCAATATAATGTAGGTTGGTGAATTGGATTTATTATACAAAAACCTGGTGCAACAGTTTTTGATCAATTACCATTATTATTTGCTATAGGAACCGCTTTTGGTCTATCAAAAGATCAACGTGGTGAAGCAGCTTTAGTTGGAGCGGCATTTTATCTTATACTAGTAGCATTTCTTGCTGAAGGTGGATTGCCAAAGTTATTTTATGATAAAGTAGTAACTTTTGATTTCTATAAGGAGTCAGAAGGAAATAAGGAATTAGCAGGTGCTCTTTCAGGGCTATTCTATGTACCAAAATATGGAATGATTAATCAAAAGCTAGAAATTATTGGTGGAACATATATTTTGAATATTGGTGTATTAGGGGGAATAGTAGCGGGATGCTTATCAGCTTGATCTTACAATAAATTTAAAGGAATTAAATTGCCTCAAGCTCTTTCATTCTTTGGGGGAAGAAGATTTGTGCCTATGGTTATAATGGTAGCATCTTTACCAGTAGCATTCTTATTTGCAATACTTTGACCATGATTCCAATATGGTTTAGTATCATTTGGTAAATTAGTATCCTCTGGTGATTCTTGAGCTGTTCCAGGAGCATTCTTATATGGTCTATTAAATAGGATTGTTCAGCCCACAGGGCTACATCACATTGTAAATACATTCTTGTGATTCCAAATGCCTATTGAAGGTCAAATTGTGGACTTTTCAGGAAGTATTGTTTTATTTAACAATATGAATGAATCACCACTAATTGGCGAAAATGGTATATTAGATTCAAAGGCTATTGAAACAATTTTACAACCAATATCAAATTATTTTTTAGGGGGAGTTACCATTACTAATGATAACTTCAAAGAGTTTTTTAATATTAAAATGTCTGGATTACCTGATGGTGTATTAATGAATAATGTTGATGGAATAACAAGTTTTACAATTTTTGGAGATATTAATGCTTTCCAAAAATCTATGGTCTCAGGGAATTTTCAGACAGGATTTTTCCCAATGTTTTGAGGAGGATTACCAGGGGCAGCTTTAGCTATGATAATGTGTTCTAAAAAAGAAAAAAGAAAAGAGGTAACAACTTTCTTAGCTGGTGTTGCATTTGTAGCAGCTTTAACAGGAATTGATGAGCCTTTAGTTTTCTCATTTATTTTTGTCGGACCCATTCTTTGAATGGTAAATGCATTATATACCTCAATTTTCGCAGCCATTGCTATTGCAATGCATATGCATATTGGTTTTGGGTTTAGTGGTGGTTTTATTGATTATATAATCTCCTTCCCTAATGCCTGAGGAATGAGTAAATATGAAGGAATGGTAAATGGTAAAATGTATGGAATTACATCAAATCCACTTTGAATGTTTGGTTTAGCTGGATTGGCTTTCCCTGCATATTACTTTACATTTAGTATTTTAATTAAAAAACTTGATATTAAAACTCCTGGGCGTGAAGATGAAGGAGGAGCAGTACCTTTACTTCAAAAAGGTAAAAATAATAAGATAAATCAAAAATATGAAATGATGGCGAAAGGCATTATTGATATTGTAAAAGTAGAGAATATTGTAAAAGTAGAGAATTGCAGTACTAGATTAAGGTTAACCGTTAAGAATAATAGAACTGGAATTGATGATAAAGATTTAAAGGCACTAGGAATATATGGTATTAAAAGACTTGGTAATCAAGGTCTTCAACTCATAATTGGTACTGATGTCGAACATGTTGCAGATATTGTTCAAGAAATGATAAAAACTTAAAAAATAAAAACATCCAGTTACTTTTCAATAACTGGATGTTTTTTACATACTATTTTTTACATCAATTCCTATTAAATTAAATGCATTTGATAATACTTGATAAATTGATTTTATTAATAAAACTCTTTGATTTGTTAAACTAATATTTTCATAATCTAATATTTTTGTTTCTGCATAATAAGAATGAAAATATTTTGATAGTGATTGTATAAAGTCACAAATTATATTAGGAAGTCTCGAACTTGCTGAGTATTCAATTATTGAGTTAAAGCTATCTAATAAGATTATAATTTCCTTTTCTTTTTGATTTTCAAATTCAATAGATTTATTTATTTCTAGTTTTATGTTTTTAAAACTAGAAATAATTTTATTACATCTTGCTGTGGCATATTGTGCATAATAGACTGGATTAGTTGAATTTTTCTCTAGAGCTAAGTCTAAATCAAAATCCATATGACTAGAAGGTGTCTTAGAAACCAATGTGTATCTAATACAGTCCTTTCCAACCATTTCCAAAAGATCTATTAATCAAACTGCAGTGCCTTTTCTCTTTGACATTTTAAATTCTTGTCCATCTTTCATTAAACGAACCATTTGAATCATATCAATGTCAATAAGGTTAAAGTCATATCCCAATAAAGCAAGACCAGCTTTTAATCTTATTATATATCCATGATGATCTCCACCTCAAAAATTAATATACTTATTAGCTTTTGTTCTATCAATTCTATCACTGTGTGATGCAATATCTGGGGTTATATATGTAAAACTTCCGTCACCCTTTTTAAGAACTCTATCTTTATCGTCACCAAATTCTGTTGTTTTAAGTCATAATGCATTGTCCATTTCATATGTTGCACCAAGTTCATTGTATTTTTTTATTATTTTATTAATTGAGCTATTTTCATACATCTTTGTCTCACTTGAAAAGTGATTGATAGTAACTCCTAAACTGCTCATTTGATTTTTGATTTCCTTCATAAAAAAGATAATTGATTTCTGCTTAAATAAGTTATTAACTTCTTCATCATCAATTTTATTATTTACTATTGAGATATCCTTAAATTTATCTTTATATTCATTTATAAAAAGCTGAGCAACTTCTTTATACATTTCCCCACCATAAATTTCTTCGGGTTTATCAACACTAAGCCCTTGTATTTTCTTATAATGATAAAAAAGAGTGGCTGCAGATATATTAATTTGATTTCCAGCATCATTAACATAATATTCTGTCTCAACATCATAACCTGCAAATCTTAAAATTCTTGCAACAGAGTCTCCAATAGAACCATTTCTTGCATGACCAACATGCAAATATCCAGTTGGATTTGCAGAAACAATCTCGAGATTATATTTTTTTCCTTTAGATTTTGATTTACCAAAATTATGGCCTTCTTTTATGACCATTTTAATCACTTCATTTAAAAGAGAAATACTTATTCTAAAATTTATAAAACCAGGTTTTACAAATTCCACATTTTCAAAAATTTCATTATCCTTAACTTCTTCAACAATTAGTTGTGCTAAATCTATTGGACTTAACTTATTTAATTTAGAGTTGATTAATGCGAAATTTGTTGCAAAATCAGCATTTTGGATTAACTTGGGTTTTTCAATTAAAATATCTCCTTTTAAATTGAGTTTTTTTATTGCTTTTTCCATAACATCTCTAATTTTATTTATTAATATATTCATAATTTCCTCTAAGTTCTATAGTCTTATTCTATAAAAAAAATAAGACTTTGTCTTATTAATAAAAAAATTATTACTAAACACTTTCTTCTATAATATCAAATGTTTTTTCTTTATGCATTATAGCGCCTTCAATAGTTGCTGTTGCAGCATTTTTTGCAACAATTACTGGAATTTCAAAAAAGTTTTCGAAGAATAATTTTACACCAGGTATTCTTGAAAGACCTCCAGTAATAATTAAACCATTCTTTATTATATCTCCAGCTATTTCACTTTGAGTTTCTTCAAGAAGTGAGGTGATTGTATTAGTTATATTTCCAAATACTGACAAAATAAGTTTAGATATATCTTTGTCTTGAACTTCAATTTCTCTTGGTCTTGCTGAGTTTAAATCATAACCATATGCCTTTGTTTTTAAAGGTTCCTTATTTTTTAGAACTGAACCAACAGCAATTTTAATTGCCTCAGCAGTAACATCTCCAATTAAAATACCCTCTTTTGTTTTTAGAGTTTTTATAATTTCTTGATCAATTGCTTCTCCACAAGCCTTTGTTCATTTATAATTTATTGTTTCTCCATTATTAACTAAAGCTATTGTTGCTTTTCCTGCTCCAAGTTCTAAACACATATATGAATCTGACCCATATATGTTGTATCCTGCTCCGAGTAATGCTAATTTAATATCATCTTCAATAATTACATGAGAAACACCAAGAGATTTAATTGATTCAATAAGAGCTCTTCTTTCAATATCACTCATACTAATAGGGCAAGCTACAGTAACAACTGAGTTTTTTACTTCTTCTTCATATTTTGAAAGAATATTTGATAAAAATTTTTTTAATAAATTCATATCAGTTAAAATCCCACGTTTTAAAAGACTTTTAATTTGCATTGCTCCACTTAATTTACCTACAAACTTTTTTGTAGCATCTCCAATTGAGATAACTTTTTTAGTTTTATAGTCAATAGCTATTAAACTAGCTTCATTAAAAACCATTCCTAATTTTTCAATAAAAATTCTAGTTTTGCTTGTTCCAATGTCTATTGCAATATGTCTTTTTGTTCTTAAACTTGCTCTCGCCACAATGGTTACCTCACTTTTTTACTATATATTTAGTTTAAACATTTTTCTTTAAATAATCTAGTATTTATTGAATAAAAAAAACAAATAAAAAAGGAAGAATCATTCTCTTCCTTATTTATTATTTTATGTTATATTCTCTTGAATCACGTATTTCAATAATTTCTAATCATTTTTCTGCTTGTTTTTCGTATTCTTTAGTACCTTCAATAACAGTTAGTAATGGATCTTGAGCTTTAGTTACTTTTAATTGGAAAATTGATTCAAAGTAAGTATCAATTCCTCTAATTAAAGCTCCTCCTCCACATATAGTAATACCATTTCTAATGATATCTCCAGCTAATTCAGCTGGTGTGTTTTCCATTACTTCAACAATTAGGTCTGTTATTTTTGAAAATGGTGCTAATAAAGCATTTTTTACTTCATCTGGTGAGATAACAACTTCTCTTGGTAACCCAGAGATAACGTCACGTCCGAATGCACGGAATGTACGTCCATTATCTATTTTTGTTAATGCTCCAATTTCAACTTTAATTTTTTCAGCAGTTTTAATTCCGATTAAAACGTTATATTCAGCACGGATATATTTTCTGATTTCTTCATCTAAATGATTACCAGCAACTTTAATTGATCTAGAAATAATTATATCTCCAGCTGAAATAATTGCTATATCAGTAGTTCCTCCACCAATGTCAACAACTAAGTGTCCACTAGCGATAGAAATATTTATTCCAGCTCCTATTGCTGATAATTTAACTTCTTCTTCAACAAGAACGTGTCTTGCTCCCATATCTGAAACAACTTGTTTTAATGCACTTCTCTCTAATTCAGTAACTCCTGAAGGGCAGGCAAGAACTACTAATGCATGTTTTAAGATGTCTGATAATTTAATACGTGAAAAGATTATTTTAATTAAATCTTTAGCTGCGTCAAGGTCTGCTATAACTCCATCAACTAATGGAACAACCATTCTAATATCATCGTTTGTTTTTCCGATCATTTCGTAGGCTGCTTCACCTGAAGCAATAACAGTGTTTGTATGAACGTCGTATGCCATTGTTGAAGGCTCATTATAAATGATACCTTGTCCACCTAGATAAGCAACAACATTAGCTGTTCCTAAATCTAAAGCAACGAATTCTCTTTTACGATCTCATGATGCCATATTTATTTCCTCCTTTATAAGAAAAAAACCCTTCGTGTATAATTATACTATAAATGTATTTTTAATACTAGTAATATACACGAGAAAGGTAATGTTAAGTCTATGAAGATAAAGCAAGTTATAATTGTTGAAGGTGTTACAGACACTGCCAAACTTAAGAAAATATTTGGAAATGATAATGTTGATACCATAGAAACAAATGGTCTTGCTTTATCTAAAAATACTTTAAATTTTATTTCTGATGTTAATAGCACACGTGGTGTAATTATATTAACAGACCCTGACGGACCTGGTTTAAAAATTCGTGAAACTATTAATATCTTTCTTAATTTTAAATGTTTTAATGCATTTATCAATAAGAAACGCATAAATAATTTAAAAAAAATTGGTTTAGCAGAAGCTGAGGATAATGATATAAAGGAAGCCTTATCTAATTTAGTTTCATTTGATTCATTAAACTTAAGTATAAGTTGAGAAGATTTTTTAAAAAATGAGTTCTATAAACCACAAGCAAGAAAAAAAATAGCACAAAATTATAATTGAAGTGAAAAAATAAACTCTAAAACCTTATTTAAATGAGTTAATTATATTAATCTAAATGTTAAAGAACTTAAAAAAATAGTAGGAGAATAAGAATGCAATATGCAAAGAAAAAATTTGGACAAAACTTTATAACAGACAAAAATTTAATTAATAAAATTATTGATATTTTAGATCAAGATGAAGATCATTTAATAATTGAAATTGGTCCAGGAAAGGGAGCTTTAACAAAAGAACTAGTTAAGAGATTTAATAAAATTATTGCCATAGAAATTGATAGAGATATGGAGAGTATTTTAAAATCAGAAATTAATTCTGAAAGACTTGAATTAGTAATTAAGGATTGTCTAGAAGTTGATTTTAAGGAACTAATAGAGAAATATAAATATAAAAAGGTTTCAATTATTTCAAATACTCCATATTACATCACAAGTGCAATAATTTTTAAAGCTTTAAATATTTCTAAAAAATTAAATAAAGCAATATTTATGGTTCAAAAAGAAGTTGCACAAAGAATTTGTGCAAAGGTTAGTGAAAATAATTACAATAATTTATCGGTTGCTGCTCAGCTTTACTCAGATATAAAATATGAATTTACTGTTAATAAGAATATGTTTAAACCAATTCCAAAAGTTGATTCTGCAATTATCTCTTTTAAATTTAATGATACTAATTTAAATAAATTAAATGATAATGATTTAAAGTTTGTATCCTTTGTAAGAAAGTTATTTAATAACAAGAGAAAAACAATATTAAATAATTTATCTGTTATTACAGATAATAAACAGGAAGCTTTCAATATTCTCAATAAGGTTGAAATAAGAGAAAATCTTAGACCAGAGAATATAAGTTTAGATCAGTATATAAATATTTATAATGAGGTAAAAAAATGTTATTAAAAAGCTATGCAAAAGTAAATTTGAGTTTAAAGGTAAGTAAAAGCAAAAAAAAGCTTCACAAAATTAATTCTATTTTTACAAAAGTAAATGATTTATATGATGAGATAGAAATTAATAAATCTAATCAAAAAAAAGATTTAATAACTTGTAATTTCAAGGAACTAGAAAAAGAGAATTTTGTTTATAAAGTTTTAAGTTTCTTACGAGATAAAAAAATTATCAATTCTTATTACCATATTAATATTTTTAAAAATATTCCTATAGGCTCTGGATTAGGAGGAGGTAGTAGTAATGCAATTACTGTAGCAAAGTATTTTACAAAAAATATTGGAATACTAAAAAAAATCTCAAAAATTATAGGCTCAGATTGCTATTTTTTTATATGAGATTTTAATACTGCAATAGTAAAAGGTTATGGAAATAATGTTAAAAAGATTTTAGATGTTACACATATAAAAAAACAAGATTTAATTTTTACAAAAATTAAATGTAATACAAAAGAAGTTTATAATAAGTTTGATGAAATTAAAGCTTGAAAAAATGTTTTAGAAAAAAACATGCTAGAGATTCCTGTTTTGCAATTGTATCCTAATTTAAAGAAATATAGAAAAATAGGCCAGATGAGTGGTTCTGGATCAACTTTTATTAAAAAAACTAGTTTATTAAAATAACCTGAATTTACTTTGTCAAGTATACAAAATGTTTTTTTATAAAGTAATTGCATTTAATGCAATTACTTTTATTTTGTTCCAATTATTAAAATATTAATAAGATGGAAGGCTACATGTTTAAACTTTTATTACTTCATAATTATAGAAATGAATATATTTACTAATAGAGCACTCCAATTTTTCAAAAAGTTTACTTTTAAGTCATTTTTTTATTTCTCTTTCAATGAACAAAAAAAATCTCAGAGATTTCATTATCTATTGAGTTTCCTGGTCTTGATAAAGAAATAATTATATTATTCTTTTTGAATAGTTTTTTTAAAAAAATGATGTAGATTGAGAGTTATTATCAGAGTGAATTATAAGTGCCTTATTTATGTGATTTCTATATTTTGTTGAACTTGATAAGAGTATCTATATAATTTATTTTTAGATAATTTATAAACAACTATAAACCTTGTCTTAAAACCTTTTAAAACGCTAAGATAAGTAAATTTGTTATTTAATGGTAAATAATAAGTAATTTCAATTATTCAACATTCATTCTTCTCATAAATTTATCATTGTTCTTACTACTTTATTTTGACCAATCTTTATACCTACTCTCTAAACATATTGTTATTCTAGGCTATAATAAATACATTTATATTTAAAAAAGTTCTATTTCTTTTATAATATAATATTTTTTTACAATTCTTAACTCACCTATATTAACTTGATCTAGTGATTTTTAAAAGTTTACATAAATCTGAAGCCTTATATTTGCATTTAAATTTTTTTCATAATTTTGTAAATATGATTTATTTTTTCTTTTGATTCTGTATCACTTCATTAAACTTTTTTATTAGCTAATTTTTATTTTTATTTGATACTATAACATATTTGATTTATTGTCTATAATATTTGACAGATAAAAAATTCTCCTTGTATACATTTTATGTTTTTTTAACATTATGTATATTTAGAGAATTATATTAAAATAAATTAGTTTTTATTTTTTTAAGCATGTCTTGAACAAACTTTAATGTTATCTAAATCTTGGTTAGCAACATTTTGTTGCATTTTCATAGCCAATACACTTGCAGCTGCTCCACCTTGATTTGTTTTTCTCATTTCTTCAACGCATTTAAAACATGATGAATCAAATTCCTTTTTCATTATGTAAACCTCCCAGTTATAAAGTTATTTTACACTAAATCTGAAAAATCTAGTGTTCTATTTGCTCAGTTTGTAGAGAAGTTAATATCATGAGTTGTAAGAATTACTGTTCCCTTAAAGCTTTCTATTGCTTCCAATAAAGCTTCTTTTGCTAGAACATCAATATGATTAGTTGGCTCATCAAGAACTAACAAACTACATGGAATCATACTTAAAGCAGCTAATCTAACTCTTGTTTGCTCTCCCCCAGATAATTTTTCCATTGGTTGCATCATTAATCCGCTTTTAACACCAAATTGGGCAATTTTAGCTCTTGCTTCTGATTCAGTAATGTCATTGAATTTATTAATTAAATATTGAACAGGACTAATTCCTCTTATATCTTCAATTTGTTTAAAGTAAGCATATTCAACAGCATTTCCAAGTTCTACTTCACCTTTAAATGCAGATATTTCTGTAGACATAGTTTTTAGAAATGTTGTTTTTCCAATACCATTTCTACCACTAATAATACATTTTTCTCCTTCTCTTAATTCAAAGTTAAGTTCATGTAAAAGAGGTGAGTCATAGCCAATAATTAAATTATGAGCTTTTACAATAACATTAGTACTTGGTCTTTTATAAGAAAAAGAAAACTTAGGTTTTGTTAAATCTCTTCTCTCTTGTATTACATCTATTTTTTCTAATTGTTTTTGTCTTGATTGTGCTGATTTTGCAGTAGAAGCTCTTGCTTTATTTTTTGCAACATAAGTTTCTAGTTTTTTAATTTCTCTTTGTTGAGCTACAAAAGCTTTGTCATATTGTTCCTTTTGAATTTCTGCTTCTTCAAGATATTTATCATAATTTCCAACGTATCTTGTAAGTTTTAAATTATCAAGTGCATAAATTATTCCACAAGTTTTATTAATAAAATCATTATCATGTGAAACCATTATGAAAGCCTTTTCAAATGATTGTAGGAATTTTGCCAGTCATTTAACTTGTTCTAAATCTAAAAAGTTTGTAGGTTCATCAAGTAATAAAAAGTCATCTCCACTTAATAATAATTTTGCAAGTATTACTTTACCTCTTTGACCACCACTCAATTCACCCATTGATGCTTGAAGTTTTTCTAATCCAATTCCTAAACCAGTAACTAAATTCCCAATTTTTTTATCAATAGAATCAAAGTCATTTAAATTTAAAGTGTCTTGATAGCTTAAAGCTTTTACTAAATCATCCTCTTTATATTCAATAGCCATATCTTCATAAATTTTATTCATTCGTGCTTCTAATTCAAAAAGTTCTATAAAGGCTCCTTTTAAATATGAATCAACAGTTTCATTTAGATCAACATCTTGATGTTGATCTAAATAACCAATTTTTGTTTTTGGGTGTATTTTTAATTCACCTTTATCACATAACATTTTTCCAGCTATTATATTTAATAAAGTTGTTTTTCCAGCTCCATTTGGACCAATCAAAGCAATGTGCTCTCCTCTATTTAGTCTAAAACTTGTATTGTCATACAATTTTTTCCCACCATTTGCATGTATTAAATTATCTAAAAAAACTAATCCCATTTTAACCTCCATGATTATTGCAATAAAAAAAGTCCTTAAGACTTATAAATAAACAAGCATAGGAATTTTTATTAACTCCTATTAGATTATATATTAATTTCCTTTATTTAAATTTTTTCAAGTAATATTTATCTATTTTATGAATTTAATTCTCTTCAAATATGGTTTGTTTAGACAGTTTAAGAATTATTTAAATTACATAATCATGTTTATATTTAAGGACTTTAAATTTAGCAAATCATAAAAGGTAGTTAAAAATTTGATATTATATTTAAGGAGACTTATATTTATGAACAAACAAGATATTAAAATTTTTGGTTTATCATCAAACAAAAATTTAACAAAAAAAATATGTGAGATATTAGGGGTTGAAGAATCACAATCCAATACATCAAAATTTTTAGATGGAGAAATGATTGTTCAATCACTTGATTCTGTTAGAGGGCAAGAGATATATATTGTGCAATCAACAAATCAACCAGTAAATGATAATTTGATGGAGTTATTAATTGCAGTAGATGCTTTCAAGAGAGCAAATGCAGCTAAAATAAATGTTGTGATTCCATATTTTGGTTATGCTCGACAAGATAGAAAAGCAAAAGGCAGACAACCAATTACTTCAAGATTAGTTGCTAATCTTATTGAAACAGCTGGAGTACATAGACTAATAACTGTTGATTTGCATTCTGCTCAAATTATGGGATTTTTCAATATTCCAACAGATAATTTTTCAACTGCTCAAATAGTAGCTTCAGAAATTATAGATACAATTTCAAAAAATAAATTAGACCCATCACAGTGTATACTTGTATCTCCAGACCATGGGGGTTTATCAAGAGTGCATGGTGTTGCAAAATATACAGGTAATATAACTAATGGTATTGCTGTTATTGCGAAAAGAAGACCAGAACCAAATAAAGCAGAAGTAGAATTTATTTTGGGAGATGTTAAGGGAAAAACTTGTTTTATTATTGATGACATGATTGATACGGGTGGAACAATTATAAAAGGAGCACAAGCTTTAAGAGAACAAGGTGCAAAAGAAATACATATAATTGCTTGTCATGGTTTATTTAATGGTGAAGCTGTTTCAAAAATGCAAACTGTGATTGATAATAAAACTGTTAATAGTGTTGTTGTAACAGATACAATTCAAATCCCAGAAGGTCGTAAATTTAAAGGATTAAAAATAATTTCAGTTGCAAAACTTCTAGCTCGAATGATAAAAAGCTCATATGAAAAATCTTCATTAACAGGAGTTTATAATGAAGAGCAAGATAAGATAGTAAAAAGAGTTAATACATATATTAACGGATATAAAAAATAAAATGTCTAAATTAATTGTTGGTTTAGGTAATCCTGGGAGAAACTATGTTAATACAAGACATAATGCAGGCTTTATAGCTATTGATTTATTATTAGAGAAATATGGTTTTCAAAAAAGTGTTGAAAACTTTAATGCTGAAATTTTTTTCTCAAATATAAAAGGAGAAAAAGTGCTTTTTGTAAAACCCCAAACTTTTATGAATCTATCTGGAGAAGCAGTTATATCAATAATGCAATATTATAAAATTGAAATTAAGGATTTTATAGTTTTGTATGATGATAAAGATTTGGAATTATCTAAAACTAGATTCAGAAATACTGGTAGTTCTGGTGGGCATAACGGAATTAAAAATATTATAAGTCATTTAAAAACTGAAAATTTTAATAGATTAAAAATAGGAATAGGCAATCCAGGAAATTATAAAATTGTGGATTGAGTACTGTCAAAAATGTCAGAAGATGAAATAAATTTAATTAAAAATCAAATTTTAAATATTTCATCTTTTGTAGAAGAATTTATTCTTGTAGAAGATTTAAAAAAAATTATGAGTAAGTTCAATTAAGGAGAAAAATGAAAAAATATAATTCATTAGTTGTAGTTGGAGCCCAATGGGGTGATGAAGGTAAAGGCAAAATGACTGATTATTTTGCTCAAAAAGCAAATCTAGTTGTTAGATTTGCTGGTGGTGATAATGCAGGTCATGTTATTAATTTTAATGGTCAAAAGCACAAAGTTACAATAATACCTTCAGGAATTTTTAATAGGAGAGTAACAAATATAATTGCAAATGGCTGTGTTGTAAATTTATTAAACTTAGTTAAAGAATTTGAAATTATTAAACAAAGTGGAGTTGATTATGGTAATCTTTTAATTTCAGATAGAGTTCAATTAATTTTACCTTATCATGTGATGATTGATGAAGCTCAGGAAAATGAGCGTGGAGAAAATAAAATAGGGACTACAAAAAGAGGAATAGGTCCTGCTTATCAAGATAAAGTCTCAAGATTGGGAATAAGACTTGGTGAATTAGGTGAAGAAAACTTTAAAGAACGATTTAAATTAGTGTTTGATTATCAAATGAAATTTCTAAAAAATATGTTTAATATTGAATCTTTGGATTTTGAAAATACATATAAGGATTTGATTCAAGCATACAATAAAATTAAAGAAAGAGTAATTGATACTGATTCTTTTATTGAATCAGCAATTAAAGAGGGAAAAAAAGTTTTATTTGAAGGAGCTCAAGGAGCTCTATTGGATATAGATCATGGAACTTATCCTTATGTAACTAGTTCTAATACATCTGCAAATAATGCTTCAACAGGTAGTGGAATAAGTCATAAATTAATTGATTCAACTATGGGTGTTGTTAAGGCGTATTCAACTAGAGTTGGTGCAGGTGCATTTCCTACAGAATTAAATAATAAAATTGGTGAGGGAATAAGAGAACGTGGTAATGAGTATGGTTCAAATACAAAAAGACCTAGAAGAATTGGATGATTAGATGCTGTTGCATTAAAACACGCAATTAGAACATCTGGAATAGACTCAATATTTATTACATTACTTGATGTTTTATCAGGAGTTGATGAAATTAATATTTGTATAAAATATGAATTAGATGGAAAAGAAATTAATAATTTACCTAGTGTAAATCAAAAATATGGAAGATGTAAACCAATATATTTATCAAATCCTGGATGAAAAGAAGATATAACTAAAGTAACTTCATTTGATCAATTACCACATGCTGCTAGAAACTATTTAATGATGATTGAAAAAATATGTGAAATAAAAGTATCAGGATTCTCAGTAGGGCCAGATAGAGAACAAACAATAATATTAGAAAACATTTTTTAAGTGAGGTAAATTAAAATGATAGAACGTTATGCTATAAAAGAAGTTGAAAAAATTTGAGCTGATAATAATAAACTTAATATCTGATTGCAAGTAGAAATTAATGTCGTAAATGCTTGAGCACAATTAGGGTATGTCCCACTTGAGGAAGCAAAAAAAATTGAGAAAAATGCAAAAGTTGATATTAAGAGAATGTTTGAAATTGAGCAAAAAACAAAACATGATGTTGTAGCATTTACAAGGATGATTTCAGAACAACTTGATTCAGAAAAAAAATGAGTTCATTTTGGATTAACATCTACAGATGTTGTGGATACTGCTCAAAATAAAATGATTCAACAATCAAATATTTTATTAGAAGAAGCTTTAAATAATTTAAGCGTTATTTTAAAACAAAAAGCAGAAGAAACTAAAAAAATAATTATAATGGGAAGAACTCATGGTATGTACGGAGAACCAACATCTCTTGGTCTAAAATTTCTTTTATGATTTGATGAAATTCAAAGACAAATCATAAGATTAAAATTAGCAAGACATCAAATAGAGGTTGCTAAAATATCTGGTTCTATGGGAAACTATGCAAATTTAGAACTTGAAGTTGAGGAATATGTTGCAAATTCAATGAATTTAAATTTAGATAATATATCTACTCAAGTTACTCAAAGAGATAGACATGCATTTTTAATATCTGTAATTGCTAATATAGCATCAACTTTTGAAAAAATAGCTACTGAAATAAGACATTTTCAAAGAAGTGAAGTTCAAGAAATATGTGAGGGTTTTGGTAAAGAACAAAAGGGATCTAGCTCAATGCCTCATAAAAAAAATCCCATAAGTTCGGAAAATATATGTGGTCTTTCAAGATATGCAAGGTCTTTTGTTAATACAGCTTTTGAAAATAACGTTTTATGACATGAAAGAGATATTTCACATAGTTCAAACGAAAGATTAGTTTTTCCAGATATTTATAATATAATAATTTATGTATCAAAAAGAATGACAAATACAATTAATGATTTGGTGATTAATGAAGATTCGATTGCCTCACATATTAATGACCAAAAAGGAATATTCTTTAGTCAAAGAATATTAACCTATATTTTAATGAAATATGAATTTTCAAGAGAAGAAATTTATGACTTTATACAAAAGTGTACTTTGGAGTGTCAAATTTCAAAAAAAAGCTTTAAAGAAATTTTACTTAAAAATGGAATTATGAAGTATATTTCATCAAAGAATGAATTAAATGAGCTTTTTGATATTAATTTTTTCATTAGAAATGTTGAAAAAATATTTAGAAGGGTGATGGATAATCATGGATAATCAAAAATTAGTAACTTTAATAACAGAAGAAGAAATTAAAGCAGCAATCGCAAAGGTGGGAACAGATTTAGGTAAAACTTATGAAAATCAGCAATTAGTTATTGTAGCTGATTTATCTAGTTCATTTATTTTTATAGCTGATTTAATCAGAGAGCTGCCAATTGATGTAACAATTCAGTTTGTAACAACACCAAAAGAAAATGAAGATTTATTAATAGACCTAGGTTTAAAACATACTTTAACAGATAAAAATGTATTAATTGTAAATGATGTTTTAAATAAAGGTAATAGACTAGAAAAATTACATAATCTTGTTGAAAAAGAAAAACCAGCAAATATTCAAATTTTAAACTTAATTGAAAAAAACATTAAGGATAGAAAAATGGAATTAGAAAGTGCATCACTATTTAAATTAGAAGATGTATTTGTTGTTGGTTATGGATTAACTTATAAAGAAAGTTATAGAGGACTAAAGGGAATATATAGTCTTTCAATAGAAGAATAGTTATGAAGAAATATTTTTATGTAACAACTCCTATATATTATCCAAGTGGAAACTTGCATATAGGTCATGCTTATACAACAACATTAGCAGATGTTATTTCAAGATATAAGAAGGAAAACGGATTTGAAGTTTTCTTTTTAACTGGTTCTGACGAACATGGTCAAAAAATTGAAGAAAAAGCAAAGGAAAATAATTTAAAACCAAAGGAATATGTTGATAAAATAGTTCAAGGTTTTTTAAATTTATGAGAGTTATTAAATATTGATTATAATCGCTTTATTAGAACTACTGACAAAGATCATGTGGCAGCTGTTAAAGAAATTTTTAGTGAACTATTATATAAAAACCTGATATATCCATCAACTTATAAGGGAAAATATTGCATTAGTTGTGAGGAATTTTTAACAAAAGAACAAATGGATGAGTCATACAATCATTTTATTTGTGGCAAAAAAGCCGAAGATTTTGCAGAAGAAACATATATGTTAAAAGTTTCAAGTTTTAAAAAGTATTTGCAAGATTTATTTAGTACAAATTTTTTAGAACCAGAATCAAGAAAAAAAGAGATGTTAAATAATTTCATTAATAATGATTTGGAAGATTTATCAGTTACAAGAGTAAGTTTTAATTGGGGAATTCAAATAAAAGAAAATCCAAAGCACGTAATATATGTATGATTGGATGCACTTTCAAATTATATTACTGCGTTAGGTTATAAAACAAAAAATAATGAATTATTGAAAAAATTTTGATCAAATGATACAGAAATTTTGCAAATTATTGGAAAAGAAATTACAAGATTTCATTCAATTTATTGACCAGTAATATTAAATTCACTTGGTTTAAAAATTCCTGATAAATTATTATCTCATGGATGAATATTAAGTGGTGATAAGAAGATGTCAAAATCTATTGGTAATGTCTTAGACCCAATTGAAATAATAAATAAATACTCAAGTGATGCTTTACGATTCTATATAATAAATAATTTACCTACAGATAAAGACGGAAGTTTTACAAATGAATTATTTATAGAATCCTTTAATAATAATCTTGCAAACAATATTGGTAATTTAATCTCAAGAGTTTCTAATATGATAATTAAATATTTTGATGGCTTACTTCCAAATAAAAATGTCTTAAATCATTGACTGGTTAAAAATGCTTTTGAAACAATTGAAAATTATAAAGAGCAAATGGATAAATATAATATGTCACAAGCAACTCAGATTGTTTTAAAGTTAGCGCAAGAATGTAATAAATTTATTGAAGATGCAAAACCTTGAACTTTAGAAAAAGAAAATAAGACTGAGGAGTTGCTAGAGGTATTATCTGTTTTACAAAAAAATATAGTTATAATTTCTTATTTATTGAAACCAATTTTAGTTAATTCATATCCTGATATGATAAATCAGATGGGATTAGATCCAAAACAAATTAATTTTAATAATTTACAAGATGATTTTAAATTTCAAAAAATAGTTGATAAATTAGTCTTATTTGAAAGAATAAAATAAAAGAGAATGAGGGAGGCGTGCACATGCAAGCTGAAATAGTTGTAGTTGGTGCAGGCCATGCTGGTGTAGAAGCAGCATTAGCTTCTGCAAGAATGGGAAAAAAAACAATTTTAGTTAACTTATATAAAGATAAAATTGCAACAATGCCATGTAATCCATCAATTGGTGGTCCAGCTAAGGGAATTGTTGTAAGAGAAATTGATTCACTTGGTGGAGAAATGGGTAAAGCTGCGGATGCTACTGCATTGCAAATTAAATTATTAAATTCTTCTCGAGGACCAGGTATTTGAGCATTACGCGCTCAATCAGATAAAGTTGAATATTCAAAGTATATGGAAAGGGTTGTTAATAATCAAAAAAATTTAGAATTAGTTGTTGGAGTGGTTAAAGATATATCTTTAGATTCAAATAATAATGTTAAGTCAGTTATACTAGAAGATAAAACTGAAATTCATTGTAATGCAGTTATATTAACTACTGGAACTTACCTTTCTTCTTTAATATATCGTGGTGAAGAAAAATATGAGTGTGGTCCTAATGATGAAATTACAACAAAATCATTAAGTCAAACATTAGTTAAACTTGGACTTAAAGCTTTTAGATTTAAAACTGGAACTCCTCCAAGAGTTAAAATTAACTCTATAAATTTAGAAAAAGCGTTAATTGAGCCTGGTACAAATGAAGATTTAGCTTTCTCTTTTTCTACAAAGAAATTTTTACCATTTCAAAAACAAGAAGTCTGTTATTTAATTCATTCAACTTCAAAAACTAAAAAAATTATTGAAGATAATTTACATAGGTCAGCAATGTATTCTGGAGAAATTGAGTCCGTAGGACCAAGATATTGCCCGAGTTTTGAAGATAAAATTGTAAGATTTAGTTCAAAAGAAACTCATCAAATTTTTTTAGAGCCAGAATCAAAATCTTTGGATACTTTTTATGTTCAGGGATTTTCAACTTCTATGCCTGTTGAGATACAAGATAAAATGCTTAGAAGTTTACCAGGTTTTGAAAATGTTGTAGTAGATAAATGAGCTTATGCAATTGAATACGATTGCATAGATCCTCAACAATTAAAATTATCTTTAGAATTAAAATTAATAGGTAATTTATTTTTGGCAGGTCAGATTAATGGAACAAGTGGCTATGAAGAAGCTGCAGGTCAAGGATTAATTGCTGGAATAAATGCAGTGAGAAAGATTGATAATTTAAAACCTCTAATTTTAAAAAGAAATGAATCTTATATAGGAGTTATGATTGATGACTTAATTAATAAGGGAGTAATTGAACCTTATAGATTACTTACAAGTAGAGCAGAAAATAGATTGACTTTGAGAAATGATAACTCTGAAATGCGACTAAAAAAATATGGCTATGAAGTTGGTTTAGTTTCAGAAAAGGAATGAAAATCACATCAAAAATTTGAAAGAGAAATTTTCAAAAAAATAGATTTATTAAAAGGAATAAGATTTAGTCCTAAAACAGATTTAGCGATAGAATTAAAAGAAACTGGGCAAGCTATCTTAACTCAGGGATTTAGTGCTTATGAAATTTTAAAACAACCTAAAGTAGATATAAATATTTTTAAAAAATATATTAAAGAATTAAATGAACTTTCAAAACAACAGCTTCAAACTTTATTAATACTAATAAGATTTGAAGGTTATATCAAAAAGGAAAATGAAACAATTGAAAAATTCATAAAACTGGAGAATAAAAAAATACCTAAGGATGTTGACTATTCAAAAGTTGAGAATATTGCTTTAGAGGCAAGACAAAAGTTGGAAAAGGTTAAACCTACTTCAATTGGTCAAGCTTCCAGAATAACAGGAGTAAATCCTGCAGATATTCAAATGTTACTATTTCACTTAAAAAGGAAATATAATGAGGTATAATCATGATTAATGTTAATAAAAAAAATAAAACTAAGAACAAGATTTTTGAATTTTTATCTGTTTTTTCAATGACTTTTGGAATAGTTGTTGGTAGTGGAATTTATTTAAAAAATGCTGGAGATAATGGTGTACTTGCAAAAGCTGGGAATAATCCCTATTTAGCAATAGCTGTTTGAACACTTATGGCATTTTTTTGTTGTTCAATGATGTTATCTTTTATAGAGTTATCAAGCTCAACCAAAAAAGGTGAACATAATACCTTAACTGCTTGAGCTGGAAGATTTCTTGGGAGAAGATATGGTTCATTAGTAACAATACTATATGCCATTATTTATCTTCCAGTTTTAATAATAATTGGAGCATTATTTACAACAAGTAGTTTTTTTCAATCTATTAATATTATTTATGAATTCTCTACAGGCAAGGAAAGTTGATTAACAGGAGATACAAAAATTATTGTTGAAATATTTGTAGCTTCATTAGTATTAATTTTATTTCAAATTGTTAATACTTATACAACTAAGCCTGGTAAAATTTTGCAAAATGCTCTTTCTTTTTTGAAGTTTATTCCTTTAATTACTGTCTTAATAGCAGGAATTACTTTTTTCTCTCTTGGTAAAGAAAGTTCATTTGATCCAGAAAAAGTTGGAGGCTTTCAAATTAATAATATATTTGTGACAATGGTTCCAATTATGTTTGCCTTTGATGGTTTTTTAGATTCAGCTGCAATACAAAAGGATTGTGAACATAAAGAAGTTGTAGCACCAGCTATGATGACGGGTATTATTGCAGTTTCTATATTTTATATAATAATTAGTGTTGCGATTTTTATGGGAGCTTCTGATGGCAATATATTAAATATTTTTAAAAGAGAGGGTATTGATCCAAGAATTCATTTTACTTTTAATTTAATAATTACTTTAACTTTATTGACAATGGTAAATGCATATAGTGTTATTTATCCAATAGTTATAAGAGCTTCAATTGAAGAGAAATTTGTTTATTCCAAAAAAAATGGAGGAGAACTTTCTAAAATAAAATCAAGTTGAATCTCAATATTAATTGTTTTTATATTTTTTATTGCCTTTGTTGGTTCAAGTTTATTACTACCAAAAAGTATAACTGGAGATGACTCTTACTTATATACAGCATATTTATCTTCTGACTCAACAATAATAATTGTTTACTTATTTCACATTCCTTTGTTAGTGCAAATGCTTATAAATAGAAAAACCAAAAAAATTAAAGTTAGAAAAGTCAGAGGGGCCTATTGTGCGGCAATATTTTCTTCTTCTATGTTAATTTTGACTTTGGGTTACATTTATTATTTAAATATTATAAAATCGTTAATAGATGGACAGCTGGTATCTCCAATAATGTGATTTGTATTTATAATAATATTAGTAGTTTTTTGGAGTATTAATGAAACGATTATTTCAAAAAATAATATTGAAATAAATGATTTTTATTTTAGAATAAATCCAAAAAATTGATTTAACTATGATAAGCAAAAATGTTTAGATATTTTTAATGCTAGAAAGGTTTTAAAAAATGATAAAGGTAAACAAAGCAAATAGGGCAAAAAATAAATCTTTTGAATTTTTAACTATATTTTCAATGGTTTTTGGAATTGTAGTTGGTAGTGGGATCTATTTAAAAAATAAAGTAGAGGCTGGTGGAGTATTACATGAAGCTGGAAGAAACCCTTGATTAGCACTTACTGTTTGATTATTTATAGGAGTATTATGTTCACTTATAATGTTAACTTTCATTGAAGCAGCATCTGCAACAAAAAAAGATGGACATTCTACAGCTCAAAGTTGAGCAAATAAATTTATTAATAGAAGAACAGCTTCTTTATTTTCTATTTTATATATTTGTATGTATCTTCCAATTTTAGCTGGCTTAGGAGCGTTATTTACAGTTAAAACTGTCTTTAGCGGAATTAACTCATTTTATTTTATTGTAAATGAGGAAAGTCTAATTTTAAAAATTGGAAAAGTACAATGGATGTCCATGGAGTTATTTTTTTCAACATTAGTATTAATTGGTTTTTCATTAATGAATATTTTTACCCATAAACCAAGTAAGCTTATTCAGAGTATTTTTACTATTGTTAAGTTTTTGCCTTTAATAACTATTGTAATTGGTGGATTTACACTCTTTGCAATTAACTCAGATGGCAATAATTCATTTAATCCTCCATCAGACTTTGAACCGTGACAAGTAAATACTTTTTTTGGAACAATGATTCCAATATTATTTGCTTTTGACGGGTTTATTTATGCAGCAACTTTACAAAAAGATTGTGAACATAAAGAAGTTGTAGCTCCAGCAATGCTTTCTGCAATTATTGCAGTGACATTGTTTTATATAATAATTACTATTTCAATTTTTTTTGGAGCAAGTGATGGAGATGTATTTAAATTATTTGATAATATGTTTAGTAAATCTCCTTGAATATCTTTATTATTTAAAATTGTAATTGCATGTACAATTTTGACAACAGTAAACGGTTATACAACTTTAATCCCTAAAACAGTTCAATCTGGTTTGCAAGAAAAATTTATTTACTCAAAAAATGATACGGATAATATTAGTTATGTAAAATCTGGTTTTATTGGAATGGCAATAACAATGTCAATTTATGTATTATTTATTACAATATCAATTTTAATTGACTGAAATAGTTCAGAAATTAATTACTTTTTAGTTGCAGACTATTCCTCAAATAGTACAGTAATGTTTGGTTTTGTAGTTTATTTAATATTAATGGTTTTTGTATTACATAATAGAAAAACCAAAAAAGTTGAGACTTTAAAAATTAAAGGTGGTTTTGTAATAGGAATAATAACATCAACAATATTGTCTATTATAATGGCATATGCATATTATGATTTTTTAGTTGGCAAGTTTATGTCAAAGGATTTAAAGACCATGATTGATCCTATTTTATTAATTTTTTTTGCTACGATACTTGCTATTGCTTGAATAATTAATGAAATTTTAATTTCAAAAAATAATATTGATGTAAATGACTTTGTTTTAAGAATTAAACCAAAAAATTGATTTAATTATAATAAAGAGTTAGAAATTGAAAAATTTAAAAGTAAAACTAATGTAAAATAGAAAAGAATTAATCTTTTTTATTTTTTTAGAGGAGTGATTAAATGGACTGAAATAGATTTAAAGAATTAAATATTGAATTAAACGATTTAAAAAAAAATTTATTACTAAAATATAAATCTATTTTACAAAAAGAGAATGCAATTCATAATCTTACTGCAATAGTTGAAGATCAAGAAATATTAGACAAACATTTTTTTGATAGTTTAATATTTACAAAAGTTTTTAATCCAGATAATTTAGAAATACTTGATATAGGAACAGGTGCTGGTTTTCCAGGAATTGTTATAAAAATATTTTATCCAAATGCAAAAGTTTTTCTTTTAGAATCAAACTCTAAAAAAATAAATTTTTTAAATAAAGTAATTTTTGAATTGGATTTAAAAAATATTTGAACTATAAATGCTAGAGCAGAAGAATATACAATAGATAACAAAGAAAAATTTGATGTAATTATTTCAAGAGCAATGGCACCCCTTAATATCTTGTTAGAAGTGGGTGCTCAGGGTTTAAAAATGAATGGAACTTTTGTATGTTTAAAGTCTAAAAATGTAAATGTAGAATTAATGGATTTGAATAATCAAGAAAAAAAATTAGGATTAAATTTATTTTTAAAACAAGAATTAAACGATGAAGTTTTAGGAGAAAGAAATAATTTATTTTATTCAAAATATAATAAAACACCCTTAGAATATCCAAGACAATATAGTCAAATTAGAAAAAGACCTTTGGGAAAATAATAAATATTTAATATATAATAATGATTATGAGAGGTATTTTATGGCAAAAGTAATTTCAGTTTCGAATCAAAAGGGTGGTGTTGGTAAAACTACTACCTCAGTAAACTTAGCATGTGGTCTTGCTCTGGCAAATAAAAGGGTACTACTTATAGATATGGACCCACAGTTCAATGCAACAACAGGAGTGGGCTTTGAAATAGATAGTAATACCTTAAGTATGTATCATGTCTTTGTGGGAGAAAAAACTCTTGGTGAAGTAGTTATCAAAAATATTAAAAAAAATATAGACTTGGCACCAAGTTCAATTGACGTGGCAGCAGTTGACCTTATTCTTTTAGAGCAAAAAAATAATAATCAAAATGTTTTAAGAGAAGAAATTAATAAAATTAGTCATAATTATGATTTTGTTATTATTGATTGCCCACCAAGTTTGGGATTAATTAATAGAAATGGACTCGCAATTTCTGATACAGTATTAATTCCGATACAAGCAGAGCATTATGCAATGCATGGAGTGGCGCAATTATTAAGAACTATTAAAAAAGTAAAAGAGACATTAAATCCAAATCTTACTATTGAAGGCGTATTAGTCACAATGTTTGATTCAAGAACAAAACTTGCACATGACGTTTTAGAAGAAATAATGAAAACCTTTGGACCAAAGGTTTACAAATCAGTTATTCCTAGAAATGTTAGAATATCTGAATCTTCAATGGAAGGTAAATCAATATATGAATATGATAAAAATGGAGCTGGCTCAATTGCTTATATTGAGTTTGTAAAAGAGGTGCTAAAAGAAAATGGCCAAAGCTAAAGGAAAGTATAATTTTAAAGGATTAGATGATATTTTTGGAGAATCAGTTTCAGATATTATTGGTGTTATTGAAAACGATAAAAACAAAGTTGAAGATAATAAGACAATGATAGATATAAAGGTTCTTGTGGCAAATCCATATCAACCAAGAAAAAATTTTGAAAAAGAGGAATTAAACGAACTTGCAAGTTCAATTAAAACACATGGTATAATTCAACCAATTATAATTAATAGTAAGAATCAAATTATTGCAGGTGAAAGAAGAACTAGAGCTGCTAAGTTGGCAGGACTTAAGAAAATTCCTGCAATAGTTTTAGAACTAAGTGAAAGTCAAATGGAAGAGTTTGCAATAATTGAAAATATTCAAAGAGTTGATTTATTGGATATTGAAGAAGCTGTTGCATATAAAAAGCTTTCAGATAATTTAAAACTAAAACAAGAAGATATTGCAACAAGAGTTGGCAAATCAAGATCACATATAGCAAATATTATGAGACTTTTAAATCTACCTGAAAAAGTACAAGATGCTATGTTACAAAAAAAAGTATCAATGGGTCAGGCAAAACCTTTACTAGCAATTGTTAATAATGAAAAATTATTAGATTCTATATTTAAACAAATTTTGGAAAAGGATTTAACTTCAAGAGAAGTAGAAAATCTAATTAAAAAAAGCAATTTACCAAAAAATACAAAAAAACAAGATTCTAAAAATAACTCAATAGTTCATATGGAAAATAAGATGATGAGAAAACTTGGAACAAAAGTAAGTATTGAAAATGGTAAGTTAACTATTAGATATTCAGGCGAATCTGATTTAAATAGAGTTTTAGAAATTTTAGGATTAACTAATGAAAATTAATTTAGGAGATAAAGTATTTTTAAAAAAATCTCATCCAAGTAAAACTATATTTTGAATTGTTTTAAGGATTGGTACTATTTATAAATTGCAATCCAATATAGATAAAAAAATAATATTGGAATTTCAAAAAAATGATCTTTTAAAAAAAATTAAAAAAGTAGAAAGTGGAAAATAATATGGGATTACAAGTAGGAATAGTTGGTTTACCAAATGTTGGGAAATCCACTTTATTTAATGCAATTACAAATTCAAAAGTTGAAGCGGCAAATTATCCATTTGCAACAATTGAACCAAATGTTGGAGTTGTAGAAGTACCAGATTGAAGATTAGATAAATTAGCTGATATATTCAAATCAAAAAAAACTATTTATACAACAATTGAATTTGTTGATATTGCTGGCTTAATTGCAGGAGCAAGTAAAGGTGAAGGATTAGGTAATGCCTTTTTAGCAAATATTAGAGAAACAGATGCTATCTGTGAAGTTATTAGGTGCTTTGATTCAAAGGAAATAACTCATGTTGAGGGAAGCGTTGATCCGATAAGAGATATTGAAATAATAGAGTTAGAATTAATTTTATCTGATGAGGCAACTGTTAAAAAAAGACTTGCAAAAGTTGAACCAAAATTCAAGTCGACTAAGGATAAAGAAATCATCTTTGAATATACTTTACTTAAAAAACTGGCAACTCAACTTTCTGATGGTAAGTTATTAAATAAACTTGATTTTAGTGAAGAAGAAAAAATTGCTTTAAAATCATTTCAACTTTTAACAACAAAAAAATTTATTTATGTGGCTAATGTTGGTGAAGACGAAGTTAGAGAAGATAATAATTATGTAAGGCTTGTTAGAGAATATGCTCAATCATGTAATTCACAAGTTGTTAAAATTTCTGCAAAAATTGAAGAAGATTTAAGTGAGCTTGAAAAAAATGACAAAGAGGTTTTTTTACAAGAAGCTGGAATTGAAGCGTCAGGACTTGAACAATTAATTAAAGCTGCATATTCAACACTGGGGTTAAAGACATATTTTACTTGTGGTCCTCAAGAAGCAAGAGGATGACAGTTCAAAGATGGTTTTAATGCTCCACAATGTGCTGGAATTATTCATACAGACTTTGAAAAAGGTTTTATTAAAGCTGATGTTTATAAGTGTGAAGATATTTTTGAACTAAGAGATGAACAAAGTTTAAAGAATAGCGGAAAAATAAAACTTGAAGGAAAAAATTATATCGTTCAAGATGGAGATGTTTGTTTTTTTAAATTTAATAAATAGCATTAAGGATTTATAACTTTAATTAGTTATAAATCATTTTTTATTTTATAATCATTTTGTTAAGAGGAGTAAGTATGAAATTTAAAGTTGGATTTTCTAAAGATATGCATAATTTAATAATTGGGGATTATATTTTAATTGGTGGAATTAATATACCTTCAAAAACTAAGGTTGATGCATATAGTGATGGAGATGTTTTATTTCATAGTTTAGCCGAGGCTATCTTTGGCTCACTTGGAGAAGAAGATTTAGGTCAAAATTATAATTCAAAAAATATGAAAAAAAATTTTGAATCAATTATTATGGTTAAAGATTCTTTAAATCTTTTAAAGAAAAAAGATTATAAAATATCTAACATAGATATTTTAATAGAGCTTGATGCACCAAATCTTATAAATTTTAAAGCTGCTATTAAAAAAAATCTTTCAGAGATTTTAAAGATTGGATTGGATCAAATATCAATAAAGGCTACTACCACAGAAGGAAACTTTAGAAATATAATCACAAGTTATTGTAATATATTAATTTATAAAAGTGAGGAAAATGAAAATGGAAAAATTTAGATTAAGATATGCACCATCACCAACTGGTTACTTACATATAGGAAATACAAGAACAGCTTTAATGAACTATCTTTTTGCAAAACACTATAATGGAGATTTTATTTTAAGAATTGAAGATACAGATATCGAGAGAAATGTTGATGGAGCAATAGACTCTCAATTTGATAATATGAAATGATTGGGCATTCTACCAGATGAATCATTTAGAAATCCAAAAAAAGATTTCGGAAAATATATGCAGTCTGAAAAGTTTGAAGTATATCAAAATTATGCAAATATTTTATTAAAACAAGGGAAAGCATATAAATGTTATTGTACTTCAGAAGAACTTGAAAAGGATAGAGAAATGCAATTATCAAAAGGTATTATTGCTCCTCAATATAATAGAAAATGTTTATCTAATAAAAATAATGATGAAACAAAACCATTTAATATTAGATTTAAAGTTCCAGATAATAAATTATATAGAATTAATGATCTAGTTCGTGGTAATGTTGAGTTTAATTCAAAAGAAATTGGTGATTTTGTAATTCTAAAATCAAATGGAATTGCAACATATAATTTTGCTGTTGTAATTGATGATTATGATATGAAAATAACTCATGTTGTTAGAGGTGAAGAACATATCTCAAATACTCCAAGACAGTGTATGATATATGAATCTTTTGGTTGACATGAACCATTGTTTTGTCACTTAACATTAATAGTTGATGAAAAAAAGAAAAAACTTTCTAAAAGAAGTGGAAATGCAATGTTTTTTATTTCACAATATAAAGAACAAGGTTATTTACCTGAAGCAATTTTTAATTATATTTCATTACTTGGTTGAAGTCCAAAGAGTGAGCAAGAGATTTTGACTAAAGAAGAACTAATAAAAGTTTTTGATGAAAAAAGATTTTCTAAATCTCCTAGTACTTTTGACATGATAAAAATGAAGTGAATTAATAGTCAATGAATAAAAAAAATTAGTGATGATGATTACATAAAATTTGTGATTAATTTTATTGATCAAAGTAAGTTTGAAATTAAAAATAAAAGGGATAATTGAGTCAGATCTGTTTTACTTTTATTTAAAAAAGAATTAGAGTTCGCATCTCAAATTAATGATCACTTAGATATTTTCTTTAATAAGAAAATAGATAGTAAAACAAAAAATATTTTGGCAGAGTTTAATATTAAAAAAGATTTAATAGTTTTTTTAGAAGAAGAATTAAAAAAAATAGTTGAATTCAATGAAGAAAATATTAAGGCTTTGATAAATAGTATTGGCAAAAAATTTGAATTAAAAGGTAGAGATTTATTTATGCCTGTAAGAATATTTACAACTTTAAGTGAACATGGTCCAGAGTTGGCAAAAACAATTTCACTGATAGGAAAAGAACAAGTTATACTTAATATAAATAGTATTAAATAAGAGGTTGGTTATGGAAAAGTTTATAAGAGATAATGTTCATGGAGAAATTTATTTTGAGGATAAAGTGTTTTCAGAATTAATTGATACAGATGAATTTCAAAGATTAAGAAGAATTATTCAACTAGGTGGAGGTCAATTTGTTTTTCCAAGTGCCAATCATACAAGGTTTTCTCATTGTATAGGTGTTTATCATGTTATTTGTAAATTTTTAGAAAATGAAATTATTAATAAAAATATTTCAGCAAAAGATAAAAAGATTTTAAAAATAGCAGGTTTACTTCATGATGTGGGGCATGGTCCATTTTCACATACTTTTGAGTTGATATCTCCTGTATCTCATGAGCAATATACTGTAGAAATTATAAGAGGAAATACTCAAATTAATAAAGTACTAATTAATAATGGAATCAATCCTAAAGAGGTTGTTTCAGTAATTGAAGGTAAACATAAAAATAAAATAGTTAATTTTCTAGTTTCAAGTCAGTTGGATGCAGATAGGTTAGATTACTTATTAAGAGATTCAAAAGGTGCTGGAGTTAACTATTCTAAACCTGATATTGATTGAATAATAAGAAATGCTAGAATTTATGAAGGTCAAATTGTATTTACAAATAAAGCCATAAATGCAATTGAGAATTTTTTATTAGGAAGATATCATATGTTTAAACAAGTGTATGAACACAAAATTTCTATTGCTTTTGATAATACATTTAAAATGTGATTTAAAAGATTAAAAGACTTATATATTGATAAATATCAATTTAGAGCATCAAAAACAATTGAGATTTTTAAAGAAGTATTTGAAAACAAAATTATGCCATTAGAAAAGTACACTAATTTAGATGATTATACAATGTTTGAAATATTTAGAGTATTAAGAGATGAAGATGATATTATCTTAAAGGATTTATCAAATAGATTAATAAATCGAAAATTATTAAAAGTATCTTCAGATCTTTCTTCAGAAACAATTGAAAAAATGAAAACTGACTTTCAAGGTAATAGTAAATATTATTTTGATATTGCTACAATAAGAGATATCTCGATTTATAAGCACAGTTCTGAAAAAAAAGATGAAAATATATACATATTAAATAATGGTAAATTAACCAATATAAAGGACTTGTCAGAAATAATAAATGTTGATTGAAATAATAAAATAAAAAAAATATATATTTTTCCAATGTATAATGTAGAATAGAAATTATGGGGGAAAATCTTATGAGTAAACTATCACCAATTAATTTGGCCTATGATTACCTAAGTCAATGTAAAGATGACGCTTCATTTGAAGATATTTGAAATACAATTTCAAAAGAAATACATGGAGATAATGATAGCAAAAATGAAATTATAGCTGAACTATATAGTGATTTGGTTCTTGACAATAGATTTGCACTGACTTCAGATGGTAAATGAGGTTTAAGAGAATATCTAAAATTTGATGATGTTAAAAAACAATATGAATATGTTGATAAATTTGAAACAACAGAAGAGTTTGAAGATTTTGATACTGATTCAATTCTTGGTATTGATACTTTTGATGATGATACTGGAGAAAATGTTGGTAAAATTAAAAAATTATTAAATCATAAAGGAAATGATGATTCTATAGATATAAGTTTAGATGAAGATCTCGACGATGATGATTTCGACGATGACGATGATGACGATGATTATTAGTAGAATTTAATCAGAAGTAGTTTAATTAACTACTTTTTATTTTTGGGGGAATTAGATTATGGTAAAACACATATTTATTACTGGTGGAGTTGTTTCTGGTTTGGGAAAAGGAATTACTGGGAGCTCGCTTGGAGTACTTTTAAAAAATAGTGGACTGAAAATATTTATGCAAAAATTTGATCCATATTTAAATATAGATCCAGGAACTATTAATCCAATTGAACATGGGGAAGTTTATGTTACAGATGATGGCGGAGAAACTGATCTAGATTTAGGTCATTATGAAAGATTTATTGATGTAAACCTTTCTAAAATATCTTCAACATCAGCTGGAAAAATATATTATGAGGCCTTAGAAAAAGAAAGAAATGGTAAGTATGAAGGTAAAACTGTTCAAGTTATCCCTCATATTACTAACGAGATTAAACAAAGAATTTATGCTGCAGAGATTGAAAACAAAGCAGATGTAGTTATTACTGAAATTGGTGGTACAGTAGGAGATATTGAATCTCAACCATTTTTAGAAGCCTTAAGACAAATTAGAATGGAAAAAGGTAAGGAAAATGTAATGTTTATTCATGTGGCATTATTACCTTATTTAAAAGTATCTGGAGAATTTAAAACCAAACCAATTCAACATTCAGTTAAGGAATTACTAAATTTAGGAATTCAACCTGATGTAATTGTTGCAAGAAGTGAATTAGAATTTGATAAAAAACTTAAAGATAAAATCTCTTTATTATGTAGTATTCCAGTAGAAAATGTTATTGCTTGTCCAGATAGTGATTCAATTTATAAAGTGCCTTTAGTTGTTGAAGAAGGTAATCTACATAAAATTACAGCAAAACAGTTAGGTTTAAAATTAAAAGCAACAAATTTAAAAGATTGAAAAAAATTTGTTAATAATATTGAAAAATCAAAAGAAATTTTAACAATTCATATCGTAGGAAAATATGTTGAATTAAGTGATGCATATTTATCAGTTATGGAATCTTTAAAATTCTCTGGTTATGAAATTAGTAAAAAAGTTAAATTCAATTGAGTAAATGCCAGAACATTAAAGCAAGAAAATATAGCAATGGAATTAAAAGATGCAAAAGGTATTTTAGTACCAGGTGGCTTTGGCGAAGATGGTGTTGAAGGAAAAATTTTGGCAGCCAAATTTGCAAGGGAGAATAACATTCCTTATTTAGGTATTTGCCTTGGTATGCAAGTAGCGTGTATTGAATTTGCAAGAAATGTTTTAAACTTAAAAGATGCTAATTCAACAGAATTAAAACCAAATACAAAATATCCAATAATAGATATTTTAGAAGGCAAAAATAGAGAAAATATTGGTGGAACTTTAAGATTAGGAAGATATATAACTTCTCTAAAAGAAAATACATTAGCTTATGAACTTTATAAATCAAATGAAGTTATTGAAAGACATAGACACAGATATGAATTTAATAACTTATTTAGAAGTGACTTTGAAAAAAACGGAATGGTTTTTTCAGGTCTATATTTAGAAAAAGATTTAGTAGAAATAATAGAATATCCTAAAAATGATTTCTTTATTGCAGCTCAATATCATCCAGAATTTACTTCAAGACCAAATAAACCAAATCCTTTATTTATGGGATTTGTAAATGCAGTGAACAAAAAGTATTAGTATATTTTTTGTTTTTTTTATCTAAAATTAATTTAAGGTGAGATTATGAAAAAAATTAATTCAAGACAAATAACAATTTGTGGTTTATTAACATCTGTTATGTTCATTATTGGATTAGTAACTAATCTAATCTCAATTGGAACTGGTAAAAGTATTTTTCAAGTATCAGATTTTTTGTATATTGCTCTTTTAGATTTTCTTAATCCATTTATATCAATTTTATCTGCAATAATGGCAGGAGTTTTAACTGATTTATTTACGGGTGGGATTATTTATATTCCCATAACAATTATTGTAAAATTTTTAATTGGAGTAAGTTTTATAGTTCTAAAAAAATTTATTTGATCTTATTTGAATATTTTTATTAGTTATTTATGAATTTTTACATATGTATTATATGCCTATTTTTTATTTGATTCTTCCTTAGCTATTGTTGAATTATTAACAGATACAATACAGTATTTTACTAATACATTACTTGCCCTAGTTTTATATTTATATTTTAAAAAAATTGGGATAGAGCAAAAAATTATTAAATCCACTAGTTCAAAAGTGAAAACGGCCACTCTAATATACTTAAAAAAGTCTCGTCTATCTAAAATAAGGAGTATAATCATAAGGTATAATAAAACTTTAGGAGGAAAAAATATGTCAAGAATTTATCATTCAAAATTAGTTAATTCTACAAAAATGATTAAAGATGCACATGCAAAGAAATATGCAATTGGGCATTTTAACATCAATAATTTAGAGTGAACTAAAGCCATTTTAGAAGCGGCTCAAGAGTCTAAAACACCAGTAATCATTGCTACATCAGAGGGAGCAATGAAATATATGGGTGGACCAAATGTTGTAGTGGGAATGGTTAATGGATTATTAGATTCATTAAATATTACTGTTCCTGTTGCTTTACATTTAGATCATGGTCAATCAATTGAAACTGCTAAAAAATGTATAGAAGCTGGATATTCATCAGTAATGTTTGATGGTTCTCATTTACCATATGAAGAAAATATCTCAAAAGTTAGGGAATTAATGAATTTTGCAAACAAACACGAAATTTCAGTTGAAGCAGAAATTGGTTCAATTGGGGGAGAAGAAGACGGTGTAGTTGGTGAGGGTGAATTAGGAGATCCTAAACAAGCTGCTGAAATGTCTACTACAGGAATATCTATGCTAGCAGCTGGTATTGGAAACATTCATGGAAAATATCCAGAATGATGAAAATCACTATCATTTGATACATTAGAAGAATTACAGTCAGCATGTAATTTACCTATGGTATTACATGGAGGTTCAGGAATTCCTCAAGACCAAGTAGAAAAAGCAATTAAATTAGGAATCTCAAAAATCAATGTTAATACAGAATTACAATTAGCTTTCAGAGATGCAACAAGAGAATATATTGAAGCTAAAAAAGATTTAGATGATGAAGCTAAGGGATTTGATCCACGTAAATTATTAGCTCCAGGATTTAAAGCAATAAAACAAACATTCTTAGATTTAACAAAAGTGTTTGGTTGTCAAGGAAAAGCTAAATAATATCAATAATGAAATAATGGAGGATTACATTATGCATTTAACAGTTGAAGAGAAAATTAAGATTATTAGAGATTTTAAAAATAGTGGTGTCACAGCTACTCAGTTTGCGCCAACAAGAAATGTTAGTGTAGTTTCTTTAAGAAATTGAGTTAAAAGATATGAACAAGGTGGAGAAGAAGCTTTAAAAACAAAATATGAAAAGTAGGTTTTTTTTAGCCTATTTTTTTATTAAAGAGGAAATTTAAAATATGAAAAATTTATTTAATGAAAATATGAAGAGTTTTTCAAAAAATTGAAAAGCAATTATAGTTAAATTTATATTGCTTATATTAGGTATCCTATTAACTGCATTTGGGTTAGCTTTATATCAGCAACCATCTGTTGGAGGAAGTCAAATTGACTGACTTATTTATAATGTACTTTCCATCTCAATACCTTTTGTAAAAGAGGGAAAAGTTGGACAAGGAGTTTATGATAATTACGCTATAAGTTTAACAACTCTTTATATTGTTTTAATATTGTTTGCAATTTGTTTTTCAATTAAACCAACTATTGATGAGTATAAGAAAACAAAAAGTAAAAGTGCCTGATTTAAATTTTCATGATTTATTTTGGCAGATATAATTATAACTTTTATAGTACCTCAAATTGTAGGTTTGTTTATAACTCCTTTAAGTCAAATGGGTATTAGAGAGTTAATACCAGGAGCTAGAAATTTAATTTTTATAGCAGGTTTTTTATGTTTTGTATTAGGTATAGCTTTTTGAGTCAAATCCGGCTGATTATTAGGACCATTTAATAATATCTGTGAACAATTTTTAAGATTAACAAAAATGAGTTACTCTAAAAGTAGATTAATAATAGATATTTCAATATTAATAATAGCATTTGCTTTTTTCCCATTTGTTAAAGGAGAAGAAGCAAGTAAAACTGATTTTTTATTAACAAACTTTGGATTAGGAACAATATGCTTTACTTTTTTAGTAGGCCCCTTAGTCAATCAAATTTTAATTATTTTAGATAAGGTATTTGATTATAAAAAAATGAATAATAAAGAAAATATTGTAGTAAATAAAGAATTATAAGAGACTTAAAAATTAAGTTATATAAACTCTTTAACATAAAGGAGATAAATTAAGTTGTTGATTTTTATACACAACTTTATTAGAAGTATTTTTATCAAAAATTCTATTATTTATATAAGAAATACTTAAAAAATAAAAGTTTTATTAAAAATATGGTATTATTTAATTTGTATTAGAAAGACTTTAAATAAAGGACGGTGAAAACATGCCAAAAGCAAACATACATCCACAATATTTTGAAGCTAAAATTGTTTGTACAACTTGTAGCAATGAATTCATGTCAGGATCAACAAAAGGAGAAGAGGTAAGAATAGATACTTGTTCAAATTGCCATCCTTTTTATACTGGAAAACAAAACTTTGCAAACGCAGAGGGACGTGTTGAAAAATTCAAAGAAAAATTTGTTAAAAAAGATGCTAAATTAGCTGAAGCAGAAAAGGCTTCAGCAGCTCAAAAAGCAGAAAATGAAAAAAAAGCAAAAGAAGCTAAAAAATAATTTAATACAAAAAACTAGACTATCAATTAGTCTAGTTTTATTATTTTTATTGAAAATGTTATACAATTATAAAGTTATGGAGGTCTTTATATGAGTTTTACAATTTCAAATGTTAAATTTTTTAACAGAAAATTATTGCCTAAAACAATTAATTTTAAATGTGAAGATTCTCAAGTTGTAGCAGTAATTTCTCAAGATAGATATTTAAGAAAAAATTTTAGAAATGTATTACAAGGTAAGCATCTTGCTAGGTCCGGAATTTTTAAAATTAATCAGTATGATATGGTTAATAAGCAATGAACTAAAAGGAAAGTTTCAGTTATAGGAGTTAATAAGTTATTAAAAAAATGACCTGAAAAGTTTTGACTTTATACATCTTTATTATTAAATAGAAATTTTCTTAGTAAGGCTAAAATAAATTACATTGATAAAAAGTATTCATATTTATCTTTTTCTACATCAAAAAATAATAAAACAGATTTAGAAATGAGAGATAAGGTTGAAAGTATGATATCAAAATTTATTAATAATTCATTAGATATAGAAGAACAATGATTATCTGAATTTTTGGAACAAATTATTGATTTTAATAATAAAAATTTAGAAAAAAGTTTTGGAAACCTAGAGGATCATATAAAAATTATTGTTAAGGACTATTATTATTTAATTGAGAAAGGTCAAAATTTCGAGCTGATGCAAACTTTTTTACAAACTTTGTGAGATAAGGTTTATTCTTTTATGGAATTATCTTCATTATGTACTTGTGAATATAATACAAAAAAGGCAAAAGATAGACAAAAAAGAAAATTAGCAAAAGACCTGAACTTTAATCAAACAAATTTTGTTACAAGAAAGCAATTAAAGATCATTGATTTAAAAGTAAATAATATCAAGAGAAAATTATCAAAAACTAATTTTATTATCAAAAACTTAAAGAAGCAAATTATTTTTGAATTGGATAAATCTGAGACACAAACTAAAAAAACAAAAAACTTGGAGGAACTATTTTCTTGAAGAAAGGCATCTGAAGACCAAAGATTTGAATTTAAAATTAAACAAGAGAAAATGTTTTTTGAGGGTCTATCAGATGAGGCTAATACTTTAAGAGGTAAAATAGTTGAGGTAATGCATAGGTATCATAAAAAAGTATTAAATGATGAATGTGAAAAAGGAAATATTGAAGAGTTTAGAGAAAAAAAACAGATGTTGAAAAGTAAAATAGTAAGTATATATAAACAGTCACTTTTATTTATTGATGAAACTGCTAAAGAACTTGGATTTGAATTTAGTATTCTTTCATTAAAATTTAATAGAATGGAAGAAATATGATTTCAACTTTTAACTGCTATTTATTTAAAGCAGTATAATATTATTTTTTATAATATCTTTTCAAAAGTAAATCAAGCTGAGAGGGAGGAGTTATTAAAAGTAATAAATAATTTATTAAATATTAATCCTAAATTCTCAATAGTTTTTATTGAAGAAAGTATTTATGAAATACCGGAATTAAATAAGAATATTTATTTAATTAATGAGAATGAAATAACTGAAACAAATTTTGAAAAAGTTCTACAAAAACATTGAACAACTTATGGAGGAGAATTTTTCGCAAAAAATAATAGATTCAATTATAAGTATGATGGTAAAAAATTAGAAACTATGAATGAGTCTTTAAAAATTGAAAGTTCTAAATTTAAAGAGGCAGGTCAGATAATAATAAATCCAATGAAAGTATCAACCAATAAAAAAGAAAATGGAAATATTATTTTAGAAATAACTGGAATAATTAACTATAATAAAGAATTTTTAGATACAAATATGTATGAAGTTATAACTAAAGAAAATGATTTAAAATTATATTTTTACTCAATAAAAAAATATAATAATAATGAAAAAGTTAAATTATATCTAACGGAAGAGTCAATATTAAAAGTGCTATAAGGAGAAAAATGAAAGATACTCTAATTAAAAAAATAAAGGACTATAAGAATATAATAATTGCTAAGCATGTATCTCCTGATTGAGATACTCAGGGTAGCGCGTATGGGCTTAAAGAAATTATTTTAGATAATTTTAAAAATAAAAATGTTTATGTTGTAGGGGAAAGACTTAATTTAGGTCTAAGAGAAGAATCTGAAGATATTTTAACTGAGAAATTAATAACTGATTCTATTTTAATAACAGTGGATGTTGCAAATTTTGAAAGAGTAGATTTTTTATTTAAAAATATTGTAAAGGAAGTTTTTAAAATAGATCACCACTTAGAAGATGATGAATTTGGACAAAATAAAATTGTTGATCCAAGTGCAATTGCTTGTACACAAGTCATAACACTTTGAGCTTATAAAAATAAATTAAATATTTCAAAAAAGGCAGCTAGTTTTTTATATTATGGTTTAGTAACTGACTCTGGAAGGTTTCTTTTTGAGAAAACAAATGGAGAAACTTTTCAAGCTGCAAAGATACTTTCTGAAACTGGAATAAGAATTAATGATATTTATTCTGACTTATTTTTAAAAAAATTTGAGTTAGCAAAGTGACACAATCAAGCTTTTGGAATGGCTAAATTTTTAGAAAATAACTCTATTGGAATTATTAAAGTTGAGGAAAAAGTCTTTAAAAAAATAAATCTTGGAGATGAAGAAATAAAAAGTGCTTTAAGTGCTTTAGGGGGGATTGAAGAGGTCAAAATTTGACTTATGGCTTATCAAACTCCTGGAAGTGATAAAATAAAAATTTCTATTAGAAGTAGAGAATTTGATATAAACTCAGTGGCAAAAAAATATAATGGTGGTGGCCATAAGTTAGCATCAGGAGCTAAGATTAGTAGTTGGAAGGAATTAGATAAATTAATTGATGATTTATCTAATTTAATTAAATTAAAGGGGAAATAAATATTATGAATTACAGAATGAATTTGAATAGTAAAAGAGGTTGAATTGAATTAATAACTGGTTGTATGTTTGCTGGTAAAACTGAAGAATTTATTAAAAGATTAAATAGATACAAACATGCTCAGCAAAATGTTTTAGTTTTTAAACCTTTAATAGATACAAGATATTCAAAAGAAAATGTATTTTCACACTCTGGAATGAGAATTGAATCAGTTACTGTTAAAGATAGTGAAGAAATTTATAAAATTTTTAAAGAGCAAAATGCAAAGCAAAAAATTGATATAATAGGTATTGATGAAGTTCAATTTTTAGATGCTAATGTTGTTGATATTATATCTAAAATTGCTGATGAGGGTGTCATTGCAATTGTTAATGGTTTAGATAAAGATTTTAAAAATAATCCATTTAAAAATGTAGACAGATTACTTATTGAAGCTGAATATGTTGATAAGTTAAGTGCCATATGTCATTCATGTGGTGGCAATGCTAGTAGAACTCAAAGAATAATTGATGGTAATCCAGCAAAGGCAAATGAACCAATAATTGTAATTTCGGCAAATGAAAAATATGAGGCTAGATGTAGACATTGTTACATTAAGCCAGAATAGGAGAATATGATGAATAAGAAAACCTTAGAAGCTTTAGATGTAATGGAAAATAGAGTTAATTCAATTGATGAAAGAATTCAAAAAGAAGAAACTTTAAAAGATATTAAACTTTTAACAGAGTTGAATAAAGAGAGATCAAATTTGGAAGAAATTGTTCAAAAATATCAAGAGTATAAAAAAGTGAATAATGATATTGAGGAAGCAAAATTAATTTTGGAAACTGAAAAAGAAGAAGAAATGAGAAGTCTTGCTAAACTTCAGTTAGAAGAAGAACAAATAGCTATTGAAATTATTGAAAAAGATTTGGAACTTCTATTACTGCCCAAAGATCCTAATGATGATAAAAATGTTATTTTTGAAATTAGAGGTGCTGCTGGTGGAGATGAAGCAAATATTTTTGCAGGAGATTTATTTAGATTATATACAAAATATGCTGAAAAAAATAACTGAAAAATTGATGTAATAGATGTTAATGAATCAACTGCTGGTGGATTTAGTCAAATATCTTTTATGTTAAAGGGAGATAAGGTTTATTCAAAAATGAAATTTGAGTCTGGAAGTCACAGAGTTCAAAGAGTTCCTAAAACTGAATCAAAAGGTAGAATTCAAACTTCAACCGCAACAGTTGCAGTTCTTCCAGAGGTTAGTGATGTTGAAGTTAATATTAAAACAGCTGATTTAAGAATTGATACTTATAGAGCATCTGGTGCAGGTGGACAACATATTAATACAACTGACTCAGCAGTAAGAATTACACATATTCCAACTGGGATAGTTGCAGCATCACAAGATGGAAGAAGTCAACATGATAATAAAGATAAAGCAATGACTTTATTAAGAGCAAGAATTTATGAAGCAGAGCTTGAAAAACAACAGAGTGAAGCTGCAAGTATGAGAAAAAATGCTGTTGGTACAGGAGCAAGAAGTGAAAAAATTAGAACTTATAATTATGCTCAAAATAGAGTTACAGACCATAGAGTAAATTTAACTTTAAATAAGTTGGACCAGGTAATGGAAGGTAATTTGGATGAAATTATTGTTGAATTAATTAATGATGAACAAAAAAATATGATTACTCAACATATACAAGGTTAAATATGAATATTTATAGACTAAAACAAAAGTATGTGCCATTAGTATTTACATCAAATGACTTTAAAGAAATAATAATTCATGTAACAAATAAATCTGATTTTAACTTTTTAACCGATATGTCTTTATCAAAAAATGAATTAGATTTATTTTTAAAAATAACTGAAATATTTTTAGAAACTAAAAAACCTCTTGCTTATATATTAAACATTAAATACTTTTATAAGTATGATTTTTTTGTAAATGAAGATGTTTTGATACCAAGACAAGAAACAGAGTGTATAGTTGAAGAAGTTATAAAATATGATCTTAAAAATAAAAATTTATTTGATATATGTTGTGGAAGTGGCTGCATAGGTATAACTTTAAAAAACTTAGAACCCGAAGCTAATTTATATATGACTGACATTTCGCCACAAGCTATTAAAGTTACGAAATTAAATTTAGAGAAACATAATAAAAAGGCTAAGACTTTTATATCTGATTTTCTAAATATTTTTGAAGTGACTAAAATAACTCCTGATTTTATTACAATTAACCCTCCTTATATTAAATTCTCAGATTTGCATATTCAAAATAGTGTTAAAAAATTTGAACCACATTTAGCTCTTTTTGCAAAAGATAATGGTCTAGAATTTTATAAAATATTAGTAAATAAATTGGATTTTCTATTTCAATTAAATAGTAAATTGGTTATTTTTTGTGAGTTTGGCTTTGAACAAAAGGAAGAATTAGAAAATATTTTCTCTGGAAAGATAGTAAAATATAATATAGATTTTAAAAAAGATTATTCAAATAATTGAAGAATATTTATAATTACTTCTAAGGAGATTTATGGAAAATAATAGTGATAAATTCAAAATAGATAAATTTAAAGTTAACAATAATTTAGTATTTAAATTTTTATTGCTTTTTTTAATTTTATCTATTCAATCAATAACTTTTCTTGTTATTATAAATATTAATGATTCTCTTAAATATTATTTAAATAAATTAGATGTTGTTAAAAATAACTTTGGTAAAAATCTAGTAGTTAGTCAATTTGAAATTGAAACTTTGATGTGAGTATCAATATCTTTTTTAATTATTGGTTTTATATTAATTGGATTTTTAAATTTATTTTTAAGGCAACATCTTTCAAATTATTATAAGGCTTTGTATATCATGATAATAGCAATGTTTGCAGTTCTCTCAATTGTTCTAGAAGCAATTTCTGAGTATTCTTATTCAAAATTTTATAATCTTTTTGATTTTTTATCTCAGAAGGATAATTTAATTTTTGAATCAGAAGCAATAAAAGAAATGCAAAATGTTTTTTATAATATGTCCATAAAGAGTACTGGTAATAAGTATAAGTGAGCATCTGATAGCACTACATGATGATTAGCTGTTATTAAAATCATAGTAGTAATACTTTTTTTAACTATTTGATTTAAAAATCAAAACTATAATAAAGTAGCAATAAAACGTAGTAATTTTAGAGAAAATAGTGGATCTAAATTTAAAGAGTTAGTAAAGAAATTTTCTTTAAATAACAGTAAAAATATTTCATTCTGATTAATTATAGCAACAGCTTTAGTTTTTCTGCCACCACTAGCATATATAATTAATATGACTATTTTTGGAACAAAAATGAATTCAATGCTTAATTGAACTTTTATTATTAAAGATTTATATAAGTCAGTTACATATAATGGTATTTCTATAGAAGAAGTAAATATCACTAATTCCTATTTTGCAATTAAATTTTTACCTATTATAATTTCTGGTTTTTTAATGGCAAGTATTTTTATTTTTATTACTGCCTATATTAAAGATTGAAATACTTCAAAATCAACATTTACTTTTCAATTTATTATTTTATTAATTGAAATATTATCTGTTTTAGTTGCAATTACATATTCAAGTCATGAATCGCAAAGAATAACTAACTTATGAAATAATGGGACTTTTAAAGTTAATCCAAATGCACTATCTTTTAATTATTTGAAAAATACATATGGATTTCCATTTGATAGTAATAATTTAATTTCAGAACCTTGAATGAGTGGTTTAAAGTATATATCACAAACAATAATAAGTCTTAGTTTTTTATCAACTATTTATACAATTCTTTTTATAAAATATAAAAAAATTCAAAATAATATTTAGATTTTATCTTTACTGAATCAATTTGTTCTAAAGGTAAAAATGCAGTATTTTGTGTTATAATAACTTAATAAAATAAATAAACAAAAAGATGGGGTTTTTAAATTATATTTAACAGCTTTTAATAACTTCTTCTTTTTAATTTTTCAAAATTACTAATAAAAAAACTAATATATCATATCAAACTATCTATTACATTGCAATAAAAGAAGTAAAAAACTTTAAAAAATATGGTATAATAATTTTGGCATTAGGAGGTTATAATATGTATTTAAATCCATTTGAAAGGATAAAAAAACAGCGTGAGGAAGATGAAAAAAGAGCCCTTGAAGAAAGAAAAGAACAAGAACGATTAACAAGATTAGGAGCTCAAATGGGTTTTATAGACTATAATGATTATCCTGAACCCTCTTATAAAAATAATATAAATTCTTCAAAAAATAATTATTTATATAATAAATCCGAATCTGATAAGTACTCTGAAAATAGTTTTGAAGATTTTGAAGAAAGATATTTTACAAATTCGATATCTTCTGAAATCGGTTTAAAAAGAGAAAATCCTTATTTAGAAACTCAAGTGTATAATCAGTCAGAGCAAAATTATTTTAATGAAAATTTTGCAAAAATTAATGATCAAAGCAAAAATAAGGTTTTAAAAGTAAATGAGGTTTCTGAAAATGAAAATAAGGGATTAGTAAAATCAAACACGAAAAGTAATAATTTAATTATGGAGTCAAAAAATTTAAATAATAAAATAATATCAAAAGATAAATATATTTCTTTAAAAAATAAAAAAGAATTATTTTCAAAAAATACATTAATGATAAATCACCCTGAATTATTAAATGATATGAATAATGAGAATTTGATTTATATAGATTTGCAGAAAATTATTATATATTCTTCACCTTGCTTATTCTTTTTAAAAAAATTTATAAATAATTTACCTGAAAAGATTAGTTTAGAAGATAAGAAGATTCTATGGGAAAGAACTTCTGTATTATTAGCAGCAACAGATTGAGGTAAGACTACATCTGAAATTGATGATATTTTAGACGATTTGAATATTACAAATGATCCAGAAAAAATGTTTATTAATGAGTTCATTAATTTATTGGATTCATATAACTTTAATGAAAAAATGAATATAGTAATAACTAATACAGAGGGAATTGATTTGAATAAGATTTTATTAATTAATGAATTTATAGCAAAGTCATTGATTAAAATACCCGGTTTATCTTGTAGAATGAATCTTGATTCAAAAGTTATTGATATTAATAGAATTGATGAAATAGCTGAAAACTTTGATTATGTTATATTTGATGGGATAAATTATAATGAGGAATTTAATCTAATTGAAAATAATTTAGACAAAGATTTTAGTAATTTTAAATTAAACAAATATAAGAATGAATATTCTAATTTTAAAAAAGTTAATATCCAAAATCAGGATCATAATAAATCAAATTCTTTAATTGAAAATGAAACTATTCAACAAGATGAGGAAGATTATGATCCGGGAATAGAGTCAATTTTAAGAATTAATATTGATGAGTTTATTGAAAAACAAAGAAATGAAATGTTAGATCAAAAAAAATTGGAAGAACATGAAATTCTAAAAAGAAAAGTCAATACTGAATTTAATCCCTCAATTCTTTCAAAAAAGGAAGTTGTAATTGATAATTCAATTATTCCTTCTGAAGGAAGAAGAAGATTTCAAGCTCCTTCTTACAGAAAAGAGGGTGTTGAAATACAAGAGTCCTATAAAGAAATAGATAAGAATTTAAATTTATTAAGAAGAAATCCAATTAGTATTGAAAATACATTTAACAATAAAGTAAATCAAGATAAAAATGCAAAACAAATTTCAGTTCCTGGTAGCTGGAATCAATTAAAAAAATAGGAGGAAAAAAATATGTTTGCTATATTTATTATATTTGCATGGTCATTAACCTTAGTAGCATCTGTATCATTAATAGTATTTGCCACTTCTGCAATTATGTTATTATTGACATCAGCAAATCCACCAGCAATTATCACAAAAATTTTAAATATTTTAACAGAGTCATTATTTGGTTCAATATTTGGTTCGAATGGGAAAGCTGATATTTCAAATATTGGAAAACCTGAATTTAATGAAAAACCAATCTTAATTTGAATTGTAGTTTCAATAGCAATAGCAATAGTATTAATTGTTTTATCAATTACAGAACTTGTTAGATTGAGAAAACATCAAAAACTTTCAAAACCATTTGTTAAAATAATTTTATTAGCTATTGCAGTTGTTATTTTATTAACAGGTCAATTAGTATTCTTTATTGCTTCAATGTTAATTTTTGCAGCAGTTGTATTATTAGAAGTAGTACTATTTGATTCAGTTGCCCTAAATAACTATGCTGAAGAAAGAAATTTAATTTCAATTTATAGAGAAGAAAGAAAATTTGAAAAAGAGGTAACAAAAGAGGGAAAGTTAATTGGCAACGTAGAATTGAGAAATCAAAAAAAGGTTTCCCAAAAAGAAAACGAACAAAACAAAAGAAATGATAACTCTGCGTTGCCTATCTTAAACGAAACTCAATTAGATAACTTCTTTAAAGAAACAAAAAATAAAAAATATTATTTAAAATGAAAAGAGTATAAAACAAAATTAGAAATTAAAAGAATTCATATTGAAGAAAACTTTTATTCATTTGAAGAGGATAAAAAATCTGAAATTGTTAGAAAATTTAATTTTAATGTAATGAGGCTTAATAAGTTAGGTAAAAAAATAAAAATACCTGATGAGTATCAAGTAATGCACTTGGATCTAAATAAGCTAGTAGATGATAATTACCCACAAGATTCAGTTATTTTTAAAGATAACATTAATGAAAAAATAGAAGACAGTTCGAATGAAATTGAATCTGATAAAGATTTCATAGAAGGACAAAAATCTAAGGTTATTAATATGTCTGTTGAACAACTTGAAGAAATAGATTTACCATCTAATGTAACCAGTGATTTAATATATCGAGATTTTAATTTAAATCAACAAAAAAGTAATGAGGGAATTATTGTTGAAGATATTGAATCTTCAAATCATAATCAAATAATTATTTCAGATGTTAAAGAATTTTCTGACATTACAAAAGATTCTTCAAGTAGTTCTGAAATTATTAGTGATAAAATTGAAGCTAAAAAAGAAGAAGATTTAGATATGATAGTTCTTCCTAAACTAGAGTTTAGTGAATTTAACCAAAATTTTGATGGTACATCAGCAAAAGCACTTAATATGTCTATCAAAGAGATTATAGAAACTAATTTACCAGTAAAATCAAAAGAAGATATTGATTCTCCTAATTTTGAATTTAATGATTTAGAATTAAAGAAACATGAAAATTTAGAAGAAGATCTTTTAAAATCTGATATTTTGGAACAATCACCAATTAGTGATAAATTAGCTAGAGCTGTTAATATGGATATAAATCAATTATTTGAATATTCAAATACAAATATAGATTCAATATACTCTGACTTTAATTTCAAACAATCAGATTTGAGCCAACAAATAGTAAAAAATGATTCTAATATTAAAGAAAATTCGCCTAAGTCTTATATTACCTTACCTCCAAAAATGAGCTTGAAAGTGGATAATCAAAAAGATATTCAAGTAGAAGATATAGAAGAGACTTTTATATCTGAAAATATTGAGGAAAAAGAATCTAATAAGTTGTTGGAAGAAGAAAATATATTAAAAACAAATATTAACCAATCAGATTTTAAAGAAAGCGTTTATGCAAATCAAAATACTTTTAATGAAGATTTAATTACAGAAATTGAAGATACTAAAGAGTTAATTACAAATAATTATATACAAGAAAATTTATTTAGTAAAAATCAATTAATAACAGAAGAAGTTAAAGGAAGTCATGAAATAAATTTGGAAGAGAATGAAACTAATAAATTTAATATCTCTATAAATGAAGATGATAAAAGACACTTATCTAGGAATTATGATGATAAGTATGAAATTAATAAAATTAGAGAACAGTTAATTTTGGAACAACAAAATTTAGTAACAAGTTATGGTTCAAAAATTTTAGAGTTTGAAAAGAAAAAAATAAGTTCTATTGAAGAAAGAATATTTAAACTTGAAAATTTATTAGAGAGATTAGAAATTAGAATTATTAAGGAAAATATGGTTTCATATGACTTCAGAAGTGTTTCAAATCAATTGGAATCTATTTCAAAAGTTATTAGTGAGTTAAGCAATAACAATCCAAGGAACATTATTGATTCTTTAACAACAAGATATGAATATAATAAAAGTAATGGTTAGCCATTATTTTTTTGTTATTGTATATATAGGAGAAACAAAATGATATATGATTTAACAAATTTAATTTTTAGAGATGATAATTTTAATTATATAATTAAAAATGATATTGAAATACCGTTGTACTTACAAAATTTTATAGGAAAAGATAATAAAATTAATTTGCCTTTTGTCAGTCTAATATTAGAAAAAAACTTTCCGTACATTCATAATAAATTTATTAAAAAAGATTTAGTTGATAATTCAATTAAACAGGGAATATGTGTTCACAATATGATTTCACATTCTATTAAAGAGAGAAAAGACTTTAAATTAAATTTGAATATATTAGACTGTAAAAATTCAAATCATATAAATATTGCAAAGAGAATAGTTACTGAGCTAAATTCATTTATATATAAATATAATATTGATCAAATTTATTCTGAAAAAACTTATTTATATTTGGGTTATGATTGTAATTATCTCGGAACTATTGATATAATTTTAAAATCTAAAGAAACCTATTACATAATGGATATAAAAACTAGTAGAACTAATTTTGTCGATAAATATAATGCACAACTATTTCTATATAAAAAAATGTTTGAAAATGCTACAAAAAAAAATGTAGAGAGATGTTTCATACTTAATCCAAGAGAGGATAGAATTTTTATGGAATATTTGCCAATTTCAAAAAATGAGCTAAGTAAAATAATATCTTCAATAAAAAATATAAAATTATAAATTAAAACAATTAAAAGTGTTAAAATTTTAATATGTAAGAATGTTCAAAAAAGAAGGAGTAAATAAAATTATGATAGCACCAAATAAAAAACAAGATTTAAATAGAGATGCAGATACTTCACCAAAGGTTTCAGCTTTTGGGAAGTTTTTTTGATATTTAATATTTATATTAATTATTCCATTGTTTATTCATATTGGAAATGTAAATAAACTAAAGAAAATGGATACAAAAGTACTAGAATCAGAATCAGGTATAGATGTTCAATTAAAAAGAAGAAGAGATACTTTAATTAAATTAATGGATACTGTTAAAGGAAGTATTGATTTTGAAAAAAGCACTTTAGAAAAAGTTACTAATATGAGAATGGGTGGGGGAGCAAAAGAAATGATGGAAAATAATAGAGTTCTTGATCAAGTCTCAAGAAACATTATGATTCAAGTTGAAAATTATCCAAATCTAAAATCAACAGAATTATTCCAATCTATGTCTAATTCAATAAATGAAATTGAAGAAGATATTGCAGCTTCAAGAAGAATTTATAATGGAAATGTAAGCAGTTTTAATCAAGCAATTAAAGTATGACCAATAAATGTAGCAGGCTCATCAATAAAAGCTAAAAATAAATATTTTTTTGAGATAACTGAAGAAGATAGAACTGACGTTAAGATTGGGTTTTAATAAAAAATGCAATATGAAAATTACTTAATAGAAAATATTACAAGTTTTATTGAGAGCTGCTTAGATAAATCGAAATTAGACTCAGCTATTGGAAAGAGAAAAAAATTTTTAACTATAAGTATTTTATCCTGAGCACTTTCAATTATATCTATTTGTTTAACAATAGTCTTATATAGTTTAATGATATTTTTGACTTTATTTTTAACTGCATTAGATATAACTTTTGTTGTTTTGGGAATAGTTTATTTAACTAAATCTAGTTACTCAAGAGTTGAAGCTTTTAATTATGTAAATAATATAGAGTGAAAAGACATTTATAATAAGTCATTTGATTTAGTAGTAAAATCATCTTCGAGTTCACTTATTAAAAAAACAAAATTTATAAATTTAGAAAGAAAACTTATTAGGGCTCCAATAAAAGATTATAATGGAAGTCCAAAAAGCTGATTATCGAGATATAGTTTTTTTAAGGGTAATGAAAAGAGAAACAGTATAGCTTTTTCTTTTGAAGACAAATTAGTAAATTATCAAGTTAATCAAATTATTAGGACTGTAGAAAAAATTGTAATACCTACAAAAGATGGTACAAGCACTACTTATATTTATCATTATATTGCTACAACGGGTCTTACAGTTCAAAATACAAAATTTGATGAGAGTTACAATGGAATAATTATATTTACTGGAAAATCAAATAAAGATAGTTATCAGACAGAATCAATAGAATTTAATAAGAGATTTGGTATAAATGTATCAAATACAGATTTAAGAGGGCCTAAATTGCTTAGACCTAAATATATTGATAATCTAACTATGAAAAATACAAAAAATCTAAGTGGTATTGCAATATTTAATGATTTTATAATAGGTCATGAATATGTTAATAGTAGTAATGTCAAAAATGAAGTATGTATATTTTATAGAATAAAAAGTTTCTCAAGAGAAAAAATTTTAGAAAGTTTTGCGAATAAAGTGAAAGAAGATATTGAAAACGCCCTGTTTGCTTTATCTTTTATAGAGGGAATTTATTAGTATAAGCTATTAAGACTTTTTACTTAATAATATTTTATTGCTTATTTGTATATTATTAAATAATTTGACAATAAGGCTTTTTTAAACTATTATTATATCTATTAGTAGATTATATCTATAAGGAGAAAATAAAAATGACAAAAGAAGCATTAAAAGAAAAATTAGCAGTGTTTAAAGCTCAAAAAGAAAATAAAGAAACTGAAATTGAAAAATGTAAAGAAACTATGAAACAAGCAAACTTAGCTATAAAAATTAAAAAAAGAGAATTAAAAAATATTAAAAGTGAATCAAAAATATTAAAAAGTAGTTATAAAAAACAAGAAATGTAAAAAGAGTCCTTATTTAAGTAAGGACTCTTTTTAAAACTCAATAATTTTTGGATGTTGCAATTTTAGTTCATTTTTTAAATTTTCATATCCTCTATTTTTTAAATTTTCTTTATATATTTTTCATGCTTTTTTTCTAATTTTATTAGAGTTTGCAACTATTACAAATGGTATACCAACTATTGTTAAACATCCAATAAAACCAAAAATATTCTTTAATGCAGGAGATTTTTTTTCTTCAAGATATTTAATGTCTCCTCTAACTTTTAAAATATCTTTCGTTATTTTAATTTGGCTTCTCTTCTCAATTTCCTTTATTGCAGCATCATCTAAAAATGCCTCCAAGTAATATAAATCAAAAGTTAATAAACCATGAAAAACTTTGTCTTCAATAATAATTTCTTTTTTCTTTGGCATTGGCCTATATTCAAGATTCACTTTTATTGCTGGAATAACATCCTCTTTTATTATTTTTGGCTCTGGTTTAGGTATTTGGATATATGTTATATTTGAATTTTTTGGCTCTGGTATTTCTTTTTTGGGAACTGCTCTCACTATTTCCTTTGGCATTTCCTTTTCTTTTATTAAATCCCTAACATCAATATTTGGTTTTTCAGCAGGCTTACTAACTGGTGTTGGTGTTGTTCTTTTTAAGTTTATATTTAATTTACTTTTATCTTCACGTTGAATTTTCTCAAAGTCCAATTTTCTTCCTGAAGCTTGTCAAGTATTATCAATCAGTTCTTCAATATTTGATTGTTGTTTTTCTGTTTTAATCAAAGTCTTTGGAAGGGGCTTTTTAACAAAAACTAAAATAAAATTTGACTCTCTATCATCATTATTTTTTTGTTGTCCTTGTATTTTTAAATTATCTTCAAAATATAATTGTAAGAGTACATTTTTAATTGTTGGATTTGTTAAAAGATCATTAGGTAAAATATTATATAGTTCTTGTACACTAATACTTTTATTACTTTGAATAAGGTTAATTAGTGTATTTTTAACAGAATTATAACTTGCAGAGCTTTTATCACTTGTAAAATTTGGGCCGCTTGTTGAATTTATTCCCTTTTGTCTAATGACATTATTTCTACAAAAATCTGCTCAATCTAAAAAGTCTCTTGAATTTGATTCTCCTCATACCATTATTGTATTCTCCTTATTATTAATAATATCAAATGTAGTATGATTATCTTGTATATAAATATAGAAAAGGATTTTATGAAAACAATTAAACCTATTAATTATGAAAGAACTATTATAAAAAGAGTTAATACTGTATATGAAAATTTAAAACAAAATATCTCTAATGAGTTTAAGATTCCTAAAAATATTGAAGAATTTTTAAAGAAGAATAGTCAGATTTATACAAGAGAAGAAGTGGAATTGTTTGGCCAAAATTTTGATAAAACTTTTGGAGAGTGAAAACCTTTAGATAACAATTCAGATAAATTGATTATTTTAAATCACTTAATGTCTATCTTTCAAAATGCTATTATTGTTTTAATCTCTCTTGATGTTAATTTGGAAAAAGAAAAATTAGAAAAAGAGGTTGTAAAAGATTCCAAAGGAATTGATATAATAGTTGCAACTGCCGTTCAAACTTTTGGAGTTAAAACAAATGAACTACTTGAAAAATATAAAGAACTGAATTTAAAAGAAGATATTAATAATACTTTTAAACCCATGGATGATTTTTTAAAAAGAATTTCTGAATTAGATACTCAATCAGCTTTTTCAAAACTAATGGAGAACATTTTAGAATTTAATCAAAATTATAAAAATACATATAAAAGATTATCTACAATTGAAGAGGATCAATTATCAACAAAAAGAATTGAAATATTTATGGAATATATGAATTTCTACTATTTAATGGTTTATTTATTAGAACTTATTTTAATTTATCCTTTACAAGAAGGAATGATGAATCAAAAAGTATTTGATAATATAATGCCAAATATATGCTTATTTTAAGTATTAAAAAATCAAAAAAAAGAGCTAAAAATATTAATAATTAGCTCTTTTTTAATATATAATATATTTTGTGTGATTACAATACACTCGGTATTGTGGAAAGGAGGAACCTTAAATGGCAACAATCAATCAATTAGTTAGAAAACCAAGAAAAGCAAAAACATGAAAAACTAAAGCTCCTGCTTTAAACAGAGGAGTTAACACTTTATTAAAAAAAGTTACTAGAGTTTCAGCACCACAAAAAAGAGGTGTTTGTACAAGGGTTGCAACTATGACTCCTAAAAAACCTAACTCGGCTTTACGTAAGTATGCAAGGGTTAGATTAACTAACGGTATGGAGGTAACAGCTTATATTCCAGGAGAAGGACACAACTTACAAGAACATAGTGTTGTGCTTATTCGTGGGGGAAGGGTAAAAGACTTACCTGGGGTTCGTTATCATATAATTCGTGGTACTTTAGATACAACTGGAGTTAACGGAAGAATGCAATCTCGTTCTTTATATGGAACAAAAAGACCTAAAGAGAAAAAATAAAAGAGTGTAATTCACATTTTATAAATAAAAGAGAAAGGAGAATATAATATGCGTAAACATCAAGCAGAAAAGAGAGACGTATTACCAGATCCAATTTATAACTCAAAACTAGTAAGTAGAGCAGTTAATAAAATTATGTTAGATGGTAAAAGAGGAACAGCTCAACACATCTTATACAAGGCTTTTGAAAAAATAAAAGAAAAGACTGGAACTACTCCAATCGAAGTTTTTGATAAAGCTATTGAAAATATTAAGCCTCATTTAGAACTAAAAGTTCGTCGTATTGGGGGAGCAAACTATCAAGTTCCTGTTGAAGTTTCAACAGAAAGAAAAGTTACTTTAGCTTTAAGATGATTAATTAATTATTCAAGATTAAGAAATGAAAAAGAAATGATTGACAGATTAGCAAACGAAATTATTGATGCATCAAATGGTGTTGGTGGATCAGTTAAAAAACGTGAAGATATTCACAAAATGGCTGAAGCTAATAAAGCATTTGCACATTATCGTTGATAATAGAAAATAAGGAGAAAAGAATATGCCAAGAGAATATAGTTTAAATATGACTCGTAACTTTGGTATTATGGCTCACATTGATGCTGGTAAGACTACAACTACAGAACGTATTTTATTCCATACAGGTAGAATTCATAAAATTGGTGAAACTCATGAAGGTGAATCACAAATGGATTGAATGGCCCAAGAGCAAGAACGTGGTATTACAATTACATCTGCAGCTACAACAGCATTTTGAGCAGATCATAGATTTAATATCATTGATACTCCTGGTCACGTTGACTTCACAGTTGAAGTTGAAAGATCATTAAGAGTTCTTGATGGAGCTGTAGCTGTTTTAGACGGTCAAAGTGGTGTGGAACCACAAACAGAGACTGTTTGAAGACAAGCTACAACATATAAAGTACCAAGAGTAGTTTTTGTTAATAAAATGGATAAAACTGGAGCTGATTTTTTATACTCAGTAAAAACAATTGGAGATAGATTGGGAGCAAAAGCTGCTCCAATTCAATTGCCAATTGGAGCAGAAGATCAATTTAACGGAATTATTGATTTAGTTGAAATGAAAGCTTGAGGTTTTGATGGAGCTGCTGAAGAAGTTGCTAAGGAAATTGAAATTCCTGCAGATTTAAAAGATAGTGCAGTACAATTAAGAGCACAACTAGTTGAAATGGCTGTTGAATACGATGAAGATTTGATGGTTAAATTTTTGGATGGAGAAGAAATTACAATTCCAGAATTAAAATCAGCAATTCGTAAAGGTGTAATATCAGCTGAGTTTTTCCCGGTACTAGCTGGGTCAGCATTTAAAAACAAAGGTGTTAAATTATTATTAGATGCTGTTGTTGATTATTTACCATCACCATTGGATGTTCCTTCAATTAAAGGAATTTTGCCAAATGGAACAGAGGCTGAAAGAAAAGCCGCAGATGACCAACCATTTGCTGCATTAGCTTTTAAAATTATGACTGATCCATTTGTTGGAAAACTAACATTCTTTAGAGTTTATTCAGGAGTTTTAGCAAAAGGTAGTTATGTATTAAATGCAACCAAAGATAAAAAAGAGCGTGTAGGACGTTTATTAAAAATGCATGCAAATAATCGTGAAGAAATAGATGAAGTTTATGCTGGAGATATTGCTGCAGCTGTTGGATTGAAAGATACAACAACTGGGGATACATTAACAGATGAAAAAAATGAAATTATTTTAGAATCGATGGTATTCCCAGAACCAGTTATTCATTTAGCATTAGAACCAAAAACTAAAGCAGATCAAGAAAAACTAGGTTTGTCATTAAACAAATTATCAGAAGAAGATCCAACATTTAGAACTTTTACTGATGAAGAAACTGGACAAACAATAATTGCTGGAATGGGTGAACTACACCTTGATATTATTGTTGACCGTTTAAAAAGAGAATTTAAAGTAGAAACAAATGTTGGAGCACCTCAAGTTTCATATCGTGAAACAATTAAGGGTTCAGCAAAAGTTGAAGGGAAATATGTTAAACAATCAGGAGGGCGTGGACAATATGGACACGTTGTGATTGAGTTTGAACCAAATCATGATAAAGGATTTGAATGAATTGATAAAATTGTTGGAGGTAAAATCTCAAAAGAATATATCAATGCTGCAAGAGTAGGACTAGAAAATGCTTTACAAAATGGAATAATTGCTGGATTTCCAATGATAGACGTAAAAGCAACAATAGTGGATGGATCATATCATGATGTCGATTCAAATGAGATGGCATATAAAATTGCTGCATCATTAGCACTAAAAGAAGCTGCTAAAAAAGTTAACCCAGTTCTTTTAGAACCAATTATGTCAGTTGAAGTAACTGTACCAGATGAATACTACGGAGATGTAATGGGTAACATTTCATCAAAACGTGGTTTAATTGAAGGTTCAGAACAAAGGGGAAATGCACAAACAATTAAATCAAAAGTTCCTCTTTCAGAAATGTTTGGTTATGCAACTGAACTTCGTTCGTTTACACAAGGTCGTGGAAATTATACAATGATTTTTAGTCACTATAATGAAGCACCAAAAAACATTGCTGAAGATATTATTAAAAAACAAGGTAAATAGTACCTTATTATCAAATAAAAAAAGTATTGTACTTTAAACAAAATGTATTTATAATTATTAGGACACTTGGTCAAAATAATTATAAATTAGAACCAAATGGAAGGAATGAAAAAACATGGCAAAAGAAGCATTTGACCGTAGTTTACCTCACGTTAACATTGGAACAATCGGACACGTTGACCACGGTAAAACTACTTTAACAGCTGCAATTACAAAAGTATTAGCAGCAAAAGGTGGAGCAGAATTCAAAGATTATGCAAATATTGATAATGCACCCGAAGAAAGAGAAAGAGGTATTACAATTAATACTTCTCACGTTGAATATAAAACAGAAAAAAGACACTACGCTCACGTAGACTGTCCAGGTCACGCCGATTATGTTAAAAACATGATTACAGGAGCTGCACAAATGGATGGTGGAATCCTTGTTGTTGCTGCAACTGATGGACCAATGCCTCAAACAAGAGAGCATATCTTATTATCAAGACAAGTTGGAGTACCAGCTATCGCAGTATTTTTAAATAAATGTGATATGGTAGATGACGAAGAATTAATAGATTTAGTTGAAATGGAAGTTAGAGATTTATTATCTGCATATGACTTTGATGGAGATGGAGCACCTGTTATTCGTGGATCAGCTTTAGGAGCATTAAATGGTGATGCTAAATGAGTAACTAAAGTTGAAGAATTAATGGATGCTGTTGATGCATATATCCCAACACCAGCTCGTGATAAAGAAAAAACTTTCTTAATGCCTGTAGAAGATGTATTTACTATTACAGGTCGTGGAACAGTTGCAACTGGAAGAGTTGAAAGAGGAGTTGTTAAAGTAAACGACGAAATTGAAATTGTTGGATTGGTTGAAGATAGTAAAAAAGTTGTTGTTACAGGATTAGAAATGTTTAGAAAATTACTAGACTTTGCTGAAGCTGGAGATAATGTTGGAGCACTATTAAGAGGTGTTGATAGAGATAATATTGAACGTGGACAAGTTCTTGCAAAACCAGGAACAATTAAACCACATACAAAATTAAACGCATCAGTTTATGCTTTAACACAAGAAGAAGGTGGAAGACACAAACCATTCTTTAACAAATATCGTCCTCAATTCTATTTTAGAACTACAGATGTTACTGGGGAAGTTCACTTACCAAGTGGAACAGACATGGTTATGCCTGGGGATAATGTTGAATTAGTTATTGAATTAATTAAACCAATTGCTGTTGAGCAAGGTACAAAATTCTCAATCCGTGAAGGTGGAAGAACTATTGGTGCTGGAACAGTTGTTTCAATCGTTAAATAATTTAATAAATAATAAAAAATTCCATAAGGGATTTTTTTTTAATTTATAATAGTAAGTAAGGGTGATTTTTTATGGACTTAAAAGAACAATTTAAAGCAATAACTAATATTAAAAATTCTAGTGATTTAAAATATAAGTCTTTATCAGAAAATTATTTATTACATTTTATTAATAATTTATTGATAACTAGATCAAGTTTTAATAGTTTGGAATTATTTCAAATTAATTATAAGGTTTCCGGAACATATCTTATGTATTCAATAGTCAATAATAAATTAAATTTTTGTTATATTGGAGAATCTAGAAATTTAATTAGTAGATTTAAACAACATGTTAATGGTTTTAAAACTAGCAAGGAAAGATTTTATTATAAAATGAGATCAAAAGTTGAGGGTATTGCAGACATTAACTTTTTAATTTTGGATGAAATAGATAATCAAAATGATAGATTAATGAAAGAAACATATTATATTTACTCAACAAAATCAAAATTTTATTCTTTAAATACTAAATTAGTTAATAGAAAATTAAAATGCCCAAACGGTCATGGTATGGTTAAAAGTTTTTTAAATTATGAAAAAGACACTGAGAAATTAAAGTTAATAATTTATGGTAAATGTACAAATAAAAAATGTAAGGAAACCTTTGTAATAAAGTAGTGTTAAAAATGATATTATAATCTTGTAAATTAAAAGGAGAAATAAAATGATAACAAACAATAAAAAAGAATTTACATTAACTTTAAAAGCAGTTGGCTCAAAGGATAAATTAAATGAGTTAGTTGTTAAAGAAAATGGAGTTACTTCATTAATTAGTGAAGATAAAACTTTATATTATTTTTTAAATGATAAACCTTGTCTTAGAGAACTAGGTGATTCTCTGGAAACAATAATTAAATCAAATAAATATGATTTAAATGTTAATGTAGAGTCATTTGCATCAAAGTTTAAAAATGAAGAAGAGGCTTTTCAAAAAGTTATAGAAACAATTATGTTTGCTGCACATAAAGAGTTTGAAATGAAGGAAAAGCAAGCAGAACCAAAATCAATTAATTTTTTATTTGATAAAAAATTTAATGCAATTTATGAGGAATCAGCAATTAAAATGGAGTACTTAAATTTTGCAAGAGACTTACAAGATTTACCACCAAACATTGGTACATCTGTTGAAATTGCAAATAGAATTGTTACAAAAGCTAAAGAAATAAAAGATTTAAAAGTGACAGTTTATGATAAAAAACAAATTGAATCAATGGGTATGGGATTATTACTTTCAGTTAATGCAGGAAGTAATATTGATCCAAGAGTTGTTGTAATGGAATATAAATCAGATTCTTCTCAAAAGAGAACAGCATTAGTTGGTAAGGGAATTACTTTTGATACAGGAGGATATAACTTAAAGCCTTCAAACTTTCTAGATAATATGAAATTTGATATGTCAGGTGCAGCTATAGTTTCTTCAACTATTATGGCACTTGCAAAAGCAAAAGCAAAATGTAATGTTGTATCTATTGCAATGCTAACAGATAATAGAATTGGTGGAAAAGCAACTTTAACAGAATCTGTAATTAAATCTATGAATGGAAAAACTGTTGAAATAACTAATACAGATGCAGAAGGTAGATTAGTATTAGCTGATGGAATTACTTATGCTGTAAGAGAAGCAAAAGCTGATAGAGCAATTACTGTAGCAACTTTAACAGGAGCAATAGCAATAGCACTTGGAAGATGATTTACTGGAACATTTTCAAAATATGATGAATTCCATAAAGAATTTGAAAATGCTTCAAAAAAAGGTCAAGAACCAATTTGAAGACAACCAATAATTGGAGATCATTTAAAAGCAATGCAATGTTCAAAAATAGCGGATTTAGCAAACTCTGAACCTGGTAGAGAAGCTGGTTCATCAACAGCTGCAGCCTTTTTAGATTCTTTCACTGAAGGAAAAGAATATATTCATTTGGATATAGCTGCAACAGCAGATGCAAATAAACGTGGTAGAGCACCAATGTTAAAAACTATGTTTGAATTATTAAAAAAATAAATAAAATGGGGATTTTAATTTACTTAGAATCCTTTTTTTATTTAAAAAAGTTATTGCTAATATGAAATATAAATTTTCTTTTATTCTATATAATAAAAATATGAAAAGAAATGAAATAAATGAAAAATATAAATGAGACTTTTCTCACTTATACAAAGACTTTAAAAGCTGAAAACTAGATCTAAGTAAGGCTAAATTATTTGTTGAAGAAATATCAAAGTTAAATGGAAAACTAGACAATGAAAAAAAGTTTTTACATTATTTAGAACTTGAAAAAAATATTGATTTTATTTTATCTAGATTAAATCAATATGCTCATTTAATTGATATTGATCAAACAAATAGCGAAAATCAAGAGTTAAGCTCTTTACTAGATAATTTTTATCAAAATTTTAATATTAAAAAAGCTTTTGTATCAAATGAATTAAAGGAAATAGGAGATAAAAAAATTTTTCAATGATTAGAAGAAAATAATATGAATGAATATAAATATTATTTTAATATTTTTTTTAAATCTTCTAAATTCATTCTTTCAAAAACAGATGAAGAATTAATGAGTAAAGTTTCAAGAAGCAGAAATGCAGTTGGAAATTTATATGATTCATTATCTTATGCAGATAAGCAAAACTCTATAATTGAATGAAATAATCAGGAGGTAGAATTAACTTTATCTTTATATAAAGAAATTATGGAGAATTCTGATCCAATAAAAGATCAAGAAAAACGAAGAGAAGCAAACAAATTATATTTTAAAAATTATAGTTCAAGAAAGCATAGCTATGCAAAAATATATGAAGCAATTATACAAGTTCAAAATGAAGAAAAAAATGTTAGAAATTATAAATCAATTCTGGAAATGAATTTATTTGATGACCAAGTCAGTGAGGAGATTTATTTAAATCTAATTAAATTTGGAAAGGACACAATAATAAATTTTAAAAAGTATAATAGACTGATAAAAAAAATATATAACTTTGAAAAATTTTATTCAACTGATAGATTTTTAAAAGTCTCTAAGAATTATAAAAAAAATTTTAGTGTAGAAGAAGGTAAAGATATTGTTAAGAAGTGTCTAACTGTTTTAGGAAATGAATACCAAGTAAAATTGGAAACGGCTTTTAAAGACTCATTAATTGATTATTATGAAGATGAAAATAAATCTGATGGAGCATACTCATCTGGTGGCAATGGTGTTGAACCAATAATTTTAATGAATTGAGATGAGCAATTAGGATCAGTGACTACTTTAGCTCATGAGATTGGTCATTCTGTTCATACTTTATTTGCAGATGAATCTCAAAAATACCCCTTGAATAATTATCCAATTTTATTAGCTGAAGTGGCATCAACATTAAATGAACATTTATTATTTGATTATTTATTTTTATCTACAGAAAATGTTGAAGAAAAAAAATACTTATTACAACAAAGAATATTTGATCTAATTTCAACATTTTATAGACAAATTCAATTTGCCGATTTTGAGTATAGTGCCCATAAATTAATTGAAGATGGAGAGGCAATTACTACTGATAGTTTAAATGATTTATATATAGAGAAACAAAAAGAATTTGGATATGATGAGTTTGATGATAAAGATGAACAAGATTACTCATGACCTTATATTTCTCATTTTTTTCAATCTCCATTTTATGTTTATAAATATGCAGTTGATTTAGTAGCTAGCTTTAAATTATATAAGGATTTTAAAAAAGGTAATAAGAATACAATAATTAATTTCTTAAAGTTAGGAGGTTCAAAACCTCCGTTAGAAATCTTAAAAGAGGTTGGCGTAGACTTTTTAATTGCAGAAACATATAAGCCTTTAGTAGATGAAATTAATGATCTTATAAATCAATTAGATGAAATTACAAAATAAAAAACTGGATAACCAGTTTTTTTTAAACTTCCATTCCTCTTAAAAGTTTTTCAAGATATTCGCCAAGACCACCCTCATCATTACTAAGATTTGTTATTCCTGCTGCAATGTTTTTTAGAGCTGTACTTCCATTTTTCATAGCTACTCCATAACCTACTTTCTGAACCATTTCATAATCATTCATTTGATCTCCAAAAGCAATAACATCTCTAATATCTTTATTATAGTATTGTGCTAATATGTCTGCAACAAAACCCTTATTCACAATTTTATTAGTTAAAGTAACCATTAACTTTGAAGATTCACTTAAATTCCCATAGACATTTCCCGATTGTATTTTAATTGTGTTCTTAAATTTTTCTAATACTCTTAAAACATTATCTTTATTATCTTCAGTATCTATAAATAAAACCACGTTAGTGGCAGCACCTTCTCAATGCTTATATGGGTCAATAATTTTATATTCATCATCAGCTACATCATCAAGATGAAAAAAGTTTTCTATGAACTCATTTTTTTCCTTAACCATTGCTTTATTATATGATTCAATAAGTATATTTGAAATACTTGATTTAATAACGGGATGTAACATTATTTCTTTAACTACCTCTTCACTTATAGGAAAAACTATTCTTTTAAATTTCATTGATACAGGATCGTGTATATGTGCTCCATCAAAATTTGTTAAAAGTGTAGTTAATCCAAGCTCATTAAAAAATCTAATACTTGCTCTATGAGGTCTTCCTGTTATTATACAAACTTCATGACCATTTTTAGTAGCGTTAATTAAAGCTTCTTTTGTAGTTTTATGAATCTCTTCTCCATTAGACATTAAAGTTGTACCGTCTAAATCTATTAAAATTAATCTCTTTTTTGATAAATGTTGTAATTGCATAATTGACTCCTTTACAAATGATTATATCTTTTTTTAGTTCATTTTTTTTGATAAAAAATGAATACCATTGGAAAAATTTAGAAAATAATTTTCTTTATTTAAAAAATTTCCTCAACTTTGAAATAAATACCTTAGAATATAGTTGTATAGAAGGGAAGTATCTAAATGTTTATATATAAAACTTCTTGTGTTGACCCGTCTTTTAACTTAGCAACAGAAGAATATTTTGTAAAGAATAAAAAATATACAGAACCAATTCTTTTTTTATGACAAAATGATAACACAATTGTGGTTGGAAGAAATCAAAATGCTGCTTGAGAAATAAACCTTCAAAATGCTCAAAAAGATTCTGTTAACATTGTCAGAAGAAATAGTGGTGGTGGAACAGTTTTTCATGATTTAGGAAATATGAATTTCAGCATTATTTATACAGATTTAGAAAATAAAGGTGTTTCTTTATTTTCAACAATGTTGGATCCTGTTATTAAAACTCTTAATGAGTTAAATGTTCCTGCAAAATTTTCTGGAAGAAATGACATTGAATTAAATGGTAAAAAGATTTCTGGAAATGCTATGTGAAAATATGAAGACAGATTTTTACAACATGGAACAATATTATTCAATGCGAATTTGAATAAATTAACTAACTATTTAACTGTTGACAGAGCAAAAATTCTTTCAAAAAATATTAAATCAATTGAAGCTAGGGTTACAAACATAAATTCGGAAGTAAAAAATAAAATTGATATTGAAGCTTTTATGAATAAATTAATTGAAACATATAAAAAATCAGACGAAATAAAAACAATTAATTTAAGCGAAGATGAAATAAAAGAAATAAAAGATCTTAGCGAAAAGAAATTTAGGAACTCAGATTGGAATTATGCAAAAAATGCGGACTTTGATTATAGAAATAAACAAAGGTTAGAGGGCAAAGGATCGATTGAAGCTCTTTTAAAAATTGAAAAAGGAGTTATCAAAGATGCCAAATTCTATGGAGACTTTTTAGGTTTCCAAGGAACAGAAGACCTTGAAAATAAATTGGTAAATTTAAAATATGAGACATTTATTTTAGAAGATGTTTTAAATAAGTCAGATATTAAAAAAATATTTGGTGAAAACTTCACAAGTAAAGATATACTAGACTTATTGATACAATAGGAGGTAAAAATGAAATTTATAGGAAAATTTGATCCATTAAAGGACGAAATAGTTCGTGTTATGGATAAAGATGGAAAAATTGTTGATGAAAAATTGATGCCTGAAATGACAGATAAAGAATTAATTGATGCGTATTGATTAATGAATCTTTCAAGAAGACAAGATGATTTTCAAAATAAAGCGCAAAGACAAGGAAGATTATTATCGTTTCTTTCTTCAACAGGACAAGAGGCATCTGAAATTGGATATACAATGCCTTTAATAAAAGGAAAAGATTGATTTTCATCTGGTTATAGAAATAATGCTGCTTGATTAAGCGTTGGTATGCCAATGAGAAATATAATGCTTTATTGAATGGGAAATGAATATGGTGGTCAATCACCAGAGGGTGTTAACTCTTTACCACCAAATATTATTATTGGTTCTCAATATTCACATGCAACAGGAATAGCTTTTGCAGAAAAATATAGAGGAACAGGTGGAGTTGCGGTAACTACAACAGGTGATGGTGGAATGAGTGAAGGTGAAACTTATGAAGCAATGAACTTTGCAAAAATTCATGAACTACCAGTTGTTTTCATTTGTGAAAATAATAAATGAGCTATTTCAACACCTTATAAAAAATCTACAAAATCAATAAATATTGCTGTAAAAGGTATTGCATCAGGAATGCCTTCAATTAAAGTTGATGGAAATGACTTACTTGCGGTTTATGCAGTTGCAAAAGAAGCTATCGAACATGCAAGAAGTGGTAAAGGTCCAGTTTTCATTGAATGTGATACATATAGATTAGGAGCCCATTCATCATCAGACAACCCAGATATTTATAGACCAAAATCTGAATTTGAAGAAGCACTTAAATCAGATCCATTAATAAGAATGAAAAAATATTTAGTTAGCAAAAAAATATGAAATGATAAAATGCAAGAGGAATTAGATAAAACTCAAGATGAACTTATTAGAACTGAATTTGACTGAGCTGAAGCAAATAAATCATATGAATTAGAAGATATCTTTAACTTCCAATTTGCTGAAAAAACTCCAGATTTAGAAAAACAATATAAGGAAGCAAAAGAATTTTTCACTAAATATCCAGAAGTAGCTAAAGGAGGACACCATTAATGAAAGTTTTAAATAATGTTAAAGCAGTTTCAGAAGCATTAGAAGTTGCTATGGAAAAATGAGATGACGTTGTTGTTTATGGAGAAGATGCTGGTTATGAAGGTGGAGTGTTCAGAGCAACAGAAGGATTACAAGCCAAGTTTGGTGAAAAAAGGTGTTTTGATGCTCCAATCTCAGAAGCTGTATTTGCTGGTGTAGCTATTGGTATGGCAGTAAATAAAATGAAACCAGTTGTAGAATTACAATTTGAAGGTTTAGGATGACCATCATTACAAAATATTTTAGGACATATGGGTAGAATGAGAAACAGAACAAGAGGGAAGTACCCAACACCAGTTGTTATAAGAATGCCAATGGGTGGTGGAATTAGAGCTCTGGAATTACATTCTGAAGCTATGGAAGCAATGTATGCTCATACTCCAGGTATTAAAGTAGTTTGTCCTTCAACACCTTACGATACAAAGGGTTTAATTTTGGCAGCAATTGAATCACCAGATCCAGTTATTGTTTTTGAACCAACAAAACTATATAGAGCATTTAAACAAGAAGTTCCTGAAGGATTTTATACTGTTGAAATAGGAAAAGCCTTTAAAATCCAAGAGGGAAATGACTTAACAGTTGTTACTTATGGAGCTCAAACAGTTGATTGCCAAAAAGCAATTGATGAGTTAGAAGAAAAAAATCCAGATGTTACAATTGAATTAATTGATTTACGCTCAATTCAACCATGAGATAAAGAAATGATTTTTGAATCTGTTAAAAAAACAGGAAGATTATTAGTTGTTCATGAAGCAATTAGATCATTTTCAGTATCATCTGAAATTATTGCTTCAGTAAACGAAGAATGTTTTGAATATTTAAAAGCTCCATCAATGAGATGTACAGGATATGACATTGTTATACCTTTCGACTCAGGTGAAGCTTACCACCAACCTCATCCAAAAAAAATACTAGTTAAAATGGAAGAAATCTTAAATTATAAATTTTAGATACTAAGAGGAGAATTAGAAATATGTTTAAAGTAAAATTCGCAGATATTGGAGAAGGTTTAACAGAAGGTACAGTTACTGAAGTTCTTGTAAAAGTTGGAGATCAAGTTAAAATGGGAGATGCTCTTTTTAATGTTGAAACTGATAAAGTTACTTCGGATATTTATGCACCAGTTGATGGTAAAGTAGCAACAATTTTAATTTCAGCAAATCAAGAAATTAAAGTTGGTCAAGTTGTTGTTGAAATTGATGATGGTAAAGGTGATGCTTCAAAAGAAGAAGCAACATCTAAATCAGAACCAGTGGAGGAAAATGCATCAGTTGTTGGTGCAACACCAGTTTCAAATGAAGTTATTTCAAGAAAAGCAAGAGAGGTTGCACCTAAAGCAAATATTGCTTCTCAAATAAGTATTATTGATAATAGCAATGTTGATGTTAAAGCATCTCCATTAGCAAGAAAAGTTGCAGCAGTTATGGGAGTAGATCTTTCAAAAGTTAGTCCTACTGGTCCAAATAATAGAATATTAGTTTCTGATGTTGAAGGGTATGCAGCAAATCCACAAAGCGTTGCGCCATCAATAAAAGCAGCAGTACCTGGGCCAAAAGGGGCAGCAATTGATTACTCAAATCCATTAATCTCAGTTCCTGAAATTAATGAGCCTCTAACATTTGAATCAAAACCTTGAAATCCAATTAGAAAAGCAACTGTTAAAGCAATGACAACAGCTCATGAAAAAGTTGCTGGATTTACAGGATTAAGAAATTTAGATGTTACTGAGTTAGTAAATATTAGAAAACAACTTAAAGGGCATGCAGATTCATTGAGAGTTAAATTAACTTATTTAGCATTTATTATTAAAGCAAGTGCTAATGCATTAAAAGATATGCCAAATTTAAATGTAAGAATTGATGAAGAAAATAAAGCAACAAAATTTGCTCAACAAATCAATATTGGTATGGCTTGTGATACACCTGATGGTTTAATGGTTCCAGTTATTAGAGGAGCTGATAAATTAAGTGTTTTACAAATTGCTGTAAAAATAAATGATTTAGCAACTAAGGCAAGAAATAAAAAACTTTCAGCTACAGAAATGAGTGGAGCAACATTTACAGTAACTAACTTTGGAGCTGTAGGATTAGATTATGCAACACCAATTGTCAACTTTCCAGAAGCAGCTATTTTAGGTATTGGAACAATTACAAGAGCGCCTGGGGTAATTAAAGAAGAAATTGCAATTAGAGACTATATGCCATTTTCAATAACTGCAGATCATAAAGTAATTGATGGAGCAGATGCAGGAAGATTTTTAACAAGAGTAGCATACTACTTACAAAATCCTGCAACTCTGTTAGTTTAGGAGAATTAGAAATATGTTTAAAGTAAAATTCGCAGATATTGGAGAGGGCTTAACAGAAGGTACAGTTACTGAAGTTCTTGTAAAAGTTGGAGATCAGGTTAAAATGGGAGATGCTCTTTTTAATGTTGAAACTGATAAAGTTACTTCGGATATTTATGCACCAGTTGATGGTAAAGTAGCAACAATTTTAATTTCAGCAAATCAAGAAATTAAAGTTGGTCAAGTTGTTGTTGAAATTGATGATGGTAAAGGTGATGCTCCAAAAGAAGAAGCAAAATCTAAATCAGAACCAGTAGAGGAAAATGCATCAGTTGTTGGTGCAACACCCGTTTCAAATGATCTTCTTTCAAGAGGAAGAACAAGAGCTGTTCCTCCAAAAAGATCAGCAGTAGAAACTATTGTAAATGCAGTAAATAATGTTAATATGTCAGGTCTTACGCAAGGTAAAGGTGGACAATTAAAACCAGCACCTAAATTTAATTCAACAAATCCAGAAAATCACTATGAAGTAATAGTTATTGGTGCTGGAGTTGGAGGTTATGTTTCAGCTATTAAATGTGCTCAACTTGGATTGAAAACATTAATTATTGAAAAAGGTAATTATGGTGGAGTTTGTTTAAATATTGGTTGTATACCAACTAAGACATTATTAAAGTCAGCATATTTATATGAGCAAATTACAAAACGCGCAGATAAGTATGGAATCAAAGTTGATGTAACAGGAGTAAAAGCTGATTGAAAAGCAATTCAAGCAAGAAAAGATGATGTTGTAAATAAACTAACAACTGGTGTAAAAGGTCTTTTGAAAAAAAACAAGGTTACAGCAATTGAAGGTCATGCAAAAGCAATTGATAAAAATACTGTAAGTGTAAATGGTAAAAAATATACTTGTGACAATTTGATTGTGGCTACTGGAAGTGTACCAAATCATTTCAATTTACCAGGAGCAAAAGAAGCTATTGAATCAGGTTGATTAATCGATTCAACAGGAGCATTGGCACTTACTAAAATTCCAAAGGAATTAGTTATTATTGGTGGAGGCGTTATAGGAATTGAGTTTGCTTGTGTTTATAAGAGATTAGGAACAAAAGTTACAGTATTACAATTCTTACCAACAATCTTAGAAATGTTAGATAGTGATGTTTCAAAAGAAATGACAAAAGAATTATTATCTAGAGGAAATTTAGAAATAATTTATGGAGTTAATACAAAGTCTTTTGGTAAAAAAGAAGTAATTTATGAAAAAGATGGTAAAGAATATAAAATTAAAGCAGATTACTGTTTACAATCAGTTGGACGTAAAGTTATAACTGAAGGATTTGATAAAATTGGTTTGGAAATGAATGAACGAGGTCACATCAATGTAAATGAATATTGTGAAACAAATATTGATGGAGTTTATTCAATTGGTGATGTTACAGGAAAAATGATGCTAGCTCATGTTGCTTCTCACCAAGGTATTATTGCAGCTAATAGAATCGCAAAAAGATTAGGTAATGAACATGCTGAAGATTTAACTATGAATTTTGATAGAGTTCCAAGCTGTATTTATACTTATCCAGAAGTAGCTTGTGTTGGAAAAACAGAAGATGAATTGAAAAAATCTGGAACAGATTACAAAGTATATAAATTTCCATTTGCAGCAATTGGTAAAGCACTTGCAGATGGAAATACAGGTGGATTTGTTAAATTAATTTGTGAACCAAAATATAAACAAGTATTAGGGTGTCATATTATTTCAAATACAGCAACAGATATGATTTCAGAAATTACAACTGTTATGGAATCTGAAGCTACAATTAGTGAGATTGCAAGAGCTATTCATCCTCACCCTTCATTGAGTGAAGCTATTGGTGAAGCAGCTGAAGCATTGGAATCAGGAAAACCAATTAACTTTTAAAAATTAATAATTAATATAAACACCTTATAAACTAGGAATGCTAGAAATATAATGGTGTTTTTTTGATGTATAATAAAAAGAAAACTTGATGTGTTCTATTTAAAATAGTTAGAGGTTAGAAAAATGTTAAATACGCAAATACTTATTTTTGATTTTGGAAGTCAATATACTCAATTGTTAGCAAGAAGAGTAAGAAATTTAAATGTCTATGCTGAAGTTATACCCTTTGATAAAACAATAGAGGACTTAAAAAAATATAAAGATTTAAAAGCTATAATTTTATCTGGTGGACCAAATAGTGTATATTTGAATGAAGCTTATAAAATTGATAAGGAAATATTTAATCTTGGAGTTCCAATATTAGGTGTTTGTTATGGTATGCAACTAATTACTGAAATATTTGGTGGTAAAGTTGAATTAGCTGATTCTCAAGAATTTGGTAAAGCTAAATTATATATTGATGATGAAAAAAGTCTATTATTTAAAAAGGTTAATCAAAATTCACAAGTATGAATGAGTCATGCAGATCATTTAACAAAAATGCCTGCTGGTTTTAAACAAATTGCTCATTCAGATTCATCAGTTGCAGGTATCGAAAATGAAAAAATGAAGATCTATGGAATTCAATTTCATGCTGAAGTTACTCACTCTGAAAAAGGAACTCAAATTTTAAAAAATTTTATTTTTGAGATTTCAAAATGCAAGAAAGATTGAGAAATGAAGCAATTCATTGAAAATAAAATAAAAGAAATAAAAGAAATTGTTGGAGATGAGCAAGTTATTTTAGGTCTTTCTGGAGGAGTGGATTCATCAGTAGCTGCAGCTTTAATTTCAAAAGCAATTGGTAAGCAACTAAAATGTATTTTAGTAGATACTGGTTTATTAAGAAAAGATGAAGCTAAAAAAGTAATGGATTTATACAATAAAGAATTTGATATGAATATCAAGTTGGTTGATGCAAGTAAAGAATTTTATAAAGAATTAAAGGGCCAAATTGATCCAGAAGACAAAAGAAAAATTATTGGTAAAAAATTTATTGGAATTTTTAGTGAAGAGGCAAGAAAAATGCAAGGTGCAAAATTTTTGGCTCAGGGAACAATTTATCCAGATGTAATTGAGTCTTCAAGTAATGGTCATGTTTCAAAAACAATTAAATCACATCATAATGTTGGTGGTTTGCCTAAGGATTTAAAGTTTGACTTATTAGAACCTTTAAGAGAGTTATTTAAAGATGAAGTAAGAGCTGTGGGAAGGGAACTAGGAATTCCTCCTTTAATGATTGATCGTCATCCTTTTCCAGGGCCTGGTCTTGGAGTGAGAGTTATCGGTGAAGTTACAAAAGAAAAATGTGAAATTTTAAGAGAAGCTGATGATATTTTTATTAGTAATTTAATTGAAACAAATTTATATAATGAAGTATCTCAAGCCTTTGTTACACTATTGCCTGTAAAAACAGTTGGTGTTATGGGAGATAATAGAACTTATGATTATGTGGTTGCTTTGCGAAGTGTAAATACAATTGATTTTATGACAGCTTCAAGTACACACTTACCTTGAGAGTTTTTAGATAAAGTTGTTAATGAAATTATTAATAAGGTAGATGGAGTTAATAGAGTAGTTTATGATATAACTTCAAAACCACCAGGAACAATAGAATGAGAATAGAGGAGAACTTGTATGAATAAAAATGATTTAAATGGAAAAATAATTAGTGAAGGTATTACTTTTGATGATGTTTTATTAGTACCAAGATATTCTGAAATATTGCCCAATGATGTTTCTTTAAAAACGAAATTGACAAAAAATATAGAACTTAATATTCCAATAATAAGTTCAGCTATGGATACTGTAACTGAATCTAAACTAGCTATTGAAATGGCAAGATGTGGTGGAATTGGAATTATTCATAAAAACTTATCAATTGAAGAACAATCTTTAGAAGTTCAAAAAGTTAAAAGAAATGAATCAGGATTTATAACAGATCCTATTACAATTACAAAAGAAACAATTGTTGAACAAGCAAATGAAATTATGGCGACCTATAAAATATCAGGATTACCTGTTGTAGATAATAGTGGTAAATTAATTGGAATTCTTACAAATAGAGATCTAAAATATTTTGAAGATTTTCAAGCAAAAGTAGAAGTAATTATGACTAAGGATAATTTAATTACAGGTAATCCTTCAACAACGCTAGAACAAGCAAAGGCAATTCTATTAAAAAATAGAATTGAAAAATTACCAATTGTTGATGCTGATAATACTTTAGTTGGTTTAATCACAACAAAAGATATTGATAAGGCAATTGATCATCCAAATGCGTGTAAAGATGAAAAAGGAAGATTAAGAGTTGGTGCTGCTGTTGGAGTAGGTGACGACTTTATGCAAAGAGTTGATGAACTTGTAAAAGCTCAAGCAGATGTTATTGTTATTGATTCAGCTCATGGTCACAGTAAAGGTATTATTGATGTAATTAAAGCAATTAGAAGTAAACATAAGAACTTAGAAATAATTGCAGGAAATATTTGTACTGCGCAAGGAGCAGAGGCTTTATATAAAGCTGGTGCTAACGGAGTAAAAGTTGGAGTTGGTCCTGGAAGTATTTGTACAACAAGAGTTGTTGCTGGAGTTGGAGTTCCTCAAATAACTGCAATTAATGATGTTTTTAACTGAGCTAAAGATAAAGAAATAACTATTATTGCTGATGGGGGAATAAAATATTCAGGTGATATTGTTAAAGCCCTTGCAGCAGGTGCTCATAGTGTTATGATGGGAAGTATTTTTGCAGGAACTGAAGAATCACCTGGAGAAGAAATAATTGCCAATGGCAAAAAGTATAAAACTTATGTTGGAATGGGTTCACTTGTTGCTATGAAAAGAGGAAGCAGTGATCGTTATTTCCAAAAAGGTGCTAAAAAATTAGTACCAGAAGGTATTGAAGCAAGAGTTCCATTTAAAGGAAAAATGAGAGAAGTAGTTTTCCAATTAATGGGCGGTTTAAAAAGTGGAATGGGCTATACTGGAAGTGAAAGTATTGAGAAATTACGTTTAGAGACTAAATTTGTGAAAATCACAAATGCTAGTTTAAAAGAAAGTCACCCTCATGATGTGGAACTTACAAAGGAAGCTCCAAACTATAATAAATAAATTGGGGTTCAGTGTATGAACCTTTTGTTTTGCAAGCAAAATAGAAATGAAAGGATAGTTATGAAAAAAATTAATTTAGATGATATTGCAAAAAATGCTTGAAGTAATGCTTTACTTTGTCAATGTGGAGATGAAAAAGACAATTTTGATATCCACAGAATTTGTTTAGTTTGTTTAAAAATTATGGACTACAATGAACATTATTCACAAATAAATGTAAAAAAACCTTGAAACATTAAATTTTACAATAATGATAATTATAATTTAGTTGAATTTAGTGGTATCACAATGGCAGTTCACAAGGAGTGCTTTATAAAATAAATATAAGTACTTATATGCTAAAATTATTTTGTTATCTTTAAGGAGAAAAAAAATGAAGAAACTTTCTGCAAATGAAATTAGAAAAATGTGACTAGATTTTTTTAAATCAAAAGATCACTATTTTTTAGAACCTGTTAGTTTAGTGCCAGTAGAAGATCCGAGCTTATTATGAATAAATTCCGGAGTTGCTACTTTAAAACCATATTTTGATGGAAGAATGAACCCTCCATCACCTAGGTTAACAAATTCACAAAAATCTATTAGAACAAATGATATTGAGAACGTAGGAGTTACAGCACGACATCAAACAATGTTTGAAATGTTAGGCAATTTTTCAATTGGGGATTACTTTAAGAAAGAAGCAATAGAATTTGCTTGAGAACTTTTAACTTCTCCAAAGTGATTTGATATTAATCCAAATCTTTTATACATAACTGTCTTTAATGAAGATCAAGAAGCCTATGATGTTTGAACTAAAATTATTAGAATTAAAGAAGATCATATTTTTAAAGGAACAAGAGATACTAACTTTTGAGATGTAGGACAAGGGCCATGTGGACCTAATACAGAGATATTTTTTGATCGTGGTGAAAAATGAGATCCTAAAAAGGTTGGATCAAAACTTTTAAAAGAAGATATTGAAAATGATCGATATATTGAAATTTGAAATATTGTTTTTTCACAATTTAATAATGATGGGAATAATAATTATACAGATTTACCAAGAAAAAATATTGATACGGGGGCTGGTTTTGAAAGATTAGTTTCAATTTTTCAAGAAGTTCCAACTAACTTTGAAACTGATATATTCTTCCCAACAATACAAGAAGTTGAAAAAATGTGTAATAAAGAATTTAGATATTCAATTGAAAATTATTATAATGAAAATAAAGAACAAACTAAAATTAATACAGCTTTTAAAGTAATCGCTGATCATGTTAGAGCAGCTGTTTTTGCTATAAGTGACGGAGTATTTCCTGGAAATAAAGATAGAGGATATATTATAAGAAGACTTATTAGAAGAAGTTCTGTCTATGGAAGAAAATTAGGAATTAAAGAATCATTTTTATATAAACTAGTAGATAAAGTAATACAGGCAATGAAAGACTTCTATCCATATTTAATTGAAAAAGAAGATATGGTTAAGGAAGTTATTAAACAAGAAGAATTACGATTCTTAAAAACACTTTCAAAGGGTTATGAACACTTAGAATCTATTATCAAAGCAGAAAATGAAGTAAGTGGTAAAAATGCATTATTGCTTTTTGAATCTTTTGGATTTCCAATTGAATTAACTACAGAAATAGCAAATGAAGCCAATGTAAAAATTGATTTAAAAAGTTATGAAAAACTTTTGGAAGAGGCAAAACAATTAGCAAGAAACTCAAGAAAAGATGACAAGGCTTGAAATAAACAATCAGCGATTCTTACAAGTTTAAAAGTTGAAAGCGAATTTGTTGGCTATGATTTAGAAGAATGTGACTCAAAAGTTAACTTTATTTTTGAAGATGAAAAAAAATTAGAATCTGTAACAAATAAAGTAGTATTTATAACTTTAACTAAAACACCTTTTTATGCTGAAAAAGGGGGACAAGCTGCTGATAATGGTTATTTAATTGATTCACAAGATAATCGCCATTTAGTAATGGATGTTAAAATGGGTCCAAATGGACAACACATTCATAAAGTTCAAGTTAATGGAACTTTAAAAAATGGTGATATTGTTAGAGCAATAATTGATAGTGAAAAACGCTTCTATACTATGAAAAATCATTCAGGTACACATATTTTACAAGCAGCTCTTCAAGAGATTCTTGGAAAAGAAGCTTTACAAAATGGTAGTTATAACGATGAAAATGGTTTAAGAATTGATATTTCATATAATAGATTAGCAACTCCAGAAGAGGTAGTAAAAATTCACTCAATTATAGCAAGAGAAATCAAAAGAGAAATTCCTAGAGAAATTATTCACTGTTCATTAAAAGAGGCTATTGAAAAACATAATGCATTAGCATTATTTACAGAAAAGTATGATAAAAACGTTAGAGTAATTAAATTTGGGTCATTCTCTTGTGAGCTTTGTGGGGGAACCCATGTTGCTAACACAAAAGATATTGAAGACTTACTAATTACCAATGTTGAGTCAAAGGGTAGTGGAGTATTTAGATATCACGCAGTAACTAGTCATAAGGAAGTAAGCAGTTATTTAGAACAGTTATTTAATAAACAAAAATTAGAAATCCAAATTTTAATAGATAAATTTAATAAATTTAAATTAAAAGTTAAAAATGATTTAATTGAAAAAGAAATTAATAAAATAATGTCTCTAAAGGCAAGTAAGGAAAATTTAGTAATTATAAAACAAAAAGTAAATAATTTAAAAAACTCATTTAAGATATATCAAAAAGAAATAGAAGAGTTATTAATTGAAGAGAAATTATTAAAATATTCTGATGTTATTCCAGTTAAAAAAGAACATAAAAATCTAATCGAATTAGAAACTAATAATCTAGAGATGAAGGAAATGAAATTTCTTTCAGACAAATTACAAAATAAGTTTGATAACTTAATTATTATGCTTTGAAATACAAATGAAAAGATTTTTATTGTATCAGTGAACTATAAAATTGCAAAAGATAATCGAGCAATTGATCTATTTAATAACAATAATAAATTTAAAGTTAAAGGTGGAGGAAATGATACATTTGCTCAGGGTAAGATAATTTAATTACTTTGTATATAAACATTAATTTTACATATGAAAAACATTTTTTATAAAAACATTTTTTAAAATTAGTGTTTTTTTTTTTTTTTTATCAACTATAATTAAAAAAAGGTGAAAATATAATGAAAAAAGTTAGAAGTAATATAAACTTAATAATTATTTTTATTCTTCTTTTTTTAACATTTCCTATTCAAAATATTTTAAATCAAAAAACTAATATAATTATATTGTCACTATTAGTTAATATAACTTTAATCATGATTTCTTTGTATTTTATCTCTAAATTTATTTCAGATTTATTAAAATTTATTGAAAAATATAATCATGAAATATCAAAAAAAAACTTGATAAGGTTAAGTTTGCTAAATAATAATTTTAAATTTTATATAACAATTTCAGTTACATTTCTATTTTTTGTTTTTTCAATAACTCAAACTTATATTTCAATTGAAAGAACAACATTAATGTCAATGGAAATATATTGATGGACAAATTACAAATTAGATAAAATAATTAATTTAGATTATATAAATATATTATTTTTTGCTCAATTTGTTTTAATAATTTTTCTTTTATTATATTCATTTTTTTATATTATATTTTTTCTTTTCATTTATTTTGTAATAAAAACTGTTTCAAAATCAAATGAAGATTTAAATCATCTTATTTATAAGAAATCAACTAAACTGAATTTATTTTTGAAGGTGTTTATCAAATATTTAAATAATATTAAATTACAAGATAAAAAAATTAAAAATAGTTGAAAAGAAATAATAATTTTAATTAGTAATATTAAATCAGATGAATTGAAAAATTTTAAAAAGGCAACAACCCCTCCGCTTTTTTTAATTAAAATTTTTTGGCGTTCTTTAAAACAATAACTTAGATTTATTAAAATGGGCAAAAATTTAAGTATAGAAAAATACAGAGTATAAAAGGAAATAAAATTATTTTAAATAACACAATAATTTAAAAATTAAAGGGTAAATAATAAGGAAGATAAACTATGGAGTTTTAAATAAATGAGTATAAAAAGAAAATAATACTTAATGAAAATTAAAAACTGAGTACTTATTGAATAAAAGAAAAAGGAGATTTTTAATTATGAAAAAATTACTAAATATATTAGCATCTGCAACCTTAATTGGTTCAACTGCTACATCAGCGATAGCCTGCGGAAATGGTGGGGGTCCTAAGCCTCCTGTTGATCCAGAAATTCCTGTTGATCCAGAAAAAAATAATTTGCAAGAAGAAATGTTAAGGGGAGCAGAATTTATTTCAAGACTTATAGTTGGAGGAAGGCACGAAAACTTAAATTATAATATTAATGAAATATTATCAATATTTTTAACACCAACCCCAACAGCATTAAATATGCCTACCTCTTATAAATATAATAATCAGAGTATAAATATGTCAACAAATATAAGTAGATTTAAAAACTACTTGGCGCCTTCTTTAAATTATTACAATGGAGATAACTATGCAGGAATGTATGCAAGTTATATTATGGGAATGTATGAAAATAGCTTTTATAATACTATGATAAATGGCGATGATAATGATATAAATTATTTTAAAGATACATTCTCAAAATCTGGTAATCAGGGATATAACAAAAGCGATAATAATGCTATGGGTTATGCAGCAGGATTGGGGAAAAATATTAATTTATCAAAAGATGAGCAAAGAAAAAATTTAGCATGAGGTATTCAGGATACGGGAGCCTTATCAAATTACTTATTAAATTTAGGATTTGATGGAGCTAATCCTACGGACACAAATGGCACAACTTCTCCTAAAACAAGTGCAAAGGAAAAAACTGGAACAAATGGAGGTGGATATGCATGATATAATTCTATTTTAATGAATAATGGTGCTAAGAAAAGTACAGACTATAATGAAGGAAGTATTATAAAAACAGGAATTCCACTTACAAAAGGAAAGTTACAAGGTACAGACTTTAAAAAGGCAGATAATGAACTTAAGTCAAGTATAAAAGGTATTTATTTTAATTCTACTGGAGCATTAATTACAAAAGTTGCAGGAGAGCAAAATATAAATGGTTTCATTAGCTTATTTGCTTCCATGTTAGAAAATATATCAGATACAAAAAATGGAGCCTTAATTTTATCAGAGTTCATGAATATTTTATTTCCCTTAATTACTGATGGTTCTTTTATGTCCACTCAGTCAATAATGCAAAAAGTTGGAATGTCACTTATTACAGGGGTTTGAGATGGAATTAAAAAAATAGACAACTCTTTAATATACGATGATGAAGATTTACTAAATAAAATTAGCGAATTAGATAAAGTTCCAGGATCTGGTATTCTTGATACAGTTAAATTAAGTAATTTTTATGCTGTTGCAAAGAGAGATAAAGATGAACAAGGGACAAATGCAAAAGATATTATTTATATAATAGAAGAATTAATTAAATTGTATGAAAAATCAGAAAATAAAGTAGATTTCAATGAAAAATTCTTTATTAAACAAAATTCTCCTTTTTATAAGGCATACGAATCAATAATGCAATATATTGGAACAGATAATTGAAATAAATCAATAATAGGTGAAAATAATGATGGTGGTATTAATTTATTAAATTTTGCAAAGGGAGCCTATTCAATGATGATTGACAGAGAAACTATTTATAAATTTGAAACTATTATAGAAGAATTTAAAAATGAAAAAAGTTTTAGAGATCTTACAAATGTTCAAAAAAATAGATATTTAGATTTAATAGGATGATCAGAAGATGGATATAAAAAAGGAGAATTAGGAGCAAGAATGTATAATGCTTTTACAAATAAGGAAGTAATAGGACAAAAAGATTTTTCAGATTTTTTTGCTGGTTTCAAAGATTATGTTTCAAATGCAATGGGAAAAGTTCATGAGCCAGTATTAAAGTATTTAGTAGATGATAAATACTGAAAAGTTAATGATTTTACAATTAATACAACAAGTAATACTCAAAAAGCAGGTAAAATGGAATTTACACTTGATTATACAGGTAATGGAGATGTTACTTCTAATGCTTCACAACAAACTAAAAAGGTTGAAGTAGGGAATAAATTTAATCCATACCAAACTATTGCAAATTATCAATCAGATATTATAAATGAATTAGGAGATATTTTGGACCCTGAAAAAATAAAAAATTCAGGTAAAATTTTAGGCTTGCAACAAGGTGTAATAAAAGAGGAAAACCTAGTTAATTATGATGGACTTGGTAATTATCAAGATTATGAACCTGTTAAAAATTCATATAAAATTGTTTGAGAAAATATTTCAAATAATGAAAACTCACCATACTGAATAATTACCTCAATAAGATCATTTAATGCAAATGGACAAGAATTCTATAATATTTATTAATAAAAATGCTTTTATTTAAAAATGGCTTAAGAAAACTATTAAAAGATTATGTCCAATTTGGAATATATTTAGTTCTTATCACAATTGCTATTATATTTACTTCAACTTTTGGAATAGTTTCTTCAAATTTAATTAGAACTAATAATGAAATAAATAGAAATTTTGAAAAGTATGACTATTCCTTTAGATACACTTCAAGTGCTTATAAATCTAATGATACTCAAACTTTTACTCCATGATTTGCATTTAATAAAAAAATAATAGGTGATGAAGAAGGTAATTTTTTTCCAACACTTAGTTTTGGAAGAGATGGTGTGTTGAAAAATTATATTTTTATAGATGGTTGCAAAACTAGTGAAAAAGAATGTTATGAATCTTCCATAGTACAAATTAATAATGAGGATTATATAAATTTTCATTTTGGAGATTTGGAATCAAATTATGGAGTTGAAAGTGAAAATAGTAGTATTTTGCCAACAAGTGATCAAGCAATTACAAATTATAAGAAATCTAAAAAAATTGAAATAGTCAAAAGTGGAGAGTTTGGAGATCTTTATAGATTTAATTTAAACTCTGAGGATTTTAAAAAATCTTTAATTGGAAAATTATACTCAAAATATAATAATTTTGAGGACAAAGAATTATCTCAGGATGCTCAAAAAGCTGCTCTAGATATTTTTGATTTTATGTTCTATTTAAATAATTCTGTGTTAACAGAAGTAATTAAAAAAGATATTATTGAGATTTATAATAAAAGTAAAAATAAAAAAAATGATATAGATAATCATTTTAGTGAAACTGTATTAGGAGAAATAGATGATAATGGAAAATATAAGTTCTCAATTATTGAACCTAAACTTAAAGGCAAAGTTACTGTTGAGGAAAATAATCTTTTTAAAGAAAGAGCAAGTTTTTTTATAAAAAAATTTGATTCTACATTAATATTTAATACAAACCTAAATCAAAATGGGTATGAAATTTTAGATAATAAAATAACTCAAAGAAATTGATTTGCAAATTATTTTAGCTTATTAGGAAATTTAACTAACTTTAAAGTCAGATTAACTAATGAAGTAGTAAAGTGAGATTCAAGTGGTAAAAAATTTAGATATATCTCAGCTTTTTATAATAATAAAAAGCTAGGAAGTGAGCTTTTTGATGTACACTTTTATAATGAAGATATATTTAAACTATATAAAAGAACATATAATAAAAATAGCTTTACTGGAAATTCATTTGTAACATCTAGTGGATATTCAAAATATAATAAAATGCAATTAGGAAAAAGTTATGATATTTTTAATCCTGCTAATTCAAAAGGAAATTATGTGATGGATGGAGTAGGTGTTGATTCACTTAATGTTTATCCAACGATATACGAAGAAGACTTATTAACAAATCAAGAAAACGAGGCTATTTTTTATATAAGTAATTCCTTATTTAATAGTCAATTTAATAAAGAGGGAGAAGAGAAAAGTTATCAAGATGTAAGTAGAACTTATTTAACATATCAAAAATCTGATAAAAGCTCCATTGAAAAGGATATAAATTTATTTAGAACTTATTTTGCAGATAATATTTTGAATCTCGGTAAAATTGAGGAAAATATTAATAATGAAAATTATTCTGAGAATTTATCAAGAGCAAATATTGAAGCATACAAAGATACAAAGCTATTAAATATGAGAAGTAGCTTATTTCCAGGAGTTGTAAAAGGTTTTTTTTCTTTAGCAATAATATTTTGTTTAATTTTTGCAAGTGCCTTAGCTTTTGTTGTTTATACTATTTTTAAAAAGACTTTGGTTTCTCAAAGAAGTCAAATAGGAAACTTAAAGTCTCTTGGAGTTTCAAATAGTAAAATAATATTTAACTACATTTTATATATGGCACTTCCAATTTTTGTATTAGTTCCAATAGGTTGATTTATTAGTTTATTTTTACAAGGTTCTTTAATGGGAATTTTTGAAAGATACTTTAATATTCCTTCCATTTTCTCAATTAACTGAAGACTTTTATTAGTAGAATTATTTGTTTTTTTAGCGATTGTTAGTTTGATTGTATTTTTGACTAGCTACTTTACTGTAAAGCAATCACCACTAATATTATTATCACCAAGTAAAAGTCATAAGCCAAATATTTTTTTATCTAAAACATTCTCAAAAATGAAAAGAATTAGTTTTACTTCAAAATTAAGACTTGTAATATTATCAAGTGCAATACGGGATTTAGTTGTGTTCTTTTCAATCTTACTGTTTTCAAGTTCTGTAATAACATTAGCATCTGTTGCACCAAATACTATGAAAAACATGTCCTATGAATACTATAAGAATATTAAATATAATAATGACTTTAGTTATTCAAATGTTATTATAAACAATCCATTAACAAGATATTCATTTTATCAAATGGATGAAAGCAATAAGAGCCAAAGTAATATAGAAGCTTCCTTATTTAATACATTAGTAAAAACTGAGGATAATGATTATAAAACATTGTTTGAAAAAGATTATTGAAATACATCGATTGGTACAGCTCAAAAATTTAGAACATATTTTCAAGAGATATTAATTAATAATCTTCTTACCTTTAAAGGTGGGGTTTTATCAACAGGCATCATGGATAAATTAGTAGAGGTTGAACCCAAATTATTAGGTGGAACAATTGTAAATAATAATTTTAAAACTATTTCTTGTGAAGTTATTCCACAATTATTTGGTCAGGCAAGTATTAGTGAGGGAAGTAATTATAATGATTGTATAAAAAGTGTTTCTAATAATATCCTTCCATCTACTATAAAAGAACTTTGAGATAAAGATGATAAAGAGTTTAAAAATTTCTCATTTAATTTTTCAACTGTTTCAGTTGATAAAGATTTAGACCAAATGTATACAAGAGTTGAATCAGTTATTGATAATAATAAACAGGCAAGGTACATCATTTATGGTTTGGATTTATTAGAAGAAAACTCAAAGAATTTATTAATAAAAAATGAAAATAAAATTAAATATAAGAGTTCTCTAGACTATATTCCAGTATTAATCAATAAAAAAGGTGAGCTAGAGGGGTTAAAAATTGGAAGTGAGTTTAATCTAAAAATCTCACAGAATTTATTGGCAATGGTTGGTGAAAATGATTCAATAAATCAATTGGATTATAATTTATGAAAATTTAAAGATAAAAACTTATTTGAAATGGATTTGGATAAGTTTACTTATTCAATTAATCATGATTTTTATTTTAAGAAAGGTAGTACTTACGAGCCATATTATAATATGGCGGATGTTCAATTGTCACTTCCAAAAAAATTACTTAATCAAGAATTATTTGATGAGGTTAATAAAGAGTATCAAGAATATTCAAATAAAGAACTAAACTCAATTTATAGAGAAGAGTCAGATAGTTATGTAGTTAATCCTTTTGATATCTATAAATATGAAAATGGTGTTCCAACTGAAATAGGAATAGAGACATTATTAGGTGGAACAAACAGTTGACTAAATATTGCATTAAAAAAAGGTTTATTAGTAAATAAAATTGTAGACTCTACACCAAGGAAAGCAAAAGTAGTAGGAGTAGAGGAATTGTATGATGGAAGTAAAATATATATGGATCAATTATATGCAAATGAACTAATGGGTGTAAAAGAAGGTTTTGATACTAGAAGAGAATTTGAGAATGGTTATTCAGTAAATATTTGAAGTAATGCTAAAATGAGTTCAAATATACAAAATGCTGATCAAATGCAAAGAATTTTATTATCACCATTTAATGCAAATAATACAACGGATGGATTTTCAAAATATATGGACCAATCAATTGGTTATACAGACTATATTCAAATGAAAAAAATGGCCATGAGTAATCTAATTACTTCAGTAATATCTATATCTGTTATATTTGTTTCGTTATCTTTAATAACAGCTATTATTATAATTTATTTGATTACTGAAATGTTTATAGGAAGATATAAGCGATTTATGAGCTATATGCGAATTCAAGGATATTCAATGAGAGAAATTAACTCAATTATTATGTGAATATTTTTACCTATAGCTGCAATTGGTGTGACATTGGGAATAACAATTATTTGACTTTTATTAAGTTATTTAGTCCCTCAAATATTGCTTTCAATTGATATAGCAGTCCCTATGATAATGGGCTGAACAATTATGCCTATTGTCTTTATTGTGGGATTGGCAATATTCTTATTAGGTTATACAGTAATTATGTTATCTATTAGAAGAGTTAAATTAGCTTCTTTAATAGGAAATGAGTAGAGATTAAAAATCGACTTTGGTCGATTTTTCTCATTTTAAAAGTTAAAAAAATGAGAAACTGTTCTAAATTCTTATTATTTATTTAATTTAATCTTTTTTAATTTTCTTATTGCTTTTCCATTAATGTTGTGTGATAATTGGAAAGCATGTATATTTTATGTTCATTTAGACAACACACTGGAAAGGGTTGTCAATGTTGAAGGAGGACCTAATGGCTCAACAAAAAATAAAAATTAAATTAAAAGGTTACGACCACGCTATTGTTGATCAATCAATTGCAAAAATTATTGAAGCAGCTGAATCAACTGGAGCTAAAGTTCGTGGACCAATTCCATTACCAACAGAAAAGCAAATTATAACAATATTAAGAGCTACTCATAAATATAAAGATAGTAGAGAGCAGTTCGAAATGAGAACACATAAAAGAATACTTGAGATAGTTGAACCGACACCAAAAACAATGGACTCATTAACAAGAGTTCAATTACCAACTGGTGTTAACATCGAAATTAAATTATAGTAGACGATCAAGATATACATGAACATCATAAAAAAAACAGGAGGAAATATCATGAAAGGAATCTTAGGGCGTAAGTTAGAGATGACTCAAATCTTTAGTGAAAATGGTAAATTAATTCCGGTCACTGTTATTGCAGTAGAACAAAACACAGTTTTACAAGTAAAATCAGTAGAAAAAGACGGATACCAAGCATTAAAATTGGGAACAATCGATAAAAGAGCTAACTTATTTAATAAACCAGATATGGGTCAATTTAAAAAAGTTAACTCAGAACCTAAGCGCTTCGTAAAAGAAATCAGAGATATGGAAGGATACGAAATTGGTGCAGTAATTAATGCAGCCGACGTATTCAACGCTGGTGAATTTGTGGACGTTACAGGTATATCAAAAGGTAAAGGATTTGCAGGAGCAATTAAAAGACATAATTATTCAAGAGGACCAATGGGTCATGGGTCAGGGTATCATAGAGGTATCGGGTCAATGGGAGCAATTATTAACAGAATCTTCAAATCTAAAAAAATGGCAGGTCACATGGGACATGAACAAGTGACAATCCAAAACTTAGAAGTAGTAAAAATTGATGCTGAAAAAAATTTAGTTTTAGTTAAAGGATCTGTTCCGGGTCCAAGAAAAGGCTTTGTTGTAATTAAACAAAACGTTAAAGGTAGAAAAGCGCAAGAGGCTGTTTCATTGTTATCAAGAAACAATGCTACTAAAGCTGTAGTTGAACCAACTCCAGCTCCTGTAGTTGAAGAAACAGCTCCTGCAGCTGAATAATTAGGGGGAAAGAATTAACATGAAAGCAAAAGTTTTAGATGTTAAGGGAACATCTCTTAAAGAAATTACATTAAACGATAAAGTTTGAGGTGTAGAGCCTCATCAACAAGCTATTTTTGATACAGTTGTTTCACAACAAGCTGCATTAAGACAAGGAACAAGAAAAACAAAAACTAGAGCAGAAGTGCGTGGTGGAGGTAGAAAACCTTGAAGACAAAAAGGTACAGGACGTGCCCGTCAAGGATCAATTAGATCTCCACAATGAAGAGGTGGGGGAATTGTATTTGGTCCTACACCAAACATTAACTACAAAAAAGCTGTAAATAAAAAAGTTAGACAATTAGCAATTAAAAGTGCTTTAAGTATTAAAGCAAAGGAATTGAATTTAGTAATTTTAGATAAATTTGCATTCTCAAAACCTTCAACAAAAGAAATGCTAAGTGTTATGAAAAATATTAAAATTGAAGATCAAAAGACATTAATAGTAACTAAAGAACACGAAGAAATAGTTGTTAAATCAGCAGGTAACATTCCAGGAGTTAAAACATTAGACTTCCAAAAAATGAATATATTTGATTTATTAAATGCAACAAAATTGGTTGTTACTGAAGATACTGTTAATAAAATAGAGGAGGTGTATGCATAATGCATTTAACACAAGTTATTAAAAAACCTTTGTTAACTGAAAAGACTTATTTAGGTCAACAAAATGGTGCGTACACATTCATTGTTGATAAAAAAGCTAACAAAACTCTAATTAAAAAAACATTCGAAGAAATATTTAAAGTCAAAGTTAAAGATGTAAGAACTATGAACTATGACGGAAAAGAAAAAAGAATGGGTAAATATGTTGGAACAAAAGCATCTTTTAAAAAAGCTGTAATAGTATTAAAAGATGGAGAAACATTAGATATCTTATCAGACTTATAAAATTAAGAAATTAATTATTAAGAGATGGAAAAGATTAGGCGAAAACAGGAGGATATATTATGCCAATCAAAAAATATAAGCCTACGACCAATGGTCGTAGAAACATGACTAGCTTAGATTATAGTATCCTTACAACTTCAAAGCCGGAAGGTTCATTAGTTTCAAAACTAAATGAAAAGGCTGGAAGAAATAATCACGGTCAAATAACTACTCGCCATAAAGGTGGAGGACATAAAAGAAAATATCGTATCATCGATTTCAAACGTAATAAATTGGATATTGCTGGAAAAATCGCAACTATTGAATATGATCCAAACAGAAATTCATTTATTTGTTTAGTAAATTATATTGATGGGGAAAAAAGATACATCTTATTTGCAAAAGGAATGCAAGTAGGACAAGAAGTAATTTCTAGTGAAAATGCAGATATCAAAACTGGTAATTCAGCACCACTAAAAAATATTCCTGAAGGAACATTAATTCACAATGTTGAATTAAGACCAGGAAAAGGTGGACAAATTGCACGTAGTGCAGGAAGTTCAGTACAAATTTTAGGTAAAGATGAAGAAGGTAAATACATTACTTTACGTTTAGGTTCAGGAGAAGTTAGAAAAGTACTTGCCGAATGTTATGCAACAATTGGTGAAGTAGGAAATGAAGAATATAATTTAGTAAACTGAGGAAAAGCTGGAAGAAATCGTTGAAGAGGAATTAGACCAACTGTTCGTGGTTCTGTTATGAACCCAATAGATCACCCTCACGGAGGGGGAGAAGGTCGTGCTCCAATTGGACGTAAAGCTCCATTAACACCATGAGGTAAAAAAGCTCTTGGTGTAAAAACACGTGATAAAAAGAAAGCTTCTACTAAATTAATAGTAAGAAGAAGAAATGATAACAAATAGGAGGATTATGAAATGTCAAGATCATTAAAAAAAGGTCCCTTTGCAGATGACTATTTAATTAAAAAAGTTGAAGCAATAGGTGAAAAAAAAGAAATTATTAAAACTTGATCACGTCGTTCAACAATCTTTCCAAGTTTTGTTGGTCACACATTTGGAGTTTACAACGGGAAAGAATTTATCACAGTTTATGTTACAGAAGATATGGTAGGTCACAAATTAGGAGAATTTTCACCAACACGTAAGTTTGGTGGTCATGGTGATGATAAGAAAAAGAAAAAATAATCATTAGGAAATAGGAGTTTCAAAATATGGAAGCAAAAGCAAAATTAACAATGATTAGAATCTCACCAAGAAAAGTTAGACTAGTAGCGGACACTATCAGAAGTAAAAAAATATCAGAAGCTGTAGCAATTCTTCAAAACCAAGACAAAAGATCTTCAGAACCAGTATTAAAATTATTAAATTCAGCTGTAGCAAATGCTGTTAACAATAACGGTATGGAAGCCGATCAATTATTTGTTAAAACAATCTTCGTAAATGAAGGACCAACATTAAAACGTTTTAGACCAAGAGCTCATGGAAGAGCTTATGAAATTTTGAAAAGAACTAGCCATATTACAATAGTGGTTAGTGACGAAAGATAGAAGGGAATTATAGAGTATGGGACAAAAAGTATCTCCAAATGTTTTACGAATAGGTATTATTAGAGGTTGAGATAACCGCTGATATGCTGAAAAAGGTGAATATGTTAAGTGATTGCATCAAGATATCAAAATTAGAAAAGCTGTTGAAAAACAATTAAAAAACGCTGCTGTTTCAAAAATTGAAATCGAAAGAACTAAAAAAGAAATCACTCTAGTAATTCGTTCTGCACGTCCAGCTATTGTTCTTGGGCAAGAAGGAAAAAATGTTGAAAATATCGTTTTAACAGTTAGAAAAACAATAAAAGATAGAAAAGCTGATGTAAAAGTTAAAGTAATTGAAATAAAAATTCCAGATGTTGATGCAAAATTAGTTGCACAATTTATTGGAGAACAAATTACAAATCGTGCATCATTTAGAACTGTACAAAAATTAGCTATTAGAAAGGCTTTAAAAGCTGGAGCTAAAGGAATTAAAACTGCAGTTTCTGGAAGACTTGGAGGAGTTGAAATGGCTCGTACTGAAGGATACCTTGAAGGTTCAGTACCATTATCAACTTTAAGAAGTGATATTGATTATGCTCTATATGAAGCAAGAACTACATATGGACAAATCGGGGTTAAGGTTTGAATTAACCACGGGGAAATTATAGGAAAACAAAACCAAAACAATTCGAAAGCGATTGAGGACAAAAAGTCTCAAAGAACACCAAGGGAGGTTAAATAGTTATGTTAATGCCCAAAAGAGTTAAATTCCGTCGTCCTCACAGAGTGAGTTACGAAGGAAAAGCAAAAGGTGGAAAATTTATCGCATTTGGTGAGTACGGATTGATGTCATTAGATGGTAATTGAATTACTTCAAGACAGATAGAAGCGGCTCGTATTGCTATGACACGTTATATGAAACGTTTTGGTAAAGTTTGAATTAGAATCTTTCCTCATATGGCAATAACTAAAAAGCCATTAGAAGTACGTATGGGTTCAGGGAAAGGATCTCCTGAAGAATGAGTAGCAGTTGTTAAAACTGGCCAATTCATGTTTGAAGTTGGTGGAGTTTCAGAAGAAGTTGCTCGTGAAGCCTTACGTTTAGCAATGCATAAATTACCAGTGCGTTGCAAAATCGTTAAGAGAGGTGATGAATAATGTCTAAAGCAGTAGACTTCATGATAGAATTAAGAACAAAATCAGTGGAAGATTTAATCAAACTTGGTGAAGATCGTCGTGCTGAATTATTCGCTCTTAAATTTCAAGCTGCTGTAGGTAGTTTAGAACAAACTCACAGAATCCCTTCACTTAGAAAAGACATTGCAAGAATTGAAATGTTATTAGGTGAAAGAAAATCAGCTGGAGAAGAAGTAAATAAAACTATTAAAGCAGATTATTCAAAAGCAGTTGTTGAAGCTGAAAAAGCTGGTAAAGAAGTGCGTAAAAAACATAAGGACATGATTGAAAAACTTCAACAAGAGCAATTCGGAACTGGAGAGCAAGTTTCAGAGGATGCAATTATGACAGCAATGAAAAATGCAACTGAGGAAACAAAAGAACCAATTGAAATAGAAGTTAAAGAAGAAAAACCAGCTCCTGCTCCTAAGAAGGAAGTGGTTGTTGAACCTAAACCAGCTCCTGCTCCTAAGAAGGAAGTGGTTGTTGAACCTAAACCAGCTCCTGCTCCTAAGAAGGAAGTGGTTGTTGAACCTAAACCAGCTCCTGCTCCTAAGAAGGAAGTGGTTGTTGAACCTAAACCAGCTCCTGCTCCTAAGAAGGAAGTGGTTGTTGAACCTAAACCAGCTCCTGCTCCTAAGAAGGAAGTGGTTGTTGAACCTAAACCAGCTCCTGCTCCTAAGAAGGAAGTGGTTGTTGAACCTAAACCAGCTCCTGCTCCTAAGAAGGAAGTGGTTGTTGAACCTAAACCAGCTCCTGCTCCTAAGAAGGAAGTGGTTGTTGAACCTAAACCAGCTCCTGCTCCTAAGAAGGAAGTAGTTGCTAAACCTAAACCAGCTCCTGCTCCTAAGAAGGAAGTAGTTGCTAAACCTAAACCAGCTCCTGCTCCTAAGAAGGAAGTAGTTGCTAAACCTAAACCAGCTCCTGCTCCTAAGAAGGAAGTAGTTGCTAAACCTAAACCAGCTCCTGCTCCTAAGAAGGAAGTAGTTGCTAAACCTAAACCAGCTCCTGCTCCTAAGAAGGAAGTAGTTGCTAAACCTAAACCAGCTCCTGCTCCTAAGAAGGAAGTAGTTGCTAAACCTAAACCAGTTAGTACAAAAGTAAATAGCAAAGTGGTTCCAGCTGGAGAAGCAAAAGCAACTGGAAAAGGAAAAGCATCATTAAAAGATGTAAATATTAAATCTGTTAAGGTTGGGGTAATTAAAGGTGATGGTATTGAAGGTATTGATTTGAAACTTTCAAAAAAACCAGCTAATGCTAAAACATATACGTTTGGATCAAATGTAGTAGAAGCAAGAAGACAAATTGAAGAAGCTAATAAAAAGTTAGCTGAAAGAAAAGCAGCTAAGCAACAAGCAGCAAAATCATTAATTAAAGGAGCTAAATAACCATGGAAAGAAATTTAAGAAAAACTTATACTGGTAGAGTAGTTTCAGACAAAATGGATAAAACTATTACCGTATTAGTTGAAACATATAAAAACCACCCAATTTACAAGAAACGTGTTAAGTATTCAAAGAAATACAAAGCGCACGATGAAAATTCGAGTGCTCAAATGGGAGACAGAGTTGAAATTATGGAAACTCGCCCAATGAGTAAAACTAAAAACTTTAGACTTGTTAGAGTTGTTGAAAAAGCAATTATCTAATTTCAGAGGTACGACAGAATGATACAAAATGAATCAAGATTAAAAGTCGCTGATAACTCAGGTGCTAAAGAAATATTAGTTATTCGTAATTTAGGTGGAAGTGTTAGAAAATTCACAAATATTGGTGATATTGTTGTTGCAACTGTTAAATCAGCAGCTCCTGGTGGAACTGTTAAAAAAGGTCAAGTTATTAAAGCTGTTATTGTTAGAACTGTAAGAGGTTTAAGAAGAGCTGATGGTACATACATTAAGTTTTCTGAAAATGCTGCAGTAATCATCAAAGATGATAAAACACCAAGAGGTACTCGTATCTTTGGTCCAATCGCACGTGAAGTAAAGGAAGCTGGATTTGCAAAAATTGCCTCTCTAGCTCCCGAAGTGCTATAGAAGGAGAACTTTTATGAATAAATCAAAAATCTTAAGAGGAGATGTCGTAAAAGTTATCGCCGGAAATCACAAAGGAAAAATTGGACCAGTAGTGAAAGTATCAAAGGATAAAAAAAGAGTTTATGTTGAAGGAATTGTTGCAATTAAACATGCTAAACCTTCACAAACAGATCAAGAAGGTGGAATGAAAGAAATACCTGCATCAGTAGATATTTCAAATGTTTCATTAGTTGATCCAAAAAATAAAAATGGCTTTACAAAAATTGGATACAAAATTGCAGATGGAAAAAAAGTTAGAATTGCTAAAAAATCTGGCGTAGAAGTTAAATAGGAAAGGGACAAGTTAATATGGCAAAAGCAAATGTTAATAGATTAGAACAAAAATATAAAGAAAAAGTCATCCCAGAATTATTTAAAGAAAAGCAATACAAATCAATCATGCAAGTTCCAAAAATAGCAAAAGTCGTTATCAACATGGGTATTGGAGATGCTGTACAAGACACTAAGAAATTAGATGATGCAGTAATCGAATTACAACAAATTACAGGACAAAAACCTCTTGTAACTAAGGCTAAAAAGTCTTTAGCTGTATTCAAATTGCGTGAAGGTATGCCAATTGGAGCAAAAGTTACTTTAAGAGGAAAAAGAATGTATGAATTTTTAGATAAATTAATTTCAGTTGCGTTACCACGTGTGCGTGACTTTAGAGGGGTACCAAAAACTAGTTTTGATAAACAAGGAAACTACACAATGGGTATCAAAGAACAAATCATCTTTCCCGAAATAGACTATGATAAAGTTAAGAAAGTTCGTGGAATGGATATCACAATAGTTACAACAGCAAACCAAAAGGACGATGCATTCTCATTATTACAAAAAATAGGAATGCCCTTCGTTAAATAATTGAGGAGAATAGGATAAAATGGCAAAAAAATCATTAAAAGTAAAACAAGCAAAAGTCCAAAAATTCAAAGTTAGAGAATACACACGTTGTGGAAATTGTGGTAGACCACATTCAGTTTTGAAAAAATTTAATCTATGCCGTGTATGCTTCAGAGATTTAGCATACAAAGGTCAAATCCCTGGTATTAAGAAAGCTTCATGATAGTGAAAGGAAAAAGAAATTATGACAACAGATGTAATCGCAGATATGCTTACTAGAATTAGAAATGCAAACCAACGTTTTCACAAAGACGTTCTAATTCCAGGAAGTAAAGTAAAATTGGAAATAGCAAACATTCTTAAAAAAGAAGGTTTCATCGAAGACTTCAAAGTTGCAGATGACTTTAAGAAAGACATTACTATAAGCTTAAAATACAAGGGGAAAATTAGAGTTATTAAAGGATTAAAAAGAATTTCAAAACCAGGATTAAGAGTTTACTCAAATTCTCATGACTTACCTCAAGTATTAAATGGTTTGGGTATTGCAATAGTTTCAACTTCAAACGGAATTTTGACAGATAAGGAAGCTCGTCACCAAAACATTGGTGGAGAGGTTCTAGCATTTGTTTGATAAGGAGAGGAATTAATATATGTCACGTATAGGAAACAGAATATTAAGTATTCCTGCCGGAGTAGAGGTTAAAGTTGAAACAAATAACGTTGTAACTATAAAAGGATCAAAAGGTGAATTAATTCAAACTTTCAGCCCTTTAATTCAAATTAAAGTTGAAGGTAGTGAATTACAAACTCTTAGAAAAAACGAACAAAAACATACAAAACAATTACATGGAACTACAAACTCATTAATTAAAGGAATGTTAACTGGAGTTAGCGAAGGATTTGTAAAAGAACTTGAAATTGTTGGGGTTGGTTATCGTGCTGCATTAGCTGGCAATAAAATTAACTTATCGTTAGGGTTCTCACACCCTGTAGAATACGAAGTTCCAAATGGAATTTTAGTGGAAATCCCAAAACCAACAGAAATTAAAATATCAGGAATTGATAAACAATTAGTTGGAGAAGTAGCAGCAAATATTAGAGCATATAGAAGACCAGAACCTTATAAAGGTAAGGGTGTTAAATACAAAGATGAAAAAATCATTAGAAAAGAAGGTAAAGCAGCTGGTAAGTAGGCTGTTGCTAAGGAGAAGTAAATATGAAATACACTAAAGCAGAAGCTAGAAAAAGAAGACATTATCGAGTAAGAAATAAAGTGTCTGGAACTAGTGCTAAACCAAGATTAAATGTATTTAAATCAAACTCATACTTCTATGCTCAAATAATTGATGATGCAAGTGGTATTACATTAGTATCATCATCTTCAATAAAAATGGGATTTAAAAACGGACGTAACATTGATGCAGCTAAAGCTGTAGGAAAAGATATTGCTGAAAAAGCAAAAGATAAAAAAATAACTAATGTAGTATTTGATAGAGGTGGATATTTATTCCATGGTAAAGTAAAAGCTTTTGCAGAATCTGCAAAAGAAAATGGTATGAAATTCTAGAAGGAGATTAAGAAAAAATGACAGAAGAAAAAAAAGTTGTTAAGACTGAATCAACTCCAAAAGTAGATTCAAACAACCAAGACAAAAGAGAAACTAGACCAAACACTAACAATAACAATAGACCTAACGGACAAAGAAGAGATTCAAAATTCAACAGAAATAGAGAAGACAACCCTTATGAAGAAAGAGTTGTTACTATCAACCGTGTTACAAAAGTTACAAAGGGTGGACGTAGATTCAGATTTGCAGCAGTTGTAGTCATTGGTGATAAAAAAGGTAGAGTTGGGTTAGGAACAGGAAAAGCTAACGAAGTACCAGATGCAATTAAAAAAGCCATTAAAGAAGCAAGAAAATCTTTAATTAGAATTCCATTAGCAGGTTCTACAGTACCTCATGATGTTATGGGACATTATGGTGCTGGAAAAGTTATGATTAAACCTGCAAGAAAAGGTACAGGAGTTATTGCTGGTGGTCCAGTTCGTGCTGTTGTTGAATTAGCTGGAATTTCAGATATCTATACAAAATCATTAGGATCAAATACACCTATCAATATGATAAGAGCTACATTAGAAGGTTTACAACAAATGCAAACACCAGAACAAATTGCAAGATTACGTGGAACTCAAGTTGAAGTTAAAAAAGAAACTAAAGAAGCTACAATAGCTTAAAAAGGAGTAATTATTTATGAAATTACATGAATTAAAATCTACACCAGGAAGTAAAAAAGATTCAACACGTGTTGGTCGTGGTATGGCTTCTGGTAAAGGTAAAACATCAACTAGAGGACATAAAGGTCAAAATTCACGTTCTGGTGGAGGGGTAAGACCTGGATTTGAAGGGGGACAAACTCCTTTATTCAGAAGATTACCTAAAATAGGTTTTACAAGCTTAAACAGAAAAGAGTTTGTATTAATTAATTTAGATAAATTAGAAACATTAGGGTTAACTGAAGTAAATCATAAAACTTTAATGGACAAAAAAATTATTAAAAATGAAAAAACATTAGTAAAAGTGCTAGGAAATGGTAAAATTACTAAGTCAATAAAAGTTAAAGTAAATAAAGTATCAAAAAGCGCTGAAGAGTTAATTAAAGCTGCTGGCGGTACTATAGAGGTGATTTAGGTGGCTGCTAAAGTTAATAAAACTAAAAAGGCTAAAAAAACTAAATATAAAAACGAATTCGCTAAAGGTGGCTTCTTTGTTAGAAACAAAGACCTTGTCAAACGAATCGTTTTTACTTTAATAGTATTAATAATAATTAGAATGGGAACTTTATTAACAGTTCCTGGAGTTCAAGTTTCAGCAAATTTTAAAGAATCAGTTGGAAATCAAGACTTTTTCCAATTATTATCTACTTTAGGAGGGGGAAGTATTGGACAATTCTCAATCTTGGCATTAGGTGTTTCACCTTATATTACTGCCTCAATTATTGTTCAATTACTTTCAACTGATGTTATTCCTGTTTTGACAAGATGAAGTAAATCTGGTGAAAGAGGAAGAAGAAAATTAGATAGGTTAACCAAGTTATTAGCAATTCCATTTGCATTAATGCAATCTGTAGCTACAATCTTTACATTAACAAGTCAAGGACTAATTGATGCTAAATGAGGTACAAATGCACAAGGAACTGGACCTGCATGATTTTATTACATATTAGTACCAACAGTAATGCTTGGTGGAACATTCTTAATGTTATGAATTTCAGATCAAATAACAATTAAAGGTATTGGTAATGGAGTTTCAATTATTATTTTTACAGGTATTGTTTCACAAATGCCAAATAACTTTACAAACACATTTAAGTTTTGAGTTGAAATAAAAGGAGAATCAACAATTCTATTTGATGGATTATTGAAATTCCTAATATATATTATTTCATTCTTATTAGTTATTTTTGTTGTTGTTTTAATGAATGAAGCTGAAAGAAAAATTCCAATTCAACAAACTGGGGCGGGATTAGTTGATACAAAAGATCACACACCATATCTGCCATTGAAATTAAATAATGCAGGGGTTATTCCGGTTATTTTTGCATCAGCTATAATTTCAACACCAATGACAGTTGCTCAAATTATTGCAGCTACAAACCCAAACAATGGTTTTGTGTTGTTTACACAAAATTACTTATCATTTGGTACATGGTGAGGAATTGCAATTTATGGAATATTAACAATTCTATTTACTTTCCTTTATGCACAAGTACAAATTAATCCTGAAAAAATTACAGAAAACTTCAAAAAATCTGGGACATTTATCCCAGGAATTAAGCCTGGAAAAGAAACTGAAAAATTTTTATCAGGGGTAATTAATAGATTAAGTATTATTGGAGCATTATTCCTTGCAGGGATTGCAGTTCTTCCCTATGTAATTTCAAAAATTACAGCTTTACCATCTCACTTAGCAATTGGAGGAACAGGTTTAATAATTGTAATTTCTGTTGCAATTCAAACTGTTCAACAATTAAAAGGTAGATTGATTCAACAATCATTCTTGGATAAAAAACAAGATAAATTTAGTGAAAATGAAACTGCCTATAATTCACATATTTGATAATAAGGAGAAATGGTAATTATGAATATAATTTTACTTGGTGCTCCAGGTAGTGGTAAAGGAACTCTTTCAGAGTTTCTTTGTGAGAAAAAGGCTTTCACACAACTTTCAACTGGTGATTTATTTAGAGATAATATTTTAAATAAAACTGAATTAGGTTTAAAGGCTAAAGAGTTTATAAATAAGGGAAAGTTAGTTCCAGATTCAATAACAAACTCAATGGTTGAAAAATATCTTAAAGGTAAAAAAAAGGATTTAATTTTTGATGGTTTTCCAAGAACAGATGATCAAGCTTTAGCTTTGGATAAAATGTTAGAAAAATTAGATGAAAAAATTGATAAGGTGATTTACTTGGATATTGATGAAAGCACTTTAATGGGTCGTTTAACAGGAAGAATGATTTGTCAAATTTGCAAAAGAAGTTATCATAGAATAACTAGAAAACCTTTAAAAGAAGGAATTTGTGATTTTGATAGTGGAACTTTAATTGTGCGCCCTGATGATAAAGAAGATAAAATAAAAATAAGATTAGAAGCATATCATAATCAAACAGCACCATTAATAAAATTTTATAAAGATAAAATAATTAAAATTAATGCTGACAATTGCTCACCTGAAGAACTTTATATTAGAGTAGAAAAAGTTCTGGGGTTTTAATAAATGGCTATTACAATTAAAAATGCTGAACAAATTGAAAAAATGAGATATGCTGGAAGAGTTCTTGGAGAAGTCTTACAAGAGCTAAAAAAAATGATTAAACCAGGCATTAATTGTTTGGAATTAGATAAATTTTTTATAGATTTTATTACAAAAAAAGGTTGTACAAGTAATTTTAAAGGTTATGGTGGATTTCCTGCACATATATGTATATCAATTAATGAACAATTAATTCATGGAATACCTAGAAATAGAATATTAAAAGATGGAGATATTGTATCAATTGATGCAGGATGTGTTTTTGAAAAATATCATGCAGATGCAGCAATAACTGCAATTTGTGGTAACTCAAAAGATAAAAAGTATGATAAACTAATAGAGTTGACTGAAAAGTCATTATACTTGGCAATTGAGCAGGTAAGAGCTGGTGTACGCATCGGAACTATTTCTTCTACTGTTCAAAAATTTATTGAAGAAAATGGTTATCATTTGCCAACAGATTATTCAGGACATGGTATTGGATTGGAAATGCATGAAGATCCTTTTGTTCCTAATGTAGGAATAGAAAATACTGGAATGAGATTAGTTCCAGGAATGGCTATTTGTATTGAACCAATGGTTCAAATAGGAACAGATAAAACTATTGTTGCTGATGATGATGATTGAACAGTGTCATCAAAAGATGGTAGCATGACTGCCCACTTTGAACATACTATTTTGATCACTGAAGGAGATCCAGAGGTATTAACTTTATTTAAAACCAAGGAGGAAACAGAATAATGGCAAAAGAAGATTATTTAGAAGTGGATGGTACCGTTTTAGAGGTACTACCAAATGCTACTTTTAAGGTGAAATTAGAAAATGAAATAGTTATAGACGCCCACGTGTCTGGTAAAATCCGAATGAATTACATTCGCATCTTACCAGGAGATAAAGTTACTGTTGCAATTTCACCATATGACCCAACACGTGGAAGAATTACATATCGTTTTAAAAATGGTAAATAAGTAATTTCAATCAACAATGTAAATATAAATTAAGTACACAAAATCAGGAGGTTAGAAAAGATGAAAGTTAGATCATCTGTCAAAAAAATTTGCGACAAGTGTCGTGTAATAAGACGTAAAGGCCGTGTAATGATTATTTGTGAACAACCAAAACATAAACAACGACAAGGTTAATTATTTTATTAATAAAATAAAGTAAAAAAGGTTAATCTTATTAGAAAGGAAATTAATAATGGCTCGTATAAATGGGGTAGAAATACCTAATGAAAAAAGAGTAGTTATTGCTCTAACTTATATTTATGGTATTGGTTTAACAACTTCACAAAAAATCCTTGAGGCTACAAAAGTAAGCGAAGATACAAGAGTTAAAGACTTATCAGAAGAGAATATTAAATCAATCTCTCAAGAAATTTCTAAAGTAAAAACTGAAGGAGATTTAAGAAGAGAAACAGCATTAAACATTAAACGTTTAATGGAAATTGGATGTTACAGAGGAATGAGACACAGAAAAGGACTTACTGTTCGTGGACAGTCAACTAAGACAAATGCACGTACAAGAAAAGGTCCTCGAAAAACTGTAGCTAATAAGAAAAAATAGTTAGAGAGGTATAAACTATGGCAAATAATAAACAAAACAACAAGAAAAAAGTTAAAAAGAATATTGCTAAAGGTATAGCTCACGTTCACTCAACATTCAACAATACAATCGTAACTGTTTCAGATGAAAAAGGTAATGTTATAGCTTGATCAAGTGCTGGAGTAATGGGATTTAGAGGAAGTAAAAAATCAACACCTTATGCTGCTCAGTTAATTGCTGAAGCTGCTGGTAAAGGGGCTATGGACAATGGAGTTAAATCTATTGCTGTTGAAGTAAAAGGTCCAGGTCCAGGAAGAGATGCTGCTGTTAGAAGTTTACAGGGTATCGGATTAGAAATAACTTCAATTAAAGATACAACACCAATTCCCCACAATGGAGTGCGTCCACGTAAACGCCCGAGAGGTTAATAAAAAAATATGAAACAATTTTCAAGACCAGAATTTAAATTATTAAAAGAAGAGAAAAACAGAAACTATGGGGAATTTAAAGTTGAACCTCTTGAAAGAGGATTTGGAACAACTCTTGGTAATGCAATTAGAAGAACATTAATTTCTTCAACACCAGGAGCTGCTGTTTATGCAATTAAAATTGTAGGTGCAGCCCATGAATTTACATCAATAAATGGAATTGTTGAAAATGTAAGTAGAATTATTTTAAATCTAAAAAAACTAGCATTAAAAATTGATTCAAAAATATTTGAAGATGAGGAGTTTGTTGAGTTAAAAGTTAGTTCCACAAGAGTTGGAAAAATAACTGCAGGAGATATTAGTTTACCTACTGGAGTTGAAGTTATGAATCCAGAATTACACATATGTACAATTGCAGATGGTGGAGTTTTAGATTTAACTTTATTTGCAAAAAATTCAAGAGGTTATAGATCATTTAAAGATAATAAAAAAGAGAAATTAGTTGCAGATGCAATTACAATTGATTCAAATTATTCTCCAATTGTTAAAGTTGCATATCATGTAGATGCAACAAAAATTGGAAAATCAGTAGATTTAGAGAAACTTGTTTTAGAAGTTGAAACTGATGGAACTGTTACTGCAAGTGATGCAGTTGCAACAGCTGCAAAAATATTAGTTGAACACTTACAATTCTTTGTAAATTTAAATGATGAAATTAATGAATTAAATGTAATTGGGGCAACAAATGAAGAAGATGAAAAAGAATTAGATCGTTTAATCGAAGATTTAGACTTTACACAAAGAAGTTTAAACTGTTTAAAAAGAGCAAGCATCAATTCATTGCGTGACTTAGTTTCTCGTACTGAAGATGATATTCAAGAAATCAGAAACTTGGGTAGAAAATCATTAAAAGAAATTAAAGATAAAGTTGTTCAATTAGGATTAACTTTTAAACAAGACTAGAAGGAAGGTGTAGTTATATGTCATATATTCAAAAAAGAGGTAAAAACACTGCTTGAAGAGTTGCTTTAATGAGAAACTTAACTACAGAGCTAATAATTTCAGAAAGATTAGAAATTACTGAAACTAGAGCTAAAGAATTAAGACAACACTTTGACAAAATGGTTACACTTGGTAAAAGAGGTGACTTACATGCTCGTAGACAAGCTGCTGCTTGATTAAGACATGTTGATGCTTCTGAAAAGGAAACTGCATTACAAAAATTGTTTTCAACAATTGCAAAAAGGTTTAAAACAAGAGAAGGTGGTTATACAAGAATTCTTAAATTGGATAACCGTCGTGGTGATAATGCACCAATGTGTATCATAGAGTTAGTTTAATTATTTATAATAAAAAAAAGTTCCCAAGAGGAGCTTTTTTTTATTAATTTATTTTTCTTTGAATATACTATTATAAAAAGATTTATAATATATGAGGAGGCATGCTTATGAACAATATTTTATTTATTGGCTTAGGTCATATGGGGTCATCTTTGTTTAAAGGAGTGCTTAAAAATAAGCAAATTAAGGCAAAATTTTATGGTTATGATACACTTAAAGACTTACAAGACAAAGTAATAAAATCTGTAAGTGGTGCTAATTCCTTAAACAATTTAGAAGAAATAGTATCCAAAAATATAAACTATATTATTTTGGCTGTTAGGCCAATTGATTTTGATAAATTATGTCAAAATTTAAATAGATTAGACTTAACAAATAGAACCCTTATTTCGATGGTTAATGCTATAGAAATAGAAGAAATTAAGCTAAAACTTGAAATGCAGAAAAATTTAAAAATTATAAGAATAATGCCAAATATGAATGCTTCAATACAAAAATCAGTGACAGCTATTGCATATAATAGTGCTGCAAAGGAAGAATTAGACTTTGTCATAAAAATGTTTGAAAGTTGTGGTATTGTAGAGTTAATTGAAGAAAAAAATTTTGCTACTTTTACAGCAATTTCTGGTTGTCTGCCAGCTTATGTATTTACTTTTTTTAAAGCAATTACAGATTATGGTATTGAAAATGGCATTGAAAAGGAAAAAGTCTTTAGAATTGTTGAACAGTCAATAATTGGAAGTATTAAAAATGCTGCAAATTCACAGATGGAATTGAAGGAAATGATTGATAGTATTTGTGTTCCTAATGGTTCAACTATTGAAGGTCAAAAAGTTTTATATGAGTATAAGTTTCAAGAAATTATAAAAAAATGTCTTCAACAAGCAGAAAAATATTCTAAACAAATTAAGTAAAAATCTGTCTGTCTAAATATTACTAAATTATATTTTTTATAATCTAATAATGTTTAAATATTTATATTTGATATAATAATAAATGTATGAGAGGTAATACTATGTCAAGCAACAATTTAAATGGAACTGAAAAATTAAATGAATTCAGACTTAAACTAAATGAACATAATGATAAATTAATTCGAGCAAGTCAAAAAATGATTATTGCAAGAAGTAAGTTTTCTAGACGTGAAGTTGATATGGATTTTGTTAAAGCAACTGAAAATGAGTACAAAATAATAAAAAAAGAATTTAAAGAGGTTTCTAATAATAACTTCTTTTTTGACAATGTAGTAAAAGCAAAACAAGAATTGAAAAAAGCCTCTAAAAATTCAAAAGAATATTGAAAATTATTTGAAGAATATAAGTTAGCAGACTTTTTATATAAAGAATCAAAAGTTGCTATTAAAGACAGAGGCCATGGAGGATTACTTTCAAAGTTATCTGATACAGCTTTAAAACTTGAAAAAATTAAGTTTAGATATAGAGAAGGACATCCTTTTGCAGTTAATGGAGTTAGTGTTGAAATTAAACATGGAGATTATGTAGCTATTATTGGACATAATGGTAGTGGTAAGTCTACACTTTCAAAAATTATTATTGGGGTTTTACAACCAACAGTAGGTTCTATTGAAGTATATGGAAATAAAGTTACAAGAAACAATATCAATATGATTCGTAAATTTTTAGGTATTGTCTTTCAAAATCCAGATAATCAATTTATTGGTTCTACTGTAAGAGATGATATTGCATTTGGATTAGAAAATAGAAGAATTGCTCCTTCTAAAATGGCAGATATTATTATGAAATCTGCTAAAAAAGTAAGAATGGAAGAATTCTTAGACCACGAACCTTTAATGCTAAGTGGTGGTCAAAAACAAAGAGTCGCAATTGCTTCTGCTTTAGCTTTATCTCCAGATATATTAATTTTTGATGAAGCAACAAGTATGTTAGATCCAAAAGGAAAAAATGAAGTAAAAGAAATTATGGTAGAATTAAAAAACACAAGAGAAAAAACAATTTTTTCTATTACGCATGATATGGATGAAATTTTAAATGCTGATAAAGTTATGGTTATGAATAAAGGTGAATTAGTTAAATTTGGTTCACCAAAGGAAATACTATCTGAAAAAGAATTCTTAAGATCTATTCATTTAGATATTCCTTTTGTAGCTCAAATTGAAGAGGCTTTGCAAAACGAGGGGCTTAAAATCTCTGGAAGTGCAAATTTGGAAGAGTTGGTGAAAAATATATGTCTCAAATAAAAAGAATGTCACCAGAACAAAAAGCAAAAGCTTTGGCAGAGAAAAAAGAACATAAAGTTGAATATAAAGTTCATTTGAAGGAATTAAATGAAAAGCAAAAGCATGATAATAAAAGTAGAAAAAAAAGACACAAAGAAGTAAAAAAATTAATTAAAGAAGATAAAAGAAATCAAAGCCAATATCAAAAGGAAATCAAAGCAGATATAAAAAAAGATAAAGAACTAATGCCTCAAAGAATTAAGGAAGTTAAAGAATGATATATAAGTCAACCAAAAAAAGACTCTTTAGTTAAAAAGGAATTTAAAAGAAAACTTAAAATGGTAAGTCAACCAAAATGAGATTTTAATGGAGAAATTAAATTTGAGTCAGTAGCTTATACCTATAGCAAAAACTCTCCATTCGAATTCAGAGCTTTAAATGGAACTGATTTAATTATTGAAGAAAAAAAAATTACAGCAGTAATTGGTATGACGGGTAGTGGTAAATCAACTTTAATTCAACTAACTAATGGGTTATTAGTAACCGAAACCGGAAGAACAAAAATTGGGGATTTTCAAATCCCTGCATCAAATAAAAAAATTAAACAGGTTAAAGAATTAAGAAGAGAAGTAGGTTTAGTATTCCAATTCCCAGAGTATCAATTATTCCAAGATACAATAGAAAAGGATATTTCTTTTGGGCCAATTAATCTAGGAGCAAATAAAAAAGAAAGTTTTGAAAAGGTTCCTGAATTATTAAAGATGGTAGATTTACCAGTAGATTATGCTAAAAGAAGTCCATTTGATTTAAGTGGTGGTCAAAAACGTAGGGTTGCTATTGCAGGAATTATTGCAATGGATGGAAATACACTTGTTCTTGATGAACCAACAGGTGGTTTAGATCCTCAAGGTGAAGAGGACTTTATGAATTTATTTAATAAATTAAATAAAGAAAAAAATAAGAGAATTATTATTGTAACTCATAATATGGATCATGTTTTACAAATTGCAGATCAAGTAATTGTTATGCATAAGGGTAAAGTTATTTCAAAGGGAACCCCATTTGAAATTTTCTCTAATAATAAATTATTAGAGGAAATTGAAATAGAACCACCAAAATTATATAAACTTGCTCATAAATTAAAAAAAGCAGGTATTGATGTTACAAAAACTGAGTTTAGATCAGTTGAAGAACTTGCAAAAGTAATAAAATTAGCTGTTAAAGCTAAAAGAAAATAGGTAAGGAGAAATTCAATAATGAGAATGGTATTTGGTAGATATATGCCGTATAATTCAATAATTCATAAAATGGATCCAAGATTGAAGCTATTTATGATTATTTCATTAATTGTTGTTGTATTTTTGCCTATTGGCTATACAGGTTTTGTATTTACAGCAGCTTTTATTTTTATGATGTATATTATAAGTAGATTAAGTTTCAAAATGTTAATTAAATTATTTTTTCCAATAATATTTATATTTTTGGTTTTAATTTTAATTAATATATTTATGTTAAAACCGAAGGGCTTTGAAGATTTAGTAAATGGAGTACATGATACGGGTGCTTATGCTTATGGTTATATTTATAAATGAAAAGCAATTTGTTTTTCGGAAAAAGCTTTATATTCAGCTTTATACATGACAATTAGAATATTTTTAATGATTACTTTAACTACAATTTTAACAGGTACAACACAGCCTTTAGAATTAACATTAGCAATTGAGGATTTATTATGACCTTTAAAATTAATTGGGATACCTGTATATATTTTCTCAACAATTATTTCAATTGCTTTAAGAATGATTCCAACTTTAATTGATGAAGCAGGAAGAATTATGAAAGCCCAATCGTCAAGGGGAATTGACTTTAAAAATGGAAAATTGATTGATAAGGCTAAATCAATGACTTCTTTAATTATTCCTTTATTGGTATCAGCTTTTCAAAAAGCTGAGGATTTAGCTTATGCAATGGACTCAAGAGGATATGATCCTCATGCCAAAAGAACAAGATATAGACAAGTAAAATTTAGATTTTTAGATGTTATTATTTTTACTCTTGGAATAGGTTTATTTGCAACTCTTGTTTGTTATATAAATATCAGTTCATTTCAAAATATGGTACAAATTCCTAGAATTGATACAATTCTATTTTCTTAATAAGCAGCAATGTATTATTATTTATTAACTATTGAGTATGATGGAACTGATTTTTGTGGTTGAGCTAAACAAAATAGACAATTAACTATTCAAGGTGAAATTGAAAAATCTATAGCTAAAGTAGCTAAAAACTCTATATTTAGAATAGTCGGAGCTTCAAAGACTGATTCAGGAGTTCATGCAAATGATCAAAAGGCGTGAGTAGAATTAAACTTTAAACCAAATATTGATGGTTTTTTAAAGGCATTAAATAGAAGTTTAACTTTGGGTATTCAAGTAAAAGATATGATTCCCATAAGTAAGGAATTTAGAGTTAGAAATTGCAAAGAGAAAATTTATGAATACAAAATAAACTTAGGAAAAAATAATGTTTTTGAAAATAGATATTACTTTTTGCCGAAGAATTCATTAAATATTTTAAAATTAAAAGAGGCCTTGAGTCTCTTTGTAGGTAATCATGATTTTTTAAATTTCTCAGGTTTAAAGAATGAGGAAGTAGATTTAATTAAAACAAAAAGGAAAATTAACTCAATTGAATGTGATTTAAATAATGATTTATTTTTAATTACTTTTAAAGCAAAAGGTTTTATTAGATATCAAATCCGAATGATTGTAGGGGCATGTATAGCTTACAGTTTAAACAAAATTAGCTTAAAAAAAATTATAAATGTTTTAGAACTAAAAGAAGAAAAAATGCCATATATTGCAAATCCTGAGGGACTTATTTTAAAAAAGATTATTTATTAACTACTTTTTAAGGTATTATTTACTTAGGTCGGTTATTCTGAACTTAAATACACCAAAAAAAGAGTAATAGAAATTTATTAGTTTATCTTTTTTGAATAAGTTTTCTTAACAAGAAGGAAAAGGTATGTAATAAATTTCTTTTACAGTAAGCCGGCTAAAATACGTTTTAAACGTATTTTTTTATTTTTTAATAAAAACTCATTTTTCTAATAAAATATCTATATAAATAAAGAATATCTTAAAGTTATTTTTAGATTATTTCAATAATTTTTAGAACTAAGAAATTTGTTATTTTTATTTAAAATGTTATTATAATTTTAAAGAAGAATGCTTTGTAGGAGAGTTTATATGAACAATTATAATAAAAAAAATGTAAAAAAATTATACATGTTGTTTGTTTTAACTCATCTAACTATTATTTTTACTTCAACTTTTTTTAAATATTCAAATGAAAATTTGTATATTGCAATACAGATTGCATGAATAATAAATACTGTGATAATTAGTTTAATATGTTTTTGAATAGTTATTGAATCAATGGTTATAATTCATAGACTTAAAAAAAGCTTTATTGGTTTTAAGACGTTTAAATGTTTTAAAAGGTTTACTTATTTAAATGAGTTTTTTAATTTAATATTAATTACAGTACCGATTTTTATTTCAACTGAATATCAAGCAGTAGAATATTTTTGAGATTCAAATCAGACTATAATAAATTTAGAGTTCTTTTTAATAGTTTCATTTACTATAATAGTTTCATTTACTTGTGTAATTATTTCATTAAATATAGTTTATGAAAAAATAATAAATAAAATAAAATTAAAAATGAATGAGCAAGTATTTTTTAATTTTTCAAAAATAGTTAAAAAGGAATCATTTTTTTCAGAGTATTCAAATATTACAAAATCTCTATTACAAAAAATTTATTTAGAATTTGAAACTATTTTAGAGAGAAATTATTTTGTAGAAGAAGTTGTTGATTGTAAAAAGAGTTCTCATCTTAAAACTTTTAAAAAAGGAGTCACTCCTCCACTAAACATTTTTTAATAAAAGAATAATTATCAATTAATAGGAGGAAACTAAATATGAAGGGAATTAGACTTTTACTAAAGAACGCTTTTAAGTCGGCTGGGAGAAATAAATCACAAATTATAGGTTTATCACTTTTAGTTATGTTGGTATCTTTAGTTATATCTGTTTTAGGAGCAACTTCAACTAGAGTAGTTGGAGCTTATAATTATTTAAATACACAATCTAATTTAAGAGATTATGTTTTAGATATTAATTTAGAAGATAAAATATTAGAACCTGATGAAAATGGTAAAGATATAAAAGAGTGAGAAAGCGATAAAAAACTTGCAAAAGATGATATGCTTTATCAACAATATATTATGAATCAAATTGCACTTAAATATGATTTGGATGTATCTTTTACTGAAGCAAGGTTAATATCAGGTTTATATGGTAAAAAAGGTGATATTAGAATTAAAGCAATTTCGAAAATTAATTCTGATTTAAATAAGGGTGTAGATAAACTTGTAATTTCAAAAGGAAGAACTTTTAAAGGAAATGCCAAAGAAGTTGTTATTGGTGAATCTTATGCTAAACAAAATGGAATTAAAACTGGTGATATTGTTAGAATTAACTCTGATAAATATGGAAGTGATTTATTAATTAAAAATACGCAGGGCAATGCAACTGAGGTAAAACAACTTAACGAAGATTTAAAAAATATGAAAGATGTTCAAACTTTTTTAAATAGTAATAGTTATAAAAATCAGGTTTGATTCGAAGTTGTTGGAATTGGAACATCAGCAGATTTTACAACTCCAATAATGGATGAAACAACAATAATGCCAAACATTAATAATGAGGTTTTAATGTACATGGATTCATCATGAATGGGATATGAAAGTACTGCATATAATTTTACAAAAGTAAAAGAAGAAGAAATAACAAAAAAAGAAGTTGTTCAAAAAACTATGGCTTCATATATTGTTTCAAATGCAAAAGTAGTTGTGACTTCTGAAAATGATAGAGAGGCCTATATTTCTGTAAAAGCAAATAATGAAAGTAACAATGAACTTTTAAATAATCTAGAAAAAGAATATAAAACTTGAGCAGATATCAAAATAGATAGTAAATATATATTTGTTTCAAATGATCCATTATATAAATTTTCAGCTAGAATAACAACATTTAAATCAATTATGACAGGTTATAATTCAATGGCAACAGGATTAATAGTTGTTATAGTTGCAATTGCTGGGTTTACAACAGTATTAACAACTAAAAAACAAGTAGAATTGCAAAGTAGACAAATTGGATGTTTAAAATCATTAGGATATAAAAAGCGAGAAATTGTTAATAACTTTATTGCGCTTCCTTTAATAGTTTCAATTCTTGGAGCTTTAATGGGATATATTATTTCAATATTTATTGAAACAATAATTGTAAGTATATTTTCAAATTACTTTAATATTGCTTTCTTTGGATTTAAATTTAATATTGTTTCATTTGGTTCAAGTATTATTGGTTTATGAATTGGTTTAACACTATTGGCATTTATAATTGGTTATTGAACAATTAGGCTACCAGCACTTACTTTATTAAAAGGTGGAGATGATAAAGTAATTAATAAATTCTCAATGTATATTAAGTCTCTATTCTCAAAGAGAAGCTTTAATCCAAGATTAAGAACAGCTCTGTTAACGACTTCTTTAGGTAAATTAGTAGGAGTTAGCGCAACAATGCTTTTAAGTGCTACTCTCATTACAACAACAATTGTGGCACCAAAAGTTATGAAGGACAACATGACAGCTACCTTCAATGGAATGAACTATGAAAATATGGTTGAATATACTCAACCAATAGCAAATAATCCATGATCATTTCAAAGAACATATAACCCAAATTGAGATAGTGAAAAAGAGGGTTGAGGTCAATATGAAGAAGAGCTCTTAATAAGAAATGCAGGATATAGAGATAATAGTATTGGGGGACCATCTGGTTTTACAAATGGTTGAACTGCTTATCCAACAACTAAAACATCTGACAATAAAACTGTAATTGATTGAGAAAAGGTTTATTCATCTTTATTAAAGGGAGATATTAGTCCATATTATTATACTTATGATATAGCGGCAGATGATAAGTTTTTCTGAACAGAATTTTCTTATCTAAATTGAAAAAATATGTCAACCAAATTACTGAAAAACTTGGATAGAGCAGAAGTAACAAGTTTTTTAGGAGGGGCGGAGGCTTTATCTCAACTGCAAGCACAATGACCTGATTATACTAAATTGGTAAGTTTGGATTTAGCATCTATGTCTAAACCACAATTGACTATTGATGATTATAAAGATTATAGTAAAATAATGATTAAGTTTTATAGTAAATATATAAAAGGTCTAAAATTAAATTACAATAATGAAAATAAAAATAAGGGTATGATTATTACCGATGATAAAGGAACTTATATAAATTATAAAAAGGCTAAATCAAAAATGAACTCTATTTTTAAAAATAAATATAATACTAAACCATCAAAATCAGGTGTAAATCAATATTGAGATCAAGGAGATAATGTTAATGATTTAGTTAGTTATATGGAAATAAATGAAAAAGAAACTGCAGCCTTTAATTTTAAATTAGAAAATGAATTTATTAATCCATTAGATATCAATGATAGTGATATCGATGAAATTAGTGATGAAAAAATAATAAAAAATTTAAATACAGCTTTAACTTTATGATTTGGATCAGTTATGGATGGAAGAATGGGTATGGCAGTACTTCAAACAACGTATACAAGGTCACCTTATTTCGTTCAAGAATATTTAAAATCAGCAATTGAAAATGAATCAAATTATAATATAACATTTAATTTAATTCCTTATGATAATAAACAAGATGAAATAGGTACAATGATTAATACAAAATTCAAAACCAGAAATGGTAAAACAGAGAATGCTAAAATATTTGGTATTGATGCTGATTCAAAAAGAGTATCTTTAGTTAATCAAAGAAATAATAACTTAAAAAATGAATTATTTTTAGAAAATAATAGTAACACAATCCCTTTAATAATTAATGAAAGTTTTTACAAAAAGATAAATAAACAGGTTGGGCAAAAAGTATCACTTTCTGTTTTAAGAGAACTGCTTTCAAATGATGCAGAGTTTTTAACTTTAGAAAAAGATATAAAATATGGTCATAATTTAGTTGAGGGAAATAGAGTCAATTTTAAAAATGAATTAAGAACACAATCAACTTATGCTTATTATACTAACGGTGGTTCATATGCAAATAGTTCATCAAATAAAATTCCTTTGGCAAATCCAGTAGATTCTTCAACAATTGATGGTATTAAAATTGCTGCAAATTGAGCAGAAGATGCAACAAAGCCAATTGATATTTATGAAAAATATAAAAATGGTAACATTAGAATAAATTCAAAATACGATGATGTTGAATTTATAATAGCAGGAGTTCAAAATGGTTATGGTCAACCACAAGGTTGAATTTCAAATGAAAATGCAAATAAAATAATGGAATATGATAAAGTTAAAAAGTATAATTTTGAGAATTGATTTGTAAGAGAATATCCTCAGGGTAATCCATTATATAATTTTGTTGAGTTTTCAAATAATGATGAAGAAAAAATACAAGGAACTACATTAGAAGGATTTATTCAAGAAGTTTATAACCATAATAGAACGTATGAAGATTTTATAGCTAATGTACAAAGAAGTAAAAAAGGATCAAGTTGAAGAAACATGAATCAACTTTATGAAAATTTATATCCTGTATTTAATTATAAGTATAGTTATGATAATAATATTGTTGACCTAACTCAGGGATTTTCAGTGTCTTCGAAGATAGGTGACTTTAGTTCAGTTGGTTTAAATGGTAGTTTTGAAACAATGTCCGTGCCTTGTTCAGAAGATAATTTGACAAGAGATGATGAAAATCAATGTACAGTAGTAAATCCTGAAAAATTTAATCAGGGCTATGGAATTGGAACACTTTCAACAATGTTACCAAAAGAACAAACTAGACAAATATTAGGTCAAGTTACTGACTTAATAAATTTAATTATTATTATGTTTATCACAATAGCAATTATTGTTTCTGCAACAATAATTCTTTTAACAACGAGTTTAATTATTTTTGAAAATAAACAATTTATTGCAACAATGAAAACTCTAGGATATTCAAATTCTTATGTTGTAAGACAAATTTTAGGAATGTATATACTACCAATTCTAGTTATGTATGTTATTGGTTTTATAGCAGGATGATATATTTTTGTAATAATAGCTGATTTCTTAGCTTTAAATACTGCATGAGTTTTACCAGTAAATTTCTCACTGTGATTGCCATTTACAGTATTTGCAGTTATTGCAACAATTTATATAGTAACTTTTGCAATTGGATGAAAAAATATTCAAAGAATTAATCCATTAGAAGCTTTGAAAGATAAGGATTAAAAACTAATCTTATATATATTTATATATAAGATTTTTTTTATTTTTTAGAAGACACAAATTATAGGTACTTAATTTTTAATAAAAACTTTAGTGTAAATAAAAAAAAATTAAATTAATATTATTCTAGGTTAAAATTATTTTGAGGTGCTTTATGAAAAACCATAACAAGGCAGAACGTATTAATATTTATTTAGCAAATCTTAGTGATCAAATAAATCTTAATATGAAATCTTTTATTGAAATAGGACATGATTATAATATTCCTGAAATAACTGTTAGAAGGGATGTTAAATTTCTTGAAAAAATGGGATATATAAAAATTTATATGGGTTTAATTAATTTCTTTAGAAATAAGGGCTATGAAATTACTAGAGCTGAAAAGTTGCAAACGAATAAAAAAAAGAAACAAAAAATTTCTATTAAAGCAAATGAGCTAATTAATTCATCTGAAATATTTGTAGGTCCAGGAACAACTTGTGAAACTTTTGTAAGATCTATTACAAAAACTATTAATGTTTTATATACCAATGGAATGGAAATAGCAAGAATAGCTAACAACTCAGCAAATGTTAAAAATGTTGTTATAATTGGTGGTAGATTAAGACCACAATCAACTGCAATGTGTGGTCCAATTGCTAATCGAGCATTAGAAAGTTTAAAATTCTCTCAATCTTTTATAACTGTAACTAATCTTGATAAAAATTTATATCTTTACAATAATCATGAAGATGAAGCAGAGTTTGTTAATAATCTGATTAATTTAACAAATGAAACTATTTGTTTAATTGATTCAACTAAAATTAGTAAAGTTGAAAAGGGAAATTTAATATGCAATATTGATAGAATTAATATTTTAGTATTAGATGAACATCTAGAAAGAGACTTACTAAGAAAAATCTCTAGAACTACAAAGGTTGTTTAAAAATGATAATTTTTTATCATTTTTTATTTTCCTGTGTTAATCTTTAAGTGGAAAGGAAAGTATAAATGAACAAAATTATAGTATATATAAATAATAAAATAGATAAAGAGTATGAAAATTTTTTATTAGAAAATATTAAATCGCAAAACTTTGATATTACATTTCAAAAGGAGATTAGTATATTTAATGACTTAAATAAATTAAGTGATAAGCTAAGTCATAAAAAAATAGATAGAGTAATTGTTATTGACGATTTTGGAACTTTACCATTTATGATTATGGCTCAAAAAAAAGGAGTTGTAGTAGCTCAAGTATCAGATTATCATTCTGCAAAGATGACAATTCAACATAATAATTCAAATGTCTTATCGTTAGGTTTTTCTATAATAGGTAAAGAGAATATGTTAAATGTAATTGATGCATATTTAAGTGCTACTTTTGAAGCTGGAAGACATATGGTAAGAATTAATATGTTAGAAAATATGTTGGAGGGACAATAAAATGAGAATTGCAATAGGATGTGATCACATTGTTACAGATATTAAAGATAAAATAATTGAAATGTTAAAAGATAATAAAATTGAGGTAATTGACTGTGGAACTAATGATTTTAACAGAACTCATTATCCAATATATGGTCATCAAGTTGCTGTAAATGTAGTAACAAAAAAAGCTGACTTTGGAATTGTAATTTGTGGAACTGGAGTTGGAATTACAAATAGTGCTCAAAAAGTTAAAGGAGCAAGAGTAGTTCTTGCAAAAGATGTTTTGACAGCTATTGATGCTAGGCAAAAATATGATGCAAATGTTGTTGGTTTTGGAGGTCGAATTATTGGTATTGGTTTAATGTATGAGATTATTGAAGGTTTTATACAAGCTAAGTATCTAAGTAAAAATGATGCTTTAATTAATCAAATTAATCAAATTATCGAAAAAGAAAATTATGATAGTAAAATTTTTGATGAAGAAAAACACAAGTGAGATCAGGGATTTTATAATTAACTACTACTATTGTCCGCAAAAACATTACATGAAATCAAGAACTTTAGTTAGTATAGTAATAACTATTAAAAAATTATAGTCTAATTTGAGCCAACTTCTTATAAAGTAAATCAAGTATAATTATTCAAAATATACCAGTAGTTTTGACTGCTGGTTTTTTAATATAGGGCTTAAATAATAATTAAATTATATTAACAATAAATAAAAATTTTTTATGATTACTTTAATTGTTTTTATTAAACTTGCTTTTAACTTTTTATGTTGTTAAAATTAAAAAATAGGAGATATTAAAAATGTTAAAGATAAGAAATCTTAGTAAAACTTTAATAAAAAACACCTTTGTATTATCTTTACTTTTATATTTTTATTTGTCTACAATCTCTGAATTTGAAGTTTTTTTAAATAATAAAGCAAATATAATTTTTAATAGTTTTAATGTTTTTTTAAATACGATATTTATGTTTATTTTACTTCTTGTTCTAACAATTGAATTCAGTAAATTTATGTATTATATTGAGATAAATATAGGCAATACTAAGAATTTAAAATGAGTAATTAAAAGAGATAATTTAGTTTCCTTATCTAAATTAGCTGTTTTAACTTTTCCTTTTGCAGTTATTTATTTAGTTAAATTTTTTACAAAACAAACTAGTGTATTAGAATTTGAAATTATAATTTTATTTTATGCATCAGCTGCAGTTCTTTTAATCGTTGCTTTAATTGCTATGTATATTGCTTATAGTTTTATTGTAAAAAGAAAATGAATTAATACTTATGAAAAAGAGTATAATTTTTTAATTGAATCAATTTATTTTAATTCAATGTTCCTTGATATTTCAAATTTTGATCAAGACAATTACTTTACTGAATTAAAAAAAGAAATTGATATATTTTTATCAACTAAAAATGAAGAAAGTAATATCTTATTTAATCATCATTTAGCAGTATTTCTAAATGATACAAAAAAGGCAACAACTCCACCTCTAATTTAATATATTTATTTGAAAAGCTATTTATTAGCAAACTATTTAAATAGTAATTTTTATTGTACTCAATTTATATTTTTATGATATAAGAGTAATTTTTTAAATACAAAAATATATTAAAGAAGGAGAAAAAAATATATGAAAAAATTATTAACTATATTAGCTGCAACAAGTTTGTTTGCAACTTCGTCAATATCAGTTATCGCATGTGGGGGAAATATTAGTAAAGGTGGCGAAGATGACACTCTTCCAAATGCAAATTTTGAATTAGATAAAAAAAATATTGATATTTATAGTAATGAAGTTGGTTATATAAATATAACTAACTGAAGTATTTTAAATAGTAAATCAAGACCAAGTGTATTTACTTATAGTGAAGATGGCATAGTTCAAGTTACAAAAAGTTTAAAAGGTGATCAACTTGTAATTACACCATTATCACAAAAAGTTGGTTCAGTAAAAATAACAGTGGCTTCTGAAGTTCATTCAGTTGAAATAACAGTAGAGGTTAAAAAAATAGAGCAAGAGTCTAAATTTAAGTTAGAAAAAAATTCTTTAAATATGAAAACATCTTCATCAAGTTACATTAAAATTACGAATTGAGATGCTCTAGAGGAAAATTCAAAACCAGATAAATTTGAATTTGAAAATGAAGGACTGGCAAGCGCTTCTTTAGATAGTGCAAATAAGAGAATTAAAATAGAAACAAAATCACAAGTGGCTAATAATTTAAAATTAATAGTTACTTCAAAAGATAATAGTCATCTTGAAGAAGTTCTAATTACTATTGAAGCTTCAAAGTTTAATTTAGCCCAAGATGGTTTAATTTTAAATATAGCTGCAGGAAATATGCAAAACGGTTTAATTGATTCAAGTATTGCTGTAGGAAAAGAAGGTTTTACAATAACTGATGAAGCCATTATTAATGGATTTAATACTATGAACAATTCAAATATAGATCAACAAGAGTTAGAAATTGATAGAGAAGGAGAAGGTACTACAGAGGGTAATAATGGGATTGGAACTTCTGTAATCATAAGAGCAAAAGCAAATAGTGAAGTTGTAGAAGGTGAAACACTTTTATTACTTAATCAAAATATTGACCCAAATGAATATTTTGCAAATAAAAATTTAGGAGAAATTAGATTATTTGCAGGAGCTTATAATAGACTTCCTGAGGTATTAGAATCAAAAGATGTTATAAGTTTAGGCGCAATTATTTTTGAGCAAGTTGGTGCAAAAAATACTCAACTAGAATACGTTAAAGCTAATTTTATTCAAAATCTTGGAGAAGCTGGTAAAGCAATTATGCAAAATGCCAAAACTACAGCAACTACTTTCCAAATTACAAATATGCCAACTCTTGGAGGAATATTTAAAGAGGGTATAGATGTGGAATTTACATATAAATTTGTATTAGAAGATAGAATAACATTATTTGAATCTTTACCTGAAAATAAGAAAGTACTTGTGGATGCAGATAAATTGACTGATAAATCTAAATCAGCTCAAAGAGGTGCTAAGGAACAAATTTATAATCAGTTAAGTGAAAAATTTAAAAATGAGATTAGTTTAAATCACTTTATTGAATTTACAAATATAATTTTTGATACCTATGAAGTTATATCTCCTGGAATACCTTCAAAAAGTATTCCAGTGGACTTTAAATTTGATGTATTACCTGGTTCAGATAAATTGTATGCCCATGATGGCGCTGCATGAAATGGATATATTAATGCCAGTGGTGTGGCAGGCATTGCAACTGGTGGTGGTAATTTAGAAAAATATGAAGACAATAAAAAGTTTGATGAAAAATATACAGCAGGAATGGGAGGATTTACTCTTGGTGGATCTACTAGTGGTAATTTTTATCAAGGGCATAATATTATGGAGTTAAATCAGAAATTAACTACTCCAATTGAATATCAAACAGTGGGAAATGGAAAAACAAATAATGTAAACTTTAATTTGGAAAATATGAAATCTGAATATATGGTTACAGTTGAATCAAGTGATTCAAGTGTAGCTTCTGTAAACTTAATAAAAAATGAGAATTACCAATATGTTATTGAACTTACAGGGAAAAAAGTGACTACTGGTTTTTTAGGAGCAAAAGAACCTACTATTACTATTAAAGTTAATGGATTTACAACACATACATTTAAAGTAAAAGTAAACTAAGAAAATGAAAAATCAAAAACCATTTTTTAAAAATTCTTTTAAAAACTTATTAAGAAATAAAATTCAATTAATTACAATTATTGTTCTAGTCTTTTTAACATCTTTTGTATTTACTTTATCTTATTCTTCTACTAGTAGAGTTGAAAGATCCTATGAGAATTTTATTTCTGAAAAAAATAGTAACATCCATGACTTAGTAATTGATTTATCAAATGCTTCATATATTAATGATTTTGAAAAAGATTTATTTAATAAAAATATTTCAAATTCTGAAGTTAGAGATAATTTATTAATAACATATTTACAAAATAAATTAAGAGACTCAAATTTGGATTTTGAATTTGATAGGGTTGAGTCAAGAATTACAACTTTATCTTCAAATAAGACATTAAAAGTTTTTGCACTGAATCCAGAACAAAAAGTTGATAAACTTGTAGTTAGTAAAGGAATGAGTATTGATACTTGAAAAAAATATACTCAAGCAACTAATATAAATACAAAGAGATGAGTATATATTAATGAACAATTTGCAACTGCAAATAATATAAAAATAAATGACATAATTAGATTACAAGATGATAACTATGGAACAAGCATTTTAGTAAAAGATAGTGAAAAAAAAGAAGTTGATTTCAATCTTTATGAAAAAATAGATATTAACTCTTGAATTCATAATACTGAATATGCTAATGAAAATTGATTTCAAGTTGTTGGTTTTGGTTCAAGTGCGGATTTCTCAACTCCAATAATTAATGAAGCAAAACCTTTACCAAATACAAAACAAGAAGGTCTTGTATATATTGATCCATCACATTTAGGTCTTAAAAATATTTATTATCAGAGTATATACTCTGAAAACGAATTTAATCTTTCAAATTATGAAAGTCAAAAAATTTGATATACAGATAGTGAAACAAAAAATGAAGAGATAATATCAGCATCTTCAAATTTAGATAAAGAAGTTAGTTTTGTTTTAAAATTTAAAAGTAATAAAGATATTAAAAACTCAACTATCTTAATTAATGAGTATCTAACTAACTTAGAAAAATCAAAAGAGATTGAATTATATGCTGGGTATGAAAATACTATAAATAGAGATATACCAATAGCAATCCAAAGGGGAGATATTAAATACAAATTTAGTAATAGAACACAAATGCTACTTTTAACAATTAAGTCCTATAAGACTTTTAGTTATATTATTATGTTAGTAACTTTATCTATTGGAATTGTTATGCTAGTAATAATGTTAAATAATCAAATAAAAAAATCATTTGGTCAATCTGGGGTTTTATTATCTTTAGGATATAAAAAATCCTCTTTAATTTGAGCAAATGGACTTTACCCCTTAGTTATTTCTATTACTGGAGGATTGCTAGGATATATTTTTGGAATGAGTATGCAAGAATTAGTAATTGGTTTAACAAATAATTTCTTCTCAATAAAAATGGAAGTATTTAATCTTTCTTGGGAATCAATAGTTATTACTGTATTGGGAATGTTTATATTCTTGGAAATAGTTACTCTAATTACTTATTTCTATATGTTTGATAAATATACACCTTTGCAAATGATAAATTTTGAAAGTAGAAGCTCTACAAATAAATTTAAACTAGCTATTAAAAAAACTTTAACAAAGGGTAGAAAATTTGATGGCAGATTCAAAGGAGCAATCTTATCAGGTTCGATTTTAAAATTACTTTCAGTATTTTCTGTAATGTTAGTTTCTTCGAGTTTAATTACAATAGGAGCCATCATGCCAAATGTTTTACATGAGAATAAGGATAAAACATATTTAATTAATGGTTTTGATAATCAGATTGAATATCAAAATCCCATTTATAATTCTCCAACAAGTTTCTATAAGACATATAATCCTTATAGTACAATGAAAGAAGATTTAAATGAATCTAAAAATATTTTTGATATGTTTTTACAAAATAATGTATCAGAAAAAATATATAACCCATCAATTGATGTTGGATCATTAAATGATATGACATATAAATCAATTGATATTGATTATTTGAAAAATGATAACTTAACAATTGAGTTAGAAGATATGCCACAAGATGTAAAAAATAATTTTTATAAAACAGTTATATTTAATCTTTGATCAGATTTAAAAAATTTCAACTTAGATAAATACTGAAGTAAGCAAGCTATAATAGAAATTTTAGCAAGCGATTCAAAGTCAAAAGACAATATAGAAGACTTAGAAAAAATAAGACAATTTTATTTAAAATATAAAAACGCTATGGGCTTAGATAATAAAAGAAAGGGTTATATTATTTCTAATGGAACAAGGTTGGATAACAGAGGGGGACCTGCGGAAGTGGGAAAACCTATGATTAGTGAAGCTGATTATTACGCTGCTTTTGGAAGAAGTTTTACTTTTACTCAAGTTGATGTTACTTCAACAGGGCAAATAAAAAATGATGAACCTTTTGAAAAATCTCTTTATGATTATATTGATAAAGAGAATTGAACTGAAAAAAGATTAGCAACTATTGTTCCAATTTATAATTGAATAATAGCTTACTTTTTTAATAATTTACAACAAGCATTTTTGCAAGGAATTTATAATGATTCCCCAGCTTCAATTAAAAAAACTATTGAAGAAGAGTATAAAAAAGAAGATGGAAATTTTAATGTTACTTTTGGATTAATTCCTTATAATGACAAAAAAGAAGATTTAGGAATATATTTAAATGGTTATTTAAAAAATCAAAGTCTTAAGTTGTATGGAATTAAAGAAGATAATAAAACTCAAATTTTACAAGATAGTAACAAAAAAGATTTAAAACAAGAGTTGTTTAAGACTAATGATTCAATTTTAATTAATCAATCACTTGCCAAAAGATTGAAACTAAAAGTTGGTGACAAAGTAAATATAAGTCACATAATGACAGCTTTAAGTTATGAACAAAATTTATTGGATATAGAGAGTTGAGATTCATCTTCTATGAATGCTACTTCAAAAGAAAATGATTATACTTCTTCTAAAAATTTATATACTACTTCAATGTTAACTGATGATGGAAGAGGGTGAAAGAACTCTTTAATTAGTTCTGAAATTGATAAACGAGTATATAAATCAAATATTGATTTTAGTAGTCCTAGTTTAGTAGGAGCAAATGCTATGTCAAAAAATATTGCTAGTGGAAAAGTATCAACAAAAAATTTTGAAAAAGATTTTGAATATACAATATCAGGAATTGTTGATCAATATGGGAATAATAAAGCATGAATTAATAATGAGAATGCAAAAGTAATTTCAAATTATAATAAGACAGAAGAATTACTTTTTAGATTATTTATAAAGGAATGAAGCAATCCTAAAAATCCTGACACACAAATAAGTAATTTAGTAAACTGAATTAAAGAAAATGAAAAGCAAAGCAACAATTCAATACTGCTTCAAGACTTTAAAAAATTTACATCTCAACCAGAAAATCAAATATATGCGAAACTATTTGAGTCCCAATATCCTTTGTTTAATTATAAAAGTTCTTTTGATAGGAGTTTTACTGATATTTCAAAAGGGGTTTCAACACAACAAAAATATGGTGATTATTCAATGATTGGTTTAAATGGAGGTAGTGACAATATTACTTCTTATACTGGCCAATCAACTAGTTCTATTGAAAATGCTTTAAAAGTAGATGAAGCTTTAAAAGTTATAGATAGAATTAATAATACAGTTGATATGATAATTTATTTTGTTGTATTTATCACAATTTTTCTAAGTGCTATCATTATCTTATTAACAATAAATCTAGTAATTTCAGAGAATGCCAAAATAATAGCAGTAATGAAAATATTAGGATATAAAGAGTTATACATTAGTAAATTGTTTATAGGTATCTACATACCAGTTGCAATTATTAGTTCATTTATTGGTTTTGGAGTTGCTTGGGTAATAATTTTATTAGTAGTTAAAGCTCTTTCAGTTAGCTTAGTTTTACCATTAAGTTTTCATATTTGATATATTATTCCAGGAGTTTTAGGAACTTGATTATTATATTCCATAAGTAATGCTTTAAGTTGAACTTCACTTAAAAAAGTTAGTATGTTGTTAGCTGTTCAAGGAGGATAAAAAAAATGAGTAATAAATTTAAAAAAATTCTAGTAGGACTATCTTCAATTGTTTTTATTCAAACAATAACTGCCAATGTAGTCTCATGTACAAATAATAAATATGATGATATTTTTAGACCCGATCCAATTATGCCAATAACTAAAAATGGTTTTGAAAAAGCAAGCTTGGATAGTATAAATATTGAAAAAATATATTATACAGATGAACTACTAAAAGCTCTTATTGAAAGTTTAGAACTGGGAGGATATAAGGAGGAAAACTTAAAGGTACAAGTTTTTAAAAATAACAGTGAAATAAGTTTAGATGAGGATTTGTATAGAAATGCTTCATATAAATTTATTATTACTAATAAAGAAAATAATAATGATAATATTACTGCAGCAATTAAAATATCAAATTCAGTTCATTTACAAGATGTTTTTAAAGTATCAACTATTGGTAATATTTATGATAATCGACCAAGAACAATTATGATGGCTTTAATGTTTAATAATATGGATATGATCAATCAATTATCAAAAGTTGGTGATGAGTTAACTGATGTAAATAAATTTGAATATAAAAAAAATAATAAAGGGGCTATAATCAAAATTAATGATGAAGTTCCCAAACAAAGACCAGAGAATTACTATGGGTCTTTAGACTTAAATTACCAAGTAACTCCATTTCTAGAAGAAGAAATTGGAGGCCAACCATTTCCAATGACTATTTCAGAAATGGTAAAAATATCAAATAATAAATTACCAACAACTAGTTTTGGTAAATTGGAAGGAAAAGATAAATATACAGTACTAATGCACTTTATTATTGAAAATTTATCAAATCCTAGTTATTGAGCATTATTTGTCAATGACCTTGACTTAGATAGTTTTGAAGCACAACCTATTGAAAATAGTTCAAATCAGTATATGATTAGATTTTATTCAAAAGATTATCAAAAGATGTCATTGCCAGAAACTTCAGAAGAGCAAAATGGAGATTATGATAAAAAGGCTCATTACTTAAATGATAAACAGGGAATTGAATTAACTTTTAGTTATTTTGATTAAGCTATTTTTATATATTATTTTAATTAAAAGAAGGATGAAAATAAACCGTTTGATAGTTATATTAAATGGTTTTTTATACTTTATTCCATTTTTTATTTGTGAGTTTTAATAATTAATGTATAATATATTTGCTTACTCACTAGCCCCGGAAGGTAAGGAGAACAAGCACATGAAACAAACTACACTTATTAAAACAGCAGATATTGCTAAAAAATGATATGTAGTTGACGCAACTGGAGCAACTTTAGGTAGATTATCTACTCAAATTGCTATGGTTCTAAGAGGAAAAAATAAACCTACATTTACACCCCATATTAACAATGGTGATCATGTAATTGTAATTAATGCTGAAAAAATAGTTTTATCAGGTAAAAAAGAAAATGATAAAAACTATTACCACCACTCAATGCACCCAGGGGGATTAAAATCTAGAAACGTTGCAACACAACGTAAATTATTCCCTGAAAGAATTATTGAGCGTGCAGTAAGATTAATGTTACCTAAAAATGTTCAAGGAGGAAATCAATACCGTGCATTACACGTTTATGCAGGTAATGAACATCCACACCAGGCACAAAATCCAGAAATTTTAATGGTTCATTCAAAAAAAGGAGATAGTAAATAATGGCAGCAAAAAAAGAAGTTGTTATGTATAGAGGAACTGGAAGAAGAAAGTCTTCCGTTGCTCAAGTTATACTAAGTCCCGGTCAAGGTGAGATTATAGTTAATGGAAAACCAGCTTTAGAGTTTTTCCCATATCCAACATTAGTTCAAGATATGGAACAACCTTTAGATGCTACAGGTACAAAATCAGATTTTTCAATCAAAATTACTGTTAAAGGTGGAGGATTTACTGGTCAAGCTGGTGCAGCTCGCTTAGGGATTGCAAGAGCTTTATTAGAGGCAAGCAAAGATTACAAACCAGAGTTAAGAGGAAATGGTTTATTAACACGTGATGCTCGTGTGAAAGAACGTAAAAAATACGGACTTTATGGAGCACGTAGAGCACCACAATTCTCAAAACGTTAATTGACTATCAGATGTACATATGAAAATACTCATTTATGAGTATTTTTTTTTACTTCTATAAAATTTTTTTTCATTTTTGTATTAATTATTTATTTATAAAAATATAAGTGTAGTTTGTATTAGTATATAAGTGTAGGAGCGATAAAAATATGTTAAAAAATAAAAAAGTAGTGTTAGTAGGTTGTGGAGCTGTCGGAACAAGTTTTATTTACTCAGCTGTAAACCAAGGAATTGCACAAGAATATGTGTTAATAGATGTTTTTAAAGATGCAGCAGAAGGAAATGAAATGGATATTGCAGATGCACAGGCAGTTTTACCTATATCATTTAATTCAATAAAGGCAGGAGATTATTCAGATTGCAAAGATGCAGATATTATTGTGATAACTGCTGGAAGACCACAAAAACCTGGTGAAACTAGATTAGAGATGGTTGCAGATAATGCAAAAATTATGAAAGAAATTGCTGAACAAATTAAGAAGTCTGGATTTAATGGAATTACATTAATAGCTTCAAACCCAGTAGATGTTTTAACTTATGTATATAAAACAGTTACTGGATATGATAGTTCTAAAGTCATTTCTTCAGGAACAACTTTGGATTCAGCAAGATTAAGAAGGTTATTAGCAACTAAACTTGATGTGATGCCAAATAGTGTAGAAGCTTATTTATTAGGAGAGCATGGTGATTCAAGTGTTGCTGCTTGAAGTAAAGCTACTGTAATGGGAAAAACAGTTCAAGAGTATATAGAGGAAGGTAGCATTACTCAAAAGGATCTTTCAGAGATAAAAGATGAAGCTACACATTTAGCCTATAAAATTATTGAGAAAAAGAGAGCTACATATTATGGTGTAGGAGTTTGTTTGACTATAATTGTAAAAGCAGTTCTTAAAAATGAAAAGAAAATGCTATTAGTTGGAGCTCTTTTAAATGGCGAATATGAAAATAAGGATATCTATACAAGTGTTCCTTGTATCATTGGAAGAAATGGAATTGAAAAAATCATTAAATGAAAACTTGCAAATAATGAACAGGAGTTATTTAATAAATCTTGTGAGCAATTAAAGGAAGTATTTAATACAGCAAAGCAAGCAATAGCATAGATAAAACCCTTTAAAATAATTTAAGGGGTTTTATTTTCTGTATCATATAATATAAAAAGAAGGATGTGCATTAATGAAAGAAATAGAATTATTAGCTCAAGATGGTAAAAAAATCTATACTTATATTTGAGATAAAGTTAAAGAAGTAAAAGGAGTGCTGCAAGTTGTTCATGGAAGTTGTGAACACTCAAAAAGATATGACGAATTTGCAAATTTCTTAAATAAAAATAATTGAGTTGTAATTTCAAATGACCATAGAGGTCATGGTAAAACAGCAGATTTAAAAAATCAAGAACTAGGTTATTTTTCAGATAATAACGGTTGGAAAATTCTAGTTGATGATTTATACTTAGTAAATATTTTTATTAAAAAAAATTACGCAGACAAAAAAATAGTTATGTTAGGTCATTCAATGGGAAGTTTTTTAGCAAGAAATTATGCAATTGATTATGGATTATCAATTGATGGGTTAGTTCTTAGTGGAACTGCTTGGGAAAGTAAGTTATCTTTAAAGTTTGGTATTAAAGTTGCAAAGTCAAGACAGAAAAAATATGGTTCAAAAAATATTGATAAATTTATATGAAATTTAAGTTACAAAAAATTTAATAAAAAATTTAATAAAGAGGGAAATACGGGGAATGAGTGATTATCTATTGACTCGAGCAATGTTAAAAGTTTTAATGAAGACCCATTATGTGGTCAAATATTTACAACATCTGCCTTTAAAGATCTTTTTATGGGTCTTTTATATATTCAAAATAAAAAAAATATTTTAAAAATTAGAAAAGATTTGCCAATAATTTTAGTTTCAGGCTCGGATGATCCAGTAGGAAATTATGGAAAAAAAGTTATTAAAACCTATAGAAAATTTAAAAAGGTAAAATTAAATGTAGAGATGAAAATATATGAAAACTTAAGACATGAAATACTTTTTGATATTGATAAGGAATTAATTTTTGAAGATACTCTAAACTTTTTAAGTAAAATTTAAAAATTGATATAAATATTTATATCAATTTTTATTTATTAAATTTTATAAGTCCCTTAAAAATTAGTGACTCATCGAAAGTAAAACCATCTTTTATGATATCTTCTTTGAATTCTATTGAGTTTCCACCAGTAAAAATTGCAAAATCTAATTTTAGTTTTTTAATAACTGAAGTGAGCATTAAATAGTGAGCATTAAAAGCGCCAACATTTATAGCATCTATTGTATTTTTTCCATAAAGTTTATTTGACTTTTTATAGTTATTATTTTGTAAAAGAACTGCACTAGAGATTAAACAATTTAATGAGTTTTTTAGTCCTGGACAAATTATTGTTCCCCTAAATTCTTTATTTTCAATTATTGCAATAGTTGAAGTTGTACCCATAGAAATTATTGCTCCATTTTTAATTTCATAATTATCCATAGCTCCATAAAAGTTTGATATAAAATCAGCTCCAAGTTTATTAATATTGTCTACTTTAAATAATTCTCTTTCGATATCATAGTCATCTCTTAAATTTGATATTGATACTCCAATATTATTTGCAAATGCTCTCATAATATCATTTCATTCAGGTACAACAGAAACATAACTAATTTTATCAATTTCTATATTATTGTCTAAGAAATATTTAACTAAAACTTTACTTCTTCTTCATTTAGGGTCCTTTGTTTCTGGCCTAATTATTTTTTTCAATTCATTTGTTTTTTTATTTCACAAACGGAAATCTGCAGTGGTATTTCCAATATCAACTAGTAGTATTTTCATTTATATACTCCTTTATTTTATTTTATTACATAAAATAAAATAAAGACACTTTTTTCACTAAAATAAATATAAAATTATAAATGTATTAAGGAAGGGTTAATATGAAAAGAGCTATTTATCCAGGGAGTTTTGATCCTTTTCATGAGGGACACTTAAATATTTTAGTGAAAGCTGCAATGCTATTTGATGAAGTTATAGTTGTTATTACAAAAAATATTTCAAAAAATAAGAATCCTGATCTGAAGTATAGAATTGATAAAATCAAATCTATGACTAAAGGATTAAAAAATGTAAAAATTGAAATAAATGAAAATGAATTAACTGCTTACTTTGCAAAACAAAGAGAAATAAAATATATTGTAAGGGGAATTAGAGATTCTCAAACTTTAAATTATGAAATAGAGCTTTATGATGGAAATAAAAGTATTTATGATGAATTAGAAACTGTATTATTTTTATCAGATAATAAAAATAGAAAAGTTTCGTCGACATTATTAAAAGAAATAGAAAAGTATAAAAGTGAGGAATTTATATGTGATCAATTAAAGAAATAGAGAATAAAATTAAAGCAATCAAGAAAAAACAAAGAATTGTTTTTCCTGAAGGGACACAAGAAAAAATACAACAAACAGCTAATTTTTTAGTAGAAAATGATTTAGCAATGCCTGTATTATTATTTAATACAAAAAATGAGGTACCAAATAATTTAAACGAAAAAATAGAAACTGTTATTATGGACCAATATGATAAAGATAAAATGATTAAATTATTTTTGGAAGTAAGAAAAGATAAAGCTGATGAACAAACGGCAAAAAAACTAATGGAGCAGAGAACTTACTTTGGTGTAATGATGATGAAATTAGATTTAGCTGATGCAATGATTTGTGGTTTGGAGTATACAACTGCTGATACTTTAAGACCTGCTCTGCAAATTATTAAAACAAGTAAAAAATATTCAATAGCTTCATCTGTTTTCTTAATGTCAAAAGAAGAAGAGATTTACTTATTTACAGATTGTGCTTTAAATGTTGATCCAAATGCAAATCAATTGGCAGATATTGCTTCAATGTCAGCTGATTTTGCTCAACAATTAAATGAAAAAAATGTTCAAGTTGCAATGTTGAGTTACTCGACAAATGGTTCAGGTATGGGTGCGAGTGTAGAAAAAGTAAAAGAAGCTGTGGATATATTAAAGTCAAAAGAGTCAAAAGGGATAACTTTTGATGGAGAAATGCAATTTGATTCTGCTTTTGAAAAAAGTGTAAGAATAAAAAAATACCCAAAAACAAAAATTACAAAAGAGCATCCAGATGTTTACGTATTTCCAGATTTAAATTCTGGAAATATTGGATATAAAATTGCTCAAAGATTTGGTAATTTTCAAGCTGCAGGACCTTTTATTTTAGGATTAAATAAACCAGTAAATGATCTTTCAAGAGGTGCAACTTTAGAAGATATTAAACAAACATCAATAGTAACAATATATACATCAATGTTTAATGGAGGAGATAAGTAATGATTTTAGTAGTGAATGCCGGAAGTAGTTCAATTAAATTTAAATTATTTGATATAGCAAATAAAAAAAATCCTATTTCAACTGTTGAGGGATTAGCAGAGAGAATTTCAGTAGATGGCAAATTGACAATTGAAATTAATGATAAAAAACATGTATTTGAAAATGAAATGAAAGATCACTTAGACGCAGTTAAATTAATTTTAACTAAGTTTACAGAACTAAAAGTAATTGATAAAGCTGATGATATTAAAGGAATTGGTTTTAGAGTAGTTCATGGTGGAGATAAAATTGTTAAAACAGTAGAATTAACAAAGGAAATTAAAAAAACCATTGAAGAAAATATAAGGTTGGCTCCGTTACATAATCCAGGAGCATTAACATCAATTAATGCTTTTCAAGAAAGTTTGCCAAAAGCTAAGCTTGTAGGTTGTTTTGATACATCATATCATCAAACAATGCCAGAAATTAACTATATGTATACGACACCATATCAATGGTATACAGATTATAAAGTTAGAAAGTATGGTTTTCATGGCATTAGTTATGAATATATTGCGTATAAAGCTCAAGAAATATTTAACAAAAAGCAAGAAAAATTAAATCTAATTGTTTGTCATTTGGGGAATGGTGGAAGTATTTGTGCTATTAAAAATGGTAAATCTTATAATACGACTATGGGATTAACTCCATTGGCAGGATTAATGATGGGAACAAGAAGTGGAGATATTGACCCTTCAATTATTCAATATATCTCAAAAGAAACTGGCAAGGATATCTATGAAATTACAGATATTTTAAATAAACAATCTGGTTTACAAGGCGTTAGTGAAGTAAGTAGTGACATGAGAGATGTAATTTCAGCTTCTGAAAAAGGTAATAAAAAAGCTTCCTTAGCAGTTGAACTTTATACTCAAATAGTTGCTGATTTTATAGTTAAATTTGCAAACCAAATAAATGATAATATTGATGGAATTATATTTACTGCAGGAATTGGCGAAAATGCAGGAGTAATTAGAGAAAAAATATCTCAAAAATGTAGGTTATTAGATTTACATATTGAATATAAATTAAATAATGAAAAATATTCTGACTATTTATTAATTTCTTCTAATGAATCAAAAATTCCAGTTTTAAAAGTTAAAACTAATGAAGAGTTAATGATTTGTAATCAGACTCTAAAATTTTTATAAAAAAATGTCTAATACAAATAGTATATCGATTTGGTTTTTTTATTGTATTTAGATATAATTTTTACAATGAAAAGTAAGGTGATATATTATGAAATTTAATAAAGATTTTGAGTTTTCTTTAAAAGTAATGATTTTAATGGTTTTACTTTCTTTTTTGGCTTTCGATTTTGTTTTACAAATTTATGCACCTAAAAAAAATCTTGAAGGTATTCCTACATTAGAGAGATTAAATATCTATTATTCTTTTTTTACAACTCAATCAAATTATGCTGTAGTTTTTTATTTAGCAATGGCTATTTTTATGAAAAAAATATATAATACAAAACCGCCATTCTCAGTAGAATTAGCAATGACAGTATATATAAGTTTGACTATGATTGTTTTCTGATTTGGATTAGTAGCATCTGTTGATGAAATGGGTGCTTATTATCCGTCAAGTTGGGTTTCAACAAGTGTCTTACATGTTTTTATTCCAAGTATTATGATTGGTTATTTTATTTTTTCTTGTGGAGATCAATATTATTCTCCTAGAAGATATTCAAAGTTCTCGTTACCAATGAATTGTTTTTATCCAACAGGATATTTAATATTTGCAATGATAAGAGGAGAATTGAGATATAAATTTTATTCTCCTGAGTTCTATTCAAGAATTTATAGTCCCCCAAGTGATATTCTAAATCCAACTGCTCCTGGTTATAATTATTTTTGAAATAATATTTGAAGTCCAGAAAATGGAGTTATTGATAAATCAAGACATTTTACTGATCAAATGTGATATCCATACTGATTTTTAAATATTCATCAGTATGAATTATCTTATACAGTTGATGGGCAAAAATATATTGCTGGAGAAAGTTTTGGTCCAGAATGATTAGTTATATGTACTTTTTTATTCGCTTGTTTATGCATAACTTTAATAGTTGTAGGATTGCAATTTATTTATCTAAAATGAAATAATGGTAAGTTTTATAGATGACATGATATTGAAGGAAAGCTAATTACAAGAGAAGAACATGCATATCGTATACAAAAAAGAAAATTACAAAAAATTAGATTAAAAAATCAAAATAAAATGGATATAATTCATAAAAAAACAGAATATAGAGTTTTTCTAAAGGGAATTAAATCACTAGAAAAAAATGAAAGAAAAATGAAAAAAAATGAATATATCAAGTCAAAAATCTTAAAACATAAGTTAGAAATTGCTTCTATTAAAAATGAAAAAAAGGCTCAAAAAAATAATAAAATTAAAATTAAGGAATGAATATTATCACTTAATTATAAAGATAGATCTTTTGTTAAGGAAAACTTAAGAGAAGCTGAACGATACAAAAAACTTGTTAAAAACGGAGTTTTGATATTTAAAACTAAATATGTTAACTAATAAAGGTAGGAATTTACCTTTATTTTTTATATAATAATAGTTGGTATATAAAACATCAAAGGGGCAATGGGGTTATGGTGCATCTAAGAGCTAGAAATTTGAAGTCAAAAGCAATTTTAAAAAGATGATTATTTTCTGGAGAAGAAGTTATTTTTGGTGAGGACTTTGCCCTTGCTGAATTAGAAGATGGCAGTGAAGTTAAAATAAAGTCTAACTATAACGGTCTTATTGCAAAAACCATTAAAATAGGTAGTCATATCAAGAATGGTAGTATTTTAGCAAATATTGTTATTGGAGATTTAGAAATTGAAAAATATAAAAAGGAAAGTCTTAAAAAAGCAGAAGTTAAATTAATTAATAAGCAAGAACTTGATATTAAAAGTGAAAACTTAAATTCAAATAAGATTGAAAAAACTGAGTATATAAAGTTTAATACTATTAATAATAATGCAATTTCTAATAAAAATATTGAATCAACAATAATAAGTGATTTTAACAAAAAAGATATAGATAATAGTTCAATAAAGTTACAAGAAAATAAAGAGGTAAATGAAATTATGAGTGAATCAAATATGCAACCAAAAGATAAATTTGCTCAAATGAGATTAAGTATTAAAGAATCAATTAAAAATGCTCCTCAACATAAATATAATGGTGATTTATCAAAAGAAGACCTGCTAAAAATTACTCCAGAAGAGGTAAAAAAATCAGATAGTACTAATTTATTTTCAACAGATAATGTTAGTGGCGTAAGTAAATTTAGACAACTTGTAGAAGCAAGAAAAGAAAAGCTGCTTGAAGAAAATAATTTTAAAGAATTTAAAGACAATGCAGGTGAAATAAATGCAATGTCAAAAACAGACGAAAAGGGTCGTCCTTTAATTATGAGAAATATAATTCAAGCAAGAATTGAAAAACTTAATGGTGCTGGGGGAGACACAAGAGTTTTACAATCTGACATTGTAGCTACCAAAGATAATGCTATATTAGACCACCAGAGAGTTGAAAATAATAGCGAGCAACAAAAACACTTACAAGAGAATAATAATGAATTTAAACAAGGGTCTGATGTAAAAAACCAAAATATTGAAACTGAAGCAATTTTTAAAAGGGAAAGTAATGTATCAAATGAATCATATTTTAAAGAAAAAAAATCAACATTAGTAGATTCTGATGATGAAATTGATTATAGTGAGGCCATAATGAGTAAAGACAATTCAAATAAATTTGACAAAGAAATTAACTCAAAAAGCAACTGAAATTATGCAGATACAAAAATCTCTAATCTTCATGACACAAGAAAAAGATGAAATGTTATAAAAAATCATGATGATAGAGCAGCTATTAGACAAAGAAGAGAAGCAATCGAACAAGGTTTAACTGAAGATAATTTAAGTTTTAGTAAAAAAATAAAAGAAATAGGAATACCTCAAGAATTTTTGAGAGAAGTTTTATATCAAGATCCAGAAAGTGGAGCTACAACATATGTTTTATATAATGAGACTCCAAAAGGTAGAATAGAATTTGAAAATTGATTAAGAACTACAAATTTATATTCGGCTTATAAAGCTGAAAAGCGTTTTATTGAAAGGAATCAAGGATTAGAATTTGATGGTCAAATAAATAATAAAGACTTAGCTCAAAATAAGGAACAAGATTTATATAAAAATAGAGAACATGATCTATATAAAAAAATACATTTAAAAATTTCTGAAAATGAAAACTTAAAAACTATTGATAATGAACTTGACCAAAATATGTCATTTGAAACTGTTAATACAGCTGAATTTGATATAAATGAGATTCCTGAAGAAACACCAAAAGTTATTCAAAAGGAAATTAAAACTCAAATAAGTAAAAAGGATGATGAATTAGTGAAAGTCTATGATAAAAAAATTGCTGATGAAACATTGGACTTTTTAAAGGCTGAAATTAAAGAGTTACATAGAACTTTAAAAGAACAAAATCAATTACATGCTGCTACTTCTAAATTAAATCAACAGTCAAATTTTAATGCTGGTCCTGATACTTTTGGTCAAATGATGCAATATATGTTAATGCAAAATATGATGCAAAATATGAATCAGAATAAAGTTTCAAATAGAGATATTAGTGCAAGTGATTTAAAATCAGTGATTAAAGAGGAAATTAATTCATTTGCTAATGAACTAAAAGAAAAAAAATGTAAAGAAGAAGAGCAAATTCTTTTAGAGCAAGAAGTCATTGCAAAAGTTGAAAGACAGTTTAGAGAAAAATATGAGAGAGAAAGATATCAAGAAGAACAATTGCATCAGGAACAAAAAGAAGTAAGGAGACTAGAAAGAAAAGAAGAAAATATTAGAGATATCAACTTTGAAGTTGATAAACCAGATAACTCTGTAGGATATTTACAATTTGAATCTAATGATGAAAATAAAGTTATTGAAAGAGAAAAAGTTAATAAAAATAGAAATTCTGCTGTAAAATCAATGATTTTAAGCCAAAATTTTATTCCTCCACTAACAATTTCAACAGAAATTGATATGAGTTCTATCTTAAAACTAAAACATATGTTGAAGCAAACTCAAAATCATATTAAATTTACAACAATTTCATTTATAGCTAAATCTATCTCGATTGCTCTTGAGGAATATCCAAAATTGAACTCAAGTTATGATCCAGAAACAAACGAAGTTATTATTAAAAAATATCATAATATTGGCCTTGCAACTGAAACAAGTGAGGGTTTAATTATTCCAGTTTTAAAATTTGTTGATAGATTATCAATAAAGGAAGTTGCGATTGATATTAAAGAGATGACATCAAGGCTTCGTGCTGGAGAACTTTTGAATTATGAATCAGAGGGAAGTACAATTACAATTTCTAATTATGGTAATATAGGCGCAATTCAAGCAACACCAACAATTTTTTACCCAAATGCTGCAGTTATTGGAGTAGGAAAAGTTGTTAAAAAACCTGTAGTAGTTGATAATGAAAAATTAGCAATTAAGGCAATTATGCATATGAGTTTAACAATTGATCAAAGAATAATTGATGGAGCAGAAGCTGGTAAATTCTTATCAAAAGTTAAAGCAATTCTTGAAAAACCTGAAATTTTAACAGTTTCTTAAAATACAACAAAATTGTTGTATTTTTTTTGCTCTTTTTAGTATAATAAGTAAGTGCAATATTTTATGGCGTATATGGCGAAGTGGTTAACGCTCCGGATTGTGGTTCCGGCACTCGAGGGTTCAATTCCCTTTATACGCCCCATTAAAGAATTTAAAGTCTCTTTTTATTAAAAAGAGACTTTTTTATTTAAAATATCGATAACTTAATTGAGGTGATTTTTATTTTAGATATAAATATTAAAGATGAAATTAAATTTACAAGTGAATTTAAAGATAAAGAGTTTATAAAGATAAGTGAAGTTAAAAATGACACTTTAAATTTAGATACTATATTTTTTAATGAAAAATATACATTTAATAAAAAAGAATACTATAGATTATTTATACGTCCAAGTTTATCAAACAAAAATGGTTATGATTATTTTCAAACATTTTTTTCTCATTCGATTGCTCTTCAAACAATTATTAATCTCAAGTCTGCAGCAATTAAATTTTACATAAAGACGCCAACAGGAGCTGAGGTTATAAAAGTGGGTAAGGATGATTTAGTTATTATTCCAAGTTATAGCATAACAGCATGAAGTAATAAAACCTTTCGCGTAAGCAATTTTGATTTTATGCAATTGAATATACCAGCTGATTTAGTAGATGGTCAACAACAATTATTTATAACATATAGTGCCAGTTATAATATTAATGGTTATAGACTAAAACCTCATTCAAATTATGGCACAATTGAAATAGACCGAAGAAATTTAACTCAGCATAAATATGAAACTAATAATACTGCTATTACAATCTCTAATCTTGCTTATGGTTATTTGAATTATGATTTTAATTATAAATATAAAAAAAATTACTTTGATTTAGTAAAAAATGATTTAAATATTAGAGTAGAATCAAATTCCTTGAATACTATTGACCCAAAAATGAAAATTAGAAGTAAGTATTCTTTATGAAATGAACTTCAATTACCAGTTTTAGGTAGTAAAATGAATACTTTTATTAGTATGTTTTTAGAAGGAGTTAATAGAACAAATAAACTATCTTCAATACCAAAATTAAAGAGTTCAGATAATTTTTCAAAATATTATAATATAAAAAAAATTAAAGATAAATTTGTATATCAAGATAATCAATATGTTATAAATAATGATAATTTTACTACATACAAATTTATAAAAAACATTGTTGAAGAGGATGAAAATGGAAATGCTGGGATTTTATGAAATCCTTTATATAATAATTCAATTATTTATAATAGAGTTATTGACCTTAACTCAAGAGAATTATCAATAGACTATATTTCGGAAAACTTAAATAAAAAGTCATATGAAATAAATTATAGTGATGAGGTCATAAATAGGAGATTTGATTTTTTAATAAATTGAAAAGTAGCTGAGATAAATTCAATAGGATGAAATGAAAAAGAGAGCGTTATAAACTACATAAATGAAAATCAAAAAACTTTATAAATATTTATTCCTGTTGATATTTTTCTTATCAATTATCTCTACTTTTAGCTTTGTAATTTTTTACTATATAAAATCTAGTAGTTCTGTTATTGAAACTGATACAAGTGTGGAAGAAGATAAAAATCCTCCAGTAAATGATAAAAATGATTTTGTTAAAACTAATCTAAAAATAAATTTTACTTTAGAGCAGAAAATGTATATTATTAATTTTTCAAATGAGAGATATTTTATTTTAAATGAGTTTAAATATTATTTTTTGTTAGAGTTTAATAAGTTAGGTCCTAAAAATAATAATATTGATATTAAGTTTTCAGTAAGTAATTTAGAATATCCCAAGCAGATTTATGTTCTTTATCAATGTGAAAATCATAGATATACTTGAAATTTTAAACTTATTTAAGTTATAATTATTATAGGTGATTTAGATGAATTATTTTGAAGAAATTAAAAAGGCGCTTTTAAATAAGGGTGCAAAAGGTACAATTACTAATAAAACAGAATTCAAATCTATGGGGTTAGACTCACTTGATTTAATGGATATGATTGTTACTTTAGAGGAAAAATTAAATATTACTGTTTCAGATGAAGACTTATTAGATATTAAAAAAGTAAGCGATCTTTTAGAAATTATTGAGAAATTGAAAAAATAACTTATGGGAAAGAACCTTAAAGAGTATTTGGAACTTTTTAAAAGTAAAAAAATAAAACTTACTGATGTAAGAATGTCTATGTTAAATATTATAATCTCAAAGAAGCATTTTACAATTAATGAAGTAATTGACATGGTAAAAAATGATTTAGGCTCTGTAAACGTAATGTCAATATATAATAATATAGATCTATTTTTGGAATTACATTTATTATTTGCAAATACAATTAATGGTAAGCAAATAATCTATGAAGCAATCTCGCCGCAACTTATGCACATTTTTTGTGATAATTGTGGAGGGTTAGAAGATCTAGAAAGTCCTTCCTTAGCAAATGAATTATTTTTAAGATTCTCTGAAATATTAAAAGATAAGGATATGACTTTAGAGCATTTTAAATTAGAACTCCATGGAATTTGTAAAAAATGTAAATAATTTAATGTTGAATTTATACATAATATTTTTTAATGATATAATTAAAAGGTATTTTTAAATAGGGGTATAGTTCAGTTGGTAGAACATCGGACTTCAAATCCGAGTGTCGTGGGTTCAAATCCTGCTACCCCTGCCAAATAAAAAACTAATTTATACCTAAATAATTTTTAGGTATTTTTTTATTAAATAGGGGTATAGTTCAGTTGGTAGAACATCGGACTCCAAATCCGAGTGTCGTGGGTTCAAATCCTGCTACCCTTGCCAAATAAAAGAAAAAATAACGTTTTGCATTTTTTTTAAATGCAAAACGTTATTTTATTTTTTTAGGTAGTAAAGATTTTTTAATTGCTATAAGTGCTATTGTATCAATACCTGCATGTCAAGGAAACACGGTAGGTACTTTAGCTTCCTTAAACTCAAATTCATTTTCGTTTAAATAATTTTTTATTTGTTCAATTATTTTATTATTTATTTCCTCTAATGAAACAAGAAGTAATTCATATTCACTTTTCATTTCTTTTTTTAAAGCAGTAGTCATTTTATCTAATACTGATTTGTAAGTTCTTCCCATTCCAATTTTCTTAGGTTTTTCTAATCATTGAATTGAAACTTTTGTTTTCATAAATTTCAAAATTGCTATTAGCAAAGAATTTGCGCGACCACCTTCAGCAAATTTTTTTAAATCACTTGGTATGATTGCAGTTCAAGAGTCTTTAGCTCATTTATCTGTTTCTTCTTGAAATTTTGAAGCTTCATTAATTCCAGATAAAATCATTTCTTCAAATTTTAAAGCTAATAATTGTGCACAATTAGCTGCAATAAAATGTTTAATAATTGTAACTTTTCCTTTATAGTCATCTTCATTTGCTAGCATCACAGCAGTTTGATGCATACCAGATAAGTTTGAAGGAATTGTTAAATGAATTATATGATCAAATTCTTTTAACATTTCATCATATTTTTCCATTAATTCCCCTGGCGATGCTTGACTTGTTGTTGTACGATTATTACTTGCTAAGACTTTCATTAAGTCATTTTCTTTAATAACTTCTGGTGTATCAAAATAATCATCTTTGTTGTTAACGATTAAATGTAATGGTATTACCCTTATAAGTTTTGAATTATGCTCTTCTGGAATGAAACCAGTAGAACTATCTACTAATATTCCTATTTTCATATATATTCTCCTTATTTATTTTCATATTCCTAATGCGAATGTTTCTCTACCCGTATGACAAGTAATAGTATTTGGCATTTCATCTAAAAAGCCAAGTTTAAATCCTAAATTCATTGCTGCATCTTTTACCATATTTAATGTTTCTTCATCAATTCTTGAATAAGAAATATCTATGGTATCTTTAGTACTAAATTGTTTTAATGCTGCTAGTGCTTCTTCAATTGCCTTTTTGAAGGTTCTAGTTTTACCATGTTTATCAATTTCTCCATCATATTTTAATATTGGTGTAATTTTTAAGAACTTTGCAAGTCCAGCCGCCGCCTTACTAATTCTTCCACCTCTTACTAATTGATTTAATGATTTAGGAATGATAAATACTCTAAAATCCTTATTTGCTTTTTCTATTAAATCAGATATTTCTTTCGCATTTTTTCCTTCTTTAATTAATTGTAAAACTCAATGTACTTGTTTTTTTAAAATTATACTTACGCCATTTGTATCAATTACAAATACTTTTCCCTTATAATCATCTTCATTTGATAACATTTTGCAGGTATTATATTGTCCCGAAAGACCTTTCGAAAGTAATAGACATACAACTTGGTCATATTCCTTTAATAATTCATCTCATTTTTCCATCATTATACCTGGGATTGATTGTGAAGTTTTTAATAGTTGTGAATCATTTAAACTATAAAAGTCATCTGGTTTGAAAGATTCATCATCAGCAATTTGCTCTCCATCTTCTTTAGTAATCATTAAAGGTACTAGATAAAGATCTTTAATACTATTTATATCATTAATTCCACACGACGAGTCAGTAATTACAGCTATTTTCATAGTTTTTCTCCTCATATTTGAAACGGCATAAAAGCAAACGTTTCCCTACCAGTATGACAAATAATTGTATTTGCTAGATTATCTAACAGTCCAATTTCATAGCCGGCTTCTGTTACTATTTTTTTAACAAGATTTATAGTCTCTTCATCGGTTCTTGAATAAGAAATATCTATTTTCTTATTTTCAGGATAAAGTACTTTTAATAACCTTAATGCTTCTTCAACAGCTTTTTTAAAAGTTCTAGTTTTACCTTGTTTATCAATTTCTCCATTGTATTTTAGAATTGGAGTTATTTTCAATATTTTTGCAAGTCCAGCAGCAGCTTTACTAATTCTACCACCTCTAACTAATTGGACAAGAGACTTAGGAATGATATAACCGTGTATATCATTATAATATTTTTCAATAATATCTTTAATTTCTTCTCCAGTTTTACCCTCTTGAATTAGTGATTGAACTAATTCTAATTGACGCTTAATAACGATACTTACGCCATTATTGTCAATTACGTGTACTTTATTTATATATTTTTCCTCTTGAGAAAACATTCTGAATGTATTAAATTGTCCTGAAAGACCTTTTGAAAGTAATAAACAAACAACTTGATCATATTCCTTTAATAATTCGTCTCATTTTGTCATAACATCACCTGGAATCGACTGAGAAGTTTTCAAAAGTTGTGAATCATTTAATTTATAAAAATCATCTGTACTCAATTTTTGATCGTCAGCTATTTGTTTTCCATCTTCTTTTGTGATCATTAGTGGAACTAAATACAGGTCTTTATAATCTTTAGTATTCTTTATTCCACAAGAAGAATCAATTAAAATTGCAATTTTCATAATTCCTCCTCTATATAAAAGACTTAATATATTATATAATTGTTTTGATATTATTCCAATAGAAAAGCCAGGTAATTAATATGAAATTATTTATAAAGTATATTAAAAACTTTAGTACAATAAGTGTTATTTTGAGTAATAAAAAAATTACTAGAACTGAAAAAGATTTACAGTTAGCAATTTTATTTCATCATAAAGAAATTGTTGGTTTCAATATATTTAATTTCAAATCTAATAAAGTATTTCATTTAGAAGATAAAAACTTAAAAAGAAAAGTAAGACCAATTTTAAAAAAATATTTAGGAGATTTTAAATTTGAGAGACAGTTTATTATTGCTAAAATAACTGAATGTGAAAAGATTCCTGAAACTCATTTATCAAAATGTAAAGTTAATATTGGAAAAAAAGAAATTCAAATTATTTGCGGAGCTAAAAATGCAAGAAAAAATATTTATACAACATTGGCTACAATAGGTTGTTGGATGCCTGATGGAACTCAAATTAAACCCGGGAAACTTAAAGGTTTTGATTCATTTGGCATGTTATGTTCAGCAAGGGAACTAGAAATTAATAATGAAAAATATAATAATGAAGGAATTATGGAATGAGAAGTTGATGATTCATATATTGGTAAGTCAATTTGAGAGGTTTTAAATGAAAAATAAGTTTAATATTGATTTAAGAATATTTGAAGATTATTACTCAGCTGATTATTTTAAAAAAACTAGAGAGATTCTTAATAAATTTAAACCTAATCAATTAGTTACAATGCAATGGTTTCAAAGAAAAGAAAACACAGTGATTTGTGGCATTGAAATAATAAAAGAAATTTTAAAATTATCTAATATTAAAAATCTAATTGTTGAAGCAGTTGAAGAAGGAGCAATTGTAAATTCGCTAGAACCTGTTCTAAAAATAACAGGGAAGTATAGTGATTTTGCACATTTTGAAGGTCTTTTTGATGGAATTCTTTCAAGAGCTTCTACTGTTGCAACAAATGCAAGGAATATTTTAATTGCTGCAAATGGCAAAAAGGTTTTAAATATGAATGATAGAATGGATTATTATACAAATCAACAAATTGATGGTTATGCTTCTTCAATTGGAGGAATTAAAAATTTGGTAACATATGCATCTTTTGAGTATTTGAAAGAAGAAACAGTTCTAAATGGAACAATGCCTCATGCATTAATTGCATCATTTAATGGAGATTTGATTGCTGCTACTAAGGCTTATAAAGAGGTTTTTCCTAATAATGACTTAGTTGTGCTTGTTGACTATAATAATGATTGTATAAATGATTCTATAATGGTTTGTAATCACTTTAAAAATGAGATTAAGGCGCTAAGATTGGATACTTCTTCAAATTTAGTAGATAAGTCATTAGCAAATATAAAAGAAAAGGGTAATGAGCTTCATGGAGTCAATCCTACCTTAGTAAAAATGTTAAGAGAAAAATTAGATTTAAATGGTCATAAAGATGTAAAAATTATTGTTTCTTCAGGATTTGATGAAAATAAGATTAGTTATTTTGAAAAAAACAAGGTTCCTGTAGATATTTATGGTGTAGGAGACGCTATTACTAAAAATAAAATTGGTTTTACAGGAGATATTGTATTAATTGATGGTAAAAAACAATCTAAATTTGGTAGAGAAAATGCCTTTTCAAACAAGATAAAAAGTATAAAATATAGGTAATATTGTATAGAAAGCGGTTTCTTATGAATTTATTTAGAAAGAAAAAAACTAAAATTAGTGTACTTGAAAATTCTAATGAAAAACAAGAAGACAGAGCTCCAAATCATTGAACTTATAATGATGACCCTTTATTGAATATGGAACCTTTATTTTCAGATGACCCTGAGGCTCGCAAACTTTCTAAAAACTTTTCTGCCTCTTCAAATATGGACCAATCAAATAACTCAGATTTAGTTGTAAGAGATAAGCTGATACAGTTAAGAAAAATTGTCGGAGCAAAACAAGTAACTGCTCAAAAAACAGAGGGAGTATTAGGTTCAATTATTGATAGAGCAAGAAAAAACTCACAAGATATTCAAACTCAGGTACTTGAAAATGATCCTGTAATTGCTAAATTACTTAAGATTGAGAATTTAAGAAAATCAGGAGGAGTAGATGAAGACCTTTACACTGATGTTGAAAAAATTAAAAGTAGCACTGTTAGCTATGCAGATAGAGCAAAAGAATTTTATTCAAAACATACAACAAGTAAGGGAGTAGAAAGTGAATTAGATAGAGTAAGAAGATTATCCCAAGAAACTCAAATTAGAAGAGAAGAACAAAAAAGAGAAAATGGAGAATTTGTTAAAGAATTGAGAGTAGATAAAGAACCGCGTGTTGTTAAAAGTATTTTTAAAATCGAACCAAGAAGATCTTATACATATGAGATTACTAAAGAACAGGAATTAAAAAATAAGTTGTTAGAAATTAAAAAGGTAAAATTTAGAAACATTGAAGAAGAAATTGAACTTACTATTCAAGAAATTGATTCAAAACAATTTAAAGATGACAATAAAAAAGCTGAGTTTTTTGAAGAAAAACTAAAGGAATTTGATAAGTTATTGAAAAATAGTACTAAAGAAAATAGAAAACCTGAACTTGAACTTATTAAGCCAAGAAGAGTTCAAAATAAAAAGAAATAGGGTGAATTTTAAATGGACAAGAAAAATAATGATCTTATTTTAGATAAGAAAACGTATGAAACTGAAGAAACAAAAAAACGACTTGATGAAATTAAAAATAGTAATATATTAATGAGTTCACAATCAACAGCTAATGATTTTTATGTTCCTAAAAGAAAAACTAAAAGTTCTCATTTAGAGAAAGTTGCTATTATAAAGCCAAGAAAGAAAAAAAACCTTCCTTTTAGTCCTGAACAACAAAGAGAAATTGAAGAAACAATTACAAATTTACAATCAGAATATAGAGTATTTGATAAATCAAATAAAATTTTTGAAAAGAGACTTTTAAAAGAAGAGCAAAAATTATCAAGATTAATTCTTAAAACTAATAGAAAGATTGGTAGTTTAATTTTCAAACAAGATACAGAGCAATTAGAAAGAACTGTAGAATTGCAAGAGGAATACTTAAAGGCCTTTGATAAGGTTAGCGTTAATATAGATACAATTGTGTTGAGAGAGCAAAATATACCTCTTAAAGATAGAAGAAAACATATTTATAGTAAAGCCTACAATGCAGAAACTGAAAGAGCAAGAAAGCTTATTGAATTAAGAAATAAAAATAGAGCTACTTGAACAAATCAAATTAAAAAAGAAGTTAAGGAAAATTCAAAAAGAAAAAGTGAAAATTGAATGGAGAGACTTGGAATACTTGATGATGAATAGTTTTTTATTATCAGGTATTTTTATATGTCAATTTATTTTTGAAAAGCCACGTTAGTGTTATATAATTTTAATAATTATTAGGAGATTTAGATATGAACTTAACATTAATTTATGCATCAGCGGCAGTTGAAAAAACACAAACAGTTATGATAATTATTTTATTAGCTTTAGCGATAATTTTAACTTTATATACAATAATTACTTTAAGAAAAGTAGGTATTGCAGCAAAAAAAGTTGACTACTTTTTTGAGGATTTAACTTATAAGTCAGAAATGCTAAATGCAACAGTTGACACAGTTGCAAGAGTTACCAATTATGCAGATATTTTTGATGCTTTTGCTAAAAGAAATGTTAAATCATGAGTTAAAGTTGCAACTAAAAATAAGGATGTTGTTTATAAGTTAGTTGATAAATTAAGAGAATTTGCAAATTCAAAAGATTAGATGAGGAGGTATTAATATATGTTTAAACTATTAAGATTAGCCTCATGAGTTTTTATTGGAATGATGTTAGCTCCAAAAAAAGGTGTTGAGATTAGAGCTGACTTTGTTGATTATTTAAAAAAGTATAGACCACAAATAAAAAAATTAATTAATACAATTGAAGAAACTTGAGAAAAATCTCAAGGAAATGAAAGTGATGAAATTGTGGCAAATGTTGAAATGAAACTTTCAAATATTAGAGAAGCTAGTAATGAACTTGATGCTGCTAAATCAAAGGAATTGGCTTTTAAAGCTCTTCAAAAGATTGGACAAACTACTGTTAAAATTGGACAAGAAATTTCTAAATCCAACAATGTAAAAATAATTGCTAAGGACTTAGCTCTAATAACTGTTGATATTATTGATAAAGCAGACGAAGTTTATTCAAAAGTAAAAGATGTATCTATTAGTATGAGTGATGATGTTTATGAAACTGGGGATTCAAAAAAAGTAAAAGTAAAACCAAAAATTAAAAAGGAGAAATAAAATGCAAAGTATTTTAAAAGAATTAGAAGCAAGGGACTTATTGAAACAATACACAAATGAGGAAAAAATAATTAAAGCTCAAAAACAAGGGGCTGGCTTATACTGTGGTTTTGACCCTACAGCTGATTCACTTCATGTAGGTCATTTAATTCAAATTATTAATTTAAAAAGATTTAAAGAGTTTGGCTTTAGTCCAATTGCAATCCTTGGTGGAGGAACTGGTATGATTGGAGATCCAAGTTTTAAAAGTGAAGAAAGGAATTTATTAACTTTAAAACAAGTTGAAAAAAATGTTAATGGTATTAAAAAACAATTAAATTTTTTAATACCAGATATTAAAATTGTCAATAATAATGATTGACTTGGAAAAATGTCTCTTATAGAATTTTTAAGAGAAATTGGTAAAGATTTTAATTTAGCTTATTTACTTGCAAAAGAAAATATCTCTTCTAGAATTGAAAAAGGATTAAGTATTACAGAATTTTCATATACAATGCTTCAGGGATATGACTTCTATAAATTATATCAAGACCATAATTGTTGAATGCAAATTGGTGGTTCAGATCAATGAGGTAATATTACAAGTGGAATAGATTATATTGCAAGTAAAATTGGTAGAGAACATTCTAAGGCTTGTGGAATAACAATGAATCTTTTAACAAAAAAAGATGGAGTAAAGTTTGGAAAGACAGAATCTGGAGCAATCTGATTAGATAAAACAAAAACTAGTGAATATGAGTTTTATCAGTTTTTTATTAATCAAGATGATGAAGACTGTGAAAAGTTATTTAAATTTCTAACTACTGTTTCATTACAAGAAATTGAAAAAATTAAGAAGGAACACTCAAAAGAACCTTTTAAAAGATTAATGCAAAAAAGGTTAGCTCAGGAAATAACAACTTTTGTTCATGGAATAGATGGTCTAAAGAAGGCTGAAAAAATAACTCAAGCACTATTTAGTGGTAATATATTTGATTTAGAAAAACAAGAATTACTATCAATAATTAATTCAATGGAAAAAGTACAAGTAAATAATAATAAAACCATGGTTGAGTTTTTAGTAGAATCTAAAATAGCAACTTCAAAGAGAGAGGCAAGAGAACTACTTAATGAAGGAGCTATTTGAATTAATAACAATAATAAATTTGATGAGAATACTATTGTTAATGAAAAAATGGCAACAATAAATAATTTTATTATTGTTAAAAAAGGTAAGAAAAAATATATAATTATAGAAATTTTATAGGAGTGCTTAATTATGAATTTTAATTTAATCTTGAAAAAAACTTTAGGGGAAATTTTAAATTACTTTAATGAAGAATGTTTTAAAAGTATAAAAGTAAATAATAAAAGTATAAAACTAGGATCAAAGGAATTAGTAGATAAAATTACTACTGAAAGTTTAGAATTAATTGATTCAATTATTTTTGAAGTAAATGCTCTAAGACAAGAAAATCAGGAAATATTAACAACACCAAATGTTGATCATAAACTTTATGCAACTACAGAAATTTTATTATCATCTGCTTTTGAAGCTTTTAAAAAAGTTAAAGAATCATTTACAGATCTAAATTTTTTGAAACACTCACAATCTGATGTAGATTTAATTGATTTAAATGAAAAATTTGTTGTAAGAAAATTAACTTCAAATTGTCAAAGAGTTTTAAATAAGTATGAAAATTTACCTTCAAGATTTTTAGATAATTTAAAAGTAGAAGAACTTTTAAATTGCTTTAAAAGAATAATTCCTTGTGAAAATATTAATGATATTGTTGTTTTAGCAAGAGAGGTTTTAATAAAGCAAGATGAAATAAAAAGATTAGATTACTTCATTGATTACAATGCTCTTGTTGATGAATACGGATGAGTGCATGATATTGTTAAATTATCTTCAGCAAATGCTGAACATATGGGTTTAATAGTAAACGTTGAAATATTTTCAAATGTAATATCTCAAAGTAATTTTAGCAATTTAAAAGTTAATATTTAAAAAAACTTATATTTCTAAGAGTGAAACCCAAATAGTAAGTACAATAAAAAAATATACTTAAATTATTTCATATTAGGCTAGCATGAGCTAGCTTTTTATTTTTACTTAATAATATTATAGTTGAATCAATTTGCTTAATTTCCTATAATTTTGTAATTTGATATTTCTCCTTACAATTTTTAATCTTTATTTTCCATGCTTTGATTGTTCTAAAGAGTCACTATATTTCTTTTATATATTCAACTTCATTGTCTCAAAAAGAACCTTAAAATGTTCAACTGTAATAAATTTTGAATATTTATCACTATATTAAACAATTCTCTCTAGATTCGTTTGTATACTTAATAAATTTTTGTCATTTTTTTACCATAAAAAATGAACCTCATCTTATTAAGAATGTACAATATTTTTATTATTGTACTTACTAATTAGGGTTCATTTTCCTATATATCAGTTTTTTTATTTTTATTCATTTCATGTATTTTTTTGAAATAAGATTTTTTAAATGGATAATAAATGGTTCCATTTTTGATTCTTTCAAGATACTCTTTCTTTATTTTTGTTTGAAATAACTCATTCTTTTCAGAGTTAGGATTGTTGTAAAAAGTATAAACAACATGATCTAGAATATCAGCTAGTCTAATAACATCAGTTAATTTACTTGAAAGGTAGTAGGTATTTATAGTATATGGTTTTTCAATATAATTAGTTTTCAAGAGATTTTCTAATTGATTATATTCAGTCTTTTTTAAATTTCTTTCGTCCATTAAAATAAAAATTCTTTTACATTTTTCTTCAAAAGAGAATAATTTTGAATTAAAATGTACTAAATTGTTAACAAAAAAATCATATGCTAACATCTCATTAACAGTAAAATGTTCACTAAGTTCTTTTCTAGAAACAACGGAAAAAATGGGATAGATAAAATCACCAATTTCTTCGAATATTCTATTTATAAAATCTACCATTGCTAGCTCATCAGATTTGTTTCCCTTTAACTCAAAGTTTTTTGGAATATTATATTTATTTTTAATCTCATTTTCAATTAGACGGATTTTTGTCTTAACAAGGTCTTTATCAGAATATAAAAAACCACCAACAATAAAGTAGTTGGCTATGTCATTTTTATTTAATTTTCCGCTTTCGTCCAAAGCAATGTATAATTTTTCATCTATGAAATTTGCCATAAAATTCCCCATTTATATTATTTTATCATATATGATTATTCAAATATTTAAATAATCATAGGTTAGTTATTAGTGTTGTATTATAATAAGAAAGAATGAAAAGAGGTTCTTTATGAATTTAGCAAATAAAATTACATTAGTTAGAATACTATTAATTCCATTAATAGTTATCTTGCTACTGTTAACTCCAGTAGAGTCTATTTATAGTGGAGTGCCTGCACTAAAATTAACTGTTATTAGTATTGGAAATTATAACCTGACATTAACATATCTAATTGCAGGAATATTATTTATTATTGCTAGTTTAACAGATATGTTGGATGGGTATGTAGCTAGAAAATATAATATGGTTACAAATTTTGGTAAGTTTTTCGACTCAATTGCAGATAAACTTTTAACTAATGCAATTTTAATTATATTTGCTTGTTTTAAAATAATTCCAATTTGGATGTGCGTTATTTTAATATGTAGGGATTTTATAATTGATGTTGTAAGGCAAGTATTAGCAAATTCTGCAGTAGTAATGGCTGCGAATCAAATGGGAAGAATTAGAGCAACAGCTGAAATGTTAGGTTTATCAATTTTATTTTTCTTGGGTATTCAATGTTGAGATGGAATGGGAGAGTTTGGTTGAGTAAACCAAGTTGTTATCATACCAATGTACTTAACTACACTTCTTTCAATTATTTCTGCTTTTATATATATAAAAGCAAATAAAAAGGTTTTATTTGATAGTTCAATGGAGAAAAAAAATGAAGAAAAACCAGAATAAAAATTCATATGCTATAGTAACGGGAGCAAGTAAGGGACTTGGTTATGCATATTGTGAAGAACTACTTAAGTTGGGTTATAACATTATTGGTGTGGCAAGAGATACAAGTTCTCTTAAGAAACTACAAGATAAGTATTTTGAATTAAAAGTGGAAGCTTGAGATATAGATCTAAGTAATATTAAGAACTCTTATAAACTTTTTGAAAAAACTAAAAATTTTGATATTGAAATTGTAGTTAACAATGCTGGTTATGGTGTTTGAGGCTTTTTTGAAGAAACTGATTTAGAGCAGGAACTAAATATGATAGACTTAAATATTAAAACTCTGCATATAATTACTAAACTATATGTTCAAGAATTTCAAAAAAATAATAAGGGTAGAATATTTAATATAGGTTCTATGGCAGCATTTACTCCAGCTCCAGTTTTTTCAAGTTATTATGCTTCAAAGGCTTATGTTTGAAGTTTGGGAGTAGCAATTAATACAGAACTGAAAAAAGCCAAGTCCAAAGTTAGAGTTATCACTTTATGTCCAGGACCTTTAAAAACTGAGTTTTGAAATAGAAGTAGTAACCAAAAAGAGGCAAATTATAAGTCAACAATTAAAGTTATGAAGACAAGTGTGTATGCAAAAAAGAGTTTATATGCAGGACTAAAAACTAAAAGAAAAAATTATATCATAACAGGTAAAAGTAATAAGTTCGCTAAATCCCTTACAAAATGAGTACCTCAATCAATAGTGTTGAACTCTGTTTATAATTATCAAAGAAAGAGAAAATAATGTTAAGTAATAAAAATATTGAATTAGCTATAAATCTTTTAAATAAAAATGAAATAGTTATTTTACCAACAGACACCATATATGGAATTAGTGCTCTTTATAGCGAAGAAAATGAAAAAAAGATTAATTTAATTAAAAAATCATCGTCTTCAAAAAAATTAATTATTCTATTCTCAAGATTCAGCCAGTTAAAAAAAATTGTAAAAGTGGATAAAACTTTTAAAAAAAATACTAAGGAGAAATTACCAATAACTCAAATTATTAATTCTAAATTTGGTCCAATGGCTTTTAGAAAAGTCAAAAGAAAAGATTTAAAGAAAATAATAAATAGAGTAGGTCCAATTTTTTCAACGAGTGTTAACTACTCGGGAAATAAATTTTTAACAAAAAGAGAAGAATTTGAATTATTTAATATACAAATTAGTGATATATTTTGAGATGGTGAACTAAATTCCAAACCATCAAAAATTATAAATCTTGCTACTAATAAAGTGATTAGAGAATAAAAAATTATCTCCTTATAGATAATTTTTAAATTAGTTTTTTTATTAACCTATCTTTAATTAAAATTAGCATTTTATTTATATTAATATAAAATATCAATAGAAGTGGGTTTTATGGGTGGGTTATGAAAAAAGGAGATAAGTATGAAATATTTATTAAGTTTAATGGGAATTTCATTTTTTGGAGCTGCAACAATTTTGCAAACTCCGATTTCTAAAAATAGTGAAAATTATTTAAAATCTATGAACAATCTAGATAATAATTTAATTTTAAATAATGAGTCTTATGCTAAAACAAACATTACTGTTTTTAAACCAACGGATATTACAGTTAATTTAAATTTGGTATCCTCAGACTCAAAATCTATTGGTGAAGAAATACTATTGACATTAATGATTGAAAATCCTGAAATACCAGAATTAATTGATGTATATTTTTCTTATTCATCAAACCCTAATATGTGAGAATTTAAGAATATCAATTTAACAAAACCAAATTTAGGAATGGTTGTTGAATATGAAAATGCTACAATTTTAGCAAAACCAAATAATACTGATTTTATTGGTGCAATGAGATTTAATGTTAAGTTAATAAATCAGGAAAATCAACATTTAATACCACTTACAAATCACATAACTAAAAGAAATTTGGGGATGTTAAATGATAATAAAACTTCTACAATACTTAAAGTTTTAAAGGAAAAAAATCCAAATGTTATTTTAGATGAAATAAATGTAACTCAAATTACAACAAAAGATGCTATTATTTTACCTAAAGACGATAGTTCAGTTTATGATCCAACAAGTAGTGTAGTGATTACTTTTACAGTTCCAAATGCTTCTTCAATATCTGTTGATATGAATAAAGAATTGAGAATTGTAACAACTAGTTATTCAGATAACTATTTTGTAATTGAAAAAAATATTGGATTTACAACAACACCAGTTAAAAGTCTATCTTGAACTAATGGAACTGCTGATTCAAGTGTAGAGTTTGAAATTTATAGAGCATCAAATACAATTTATGATAAAAATTACCAATATTCAGTTACTCAGAAAAAGGTTACTGGAATTACAGAAGCTAGAAGTGTTGCTACAGATAATAGAATAAATAAAAAAGCTGGTGGAGGGGGCATTGCTCCAACTTTTTTAATAGCAAGAACATTTTCTGGGATATCTCAATATAAAAATGAAAAAGGTGAAACTATTATTCAATTTGTAAATATTATGGAAGCTCAATCGTCTAATATTAAAGATGCAAGTTTTACGCAAAGATGATCAGGTGAGGCAACTTTTAATATTAAATATTAGATTAGACATCAAAAAAATAGATTTATTTGATAACTTAAAAAAGTCAATTTTAATATTAAATTATTATCTATATAAAAACCCCTTAATCAAAATTAAGGGGTTTTTATATTATTTAATTAAACGGTTGTATCATTCAACAATTAATGCTTCATTAATTTCCTGGTTTAATTCTTTTCTTTCTGGCAATCTTAATAGTGATCCAGTTAGTTTTGTTTTATCAAATTTTACAAATTCAACAGTTGATACATTTGATGCTAATGCTTCAACAATTTTGTCATTTTTTTGCATTTTTTCTTTAACAGAAATAACATCTCCAATTTTAACTGAGTAAGAAGGAATATCCAATTTTTTTCCATTAACTAAGATATGTCCGTGAGAAACTAATTGTCTTGCTCCCTGTCTTGTTAATGATAATCCCATTCTGTAAATTACATTATCTAATCTTGATTCTAATTGTTGTAAGAAAATTGTACCTGTAATTCCCTTAATTTTTTTAGCTCTTGCATAAGTGTTTCTAAATTGTCTTTCAGTTAATCCATACATAAATTTCACTTTTTGCTTTTCTTGCATTTGTTGACCATAACCTGATAGTTTAGTTCTTCTTGCTCCATGTTGACCAGGTGCTGTGGTTCTTTTTTTACCTTTTGAGAACTCTTTTCCTGTTTCTAAGATAGAAAATCCATATCTTCTAGCTTTTTTAAATGTAGAGCCTGTATATCTTGACATACTTTAAATCCTCTTAATTTTCTATTTTTTTATTATTTATTATACTATTTTGGAAAATCCTAACTAAAGTTAAACTCCAGCAAAGGAAGTCTATATTTCGCCCTTCATCTGCAGGGGTTACTTTTAATAACTTATAGACTAATTATTTTGCAGTGTTTAATTGCAGATTAACCAAAAATAATTATATCTCAAATAAGGAGTAAAAAATAAGATATTTTAAAAAAAAGAACAAGATTTATGTATATGATATAATGAAATTAATTCTAAGGAAGTATTATATGAAAATATTATGGGATATTGATCAAATTTTTAAGAATCCAATATACATATCTGCTTTATGTATTTTTTTTGCTTGCCTTATTGCAACAATGATTATCCTTATTTTGCTAAGTATTTATAAAAAAATAATTCAAATCGCAGCTAAAACAATTGATTTAATTGATGATTTGAAAAAATCACCTTTAAAATATCGTTTAAATAGAATATCAATAATATTTGACGAAACAGGTAGTTTTGAAAAGGAACTAATGATTTGAAGAACGAAGTATGAAATTTTATTTGAAAAAGAGTTACAAAAAATACTTGTTGATTTTATTTCATTATTAGAAGAAAAAAAGAATACTTTACCTAACTTAAAAAATGTTAAAAAATTTGAAGCAATATACTCAAGAGTAACAAACATTAATAAGAATGTTCATGATATTTTTATTGATATTATGAACTACCTTGAAATTGAATTTATTCAAAGAGATTCTATAACATTCCAAAAAGAGTTATTCAGAATATTAAAAGATGAGGTTATAATGACAACATTTAAAGATGTTGCAATTGATGAAGAAAAACTAAAAAATACAATTGAACAAATTGATGAACTTTTTGAAGATTTCTATTTAAAATTAGATGAAGGTAAATATAAGGAAAGTTGAGATTATTTATTAAAAATTGATCAAGCACTGGTTTTTCTAATTGAGCTTTTAGACTCAATTCCTTATGTGATTTCAACAATTACTACTGTAATTCCTGAACTAATGATAAGTTTAAAAAATAAACATATTACATTTGGACCAGTGGAGAAAAAATTGCCTAGAAATGCAATTAAGTATGCTGAACTTGAAAATCAAGTTGATAAGTTAAGAATTAAAATAAATAATGAATTAAAAAAATTACAGTTCAAAAAGGCAAATAGAACTTTAAAAGAAGTTTTTAATCAAATTTCAGTTTTTAAAAGTTCAGTTGAAAACGAAGATAATTTAAAATCATTTTTTGAAGTTAGAACTCCAGAAATTAGAAACAAGTTTGATAGAATTGAGCAATCATCAAGATATATTGAAAGAGATTTTGTAAAAGTCGAGGGCATATCAAAGCAAATTTCAAAAGAAAGAAATGATTTTGAGAATGCGAAGTCGTCTTTTAGGAAAACAAAAACAAGAGCGGATTTATTATTTTCTCAAATTGATTTAGGAACAAATAGTGGTAATGAAATAATCTTAACTGATATTAAAACTCAAATGTTAGAACTTATGGATCAATCATTAAAAGATATGACGGCTTTGGAAAGATCTGCAAAAATAGTTGAAAGTAAAAGTACAAATATTGACTCATTAGAGAATCAAATAATTTTTGTTCAATCAATTTTGAATCAATTAGATATTAAAATTAATCAATATAAATCAATTAAAGAATTAGAGAAATTTATTTTGCCAATTCAAGAAATTCATACAAAATTACAAAAAATTTCTACAGATAAATTAAAGAAAATATCAACTTTAGAAGATCGTTCAGCAGTATCAAATGAAGTTGAAATGTGTAATCAAGAAACACTTTTTATTGCAAGAGATTTAAATGATACAATTTTCTTAGACTATATTTCCCAAGAAATTATTATATATCTGGAAAGATATGTAGGAAAAATTGAAGGAATTGAAAAAATTATTTTTGATTGTGAAGGGTTATTTAAAACAAGACAACTTGATCAATTAATTGGTTATTCTTTAAAAACATTATTAAAAATTAAGGAAAACTACAGAAGATAAATTATAGAGGTAATAAATGAAAAATATTTTAATCAGATATGGAGAACTAACACTAAAAGGAAATAATAGAAATGCGTTTATTAATAAATTAATTCAAAATATAAAATATAAGTTAAAAAAGTACAAAGATATTATTTTTTATAAAAAAGATCATAATAGTTTAGTATTAGAAATTAAAGATGAAAATAAGTTAGAAGAAATTTGTAGTATATTACAAAATATTTTTGGTATATATTCTTTATCGATTGTAGAGATTGTAGAAAAAGATTTGGATTTAATTTTACAAAGATGTTTAGACGTGGCAAGTCAACATAAAGGAACATTTAAAGTTGAAGTTGAAAGAAAAGATAAAAGCTTTCAGATAAGTTCACAAGATTTAAAAACAAAAATAGCAGTTAATATACTTAAAAATAATCAAAATATTAGTGTCAATGTCCATAATCCACAATTGAAAATAACAGTTATTATAAAACATAATGGTGCTTTTATATTTACTTCAAGAATAAATGCATCAAAGGGTTTACCTGTTGGGGTTAGTGGTAAAGGATTATCTCTTCTAAGTGGTGGAATTGATTCACCAGTAGCTAGTTATTTAACTTTAAAAAGAGGTATGCAAGTTGATTTCTTACATTTTATGACTCCACCACATACTTCAAAAGAAGCATTGGATAAAGTTTTTCAATTAACAAGTAGGATAGAGAAGTATAATCAAAGTAATTTCTCGCTTTATATTTGTGATTTTTCAATTATTTTAAAAGAATTAATGCATATAAAAGAAGAGTCTTACAGAATTACAATTATGAGAAGAATTTTTATTAGAATAGCAAATAAGTTATGTGATTTAATTAAAGCAAATGCAATTATTACAGGAGAGTCTTTGGGGCAAGTAGCAAGTCAAACGATTGAATCAATTAATGTTATTAATGAGGTTTCAAAGATACCAATTTTAAGACCAGTATTAACTTGTGATAAAGAGGAAATAATTGAAATATCAAAAAAAATTGATACATATAATATATCTATCTTACCTTTTGATGATGTTTGTTCAATGTATGTTCCAAAAAATCCGGTAACAAAACCTAAATCTTTTATAGCTCAAAAACAAGAAGAAAATTTATTTTTAGATGAGTTAATTGACTATACATTAAAGAATTTAATAAAAACATATATATGAAAAGATGGTGAATTATATGAAAAAGAAAAAAGTTAAAAAGAAGTCAGAAAATAATAAATTTGGAGTTTTTAATGGCAGTGTTATAAATAGTGAAACTATAGGAATTAATCAAGAATTTGCAATTGAAGATTATAAAGATTCATCATTAACAATTTCAGAAATTAAAAGTACTAAATCTATTAATAAAAAAAATGACAATAATGTTAAGAATAAAAAAAGAAAAACAAATTATTTAATTTATAAAATTACAGCGTATATAATAATATTATTATTAATAATATTATTAATTGTTTGATTTGTTATTACTTAGAGAAGAGTGAGTTATATGGATGATTTATTTAGATTACTTTGAAGAATAATTAATTTTATTTTTATTGTTTTGCTTATTGATATGTTGTTTAGTAAAAAAAGACGAAGAGGCGGACCAAATCAAAATAATAGAAATAATAAGCAAAGTCGTTATTTTGATGATGAAACAAGGGAACAAGGTTTTGATCAATCACAATCCCATACTGATTTTTATCAAGGTGAATCTTTAATTAATCAGGCTTATCAAGCATTGGGTCTACAAAAAGGTACTCCATTAAAAGAAGTTAAAAAAAGATATATTGAATTAGCCAAAAAGTATCATCCGGATAAAAATCTAGGCAATTTAGAAGCACAAGCTGAAATGACAAAAATTAATAATGCATATGATATCATCGTGGAAGATTTTAATAAGAAAAAAGCATAACACTATTTTAATAAATGGTGTTTTTTTGTTAATAATGTAAAATAAAAGAAAGTGAGGTTCAGTTCATATGGAATACTTAAATTTGCTTAATATTCATAGTTGTTATAATTTTTTGAATTCAACAATAAAAATTGAAGATTATTTAGGCTTTTTAAAAGCAAATAATCTAAATTATGGTTTCTATGCTGATAAAAAAAATATGTATGGGGCAGCTGAATTCTTCGAAAAGGCAAAACATGTAGGAATTAATCCAATTTTGGGATTAAGTATTGATTTGTCTTTTGGAACAACACTAATTTATGCAAAAAATAATAAGGGTTATCAAGAAATAAGCCATATAAGTTCGTATATTAATGAAAATGAAAAACTTGACTTAGAAAAATTAGAGAAATTCTTTTGAAATAAAATTTCTAATGATGTAATTGTTATAGCAATTTTCTCAATTGAAAATATTGATAATTATCTTGATAAATTTAATAAAATATTAAATAGCAATAATTTTTTTATTGGAATAGACAAACAAAATTATACTTATTTTTCAAAAAATAATAATACAGTTTTTGCAAACCCAATTAACTTTTTAAATGAAAATGAATTTTTAGTGTATAAGACATTACAAGCAATCTCTGAAGGAAAATTAATTTCAGAATTGGAAAATCTAGATAGGAGATTTTATTTTTCAAAAGATTTAGTAGCAAATTATATAAACATAGAAACTCATCAAAATAATTTACTAAAAATTTATTCAGAGATTGATTTTGATAATATTTTTATTTTTGAAAAGCATTTTTTGAAGTATCCAAATAGTAAAAAAATGCCATCAAAAAACTATTTACAAATTATTTGTGAAGAGTATCTAGAAGAGTATTTTGACTCCAAAAAATATTTAAATAAAAATTTATATAAGGAAAGATTAAAATATGAATTGGATATTATAAATAAGATGGGATTTGAAGATTACTTTTTAATTGTTCATGATATGATTTGTGAAGCAATAAGATTGGAAATATTATACGGTCCAGGAAGGGGTTCTGCTTCTGGAAGCTTAGTTTCATTTCTTTTAAAGATTACAAAGTTAGACCCTATAGAATGAGGATTGCTTTTTGAAAGATTTTTAAATATTGAAAGAGTTACACTTCCTGATATAGATTTAGATTTCCAAGATGATAGAAGAGAAGAAATTCTAGAGTATTTATTTAATAAATATGGAAAAGATAATTTTGCAACAATAACTACGTTTCAAACTATAGGTATTAAAAATGCTTTAAGAGATTGTGGAAGAGTTTTTGATATACCTATTACTGATATAAACCACATGAGTAAGCAAATAAATGAAAAAAATGTTAAGGATTTAAGTTTAGCTTTAAAGGACAGTGAGATTTTAAAGAAGTACAAAGATAAGTATCCTCAAATTTTTGAAATTAGCGAGAAAATTATTGGTTTACCAAGACAAACAGGTACACATGCTGCTGGAGTAGTTTTTTCTGATACAGAGTTATATAAAGTTGTTCCAACAAAGATAGGTATTAATGGTATTTCTCAAACACAATTCTCTATGAATTATTTGGAAGAGATTGGTTTAATCAAAACTGATATTTTAGGGTTAAGAAATTTATCAATTATACAAGAAATAATTAAAAATATTAAAATGATTGATAAAGTAAATATTAAATTAGAAGATATTCCTCTTGATGATAAAAATACTTTTAACTTGCTAAGAGCAGGTGATACAAGTGGAATATTTCAGTTGGAATCTGCTGGAATGACTGATGTGTTAATGAAAATGAAAGTTGATTCAATAGAGGACATTGCATTAACAAGTGCCTTATATAGACCAGGACCCCAAGATAATATTCCATTATTTATTGAAAGAAAAAATAATGGATTTACAAACTCACTAATGGATAAAAATATTGAAGATATTTTACAATCAACTTTTGGAATAATAGTATATCAAGAGCAAATTATGCAAATACTACAGAGAGTTGCAAAAATGAGTTTGAGTAAAGCTGATATTGTAAGAAGAGCAATTGGTAAAAAAGATAAAAATTTAATGAAGGATTTCCAAGAGGAGTTCATTAATGAGTCCATAAAAAATGGTTATGCAAAAAATAAGGCAGATGAGATTTGAAATTATATTGAAAAATTTGCTTTATATGGTTTCAATAAGTCTCATGCAATTGCTTATTCTTTAATAAGTTATTGAATGGCATATTTAAAAGCAAATTATAAAGAATCTTTCTACTGCTCATTATTAAATGGGTCTATTAGAAATGAGATAAAAACTTCTCAGTATCTAAATGAAGTAAAAAAAGCAGGGTTTAATGTAAATCCCCCAACAATAAAAAACCCTAATAGTATTTATGTATTTCATAATAATATGATTAATATTCCTATGAATATAATTAAATATATTGGACCTGAGTTTTTAAAAAATATAAAAAAGCTATTTAAAACTAAAAAGGAAGTCTTTGAAAATATTCTTTTATTTATTGGTAATATGAAAGATAATGGTCTAACTGAGCAAAGATATATAGCCCTTGTTTATTCTGGAGCCTTTGACTGTTTTGGTTTCGCTAGAAAAGACTTAATCTTAAGAAGAGAGCAAATTTTTAATTTAAGTGATACAGCAACCTTATTAAATGATCCAAATATTTCATTAGATTTGAAAAAAATAAAAGATAGGCCAGAAGAAATAGTAAGCTTTGAAAAGGAATATCTTGGCTTCTTTGTATCTTCACATCCTTTATCATTAATTCGACAAAAAATTATTAATAGCAATAAATTAAGAACTTTAAATAGTTTAAAAGATGGTGGTATTGTTTGTGATGTTCTCATAAATATTGAAAACATTGTCACAAAAAATGATAAAAATGGTAATGAAATGGGTTTTATTGATATTACAGATGAAACAGATTCAATGATTGTTACAGTTTTTGCTTCAGTTTTTGAAAGTTTAAAAACTAAATTAAATTTAGGAAAAAATTTAATTGTTAAAATTAAAACACAAAGTTTTAATAATAAAATAAATGCAGTACTACTTGAGGTAGTTAAAGAGTTATAATAAAAAGAGTGATAAGTTTCCTTGTTTTATATAGAATTAATGGTGAAAAATATGAGAAATAAATTTTTACTTGTTGATGGTAATGCTTTAATTTTTAGAGCATTTTATAGTTCTTATGGAAGAGCAACATTAACAACAAAAAGTGGTATACCAACAAATGCAGTGTATTCATTTATTAATATGCTTATAAATATTATTGAAAAAAATGATTATTTTTGTGTTAAGGTTGCATTTGACAAAGGAAAAAAAACTTTTAGACATGATAAGCTAAAAGATTATAAAGCAGGAAGAGCTAAGACTCCCTCTGAATTAGTTTTACAGTTTCCTATAGTAAGAGAATTTTTAACAAGTGCTAATATTGAATGATTTGAAGCAGATAATTTTGAAGCAGATGATATTATTGGATCAATTTCAAAAATTCTAGAAAGTAATAATGATGCAGAAACTCATATTTTAACAAGTGACCAAGATATGTATCAATTGATATCAGATAAGACTTTTGTTTTATCACCTCAAATTGGAACTAGTGAGCTTGTAGTTTATAATAGTGAAAAACTTTTTGAAAAATGGGGAGTAACTCCAGAACAAGTAATAGACTATAAAGGTCTTAGAGGAGATTCATCAGATAATATTAAAGGTGTTGCAGGTATAGGAGAAAAAACTGCAAAGGATCTATTGCAAGAATTTAATACTTTGGAAAATATTTATAATAATCTTGAAAAGATAAAAGGGGCAAAACAATTAAAATTAATTTCAGGAAAAGAAGATGCTTTTCTTTCAAAAGAAATTGCAACAATTTATAAAGATATGGATTTTAATGACGTTGATTTTAATAAAACAGAAATAAATTTTGTAGCTCTTAGAGATTTTTTTGTGAAATACGAAATGAACTCTCTTTTAAAAAAATATAGTTCAAAAAATAGTGAAGAACCTAAGGAGAGCAAACTAGAATATATTGTTTTAAATAAATGAGATTTGAAATATAATGACTCTGTTAATTATATTTATTTAGAGACATTAAATGATAATTACCATACAAGTGATATCATTGGAATGGCAATAGTTAATTCAAAGGGTAATTTTTATTATTCTTTTAACACAAGTGAAACAATAAATATCTTTAACTGAAGTAATTCTGTAATTGATGAACAGTTTCAAGCATTTTTAAAAAATGCAAAGTTTAAAACTTATGATGTTAAAAAAACTATTATTGCATTAATGAAAATGGGTTATCAAATAAACCCTGATTTATTTATTTATGATATGATGATTGCTTGTTATGTTATTAATTCAAATGTTAAGTCTACTTTTGATCAACACACAATTATGATTGACCCTTCAATTGAAACAAAGACCTTTGAAGAAGTTTTTGGTAAGGGTGTTAAAAAAACTCAAGTAATTGATGAAAAAATTAAAATGGATTACATTATAAATAAAGTTTTATTAATTAAAAAAGATGAAGAAGAAATTTTAAAATTATTAAACGCTAATAATCAAACTAGTTTGTATGAAAAAATTGAATTTGAGTTTGCAAAAGTTTTAATTGATATGGAACTTGAAGGAATTCAAGTTGATCGTGATGAATTGGCAAAGCAAGAAAAAAATATTTTACAATTATTAGTTGATTTAGAATTAGAAATAAAAGAAGAATTAAAAGAATATATTGATGATAATTTTAATATTGCTTCTCCCAAACAATTAAAGGAATTATTCTTTTATAAACTAAAATTACCTGATTACAATAAAGGAAGTACGGATAGAGAAACTCTAGATTACTTAGAAGATAAGCATCCTGTAATTTCTAAAATTATTGCTTTTAGAAAATATAATAAATTACATTCAACTTATTTAAAAGGTTTTGAAAAGTTTATTCACTCAGATAATAAAGTTCATACAATTTTTAATCAAACACTCACAAATACTGGAAGACTAAGTTCTAGTTATCCAAATATTCAAAATATTTCTGTAAGAGATGAAGAACAAAAAAATGTTAGAAAAATATTTGTAACTAAAGAAGATAATATATATTTAAGTTTTGATTATTCACAAATTGAATTAAGGGTTTTGGCAGATATAGTCAATGAAGAAAAACTTATCGAAATTTTTTCAATGAAAAGAGATATTCACTCAGAAGCAGCAAGAAGTATCTTTAAATTATCTCAAGATGAAAAAATAAACTCTGAACAAAGAAGAGTTGCTAAAGTATTTAATTTTGGAATTCTTTATGGACTTAGTGATTTTGGACTTGCAAAGGATCTAAAAATTTCTATTCCACAAGCAAAGGAGTATATTAAAGCATATTACGAAGCATTTCCTCAAATTTTAAAATTTAAAGAAGAGGTTATAAAATTTGGTTATGAAAATGGTTATGTTGAAACATTAGGGAATAGAAGAAGATATATTTATGAGTTAAGTAATTCTAATTATATGGTTAAACAATTTGGTGAAAGAGCAGCTGTTAATGCTCCAATACAGGGGACAGCAGCTGATATTTTAAAAGTTGCTATGATTAATGTATTTAAAAATTTAAAGGCACAAAATTTAGAATCAAAAATGATAGCTCAAATACATGATGAGATTATCTTATTAGTTAAAGAGCAAGAATTAGAGAAAGTTAAAACAATGGTTTTAAAAACTATGAAAGAAGCCTTTAATGATTTATTAATGATAGCAAATAAGAATAGAACTGCACTTGTTGAATTAGAAATAAATTATTCACAAGCAAATGATTGATTCAATCTTAAATAAGGAGGTTTAAAATAATGCCAGAATTACCAGAAGTTGAAACCGTAGTAAGAACTTTAAATAGTAAAGTTAAAAATCTTATTATTAAAAAAGTTAAAATAACTTATCCAAATTTAATTAAAACAGATATCTCAATAGAAGATTTAGAAAATAAGCTTATGGGTAGAAAAATAGATAATATATCTAGAATTGCAAAGCATATAATTTTTGAACTACAAGATCTAGTTTTAATAAGTCATTTAAGAATGGAAGGAAAATGATTCGTATTTGATTCAAATAGTGTATATGATTTAAAACATGTTGAAGCTATTTTTGAGTTAACTGAAAATAAAATAATGATATATAGTGATACAAGAAAGTTTGGTACTTTTCATTTACAAGAAAAAGATACCTTTAAAAGTCAAAATCCAATAAATAAGGTTGGTCCAGAGCCCTTTAATAGCGATTTAAATGGGCAATATTTACGTGATATAATGTCACGTTCAAATAAGCATATTAAGACAGTCTTATTAGACCAAACTAAAATCTCAGGAATTGGAAATATATATGCTGATGAAATATTGTTTGATTCAAAAATTCATCCTGAAAAAAGAGCTAGTTCTCTTAAATTAGAAGACTATGAAAGAATCTTAGAATCTTCTAAAAAAATACTTAAAAGGTCTATTGAATTAGGGGGATCTACAATTGATACGTATCAACCAGAACAAGGAATAGATGGAAAATTTCAAAATGAGTTAAAAGTACATACAAGAAAAGGTAAACCTTGCTTTGATTGTGGAAGAGTTATTGAGAAGATTAAAGTAAATGGAAGAGGAACTTATTTCTGTAAAGAATGTCAATTTTTATATTAAGTTGTGTATAACTTTCAGAACTTCTTTATTTAAGGTGTTTTTAAATACTTTTTATTAACATTTAATAGTCAATTTTTTAAAGATTATTAAATCTATTTCATTTTTTTCTTTTTTTCTTATTATTAATAAGGCACAAGGGTAAGAGGTATGCAATGGATAATTTTAATTACAAAGTGATTTTAAAAAATATGATAGATAATTCAAATCTTAAAATTATAACTTATTTATATCAACCAATTATGGGTTCTAGAGCAGTTTCTTTATACTATTCATTAATTAATGAGTCATATATTTTTAATGAATTTAAAAAAATAAACCTTTCAGATACTAGACTTTCAAAAATAACTGATATTGCTCAAATAAACTTACCTAAATATTTTAAAAAACTAGAAGCCTTAGGTCTTTTAAGAACATTAGAAAATAAGGAAAAAAAAACTATAATATTTAATATTTATTCTCCATTAGAACCTTCAAGCTTTTTTGAAAATCAGGTTTTTAATAGTGTATTAGTTTCTAAACTTGGTAAAGATGACTATGAACTCGTGAGATTCTCATTTAGAGATGAGGGAGAGGTTTCATTAGAAAGTGGTTATAAAGATACATCTTCTAAATTTGCTGAAGTTTTTGGAGAAGTTAAAGAAGACATAAATGAAGTGCAAAAAATGATTAAAGCAAAACCAAAAAGATCTAATGCTTTGTTAACAGGATTAAACTATAATGAGTTAATTAAATCATTAGAAAAAGAGGATTTTATAATTAGTGAAAATAATAAAATTGTAAAAAAAACAGTAGAAGATGTTTTTGGATCGTACAATATAACACAACAAGAAATACAAAATATTATTAAAAAAATTTATGATAAAGAAACATGTTCATTTGATAGTCAACTATTTTATAAGGAAGCTTCAAAAGTTATTTTTAGAAAGGATGAATTTAGTGAAACAGTTCCAGATTTTGATGCTAAATTAAATATTCAAAATCAAAAAAATAAAAAACTAGCTGAAATGGAAACAATAGAACCTGAGCAATATCTGTTTGCTTTATTAAATTCAAAATCTGGAAGTGTACAAGAGTTAGATAAAATTCATAATGAAATAATTGAAACTCTACAAAATAAATATAAATTGAGAAATGGAGTAATTAATTGTTTATTAGATTTTGTATTTCTAAAAAACAAAGGTAAAATAATTCCCAATTATATTTATAAAATTGGCTCAACGATGTCTGAAAATGGATTTATTGTAGCTTTAGAAGCCTTTGAATATCTAAAAGTTGCTCATCAAAAATCAAAAGGAAAATCTAAAAAAAGTCATAAAATAGAATTAGATTCTAAATGAGATGAAGCTTTGAATAAAGAAACTTATAAAATTAGAATTGAAGATGATTTAGTTTTTGAAGAGACAGGTTGAGGTGATTTTTAGATGAAGCAATTAACATTAGAAGAAATTAAAAATAATAAAGATTTTAAAGAATTAATTAAAAAACATAATATAACAGATGAAATATTACAAAGTAATATTTTAGTTATTAGTAGATTCTTAAGTGATTACGTTCATTGTTATAAAGAAGAGGAATTAAGGTTTTGTAAACAACCAATAGCTGGAGTACAGCAAAAACTTGTTTATAAAAATAATGTGTTTTATATTACAAGTAAAAATTGCAAACATTGAATATTTGAAAATAAGAATTATAAAATTGACAAAAATATATTATATGCAGATTATGATTTAAAAGAAAATTGTCAAACTATTGGCGAGTATATTGAAGCTCTAGATTTATCAAAAGTTAATATTCAGCAAAAAAATTTATTTACTAGAATTAGAGAAAATCTAAGTACCAACTCTTGAAAGGGGTTTTATCTTCATGGCAAACCAGGAATTGGCAAGACTTTTTTAATGAAACGATTAGCAAACTACTATGCCAAAAAAGATAGGAAATTAATTTTTGTTACTGTAAATAAATTAGTAAAAATTGTTAAAGATACATTTAATAATCAGGAAAAAAATGATCTTTCAAAATTTTATGATGATTGCTTAAATGTTGATGTATTAATCTTAGATGATATTGGAGCAGAAATTGTAAGTGACTGAAGTAGAGATGAATTGCTTTTTGGTATTTTAAATCATAGATTAGAAAATAAAATGATTACTCACTTTACTTCCAATTTCTCAATTTCTGAATTACAAAGCTATTACTTAAATAAAAAAGTTACAGGTATTGAAGAAAAGAAATTTGAAAAGCAAAAAACTTTAAGATTTACTGAAAGATTAAAGGGTCTTACATTTGAAATAGAAATGACAGGCACAAATAAAAGGTACTAATAGATTTTTTTCCATAACATAAAAAAAAGTCGGAAAAAATGGAAATAAATTTTTATGCTTTTATTTAATAAATAAGGCTTTAAGGTATAAAATAAAGACGTGAAAGGAAACGACTAAAAATGAAAAAAATAGCAATTAACGGATTTGGAAGAATTGGACGTCTAGCATTCAGACAACTATTCTTATCAAAAAATATTGAAATTGTAGCAATTAACGATTTAACAAACTCAAAAACATTAGCATACTTATTAGAATTTGACTCAGCACACGGGAGATTTATGAGTGGAAAGATTGAAGCTAAAGAAGGTGCAATTATAGTTAATGGGAAAGAAATTAAAATTTTAGCTGAAAGAGAAGCTAAAAACTTACCATGAGGAAAAATGGGAATTGACTTAGTAGTAGAATGTACTGGATTCTATGCTGATAAAGAAAAGTCACAAGCCCATATCGATGCAGGAGCTAAAAAAGTAATTATTTCAGCTCCAGCAACTGGAGATCTAAAAACTGTTGTTTTTGGTGTAAACCACAAAACAATTAAAGCAGAAGATAAAATAGTTTCAGCAGCATCATGTACAACAAACTGTTTATCTCCAGTAGCAAAAATTTTAGATGAAAAATTTGGAATTGTTAAAGGATTAATGAATACAATTCATGCGGTTACTAATGACCAAAACTTATTAGATTTACCTCATGTTGACTTACGTCGTGGACGTGCAGCAGCATGAAATATTGTTCCATCAAAAACTGGAGCGGCAGCAGCAGTAGGAAAAGTTTTACCAAACTTAAATGGAAAATTAGATGGGTTAGCACTACGTGTTCCAACAATTACTGGATCAATTGTTGACTTAACTGTTGAATTAGCAAAAAATACAACAGTTGATGAAATTAATAACTCAATTAAAACAGCAATATCAAAAGATGCTGAACTTGGAGCAGCTTTAGAATATTGTACAAAAGAAATCGTTTCACAAGACGTAATTGGATCAACATATGGTTCAATCTTTGATGCAACTTTAACAAGAGTTATGGAAGTTGATGGGAAACAACTAGTTAAAGTATTTTCATGATATGACAATGAAAATTCATTTACTTCACAATTTATCCGTACAATTAACTACATGTTAAGTTTATAATTTCTAAAATTAAACAATCAGCATATTTTTACACGATATTATTATTGAGGTGAAAATATGTTTTTTTATTTAAAAGAGGATTATATTGATTATGTTCTTAATGTAATAGCAAAAGTTAAGTTGAAAAATAATATTAATAAAGTGACTCAGATTCAAATTCAAAAAATTATTTATATTGTCTATTCATATTTTTTAATTTTTAAATCAAAAATTGCAAATATAAAATTTGAAACTTGAAAATGAGGACCTGTAATTTATAAGTTATGAAAAAATCACACCCAGTATTCAAAGTCAAATGTACCATTAATTTTTAATAAAAAAGAAGATCTTAAAATAGATAATAATTTTAGTAGTGAGAATACAATCGTTTATGAGATCATTAAATTTCTATTAAATTTAAAATATTGAGATATAGTTTTGATTTGTCATGAACAAACTCCATGAAAAAAATTATATAAACCTAGTAGGAATAATTTAATTACTGACCAAGATATTTTAAAATTTCATAATGAAAACAATAATAATTTTTTTGAATATATAGATTTTATAGTTAAAAATGTTTTAAAATAAATAAGTATAGGAGAGCATAAAAATGAAAAAAACACTAAATGATATTCAAGTATCAGGTAAAACAGTTCTTGTTAGAGTTGATTTTAACGTACCATTAAAAGATGGAGTTATAACTGATGATAACCGTATTAGAGCAGCATTACCAACTATTAATTATTTAATAGAAAAGGGAGCTAAAATCGTTTTATTTTCACACTTAAGTAGAATAAAAGAAGAAAGCGATAAAGTTAAAAAAACTTTAGCACCCGTTGCAAAAAAACTTGAAGAGTTATCAAAAAAAACAATAAAATTTGTGTCACAAACAAGAGGAAAAGAATTAGAATCAGCAATTAAAGATTTAAAAGTTGGAGAAATAATCTTATTTGAGAATACACGTTTTGAAGATGTTCAAAATGGAGAACTTGTTAAATATGAATCAAAAAATAACAAAGACTTAGGAAAATACTGAGCTAGCCTAGGAGATATATTTGTAAATGATGCTTTTGGTACTGCTCATAGAGCTCATGCATCAAATGTAGGAATAGCATCAAACATATCAGAGAGTTGTGTTGGATTTTTGGTTCAAAAGGAATTAGAAATGCTAGCAAAAGGAATTGATAAACCTGAGCATCCATTTATTGCAATAATTGGTGGAGCTAAGGTTTCTGATAAAATAGGAGTTATTGATAATTTATTAGAAAAAGCGGACAAAATTATTATTGGTGGTGGAATGGCATATACCTTCTTCAAAGCACAAGGGCATAATATTGGAAAATCATTATGTGAAGAAGATAAAGTAGCATTAGCAAAACAATATTTAGATAAATCTAATGGAAAAATTATTTTGCCAATTGACTCTGCAAATAATAAAGATTTCAAAGATACACCTCCAACAATATCAGGAGTTGATTTACCTGATGATGTAATGGGATTAGATATTGGTCCAAAATCAATTAAATTATTTGAAGGTATTTTAAAAGATGCTAAAACAGTGGCCTGAAATGGTCCAATGGGAGTATTTGAGTTTGAACATTATAATAAAGGAACATTAGCTGTTTGTGAAGCAATTGCTAATTTAAAAAACTCTTTTACATTAATTGGTGGAGGAGATTCAGCAGCAGCCGCCATTCAATTAGGATTTAAAGAAAAATTTACACATATTTCAACAGGTGGAGGAGCATCTTTAGAATATATGGAAGGAAAAGTTTTACCTGGGGTAGAAGCAATTCAAAATAAATAATTAAGAAAATACGGTTTATTACCGTTTTTTTTGATTTATAATTAGGAATGGTGATTTAATTGAAAAGAAAAACTCGAAAAATTGATAATAGTGAATGAATAACAAATATATTTTTAGATAATGAAAATATTTATTTTACAGATAGTCTTCCGAATAAAAGTAATAACCTTTTATGTTATATCTCAAAAGATAATTTTAAAGAAAACTTAAAAAATAAAGCTGATATTGAAAGATTTTTTTTATCTCATCCAAGCCCATTAGTTTCTTCTTTTGAAAATATTAGTAAAACTGATATAAAAATTTTAAATGCTTTTGAAGATTATATTCAAAATTTTATAAATATTGAGGGAATTAAATATGTTAGCTTTATTAAAGAAAATAAGGTATTAACAAGTATATTAGATTCTAATCAAGGAACTAAGGAATTACAAATCATTAAAAAAATTGAAGATAAATTAGTAATAAAAAAGCAAGATAAAATATGAATAGCAGATAAGTATTTGGAACCTATTAGGAAAATTAATTGAAATATTGTAGATATTGTTAAATTAAAAGATAAGTATGTAATTCAAAATGAGAAGGAAGAATTATTAATTTTGGATTATGACTTTAATATTGAAAAAAATATTTCAGCTGAAAAGGGCTTTAAAAAAATATATTATATAAATCAGAATAATATTTTAATATCTTACAAAGATTTAAACGTTACAGTTATTCATAATATTTTTACTGATAAAACTGAACCTTTTGATAATTGCTTTATAAATAGAGCGGTCTTATTAGATGATAATTTATTACTTTCCAAAAAGATTGAAGGGGGAGTAAAAAATAGTTTGTTAAATTTAATTTATTAATTTTTTATATAAATACTAATTAACGAATTAGTTCCCTAGAAGCTTATAAATAATAATAATAATAATAATAATAATAAAAGAAAAGACCACATATAAATATATGTGGTCTTTTCTTTTATTATTTATGCTTCTGCTTGATTAACTTCATACTCTCTTTGTTTTTCAGCAAGTCTTGAATAATCTTGATACTCAATTGCATCGCCTTTAGCTCATATACCTTTAATAATTCTATTTATTGTATAAATAATAAATAATTGAATTGCAATTCTATATGCAGCAAATGTTGTGCTCAATAGTGCTCCAAAGAATCCTCTTTTCTTGTTGAATAAATCTCCAAGAATTGAGAAAATTGTAAGAACAGCTGATATTAATTGTCAAATTAATACAATTGTAGCAAAGATTAAGTTTATAATCGCTATAAAATTCATAAACCCATAAGATATTCCTTTTTTATCTCATGCTGCTTTTGCATTTGGTGTTGCAAATAATAAGCAGTTTAGAACTCCTCAAAATACTATTCCTGATAAAATCCCAACAACTATTTGATCTGCCAATCCAGCAGTAAATATTTCTTTTGTAGAAATTAATGAATAACCAAAATAAAGAGATAAAGCTATTGTTCCTGCTATTAAACAGTTTCCACCGTATCCTTTAGATATTGTAAATTTAGGACTAACTGTTGATTTAATAGGAATATTTTGCATTTGTGCTAGTACAAAAGGTGTAAATAAACCACCAATTGAAATAGAAAATAATGCGATAATATATCTATTATTTAATAATGTAATATCATCAGCTTTTCTTAAAAAGTTTATGATGAATGAACAAAAGAATATATTAGTTATAATAGCAAAACCAACTATGGCAACCATCATAGGAATAAAATTAATTATAGTTTGATCTCCACCGCTTATTTGATTTGCAAAATTAGGATCTGCTATATAATAAGCAAACACTATTGCGGACAATAAACCTACAATTAAACCAAATCAATTTCCTATTAAAAGTAGCATTCTCATACTTGAAGTTTGTCTATTTCCTCTCATTTTTCCACCTCCTTAATAGAATTGTACCATTAAAAAAATTAAAAATAATATTAGTTAAATAGTTTCTTCTTCCCCTAGTGTATTTTTTATAAGTACTTTATATTCACCAAAAGCATTTTCTTTATTTGTTATACCAATATAAAAGTATTCATCTTTAATTACATCATTCATATTGTATTTTTCTCCAACTGAGTAAGTTTTACTTTCTTCATTAAATTTAGCATAATAAAGATTTTCAGGTCTATCAAATTTTTCTAATTGTACTTTTTTTACATTATTTATATGTGCAATAACTTTTTCTCTTACTTCCTTGCTTTCAATGTTTGTACTCATAAACCATCCAATTACGTATTCTGCGGGTGCAAATGGTAAATTTTGAGGAAATTCTATTCCCCAAGGTTGTTCATCGAATCCATCTATTGAAATATGTTTTTCAATCTCTAATTCAAAAGTATTTTTAAATTCTTTTTTTAAATCGTCTAAGCCTTTATATGGATTAGATGAGTTTAAACCAAAAAGTCTAATTTGTTTATTATTGATTGATGCATAAACATTAGCATAATATAAATATCCTAAAGCAGGGTCATTAAATCTTTCAATAACAAGAGTATGATCTTCAATTTTCATTGCATTTATATCTTTATTTGCATCAACAAATTCTTTGCTAAATTCTTCAGCTTGGCTATTTTTATAGTTCATAGAACCATTAAAACTTGTTGTAATGGTTTTTATACTATAAACATTTGATATTTCTTCAGGAATAGCTAAAAACATCTCTTCAACACATTTTTTTAGTGAATTTGTAAAATCCTTAGAAGTTAATTCAGCTTGTGAAATACCATTAACATCTTTGAATTGTAGATTATTTCAATCAAATTTTGCAAAGTTATAATTATAACTTATTCTTTTTGTAATTATTTCAATTGGAGAATAAAAAGCATAGTTTACAATTGGAGCAACAGATGCAATTGATACAGCAGATGCACTTAACATTATTATTAATTTTTTCATAGCTTTCCTCCATAATAAATTAATTATATTATAAAAAAATAGTCCTTTATGGACTATTTTGAAACAGTTTTATTTTTTAGTTTTTCTTCTTTTAAATTTAATTTGTATTCTAGATACTCTTGATCATTTTTTATTTCTTCAGCTCTAATATCTGCCATTTCTTTATCACTTAAAAGTCTAAAGAAGTTTTCATATTCTGAAATAACTTTACCCATTTCTGAATTTGGGTCCATTTTTTTCATTTTATTTTTATAGTATAAGAAGTATTGCAATATTGCTCATATGACAATACCTACAAAGTATACTAATTGGAAGATACTGCTTACTAATCCTTGTATAAGAATTTTACCATTTTCATCTTTTGGATTAGCAAATATCTTAGCCAATTCAAAGAAGTATGAACCTAGTATAAATACTAAGAATAGTAGAGTAATAAATCATGCTATGTATTCTCATATTTCAACTTTTATTTTCTTTTTAAATCCTTGAACTAGCACAACTGGAATAATCATTCCATAGATTGCAATTAAAAGAATTGATGCACAACTTGCAATTGTTCCATAATTTAGTGGAGAAGGTGACTTTGTAGCTCCTTCAATAATATCTGGAATAAATAAGAACATAATTGCACAAATTACAAATAATCCCATTGTTGCTAAAACTCCAGCAACTGGAACATTTTCTTTATTCTCTTTTCTAAAGATTGGTGAAATATATCCTTGACTTGATAGAGGTTCAAGAGTTGACCCTCCAAATAATGTTATTTGTAATGAAGAATTAAATCTCATTAGTATTGTACAAATAATAATTAGTATTGGTCCAAAATTTCTTAAAAAATTATTGTCTGGAAATAATTGTGTGTTTGGATTTCCAGTAAATGTTCCACCAATTGCAAACATTGTAATTACAGAGAATACTATGTAGAAAAGAGTTGTTGCAATCATTATAACTATAATTGCAATTGGCATATTTCTTGCTCTATTTTTAATATTCTTACCTGTTGATATAAATGTTTCTATTCCACCAAAAGCAAAGAAACAAGTTGTAAATGCTTTAGTGAAACCATTCATAGTTAGTTTTTGATCTTTATAAGCATCAAAAGGATTATTTCCTAAACTTAGATTCATAAATCCAGCAGCTAGACCAAAAATCATTAATAATAGTGTAATTCCTCATGTCATATATCCTATGATTAATCCAACATACTTATATTTTTTTATTCCAAAAAATATAATTGTTGCTGCAAAGATATAAAGGGCAAAGGCAATTAAATCTAAGTATAGATTTCCTCATTCTCCAAATTTTCCATACTCTCCATTTTTATCTTGACCAACAAGTCATAAACCACCAGTTTGTCCTTGTTCCAGTGGTCCAAAGTTAGCTCTAACCATTGTAACTATTAAAGCCATCCCAATTACTGGAATAACTGAATAGTTGATAAAACCAATTAATAATCCTCAGAATTTGCCAAATGCTGTTCTAACATATTGGCTTCCTCCTCCATTTGCTTGGGGATGATATTTAACTAATTTGGCAAAGGCTCAAGCACACATAAATGCTATTAAACCCTCTATTAAAAATAATCAAATAATATGAAGACCTATTCCATCTTTTGGATTCGTTCCATTGCCTCCAAGTACTATTTGACTAAAACTTGCTGTAAAAGTAATTCCAGCAATAAAAGTAAAGCCAATTCATATTATTGAAAAAAGGCCTAATTGTTCTTTTCTTGTTTTCATTATTTATTAACCTCTATTTTTTTATTTAAAATAACTGGAATTATTAAAGGATTTCTTCTTTTATATCTAAAGATGAAAGGTGATAATGATTCCTTTATTGCATTCTTAATGGCACCAAACGTAGGTTTTGGCGAATTAAGAACTTCTTGTACTGCATTTGTAACTATGTTTATTGATTCAGAAATAACATTTCCACTATCTCTCACATAGAAACTTCCTCTAGAAACAATTCTAGGAGGAGCTGATAATTTATTAACTTGTGAATCTATTGAAATAATTACAGCCATTAAACCATCTTTACTTAAAATATTTCTTTCTCTAATAACATTACTTGCTTTTCCTGTCATATCTTTTCCATCAATAAATACTGCATCAGCTGGTACTCTTTTACCAAGTTGACCAACACCATTATGCAATTCAATTTGATCTCCATTTGCAACAACAAATACATTATGAGGTTTAACATTAACTTTCATTGCTGTTTCCCCATGGATTTTTAACATTCTATATTCACCATGCATTGGCATAAAACATCTTGGTTTTAGCAAAGTAAATAATAATTTTTGTTCTTCTTGACTTGCATGTCCAGAAGTATGAATTTTGTTATCTCCACTATTTTCAATAACATTAGCACCGATTCTTGTTAATTTGTTAATTACATTTTCTACATCAGCTCTATTACCAGGAATAGGTGATGAAGACATAATTACAGTATCACCAGGAATTATTTTTATTGTTTGATGTTCCATTCTAGATATTCTAGATAGAGCAGCCATTGGTTCTCCTTGACTTCCTGTACATAAAATCATTATTTGGTTTTTAGGGAAGTTTTCAATTTCATGGGGTTTAATAAACATTTTATCATTAATGTTTAAATGACCCATTTGTCTAATTATTTTAATAATTCTTTCAATACTTCTACCAATAACCACAATTCTTCTACCATACTTATTTGCAAGTTCAATAATATGTTGTAATCTATGAACATTTGAAGCAAATGAAGCAATGATAATTCTTCCTTTTGATTTTAAGAAAAGTGTATCAATATTTTGAATAACTTTTCTTTCACCAATTGTATAACCCTCAACTTCAGCATTTGTTGAATCGGCCATTAATAGCTCAATTCCATCATTTCCTCATGTTGCCAATCTTTGCACATTAGCATCATGGCCCAAAGGTGTTCAGTCAAACTTATAATCTCCCGTTGAGAAAATAGCACCGTTAGGTGTTTGCACATGAACTCCAAAAGCATCGGGTATTGAGTGATTTACTGCTGCAAATTGAATAGTGAAATTTACTGTTGAATAAACATCATTTTCAGTATATTCTCTAACAACTGTTTTATTTTGTAACTTGTATTCTTTTAATCTATCTCTAATTAATGCAGCTGCTAAAGCTGGTGCATAAATTACTGGTACTTCAACTTGTTGAAGTAGATAAGGGATTCCTCCAATATGATCTTCGTGACCATGAGTAATAAATAATCCTTTTAATTTTGAGTTATTTTCTACTAAATAACTAAAATCAGGAATTACAGCACTAACACCTAATTGTGTAGCATCAGGAAATTTAACCCCAGCATCAATCATAATAATTTCATTATCATATTCGATACAGTAAGTATTTTTACCAACTTCTTCCAAACCACCTAAAGCAAATACTTTAGTAGGAAAGGGTGCTTGCTGTATTTTTTTCTTTGGCGGATTTATATTATCTGCCATTTTTTTTATTTCAATTTTTTTCTCTAAATTTGCAACTACGCTTTTTACCTGTTGTAGAGACTCTTGTTTTTTGTCTTCCATATTTTCAACTCCTTATATTAAAATGTAAAAATTTGTAAAATGATACGTAAAAGTATTATATGTATTATCGTTTCCAAATAATTTAAAAGTCATAGTTAATAGTATTTTAGCAAAAAATAAATTAAATATACAAAAAACTAAGTAAAAATAAATAAAAAAAAGAAGTTTTATAAAACTTCTAAATTACTATTCAACTTTCCTCATTATAATTTGGATTTTCCTTATTAATTCGATCATAATAAAGTTTTCCTTGATTGTGTTCCAATTCGTGTTGAAAAACAATAGCGTGATATCCTCTTAAAGTTAATTCAATATATTCTTGTTTGAATCAGTCATAACCTTCAACTTGAATTTTATAACTTCTTGGTACTAAACCTTTATGGTCATTATCTACACTCAAACAACCCTCACCATCACTTAAATAAGTAATCTGGTCACTATTTGCAGTTATTTTTCCATTTATGATTGCATATTCTTCAACATCTCCATTTTCAACATCTCATTCAAATCTTGCAAAAAACATATTAGTATTGCTTCCAATTTGAGGAGCTGCTAGTCCAACTGCTGGACGTAAGTAATCTTCATTTTCCTTTTTATTTAAATCAGAATCTTGACTGTATCTTACAAAATCAATTAATTTTCTCATTACTAAGTCATTTTCTTTGCTTAGGGGCAATTCAACATCTAAAGAGATATTTCGAATAATTTCTGGTTGATTATCTTTTCACAATCATTTATTTGTTGGTAATTGTGATTGTAATAAGTCCTTTTTTATATCTAATTTCATAAATCAACACCTCAAGTATCATTATATAATAATAATTATTTTTGTATAATATAAAAAGCAAAGGAAAAATAAAAATGAAAGTTATTAGCGGGCGTTTTAGAGGTAGAAAACTAGTTACATTGGATGGAATGAATACAAGACCAACAATTACAAGAGTTAAAGAGGATATGTTTAATGTTTTAAATAATTATTTTATTTTTGATAACAAAATTTGTTTAGATTTGTTTGGTGGAAGTGGAGCTTTGTCACTTGAAGCTTTGTCACGAGGAATAAAGTTTGCCTTTGTAAATGACCACTATAAACCAGCTTTAGAAATCATTAAAAAAAATTTTACAGGATTAAATAGTGAAGAATACGAGTTATTTAACTTTGATTATAAAAAAATGCTTAGTTATTTAACATCTATAAATAAGAGCGTAGATTTAATTTTTTTTGACCCTCCATTTGCTAAAGTAGAATACTACACAGAATTTTTCAAATATATTTCTGAGAATCAATTGCTAAATAATTATGGTATATTAATTATGGAATCGGAATTAAAGTTAGATGTTAGGGAAATGTCGACTCTAAATCTTTTAAAATATAAGGATTTTAAAAATAAGCATCTCTATATTTTAAGGCTAGAAAAGGAGAGTTTATAATGGAAAAAAAACAAGGGAAAATAATAATTTTATCAGGGCCATCAGGAGTAGGAAAAGGAACAATTAATAAAGAGTTAGCACAAGACAAATCATTGAATTTAGTACAATCAATCTCTATGACAACTCGTGCTCCTAGACCAGAAGAAATTGATGGAGTTAACTATTATTTTGTTGATAAAGAAGCATTCGAAGATGCAATTCAACACAATGAGTTAATTGAATATGCAGAATTTATTAATAATTATTATGGAACTCCAAGAAAAGTTGTTTATGACAAAATTGCAAAAGGAGAAAATGTAGTTTTAGAAATTGAAGTTATTGGTGCCACACAGGTTCTAAAAAAAGAGAAACCAGAAAATTTGGTATCAATTTTTTTAATGCCTCCAAGTTTAAAAGCTTTAGAACAAAGATTAAGAAAACGTGGGACTGAAAAGGAAGAGATCATCAAACAAAGATTAGATAAGGCTTTATTAGAAATTCCATTAAAACATAAATATCAATATGTTATTGAAATTGATAGTGTTGAAAATGCTGTTGCTAAAGTTAAAGAAGTTTTAACAAAAGAAAATACATTAAGTATTGATCCAAGCGAAAGTAAATATTTTAAATTAAAAAATAAGGTAAGTGAGATTGTTACTGGGCAATATCAATATTTTGTAAATAATTGAAAAGAAAATGTTGAAAAAGTAGGTGGAGAAGAAATCAGCGAAAACTTTGATTTTAAAAATTATTTAGTTGAATTATTAACTAATAAAACATATGCTCATGTACTAGCAAGTCAGGATTTAAATGTATTGGAAAACTCAGGTTTTGTTGAAGCAACTGTAGAACAATTTATGATTGATGTTAATTTCTTTAGTATTGAACAAAAGGAATTTTAAAAATAATGAACTCAAGAAAAGAAGCATTAAGTATTTTGTTTGAGGTATTTAAGAATAATAAATTCTCAAATAAATTGCTTAGTAATCTAATTGAAACAAAGGCTATGTCAAAAGAAGACATAGCCTTTGTTTTCAAATTGGTATATGGAACTATTCAATACAAAATTTATTTAGAGTATGTAGTTAATAAAATAATTAATCCAAATAAAACAGATTTCAAAATTCAAATACTTCTTTGAATGAATTTATATCAGTTAAAATTTTTAAAGTCTAAAGCTTATTATGTAATTAATGAATCTGTAAATATTGCAAAATTAATTAATAAAAATTATGCAGGATTAGTGAATAAAGTTTCAAAAAGACTTGAAAATCAAGAACTTTGAGAAGTAAGTATTAAAAATAAGCAAAATATTTTTCCACTGGAAAATGGATTTCCATTTTGACTATATAAAAAAATTTCTGGAGATTATTCAAAATCTCAAGCTAAGGAATTTATTTTAAATTCAAATATTGAAAGTAAAATTAGTTTGAGATTAAACACCTTAAAAATATCGATAAAAGATTTTGAAGAAAAATATATAGAGAAATATAATTTAGTTAAATCAAAATTAATTGAGTATTTTTATTTAACTAATAAAAATATTATTAATCAGGAAATATTTTTAAAAGGTTATGTTACAGTTCAAGACCAAACAAGTGGATATGCTTCTTATATTTTAAATCCGAAACCATATTCAAAAGTTTTAGATATGTGTAGTGCACCTGGAGGAAAATTAAGTCACCTTGCTCAAATAATGGAAAATAAGGGTAAAATTAATGCATATGAATTGCAAGAGAATAAAATACATTTAATAGAACAAAATCTTTCTAGATTGGGAATTAAAAATGTAATTTTAGAATGTAAAAATGCTCTGGATATTTCAGAAGAAAAATATGATTTTATTTTATTGGATGCGCCTTGCTCAGGTTATGGAGTTATCAGACAAAAGCCTGAAATTAAATTAAAAAAATATAGTGATCTAGAAAACTCAGAACTTATTTTATTACAATCTCAACTTCTAGAAAAGGCATACAATTGCGCAAAAGTAGATACTGAAATAGTGTATTCAACTTGCACAATAAATAAGAAAGAAAATGAAGAGCAAATTAGTAATTTCTTATTAAGACATAAAGATATTAAAAAAATATATGAAAAAGTATTTTTTGGAAATGAATATAATAATGATGGATTTTATATTTGTAAAATGAAAAGAATTTAATTCTTTTCATTTTTTATTTTTCATTAGTCGATTAAAGAGAAAGGAGGAGAATGCTATATGATAAAAATATTAAAATTATTATTTACAATATTACCTTTAGGTAATCTATCAACATCAGTTGCAGAAATAAAAAATATAAATCTGTCCATAAAAAATATTTATATAGAAGAACATCACTTAGAAAAGGAACCTTATTATCTTTTAGACGATCAAAAGGAAAAACTTAGTGAAATTATAAGAAAAAATAGTAGCACAATCTATAGAAGTAAAGTAAATAATTTTATTTCCCTTGAAGAACTAAAGTTAGAACATATGAAGGATTTTTGATATGACTCAGATTTAGAGTTAAATTTTAAAAATGTTGTAGAAAGAAACTCTACCGGAAAAAGTGATATTGAAGATATAAATTTTGAAAATCTAAATTTTGAAAGTTTTCAATTAAATATAAATTTAGCTAAAAGACAAGAGTCAAAAGTAATTGAAAGGGAATATAATTATCATGATAAATGAACTGATACTTTTATATATACAAAATTAGATTTAGAGTTTAAAAAAATATATGGAGTTAATTCGGGATTAATAGTTCAAGGAACTATTAGTGAAGAAATTCTTAAAGATAAAGTAGCCTTAAAAAATAAAGCATGAGGAGAGAGACTTGGAAGAATTGAAAGAGGAGGCTTATTATTAACAAATTTAAAAACAAATTTTATATCTAGAAGAAATTATTTTCAAGATATAGAAGAGAACTTTTATACATTAAAGACAGAAAAAAATAGTGAGTACAATTACTCTCGTAAGAAATTGGAGGAATTATTGAATTCAGATGATAATTTTTTTAAATTTTTAAATATTAAAAAGTCCAATGTATATAGAGCTGAAATAAAAACTATTTTTTTTGCTAACTTATTTCAATCAAATTTAATTAATACTGTTGTAGAATTGAAAAATAATTCTCAAATAATTCAGAAAAATATCAAAGTAGTATTTAAAGGAGCTGAAATAAATACAGACTTTCATGAACTAAATTTAAATTATAAAAGTTCACTAAAAAATTTGGATGAGAATCATAAAAAAATAAAATATTTTTTATCTAAGAAGTATAGTATTAATGAAAATGAAATAGTATTTAATTTAAATGATATAAATAATTCAAAAGCCATTAAGAGTTTTGAAATTAATAAGCCAGTAATTTTTAAGTATGAATATAAAAAACCAAGAGGTAAAATTTTAACTTTCAATATATTAATAAGTCATACAAATATTAAATCAGAAAATAATATTTTTATGCTAAGTTGAAATCAAACTAAATTTGAAACTACAAGCAAGAATTATGAATTAGATAATTATTCTGTAATTAGTCAAAGTAATATTGCTGAAGATGATTTTGACTTTAAAGATATTATGACTTCCTTTGAAAAAATAACTCTTAAGAAAAATGAGACAAAAGAATTATTTATTATAAATGGAGAGAAGTTTAGAAAAGTCAATTATAAATATAATGATAATATCAAAGTTAAAAATGAAAATGAAAACACTATAAAAATCTCTGCTTTAAAAGTTGGAAAATCTCTTTTAGAAATTGATTCAATTGATGCCAAAAATAAAAAAGTAATTGAAATTGAAATAATTAATGAAGATGGTTACTTTGAATTAGAGACTAATGAAATAGCAATTAAGAAAGGTGAATTTGATTATATTGATTTATATTCTAACTCTTTTGAACAATTATTTATAATAAACAAAAATGTATCTTTAATTACCATATTTGAGGACAATAGACTTTGAATTAAATCAAAGAAGCTTGGCTTATTTGAAATTGAAATAATTTCAAATATAACAAAAGTGAGTGAGAAAATAAGCATTGAGATAATAGAAAATGATAGTGTGATTGAACTGGATAAAAATATTGTAGTTTCAGAAGTAAATACTTTAAATAATCTAAACATAATAAATTTTGATGAAATAAATGAAAACGAACTGAGTATTAAAAATTTATCAAAAGAATTATTGATAACAAGAGAAAAAAATAAAATTGCATTTATACCAAAAAGCAAAGGGCTTTTTGAAATAGAATTTAAATATAAAAAGCAAAATTTTACTTTCAAAATATATTCCTTTAATGAATTCGTAACCAGAGAAATTAATACTGATAGTAAAAAACTATCATTCAATAAAAATGATTATGAGTTAAAAAATTATGATAATAATATTAATTTAATAGATTTAAATGGTGATTATAATTTCTCTTTGAAGGATAGTAATAATATTGGAAATATAGAAATTGTAAATAAAAATGGAGAGTATTTTAATATTAATATAAGTTCCAAAAAAGAAAGTGAGTCTAATAAAGATATTGAGAATGCAAATAATAGTAAATCAAAAAATAAATGAACTATTGTTATGGCATATTGTTTAATTCCTATTACATTTGGAATATCTTTAATCATTTTTTTACTTTTAAGAAAAAAACTTAAAAAAGCAAGTCTTTAAATTAAACATTTATTACTATGATAAAATATATATTGGAGTTAAATTTTTATGGAACAAATAAGTATATTTAGGTACACAATTCAAGAACTAGAAGAAATTCTTGTGGAAAACGGATTTAAAAAATTTTCTGCTAAACAGGTTTATGATTGAATTTACCTTAAAATGGAAACAAAATTTGATAATATGACTAATTTAAGTAAAGAATTAAGAGAGTTTCTTAATTCTAGATTTTTAACTAATTTACTTAAAGATTTAGTTACTGAAGAGTCTAAGGACGGAACAATCAAAATTTTATTTATGTTAGATGATAAAAAATCAATTGAAACTGTTCTTATGCCTCAAAAGTATGGACAATCTGTTTGTGTTACAACACAAGTTGGATGTAAAATGTCTTGCAAATTCTGTGCTTCTGGATTAATAAAAACTGAAAGAAATCTATCTGTTGATGAAATAGTGAGACAAATATATACAATGAATTTATATTTAAAAGAGAAATATAAAAATGATCCTGAAAATAAAAGATCTAGAGTTAGTCATATTGTAGTTATGGGAATTGGTGAACCATTTGATAACTATGAAAATGTATTGAAATTTATAAAAATAATTAATGATAAAAATGGATTTGAAATTGGTGCTAGACATATTACAATTTCTACTTGTGGAATTGTTCCAAAAATTAAACTATTTGCGGATTTAAAAACGCAGATAAATCTTGCAATTTCATTGCATGCCTCTAATGATGATGTTAGGAATCAATTAATGCCAATTAATAAAGCATTTCCAATTAAAGTTTTATTAGATTCTGTAAGATATTATGTTGATCAAACAAATAGAAGGGTTACCTTTGAATATATTTTAATTGATGGTTTAAATGATAAACCAGAACATGCATTAGAATTGGCTAAAATAATTAGAGGTATTAATGCATATGTTAATTTGATTCCTTATAATGAAGTTGAAGAAAATCCTTATAGAAAATCAACAAGAGTAGAGGAATTTTTCAAAATATTAAAAAAACAAAATATTACTGCAATTGTAAGAAAAGAATTTGGTGCAGATATTGACGCGGCTTGTGGCCAGTTAAGAGCCAAAAGGGAAGGTGTCATAAAAAATGAAATTTAAAAGTGCAATGCTTACTGATATAGGTAATTATAGAAAAACTAATCAAGATTATCTTGATTTTGCAACAAAAAAAACTGGAGAAGCTCTAGGAGTTGTTTGTGATGGAATGGGTGGACACGCTTATGGTGAGGTTGCATCAAAACTAGCTGTTCAAAAATTTATTGAGTATTTTAATCAAAATGATTTTTCACAACTTAATCAAAAAGAAATAAATAGATGATTAAGAAGTTGTGTAAATAATATTTTGACTGAAATGGTCGAATATTCAAATGAAAGATTTGAAACAAAGGATATGGGTACAACATTAACAGCTATTTTATTTACAAAAAATGGTGGATTTGTTATTAATGTAGGAGACTCAAGAACTTATAAATTAGTTAATGATAATTTATTTCAAATAACTGAAGACCAAAATTTATGGAATTCAACTCCAGAAGCGGAAAGAAAAGATATTCAAATGTCAGGAATTTATGAGAAGGCTAACGATGTTACTTTCTGAAAGGTTTTAACAAGTGCATTGGGTCCACAAAAAACCTTAAGAATTGATACATATTTTGTAGAGAATCAAGAAGGTATATACATGTTAACAACAGATGGTGTTCATGATTATATTGATGAAGAAATAACTGCTTCCACTTTAGCAAATAAAAAAGTAAAATTAAAGGATAAGGCAAGCTTAATAATTGAAGATGCAAAAGACAACGTCTCAACAGATAACTTATCAATCCTTATTATTGAAGCAGAGTAATCTAACTCTGCTTTTTTTGTTATTATTATATTGAAAAGGGAGCAGCTTTTATGAGTAAATATGAACCAGGATCGTTAATAAACGAAAGATATGAAGTTATTAGTAAATTAGGAAAAGGGGGAATGGCTTCTGTATTTAAAGCATATGATATTATTACAAGAAATATAGTTGCAGTTAAAGTTGTAGCTCCAGAAATTGTTGTTAAACCTGTAGGACAAGAAAGATTTGATATTGAAAAGGAAGCTTTTGCAAAGTTGGGATCTAATGCATATGTTGTTAAGCTTTTTGATATTATACAAAATGGTGATGAGTGATTTATTATTTTGGAATGTGTTGAAGGGGGAACTCTAAAAGATAAGTTTCAAGATTTTGGTTCAATGACACTCAAAGAGATAAAGTATTATTTTTCAAGAATTTGTGATGCTCTATCAGAAGCTCATAAATTAGGTATAATACATAGGGATATTAAGCCAGATAATGTTTTATTAACTCAAGCAGGAGATGTAAAATTAGGTGACTTTGGAATTTCTGTTATGGAAGGTAAATCATCAGAAATTAATAAAGCTATTGGAACTCCTAAGTATATGCCCCCAGAAATAATTGCAGCACAAGGACCATCTCCAAAAAGTGATATTTATTCACTTGGTATTATGTTATATGAGATAGCTACAGGAGTAGCACCCTTTACTGCAAAAGAAGCTCCCAAAATTGCAGCAAAACACTTAAAAGAAACTCCAACGAGTCCAAAATTAATTAATCCTTCAATTCCACAAAGTCTTGAAAATCTAATTTTAAAAATGATAGAAAAAGAACCCGAAAATAGATTTAATAATATTGATGAAGTAAAAAATGAATTATTAAAAATAAAAAAAGCAGATAATCCTAAACCATATATTTATCATAAAAAAGTAACTTTAGTTATGAATGATGGTAAAAGAAAGCTTCAAGTAGGAAATACTTTGGATAAATTACCAAGTATTGTCAAGACAAAATTCACAGCAATCTTTTTAATAGTTATAATCTCACTTATTGCTTTATTTGTTTTGCTAATGGTACTATAAAATGAATAAAGGAATCATTTTAAAAATATTAAGTGAATATGCATATGTATTTTTTGAAAATGAATTATACGAATGTAAAGCAACAGGAAAAATAAGACATAGCAATCAAAAACCAACAACAGGAGATTATGTAAATTTTGAATTTACTGACAAACAAAACTTTAAAGGATCATTAACTGAAATTTTGAAGAGAAAAAATGAACTTTATAGACCTAGAATAGCAAATATAGATCAAGTAGTCATTATAACTTCTTTAAGAGAGCCAATTTTAAACACTTATACCCTTAATAAATATTTGTTTTTTCTTGAAACACTTAATTTAAAACCAGTTTTAGCTTTTACAAAAGCGGATTTAACAAATAATGAAGATGAGGAAGTTAAAAAGGCTAAACTGTATGGAACTATTGGTTATGAGGTCTATTTAATAAATAATATGATTGATACTGATAAAAATTGAAATAATTTTTTAAAGTGTTTGGAGAATAAAACCTCTGTTTTTACAGGTCAAACTGGAGCTGGAAAATCAACAACTTTAAATCATATCATTCCAAATGCTTTTGAAAAAACACAAGGAATTTCAAAAGCATTAAATAGAGGTAAACATACAACAACAAAAAATGAGTTATTTATTTATAAAAACTCATTAATTGGTGATACACCAGGATTTTCTTCTTTTGAGTATAAGGAAGTTAATAAAGAAAACATTGCTTTAAGCATTAATTTTTTTAAAGATCAAAGCTGTAAATTTAATAATTGCTTACATTTGAACAATACACCAGGTTGTAAAATTCTTGAAGCAGTTAAAAATCATAAATTTCCAGAATTTATATATAATGATTATGTAAAAATTCAGTTGGAAATTGAAAATCAAAGGAGAAAATATTAATGGCAAAATTTATTGTAGCTCCAAGCATTTTAACTGCTAACTTTTTAGATCTAAAATCAGATTTAGATAAGTTAAAGGAAGCAAAAATTAAATGAATTCATTATGATGTTATGGATTATAATTTTGTCCCGAATTTATCTTTCGGACCGAAAATACTAACAGATATAGTTAATAGTTATAATTTTAATATTGACTTACATTTAATGGTTAAAATTCAAAATATTTCTGTTAAGGAATACCTTAAACCATTTCTTGTAAAAAATGTAAAGCAAATCACAGTACATTTTGAAGCTCTAACTAAAAAGCAAATGTTAGAATTTTTAGTTTTCTGTAATAGTAACAATATAATTGCTTCTATTTCAATAAATCCAAATACTGATGTTTTCAAAATTAAAAAATACTTACCTAAAATAAAAAATGTTTTAGTCATGAGTGTTAATCCTGGATTTGGTGGGCAATCATTTATTTCTAATTCTTTGGACAAAATCCAAAAATTAAAGGCATTAAAAGATGAAAATAATTACTCTTATTTAATTCAAGTTGATGGAGGAATAAATGAAGAAACTTATCAACTTGTTCAAAAAGCTGGAGTTGATGTAATTGTAGCAGGAAGTTATTTAGTTGGTTCTTCTGTAAAAAATTTAAAAGAAAGGGTAACTAAACTTGAAGGATAAAGCATTAATTGTTATTTCAGAAACTAACATTAACTTAAAAATTTTTGAAAAAACTCATTTAATTATTGGAATTGAAAGAGGATGTCTAGATTTAATAAAAAAGGGCATTAATATAGATATTGCAATGTCTGATTTTGATCAAGTAACTCAAGAAGAATTGGAGATTATAAAGTTAAAAGCAAAAAAATTTATAACTTTTAACCCTGAAAAAGATTATTTAGATGGAATAGCAGCAATTCATTATTTAGTTGATAAAGAGATAAAAGATATTACAATGATAGTTAATCCATCAAAAAGATATGATATGAACTTAACTATTATTGATTACGTATTTAATCATAATGTAAAAATATTTAATGAAAAATCAGTTATTTTTAAATTGAATTCTGGTGAAAATATTATTGATTTTAATAAATATCAAGATTTTACATATATCTCCTTATTTAGTTTGAAAGATAATGAAATCACTATTAAAGGTATGAAATATGAAGTAAAAAACATTAAGTTAAAGTCTTTTAATTCTTTGGCTTATTCAAATCAATTTTTACCGTATGTAGATCCTAAAATTTTAATTAAAGAGGAGGTTATGATTATTATGACAAAATAAAAAAGCAGATTGTAATCTGCTTTTTATTTTTTTAGTTGGTGCCCTCTATCGGAGTCGAACCGATACGATTTCTCGGCAGATTTTGAGTCTGCTGCGTCTACCAATTCCGCCAAGAGGGCAATACCATTAATTATTATATAATGAAAAAAAAGAAACTTCGATGAGTTTCTTAATTTATTGTACTTTTATTTTGCTAATTGATTATTTCTTTTTAAAGTTCTAAGTGTTCTTGCTGAAACTTTTAAAGTCATAACTTTACCATTTTCATCCATTACTTGAACTTTCTGTAAATTAAGGTTTCATTTTCTTTTGCTGGCATTCATAGCATGTGATCTTGAATTACCTGACAAAGGACCTTTACCTGTTAAACCGTCTTTTCTTGCCATATTTTCACCTCGGACTTATAAATAATATAATAATTAGGTTAAAAATACAAGAAAATATTTAAATTATTCTAAAGTAAATTTTTACTTTTTAGACTTATTATTTTATTATTTTGCTTTAATAGTGTAAAATTATTTTGTACTAATTTGAAACGTAACAACATGATTTTTTTGTTATCCTGAATTAGAGAATAAAATTGTACACTTTTTACGGAGGCCAAAATGATAAATAAAGCTATTTTAGATTCTATATCAAATGCTGTTGTTACAGTACCTGGAGTGGCATCATTTGCAAATTATGCAGCTAAATCAGAATTTGAATTAAAAACTGAAGATATTGCAAAGGCAGTAGAGATGGTTTCAACTGATACAATGGACAGAGTGAAAGTACATATTATTTTAATCAATGGAGTTAACATACGAGACGTTGTTAGTGAAGTTCAAATACGTGTAAAGTATGAATTAGAAAAGCTTTCTCAGTTCGTGCGAAATTATATAGTTGATATTGCAGTAGATGATCTTATTGTCGTTTAGACAATATTTTATTTCTTTTATCAAGTGCAAATATTAATATATAAACTGGCAAATATAAATTTGCAATTTTTTAATATTTTTAATTTTAAATAATAAAAAAACAATATAGTTTAGAAGGTGACAATACTATGAAAGATACACAAATTTTAAAAGGTATGATAACTAGTGGGGTTAATAATTTATATAATAATTATCCTCATATAGATAAACTAAATGTTTTTCCTGTACCTGATGGTGATACAGGAACAAATATGAATTTAACTTGTACCAATGGATTTGTTGAAATTGAAAAAGAAGAGTTTACTAATGTGGGCTCATTAATGAGCAAATTTTCTAGAGGCCTAATAATGGGTGCTAGAGGAAATTCTGGTGTTATCTTCTCTCAAATCATTAAGGGTTTTTCTAATGGAATGAAAGATAAGGAAAAACTTGATTTAGATACTTGAAAAGAATCTTTTGCAAAAGCAAAAGATGTTGCATATGCAGCAGTTATGAAACCAGTTGAAGGTACTATTTTAACTGTAATTCGTGAAACTAGTGAATATGTAAATTCTCTTGTTGAAGAACAAGCACCAAATGACTTTTGAGAAGGGCTTGTTAAAGCTGCTAATAAATCTTTAGATAATACTCCAGAGCTATTACCTGCTTTAAAAGAAGTAGGGGTTGTTGATAGTGGTGGATATGGTTTAGTTAAGTTTTTTGAAGGAATGCAATATTTTGTTAAAAAATTAAAACCAATATCAAAATTAAAAAAATTAGAAGAAAATACAGGTTCAAATATTGAGATGTCAATTGAAGAGGAATTTGGTTATTGTACAGAAGCAATTGTTATGCTAAATGAGGAATTTATTGATAAGTTAAAAATTGATACAGTAAGAGATACTTTTGAGCAATATGGAAATTCATCAATTGTTGCAGTTATGGATAGAGATATTTTAAAGGTGCATACACATGCATTAATGCCAGGACAAGTATTATCTTATTTACAACAATTTGGAGAATTTAAAAATATTAAAGTTGAAAATATGACTTTACAAGCAGATAAACACGTAGCAAATACTATAGAGACTTCAGCAAGAGTTACTGCTCAACAACAACGTAAATTGAAAAATGATGTTGCTACAATAGCAGTTGTAAGATCAAAAGGAATTCAAGATTACTTTAAAAATGATTTAAGTTTAGATTATGTTATTGATGGTGGTCCAAAGATGAATCCTTCAACAAATGATTTTATGAAAGCAATTCAAGCTGTTGATGCAAAAACAGTATACATTTTCCCTAATGACTCAAATGTATTGTTAGCAGCAAAACAAGCAAAAGAATTAGAAAAAATGTCAAAAATAGTTGTTATTGAAACTAAAACAATTCCACAAGGAATTACTGCATATCTAAATCTTGATATTGAAGATACTCCTAAAAAGAATGAATCAAATATTAATAAGGCTATTAAAAATATTGTTTCAGTTTCAATTAATAAAGCAGCAAGAGATGTAACAATGGATGGTATAAATATTAAAACTGGTGAATATATGATGATGGCAGATAAAAAAATTACAATATCTGCAAAAACTTTAAAAGATGTTTTCTATAAATCATTGTCAAAATTTATTACTGCAAAAACAGAAATTTTAACAATATTTACAGGCCAAGATGCATCATTTAAAGATATTAATGATCTTCGTAAATATCTTGATGAAAATTATGATGTAGAATATGAAGTTATTGATGGACAACAAGAAGTATATTCATTCATTATTGGTATAGAATAAAAATGATTCATAAGAATCATTTTTTTATTTAATAAGTTATAATAAATATGTTTTATAAAGGGAGAAAAAATTATGCTTTCTATTAAAAATAAGAAAAATAAAAATATTAGTTGCACAATAATAAGCATAATAATTTTATTACTTTCTTTATTTTGCTCAATAACTTTAATTAAATTTCTAATAACTAATAATCTTTATATCTCAAATTATTTATTATACTTTGGTTTATTTGGAATTACATTTCTTTTATCTGCAATATATATTTATAAGTTAGTTAATTATATTAGAATAATTAACTTCTTAAAAAAAATTAAATTGGAGCAAATAAATAAGAATCTTTTTAATAATTTAATCAAAAAAGTAAAAATTAAACTTAGCCCTGTAGTTTACTTGGTTTTAGCAATTTCTATTTGAATCCTATTTGTAAGTATGATATCAGAAGATAATCTAGTTAAATATTTTGAACTAAGTAAATCTGTTTATATTAATAAAATAACTTTTTTATTAATAATTTTCTCAACTTTTGAGTTTTTAAGTATTATATTTATATTTGTTATATTGAACTCAATTAGAAATAAGAAGTTCAAATGAACATATATTAAAAAAATAAGTAATAGTTTATATTTAAAATTTTTAAATTTAGCAATTTTTTTATCAATTAAGTTTTATCAATTAAAAAATAAGCTATTAAAGTTTTATACAAATCTTATAAAAGAATTAAATTTTTATGATATTGGTCAAAGAAATATTATAGCTATAAAAAAAAGATCTTTTTTAGCAGAAAAATTAAAGGGAGAATGTCCACCTAATTCTATTATTTAAAGTATTTTAAATTAGTTAGGAGAAAAAAATGAAAAATATATTTAAATCTTATATGAAGGCTTTTTTAAAGGCTTGAGTAGAGACACTAGGAACAATTATGTTTCTAATGATTTTTACAATGCTTATTTTTGGGATGTTAGCTACACCTTTACAATTATCATTAAAAGCATCATCAGTTAAAAAAAATACAAACCTTTGACAAGAACAATGACAAGGGATAACTAAGATGGATGATGACTTTATTTATCCATATATTTGAGAAAATCAAGAATTCATAATTGAATATAAGGATATGACTTTTGAACTAAATCAACCTTCAGAAGAAGGATGATTACAAGAAGGAACAAAAGATATAATTCAAGAATATGCAAAGGATGTTGTAGAAGAAATTGCTGGTTCTAAAACTAAAATCTCTGATGAAGAAAAAGAAGAACTTGAAAAGCAACAAATTCTTTTAGGTCTAAGATCAATCATTTGGTATTATACATATTATGGAAACGATAATACAATTAATGAATTTACTACAAAAGGTAAAGAGAGACCACTAAAAGTGGGAGATATTTTTACTCAAGAAGCTCAAGAAGAAATTGCTAGTTTTGGGGATTATCAAAACAGAAATATTAATAATTATGTAATTCTTTCAATTTTAGAGCAATTAAAAAATCAATCAAATGATTCATTTTTGTATGAAAATTTTATTAATGTAAATATTAAAATGCAAAAAGGTGCAGAAGATCATTTTATTTATAATATGTCAAATGTTAGTGCACTAAGTGAAAATGATCCATATGATATAAATAATATTATTTTGCAAAGTGGAAGATTACCAGAAAAAAATAATGAAATAGTTATTAGTGATGCTTACGCTAAAAATCAAAATAAAAAAATTGGAGATGAAATATTATTAGGTGTTGATCAACCTTATCAAGGCTCAACAAATTTTCCAAAACCATTACCATTTAAAATTGTTGGTATTGGTCTAAAATACAGTTCATTAACGCCAATTAACTTCTCATCATTTTCAGATTCTATTCAAAACTATGGTCAAGTATTCTTAAAAAATAGTTTTTTTACAGAAGAAAAAGATGAAAATGGCTATACATTTAGTGAACTATTTACAACAGATAATATGACATCAAATTCTGCACTCGGATTTTACTTATTTTATCGTGAAGAAACTTTTATAACTAAGAATAGTAATAACTATAATCTTAATGAACTTTTCTCAAGCAATATAGTAAACAGTAATAAAAAAGATTCATCATTGACAAATCTATCAATTTTATCTCCTGGTACAACTATATTTAAAGAACCAAGTGAGCATAGTGTTATAGCCACATTGACAAATTTATATATAATTACATGAATTTATGTCATGATTGGAGCAATTCTATTTTTATTAGGATTTATGTTTATACTATTTGTTCTTAAAAAAGAAATTAATAATACAAGAAAGCAATTGGGAGTTTTTAAATCACTTGGATATAGAACTAGTGAGCTTACATGAGTGTTCTCACTAAAAACTTTCTTAACTATGATTATAGGAATAGGAATAGGGTATTTACTTTCTTTCCCATTCCAAATTGATAGTGCAACCAAACAGTTTAGTACGTTTGTTATTTTTGACTTTCAAACAATATATGCTTCTCCAATATTTTTAATGGTCTTAATGATAATTGTGCCTATTTTATTTGCTGGACTAAGTTATTTGATCATTTTTAAATTCCTTAATGAAGGAGCTTTATCTTTATTAACATCGGGACCTAAAAAAAGTAAATCAGATGTAATTGTTTTAATATTAAAAATTATATTTTTCCCTGCTTTAATTTATTCTTTATTTAACTGAATTATTTTAAAAATATTGAGAAAAAGAAATAAGGGATTTACATTTAGAATGCAACATGCCTTTGTCTCTGCGGGGAAAGGTAAGTTTACTCTTATTATGGGATTATTCTTATTTAGTTCATTCTTGTTTACTTTGCAATTAAGGGCAATGCCTGTAATTAAAAATATGATTGAAGGAGCTTACAATATTTATACAAAAGATGTTAACCATTATTATTCTTTTAAAAATGTTGTGCCAATTAAAGTATCTCCAAATGGAATATATCAAGATATTACAAAAGAAAATTATGGTCTTAAGTATGAAAATATTGAAACTCAAAAAGTTGAAGAGTTTATTAGAAATTCACAAGAAGATAAATACAAAACTACAAATAATTTTTCTTTATTAATGTCTAGTATTTCAAAGGTAAGAGATGAAATTATAAATACAGAATATTGAGAAAGTAATAAAGAAATAATTTCTGGTGTGGCTACATTAACTGCTTTAATTACACCACTAAATCAAAAAATATCTACAAATCAAAATCTTTTAAATAGAATAGAAGTTCCTGAAGAAATTCCAAAGTATTCAATTCTAAAAGTAACTCCAGAACAAATGAGTGGTATTTTTTTGGATGATATTGGAAAATTAGCTTGTGTATCTCCTTTAGGTATGAACTATAAAGGTAGTTGTGAAGATATTGAATCTGTTAAAAAATATTTTATAGATGATTTAAATAATATTCTTCCTAGAAATCAAACAAGAGCTGAAATTAAGTTAAGTAATACTTTAATTAATCTACTAACAACCTTTGTAAAAATGAAAGAGGGAATTAACTCTCTATTAAGTGTTAACAAAATAATATTTAATGGAAATGACGAAGCCCTTCAAACAATATTGCCATATCATATTAAAAATAATAATGATGTAGATATTGAAAACTCTGTTTTAAGATTAATTGATACCACAAATAAAATTGGTGGAAATACAAGAGCTGTTGTGAATCTTGACTCAGTAAGTGAAAAAGCAATGAAAGAATTACAAGAGAGTAATAAAGATTATATCAATGCTGTAATATCTTTTAGACTTTCAAAAATTTTAAATAAAAATGTTGGAGATGTATTTGAAATAACTTTAGGAAAAGATAAAACTGTTAATATAAGAATTGCTTCAATAAATGAAAATGATACGTTACTTCAAGATATCTACGTTGATTATTCAACATTTATAAAAAATGTAAATGAAGTTCAATCAATAGATAAAAATGAGTTATTATTCAACTCAATAATAAGTACAAAAGTTGCAAGTGAAGGTAAAATCGATTTAAAAGATATTGCTGGTTCTCAAAGAAATTTTAAATACTCAAGAGATACTTATACAATTGCATCTTCACAAAATAAACCGTGACTAGGTAGTATTTTAGCACCATCAATTGATGGAAATTCATTGGATAAACCAACAGCTGTAAATTTCTTTATGGACTCATCTGTTATTACATTACCTATATTAAAGTCTGTAATAAATCAGGTGCTTGGTAAAATGACAAAAGCAATGTTGATGTATATTTTAATTGATATAGTTCTTCTTATTATTTTATTGATAGTAATTATGAATATTATTATTACTGACTCAATAAATGTTATTACAATAATGAGATCCCTAGGATATAAAAATGGTGAAATTAATTGAATGGTTATGGGGAAATATATTTCAGGTTCAGCAATTAGTTACTTATTTGCATTCTTAGCTTCACTTGTAGTGTGATCTGGAATTCAAGCATTTGTTTGAGGTAGATTTAAAGTATTAATTGCTTTGCCTTCATTACCTTGAATACCATTTGTTTCGGCAATAATTTTAGGAGCAATTCTTTACATTGGCTGAACTGCAGCTATGTTACAAATTAAAAAACGCCCACTGACATTGCTAGTTAGTTAAAAATTAGGTATAATTTTTATATTAAAAATAAGGGAGCAAATAAAATGCCATTACCAAAACAAAAAGTTGAAAATTCAAGTGATGTTTGTTGCCCTGGCGGAGCACACAATTGTTTCACATGTAGAGTTTGTAGCGGTTCATTTCATGGATGTCAAAGTTGTTTAAAATGTATAGGATGTCAAGTTTGTTTATCAAAAGAATGTCCTTGTTGCGTTAAAGGTACTATAAAACAACAACAAAATAATGCTAAATATAATAAATAAAACATAAAATGTTTTATTTTTTTTGCTTTAAAGTCTAATTGTATATATAATCACTAATGTACAGGAGTTAAAATATGGATTATAAAGTAATAGCTTTTGACGTTATGGGTTCGGATAATGGTTTAATTCCAGCAGTTGATGCTGCTATTAAACTATTAGGTGAGCAAAAAGATTTAAAAATTATTTTTGTTGGAAATGAAGAGAATTTAAAAAAAGAGTTGTCTTCAAAAAAATATAACCATGATCAAGTTGAAATTTTAAATACTTTGGAAGTAATTGAAATGACAGATGGAATAATGGATATTAGAAGAAAAAAAGATTCAAGTATGGTTAAAGCACTTGAATTAGTAAAAGATGGAAAAGCGCATGCAATTACAACTGGGGGTGCAACAGCTCCTTTTGTAGCAGGTTGTCATTTTATTTTGAAAAAACTTGATGGTATTGAAAGACCTGGATTTATGCCAGTTATACCAACATTAGTTAAAGGAAAAATTACTCTTTTATTAGATGTAGGGGCAAATTTAGAATGTGATCCTGAGGATTTAGTAAATTTTGCTATTATGGCAACAGCATATTCAAAGGCTGTTAATGGTGTGGAAAATCCTGAAGTAGCATTATTAAACATAGGTGAGGAAAAATCAAAGGGCTTAGAATTACATCAAAAGGCTTATAAATTATTACAAGAAAATAAGTCTTTAAATTTTGTTGGAAATATTGAATCAAGATATTTAGCAAGTGGTAAAGTAGATATTATTGTTACTGATGGTTACACAGGAAATATTGCTTTAAAAGCAGCAGAGGGAATGGGAAAATCTCTTTTAACAGAAATTAAATCTGCACTTACAAAAAATATATTTAGAAAATTAGCTGCATTAAGATTGCGTAAAGCATTTAAAGAAGTTTCAGCAAAGTTTGATTATAAAAATCATGCTGGAGCAATAATTTTAGGAGCAAAAAATATTGCTTTTAAATCTCATGGCTCAAGTGATAAAATAGCTTTCTATGCAACTTTGAAAATGACTTACAATGCAATTAAAAATGACGTTGTTAAAAAAGTGGAAAAGGCGTTATATAAATAATGACAATTAAAAAATTTCTTTTAAATGAATTTGCAATTGTAATTAAAGATGAGTCTTACTATAGTGAGGCTTTAACACATAACTCATTTTCAAACGAGAATAGACTTGCTAAAAACTATCAAAGACTTGAATTTCTTGGGGATGCAATCTTACAAATGAAAGTAAGTGAATATCTTTATAAACTATTTCCAAAATCAAATGAGGGTTTATTAACAAAATATAGAAGTTCAATTGTAAAAAAAGATACTTTAGCTGAAATATCAAGAAAAATAAAAATTGGACAATTAATTAGATTAGGGATCGGTGAATTAGATTCAAAAGGTTTTGAAAAGGATTCAATTCTTTCTGATGTTTATGAATCAATGACAGCTGCTATATATTTAGATCAAGGGGAAAAAATACTTGATAAATGACTAAAAAAAACTATTTTTAGTGATTATGTAATAAATCAATTTTTAGATAAATCACATGACTTTAAATCTGAATTGCAAGAACTTATTCAATTAGAAATAAGAAGTGAATTATCTTATGTTGTTATTAGTCAAGAAAAACTTGAAAATAACACAACTTTGTTTATAGTTAATGCTGTTCTTGAAGGAATGGTGTTTGGAACTGGAAAAGGAAGCAATAAAAAGCAAGCTGAACAAGAAGCTGCTAAGAATGCTTTATCAAAAATTAAAAAAAATAAATAAAGGCTTAAAAAGGCCCTTAAATAAAGGGTTTTTTAAATTTTAAATTTTAAAAAAAATTGTACAAATGCATTAAAATATATATAATGAGTTTGTTATATAGGACGGCTATATACGATTACAAGAGGTAAAAAAATGATATTCTTAAAAAAAATTGAAGCGTTTGGGTTCAAGTCTTTTGCTGAACCTACTACTTTAAATTTTGACTTTTCAATGACAGGGATAGTAGGTCCCAATGGTAGCGGTAAATCTAATATAAATGATGCTATTATGTGAGCTCTTGGAGAACAATCATATAAATCACTTCGTGGAGATTCAATTGATGATATTGTATTCTCAGGAAGTAGTGAAAAGAAACCATTAAACATGGCAGAAATTACCCTTGTATTCGACAATAGCAATAAAGCCTTTAGTTCATTAGAATATAATGAAGTTTCAATTACAAGAAAGTTTTTCAAATTAACAAAAGAATCTGAATATTATATAAATGGAAGTAGAGTTCGTTTAAAAGATATTCAAGATGTTGCTTTAGAAACAGGTTTAACTAAATCAAGTTTAGCAATTATATCTCAGGGATCAATTAGTAACTTTGTTGAATCAAAACCTGAAGATAGAAGAAGGCTTTTTGATGAAGCAGCAGGGGTTGCTCGTTATAAGAAAAGAAAAGATGAAGCTATTAGAAAACTTGTAAGATCACAAGAAAATTTAGATAGACTAAATGACATAATAAATGAAATTGAAAGAAAATTACCAACTTTAAAAAAACAATCAAAAAAAGCTGAATCTTATAAAGAATTTTTTGATGAACTAAAAAATATTGAAGTTGCAGTTCTTGTAAATGACATAAAACTTTATAAGCAAAAAATAATTGAAATTAATGAACAAAAAAGTGAAATAAAATTAGAAATTAATTCGTTAGATAAACAAATTAGTAAAAGAAGTGAAGAGTTTAACACTATTGCAGATTCAAATTATAATAAGGAAAAAGAATTATCAAAGCTTAACAAAGGGTTTACTAATATAGTAGAGAAAATTAGTGAATTAAAAGTCTCAAGAATTACTTTTGAGTCTAAAAAAAATAAAGTTGATATCGATGATAAAGAATTTAAAATTTCTGATTTAAAAAATAGGGCAAAGGAATTAGAAATTAGATTAGAAGCTGAAGAGCAAAAACTTTCAAAATTATTAAAAGATAAAGTTGAAAAAAGAGAAAGTTTAGATGATGCTAGTGAAAAACGTTTTAGATTAAATCAAGAATTAGATGCAATCAGAAAGCAACTTGCTAAAACTGAATCAAGTTTAGAAACTCTATTAGCAAGAAAAAATTCTTTTGATAACTTATTTGAAGGAGTAAAAAATATTCTTGAAAATAGATCAACACTATCAGGAATTATGGGAACCGTTCAGGAATTAATTAGTATAAATAAAAATTATGAGGTTGCACTTTTAACTGTAATTCAAAATGGATTACAAAATATAGTTGTTAAATCAACTAAAGATGTAAAAATTTCAATTGATTTCTTAAAAAACAATAAGGCAGGTTATGCAACATTTTTACCACTTGATAATTTAAAACCTAGTTTTATTAATAATGAAACAAGATTTATTATTCAAAAATCAAAGGGATTTATTGGATTTGGAAATGAACTTGTAAATATAGATAAAAAATATCAAGTAGTATTAGATTATCTTTTATCAAATTATTTAGTTGTTGATGATTATGAAAATGCAATAGAGCTTTCAAAAATTACAAATCAGAAATTTCACATAGTTACTTTAGATGGGCAAAGAATATTACCACATGGAGCAATTATTGGTGGAAGTAGAAGAAGTAAAAATGTAGTTTTAAATGACTCTGCTCAAATTCAAGAATACGAAAATCAGAAAAAAGAACTTGATCAAAAAGAACTTGAAACTTCCAAAGAAGTAGAAGTTCTAAGTGGTATGATAGAAGTTTTACGTGAAGAAATTGCTGAAATTCAAACTGCAATAGGAGCTTCTAGAAACTCTTCTCAATTAATTGAAAAAGAGGCAACTGAAGTAAAAGAAGAATTTAGAATAATTACTGGTAAAGAACTTGATGGAGGTCAACAAGAATTCCAATCAATTGATGAACAAATTATTAAAATTATTTCTGAGATATCTGCACAAGAAACATTAAAGGATGAAATTCAACAGCAAATTAATGTTATTAGAACTTTAAAAGATAAATCAAATGAAAGACAAAATAGTTTAAACTCAATTATTAACCAAGATAGAGGTTTATTATCTTCATTAAAAGATAAGTATTCAAATTTAAACTCTGATGGAACTTTAATGCAAGAAAAACAAGTTAATGCAACAACGAGATTAGCTCAAAATTATAGCTTAACTTTTGAAGCAGCATTGGAACTAAATACTAGTCTTATTGAAACAGAAAGTGAAGTTAGAGATAGAATTAATTATTTAAGAAAAGAAATTCATTCATTGGGGAATGTTAACTTAGATTCAATTGATGAATATCAAGAAGAAAATGAAAGATATCAAACATATGTTGAGCAAACTCAAGATGTGCTTGAATCTATTAAAAATCTAAAAGATGCAATTGGCGATATGGATCAACAAATGATAATTCAGTTCAAAAAAATAATTAAAGATGTTAATGGAGTATTACCAGATACATTTGCAACATTATTTGGGGGGGGAACTGCATCAATTATTTATACAAATCCAGATGATATTTTAAATACAGGTATTGATTTAAAAATAGCTCCACCAGGTAAAAAAATTGCAAATCTAAATCTATTAAGTGGTGGAGAAAAATCAATGGTAGCATTATCTGTTTTATTCTCAATTCTAAAAGTTAAACCAATTCCATTGGTTATTCTAGATGAGGTAGAAGCTCCTCTAGATATTGCAAACGTAGAACGATTTGCAAAATATATTAAGACATTTACTAAGAGTACACAATTCATGATTGTTACTCATAGAATGGGTACAATGGAAAATTGTGACACTTTATTTGGAGCAACAATGGAACAAAAGGGTATTACAAAACTTGTTCAAATTAAGTTAATTGAAGCAAAAAAATTATCAAATACAAATTAGCATAGAAATGCTAGGAGACGAAATATGACAAGAAAAATAAGCATAATATTACTGACATTCTTATCAGTAATATTATGTCTATGAATATGAAGTGCTGTTGCACCTAAAAAGGCAATTATTTTAGGTGGAAGCACTAGTGTTAACCCATTTATGCAAAAACTTACAAAAGAATATTATAATAAACCAGAGAAAGTAGATTTTATTTATAATTCAACAGGAAGCCAAGCAGGTGTTGGTGGAGTTGAAAAAGATATGTATACAGCTGGTTTTATTTCTAAGGATATAAGTAATAAGACTTTAACTAAAGGAAATAATTTTTTAGAAATATGTCAAAATTCAAATGAATGTGAATTTGATCCAAAAGCAATTGAAGAAATTCAAACTGTTGAAAAAAATAATTCATATATTGCATTAGAGTTTGCAATTGATGCAATTGGAGTAATATATAATCCTCCTGAATATTGAAATAAAAAAATTAAATTAATAAATAATAATGAAATTAGTTTAAATGATCTTATGAATTTTAAAAAAGAAGATGAAGATGAATTATTGAAAAAAGCTTATAGTGGAAATTACACTTGAGAAGAGTTGGCAATAGAGTTATTAGGTTTAAAAGAAGACTGAAATAATAATCAAGATTTTTATGAAGAAATGTTTAACTTAATAAATGCTCAACCAAAAACTAAATTAATTACTTTTACTAGAGAAGATGGGTCTGGAACAAGATCAGCTTTTTCAGATTTAACTAAAATAAAAGATATGTCTTCTTCAAATGTTGTTAATTCAAATGGTTCAATGATTGAAAATATGACTAAAAGTCCAAGCTTAGGTTACGTCTCTAATGGATTTTTAGGTCAATTGTCTGAAGATGGTGTTGTAAAATTAGCTGGATTTAACAATTTCAAATTACCAATAGGAAAAGATAATGTTCCATTAGAATGATCAGAAGAAGAAAAAAAATGACAAGATTGAAAGCCAGAAAAAGAATCTGTAGAATTTAATATTAATGAATCAATCACAGATAAATTTATTAAAACTGAGTATGAATTTAAAAGACCATTCATTGCTATATTTAGTATATATAATAAAAAATTAAATCAATTAATGGATCTTTTTAATTTTATGAATAGAGATGGTTCAAATGAAGTATTCAAAAGTGAAGGACTTGTTAAAAATATGAGATATAAATCTTTAGGAGGTACTTCTAATGGTTAAAAACTCTGTAAAAAGTTTGCCAAAGGCAAAAACCTCTAAAATGGATTTATCAACTAAAATATCTGTTTTTTTTGTAACAACAATTGTTCTTATTATATTAGCTGTTTTAGTTGGATATATATTATATAAATCTATTCCAGTATTTAAAGAATTTTCTTTTTTTAAGTTCTTATTTTCTGGAATGTGAGCACCAGCAAGAGATGGTGAAGATGGCTCTTATGGATTAGGTAAGATAATATTATCTACTCTAATGATGTTATTTTTAACTTTATTATTTGCAATACCTTTAACAATATTTAGTTCGCTTTTTATTACTGAGTACTTAAAAAATAGAACTAAAAAATTTGTAGTTACTATGATTCAACTATTAGCTGGGATTCCATCTGTTGTTTTTGGATTATTTGCACTAGATCAAATTGGACCAATTTTTGTTGCCATGGGTGCACCAACTAGTGGAAATATGATGACAGCAAGTTTTACATTGGCTTTTATGGCTTTACCAACAATGATTAGTTTATCTGTCAATGCTATTGAATCAGTTCCAGAGGGGCATAGATTTGCTTCTCTTGGATTAGGAATGACAAAAGAAAAAACTACTTTTGGTGTAGTTTTAGTAGCTGCAATGCCAAAAATTATTACAGCAATTATTACAGGAGTTGCTAGAATTATTGGTGAAACAATGGCTGTTATATTAATAGCAGGAAATTCAACAAAAGGGTTAAATACAAATGATGGCTTTTTTGGATTTATATTTTCTTCAATTAGAACTTTAGCAGGAACAATAGGTTTAGAAATGTTAGAAAACCATGGGACAACTCATGAGTCTGCACTTTATGCTATTGGGATGGTTTTATTTGTAATAGTTATTTTTATAAACTTATTAATTATTGCTGTGGGAAATATTAACAATAAAAAAACAAAGTCTATTAAAAATATGAAGCATAAAAAAGTGAAAGCAATTAAAAATGATTATCGATATGACAGTCATAATTTAAATATTCTTGTTCACACTTATACTGAAAAAAGATTTGCCAAAAAGGTAAATAGTTTTATTCTTAATTTCTTTATGATTTCTTCAACTGCAATAATTATTGGATTTACTAGTTGAATTTTATTGACAGTTACAATTAAGGGAATTGGTGGATTTGATGCAACAGCTTTTGTTGAAATTGAAGGACAAAGAAGTGGAATTTTTGCTCTATTATTTACAACAATATTGTTAGTTTTAGCAACAATAATATTTGCTATACCATTAGCTTTAATAGTGGCTATTTATTTGGCAGAGTATGCTCACAAAGATAGTAAGTTTGCAAAAATTATAAGATTTTCAATAAACGTGCTTGCATCCACACCAAGTATTGTATTTGGAGTTTTTGGATTAAGTTTATTTGTAGTAGGTATGGGAATTCCAATGTCCATATTTGCAGCAAGTTTAACAATGACAATTGTAATATTACCATCAATGATAACAAACTTTGAAGATTCAATTACAGGAGTACCTTTACTTTATAAAGAAGCAGCTTATGGAATGGGTATGACAAAAACGGGAGTGCTGTTTAAAGTTATCATTCCTAATTCAACTAAGGGACTTGTCACCGCAACTATTCTAGCTGTTGCTAGAATTATTGGAGAATCAGCACCTGTTTACTTAACTTTGGGAACAGCTGTAAGAATGCCATCAGAAGGATTCTTCTCATCAGGAGCTACATTAACTACTCAAATTTATATGATGGCTTCAGAGGGAAATGATCCTCATACTTTAGGAGTAGCATATCAAATTGCCCTAGTTACAATATTTTTAGTTTTAGGTTTAAATATTTTAAGTAAGTATATTGGTTTCAAATTAAATCCAATTCATAAAAAAGTTTCAATCAAAATGCGATTCAAACTATTCATTGGAATGTTTACATGAACAAGTATTAAAAAGGTTTCATTAAAAACAAAAAAAGATACAATATCCTTGTATAAGAAATGAGTAAATGTCTTTAATTTTAAAAGAATAAAAATATATGCCAAAAATGCTAAAACTCGAAATAATGTTATAAGAACAATTAAGAGTGAATCGAAATTAAAGTCTAAACCTAAAAAAATTAGAAAAATAAAAGAGAGTGAGAATTAAAAGATGGTTTCAAATAAGAATGTAGAAAATGAAATTGTTGAAACTGATGATTTAGAGATATTATCAGAAGAGAAAATATTTCAAAAACCTAAAAAAGTAGCTTTGAAACAAAGACAAAATGTAATAGAAATTGAAGGTTTTAATTTCTATTATAACTCTGGTTCAAAACAAGCATTATTTGATATAAATATGGCAGTAAAGGAAAATACAGTTACAGCTTTTATTGGACCATCTGGGTGTGGGAAATCAACACTATTAAGATCAATAAATAGAATGAATGATCTTGTAGATAATATTGCAATTGATGGTAAAATTATTGTCCATTCAAAAGATGTTTATGAAAAAGGTACTGATGTTGTTAAATTGAGAACTGAAGTTGGTATGGTATTTCAAAAAGCAAATCCATTTCCTATGTCAATTTATGATAATGTAGCTTTTGGTCCAAGAAATCAGGGAATTTCAGATAAAAATATTTTAAATCAAATCGTTGAGGATTCATTAAAAAAAGCAGCACTTTGAGATGATGTAAAAGATTACTTAAAAGACTCAGCATTGGGATTAAGCGGTGGTCAACAACAAAGATTATGTATTGCAAGAGCAATAGCAATGAGACCAAAAATCTTATTAATGGATGAACCAACTAGTGCATTAGATCCAATAGCAACGTTAAAAGTTGAAGAACTTATACTAAAATTGAAAAATGAATATACAATAGTAATAGTAACCCATTCAATGGCACAAGCTACAAGAGTGAGTGATTATACAGCTTTCTTCTTACATGGTGAATTAATCGAGTATGATAGAACAAAAAAAATATTTACAAATCCAAAAGATCAAAAAACAGAAGATTATATTTCAGGAAGATTTGGATAGGAGGGGAAATGGATGTCATATAACAAAATATTAGATAGTGATATCAAAACTATTAAACGTGAATTAATAAGATTAGTAGAAGCTACAAAATCTCAATATGCAAATACTTTCGAATCTTTAAAATCACAAAATCTTGAATTAGCACAAGAAGTAGTTAATGGCGATATCAAAATAAATGATTTACAAAATAGTTTCACAAAAATGGCTTTATGAAAAATTGCAAAACAACAAATGGTAGCTGGAGATTTAAGATTAGCAGTTGGGGGAGTTTTAATCAGCCGTGAAATTGAAAGAATTGCTGATGTGGCTAAACATATTTGTGCTTTTACTATCAAGTACAATCCCCAACCAATTGAAATTGAATATATATCAAAAATGTTTGATTTAGTTAATAAGATGCTAAATATAATCTCACTTTTAATTGATAATTATGATAATGACCAACATCAAAAAGTTTTAAAGGCTGAGGAACAACTAAGTATGGAATTCTCAAATTTATCAAATATTTTAGCAACTAGAATATCAGATTCTAAAAATGCAACTGAATCTAAAAAAATAATTACAATTGTAAGACAATTGAAAAATCTAGAGAGAGCTGGAGAATGTCTTATAAATATTGAAGAAACATTACAATTTATTAGAACAGGTAAATTTGAAGAACTTCAAGAATCAATGATTAATAATTTGAGCACTAAGAAATAATAAAAGGAACTTTTAAAAAGTTCCTTTTATTATTTCCAATGTAATCAACTTAGCACAACTAAAGTATTTACTTGAAAGTGAGAAAGTAATTTGTTTTTCATTTTTTGCTTCAATTTTAAATAAGTTATTATAATTAGCTCTATTTTTATTAAAAAATGAGTATTTTTTAATTCAATCAAATATTTCCTTATTCATCATTTCTTCATCTTCATAGTAGGTAATAAATTTATCACTTTTTTTAATTCCAATGTTTGATGAATCTCTTATTATTCTAAAATCCAAATTGGTATTATTTAAAAAATTAGCTTTTATAATATCATTTTGTTGTTTATTCAATTCTTGAAAGTCTAAGAATTCTCAAAATTCATCTACATTATTTAAAAATATACTTGATGAAACATATTTGTCAAATATATTTTTAAATTTACTCTTTAAAATATCTTCTAGTTCAATTTGAAGATAGCTACCCTTATTTAAAACTAAAGGATTAATAAATAAGTATCTATTTAAAATATTAACTACATCATCAATTTTGTCGTAGTTAAATAAAACAACATTAAATTTAATTAAAATTTTTTCATTAAGAATATTTGAGTTTTTCTTATCTTTAAATAAGATATCTATTTCTCCATTTTCTTGATTTAGTACTTCAAAATCAATTTTTTTGTATAAAGCCAACCCAAATTCACTATTAGAAAATGCTTCCTTTAATAATTTTTGTATTTCCCTATTTGTTAATTTATCCACATTTTCTTGCTTTTCAACTTTTAAATAAAGAAAATCATCTAAGCCAATTAAAAATTTTGAATATTTATTTACATTTTTATCTGCTAGTGTCATGCTTACACCAGTAGAAACAGTTAAACCTAAAGATAGTCAAACTGATAACATTTTTTTCATAATATCGCCTCACACATTAATATATATATAATATATTAAAATTATTATACAATTAATATTGAGAAATGAGGAATTTTTATGGGATTTTGAAGTAATTTAAAAGAGAGACATGAAATCAAAAAACAACAAAAAAAACATAAAAAAGAGCACAAAAAGACTTTAACATTTTCAACTGATATAAAAAAATTGAGTAAACATTATAAGGAACCAAATAATGAATTTTTTGAGGACTTAGAAAATATTTTAATTAGAACTGATATGGGAATGAAAATGGTTTTAGACATATCAAATAGAGTGAGAAAAAAAGCAAAAGCAAAGCATTCTTTTGATCAAATAAAAGAAATTCTTGTTGAAGAGATATATGAAACTTATAATAGTGGTCGTAAATATAATGATAAATTAAACTATAAAGATGATAGATTAAACATTTTTATAATGGTAGGTGTTAATGGAGTTGGAAAAACAACAAGTATTGCAAAAATAGCAAATTATTACTCAGGTATGGATAAAAAAGTTTTAATAGCAGCAGCAGATACATTTAGAGCAGGAGCTGTGGAACAACTTCAAGAATGATGTGATAAAAGGCTTAAAAATGTAGATCTAATAAAATCTGAAAATAATTCTAAAGACCCTGCAAGTGTTGTTTTTGATGGAATTAAAAAAGCAATTGCTGAAAAATATGATTTATTATTAATTGATACAGCTGGAAGACTTCAAAATAAAGAGCACTTAATGAAAGAATTAGAAAAAATGACTAAAATTATTCAAAAGAGTATTTCTGATGGTCCTCATGAGAGATTGTTGGTTATTGATGCTCAAACTGGACAAAATGGAATAAGTCAAGCAAAAGCTTTTTCAGAAACAACTAATATTTCAGGGATAGTTCTTACAAAAATGGATGGTACAAGTAAAGGTGGAATTGCTTTAGCTATTAAAGATATTTTAAATATTCCAGTTAAATTAGTTGGTACGGGTGAAACTGTAAATGATATAGAAGAATTTGATATAGACAATTATATTTGAGAACTAACATCAGATTTTATGGAAGATAATATAAATGATTAATCAAGATATACAAAAAACTGCTGATTTAGCACAACTATATGATTATTATAAAAGGTTATTAACTGAAAAACAGTGTCAATATTTTGAATTATATTTTTTTGAGGATTTAACTTTGCAAGAGATCGCTAAAGAATTTAAAGTATCAAGAAATGCTATTTATGATAGCATTAGTAAAACTTCTTTATTATTAACTGATTTAGAAAATAAATTAAAACTAAAATTAAAAAATAATAAAATCAAAGAAGTTTTGGATAATGCAAAAGTAAAGAAAATTTCAATAGAAGAATTGATTATAGAATTGGAGAAAAATTTATAATGAATTTTTTAGTGGTAGGAGATGTATATTCAAAATCTGGAAGAGATGTATTAGAAAAACATCTTAGTTTTATTGTTCAAAAAAACAAAATTGATTTTATTATTGTTAATGGTGAAAATATTAGTCATGGTAAAGGTATAAATAAAAATCACTATGATTTTCTTAAAAAATTAAAAGTAAATGTAATAACTAGTGGAAATCACATTTTTAAAGTTAAAGAGACTTTTGATTTTATTAATAATGTTGATGACCTTTTAAGACCTGCAAATATGAACTCTTTTAATTTGGGAGTCGGGACAAATGAATATAACTTTGGAAATTTAAAAATTAGAGTTACTAATATGATGGGTAAGAGTTTTATGGAACATGTAAATAATCCATATGAGGTAATGGACAAAATAATTCAAAAAAATACAGCTGATATTCATATTGTTGATTTTCATGCTGAGGCAAGTGCTGAAAAATTAGCATTTGCTTGAAACTATGATGGAATTTTAACAGCTGTTGTAGGAACCCATACACACGTTCAAACAGCAGATGAGAGGTTATTACCAAAAGGTACTGCTTTTATTACAGATGTTGGAATGACAGGACCTATTAACTCAATTATTGGAGCTAATCCAGAAGAAGTTATTTTTAAAGAAAAAACTGGACTACCAAGTAAGTTTACACCATCTGAAAATCCAGGACTTCTTTGTGCTGTTATTATAAAATTAGATTCAGAAAATAAGGCAAAATCAATTGAAAGAATACAATTGCTATAAAACTTTATTTTTTATAGTAAGGGCTTTTTATAAGAAAATATTTTCTATTTTAAATTGTGTATAATAAAAATATAAATACCTATTACTAGGAGAGAAAATAATTATGAAAAGACAAGACAGACTTAGAAATTTACATGAATGTTTATTGGCTTTAGATAAAGAGGTTATGAATGTTTGTGGGGGTATTGAACAAAACTTAAAATCATTTTTAAAATACAGAGATACTTATGATAGTGTTTTGAAAGAAATTGAATATGAAAGAAAAAACGAAATGTATGGACGCCAATCAATTTATGATTTTGAAAAAATGAGAGTTAATTTAGAGCAAGATGCAGGTAATGTTGTTTATGAGGCAATTAATGTTATAGGGAATAATGAATTTATAACTAGAAAGCAGAATGTTATTTATGCATTTTGATTTATGGGACAATTTGATGTCTATGCATTAGAATTAGCTCATGAAGATTAAGAAAACTTATAAAAAGTACTTTTTTGAGTACTTTTTATTTATAATTAAAAAGGTGATTTTATGGAAATATGATTAGCTGTTTGAGAACTTCTTAGCATAATTGTTTATGTTATGATTGGGACTTTTATTTTTATTTTTATTTTGACTTTAATTGCAAGAATTGTTAAATTTAATAAAATTAAATTTAACTCAGCTCCAATTATAAAAAGTGAACTTGTAAAGAAAAAAATGTTTAAAACTACCTCAGGTTATGAACTTAGATGATTTGGAGAAATTGATCCAAAGAGTGAATTTATTATTATTGGTGTTCATGATATTTATAGAAATAGAAAAGATTTTGATAAATTAGAATCTTGATTAAGAAAAACTCAAAAAAATAAGTATTCTTTAGTATCTTATGATCAAAGAAACTGTGGAGAAAATGAAATTAATAATCATTTTAGTTTTGGCGCATCAATTTCTGACTTAGCAGAAATTATTGAAGTTATTAGTGTGGCAAATCCCAATGCTAAAATAGTACTTTTGGGGGAAGGATTTGGAGGTAGTATTTGTTCCTTTTTTTCAAAAGATAAGAGAGTATATAAAATTATCTCCTCTTCACTAAGATTAAATAATCCTTATAAAAAAAGATTTAACTTTTATTTAAAACTATGATGGGGAACACTTTTTAGAGCAAATACTAAACTTGTAGAACCAATTAATGGATTAGATTTTACTGATGAAAAAGAGTATGCAAAAAAATTGGAAGATGAAAATATAACAAAAAATTTATTAACTGTAACTGAATATTATCTATGAAAAAAAATTAATAAGAAGTCAATTAAAAATATTAATAGTTCAAAAATGAGTATTAGTATATTTCTTTCAAATAATGATTTTTATTGTGATTCAAAAAAAATAGCGAACTATCTATCAAAGTTAGATAAGGATAAATATGTTTTAGAAACAATTAAAGAAAAAAAGCATTATTTATTAAATACTAAAAAATCAGAAGATGTATTTGAATTAATTGTTAAAAATATATAAAAATTTGTTATTATTACTTTGTAAAACTTAAAATTATTCTTATTTGGAACTACTGAGAGAAAACAACTCGATGAGGTAGTAGCAACCTATTAAATTAGGTGCTGAAATTAAGGGGAAACCAACGATGAGATCTATTTAACTTCTCTTTTGTTGGAGAAGTTTTCATTTTTTTGAAGGAGAAGAGAAATAAAATATGAAAAAATTATTTACTAGTGAATCGGTTTCAGAGGGACATCCAGATAAAATTTGTGATCAAATAAGTGATGCGATATTGGATCAATGCTTAAAGCAGGATTCTAATTCAAAAGTAGCTTGTGAAACTTTTATTACAGAAAATTATTTATTAATTGGTGGAGAAATAACTACAAAGGCAATTGTTGATTATGCTGGGATTGCTAAGTGAGTTTTAAAAAGAGTTGGCTATAATGATGCTTATACAGGTATTGACCCAGAAAAATGTGAGATAGTAGTTAAAATTAATACACAATCTCCTGATATTGCAATGGGTGTTGAAAAAAAAGATATGGGAGCAGGAGATCAAGGAATTATGTTTGGTTATGCAAATAGTGAAACACAAACCTATATGCCATATTCAATACAAATAGCTCATGATTTAGTTCATTTGGCTTCAAAATTAAGAAAAAATGGAATTTTTAAATGGGCTCAACCAGATATGAAATCACAAGTAACAATTGATTATACTAATGAAAAAAACCCGAGAATTGATACAGTTTTAATGTCAATTCAACATGACAATGATTATAATCAAGAGACTTTTGAAAAGTTTATAAAAAATAATATTATGGATATCATTGCAAAACGATATAGATTAAATACAGATTTTAATGTTCTAATTAATCCAACAGGAAGATTTGTTATTGGTGGACCAAAGGGTGATACAGGACTTACTGGAAGAAAAATTATTGTAGATACTTACGGAGGATATTCTCGTCATGGAGGAGGAGCTTTCTCTGGAAAAGATCCAAGTAAAGTTGATAGAAGTGCTGCTTATATGTGTCGCTATGCCGCAAAAAATATTGTTGCTGCAAAATTGGCTGATAAAGTTGAAATTCAAGTAAGTTATGCAATTGGTAAACCAGACCCAGTTTCTATTTTTATAGAAACTTTTGGAACAAATAAAGTATCTATGGATGTTATTTATAGAGCTCTAAATGATAATTTTAATTTTAAAGTTAACTCAATTATCAATACATTAGATTTAAAATCACCAGTATATTTTAGAACAAGTAAATATGGTCATTTTGGAAAAAAAGAATTTAGTTGAGAAAAGTTAGATAAAGTAAGAGTTTTGGAGGAATATTTGTAAGATGCTATTAGAAGTTATTGGAAAAGATTTTAAAGATATTAGATTAATAAGTAATTCTAATGCAAGCAGAATTGAATTTTGTAATGATTTAAAAGTTGGGGGTTTAACTCCTGCTTTAGAAGATATTAAATATGCCTGTGATTTATCAAAATTACCAATAAATATTATTGTTAGAAATACAGCAAGAGATTTTTTTTATACTGAAAAAGAAAAAAAAGATATGATAGAACAAATTAAATTTATTAGAACAACAAAGGCAAATGGAATAGTTATCGGTGCTCTTAATAAGGACTTAACAATAGATGTTCAATTTATGAAACAAGTCATTAAACAAAAGGGAAATTTAGAAATAACATTTCATAAAGCATTTGATGAGGTAAAGGATTTTATTGAATCTTATCGATTGTTAAATGAACTTGGAATAGATAATGTTTTAACAAGTGGTGGTCATGATATAAAAAAAGGTAGAAAAATTATAAAAAAACTTGTGACTCTTAACTTAAATACAAAAGTATTAGTTGGTGGTGGAATTGATCAAAAAAACTTTTCTAGTTTTAAAAAATTATCTAAAAATATTCATGTTGGTTCTTGTGTAAGAAATAATAAAAGTTGAGATGAAAGCGTTAATGAAAAAAAAATTAATGAGTTATTGGAGATAAAGTAATGAAAGTAAATATAATTGGTGCTGGTTTAGCAGGTTGTGAAGCAGCTTGGCAATTAGCCGAAAAGGGTATTGAAGTTTATTTATATGAAAAGAAAAAAATTCAAAAAAATGAAATTCAAACATTAGAAACATTTGGAGAATTAGTTTGTTCAAATACTTTTAGAAGTTTATCAACTCAAAATGCTGTTGGTATTTTAAAAAAAGAACTTGAACTTTTAAGCTCCTTTATATTGGATTGTGCCTTTAAAACTCAGATTCCTTCTGATGATGCTCTTGCAGTAGATAGAAAAGCATTTTCAGATTTAGTTGATCAAAGAATAAGAAGTCATAAAAATATAAAGGTATTTGAAGAAGAATTTTTAGATTTAAATACACAAGAAATAGTTTTAATTGCAAGTGGTCCTTTATGTTCACAAGAATTTAAAATGCAGTTAGAAAAATTACTTGGAAAACAAAAGTTATTTTATCTAGATGCATCTGCTCCTATAATTGAAAAACAATCAATAGACTTCTCAAAAGTCTATTATAAATCAAGATATAAAAATGATAATAGTTATATTTGTATACCATTAAATGAAGAGGAATTTAGTATTTTTCATAATAAACTAGTAACTGCAAATACTGTTGATTTAAAAGATTTTGAACAAGAAATTTTTTTTAGAGGTTGTCAACCAATAGAACAGTTAGCTAAAAACTCTAAAAAGATACTATTAAAATCGGCTATGTCACCAAATGGACTAGAAAATGTTGATGGAGTGATGCCTTATTCAGCTGTACAATTAAGAAGAGATGATGCAATGGATAATTTGTATAATATGGTTGGTTTTCAAACAAATATTATTTGAAAAGAGCAAAAGCAAATTTTTTCATCTCTTCCAGGACTGGAAAAAGCAGTTTTTAGAAGATTTGGAGTTATGCATAAAAACAACTTTATAAATTCTCCCAAAATTCTTAATAACAAACTACAAATGATGCGAAAAAAGAATATATTCTTTGCAGGTCAAATTACAGGTGTAGAGGGATATATAGAATCATTTGCATCAGGCTTAGTTGCAAGTAGAGGAATTCTTAGTTATATTAATCAAAGTGAATTTATAGCATTTCCAGAAGATACAATTTTGGGTAGTTTGATAAGCTATATCACAAATCCAAAGCATAAAAAATTAAAACCAATGAAGTCAAATATGGGTTTAGTAAAGATTGAACCTATAATGAGTTTTAATTCTAAGGAAGAAAAAAATTCTTATATCTATAAAAATGCTTTAAATAAAATAAAGTCTTTTATTTAGTTAAAATTATAAAATAAATAAAACGGAGGTTTTGTTTGTATAGAGATAAAAGAGTATGAGCTGAAATAGGCTCAAAATTAGTATCAAGTCTTTCATATTACAATGATTTTAAAATATCAGAAGAAGAAATATTTGAATTAATTGCAAATGGAGAATATCTATTTGACGATTCAGAAGAAATCTATGGAAGAAACTTAATTAACCTATTAAAAATTTGAGAGATTATTAGAACTAAAATAGTTGAAACAAGAGAGAATTTTATAAATACTGCAAAACATAAATGAGCTTTTACTTGAGAAGATTACAAAGAAATTTATGTATTACTTGATGAAAATGAAAACTTTAAAGATATTTTTCAAAGTAAAGAGTTTATTAAAAAAAGAAGTGATGAAATGACCATTTTTTTTGAAAATGGTCTAATTGAAGAAAATGGTTTGGAATCTATTTTAGAAGATATTTTAATTACATATATTTATTTTGCAGTTCAAAGTACATTAAGTATAAAGGCTTCAATTTTTATGTATTTAATAATAAATGCAATGCTTTTATATAAAGACTTTGGACCTTTATTAGCGACATATAGAGGTGAAGTAAGCAATATTTTTGATTTAGTATCTAGACTAATAGTTCAATGCCAAAATTTACCAATTAAAAGTTATATAACAGCTCCTCTTTTTAGTGTATGTCTTTCAAGAATTATTGATTTATCTGAGAATAATAAAATATTCTTTGAGTCTATATAAAAAGCTACAATAGTTGGTCAAAGTAGTGTAAAATATTAATATAGTGTTTATTAGCACTTTAACTAAAGGGGTTCTTTATGGAAAAAATAAAATTTAAGAATGTCAAAAAATATAAAGGTATTGTAGAACAAGTATTAGTTAAAGAAGGCCAACCAGTCAAAAAAGATCAAATATTAGCAATAATATCAACACAACTTGAAAAATTCGATATACGTTCTACAACAGATGGAGTAATTAGAAACATTTATGTAATTGAATCATTAATTGTTTCACATGGAGATACTATATTTGATATATTCTCTTATAAAGAAATGAAAAATTTATTAAAAAAACCATCAAATATGAATGACACATTAAAAGATGGTTTAAGTGAATTTGGATACTTAGAAAAATTAATAAATGAATCAGAGGAAGAAGAATCTGAAGAACTAAAACCAAAAAAAGAAAAAATGCCAGAAGTTTTAGTTGAAAAGGATTTAGATATTCTTGATAATTTTGAAACTGAAAAGTATTTAAAAGATGAAATTATAGAAAGTGAATTTCAAATAGAAGAAGAATTTACTGAAGATCCAATTGCAGAAGCAAAAATTGAGTCTACTAATGTTCAAACAATTAAAACTGAAACTTCAACTTTTGAGATAAAAGAAAATCCAACAATTGTAACAGAAACTATTACTAAAAAAGTAGTTTATGAAAATTCTGAAAATTTTAAAGATAGTAATTTATTTTCAGATGAAATTTCAACTGTTTCTCAATCTGAAATTTTAGAGGAACTATCAAAAAATAATACTGAAGATAACTTGGAAGTAGTTGAAATAAAACAAAAACCAAAAAATACTAAGAAGCAAGAAACTATTGTTCAAGAATCTAACTCTGTATTTTTAAAGGAACTAGATTATGAAAGATTAGAGAAAGTTTTAAAAAATAGTGAAAAATTAAATAATAATTTTAAAGAAATTGAAAAAAAACTTTCTTCATTTATTGAAGAAACTAAAGAAACTAATAAAGATAATGAAAAAAACATTAATTCAATAGTGAAAAGAATAGATGAAAAATCGAAAAGTATTAATTCTAAGTTTGCAGAAGTTGAATTGAAAGCAATAGAAAATAGTAAGCTTGTATCAAATTCATTTGAAAAGAAAGTTATTGTAGATAAAACAAATATAGGTAGTTTTTCATTTAAGTTGGACATAACTGCTTTAATAAGTTTACAAACTTTAATGATTGAACCTTCAAAAGAGGAAAATGTTGATCTTGAACTTAATGCATTTTATGTAAAAGCTTTAAAAAGAGCTTTAACTAAATTTGAAGAATTAGATTCAAATCATTCGCTTATTAGATTAGTAAAAACTGATGGATATTCAGTAAATGATACAGTTGTAAAAGTAACTGAGGATTTAACTATTTTGGATATTTCAAAAGAAATACATAAAAATCAATTAGTAAAAGATAAAGAAGTTAAAGTGGCTATTTATGATATTTCAAATTTTGGATTAGATAATGCAAATTTTGGATTAACTAAAAATTCAATCTTATCAATTTACATTTCTTCAATATCAAGTTCATTTAAAGACGATGGAAATTTAACAAATTATGTAAAAATAAATTTTGCATTCAATCAAAATAGTTTAGAGCCGGAGGATGCAATTATGTTTGGTAAAGAATTTATAAGTATTCTAAAGAATCCCGGTTTTTTAATTTAATAATAGATAAACACTAAAAAATTAAACTAAAAAATATATTATACACAATTAATAAAAGTGTAGAATTTATTTTTTCCAATTTAAATAGTGTTTTTTTGTTAAAATTAATTTATCTTTGAGGAGTATAAAAATGATTAATGAAATTAATGCAGAAAGTAAAATAGTAACTTTAATAGCTAGAATAGAAAAAGCAATTTTATCAACAGGAAATAATGGAGCAAATTATTTAATTTTAAATTTAATTGATATGTCTGGAAGAATTGAAGCGAGACTTTGAAATTCTATTGAAAAAGATGTAGAAGAATTAAAAAGTGGTTTAATTGTAAAAATAGAAGCTGCAACCAATGTTTATAGACAACAATTACAATTAAAAGTCAATTCTTATGAAATTATTGAAGAAAAAGATTATAAAAAACATAAGATAAATGAAGAAATGTTTAGTATTAGTGCTCCAATAAATGTTGAATCACATTATGCAAAATTAATAGATTTTATAACAACTATTGATAATGAAACTTACAAAAAGATAACTTTAGAAATTTTAAAGCAGTATGAAGTTGAATTTAAAACTTTTCCAGCTGCTGTAAGTATTCATCATAATGTGGTAGGTGGTTTATTTTGACACAGTTACTCATTATTAATGGGAGCAAAAGCAATAAGAGAAGTATATAAATATGCAAATATTGATTGAGAATTAGTATATTGTGGAACAATCCTTCATGATATAGGCAAAGTACTTGAAATGGCAGGAAAAAATGCATCTGAATATACTGATATTGGTAAATTATTGGGTCATATATCTATAGGTAATACTTTTGTTTCAAATAAGGCTATAGAATTAGGATTAAAAGATAATGAGGATGTTTTAAAATTACAACATGTAATTTTAGCAAGTCATGGTAAAAATGAATATGGCTCTCCTGTAGAACCCTTACTTATTGAAGCAGTTATTATTTCTTCATTAGACTCATTAGACGCAAGAATTTATAAAATTAATGATGAATTATCAAAAGTGGAAAGGGATGCTTGATCATCAAGAATTCTTTCTGAGGATGGAAGAAGTTATTTAAATCATAATAAGAAAAAATAAATAGGCTTTAGTAAATAGTTAATGTTTTTTAGTATTTTACAATTAAGAGGTAAAAAGGATATTTATGAAATCTATATATGAAAAATTGGAAAACTTAACAAGAGAATATAAAAATACAACCGATAAGATTATCGCATTAAATATTATAAATACGATGCGTCAAAAAAAAATTTTAACTCAAAAGCAACTTGCAGATATTTGTTTTGTTTCCGAATCAAAAATTACAAAATTTATACAAAGTTTGGGTGAATCAAATTTTAAAACTTTTGCGTCTTCTTTAAAAAAAGAACATTTTTTATATGATTCAATTAATAAAATTAATTTTAAAAGTGATATAATTGTTTTAATTAAAATGTGGTGTGATAAAAATTCTGTTTTTATTAAAAATTTGGCAACAGCAATTAAAAATAATATTAATATTAATATTTATGCATCAGCGCAAACCTCTTGAATAGCTCAAGGAATTGGAGATTTTTTGATTGGTTATAATAAACGACCACTTATTCTTTCTAAGAATTTTGACATTTTTAATGAGCCTTTAGTTAATAATGAGGATATTAACATTATTCTTTTTTATGGGCGTGATAATTTTACTCTTAATTCATATTTAAGATTAATTAATACTAAAACAATAAAAGCTAATAATTTTGTAATTACTTCAGAAAAACAGTATGAGAAAGTTTTTTTAGAATCTGATAATAAATTAAAATTGGATTACTTAAAAAATAATGCTTCAAATGTGTATCGCAATTTAGCTTTGAATATTCTAATTTTAGAAATAGCAAAACAAATTTAATAAGATTAACTTTCCATTTTGGAAAGTTTTTATTTTATATTTATTCCTGGACTATCATTTATTTGAGGGGTAAATATGAGTATAAAAATTTATGCTCCCGTTGATTGTGAAGTTAGACAAATTAAAAAATGCTCTGATAATGCATTTGCAAACAAACTACTGGGAGATGGAATATTAATAATTCCAAAGGATAATTTATTTTTCTCACCATTTTCTCAAGCCACTGTAAAAATGATATTTGATACCAAACATGCTTATGGATTTGAGGTTGATGGATATAACGTTTTAATTCATTGTGGCTTAGATAGTATAAAACTAAATGGTAAGTACTTTGAAACTAATTTAGAAGTTAATCAAGAAGTTAATCTAGACACAAAAATATTCTCCGTAGAAATTAATAAATTAAGAAAACTAAATATCTCAAAAGAAACGCCAATAGTTTTCGAAGATCCAAATATAATTATTCCAGTATTTGAAGAAAAAATTTATAAAAAGGGAGAACTTATTTGTGAAATAAATACAGAAAGAATAGAAATTAAAGAAGAAGAGAATCTAGACCCTTATGTATTTTTTGCAACAGACAGTAAATATATTTCAGCAGCTCGTACAATTAACGAATTTGTGGGAACTATGGAGAATTATACAAGTGTTTATAATTGTATGACGCGTTTACGTTTTAAAATTAAGGACAAAAGTAAAGTTGATATAGAAAAGCTAAAACATAATAATAATGTTAAAGGCGTTGTTTGAAATAATGATGAACTTCAAGTTATTATTGGTCAAGATGTATATAAACTGAAAAATGCTTTTACTGAAATTAATCAGTCAGTTGATGTTAATTTTGAATTGAAGAAAAAATTAAAATCAAAAAAATCTTGATTTTTGCAAATGTTAAGTGCTATTATTGCAATTACTATTAGAGTTCTACCATTTTTAATTGGAGTAGGATTATTACAAGCTATGGTCTCAATCTTGCAGCAAACTGGGTGAATGCCAAGTATTACATTTGATCCTTCAAGTGCAAATGAAGAAACTATTTACTTATTAAATGCTCCAGTGATTTGAGCTATGTTATTTGTTATTGCTAGAACATCAATTGTAATGTTAGCAATATTATTTGCTTGAGCCGCATCAGATTATTTTAAACTCAGGCCAATCATTGGGTTAGGTATTGCTGTTATTTTATGTTCACCATATTTATTTGTGACTGGTGGTCCAAATGGGATGGGTGAATATATTGTAATGTTTAGATTTTGAGATCAGCCAATAGACAAAACGAGACCTATTACTTTATTTTTAAATCAACTATCAGAGGTTCGCTTAAATGGTATGAATACTAAACCTTTTGTAATCTTGCCAGCAATTATTTTAGCTAAAAAATTAGATGATAGCATTTTGGAGTGAATGCCTCCTTCTTTAGAATTGATGGGGCGACCATTTTTAATATTTTTAATAACATTACCTGTAACCTTTCTAATTTTTAGTCCTCTTTGAAATATATTTGAATCCATTTTAGCAATATCAGTTTTCTATATTAAAGCATTACCTTTTGGTTTAGGAATTGGTTTATATGTTGCATCCTGGCAGGTCGCCATTATTTTTGGACTACATAATGTATTATCCATTGTACAGTTCATTGATCATTTAGTTAATGGTGGACAGTCAGAAATTGGAGTAGCTGGGGGAATATCATTATTTGCACAGTTTGGAGCTTTAATAGCTGTTATATTAGTAACAAAAAATATTAAACTAAGAAATCAAGGTTTAGGATTGATATCTGCTGGTATTATTGGAATTACTGAGCCAATTTTATATCAAATTAACTTACCAAAACGACGACCCTTATATTCTGGATTAATAGCTGCCTTTGTCTTTGGAACAATATCGGGCATGCTAGGAGTAGCTCGTCGGGGTGGTTCTGGATTAGGAATCTTTGAATTAATTGGTTATTTCTCTGAACCAATGCTAGGTGGGTATTCTGAAATTTCACCTTTAGCAAATGGTTTGATGTATACTGGATGCTGTTTAGGTTCCTTTTTCTTAGCAGCAATAATTTGCTACTTCTGATTTAGAGAAAGAAAAACAGAAAAAGTCTTAATAAAGGAGACTACTAAAGATTTAGTTAAATTAATTGCTTTACAAGAAGGTAAAGCTACTAAGGAAATTAAAGTAGAACTTAAAAAAATAAATAAATTATTAAATAAATTTAATAATAAAAATATAAAAAATTATGAGATAAAGATTCAAAACTTAATTTTTATTAGAACAAAAATTGCTAAATTAATAAGTCAGCAGGAAAAAGTAAAAGAGAAAACCTTATTATTAGGTAAAAAATTAATGGCAGATAATAAAGTTGAACAAGCCAATAAATTAATTTCAAAATATAAAATCTCTAATAAAAAGTATGATGTATCAGAATGAAAAGAAAAATTAGAAGTAGCTCAAAAAGAAATTAATTTTGAGGCTTTGGATAAATTAATTTCAAATAATTTATCAACTCTATTAGCAATACTAAGAAAATTTGAAAAACAAATTGGTGCAGACAAAATAAGTCACATCAAAAATAATTACTACAATGCTTTAAATGCACTGCGTATTAACTATGAGTTAGATATTGAAAGAGATAACATTTTAGATTTTAAAAAAGAGTTTAGAAATTTAAGAGGATAGACTATGAAAAGATATACATTTGACATTGGAGGAATGGGAACAAAGTTTATTTTATTTGAAAATAAAAATAAAATAAGCTCTCAAATCATTAAATATAAAGAAGAAAAACAACCAGATAATGAGATTATATTTCAAACAAAATTAATTACAGTAATCAAAGAAATCACAAAAATATTAGATTTGGAAAAAGATGAATTTGAATTAGCCATTCTAATCCCTGGAGTCGTAGATTCAGTCAAAAAACAAGTTTTAAGTAATTCAGCTATTTGTGATGTCGATTTAAATTTGGTTAAAATTTTTTCTAAATATAAAAACTGTAAAAAATTTGTTCTTGAAAATGATGCACGTGCGGCTTTAATTGGAGAGTATTATCATAGAAGCAACTCAAAAATAAAGACTCAAGTTCATCTCACAATTGGAACTGGGCTTGGAGGAGCTTTAATTATAAATAATAGAGTTCATAAAGGAAATCTTCTTAGAGCTGGAGAATTTGGTAAAGGTTTTGCCAGTTTAGAAGTGGGCCAAGACCTTCCAATTGCAGCATATGGCGGTCTTGGATCAGTATTATTTAGATATAAGATGGCAATTAAGTCAAAAGAGTTTATTGATGGTGAAACAGCTTTTGCAATGTATGAAAAAAAAGACCCAATCATGATTACTTTGTTCGATAATTTAATTACAGCTCTAGCTAAACTAATAATTAATCTTGATTACATTCTTGATTACGACCTAATTACTTTAGGGGGAGGAATTAGCAATAACAAAAAGTTCATTGAGCTAATATTTGCTAAATTATTAGAAGCAGAAAGTTTTAATTATGAGGGAAGAATATTGTATCCTGATTTAATGGTGAAAAATAAAGTAGAAGTTGCAAAGTTAAAAAATGAAGCCGCTTGCTATGGTGGATTATATATATTAGAAAACGGAGATAAAATTTATGAATAAAATTAAAAAAGATTTCTTATGGGGAGCATCAACAAGTGCTTATCAAGTAGAAGGTTCAATTTCTGAAGGTGGTAAAGTAGCTTCTGTGATGGATGATATTCATAAGTCACCAGGATATTCAAAAGAGATTACTAACTTTCATGATGCAACTGGTCACTATAAAAATTGAAAAGAAGATATAAAACTCTTTGCAGAAATGGGAATGAAGTCATATCGCTTCTCAATTTCATGACCTAGGATTATGAAAAATATTAAAGGTGAAATAAATGAAGAGGGTATTAACTTTTATGATGAATTAATTAATGAGTTAATTAAATATAATATTGAGCCAATTGTAACAATATTTCACTTTGATTTTCCTAACTTTATTGATGAAGCAGGAGGATTAACTAGCAAGAGATTTGCAGATTTATTTGAAGATTACTGTAAGGTTTTATTTAAAGCTTATGGTAGCAAAATTAAATATTGATTAACAATTAATGAATTAAATATGTTTGCAATGGCTGCATCTGCAATTGGTTTAATGCCAAATGGCAAAAAACTTAATCGATGAGAGGTTATTCATATTTTAAATTTAGCCCAAGCTCGTGCTATAAATTTATGTCACAAGATGCTGCCTAAAGCAAAAATAGGTCCCGCACCAAATATCTCTTCAGTTTATTCAAATAGTTCAAAACCAATTGATTATACAGCAAAATTAAATATGGATATTGTTCGTAATTGAGTGTATTTAGATATTGTTTGCAAAGGATATTACAGTCCAGTATTTTTAGAGTTTATTAAAAAAATTAAAGAGGATTTTGTAATTGATCCAAAGGATATGGAAATAATTAAGCAAGCTAAACCTGATTTTATTGCCTTTAATTATTATGCCACTATGACTGTAGAGATGCCTAAATCTAATGAGATAAGTCAAGAAGCCAAAGATCAGCAAAAGGGTTTTACAATACCTGGTTTCACTTCTTCTGTTAAAAATAAAAACCTTGAAAAAACTCAGTTTGGTTGAGAAATTGACCCTCAAGGTTTTAAAAACACTTTACGTGAAGTATATGATAGATATAATCTTCCTATTATGATTACTGAAAATGGTTTAGGTGCCAAAGATATTTTAACTAAGCAAGGTGAGGTTCATGACACTTATCGTATAGAATATTACCAAAAACATATCTCAAAAATGTTGGAAGCAATTGAAGAAGGTGTAGATATAATTGGTTATATGCCTTGAAGTGCCATTGATTTAATTTCAACTCATGAGGGAGTTTCAAAACGTTATGGCTTTATTTATGTAAATCGTGATGAATTTGATCTAAAAGATATGAAACGTTATAAAAAAGATAGTTTTTACTGATACAAAGAATTAATTAAAACAAATGGAGGTTCAATATAATGAAATTCGAAAAAGAAGATTTTTTATGAGGAAGTGCAAGTTCAGCTGCACAAATTGAAGGGGCTTATCAAGTAGATGGTAAATCGTTAACTATTGCTGATTTAACACCATATATTGAGTTAAAAGATAAAAAGGACTTATCAAAAGTTCACTCTTTAACAAAGGAAGACTTTTTAAGAGGTTTAGATCCAAATAGCCCAGATACATACCCAAAGCGTTTAGGAAATGATTTTTATAATCGCTATAAAGAAGATATTAAGTTAATGAAAGATGCTGGTATGAAGATATATCGTTTATCAATCTCATGAGCACGTATTTATCCAAATGGAGATGAGTCAGTTCCAAATGAAGCAGGATTAGCATTTTATGAGCGTGTCTTTAAAGAATGTCGTGCTCAAGGAATGGAGATTATGGTAACTCTTAGTCACTTTGACTTTCCATATCCTATTTTAGAAAAGTATAATGGATTTTTAAATCGTGAGGTTATTAAGTTATTTGTTAAATATGCTAAAACTTTAATTGAGCGTTTTTCAAAATATGTTAAGTATTGATTACCATTTAATGAGTTAAATATTTCGTTAATTTATACTCACACTGGTTTAGGTTTCTTTACAGAAAGAGATAGCAACTATATGAATATTTTAAGAAAATCTTTTCAAGGACTGCATAATTTATTTATTGCCCAAGCAGAGATGATTAAGTTTGCTAAAAAATTCCCTGATATTAAAGTTGGTTGCATGGTATCTGATATGACAACATACTCATATGATTGCAATCCTATCAATGTATTTCATAATTTACAACAAGAACAAATTAGAAAATGATTTTTCTTTGATGTAATGACTCGTGGTGAGTACCCAGGATATGCAAAGCGTTTCTTTAAAGAAAATAAAATAGAGTTTGAAATTTTTGATGGTGATATGGAATTGTTAAAAAGTAATCCAATTGATTTTATTTCATTTAGTTATTATCAAACAAACACTGTATCAGTAACTGATAAGGTTAGTCAAACTGGAGGTAATTTAACTGTAGGGGGAGTTAATCCTTATTTAAAACAAACTCAGTGAGGATGACAAATAGACCCCATTGGTTTAAGATATGAATTAAATCAATTATGAGATCGATATCAATTACCTTTATTTATTTCAGAAAATGGAATTGGGGTAACTGAGACTTTAAATAAAAACAAAACAGTAGATGATGACTATAGAATTGATTACTTTAGAGAACATTTCATTCAAATTAATGAAGCAATTAAAGATGGTGTTAATGTTTTTGGTTATACGATGTGAACATCAATTGACTTAGTTAGTGGAGCTACAAGTGAGTTTAATAAGCGTTATGGAATAGTTTATGTGGACTATGATGACAAACATAATGGAACTGGTGATAGGTATTTAAAAAAATCATATCATTGGTTTAAAAAATTTATGGAAACTAAGGAATTAAAATAAAAGAAAAGAGAATTACAAATTAATGTAATTCTCTTTTTTTAATTAATATATTTTAATCTACTATTTTATTGAAAATTTCATCAATACTAGTCAGATCTTCGGGTTTATTATTGATTTTAAAGCCATATCCTTGCTCTTTTACATATTTAGGTATAATATGCTCGTGATAGTGAAATACCATTTGAAAGGCCTCTGAGCCTTGATTAGAGACATAATTAATACCTTTTGATTTTAACTTTTCTCTTAACATTTTAGCTACAATTTTTTTGGTTTTAGCAACTTCTTGCAAATAAAAATCATCTGTTTCTTCATAGTTTTCAAAATGTTTTTTTGGAATAACTAAAGAATGACCATCACTATTTGGAAAAATATCAAGAAAGGCTAGGGTATATTCATTTTCATAAAAAACCTTAGAGGCCATTTCCTTGTTAACAATTTTACAAAAAATACAATCCATATTTTAACTCCTCATTTCTTAAATATTTTATAAAAAAAAATAAACCTAATGGAGGTTTATTTTTAATTTTATTCGTCTTTATCGTCTTCACTTTTAATATATGTTCCAATTTTGTCTCATAGACCAGCATAGTAAACATCATCTTTATCCAAGTATTTTGAATATATGATTGTTTTAGCTAAATCACTTGAATTAGGATCTTTTGAGATTCCAAACATAATTTGATTTAATAAAGCCTCTTGTTTTTTTTCATTTTTTGCTAATTCAGCAACATCTGCTGAATGTAATGTTGAGTTATTTTTATTATTTCATCTATCTTTATAAATAGTGTCATTTCCAATAGTATTACTAAATTTTATAGCGCTTGTTTCTTCATTATCTTTACCAACAATATTGTAAGTTGACTCTTCACTATTAGATGCTCCTAATAATTCAATCATATAGATTGGAAGAACAATTACTAAATCTGCATAGTTATTATTTTCAGCGTCCATAGTTAAGAAGTTTTCTGAACTTGATTTTATAATACCAGGACCATTATTTCATGATTTTACTTTTGCTTCGTAAGCTTTACCTGCAATTGGACTTTCTCCAATTGCATTATCTCCATCATAAATAGTTAAACCTTGATAACCTTGTAATCCAAAGTATGAGTCATAAGCAGTTTTATTATCATTAATAGGCTTAATTGCACCTGATTCAAATATCTCTACAATTTCACTAATTTTTTTTCCTTCTTTTAATGCACCACTGCTAGTATTTAAAAGTTCAGCTTGTTTATTAATTTCTTTATTTATGTTATCAATTGTTTGTGCTTGAGTAACATCAAATTTTAAAGTTCAAACCATTTTAACATTTGATTTTCAATATTCATTAATTGAAGTTTCATTTAATGTTTGTGTTTTTGAAAACATTGCTGAAGAAGGGTTAATGAATGGTGCTTTTTCTTCTTCAATTGTTTTAATATTAAACATTGTTGATTTTAAGTAGGCATTTGTTAGAAGATTATCATTCATATCTTCTAATAATTTAGATTCAAAGTAATCTTGAAATCTTAAATATAATGCAGATTTTGCACTAATATTTTCAAATTCACCCTCTATATTTTTAACTCAAAACATTGATGAACCATTTTCTTGATATTCTTTTGTTAATTCTTCAATTGTAGGCAGTTTACTTTTACCTGCAATTGTACCATTATTTCCTTGTTCGTTTGAAAATTTTCAAATGCTATCTTGTGCTTCACCAGTAGGTGAAGCATCAGAAATATAAATATATGGATTAGTACTATTAACTTCTACTTGTTCACCACTCATAGAATTTACTTTTGTTTTATCATTTTGAATGTTTAAATTATAGTTATTTCTTATTGCTCAATAGTCAAGTCTTGTTGTCCCAACTGATTTTGTATAATCTTCAAAAAGTTTATTTTCAGCAATTGTTCTAGATTCAAGACTGTATTTAGTTTTAAATGACTCTTCAATTCCTTTATCTTTATCAGAAGTGTAAAGATCTTTAAAATCTAAACTTTTAAACATACTGTTTGTTGAATCAAAACTATATTGTAATGATAATAATTCATTTATCATGTTAACAATTACAGCTTCAATTTCAGCATCTGTAAATAATGAACCAAAATCAATGTTTGCAAGGTCTTTATTACCAGATATTTGTACTAATAATTTTTTAGCTAATTCTTTATTTAATTTTGGTTTAGTTATTCTTGCACTTGTACAAGCTACAACAAGAGAAGGGGTAGATACAGTTAATGAAACTGCACTAAGTATTCCTAATAATTTTTTCATTATTTACTCCCTCCTTTTTTGAAAGAAAGATATGATGTTTCAACATTTTTAATAATTGAATTATAATCAAAGACTACTGATTTTAAATTATTATCTAAAATCATATCACCTGTATTTTCTTCCTTTATTGTTGGTTTTCAAAATGTTTTAATGGTTTCTGAAACAATTTCTTCTTTATATGTAATGTTATCTAAAATTAATTTTGGATAACCACTTGCATCAGTTTTTGTTTTTATTTCATCAGTTCATTTTTCACTAGCTTCAATAAATAAGATAGCTGGATCAATTGCTGTTAAACTTTGTTTTGAATTAACTGCTGCATAGAATCAAGATTGAGTTTTTTGAATAACTTCTTCTTCTTGACTTTTTTCTTCACTTATATTGAAAGTAATATAATTATTTATAAATTCTTCTTGACTAAATGATGAGTCATTTTCTTTTTCTTTTACTTTTGAAATAGTTTTAAAATAATCAAATACTGATGTCATTCAATATGATGCAGAACCATCTGTTGAAGAAGATACTTGTGCTCAAGTTTTAACTTCTGACATGATATCAAAACTATATGCAGAACCTGCAATTCCTTTTAACATTGAAGAGTTTGTTAAATAATGTAAGTAGGGGTTAACTACTGTTTTATTTAATTTCCCATATGTACCATCTTTACTTCTATTTGTTTGTAAAGCAGCTACTTTTTCAGTATCTTGTAAAGCATTATATTTTTTGAACTCATTTAATTCTGCTAGTGTCTCTTCATTAATCTTATTTTCTATAATTCCTTCTTGACGTTTACCTATTTTTTCAGTTGTCTTTGATTCTTTTAAATAACTATATCCATCAATTTGAACTATATGTAATCCAGTTGAATCTACATAATAAACTCTTCCTTGATCTTCATTATATACATAGAATTTTTTACCGTCTTTTTTTTCTCTTGAAATGTCGTTAATTAAATTTTCTAATCTTTTTTCGCCTTCTGTTGGAACAAATTCTTTTCCATTTGCTTTAACATCACCACTTAGAGTAAAGTCATAAACAACTGCTCTCATATCTTGAGTAAAATCTGTTGAATTGCTTAAAGTCATAAGTTTATCGTAGTTTTTTACAGTTGCTTTTGGATGTTTATCTGTTTTTGCTTCAACCATTCATCTTCTTCAAGTATCAGTTGAGTCATCTTTTGCTATTTGTTCTAATAATTCGTTAGTATTTTTTTGATCATTTCCATCTAATGATTGGAAATCTGATACTGTAACTCCATCATCGAATGTTCCATTTTCAGAAAAAGGAACCACAACTTCACTTATAGCAAGAGGGGCTTGAGTATTATAGAAACGATCTAAGAAAAATTTCTGTGAATTACTTAGGAAACCTGCTCTTGAGTTATTTGTATCACTTATTGTGAAGTTGTTTAAATTAACTGGAGTATCATATAAAATTTTCTCTTTTTCAATTTCACTTACTCTTTTAGCTTCAGCTACAATAGCAGCATCACTTGATTCAGTAGTCAATTTAGTTTCTTCTCATTTGCTTGTCTCACTCTTTGTTGAATTATCAATTTGAGCTATTTGATCTAAATCAGCTCTTAAATAACTTGCAATTGCTGCATCGTTATCTTTATTGTCATTAATTACTTTTGTAAGTGCATTATGTTTTTTAATAATATCATTTGAACTTATTCAAGTAACTCCTGTTTGATCAGTGTTAATTAAAACATCTAATAGCGTTTTTGAAGCGTTATTATTTGCATCTGTTAACAGAAGATCTGCTTTATATTTGTTTTCTAGGAAGTTTTTATCCATTGATTTGACATCATCTTGATAAACGCTGTACTTATCTACAAGCATTTTATTTCATTCTTTTTCTCATTTTTTACCGTGTTCTTTTTTATATACATCTTTTTCATTAACTATTTGTCTATCAACAATTGAAATAAGATTTGTTCATCTTTCTTTTAAAGTGTTTTTTAAATCATAGTTTGTATATAAGTTATCTTCATCTATTGTAAATTCATTTTCTTCTGAATCTATATTAGCTAGAATAGATAAATTAATCATTTTCAATAAGTCTAAAGTTAGTTTTTCTCTATTCTTTGGACCATTTGATGAATTGATTAATTTTCATAGAATATCAGTAGATGTAATTTTTGCTTTTCCATCTATTGATTGTAAAAATTGAATAAGAATTGAGTTTCCGTCTTCTTTAATGTCATAGTCAGTACCACAAGCAACAGCCATTGTTGCTGTACTTGCTGTTAAACTAACACTTCCTAACAGTGTTAATAATTTTTTCACACCATTCACTCCTTGGTTTGTATCAAAATAATTATAATGAAAAATAACATAAAATAACATTAAATTACAATTAAAAATAAAATATTTGTCTTTTTTGCTCTTTTAAACTTAGTTTAACATTTACTATAATAATAACTATAATAATAGAGCAAGGAGCTTAGAAATGCATAAATTAGAAATTAAAGATCTATATGTAAATATAGAGGGCAAAGAAATATTAAAGGGAATTAATTTAACAGTTAAATCAGGAGAAATTCATGCTTTAATGGGGCCAAATGGTAATGGTAAATCAACTTTATTAATGGCAATTATGGGTCATCCAAAGTATGAAATCATATCAGGAGATATCTTAGTTGATGGTGAGTCAATATTAGAGTTGAATGTTAATCAACGCAGTAAAGCTGGTTTATTTTTGGCAATGCAAAACCCACAAACAATTCCAGGAGTTTCAAACTTAGAGTTTTTAAAATATATAGTAAACGCTCACAGTGATGAAAAGAAAAAATTGCAAGAAATATTTAAAGATATTAAACAAGGCGCAAAAGAATTAGACTTTGATTTAAATATGTTAAAAAGATTTGTTAATGATGGTTTTAGTGGTGGAGAGAAAAAGAAAAATGAAATTTTGCAATTAAAAATGTTGAATCCTATTTTTAGTCTAATTGATGAAATTGATTCAGGATTAGATGTCGATGCTTTGGAAGTTGTTTCAAAAAACTTAAATAAAGTTGATTTATCAAGAAATGCAATGGTAATTATTTCTCACTATGATAGATTCTTTAAAAAGGTAAAGCCAACTCATGCTCACGTTATTATTGAGGGAAAAATAATAACAAGTGGGGGTAAAGAAATTGTTGAAAGAATTAATACAGAAGGTTATACATGAGTAAAGGAATTATCTAAATAATGACTAATTTAAAATTAAATGAATCATATATAGATTTTAGAAACAAACTACCTAAAAGTTTTAACTTTGAAGATAATGAAAACAAAATTATATTATTAGAGAATAAATTTGGAACAATAGATTTAAATATTGAAGAAAATGTTGAAATAAATATTATTATCTTATTTTTACCTTCAACTGAAGTTAGTCAAAAGGACTTTAATATAAATTTTAATTTAAGTAAAAACTCTTCATTAAATTTAAAAATATCAAATATTGCAAATTATGATTGTAATGATAATTTTACTATTAACTTAAATGGAGAAAATACAGCAGTGGAATTTTATAATGCCACAATAATAAATAAAAGTTTTAAGAAAAACTCAATTATAAACTCAGTACATAAAGCTAGAAACTCATATTCAAATATTAGAACCTATGAAGTGCTAAAAGATACATCAAAAGGTTTTATTAGATGTATTAGTGATATTAAAAAGGGTTCAAATCAAGCAGAAGCACATCAAGAATTAAGATTATTGGTTCTAGATAAAATGGCAAAAGCAGATTCTGACCCAGTTTTATTAATTGATGAAAATGATATTGTAGCAAGTCATGCTAATGCAATTGGTATGCTTGACCCTGATCAAGTATTTTACTTGCTTTCAAGAGGTTTAAATAAAACTCAGGCACAAGAATTAATCATAAATGGTTATTTTGAACCAATATTTCAAGATATTGATGATGAACAGCTACTAAAATACTTAAAAGAAGAACTAAAGGGAATGATTTAATGAATTTTAAAGATAATTTTTCATATTTTAAAAACAATAGTAAGGAAATTTATTTTGATTCAGCTGCAACCGCAATTAAATTTGATAAAGTTATAAAAGCTCAAAGCTACTATGATTTAAAGATTGGAGCTAATACACACAATAATCTATTTGATAATGCTTATAAAGCAAATCAAATGGTTAGTGAGACTAGGTCTAAAATAGCAAAGTTTATTGGTATTGATGATAAAAATGAAATTATTTTCACAAGTGGAACTACTCACTCATTAAATCAATTAGCTTTTGGTATGAGAAATTATCTTAAAAAAAATGATGAGATTTTATTAACTAAGTTGGAGCACTCATCAAATTTATTGCCTTGAATGGTATTAGCACAAGAAGAAAGTTTGAAAATTGATTATTTAGATTTGGATGAAAATTTTTTAATTGATATCTCAAAACTTAAAAATAAAATAACTACTAAAACTAAAATTATTTCTTTTGCAATGAATTCCAATACAACTGCAGGTTTAAATGATGTTGTAGCAATAGTTAAAGAAATTAGAAAACTTAATAAGAAAATTATAATCATTTTAGATTTAGCACAGTCAATCAAACATAATAAAATTAATATTAAAGAATTAGAAGTTGATTGCATTGCTTTTTCAACACATAAGATTTATGGTCCTTTTGGATTAGGTATCTTATGGGCGAGAAAAGAAGTTTTAGAGTTTTTAAAACCAATTTTTTATGGTGGGGGTAATAATATAAGTATTAGTACAAATACTTATAAATTAGCATCAATTCCTGATAAATTTGAAGCAGGAACTCTTAACTTATCAGCTATTTATGCTTTTAATGTATGTTTAGATATATTAGAAGAGTTAACACTTGAAAAAATGATTGCTTACGAAGAAGAATTAAAAAAATATTTTAGAGCTAAAGTTAAAGATATTGATCATAAGAAATTCGAATTCTATAATCTAGAAAATGATCAACCAATTGTGCTATTTAATATGAAAAATGTAAACTCACAAGACTTTGGGTCCTTTTTAAATAAAAAATATAATATCTCTGTAAGAGTTGGGAAACATTGCTCAAGATTGGCAAATGAACTTTTTAAAGTAAGTTCAACTATTAGAGCTAGTTTTTCAATTTATAATACTAAAGAAGATATTGATAAATTTATTGAAGCTTTAAAAGATTGTGATAACTGAATTAATGAGATTTTATAAAGGAGTGATTATGTAATGTTTGATAAAAATGATAAGATTCAATTAAGGCAAATAATTATGGAGCACTATACGCAACCAGATTTTAAAGGTCTTATTGAAAATAAAAAAGCAATTATTAAATTTCAAGATTCACCAACTTGTGCAGATGAAATTAATGTTCAATTACTAATAGAAGGTGAAAAAATTGTAGATGCAAGATTTGATGGTAATGCTTGTGCAATATCAACTGCTTCAACGGATATATTATGTTCAAAATTAATAAATTTGACTCATCAAGAAGCTCAAAAACAGCTTTTTAATTACTTTAATATGATAGCTGGCAATGATTATGATGAAGAAATATTAGATGAATTAATTGCTTTTTGAGAAATTAATAAGCAAGGGAATAGAATTAATTGTGCTCTTTTAGGAGCAGATGGTTTGAAGTGAATTTTAAATAAGGAGGTGTAGGATATGAAAAAATTAAAACAAGAAGAAGAAATTAAACAAATATCTGATTATAAATATGGATTTAATGAAGGTGAAGTTTCAACATATAAAGTTCAAAAAGGTTTAAATGAAAATGTTGTAAGAGAAATATCAAAACATAAAAATGAACCACAATGAATGCTTGATTACAGATTAGAAAGTTTAAAGGTTTTTGATAAAAAAACTCAACCAAGTTTTGGTCCTGATTTAAATTGAATCGATTTTAATGATTATTATTATTATACTGAAGGAGCAGGTAAAACTGTAAGGTCTTGAGATGATATTCCAGATAATATTAAAAGAACTTTTGATCGTCTTGGAATTCCAGAAGCAGAGAAAAACTTTTTAGCAGGAATTAATGCACAATGAGATGCACGTCCAGTTTATGAAAGAATGAATGAAGAATTAGTAAAACAAGGAGTTCTTTTTACTGACTGTGATACAGCTTTAAGAAAATATCCTGAAATCTTTAAAAAGTATTTTGGTCAATTAGTTAAAAATGATGATAATAAATATGCTTCTTTAAACGCAGCTGTTTGATCAGGGGGAACTTTTATTTACATCCCAAAAGGAGTTAAATTAGAAAAGCCTTTACAAGCTTATTTCAGAATTAATTATCAATCTTCAGGACAATTTGAAAGAACTTTGATTATTGTAGAAGATGATGCAGAGTTACATTACATTGAAGGATGCACTGCACCAGTTTATTCAGAAAATAATTTACATGCTGCTATTGTTGAAATATTTGTTGGAAAAAGATCAAGTGTAAGATACACAACAGTACAAAACTGAAGTGACAATGTTTTAAATTTAGTTACAAAAAGAAGTATTGTTGAAGAAGACGGAAGAATGGAATGAATTGATGGAAATATTGGCTCAAAAGTCAATATGAAATACCCATCATGTATTTTAAAAGGTGACAGAGCACAAGGAGATACTATCTCAATTGCTGTTGCTAAAAAAGGAGTATATCAAGACGCAGGAAGTAAAATGATTCATTTAGGTAAAGAAACTAAATCAAAAATAATATCAAAATCAATTACTTTCCAAGGAGGAACTGCGAATTATAGAGGACTTGCGTATATTGGTCCAGAAGCTATAAATTCAAAGGCAAGAGTTGAATGTGATACATTAATTTTAGATAATCAATCACACTCAGATACAATTCCTCAAAATAAAGTTCATAATAATCAATCTCAAATTGAACATGAAGCAACTGTTTCAAAAGTTAGTGAAGAGCAATTATTCTATTTAATGAGTAGAGGACTTGATGAGCAAGAAGCTTTGGAAATAATTGTTATGGGGTTCTTAGAACCATTTACAAAAGAATTACCTCTAGAATATGCAGTTGAACTAAATCAACTTATAAAAATGGATATGGAAGGTTCTGTAGGTTAAAAAAACTTAGTAAGGAGATAAGTTATGCTTAAAAAAGATAAGATTAAAAAATGGTTTAACTATTTTTTTTATGTATGGTGTACATTAGCTTTAGCTTTTGCACTTTTATTAGATATTATTTGTGGAACATTATATGATCCAAAGAAAAGTGATTTTAATGTTGCTATTATAGAACAATCAATTTATTTTTCAGTTTGAGTTGCGGTTATAACTTCGATTTTTGGTTTGATAAATTGAATTCATTTACATAATAAAAGCATGGCAAGATGAATGGTTGGCAAAAATATTCATACTTCAATTACAACATTAAATGTCTTAATTTTTATATTATTTAATGTTACATTTATAGCTCAAAAAGGAGACATAATTGGTTTTGATACTTGATATGGAAAAATTAAATCAATAATTGAACACTTTATGACTCCAATTATGGTATTAACTTTTTATTTTATTTATCAAAATGAAAAAGTAGAAGATAAAATATTTATCAAAAAATATTGTTGATTTAATTTAATTTTTATAACTATTTATTCTTTTTATATTATTTTAAGAATGATTATGTTATTAAAATTAGAGATTGAAACAACTGAAACATTACCATTAATTCCATATCCGCAAATTGATCCAACAATTGTGGGTTATCCTATATTTATAACTGGGACATTATGTGGTATTTTTGGAACTGTTTTTATATCAGTCTTTTTTAATAAGATGTCAAATCTTAATTACTCAGCAATCCAAAAGAATTTGATGGCAAATGAAGCAAAGAAAAAGATTAGTTAAAAAAACGTTGGTTAAACCAACGTTTTTTTAACTTTAAATATATCACTTATTCAAATAACCTTATGTATTTAGTGCTTTTTTTGTTACTTTTTTGTTAGTACATTTATAGCAAAATAGGGCAGTTAATTCGATTTTGAAACTCATTTTTCCAGTTTTAAAAGAAAAATTATTTATTTCAGGAATTGTTTTGTCTACTGTTTCAAACCATTCCATATATTTTTTTGAGTTGCATTTTTTCTTGCAATTTGTACATAAAACTGAATTTACTTCATAACGCTTTAAAACAGCTCTTATTTCTGCTAGATATCATTCAAAATCATTTTTTGAATATTCATCTGAGAAGTATTTATTAAAGGCATCTAATAATGCTCTCTCAGCTGCATCAAATTTTTGCTTCTTATCATTATATTTCTTTACTAAAAAAGGTATCAATAGAGAAGCTGTAAATACAGTTATTGTTGAAATTGCAGTTAAAATAGTATTTATTATCTCTGTTTCATATGTTAAAAAAATCATTAAATTAGTCTCCTAGTTTCAATTTACATTACAAGTTCTACACCATCAATATCATAGGGGAATTCTTCAATTAAAACTCCCTCAACGCCTTCTTTAAAAGTTAATTCAGTAAGTCCACACCCAACACAGTTACCCTTTAGGCGGATATAAACAAGTCTATCTTTTATAGCAACAAATTCCATATCTCCACCATCTTGTGTAATATACATTCTTAATTGCTCAAGTGTAGCCTTTACTTTCTCTTCTAAATTATTTTTTTCCAAAAAATCACCTACTTTTAAAAATTTTTTTCAAAATAATTATTTCTATTATAATTTAAGTTTATAATTATTTTGTAAGGAGAGCAAGAGTATGTTGAATAAAGGACAAAAAGTAGAAGCAAAGATTACAGCAATTGTTAACTACGGTGCTTTTTGTGAAATTCACGATGAAAATGAATTAGTTAAAGGACTAATTCATATTTCTGAAATATCGGATTTTTTTGTTAAAAATATTGATGAATTCTTAATGATAAATGAATCATATGAAGTTGAAGTTATTGAGTATTTAGAAGACAAAAAACAAGTTAAATTGAGTTACAAAGCAAATAGACCGCATTTATTAAAGTCATCAGAAGCCAAAATACCAGAGACAAAAAGTGGTTTTGATAATTTAAAAAATAGCGTAGAATCAAAGTAGTCATAAGGAGAGTATTAGCAATATGATAAAAGTAAGTTTTAGAGACTCAAAAATTAAAGGTGAAATTAATAAATTTAGGGAAGCAAAAATTAAAGAAGTACATGATATGATTGAAAATAAAACTGGTATAGGTAGTGATTTTTTAGGGTGAAATAACTGACCAGTGGAGTTTAACAAAGATGAATTAAAAAAAATGAAAAAAGTAGCACAAGAGCTTAGAAATAAAATTGACATTCTTCTAGTTGTAGGAATTGGAGGAAGTTATTTAGGAGCGCGTGCAGCCGATGAAATGATCAGAGGTTTATACACAAAAGATAAAGTAGAATTAATCTATATAGGAAATACTATATCTTCTACATATACTCAACAGGTAGTTGACTATATTAAGGATAAAGAATTTGGTATTGTAAATATATCAAAATCAGGAACTACAACAGAACCTGGAATAGCATTTAGAGTATTGGAAAAACTTTTAGTTGATATAAAAGGAAAGCAAATTGCAAAAGAAAGAATTGTAGCAGTAACTGATAATGCCAAGGGAGCTTTAAAAGAACTTGCAACAGCTGAAGGCTATGAAACATTTACTATTCCAGATGATATCGGTGGAAGATTTTCAGTATTTACACCAGTAGGAATTTTTCCTTTATTAGTAGCAGGAGTTAATGTTGATGAAATCTTTAAGGGAGCTAGAAAAGCTATGGAAGATACAAAAAACATTAATAATGAGGCTTATAAGTATGCAATAGCAAGATATATTTTGCATATTGAAAAAGGTTATAAAGCAGAAACTTTAGTAGGTTATGAACTTCAAATGCAAACATTTACAGAATGATGAAAGCAATTATTTGGAGAATCAGAGGGTAAAGAAGGAAAAGGTTTATTTCCTACAAGTTGTATTTTTTCAACAGATTTACATTCATTAGGACAATTTATTCAAGAGGGTACAAAAAACATATTATTTGAAACAATAATAGATGTTAAGAAACCTAATTTTGACTTAAAGGTTCCAAAAAATAGTGACGATTTAGATGGTTTAAACTATTTAACAACTAAATCATTTCATGAAATTAATAAGATAGCACTTGAAGGTGTTATTGATGCCCATGCGAATACTGGAGAAGTTCCAAATATTGTATTAGAATTTGATAAGATGGATGCTGAAATGTTTGGTTATGCAGCTTATTGATTTATGAAAGCATGTGCGATGAGCGGATATTTATTGGGTATTAATCCTTTTAATCAACCAGGAGTTGAAGTCTATAAAGCAAATATGTTTAAATTGCTAAAAAAACCAGGATTTTAAAAAAATGAAAAATGATAGGTTACTATCATTTTTTTAAACTAAAATTACTTTATATAGGAGTGAAAAAAATGTTAACAAAAGAAAATTTAATTTATTTAAAAGAGAAACAAATAATCTTGGATAAATATATAATCGATACAAAAAAAATAGTTGTAGATGAGAAAATAATTAAAAAGAAAATAATTGCTTTTTTAGTAGAGGTATCAGAATTTATTAATGAATATAGAGCCTTTAAATATTGATCAAATAAGCCAGCAAGTGAAAGATCAATAATATTAGAAGAATTAATTGATTGTGTACATTTTATTATAAGTTTAGGAATTGATATAAATTTTGACTTTTTAAAATTTAATAATAAAATTATAAAGGCTAGCGATGTTGATTCATGAAGTATTAATGTTTATAGGAAAGCTTTAATATTTGAAGAAAAATTTAATAGTGAATCTTATAGCGACTTATTAGATGAGTTCTTATCAGTTATGTACATTTTACAAATTACAACTGATGAAATTATTAATATTTATAACAAAAAAAATGAAATAAATTTTAATAGACAAGATACTGGTTATTAGTTTTAAACAAAAAAAAGAAGAGGGATTAATAATGTCAAATAAAGATCTTAAAAATATATATAATTATCAGCCTTTAGACCCACATAACCCAAAAATGCCTTCTTTAACAAAAACTAAATCAATTGATGATAATTATGAAACTATTAATATTGAAGAGAAAGAAATAGCTAGTAAAGATCCAACACAAGAACTTATTTTTGAATCAGAAAGACCAAAAAAAATAAAAGTGGAAAGTCAAACTATCATTGAAGGGTTAGAGGATAATAAGAAGAGTGCTGCAAGCATTATTTCAAAACTAAAAAGAGAAAATGAAATCACTAAAACAAGTGAATTAGATGAAGAGTTACTTACTCATGATTTTGTCTTTCCTGACCCCAAATCAGATTTAAATATTCTTAATTCTTTTGCACATAAAAGAATGACATCTTATAACCAATTAAATGAAACAAAAGCAAGAATAAAAATGTCTCGTGGTGAAGTTAGAATGAAATTAACTGAAAATGAAATACAGTTAATATTAAATAAATTTAAAGCAAAAGTTATTAAAGTTACTTCAAAGGAAGTTGTTTTAAAAAACAGTAAATATGGTTTTGAAATTTATCGAAATTCTTCTGATAAACGTTATTGAGTAGCTGCAACAAATTTTGAAGAAATATGAGATCCGAAATCAAATAATTATATGAATGTTTGAAGTGGAAATGCTTTTACTGGTTATGGTTTTCATGACTTTAATGAAACCTTGGAGCAAACTGAAACTATGATGACAAAGGGAAAAACTGGTTGAATAATGTGAAGAGATCATGTAATTGATTGAAATAAAGACACTAATCGTTTTTATTCTGGTAGTGAACCAAAACAATTTACTTATGATGAATATAAAAAAATTGTTAAGTGATATAAAGAGAATAAAATTTGAATTTTAGTAAAACAAGAAAAAGTTAAAGATATTGAAGATTTAATGGAAGAGAATAAAGATAAAAGAAGAAAGGGCGAAGCAATTGCTCCAATTGCAACAATTCAAGCCAAATTATTACAACCACCACGTAGAGCCTCATTAGTTTATGGTTATCCAGTTGATAATCCAAGTTATAAAGGAAAGGACTATGTAAAACCAGAAAATAAATTATATCAAATTGGTTTTGCTTTTAGTGAATAAAAAATGAAGATAACATCTGTAAATAATTCTTTAATTGAAGAAGTTCTATCTTATAAAGAAACTAAAGTTCAAAAAGAACAAAAAAAATACATCATTGAAGGTATCAAAATGGTTGATTTGGCTATTCAAAAGGAGGTAGTTGAACTACTGTTGGTTGAAAGCAAACTGTTTGATAATTATAAAAATTTTAAAAATGTTGTTGAAATTTCAGATAATGTTTCAAAAAAATTAAGTGATCTAAAAACAAGTCAAGGAATTTATGCAATTTGTCGTATTGTAAAAAAGCAAGAGCTTGATGGTAATTATCTTATTATTGATGGTATACAAGATCCAGGAAATTTAGGAACTCTAATTAGAAGTGCTTTTGCTTTTGACTTTAGAAACATTATCTGTTCAAATGATTGTGTTAGTTTTTATCACCCCAAAGTATTAAGAGCAACTCAATCCAATCACTTTGATTTAAATCTTTTAAATGAAGATTTAAATAATTTTATAGATAATTTAAAGCAAAAGAATATAATAGTTTTAGGAACTTTATTAAAGCAAAAAAGTGACTTACTAGAAAATATGAAGAATAAAAGAGTGGCTTTAGTTCTTGGCAATGAGGGTCAGGGAATTTCAAAGGAAATTTCTCAAAAGATTGATAAGAATATAATAATTAAGACTAATAAAGAACTTGAAAGTTTAAATGTAGGTGTTGCAGGTTCAATATTAATGAATATTATTTATTCACTTTAGAAAAGGAAAGATATTTAAATGAGACAATATAATGCATTAATTAATAATAAGTTAATTGATAACGGACAATGACTAGAAATAATGAATCCTGCAACTTTAAAAGTCGCAGGCAAAGTAAGTGCTTTGAATGTTGAAAATATAAATGAAGCATTTTTAGTTGCAAGAAAAGCGCAAAAAAGTTGAGAAGAGACAAAATTATTAGAAAGAATAAGTATTTTAAAGAAATTTAGAGACTTAATTGACCAAAACAAACAAGAAATTTCTAAAATAATATCTGAGGAAATTGCAAAAAACTTAAAGGAATCATTAGCAGAAGTTGTTAGAACAATTGAAATTATTGATTATACTTTTGAGGAAGCAAAAAGAATAGAACCTTCAGCTTTTACAGGTGAGGGTATGGGTGCTCAAAATAAACTTGGAATATTTTCAAGGGTTGCAAAGGGAGTAGTTTTAGCCATTTCACCTTTTAACTATCCTTTTAATTTAGCACTTGCAAAAATAATTCCAGCTTTAGTAATGGGAAATACTGTTGTTTTTAAACCAGCAACAGCAGGAAGTTTAGTAGGAACATTTTTATCTAAATTAGTCATTGAAGCTAATTTACCAAAAGGTATTTTTAATATTGTTACAGGACGAGGGAGAGAAATTGGAGATATCATAACTTCAAATCCTGAAATTGATATGATTTCTTTTACCGGAAGTGTTGGTATAGGAAATCAAATTAGAAAAAATGGTAGTACAACTGATTTAGTTTTAGAATTGGGTGGGAAAGATCCCGCTTTAGTTTTAGATGATTTACAACTTGATAAATATTGTGAAGAAATAATTAATGGAGCCTTTGGTTACTCAGGTCAAAGATGTACTGCAGTAAAAAGAGTTTTAGTAAGCAATAAAATTGCAGATAAGCTAGTTCCGCTATTAAAAGTTAAATTAGAATCACTAAGTGTTGGTATGCCAAAAGACAATGCATTTATTACACCTGTAATTGATGAAAAATCAGCAGATTTTATTCAAACACTAATTGATGATGCAAAGCAAAAAGGGGCAAAAATAATTACAGGAGATAAGAAAATTAAAAATCTTATGTGACCCACATTAATAGATAAAGTCTCATTAGATATGAAAGTTGCTTGAGAAGAACCTTTTGGACCAGTTTTACCAATCATAAGAATTGATTCAATTGAAGAAATGATTGAGGTTTCAAATAACTCACAATTTGGTTTACAAGCAAGTATCTTTTGTCAAGATATTTCAAAAGCTATTAGTACTGCAAAAAAAATAAAAACAGGAACAGTTAACATTAATTCAAGACCTCAAAGAGGACCAGATAGTTTTCCTTTTTTAGGAATTAAAGACTCTGGTGAAGGAGTTCAAGGAATTAGAGAGTCATTATTGAGTATGACAAGATATATGGGATTAGTCATTAACTATTAATATTTAATTAAATAAAAGAACATTTGTTGTTCTTTTTTTATTTGTATTACCATGATTTGAAATAAAAAAAGACCTCAAAAATTCCTGTTAGAATTATTATGAAATATTTTAATAAGTTATATTAAGTTTTTTAGAAATGTTTATAAAAAAATTTTTAATATTTTTATTTTTTTTAACACTTGTCTTTACAATTTAATGGTGCTAAAATAAAAGTATATTTTAGGGCTATATAAGATAGGGGTATCTATTATGAAAAGTATATTTTTAAGCTTGTTTATTTGATTAACAGCTTTAATAACAAGTTTTTTGGGAATTTTTTTAATGCAATGAACTAATTTTGTAACGTTTACATTTGAAGCAGAATTTGCAATTTTTAATACAATACAAATTTTGGGATTATTATCAATAGGAGCATTGCTTTTAATTGGAATAGTTAACTTTATTACAAAACCAAATAAAATAACACCAATTATATATGCAATTTCAGCAGTTATTTTAAGTGTAGTTAATGTTGCTTATTTATCTGTTTTAATGTCAAAAATAATTACACCGATCACTATAATAAATAGTGACATACAAATTACAAGTGTTGTTTCGAATGCAATCTTGCTTACAATAGCTGCATTTTGTGCACTGAGTTCTATAATAACTATGTTTATTTTTAAATTACAAACAGTTAACAAAGCAAAAACAAACCAGACTGTAAATTCAAATTATTCGCAGGTTTCTTCACCTGCAAATAGAGTAGAATCTATAATTTCAAAAGAAAGTCCATCAGCAATTAAAGAATTTAATTCTGAATTTACTTCTACACCAAATGAAAAAACTTATAATATGTCAGATAAATTGGCGCGTTTGAAAGAAGATATTAGCAATAATAATTTTAGACATACTTTAACTGAAACTCCTTTAGAAGAAGTAAATAATCAACCTATTAAAAGTGAAGAACAAATAAATGTTCAAAAAAAAGAAACAGTTGATAATATTTATCCAATTGAAAGAGAAGAAATTCAATTTGAAAATAGTCAACCTAAATTAGTTGAAAATGAGCAATTTGTAGAACAAATTCAAGACCCAAACAACTCATTTAATAAGCTATTAAAGCGACCAAATCAAAAAATAGCACCAGCTAATAATCTACCTAAGGTTGAGGATTTACCACCAATTGGTGAACCTAAGGACCCTTATAAACAAACAATTGTTCCTAGAAGATCTGCAAAAAGAGAAAAAGAATTTAACAATCCTATTGGAAATGTGGCAAAACCATTATATGTTGATAGAAATGTTAGAAGAACACCAAAATTGGATGAAAATTATCGAGGAAAAGTATTCTTAGGAGACTCAGATAAAATCTGAGAGGCTATGAAAAATCAAGAACGTAGATTACCTCAAAAGGTATCTAAAACAGCTCCTTTAAGTACTAAATGAAATACAACAAGCGCTCCAAAAAAGAGTAAATCAAAGAGTATGGAAGTAGATCTTGATAAGATTTTAGATCCAGTCAATGAACAAAAAAGTGTTGATTTAAGACCAACAATTGATTGAGATGAGTAAAATAAAAAAGTTAAAACTTTTTTATTTTTTTTATGCTTTTTAAAATTTAATATGTTATTATATTTCTTGTCAATAAGAATGCCTATTTTAAAGGGTTATTAAGAAATTTTGAGATTTTATTCATAAAAATATTTTATTGAAATAAAAATAATTAATTTTAAAATAATTTTTAAAAAGTATTGCTTATTGGTTTCAAATCATATATATTCTTATATGTCGTTGGTTTTGAAAAACTGACGTGAAACGATCTTTGAAAACTAGATAGAACAACAACAACCAATTAATTTGTACAATTTATACAAGTTCAATTATTTGAGAATAAAGATATAGTCAAGAATCAAAATTTTCACATTAATTAAATTTAATGAGAGTTTGATCCTGGCTCAGGATGAACGCTGGCGGCATGCCTAATACATGCAAGTCGAACGGGGTGCTTGCACCCAGTGGCGAACGGGTGAGTAACACGTATCTAATCTACCTTTTAGTGGGGGATAACAGTTGGAAACGACTGCTAATACCGCATACGACATCATTATCGCATGAGAAGATGTTAAAAGGCCCGTATGGGTCGCTAGAAGATGAGGATGCGGCGTATTAGCTAGTAGGTGGGGTAAAGGCCCACCTAGGCGATGATACGTAGCCGAACTGAGAGGTTGATCGGCCACATTGGGACTGAGATACGGCCCAGACTCCTACGGGAGGCAGCAGTAGGGAATTTTTCACAATGGACGAAAGTCTGATGAAGCAATGCCGCGTGAGTGATGACGGTCTTCGGATTGTAAAGCTCTGTTGTAAGGGAAGAACAGCTAGAAGAGGAAATGCTTTTAGTTTGACGGTACCTTACCAGAAAGCCACGGCTAACTATGTGCCAGCAGCCGCGGTAATACATAGGTGGCAAGCGTTATCCGGATTTATTGGGCGTATAGGGTGCGTAGGAGGTTAGTTAAGTTTGAGGTTAAAGCCCGGAGCTCAACTCCGGTTCGCCTTGAAAACTGGCTAACTAGAATGCAGGAGAGGTAGATGGAATTTCATGTGTAGCGGTGGAATGCGTAGATATATGAAGGAACACCAGTGGCGAAGGCGGTCTACTGGCCTGTGATTGACTCTGAGGCACGAAAGCGTGGGGAGCAAATAGGATTAGATACCCTAGTAGTCCACGCCGTAAACGTTGAGTACTAAGTGTCGGCTTTAAGTCGGTGCTGCAGCTAACGCATTAAGTACTCCGCCTGAGTAGTATGCTCGCAAGAGTGAAACTCAAAGGAATTGACGGGGACCCGCACAAGTGGTGGAGCATGTGGTTTAATTCGAAGCAACGCGAAGAACCTTACCAGGGCTTGACATCCAGTGCAAAGCTACAGAGATGTAGTGGAGGCTAACATTGAGACAGGTGGTGCATGGTTGTCGTCAGCTCGTGCCGTGAGGTGTTGGGTTAAGTCCCGCAACGAGCGCAACCCCTATTATTAGTTACTAACATTAAGTTGAGGACTCTAATGAGACTGCTAGTGTAAGCTAGAGGAAGGTGGGGATGACGTCAAATCATCATGCCCCTTATGTCCTGGGCTACACACGTGCTACAATGGCTGATACAAAGAGTCGCAATCCTGCGAGGGGGAGCTAATCTCAAAAAGTCAGTCTCAGTTCGGATTGAAGTCTGCAACTCGACTTCATGAAGCCGGAATCACTAGTAATCGCGAATCAGCAATGTCGCGGTGAATACGTTCTCGGGTCTTGTACACACCGCCCGTCACACCATGAGAGTTGGTAATACCAGAAGCACGTATCCTAACCGTAAGGAGGGAGCGTACCAAGGTAGGATTAGCGATTAGGGTGAAGTCGTAACAAGGTATCCGTACGGGAACGTGCGGATGGATCACCTCCTTTCTATGGAGTATTCGTAGATTAAGAAAAAATAAGCTGAGTGAAACGATAAAACAGCTTTTGATTATATCTCGTTCTATCTAGTTTTCAGAGATTGTTTTTTAGGGTCATTTAGGCCCGAAAGCAATTTCTGAAAAGAAAATCGTTCTTTGAAAACTGAATATTAGATGAAAATAGACATTTTATTTTTCTTACGTTTATATACAATATAAAACGTATTTAGTAACTTAATTTAGATTAATACTAAGAAAACTAAAATTTCATTAATTTTATAGATTATCTATATATGCAATAGGTTTTTCTTTAGAAAGTATAGTAAGGGCGTATGGTGAATGCCTTGGAAAATGGAGCCGATGAAGGACGTGACTACCTGCGAAAAGCGCCGGGGAGCTGGAAGTAAGCTTTGATCCGACGATGTCCGAATGGGGAAACCCAGCACGATTAATCTCGTGTTATCCATAACTGAATACATAGGTTATGTGAAGGGAACCTTGGGAACTGAAACATCTTAGTACCAAGAGGAAAAGAAAACGAATGTGATTCTGTCAGTAGCGGCGAGCGAAAGCGGAACAGGCCAAACCGGTCTTCGGGCCGGGGTTGTAGGACTCTTGTTAGAGTTACAAAGTTAGTGTATAGCAGAAGCTGTTGGGAAGCAGCACCGCAGAGGGTGATAGTCCCGTATGCGAAATGCACTAATCTCGAGAGAGTATCCTGAGTACGGCGGGGCACGAGAAACCCTGTCGGAATCTACCCAGACCACTGGGTAAGCCTAAATACTACCATTTTACCGATAGTGAACCAGTACCGTGAGGGAAAGGTGAAAAGTACCCCGTGAGGGGAGTGAAATAGTACCTGAAACCATATGCTTACAAGAAGTCAGAGCCCGTTAATGGGTGATGGCGTGCTTTTTGTAGAAAGAGCCGGCGAGTTACGATATCGTGCAAGGTTAAGTGGAATACACGGAGCCGTAGTGAAAGCGAGCCTTAATAGGGCGTTTAGTACGATGTCGTAGACACGAAACCAGGTGATCTAGCCATGAGCAGGTTGAAGTTAGGGTAAAACCTAATGGAGGACCGAACCAACGTTCGTTGAAAAGACCGTGGATGACTTGTGGCTAGGGGTGAAATTCCAATCGAACCTGGAGATAGCTAGTTCTCCCCGATATAGCTTTAAGGCTAGCGTCGAGGTAAAGGATTATGGAGGTAGAGCTCTGAATGTGTGATGGCCCCACCTAGGGGTACTGATCACAATTAAACTTCGAATGCCATAATTTCATACTCGGCAGTCAGAACATGGGTGATAAGGTCCATGCTCGTGAGGGAAACAGCCCAGATCAACAACTAAGGTCCCTAAATTTACGCTAAGTGTGTAAGGATGTGGAAGTGCACAGACAGCTAGGATGTTGGCTTAGAAGCAGCCATCATTTAAAGAGTGCGTAACAGCTCACTAGTCGAGTGCTTCTGCGCCGAAAATGTACCGGGGCTTAAGCGTAGTACCGAAGTTTTGGATTTGCAGCAATGCAAGTGGTAGGGGAGCGTTCTAATTGCGATGAAGTTCGACCGTGAGGACGGGTGGAGCGATTAGAAGTGATTATGCCGGCATGAGTAACGTTTGGGAGTGAGAATCTCCCATGCCGTTTGACCAAGGTTTCCTGGGCAAGGTTCGTCCACCCAGGGTTAGTCAGGACCTAAGGCGAGGCCGAAAGGCGTAGTCGATGGACAACAGGTTGATATTCCTGTACCACCTAATAAAGTGATGGAGTGACGGAGAAGGATAGTGGATGCCGGCTGTTGGTTATGCCGGTCTAAGCACAAAGAGGTGTACGTTGGCAAATCCGCGTACTATAACCTTGAAGTGTTATGGGGAGTGAACGCTTCGGCAAGTAGCGAAGTCCATGACTCCACGCTTCCAAGAAAAGCTTCTAGCGTTAATTTATTAGGTGCCTGTACCTAGAACGAACACACGTGGTCAAGGAGAGAATCCTAAGGCAAGCGAGATAACTATAGCTAAGGAACTCTGCAAAATCACCCCGTAAGTTAGCGAGAAGGGGTGCTCACTTTACGTGAGCCGCAGTGAAGAGGAAGGGGCAACTGTTTAGCAAAAACACAGCTCTCTGCAAAGTCGTAAGACGAAGTATAGGGGGTGACGCCTGCCCAGTGCCGGAAGGTTAAGAGGAGATGTTAGCTTCGGTGAAGCATCGAATTGAAGCCCCGGTGAACGGCGGCCGTAACTATAACGGTCCTAAGGTAGCGAAATTCCTTGTCAGGTAAGTTCTGACCCGCACGAAAGGCGTAATGATCCCTTCGCTGTCTCGGCTATAGACTCGGTGAAATTTTAGTACCAGTGAAGATGCTGGTTACCCGCAACTAGACGGAAAGACCCCGTGGAGCTTTACTATAACTTAATATTGAATCTTGGTGTAACATGTAGAGGATAGGTGGGAGACTTTGAAGCGGTCACGCTAGTGATCGTGGAGTCATCCTTGGAATACCACCCTTGTTACATTGAGGTTCTAACCTAGACCCGTTATCCGGGCCAGGGACAGTGTTTGGTGGGTAGTTTGACTGGGGCGGTCGCCTCCTAAAATGTAACGGAGGCGCTCAAAGGTACCCTCAGTACGGTTGGAAATCGTACGAAGAGCGCAAAGGTATAAGGGTGCTTAACTGCGAGACTTACAAGTCGAACAGATGCGAAAGCAGGACTTAGTGATCCGGCGGTCCCGTGTGGAAGGGCCGTCGCTCAACGGATAAAAGTTACCCCGGGGATAACAGGCTGATCTCCCCCAAGAGTTCACATCGACGGGGAGGTTTGGCACCTCGATGTCGGCTCATCGCATCCTGGAGCTGTAGTCGGTTCCAAGGGTTGGGCTGTTCGCCCATTAAAGCGGTACGCGAGCTGGGTTCAGAACGTCGTGAGACAGTTTGGTCCCTATCTGTTGTGGGCGTAGGAAAATTGAGAAGAGCTGTTCCTAGTACGAGAGGACCGGAATGGACGCACCCCTGGTGCTCCTGTTGTCACGCCAGTGGCACAGCAGGGTAGCTATGTGCGGAAAGGATAATCGCTGAAGGCATCTAAGCGAGAAGCCTCCTTCAAGATGAGTTTTCCCATTCTTCGGAAGTAAGATCCCATGTAGACCACATGGTTGATAGGTTGGGTGTGTAAGCACGGTGACGTGTTTAGCTTACCAATACTAATAGATCGAGGACTTTCAAAGAAAAACCTAACAAAATTGCTTGTATAGATATATAAAATCATCTAGTATTCAGTTTTGAGAGTACGATTTAGTTTTTGAAAAAAAACTTTGTCTCTCAGACACAATAAAACTTAAGATCTGGTGGTCATAGCGCTGAGGTCACACCTGTTCCCATGTCGAACACAGAAGTTAAGATCAGCAACGCCGACGATAGTATAATGCAAAAATAGGACGCTGCCAGTTTAAAGTTTAAAACCCACTCAAAAGAGTGGGTTTTTTTTGTAAAATATAGTTAAAAGAGGTAATTATGATAGTTGAACAAATTTCTAAAAGATTTAAAAAGAAAATTATGCAAACAAATTTAGAAGAAATAAATTTTAAGTGAGAATTTGAGGATTTTTTTCATATTTTAAATATTAATAATTTCCTAACAATGATGCAACATCAGTTGAAAGTTAAATATAATTTTCAACAAGAAGAAGATATCAAACAAAAAATAATGAGTATTAGAGAGTTACTAGCAAAAATGGTTGAAGAAATTAAAGATTATAAAATAAACTTAAATCGAATAACAATATTGGATAATCTTATGCATATGATTTATATGGAAATTAAAGATATTATTAATGATGGCTTAATTAAATACCTCTTTTATGAAAAAATTCATTGTTCTATTGAATATAATCAAAAATTTTATGATACAGATGATTACTTTAAACTAAAATTTTTGGAGTTTATGGAAAATATTGATAATCATTTTGAAATTTTTATTAAATCATTCAAAAATTGAGTAAATAAGGATAATTTTTCTTTTTAATTATATTATTTTTTGCAAAGAGGTATTAAAAATAGTGATATCTTAAACAAAAATTTTATCAAATAATAATTTAATTAATTTATTTAGTATAATTAAATTGCTTTAAATTTAGAAAAGGTGTATTTATGTTAAAAAAAATAGATGAAATATTAAATAGTTTTAATAAACAATTTAATAAAATTAAAACAAAAGAAGAATTGGAAATTTTGAAGAAGGAATTTGCAGGTAAAGAATCTCCATTAATAGATATTCTTAAGAATTTGAAATTAGCTTCAGCTGAAGAAAAAAAAGAAGCAGGAATGAAAGCTAACGAAATTAAGCTTTTAATTTTTGACAAATTAAATAATCTAAATGAAAAATTTGAAAATGAAATATTAAAAAAGACATTACAGAATGAAAAAATAGATTTATCTTTAGCAGGAGTTAATTTAAAAATTGGAACAAAACACCCACTTAATTTAGTTATAGATGAGGTATCTTCCATTTTTACTGAATTAGGTTATGAAATGATTGATGGAACTGAATTTGAAACTGATGAATATTGTTTTCAAAAACTAAATATGCCTATTGGTCATCCAGCAAGAGATATGCAAGATACATTTTATATAGATAAACATACTGTTTTAAGAACACATGCAACTAACATGACAGCTAGAATGCTTACACAAGCATCTAAAACAGGAAATATTAATATGGCAGCTGTAAGTTATGGTAATGTTTATCGTCGAGACGATGATGATGCTACACATTCACATCAGTTTATGCAAATGGATGTATTTGCAATTGGAGAAAAAATTAGTTTTGCAAATTTGAAATGAGTTCTAGAATATATGTGTAAGCGCTTATTTTCTGAAGATACAATAATTAGAATGCGACCAAGTTTTTTTCCTTTTACCGAACCTTCTGCCGAAGTAGATGTTAGATGTATTAATTGTAGTGGTAAAGGTTGCACAATTTGTAAATATACTGGCTTTATTGAAATTTTGGGATCAGGTATGTTAGCACCAGAAGTATTAGAATCAAATGGATTAGATCCAGAAAAAGTTACTGGGTTAGCTTTTGGAGTAGGGATTGAAAGATTGGCAATGTTAAAATATGGTTTAAAAAACATAAGAGATTTATATGAAAATGATATTAGATTTTTAGATCAATTTAAATTTTTTGGAGATTAGAAAGTGAGATTAATATGTATTTAACAAGGAAATGATTAGAAAAGTTAATTGATTTAAAAGGTGTTAAAAATGAACAAATAACAGTTGCATTAAACTCACTTGGATTTGAAGTAGATTCATTTAAAGATTATTCAACTTTAAATGACAAACTAAAAATAGCACATTTAGGAAATGTAGCACCTATTGAGGGAACCCATTTAAATTTTTGTTTTGTAGACAAGGGAGAGGATTTAGTATCTCCAATTGTTTGTGGAGCAAGTAATGTTAAAGAAGGCCAATATGTTATTTTAGCTGAAGCTGGCAAAAAACTTGCAAATGGAATTACATTAACAAATAAAGAAATTAAGGGCAAAATGTCTGAAGGAATGTTGTGTGCATTACCAGAGATAGGTTTAAACCCAAAGGTTATTTCAGATAAGGAAAAAGATTGAATTTATTCAATTGTTACAAAAGAAGACACTTATTCAATGATAGGTAGTGAAAATGCATTAGATGAAATAGGTTTTTTAGATGCTGTATGAGAAGTTGATTTAACTCTTAATCGAAGTGATGCACTTGGTGCAATGCAATTAGCTAAGGAAATAGCTAATTATTTTAATAGGAAATTAGAAGATATATCAAAGGAGTATAAGCTAAAAGTAAATAGTTTAAAAGCACCTGTATCAATAAAAATTCATAAAGAAGTAGATAAATTGGTGAGAAGTGCTGTAGTACAAACAGTAAAAGTAAAAGATGTTATTAGTATTGGAGATAAAGAATATAAAATTTATTCTAGTCAAGACTTGTGACTTAAATTTAATGATTCAAAAACAACTCATAATTTTTGATTAGATTTAGCAAATGCCATTGCTATTGAAACAGGTCAACCAGTGATGTTCTTAGATCCAAAAAAATTGAATTCACAATTAGAAATTAAAAATAATAAGAATAGCGAACATGAAGTTAATTTACAGTTATCATGTGATAAAAAAGTTATTTCAACTCTTGGAGTAGAAACTAATTTAGATTTTTTACCAAATGTTGATTCAAAAGAAATTTTAGTAGTGTATTTATCTTTAGACCCAATTTTTATGAGAAAACAACAAAAGGAATTTAATACTTCAACTGTTGATTTACAAAGATATATGAAACCTGTAAGTTCTAAGTTATATACTTTGGCTCAAAATAGAGTAATGTATTGATTAGACCAATATAATATTTATGAATCAAATAGCCAATTTGAAATTATAAAAGAATCAAATGAAAAACAAACTCAGGTTAGTGTTAAATTAGAATATATTCATAAGTTAATGGGTATTAAATTATCTATAAAAGAAATTAAAGCCTTATTTAGGGTTTTGGATTTTGAAGTAATTGATAATAAAGATGAAATATTATTTATAATTGATCAGTTTAGAACAGATATTGTTCATAAGGCAGATATTGTTGAAGAAATCACAAGAATTTATGGTTATAATAATGTAACTTCAATTGCTCCTAAAATTCTTTCAGATAATAAATCTAAAAAATTAGATCTACGTTTACAAAAGCAAAGTGAAAACTATTTACTGGGTTTAGGATTTACAAATATTAAGACTTATTCATTATTATCTAATGAAGAAGTACTAAAATGAAATTTATTTAATATCGAAAATCCAATAAACCTAATGAGCCCTTTAAGTAAGTTTAGAGAGACATTTAGATTAAGTTTATCAAGATCAATTGTAGAAACTGCTGCCTTTAATTATTCAAAAGGTAATAAAAATGTCAAACTATATGAATTTGGTGATATTTATAATATGAATAATTTAAGACAAAGACACTTATCTATTCTTATTAGTGGAGATATTTTAAATCAAAAAGGTTATGACATTTCAATAAAAGCAAGTTATGCGTATATTAAAGGGATTTGTGACTCAATTATAGAAGCTTATAATATTGATTTAAATGATGTATCATTTGACTTAAATGAAGATATTATTAATGAGATTCATCCTTACATTAATGCCAAAATTAGTTTAAAAGGTAAAACATTAGGATTTATTTATAAACTAAACCCTAGATTTGAACAATCTCAAAAACTAGATGCGACTTTCATTTTGGAAATGAATATTAGTGAAATCCAAAATACTAAAAACTCTATAATTAGAGCTCAAGAAATATCAAAATTTCAAAAAACTACAAGAGCTGTTTCAATTATATTAAAAGCATCAGATAAATACTCAGAAGTTATTAATAAAATTATTAAAAAAGTTAATTATTTAGTAAAAATTGAACTGATTGATATCTATCAAGATAGTAAAATGAAAGAAAATAACTCTAAATCAGTTTCAATTTCGTTTGAATTTAATAGTGCCTCAAATCAATTAACAGATCAAGAAGTTCAAAATGAATGGAATAAGGTGCTAAATAATCTTGCAAAACTTAAAATAGAGGTAAGATAATGCTTAAAAAGGATATTGAACTAAAGGGAATTGTAAATTTAGATAATGAATTTGAAATCAATAATGAATTAAAAATAAGTCATGACTTAATCAAATCAATTGATAAAGTTCATATTAAGGGGATTTTAAACTATCAAGATGCAATGAAATCTGTAATAGTTTATGCCAAAATCACAGCGTCATTGACAGCAATTGATGCAAGGGATGGAACAATAATTAAGTTGGAGAATCAATTTTACGATTGAAGTGACGAGTATTACTTTGAAGATATAAATGATGATCAACATAACATTGTTTTTGGTGATAAATTTAATATATTAGAATATGCAATTGAGCAAATTGTTTTAAATATTCCTATGAATTTAAGTAATAATTATGATAAAATTTCATTTGTCGGTAAAGATTACATACTTATGTCTGAAGATGAATACCAACAAGAACAAGAAAATCAAGTAGATTCAAGATGAGATAAATTAAAAGAATTTAACTTTGAAAAATAAAACAACGGAGGTGTCAACATGGCTGTACCATTTAGAAAGACCAGTAAAGCTGCTAAAAACAAAAGAAGAAGTCACTTGGCTTTAGTTAGCTCAGCAATTATTTCATGTCCAAACTGTGGAAGTATGATTAAACCACATAGAGTTTGTCGTGAATGTGGTTTTTACAAAAATAAAGAAGTTAAAAAAGTTGATTAATAAATAGAGTGCTTTATAAGCACTTTTTTTTGTATTTTGTAAAAAAAAATAAAAAAAGTATCGATTAATGTATGTATGGAGGAACTTTTATGTTAAATAATATTAATGAAATTTCTAAGAAAATAATACCCTTATCGGCTTTAAATTCCTTAAATGAAAATGGTTATTACTTTTTTATCAATGAAGTTGATGAAAAGACTTTTTATGAGATTGTAGAAAAATCAGACCCTTTAACTTCAGTGAATTTATTAAGAAGCTTTTATATGTATTATAGAATATACTTAAATAAATACTTTATAAGACCTTTAAAAATAAGCAATAGTCCGTCTTTAGATGAAGTTTTAACAAATGAAATGAACTTAAAACAAAAACTTGATCGAATCATTAAGTCTTTGGAAAGAAAAATAACTCATTAAAAGTGCTTTTATAAGTACTTTTTTTGTTATAAAAAAGTGGGTAAAAAACTTAAAAAATAGTTGATTATGTAAGAAAGTGGTATATAATTGTTTATGTGTGGGAGAAAGTGGGTGACTTTGTGTTATTTGGGACATTTGAACATAATTTGGATGATAAATTTAGATTAACAATCCCTTCAAAATTACGAAACAAATTGGGTGAATTAGTTTATGTAACAAGAAGTATTGATGGTTTATGTTTAGAAATAAGAACTCCAGAGAACTTTAAAGAATGATATAACGAGTTAAAGTCACAAAGTGCACTTTCATCATCTACACGTACTGTTGTTAGAACCATTTTTTCAAATACAGATGAAATTTCAATTGATGGATCAGGAAGAATTAAACTACCTTCAAATTTATTAGAGGAAGTAGGAATTTCTAAAACTGTGCAAATCACCGGGGCTGGTGAATGAGTTGAAATTTGAGATAAAAATAAACATCAAGTATATGATAAAGATGCAAAAAATAAGCTTGTAGAAGCTGCAGAGAAATTGGGCGGAGTAAATTAAAATGGCACATGAACATACATCTGTTTTGCTTAATGAATCAATAGATTTATTAAATATAAAAGGCAACGGAATATATGTTGACTGTACTCTTGGGCGAGCAGGACATAGTGTTGAAATTTTAAAAAAAATTGATAGCGGACATTTATATGCAATTGACCAAGATCAAGAAGCAATTACTATAAGTAGAAAAAAACTTGAAGATATCTCAAGTAATTTTACTATTTTAGAAGGCAATTTTGCAAATATAAAAGTCCTACTTTCATTAAATAATGTTAAAAAAGTGGATGGTATCTTATATGATTTGGGAGTTTCAAGTCCACAATTTGATAAAGCAGATAGGGGATTTAGTTATCGTTTTGATTCTGAATTAGATATGAGAATGGATCAAAAAAATAATAAAATCACTGCAAAAGAAATTATAAATACATTTAATGAAAAACAATTGGCAGACATTTTTTATCAATATGGAGATGAAAAATTTTCATGAGAAATTGCTAAAAAAATAATTGCAAAAAGACAGATTAAAAGTATTTCTATGACTTTTGAGTTAGTAGATATTATCAAAGAATGTTTACCACAAAAAATTTTGAAGCAAAAAAAACATCCAGCAAAGAAAGTGTTTCAGGCTTTAAGAATATATGTAAACAATGAGCTTGAAGTTTTAAAAAGGTCTTTAAGTAACTCACTTGACCTATTAAATATTGGGGGAGTTATTGTAGTTATATCTTTTCATTCATTAGAAGAAAAGATAATTAAAGATATTTTTAAATCTAAAACTACATCAAAAGAAGATAAATTTTTGAGTAAATTACCAATCTTAGTTGAAAATAAAAAGGATTATGAATTGGTAGTTAAAAGACCTGTAGTAGCAGGTGAAGATGAACTTGAAAAAAATAGAAGAGCTCATAGTGCAAAATTATGAGCAATTAGAAAGGTTGGTGGTTAAATGCAAAATGAAACATATGCAGTTATTGAAATAACTAAAAAGTATATAAAATTTGCTGTTGGAAAATATAAGAAAAGTACTGGTTTAAAAGTTGTCTTTAAAGAAAGAGAAAAATCTAAAAGTAATTGATTAACTGATAAAAATGATATTGTTGATACAAATATTGTTGCTCATCGATTAATAAAAATGATTAATCGATATGAATCAATTTTTAAAGAAAAAATTAGAAGAGCATCAATTGTCTATCCAACAGCAACACTACAAATAAAAGATGCTAATCCAAGTATTTTTATCGACAGTGCTGACAAAATTGTTAGAGAAGAACATATAAAAAATTTATATAAAGATGCAAAAAGAGTTGTTTATGAAGATAACTTAATTGTTACAAATATAAAACCGTATGCTTTTAAATTAAACGGTATGCAAAGTTTTGCAAAACCACCAATAAACTCTAAGGCAAATATGTTAGCAATGAGTGCTAAGGTATATACTGCCGAGAAACATGTTGTTGATTCTTTTGAAGGTGTATTAAAAATACTAAAAATTGAGAGATTATCAGCAACAAGTCAATTATTCTCATTGGCAAAGCAATGCAGTGAAGGATTGAATTTTAGAGAAACATTTGCTCTAATTAACTGAGATTGAGAAAGTATTGATATTGGTTATTTTTCACGTGAGACACTTGTAAAAAAGGATGTAATTAAATTTGGTTTAAAAGATATTATTGAAAATTTAGCTAAAAAAATGAGTGCTAAATTTGATATAGCTAATAAATATATATTTAAATTATTAGATTTTTCATCTAATACATTAGATAACACTGTGATGTATAGAAAATATATAGCATCTGAAAAAAGATCTTACCAACTAAAAGCAATTGATATTAAATATATGTTATTGGAAGAAATAAACGGTGTAATTGATAAGGCAGATCTCTTAATTTCAAGAGAAATGGGAAGCATAAAAAACTTTAAAATTTATCACACTGGAAAAAGTACTGAGATTGCAGGCTTTGAAAAACTATTGCTAAGAAGTACTTACAAAAATATTTCAGAAATATATTATTCATTAATTACTGGAGCAAGTGAAATTTGAACTAATTCATTATGCGGAATGATGAGACAATCTCATCTAATAAATAAAAACCTAAGAGAAGTAAAAACAAGTACAGAAACTTATGAGAATCCAAATATGTTAGCTTTAGCTCAAATGCAACATGCACAACAAGTTTTGGGTCAAAAAGCATTCGACCAACAGTTACGTGCTCAAAAAGCTCAAATACAAGCACAACAAGCTCAGTTGGCACTTGCTCAACAGTTACGTGCTCAACAGTTACGTACAGAACAATTGCGTTCGCAACATGGAGATTTTATTCCACCTTTGATGAATACACAATTAGTTCAACAAAATAATCAAATTCCACAAAGTTTTGTGGGACAACAAAATAATGAAAACTATTTAAAAAATGGTATTATAAATACGCAAAGAAATAAATATTAAAAGTGAGGGAAATAATATGTCTACAAAATTAGATTTAAATCAAAATGCCAAAATTAAGGTAATTGGAGTTGGTGGAGGTGGCTGTAACGCTGTTAACAGAATGGTTGACGATAATGTTCAAGGAGTTGAATTTATTGTAGCAAATACTGATGCACAAGTTTTAGCTGCAAGTTCTGCTACAACAAAAATTGTTTTAGGGCAAGAAGTATCAAAAGGGCTGGGAGCTGGAGCAAATCCAGAAATAGGTAAACAAGCAGCTATAGAATCAGAAGAAGAAATTAGAAAATCATTAAAAGGATCAGATTTAATTTTTGTTGCTGCTGGAATGGGTGGAGGAACAGGAACAGGAGCTGCTCCAGAAATAGCTAGAATTGCTATGGAAACTGGAGCATTAGTAATTGCAATTGTTACTAAACCATTCAGATTTGAAGGAAGATTAAGAAATTCTTATGCTGTTCAAGGCTTAAATGAATTAAGAAAATTTGTTGATTCAATTATTATAATTTCAAATGATAGATTGTTAGAAATTATTGGTGGAATCCCAGTAAAAGATTCATTTAGAGAAGCTGACAACATTTTAAAACAAGGAGTACAAACAATTACTGATTTAATTGCAGTTCCTGCAGTAATTAACCTAGATTTTGCTGATGTTAGAACTGTAATGAAAGGTAAAGGTAATGCTTTATTTGGAATTGGAATTGGTTCTGGAGAAGATAAAGCAATTGAAGCTGCAAATAAAGCTATAACTTCTTCATTATTAGAAACTTCAATTCGTGGTGCAAAGGATGCTATTATTAACGTTACTGGTGGAAAAACTGTTTCTTTAAATGATGCATATGATGCTGTTGATATTGTTCAACAAGCAAGTGGAGAAGATGTAAATATTATTTTTGGTATAGCAATTAATGAACATTTAGATGATGACCTAATAGTTACAGTTATTGCTACTGGATTTGATGACGATTATAAAGCTCCAAATATTTCTAATAAGAAACCTTCATTATCAAATGAACAATATTCTTCTATGCAACAAGAATTATATTCAAATTATGATCCAGAACCTCAACCTTTAGAGACTGCTTATGATCAAAGAACTTCATTTATGACAAATCATGATAAAAGACCTGATTTTGTAAAACAAACTGAAGAAGAAAGAAGAATGGTACAAGAAGGAGTTGGGCAGTGAAATCAAAATAATAATTACGAAAATCGTGATGAAAGAGTTGCTCAAAAAATTGAAGAAACTGGCGATGAAGAGGATGGAGATTTTCCAACATTTTTGAGAAAAAAATGATAATTTAATTAAAATTTTCTAATAAATAAATTTAAAATTAATTAATTTTAATAAACTCACTTTCAATTAATTTTTTAAGAAATATAAATAGTTACTTACTAATAGATATTTACATATCTATTTTTTTTAATTTAATAGCCCATACAGTTGCATTTTTAATAACACTTTGCTACTATGTAAATAGGCGATGAAGGAGATCAAAAAATGCATCAATTATTGACTTATAAAAAATTCAATAAACCAACTGCCTTTTTTGCGTTTTCTACATTGTCATTTAAAAATATGTTTTTTAAAGACAATGCGAATCTAATTATTAAAATGGCTATGTATAATATTACAAAACAAAACATGGCAGAGTGATCGTAAAGGTTTATAGAATTAAACAGATTTTAAATGATATTGTTAGATAAAAATTCAATTTTATTAAGAGCATTTAATATTTAAAAGAGTGATTTTATTTTATAAACAGTTAGGATGAAGATTAAATCTAAACTATTTATTTAATAAAACACTCTTTTTTTTATGAAATATAAAAAAAATTACACTCAAAGTGTAATAGCCAATATTATTGAAGTTATAGACAATACCAAGCAGATTAAAAGGATTATTTTAGAAAGTCTTCTTAAAAATCCTTCTTCTTCTGATAAAGTACTTTGATATCTTCTTGTAATATCATTATAGTATTTTGCAACTTTTCTATTTTTTATTCAATTAGTAATTAAAAAAGCTAAAAGAGTAATTAATGCAAAAGCGGTTACTACTCATTCTGATTTCTCTGTACTTTTTAGTGCAAAAATACCAAGAATGAAACTTAACCCTATTAAAGCAAAACTTATAATTAATACTATAAGATAGTCATATCATCTAAGTTTCTTAGAATCAATGTATCTGGTTTGAGTACCAATTGGTTCCTTAGAAATTTCATTAATTTTATCTTTTACTTGTTGTTTGTGAGCAATTTTTTCTTGCTCACGTAAATCTTTTAGTTTTTTAAAATTACTTGTTTTATTTTTATCTCTCATATTTAACACCTTTATAAAGATTATATAGGTTTTAAATAGTAAAAATTTAGAAAGGATAATATAAATTTATGGAAAAAAAAGCAAATGGCTCTGAAAAAGTTAACTCCTCGATTCTTGAATTACTTGAGGAAATTAGTTTAACTGAGGAAGTAAAGTTAACAAAAACAAGCCATAAAGAGAAAATTATAAATGGATTTAGACGTTCAAATTCTACATTTAGTGAATTCATGCAAAGAAATCCATTATTCACATATTCTCTTAAAAGAATTTTATATGCTTTCATTACATTATATGTAGCAGTAGCTGTTGTATTTGTAATGTTAAGACTTGTTACAACTGATGGTGTTTATTTATCAGATGTAAACCTTGATAAACTGGGACCAGATTTTCAATATGGAACACCAGGTTATGAAAAATTATTAAATAATAGAATGAAATTATTTGGAGTTGCTGGACCAATGTTAAATCAAATGTTTATTTATTTGAGAAACATAACTCCATTTATTCCAAAAACAATCATAATTAATCCAATTGTTCAAGATAATGGAGATATTGCAGGAACTCCAACAGTAATGTGATTTTATTTAGGTGTATTTATGAATAAAGCTAGTGGGGGACAAGTTTTATCACTAGTTCAAGATGCATTTAAAAGATCAATTCCAACTTCTTTTAAAATAGGAAGTATAGCAGTTATATTATCTTATTTAATTGGAGTACCATTAGGTATTCTTGCTGCTAAAAATAAAGAAAAGGCAGCAGATAATGCAATTAATGGTTCGAGCTTATTAATTAGTGCTATTCCAGCATTAGTAGTAATTTCACTTTTATATAAAATGTCGATTTATGTCTTTGGAGCGAATGGAACTTATGAAGGTTCATCGTTTGGAACAAAAATATGACCAATAATTGGAATAATGTTACTGATTATGCCAATGATTATTGTAAACACAAGGCGATTCGTTTTAGATGAAATGACAGCAGATTATGCAAAATTTGCACTTTCAAAAGGATTAAGTGAAAAATATGTATTTTATGTTCACATCTTTAGAAATGCAGGAATTAGATTAATCAAAACATTACCAGAAGTATTTGTATTAACATTGTTTGGTTCAAGTATTTTGGTTGAAAGACACTGGTCAATTGATGGTATGAGTAAATTTATTTTAAATGGTGTAGCTAATAAAGATACATTCGTTGTTTTAGGATATATTTTCGTATCAGCATCAGCTGGAGTATTTTCAAGTTTAATTGGAGATTTATTACTTGCGACATTAGATCCAAGAATTAAATTAACAAAATAGAGAGGAATTTTTTTATGGAACAAAAACAATATACTATTGAAGAAATGAAATCTATAGATAATTCTCTCTTCAAAGTAATCGGTGCTAAGCACGAAGAATCAGAAAGAATCACAAATAAACCTTACAGTTACTGAAAATCAGTATTTGCAAGAGTTTTTAAATCAAAAACTTTTATCATATCATTATTTTTATTAGTAGCAATTATTTTATTGGCTTTCTCAATTGGAATAGGAAAAGACCCGGTTCCAACTGAAAGACCAGGAATTGATATTGAAGCACCAAGCTGACAACATGTATTTGGATTAGGAAAATTTGGTGAAGATTTATGAACTAAAATGTGAATTGGTACACGTACAACATTAATATTTACATTCTTTGTTGCATCAATTCAAATTTTATTAGGAATTTTATTAGGATCAATTTGAGGATTTTTTTCAAAATTGGATTTAGTATTTATTGAAGTTACTAGATTTTTAACACTAATACCATCATTAATTTTATGACTAATTGTTATCTTCTTATTTGGAGGAACTACAACAATTCCAGTTTTAATATTTGGTATTTCAATAACTAGTTGAATTGCTTTGGCTTCAGTTATTAGAGTACAAATAATGCTTGTAAGAAATGCAGAATATAATATAGCTTCAAGAGTTTTAGGAACACCTAGCTCAAAAATTATTAGAAAAAATGTAATGCCAAAAATTTTACCAATAGTTATTCAAACATCAACATTTGCAATTCCATCAGCAATTGCCATCGATTCATTGTTGGCATATTATAACTTTGGATTTGTAACAAATACATTAGATCAAGCATCTTTAGGTTCAATTCTAAATGAATTATTATCTGGATCAGATTGAGAAGTGTTTCCTCACTTATTAATTATTCCAGTAGCTTTTGTTGGGGGAATATCATTATTATTCTTCTTAGCAGGAAAAGTATTTGCCGATTCATTAGATCCTAAAACACATAGATAGGAAAAAAATTATGAATAAAGAAAATAGAATTATATCTGTTCGTGACATGGAAGTTAAATTTCAAGTTAGAGGTAATTTTTTAACTGCTATTAGAACTGTTGATTTAGATGTTTATGATCAAGAAATTTTAGCAATTGTTGGTGAATCTGGAAGTGGTAAATCAGTTATTACAAAAACTTTTACAGGAATGTTAGAAGCTAATGGATGAGTAAGTAAAGGTTCAATTGTTTATCGACCAACTCAAGGATCAATTGATGATCAAGGAGCATATTTTAAAGAACCAATTGATATTGTTAACTTACAAAGTCCTTTAATATCAAAAGATGTAATTAAAAATGTTACAAAAATAAATAATGAAAAAATAAAAGAATTGTTTAAAGAAATTAAACATTTATACAAATTAAACCCTAAATATAGAGAAAATTTAGAAAAACAAGAATTAAAAAAACTAAGATTAGAAAATAAAATTGAATCAGAAGAAAATGAATTAGTCTTATTAAGAACTAAGCAAGAATTACAAGATTTAACAGAGGATTTAAATTCTCGCTTGTTAGAAGATAATGAAATTTCACTAATTAAGCAAAATAATATTACTAAACAAAATGAACTGTTAGAAACTTTAAAAACTCATTTAAATGCAGTTCAAGAAAATATTGGTTTTAGTGGAAATAATAGAACAGCTAATAAAATAATAAAATTAGAGCTAAAAATCAAAGCTGCAGAAGAAACATTAAAAATTATTAATGATAATTTAGTAAGAGATGAGTTAATAAACTCAAAACTTGAATCTATTTTAAAATTAGAAATTGATATTAATAAGGTAAAACCACTTAATATGAAAAGTAGACATCAAGTCTCAAAAATAGCTTCAATGATAGAAAACTTTATTGAAAATAATACTGAATGAGATGAAGTAGAAAAACAATTTATTTTAAATTACTTCCACTCAAAAGAGCATTTAAAAAGATTTGAAAATGAATTAAGAGATATTTGTTTATCAATTATTGAAACAAAAACTTTGGATAAAGATCATTTTCATAATATTTTAGTTGACTGAAAAAGAATTAAAAACTCAGATTTAGTGAATAAATTAAAAGCATTGAAAGAAATTAGACAATTAAGAGGAAAAACAATTTCTACAATTTTTCAAGATCCAATGACTTCATTAAACCCATTATTACCAGTAGGTTTTCAAATTACTGAGGTTTTAAGAAAGCAAGTTGGTTTGAGTAGAAGTGAAGCAAAAGTTGAGGCGATAGAACTTTTACGAAAAGTAGGAATTCCAAATCCAGAAAAACGTTTTAAAGATATTCCAGGTAGATATTCTGGTGGAATGCGTCAAAGAGTTGTTATAGCAATTGCTCTTGCATCAAGACCAAAAATATTAATTTGTGATGAACCAACAACTGCGCTTGATGTAACAATTCAAGCTCAAATATTAGATTTAATTAAAGAATTGCAACAAGAATATAAATTCTCAGTTGTATTCATTACTCATGACTTAGGAGTAGTTGCTAAAATAGCCGATAGAGTTGCTGTTATGTATGCTGGACAAATTGTGGAAGTGGGAACAACAAAAGAAATTTTTGAAGATTCAAAACATCCATATACTTGAGCATTATTATCTTCATTACCTCAATTAGGTAAAAAGGGAGATGACTTATTCTCAATTGAAGGAACTCCACCATCATTATTCAATGAAATTATTGGAGATGCATTTGCTCCAAGAAATAAATTTGCATTAGAACTTGATTATATTAAGCAACCTCCAATGTTTAAGGTTAGTGAAACTCATTTTGCAAAAACTTGATTATTAGATCCACGTTCTCCAAAAGTTAAAAAACCAAATGTCTTAAACAACTTACGCAAAACAATAAAAGAATCAGAAAAGGTAGGCTAAAACTATGTCAACAAATAAAGAAGTACTCTTAAATATTAGGGATTTAGTAATTGAATTCCGTGTTAAAGGTAAAAAATTTAGAGCTGTTAAAGAAACTAGTTTTGATATCTATAAAGGTGAAATATTTGGTTTAGTAGGAGAATCAGGAAGTGGAAAAACCACAATTGGTAGAGCTATTGTTGGAGTGCAACCATTAAAAGATGGAGCAATCTATATGGAGGATAATATTGTTGCTGGTAGCCCAACAAGGTTATATAAATTAAATAAAGAAATTTCTAAAAAACTTGAAAATATGTCATATAAAATGGATATTACAACAAGAGAAATTCAAGCTAGAATTGATGGATTAAAAGGATTGTATGAAAACTATACTAATAATCCAAGAGTACTAACTCAAGAAGATCTTGAATTACAAACTAAAACTTCTAAGTTAGCTTATTTAAAAGCAATTATTTTAGAGAATTTAAAATATATAAACTCAATTATTAAAAATGAAGATAGAATGATTAAGTTTGTTGATAATTTACACTCATATATTCCAGAAGTTTCAAAAGAACTGGAAAGATCTGTTTTATCAAAGCTAAAAGAAACTAAAGAAGCTATAATATCAATTAAAGAAAATGCTGATGAAATTTATTTAAAGGTTCAAGAAATTTCTGATTATAGAGATGAAATTGATAATGTTCCACCAGAAAAATTGGAATCAGTATTTAAAAAATTAATAAGTTTATGAAAGGTTATTACTGATAATCATAAAGAATTTTTATCAAAACTTTCATGAGCTAAATCATTACAATTTCAATTACATGCACTTTCATCTCCAATGAGAAAAAGAGAAGAATTTATTAATTATTATAATAAATTAATTTATGTGAATAGAAATGAATTTTTTGAAGAGTGTAAAAAACAATTTGAAATTATGAAGGCAAATGGTGTACCTTCAGATGATAAGGAATATAAGAAATTAGAATACTTTATTACGGACTTTTGATCTCGTAAAAACTTAAATGTAGCTGCATGTAAAGAAATTTTAAATTTACTTTCAGAACAAAAAACAATAACACCTAAAATAAATTCATTAGTTTCAAAATTAAAAAATACTGATTTTGAAAATGAATTAAAAAATCTTGCAACTGATGAATCAAAAATAACTGATGTCAAATTAAAAGAATTAAAAAAAGAATTTAGTTATATTATAAAAATAATTGAAAAAAATATAATTAAGGATAGAGAACTTATAGAAAACTTTTATGTTTGAAAAGGAATTGAAATTACTTACACACCAGAAGAAATTGAATCATTTGTTGAATTAACAGATTTTCTAGACTTACCTTCAATTGATGAAATTATTAAAGATTCTTATTTTTTTGAAAGTCAATCGAAAAAACAAAGAAGAATTAATAGAAAAAACATTCAAATGATTTTCCAGGATCCAAGTTCTTCATTAAATGATAGAATGGCTATTGAAGAAATTATTGCTGAAGGAATGGAGAACTTTCCCGAACTTTACAAAGGTGAAGAGGCAAAGGAATTATATGTAACAGAATATAATGAACAAAACCCAAATGAAAAAATTACTTTAGATCAAGTAACTCCAGCTTTAGTTAAAAAGCATATTATCTTAAAACTTGTTAATTCTGTAGGATTATTACCTGAACACTTATCAAGATATCCTCATGAATTTTCGGGTGGGCAAAGACAACGTATTGGAATTGCAAGAAGTTTAGCAATGCAACCAAAAATTATTGTTGCAGATGAACCAATCTCAGCTCTTGATGTTTCAATAAGAGCTCAAGTATTAAATTTATTTAAAAAATTTCAAGAAGAATTAGGAATAACATATGTATTTGTGGCTCATGACTTATCTGTTGTTCGCCATATTGCTGATAGAATTGCTGTTATTTATCATGGACAGATAATTGAAATTGCACCAGCAGAGGAATTATTTAAAAATCCTCTTCATCCTTATACAAGGGCTTTACTTTCTGCAATTCCAATACCAGAACCTGAACTTGCAAAAAGTACTAAACTGGTTGTTTATGATCCAGAAAAAGAGCACAGTGATTACATATTTGATTTACCATATTTTAAAGAGATTACAAAAGACCATTTTGTATGAGCAAATAAAAGAGAAATTAAAGAAATTAAAAAATTAGTAAAAAAATAGAACAACGAAAGGAAGAAAAAAATGTCAATATTATTTAAAAAAACATTAGGACTTTTAGGTTTAGGCTTAACAACAACATTGGTTTCATCTTCTGTTGTTTCTTGTGCAACTTCTTTAAAATATTTAATGGACAGAGCTGTAAGCACAGATGTATTCAAATCAATTTATACATCAAATGTAACAAGTTGAAATACTGCATATTCAATGCAAGCAGAAGATTCAAGAATTTGAGCTAACTCATTTGATACATTTTTATCAACAGATCAATATGGAAGAATTTATGGTTCTCTTGTTGAAAGTGAATATGGAGAAGAGCAAAATCAATCAGATGCACATTATTCTTATGTAGGTGATATGAAAAATGAAGGTCAACAATGGACTTATAAAACAAGACCTATGACTTGAGTTAACTATCAAGGAAAAATAGTTGATCAAAATGGTAAAGTATCTTCTGATCAAACTAAAACCGGAGAGGGAAAAGCTTCAGTTATTGAAGGAGTTAGACAAGCAGCTTGATTTGCTTTAAATCCAAAAAATGGTTCAGATGTTGCTTCATTGTGAACATCATTTATTAAAGGTGCTGCTGAAATTCAAAAGGGAATTACAAATGCTCAAGGAGAATATGAAGAGAGTGAAAAAACAGCTGAAGATACTGCAAAATTAAATGCAGCGATAAAAGTTGAAAAGGATAAAATATGAAGTAATGATCCTGAGAAATTTGGAATTACTGTAAGCATTGATAATCAAGAATTACTTACTTTTGACTTAACTAAAAAAGCACCATATTTTGAAAGTTTATTAACATATTCAGTGTTCTCACCAATTTTTACAGCAGAAAAGGGAGATGTTAAAGATTTTAAAGAAGCAATGTATAATGCTTCTTACTATCCAACTCAAGCTAATCCAAATGGAAAAATTATTTTACAAAAAAATGAACATTATGTATTAAAAGAAAGTACTAATATTAAAACTTTAGAATATAACTATGTTGATGATGCCTCTGCTACTAAAGAAAGAATTTTATTTGAATCAGGTTCAACAACAGGATTTGAATTAAAATCAGATGATTTAAAAGGTTGAAATAACTATATCGGTCAAGGTAAAGATTCATATGAAAATCCTAAATTTGAAGGTGCATATCCAGTTTCTTCTCCGGATGCTTCTGGTTCATTTCTATTAGTATACAACTACTATAATTCAGAAATTGATGACAATTCATTAAAACCTGAGGAAAGAGAAAGAGCGTTAGATGCTTCAAAATTGCTTCAATCAATTGATGCAAGAACATTTATATCAACAGCTTTAGACAGAACAGACTTCGTTAGGTTTTTTTCAAAAACAATTGATGAAGTTGGAGAACCATCACAAATGTTAAGAAATACATATACAGGTTATGGTGTTGCAAGTAATGGTGCAAAAGATTATACACAATATGTATCTGATAGTTATGATGAATTAATTAGCGAAAATGGTGCAACTGTAACTTCGACTGATACTGATTGAAGTTTAAAAGATGGTAAAGATTCTTACTTCAATAAGTCAAAAGAGTTAGTAGGAAAAACTAATGAAGAATTAATTAAAAATATAAATGAATATATTAGTTTGAACAATATTAAAAAAAGAAAAGTAAAAGGAAAATCAGATAACAAAGTTATTTTAAAACTTATATTAAGTCCATCAAATAACAATTCATTAAATCCATATTTAAATATGATGTTTAAAAAATTTAATGAAATTAAAAATAACCCAGTCTTTGTACAAACTAAAGTTCTTTCATCAACAGATGAATATAGAACAAATGGTTCAAGAGGGGCAACTGATTTATTTATAAGTGGTTGATCACCTGACTATAAAGACCCATCAAGTTTTTTAGAAACAATGACACTATGAGGGCCTTATGGTGCTTATACTGGAACTTCAAGATTATTTAAATCAAAAGCAGCAGCAAGTGAAGATAATGCAAATGATGATTCAGAATATAATATAACAACTGAAAAGCTTTATGCAAGATCTTTAGAAAAACCAAATGAAGAAAATAGTGCTACAAAGGCATTATTAAAATCATATGAAACATATTCAAATAGTTTTCAATCTACAGATTTAAATGTTGCTGAAAGTGAACAAAGATTTAAAGAATTTGCTGAAACAGAAACACAATTATTATATAAAGATTTTTTAACATTAACTTTGTATACAAAGGGAATGCCAACTGTTTGAACAGTTAATCATCTAGCACCATATACAAAATCATATGAAGCATTTGGTACTGGTCAATTTAAGTATTATAATGTTAAAATTAACTCAAAACTTTTATCAAAAGAAGATTGACAAGTTGCTTATCAACAATATCTAAATGATAAAATAGCTATTGCAGACAATTGAACTTTAAAAAGACAAGGTGCTCATTGAAAGAGCAAATTAAATAATTAATAAAAGTTTTAAAAAATCTACAAATTTGTAGATTTTTTTTATACTATTTAGTAAGTGAGGAAAAATTATGAATAATATACTAATTGAAAAAATTATAAGTTTAATAAATAATCGTAATCGTCAAAATCATGATTTGTATAAAAATAACGGTTATTTAAGCTTATTGAGTTTATATCAGCAAGCAATTTTTGAACAAATACATGATCAGGAAATTTTAAATCTTGATATTAAGGAATTTAAAAAAGTCGAGTTCAAATCTTTTGACTCAAAAAATATTGTTGGGATATATCATTTAAATAAGAAAAAAACTAAAAAATGAATTATTGCTTGTCATGGTTTTTCGTCTTCAAAAGAATCATCTGCAATTGCAAGTTACTATTTTAATAAGCTTGGCTATAATATTTTTGCATTTGATTTTAGAAATCATGGTGAATCTGATGATGCACTTATTACAATGGGTATTAATGAGGAAAAAGATTTATTAAGTGCTTTAAATTTTGTTAAAACAAATTTTTCAACAAAAGAAATATCTCTAATTGGTTTTTCAATGGGAGCTCATACAGTTAATAGGGTTGCAATCTCAAACAATATTAAAAAATATAATATTAAATTTGCTATTGCTGACTCTCCATATTTTGAAACAGCAAAGGTTTTGGAAAGAGTTATTAATACAATTGGTGGAGCACTTATTGGTAATTTTTTAGATAAAATTTTACAAGGGGTTTATAAAGTATATAATGATAAATATAAAATAAATATTGAAGCAGACACCATAACATATAAAATTCCATTGTGTAAAACTTCTTTTCCAATACTTTATTTACATTCTAAAAAAGATAAGGTAACAGATTATCAAGACAGTGAAAAATTTTATAATTTAAGAAAAATTTTAAAAATAAAAGATGCTTTACATATTTTTTTAACAGGAGAACATATAAGAACTCAAGTTTTACATACTGAAATGTATTGGAAACTTGTTGAAAATTTTGTAAATAAAAAATAGAAGGTATAAAAAGATGAAAAATAGGGAAGTAACCGTTTCTTTGGAAAATGTTTCAAAAATATTTAATAAAAAAAATTGAGTTATTAAAAAAATTAATTTGAAAATTAATAAGGGTGAAGGTTTAGCAATCATTGGACCCAATCAATCTGGAAAAAGTGTTTTGGGTAGATTAATAGCTAGTCAAATAAAACAATCTGGGGGAATTATTCAATATAATTTTAATAATGAAAATGTTATGGCAAATATTGGATTTCAGTTTAGACAAACAACTTGACCTGAAGGTTTTCTTGTAAAAGAAGTTTTCAATTTATATAAGCATATTAATGATATACAAGATAAAGAATGAATAGATAAACTTGTTGAAGTATTTGGTATTGATTTGAGATGAGAAAAAACATTGACATCATGTAATACCTCTTGATTACAATTATTTTCAATTGCTTTAGCCATTATTAATAGACCAAGATTAGTTGTTTTAGATGAAGTCTCATCTTCAATTGGTTTAGATTTTAAAATTAAGATTTTAAATTTTTTAAAAGAATATAAGGAAAAATATGAAGCCACATTTGTTGTTATTTCACCAGATGATTCAACTTTTGAATTGCTTTGTGAAAGAGTAATTGTTTTAGATCATGGTTTTATAGTTTCTGATGATCATATTACTGATTGAAAGAAAAATTTAACTTTTGAAAAGTACTCACTAAATATAATGGATGCTATTAGTCAACAAGAAATTAAGGTTAAACCAGATCCATTATTTAAACCTATTTTAAAAAAATTTGAAGAAAATAGAAAATTATTTAAAGAACAATATGATTATTTTTTAGAAAAAAATATAGGTAATGAGCATGAACCAAATATAGTTTATATCAGAAATATCAACTATCATTTAAACGAGTTGGAAAATGTTTTAGTTAGTTTGTTATCAACAGCTATTAATAGAAGAAATATTGAAGAAGTTTTATTACATACAAAAATGGCTATTAAGATATTTAAAAGAACTAGAAAAAAAGTTAATAAGTTAGATATAAAAGTAAAGTATAAAAAATCTGCATTAGTTTTTTTTAAAAAAACAGAAAAATTCTTTAATTTTCTAGAAGAGGATCTTTATAAGAGTTTTAAATCAAATAAGTATATTGTTTATGCAACTGAACTTACAGCCCAATTATCAAAAAAAGAATTGGAGCAGCTTTCTTCATTAAAGAAAAAATATATTCAAGAAGAAATTAAATCAATGAAATTAGAGAGTAAATGAATAAAAAAACAACAAAGACTAGAAAAGAAACAGAAAATAAAGAGGGGGTAAAATATGAATAAGAGTAATTGAAGTGCTTTTAAAATAATATTTGTAATGCAGTTATCAAATTATAAAAAGGACTTATTTGTAGTTTTTTCAGGTTGAATAATTACAACAATTACTCTTGTTGTATGATTGGCTTTTAAAAATGCAGGAACAGGAACTGGCAATAAGGATTTAGTAGTTGATAATTTTATTGTGGCAAGTGCTATTGGTATTAGTGTTATTAGAAACTGTTTATTTAATCTTGTAAAAACTATTTATGATTTTAAATCCTCTATGTTTCTTGAACGTCTCTTTTCTACTAAAGTTTCAAAGACATTTGTGTTCTCCATTATTATTTTATTTAGTCAAATAGTTAATATCTTAGTGGCAATATTTATGTTTGCAATTAGTATGCTATTTCCAGATCAAAGACAAGAAATAGTTAATGTTAATTGACCAGTTCTATTTTTAGGTTTCTTTCTTTTAGCAATTTCGTCAAATTTAATTGCTTTAATAATAGTTTTTCATGCAAAAAGTTATGAATGAGCATCTGTAATAGCTAATCTTTTCTACTTTTTACCAATGTTTTTACTAGGTTTGGGAATACCTTGAACTTTATTAGAGCAAAATAAACCAATTATAATAATAGGTTTTTTTCTCCCTCAAAGATATTTTTTAAATATTATGGCTTCTGGTTGAGCAGATGATATTAGTATGAAAACAAATCAATTTGGTTACAATGGTAACTTTTGAATTCCTTATCTAGTCTCATTGATTATATTAATATTCTTAACAATTTGATTGGTCTTATTGTTAAAAAAGACTTTCGGATATAAAAAGAAATTACTTAAAAAGTATCCGACTAATTTAAAACATATTGCAATTATTTATAGTATTAAAAAAGCTAATTCAATTGAAGAATTAAATCAAGTTATTGAAGTTAAAAATTTAATAATAGAAGCGAAAAAAAGAGAAAATAAAGTAAAAGGAAAAAATAAGAATGATGAATCAAAAAAATTATAAAAAAATAAATAATAATTTTAAGAGTTTTAAAGACCTTTATATTTTATCTTTAAAGACTTTTGTTTATTCTCCATTAAACATGTTTCTCGGTGTTTTTCTTGTTATTTTTACCTTATTTATTTGATTACTTTTTAAAGGTAATAATCCATTTTTGTTTTCATCAGCTATTGGAGCATTAATTGTAAGAAATGGAATACATACTTTTCATAGAGCACTTTCAAATAATAAGAATACAGGTTTTGACCGAAGAATCAATAATACAGGATTAAATGGTTTTATAAAACCAGGAGCAAATATATTAGCAAATTTTACAATTAACTTCTGTATTATAGTTTTATTAATGGGTTTAACATTAATATTTTTTAAAGACCAAAGAACTTTATTCTCTTCAGTTAATTGAACTATGTTTATTACAGGAACCATTAGTTTATGATTACTTTGTGTTTTAATTAGTTACGCAATCTTTATGTTTGTAAAATCAACAGTAGTGGGCTCAATTTATGTTTCTTTAATTTATATATTTTCTTATAATTTGTTAGGTTGTGCTTTTCCTTATGAAGTTGTTGCAAAAATAACATGGTTAAATTTTATTTTATATTTTCTACCTCAAAGATATATGCTTAATGTTATGCAAGCAGGGTGAGTAAATGCAAAGGATTTAGTATATGAAGGTTTAGGAGAAGAGCAATTATATAAAGTAGATTTTAGGTTGGGAGGAAATTTAGCTATTCCTTTTATTATTACTTATAGTTTAATTTTAATGTTATCTTTTTGCTTAATAACATTTATAATATTAAAAGTGAAGCAAAAAAAAGTTGATGTTTATGGAACAAGTGTTGTTTTGAAATTATCAACTGATTATATTAAAGAAATTAAAAAATGCTCTAATATAATACAATTAAACCAGTTAAGAGATCAACATATTAAAGAATTAAAAAATAATTCTATTCATGTTAAAAAATTCTTTCTAACAAAAATAAAAAAAAGAGGTAATTAAGGGATGAAAATAATTGATTCAAAGGACAAAAATTTAAATTCAACAGAAAATTCAATATTAAATTTGGTTAATAATGATCCAGAATTTTTTTGTAGTAACTCAATACAAGAGGTTTCAAGAAAGAGTAATGTAAGTCCATCAACTATGACAAGGGTATGTCAAAAACTAGGATTTAAATCATTTAAAGCAATACAAATGTTTGTTTATGAAAAGTCAAGGATGCAAGGAAGTTATTATAAATTAGGAGAAGACAATACTATCGAAGAAATCATTCATAATGTAAGAGGCGCAGCTATTTATACAATTAATGAAACTTTAAATAGTATTGATAATGAAGAAATTGATTTGGTTTCTAAAAAAATTTACTCTTCAAAAAGAGTAATGATTTTTGGAATAGAGCAACAACAAATAAGTGCAAGTTCTTTTGTATTAAATTTATCAAGAATTAATATAATGGCACAAGCTGTTTCAAATATTCACAATTATGTTCAAAGAGCAATATTTTTTGATGAAAATGATTTTGTAATTTTTATTACAAGAACAGGATGAACAAAAGAAATTATTGAATCAATCAAGTGAACATGTAATAAGAATATTCCAATTTTAGTTTTAACTTCAGACAAGGAAATAACATTTAAGCAATTAGAAAAAGATCTAAATGTTAATAAAATCCACATAATAGAAACACAAACAATTAGCAATGATAAAATAAAATATCCTTCAATTTCATCTGTTCCAGGAGAGATGATTATTTTTGACTTAATTATTAATATAATTGTTAGCAAAAATGAGGAGTATCGTGAAAAATTCAAAAAAACAGCAGAGATATCATTGAATTGAAATTTTGAGGGAAAATTATAATGGATAATTCAGAATTATTGTTAAAAATTAAGCTATTAGAAAAAGAACTAGAAGGCTATAAAAACAAGGAAGAATATACAAAAATTGGACTGCAAAGAACCAAAAATGTTTATGAAATTGCAAGAAAAAATTCAGAGATAATAATATCTAAATCAATTAATTTAGCATATGAGTTTAAAAAAGAAATAGAATTAACATTGCAAAAGATTAATAAAAATCCATTAGAATTTAGTCAATATTTACAAGAATTTTTAGCTAAACATGAATACTTTATTAATAATAAAGATCAAAAAATTGATCAATATTTAGAAGAAATTATTAATAAATTAAATAAAAAATAGTAAGTAATAGCAAAAAGACTTTACTAATTTTTATTGTATAATCATAAAAAGGAGAGCTCTTTATGAAAAAATTATTAGCTTTATTGGCTTCGGCTTCATTTCTTGTTTCAACTACATCAACAACTGTTGTCTCTTGTTCTTTTAGTTTGAAAGATATAGAATCTTTCGAATATAATTTTAATCTTGGCGAAATGTCAGAAGTAAATCAAAAGGAAATTATTAAAAGAATTGCTAAAATTAATAATATAACTGTTGATAGCAAAAAAGATATTGAAAGAATTGCAAATTTTCAATTTGATGTCAATTCAATTAGAGAAGAAACATATACAATTACAAACTCCAATTTTAACTTAAAATATGAAAATGATAATGAAGAAGAACTGAAAAACTATGTTGCAACTATTAAAGTATCAGAATACTCTTGAATTGCAAAAGGAACAGCAACAATTCATTTTAAAGCGACAGATAAAACTGTCAAAAAGGCTCAAAATCCAATAGACCAAGCAGAATCTTCATTAATGGGTTATTGATGAAATTGAGGAAATGTGATTGAAGATAAAGGTAGTTTATCATGAAGGGAACCAAAATTATCATCAATAATTGAGTCTGAAAACAATCCTTACGATATTATAAATATTTCTTCATTATATACGAAAGAAAGGGAAGGAGATATTAATAGTTTAAATATTAACGATTTTATTACAGAGCCTGAAGGTGCTGATTCTGGGATTTATGATGTTGATAATTCTAAGTATTTAATAAATAGAAAACAAAAACAAATCGATGGTACTTGAGAAGATGACACTAAAATTATTACAAATTGAGGTGGAGCTACTGCAGATAGGATGATTTGAAAGTGGAAGCAAAAAGATAAACTTAGAAATAGAATGTATTTTTTACTTGATAGCTATGGTTTAGATGGAATGAGTTTGGCCATTGCAGGAAAGACTCTTTACAATAGAGAAAGTCAAGCAACTATTTCTCAAGTAATAAAAGAAATCATGATTATTTATTGATTAAATGATAAAGATTTTTATTTATCATTGTCAACTAAAATTCAATGATTATTTAAAGATGGAGTTTCTACAAACAAACCAACTTCAATTCCCTTCATTGAAGATTTAACTGGTTGATATGAATGTATTGATTTACTAATGTATAATGTATATAGAGATGTCAATTTTGTAACTGCAAAAGAAGATATTTCAATTAGTTACAAAAATAACACAACAGTAATTAAAAAAGGGGAAAAAATAAGATCCACATATGGAACTGGAAATGAAGAGAATCCAGCTTATTTCTATGGAACAATTAAAAATTTAATTGATAAGAAATGAAATGAGCAATCAGAAGTTTATTATTTAGGTGATAAACCTGTAAAAATTGGAGTAGCAAGTACATATTCTTCATCTGCAAGTGGTTTTAGTGTGAAAAATGATGATGAACCAGAAAATGGAGAAAGTAATTTAGCTGCTGCATTAACTAAATTACATGAAGATAAAAATGAATGAGGTAATTCAATAACAAATAATTTATTAGGGCTTGGATTCTTTGGGATAAATATTGATCAAATTTTATCCAATCCAAATCTTCCTATAAAAGAAGAATTATTTGAAAATCAAGGTGAAAGTGCCAGCAATGGACCTACAAATCCAAAAAACTGAAATAATGGATTAAACTTAAAAAAATTTATAGAATATAGTGAAAAATATAGAAATAGTAAGACAAGATTTTAATAAGTTCTTTTCACAGAGAGTTAACATTTGCTGAGAGTTAATATAGAATTATTAAAATTATCACTTATGAATATTAGAAGAAGAAAAGTATTTTTACTTAGTAGAACTTCTCGCAAGAAAAGCGTTAATATTTCAATTGAGATAAATAAATATCTATTTTTAGTATTTATTTAAATTAGGATGGTACCGCGTTAAAACGCTCCTATTATAGGAGCGTTTTTATTTTGAAAGGAAAAAATTATGGAAAAAAATTATAAAGATACATTACTTATTAATCAAACAAGTTTTGATATGAAAGCAGATTTAAAAGCTAAAGAACCAAATATTCAAGAAAAATGAGATAGTCAAAAAATTTATAAGAAAAAAATTGAAGCTAATAAACAAAAGCCTAGTTTTGTTTTACATGATGGTCCTCCATATGCTAATGGAAATATTCATGTTGGACATGCTTTAAATAAAATATTAAAAGATATTATAGTAAGATGAAAAAATCAATCTGGTTATTGTTCACCTTATATTATGGGTTGAGATACACATGGTCTTCCAATTGAAACTGCAGTTACAAAAACTGGAGTTGATAGAAAAACTTTAAAACCTGTAGAATTTAGAAATCTTTGTAAACAATATGCTTTAACTCAAGTAAAAAACCAATCTGAACAGTTTAGTAGATTAGGAATTTTTACAGACTATGAAAAAAAATATATTACATTAACTGATGATTTTGAGTTAAGTGAACTTAGATTATTTGCAAAAATGGTTGAAAAAAAATTAATATATAGAGATTTAAAACCAATTTACTGATCTCCTTCAAGTGAGTCTGCATTAGCAGAGGCTGAAATTGAATATGCTGAAGTAAAATCACCAACAATCTTTGTAGCTTGTAAAATAGTAGAAAATGAAAAATTTAAAGATACAAATTTGGTTATATGAACAACTACTCCGTGAACAATTCCTTCAAATCAATTAATTGCAGTTGGAGAAGAGTTGGAGTATGTATTAGTTAAACCAGAAAATGATCAAAGAAAATTTATTATAGCAAAAGATTTAATTAATTCAGTATCAGAACAAATTGGATGAGAGAATGTAAAAGTTTTAGATACTTTTATGGGTTCACAATTAATTAAAATTAATTATCAACATCCTTGATATGAAGATAAAACAGGATTCACAGTTTTAGGTCATCATGTTACAAGCGAAGCTGGAACAGGACTGGTTCATATTGCTGGAGGTTTTGGAGAAGATGACTTTGAAATTGTTAGCAAAAATAATATTAAAGCTTTTGCTCCAATTGATAATCAAGGTAAATTTGATGTAACAATAAATGATTCAAGATTAGAAGGAATTTTTTATGAGGATGCAAATAAAATAATTGGTACAACTTTACAAGAAAAAAATCTATTGTTAAAACTTAAATTTGTAAAACATTCATATCCTCATGATTGAAGAACAAAAAAACCAGTAATTTATCGTGCAACACATCAATGATTTGTTAGTTTAGAAAGTTTAAAAAAAGATATTGATAAAGTTATTGTTAAAGATGTAAAAACAAATCCAGAGTGGTCAAAAGAAAGATTAAGAAATATTATTAAAGATAGAAATGATTGAACAATCTCTCGTCAAAGACTTTGAGGAGTACCAATAATTGCATTTTTTGATAAAAATAAACAACCTCAATTAAATAAAGAGATTGTTGATTATGCAATAAATATTATTGCTCAAAAGGGTACTAATGCTTGATTTGATTTACCAGCTGATACTTTTTTACCTGAAAAATTTAAAGGTTTAGGTTGAGAAAAAGAAACTGATATTTTAGATGTCTGATTTGATTCAGGAAGTTCTAATTTAGCAATGGAGCAAAATTTCGGTTTAAAAAGACCTTTTGATATTTATTTAGAGGGAAATGATCAATATCGAGGTTGATTTAACTCTTCGATGATTAACTCTGTTATTTATGATGGTAAGCCCGCTTATAAAGAATTAATTACTCATGGGATGACAAATGATGAAAAAGGTAAAAAAATGTCAAAATCAATTGGTAATACAATTGACCCCTTGGAAATAACCAATGATTTGGGAGCAGATATTTTAAGACTTTGAGTATTCTCAACAGATTTTACAGATGATCAAAGAATTGGAAAAGATATTTTAAAACAAGTATCTGAATCATATAGAAAAATTAGAAACACAATTAGATTTATTTTATCAAATTTAGTTGATTTTGACCCTAAAAAAGATTATCAAAAAGAATTGGAAGAAGTTGATAAATTTGCTTTAAATAATTTAACTGTTACAAAAAACAAGTTCTTTAATGCAATGGAAAATTATGGTTTTAATAGTGGTTTTAAATTAATTAATAACTATGTTACTAATGATTTATCTTCTTTTTATTTAGATTTTATTAAAGATATTATTTATGTAGAAGCTGTTAACTCAAAAAGAAGAAGGCAAGTTCAAACTGTAATTTATGAGCAACTTTGAGCATTACTTGATATGTTGAAACCAGTCTTAATTCATACAGTTGAAGAGGCATATCAAAGTATTGAAAAAATTAAAAAAGAAGAATCAATTCATTTATTAGATTTAAAAGAACAAAGTTTTTTACAAGAAAAAGATTTTGTTTCTAAATGAAATAAAGTCTTAGAACTACGTGATGTTGTTAATGAAGCATTAGAAAAAGCAAGAAATGAAAAAATAATAAAAAAAGGTTTTGAAGCAGTTATTAATTTGGAAATCAATAAGGAGTTTAGCTTCTTTAAAGAAATTAAAGATTTAAATCAAATTTTAATAGTTAATTCAATAAATTTTTTACAGTTAAAAGACAAAATTAACTCTAAGCTAGCAAATGTTAGTGTAGAATTAAAACAAGGGTTAAAATGTCAAAGATGCTGAGCAATTTTTGATGAATTAAAAGAAGATATTTGTCAAAGATGTTTTAACGTAATAAATTAAGGTGAGATGAAATGAAGGATTTTCTATTTAATATTAAGTCAGGGCTAAAAAATCATAATTATATTTTTAAATTCAAATTAATTTGATGTATACCTTTAATGGTGATTTTAATAGGTTTTGATTGAATTAGTAAAGCTATTGTTGTTAATACAATGAAATATGAAGGCAATAATGCAACATTTATTCCCGGAATTATTAGGTTTAATTATATAATAAATCCTGGTGCAGCATATGGAATGAATGCTGATAATAAGGGATTGGCTATTACAATTGCAACACTTGTCACATTACTTTTAATTATTGTGTTTATTTTTTTGAAAAATAAATATTGACTAATACCAATTAATTTAATGGTAGCTGGGAGTGTAGCTAACTTATTAGGTAGAGCTTGGGCTCCTCTTACAAAAGACGGAATAAGTGGTGGAGTTGTTGATTTTTTAGAATTTGAATATGCATACTCAAATTTTATATTTAATTTAGCTGATGCTTGAGTATCGATTGCAGTAGCTATAATTTTTGTAATTTTTGTAATTTATATAGTTATAGAAATTATAGAGTTTAATATGAGGAAAAAAGATCTTAAAAAGTATGATTTTTATTGTGATATTAAATATAGAAAAGCATTTCTTTTTGAAAGTTACTGATCTAAAATAAATAATAAAAATCAAGAAAAATTCTCATATAAAGATTATTTATCAAAAAATAAGCAATTACAAAAAGAGTGAAAAGAATATAAAAACAAGGAGTAGATTATGAATCAATTGGAAATTAAATTAGAACACGATGCAGGAAGATTAGATAAGTTTTTAACTGAATATTTAAAAGAAGAATATGATTTTTCAAGAAGTTATGTTCAAAAATTAATTGAAGCAAAAGATGTTCTTGTAAATGACCAAGAGGTTAGCGTTAAGTATAATCTATTAGCAGCTGATATTATTAAAATGAATATTAAAGAACCAACAGAAATGGAAGCAAAACCAGAAGATATTGATTTTGAGATAGTTTATGAAGATAAGGATTTATTAATAGTAAATAAGCCTAATGGTATTGTTGTCCATCCAGCAGCAGGTAATCCAACTGGAACATTAGTAAATGCTTTATTATATAAAATAAAGGACTTATCTTCAATTGGGGGAGTATTAAGACCTGGAATTGTGCATCGACTAGATAAAATGACAACTGGTTTGCTAATTGTTGCTAAGAATGATAAAACACATAGAAGTCTTACAAAAATGTTAGCAAATAATGAAATTCATAAAGAATATATTGCCTTAGTTCATGGCGTGGTTGAACCCAATGCAGGCAAAATAAATGCTCCAATTGGTCGTCATAAGGGTGATCGAAAAAAAATGACAACAACAGATATTAATTCAAAACATGCAGTTACAAATTTTACTGTTTTAGAACGTTACAAAAATAATTCAAAAATAAGTTGTCTAATTGAAACCGGAAGAACACATCAAATTAGGGTTCATTTATCTTATATCAAGCATCCAGTAGTTGGAGACCCTTTATATGCTTTTAAAGAAGATATGAAAGAAGAATTTGGTCAATATTTGCATGCCTATAGATTGGCATTTAATCACCCAATAACTAATAAAAAATTAGATTTAATAAGTGATTTACCAAAAGAATTTAATGATAAAATCAATATGTTTAAAGAATAGGTGAGTATTATATGATAAATTTTAATGAATTGAAGTTAAATTTAGTGCACTATTTTGTTAAAGTTGAAAAATATAGAGCTTTGGAAAAGTACAGTAATGATTACGTATCTTATTTAATTAATCCTAAGTCTAAATTTAAAATAATTAGAGTAACCATTGGTTCTCCAGTAACAATTGATAAAAACTTAAATGAGATAAAAGCAACTCTAAAATCACAAAAAAGAGAAAAGTTAGAAGTATTAAACATTGCCTTAAGCGATTCTGAAATTGATATTCAATTGGAAGGTACAACTTTTAGTGTTTCAGATTTAGAAAATACTAAAATAAAATTAAAACCTTATTTTTCTAAAATTGATTCGATTAAAGAACAAGAAAAAGAAGTAAAAGAGGATTACATTTCAGATGAAGAAATGGTTGAAATTTTAAAGGATCCAACAAAATCTTCTAACTTGAAGTTTAAAAAAGCAATCCAAAGAATGAATAGAAATAGTCCAATTTCAATACTTTTAATTGTTATATTTATGATTATGCCTTCAATTACAGCTGTTTTTAGTATGCTATGATTTCCTCAAATAAATGGTCTTTCAATTGATTTATTTTTTGGAGCTACAAATAGAAATTTAACTATTGTAGGTCAACAATGATGAAGAATTTTTACATATGGATTTACATCAAATTCTAATGGACTATTAATAGCAATAATACAAATATTTTTAGCTGGAACATCAATTAAATTAGCAAGATATACAGAAGGATTAGTAGGCTCAATAAAATTTGCAATTGCAATATTCATTACTTACCCCCTAGTAGGATTCTTTATTAGCGCAACAGTTCCAACCCAACAAGCTGTATTTTCAGGTGGCCTAGGTTTTATGGCTAGTGTATTAGGGGTTTTAGCAGTAACTACATGAGATAAGAAAAGAGAACCTATACAATTATTTTCAAAAAATAGAATGGTTTTTCCAATTTTATGTTTAGTTATTTATCCACTATTTTTAAGTCAAGCTCACTTATATATAATGATTATTGCCTCAGCTGCAATTTCTTCAAGCATTTACTTATTATTAACTTATAAAAAAGAAACTTTAGATAAATTAATAATACTGCCAATTATTATTCTTACTTTGTCATTTTTTCTTCCACTTACATTTTCTTTAATGAATTATTATTCACCAGCTCATGACCCGTATAGTGTAATGACTTTACAACTATATGTTATTAAAGGTTGAATGCCGAGCACTAAAGCAAACTCAATTATTTTAAGAAATGGTTGAGATTGATTTATTGACTCTAGTGGAAATATTTCAAAATGAGGTTAAAAATATGCAAAAAAGAAAAGACTACATTGATTGAGATACTTATTTTTTAGCAATGGTACAATTAAATGCAATGAGAAGTAAGGATCCAACTACACAAGTTGGTTGTGTTATAGTTAATAATTTAAAACAAGTTGTTTCAACAGGATATAATGGTTTGCCAAGAGGTCTAAATGATGATAATTATCCATGATCAAGAGATGGAAAATTAGAAGAAACAAAATATCCTTATATTGTTCATGCAGAATTAAATGCGATTTTATCTTCAAAGGATTCTGTTAGGGGTTGTGAAATATATACTAGTTTATTTCCTTGTAATGAGTGTACAAAAAGCATTATTCAATCAGGTATTAAAAAAATTACTTATTCTTGTGATAAGTATGAAAATAAGGTAGAAAATAAAATTGCTAAAAAAATGTTAAAAGAGGCTAAAGTGGAATATATTTTTAAAAAAGAAGTAAAAATTATTTTAAGTTAAAAAATAAATTTAAAATTTATTTTTTTTTTTTTTTTATTACTTTATAATTATATTGTGTTAGTTTTACTAGCACTCTGTATTTCGTGTATTATTATTAATACGCTGACAGTAGTACTCATTGCGTCCATCAGTGAGTATAAAAAAAACCCAGTATAATAGGGTTTTTTTATTTTTCACTGTTAAAATGCAGTTTAGTAAACATTTCAACTTTGCCCTTCATTTCAGCTTTATATTTATTAACTAATTCTTTTACTTTATTATTAGCTCCTAAAGGTAATTGTATATTATAGTTTTCTTCTAAAACTCTTATACTTTCTAAGAAATGATATCTGGCAATAATACTGGCACAAGCCACAGAAATATATTTTGATTCAGCTTTTGTTTCAAAATGAATTTTTTTAATAACATCTTTTTGATCAGTTAAATAATTATAGTAATTTTTTTCACTTGCAAATTGGTCCATAACTATTGGTATATCTTTTAAATTACCATTATTTCTAAATAATCTTTTTAATGCTTGATTATGACAAATGGCTTTTAAAATATGAGTATTTTTATAAATATTATAAGCTTGATTGTATTTTTGATTTTTTAAAATATACACTTCTCAAATAACTTTATCCGATATTTCTTTAAAAAGAGAGTATATTTTTGAATCTGTAATTTTTTTTGAATCTGTAATTTTAGTTGATAAATTGGGATATTTCTTCTTAAATTCCTTTTCTACATATACACAACAAGTTACTAAAGGACCAAAAAAATCTCCAACACCAACCTCATCACAACCAATATTGGGCAATTCAATATATTTATCAACTTTTTTTGAAATTATATCTTCTTTTAAATTATATTTCAAACTAAACTCTAATGCATTATTACCTTGAATTAGTAATGTATTTGTATTATAGATGCTTAAAACAAGATCATTAATTTTTAACAAAAACTTTATATTTTGATTATTTGAATCAATTAAAAATTGCTTATTTTCTTCAATTATTTTGTCTATTATTTTTTTATCTAATTTTTTGAAACTTAAGTTTTTCATCTTTCATCAGTCTTTCTAGATAAATTATAAAGTAAAATATTGGTTATTATAAAATAATAAAATTGGTATAATTAAAATTAAGTAAGAGTGGAGGTAAAGTTTAATGATTAATATAGGACCTTGATGACTATTTGATATATTAGCTTTTTCCATTATTATTAGTTGTACAGTTTTTGGTATGACAAAAGGTTTTTTTATTACTTTTTACATATTAGTCTTACAATTAATAGTTATTATTATCTTACTTTTTGTTCCTGCATTGTTGACAAATGCCTTAAATCCTTTGTTAATGCAATTGTGGGTTAAAGTAAGACTTGTTGATGTTTTCTCCTATTTTGGTAATACTATAAGTAAATTAATTAGTTCTTTACTTCCAGTTGGAGAAAATGGAACTGTATTACCAATTGCTGGGTCAGGGACAGGTTATGAAATTTTAAAAACACTTTCTGGATTAGTATTATATCTTATAATGTGTGTTTTAATCTTTGTATTAGTAAATTTAATTGGCCTAATACTATATAGAACATTCAAAAGAAAAATTAGTAAAATTAAAGTTATTAGAAAAGTAGATACATTACTTGGAGCATTTAATGGTCTTGCTATTGGTATGACTTTATCAATGGGAATAAGTCTTGTTGCTAGTTTTCCTCTATTTCAAACAGAAAATCAAAAAATTGGTTTAACAGATTTTTCAAATATGAGTGAAGAGCAAATTAAAGATGTTATTTTGGATGGTAATTCCTATAAAAAATATTCTTTATCACGTAAAATAGCTTCTCCTTTACCTTCAATGCCATTATTTAGTTTTACTTATACAAATGGTTGTATAAGTAAATATGTAATAAGTCCTCTTTCTGTTATGGGAATGCAACTAATTTCAAAGCAATCAATGCCTGAATTAAAAAATTTCTTTTTAGTATATGAAGATGTTATGGCAGAAGGGTATTCAACAACTAATCCATTGCAATTTCCAATTGCTGCATGTATTGAAACAATGCCTCAAGATACACGTGCATTATTTAGATTAACTTCAGAAATGATGCTAATGGGCTCAACTATATTTGTAAAAGGTTTACAAAGTCCAAAAGCTACAATTACAAGTGTTGAATTAATTAATGCTTTTGATAATTATTATTTATCAAGTGGAAAAAATGCAAATGAAATTCATAATGGTTGATTAAATTCAAATGAATTAGAAAAATTTTATCAATGAGCTCAAGAGAAAACTAATAATGAGGGCATTGAAGCTAATCCATTTATTAAACTTGCAGATAATTTAAATAAAATAACTAGTTCAGAGTCATCAACAAAAGAAAGATATCTATCAAAAATATTAAGAAATGCAAAAATGACTTATAATTTCTTTAGAAATATTAACTATGTAAATGCTACTACTAGAAATAATTTAGACTCAGTACCATTTTTATCAACGATATATACAGCAAATTATCTGATAGAAGGTTTTGAAATTACACCCTCTGGAGAGATGAAATTAGGAGAATTTTATGACTCAAAAAGCCCTAAAAATGGAGTTAAATCTTCAAATAATGATATTGAAAAAATAGAAAACTATCAAAATTTTTGAAGAAATGAAAATAATGAAGGATATAGTGGTTCATATTGAATAGAACACTATTTTGATTTTGCAAAAGGATACTGAAATTAATTATGGCAAAAATTGGTATTGATATTGTTGAGAATAAAAGAATAAGTTTAAATGAAAAATTTTTAAAAAAATTTTTGCATAAAGAAGAAATTAGTTTGCTTAATAATCTAGAGAGTAATGAAGCTAAATTGCAATTTGCATCAGGAAGATGAGCTGCTAAGGAAGCTCTGATTAAATGCCTTGAAAAATCTCTAAAAATTAATGAAATAAATATTATTTATAAAAAGAATAAGCCAATTATAGAAAATAAGGAATTTAAAAATATTGAATTATCTATTAGTCATGAAAAGAAATACTCTGTTGCTGTTGTATTAAATTTAGAATCAAACTTATTGAATAAATTGCAAAACACTAATAATTAGTATTTTCCAATAATATAAATAGAAAAAAACTTTGAAAATATTTTAAGGTTAGATTATAGTAGTTTATTTTTTTGGTTACTATAAATTAATGAACTTTATTATTAGCATTTTTATAGTAAAAGAGGTATTTATTATTTTTTATGATAATCATTAAATAAGAGTTGCTTTTTTTTTTTTTTTTATAAAATATTTTTGTATTGTAAAATTATTTTTAAAGGAGAAAAAATATGAAAAAATTATTAAGTTTACTAGGAAGTTTAACTCTTGTAGCAACAAGTGCAGCAACAGTAGTTGCTTGTGGTGACAAAGTTGTTCCTCCTACTGAACCTGAACAGGGTTTAAGTGAATTAATTAAGGAACTTAAAAATGATACTAATGAAATTTTTAGTAAGCATTTAATAAATAATGTATCTAAAAATATGATCGGTTTAACTGAAACAGAAAAGACAAATAAGTTTTTATTTAAAACAAGAATTAAAGCAAATAGTGGTAAATCAGCAAGTCAATTAACAGAAACTGATAGAAAAGAATTACAAGAAGATATTTTAAAGGTATTAGCAATAGATGAACTTACAAATGAATTAAATAAGTTAAAAAATATAAATAAATATAAAATTATTTTAAATGATGTTAGCACTCTAATAAATGAAATTATTTTTAATTGAAATTCATTGCTAATTCAATCATATGAAAATGGTGATGTCTATTTAGGAAATGTTGTAATTGATTATTCAATTAAAGTTCAATATAAGGGAGAAAAAGAAATTGAAACATTTCAAATTGGAGATAATTTTAAATATACTTCAACAAATAATAGTGCATTAAAACAAGCTAGTGATGTTTTTTATCAAAATATAACAAAAGATTATATTTCATCTACTTCTGAAGAAGATAGAAAACATACAAACATAAAATGAGATAGTATTAAGGGTAATAAAAAGCGATCAGATGGATATGGGAAATTTGATAAGGAACTTAAAAAATATTATCAAGATGACGCATCAAATAATGGTTTCAGAACATCAATGACTAATTTTATTAAAACTAAATATTTTTCAGAAGTAAGTACTGGTTTACCACTTTCTTTTGAGGGAAATATTATATATAAATCATCTGAAATGGGAAAAACATCATTATTCAAAAGTATGAATTACACCAGAAGTTATAATGATGAAAATTCGATAAAATTTGTTTATGATAGTGACGAAGGACAAACATTAGTAAATACGATTTTTAGAGAAAAACCAAATGATACTACTACCAAAACTGTTTTAAGAAATAGTTATTTTACAGATGATAACTATTCATTATGAAATAGAATTTGAACTGGTGTAAAAAATGATGAAATAAATAGCTTATTGGGAGAGGAAGAAAGCGCCAAAATTAAAGAAACAATAGAATTTCAAAATTCAATAGCGTTTGGTTTTGTTAACTTAACAGGTTTATCAATTAAATTGGATAATGGAAATTATGTACATAATTTGCCAGACTTTAAAATAGCAATTAACTATTTAATAGATACAAATCCAGATAATTCTCAAAAATTAAATGATCTTGCAGAATTTTCTGCAAATACTTTAAAAGTTTGGCATGAAACAATGGGTATTTCTTATGGAAATGAATATCCAGAACCTAATTCTGAAGCAGATTTTTTAATGACTATGAAAAAGTCTGCTTTAACTAAAAAATTTGCTGCAGATAATGTGGGAGGACTTAATGCAACCTGAAAATTTTGAAAATTATTTACTTTAAGCGATGAAGGTGGATACCAACAAGAAAGAAATAATTTATTTGAAGAGGCAAATATTGAAGAATCTTATATTTTATTTAATTTTGCAAAAAAAGGTTATAGATATTTAAATGGATGAGTTTATTCAAACTTTAATTGAATAATAGATGAATATGGTGTTACTCTAGAAAAAAATGATAAAAATTATACTGGTGAAGATTCAAATGATAGTGTAATGACATGAATTTTAGGATATATTAATTTCCACATTGATTTAGACCAAATGACATTGGGAACTAATACCTTAGGTAAAAAAGAATTTATTAAATTTATTTAATAAAAAATTGAAAGAAAATATGCTATAAAATAATGGCAATATAATTCTTTTTATATCCACATGACTAAAAGAAAGAACTTCTAAATGCAAGAGTTAGCTAAAACTTTTGCATTTTTATATTAAAGTTTAATTTATATTTTTAAAATCTAATTTTAATAGATAGCACTTGTAATAAAAGCAGCAATTATTTTTAGTAGTAGTATTTTTAACAATTATCTATATTTTAATTTTTAAATTGGAAACTATATGTCTTTAAATATAATTAATTGAGTTTATAAATATTATTTGATATTTTGACTTTTGAATAAATTTTTATTAAAATGTGAAATAATTTATACAATTTTATAAATTCATAAGATTAGTTTAAACTAAGACATTTAATTTAATTATTTCGACTCTAAAAAATTAAATTATTTAATGTATTTATATATATTTTCAAAATTCATTGTTTTCATTTTATTTAAATACTTGCCTTTTTTTCAAAAATATGTAAAATATTTTTGTAACGTAAAATTATTTTTAAAGGAGAAAAAATATGAAAAAATTATTAAGTTTACTAGGAAGTTTAACTCTTGTAGCAACAAGTGCAGCAACAGTAGTTGCTTGTGGTGACAAAGTTGTTCCTCCTACTGAACCTGAACAGGGTTTAAGTGAATTAATTAAGGAACTTAAAAATGATACTAATGAAATTTTTAGTAAGCATTTAATAAATAATGTATCTAAAAATATGATTGGTTTAACTGAAACAGAAAAGACAAATAAGTTTTTATTTAAAACAAGAATTAAAGCAAATAGTGGTAAATTAGCAAGTGAATTATCAGAAACTGATAGAAAAGAATTACAAGAAGATGTTTTAAAGGTATTAGCAATAGATGAACTTACAAATGAATTAAATAAGTTAAAAAATATAAATAAATATAAAATTATTTTAAATGATGTTAGCACTCTAATAAATGATATTATTTTTAATTGAAATTCATTGCTAATTCAATCATATGAAAATGGTGATGTCTATTTAGGAAATGTTGTAATTGATTATTCAATTAAAGTTCAATATAAGGGAGAAAAAGAAATTGAAACATTTCAAATTGGAGACAATTTCAAATATACTTCAACAAATAATAGTGCATTAAAACAAGCTAGTGATGTTTTTTATCAAAATATAACAAAAGATTATATTTCATCTGCTTCTGAAGAAGATAGAAAACATACAAATATAAAATGAGATAGTATTAAGGGTAATAAAAAACGATCAGATGGATATGGGAAATTTGATAATGAACTTAAAAAATATTATCAAGATGACGCATCAAATAATGGTTTCAGAACATCAATGACTAATTTTATTAAAACTAAATATTTTTCAGAAGTAAGTACTGGTTTACCACTTTCTTTTGAGGGAAATATTATATATAAATCATCTGAAATGGAAAAAACATCATTATTTAGAGTTATTAATACTCGTAGAAGTTATGAAGATAGCGATTCAACAAAATTTACTTATGATAGTGATGAAGGACAAACATTAGTAAATACGATTTTTAGAGAAAAACCAAATGATACTACTACCAAAACTGTTTTAAGAAATAGTTATTTTACAGATAATAACTATTCATTATGAAATAGAATTTGAAATGGTGTAAAAATTGGTCAAATAAATAGCTTATTGGGAGCTGATGAAAGTGCCAAAATTAAAGAAACAATAGAATTTAAAAATTCAATAGCGTTTGGTTTTGTTAACTTAACAGGTTTATCAATTAAATTAAATAATGGAGATTATGTACATAATTTACCAGACTTTAAAATAGCAATTAACTATTTAATAGATACAAGTACAGATCAGAGTCAAAAATTAAATGATCTTTCAGAATTTTCTGCAAATACTTTAAAAGTTTGGCATGAAACAATGGGTATTTCTTATGGAAATGAATACCCAGAACCTAATTCTGAAGCAGATTTTTTAATGACTATGAAAAAGTCTTCTTTAACTAAAAAATTTGCAGCTGATAAAGAAGGAGAAATTGGTGCAACATATAGATTTTGAAAATTCTTTACTTTAAGCGAAAAAGGTGGATACCAACAAGAAAGAAATAATTTATTTGAACAGGCTAATATTGAAGACTCTAGTATTTTATTTAATTTCGCAAAAAAACATAGTGCTTATATGAACGGATATGTTTACTCAAACTTTGATTGAATAATAGATGAATATGGTGTTACTCTAGAAAAAAATGATAATAATTATACTGGTGAAGATTCAAATGATAGTATAATGACATGAATGTTAGGTTATATTTGTTTCCACATTGATTTAGACCAAATGACATTGGGAACTAATACCTTAGGTAAAAAAGAATTTATTAAATTTATTTAATAAAAAATTAAAAGAAAAATATGGCTATAAAATAATGGCAATATAATCCTTTTTATATCTACATGACTAAAAGAAAGAACTTCTAAATGCAAGAGTTAGCTAAAACTTTTGCATTTTTATATTAAAGTTCAATTTATATTTTTAAAATCCAATTTTAATTGATAGCACTTGTAATAAAAGCAGCAATTATTTTTAGTAGTAGTATTTTTAAAAATTATCTATATTCTAATTTTTAAATTGGAAACTATATGTCTTTAAATATAATTAATTGAGTTTATAAATCTTATTTGATATTTTAACTTTTGAATAAATTTTTATTAAAATGTGAAATAATTTGTACAATTTTATAAATTCATAAGATTAGTTTAAACTAAGACATTTAATTTAATTATTTCGACTCTAAAAAATTAAATTATTTAATGTATTTATATATATTTTCAAAATTCATTGTTTTCATTTTATTTAAATACTTGCCTTTTTTTCAAAAATATGTAAAATATTTTTGTATTGTAAAATTATTTTTAAAGGAGAAAAAATATGAAAAAATTATTAAGTTTACTAGGAAGTTTAACTCTTGTAGCAACAAGTGCAGCAACAGTAGTTGCTTGTGGTGACAAAGTTATTCCTCCTACTGAACCTGAACAGGGTTTAAGTGAATTAATTAAGGAACTTAAAAATGATACTAATGAAATTTTTAGTAAGCATTTAATAAATAATGTATCTAAAAATATGATCGGTTTAACTGAAACAGAAAAGACAAATAAGTTTTTATTTAAAACAAGAATTAAAGCAAATAGTGGTAAATCAGCAAGTGAATTATCAGAAACTGATAGAAAAGAATTACAAGAAGATATTTTAAAGGTATTAGCAATAGATGAACTTACAAATGAATTAAATAAGTTAAAAAATATAAATAAATATAAAATTATTTTAAATGATGTTAGCACTCTAATAAATGATATTATTTTTAATTGAAATTCATTGCTAATTCAATCATATGAAAATGGTGATGTCTATTTAGGAAATGTTGTAATTGATTATTCAATTAAAGTTCAATATAAGGGAGAAAAAGAAATTGAAACATTTCAAATTGGAGATAATTTTAAATATACTTCAACAAATAATAGTGCATTAAAACAAGCTAGTGATGTTTTTTATCAAAATATAACAAAAGATTATATTTCATCTGCTTCTGAAGAAGATAGAAAACATACAAACATAAAATGAGATAGTATTAAGGGTAATAAAAAGCGATCAGATGGATATGGGAAATTTGATAATGAACTTAAAAAATATTATCAAGATGACGCATCAAATAATGGTTTCAGAACATCAATGACTAATTTTATTAAAACTAAATATTTTTCAGAAGTAAGTACTGGTTTACCACTTTCTTTTGAGGGAAATATTATATATAAATCATCTGAAATGGAAAAAACATCATTATTCAAAATTATAAATTACGCCAGAAGTTATGAAGATAGCGATTCAACAAAATTTACTTATGATAGTGACGAAGGACAAACATTAGTAAATACGATTTTTAGAGAAAAACCAAATGATACTACTACCAAAACTGTTTTAAGAAATAGTTATTTTACAGATGATAACTATTCATTATGAAATAGAATTTGAAATGGTGAAAAAGTTCGTCAAATAAATAGCTTATTGGGAGCTGATGAAAGTGCCAAAATTAAAGAAACAATAGAATTTAAAAATTCAATAGCATTTGGTTTTGTTAACTTAACAGGTTTATCAATTAAATTGAATAATGGAGATTATGTACATAATTTACCAGACTTTAAAATAGCAATTAACTATTTAATAGATACAAGTACAGATCAGAGTCAAAAATTAAATGATCTTTCAGAATTTTCTGCAAATACTTTAAAAGTTTGGCATGAAACAATGGGTATTTCTTATGGAAATGAATATCCAGAACCTAATTCTGAAGCAGATTTTTTAATGACTATGAAAAAGTCTTCTTTAACTAAAAAATTTGCAGCTGATAAAGAAGGAGAACTTGCTGCAACCTGAAAATTCTGAAAATTATTTACTTTAAGCGAAAAAGGTGGATACCAACAAGAAAGAAATAATTTATTTGAACAGGCAAATATTGGAGAATCTTATATTTTATTTAATTTCGCAAAAAAAAGTTCTAGATTTGTAGATGGATTTGTTTACTCAAACTTTGATTGAATAATAGATGAATATGGTGTTACTCTAGAAAAAAATGATAATAATTATACTGGTGAAGATTCAAATGATAGTATAATGACATGAATGTTAGGTTATATTTGTTTCCACATTGATTTAGACCAAATGACATTGGGAACTAATACCTTAGGTAAAAAAGAATTTATTAAATTTATTTAATAAAAAAATTAAAAGAAAAATATGGCTATAAAATAATGGCAATATAATTCTTGTAACTATTATAAATATTAAGTAATTAGAAATCATAAAACAAGAGTTAGTTAAAACTCTTGTTTTTTTCGTTTGTTATAAATGGTCACCTTGTGGCAACTTTATTAGTAACACGTAATATCTTGTGGAGATATAATGCCAACAATAAAGTGTTCAAATCAAAAATGACTTTGATTACAGGATTGTGAATAAATTTAGATAATTTTATTAAAAGTTATTGCTTAAAAAATAAATAATATTTTTTGAATTTACATTAAATTTAAAGAGAGATATTAGTTAATAAACAGAAAAATGAGTATTAATCAAAATCTTAGAGAAGTACAAATTTTTCTTTAATTTTAAAAGGAGAAAGTTTTCTGTTAATACTATAATAAGTTGTGAAAAAAGATAATTAATTTATAAAAATTAATGATAAAAGAGAATATTAAAATATAAGTTAATAAAAAATAACTTATATTTAATATAAATATTTTTAAATTTAATGTTGTTTTATTGATTTAGAGTAGTTGAAGATAAAAAAATAACTATACTTTTATTTCTTCTCATATATAATCTTAGGTGGTGATAATATGAAACAATATTTAAATTTAGTAAGTGATGTTTTAAAAACTGGTGAAACGAGATTAGATCGAACAAATACTGGAACCATTTCAAAATTTGGAACTCAATCAAGGTATGACTTGCGAGAGGGTTTTCCATTAGTTACAACTAAAAAAGTATTTTTTAAAGCAATAGTACATGAAATTCTTTGATTTATTAGTGGAGATACCAATATTAAATATTTAGTTGATAATAAAGTAAATATTTGAAATGAATGACCGTATGAAATTTATAAAAAATCTAAAAATTTTAAAAATGAAACTTTAGAAGAATTTGTTCAAAAAATTAAAGAAAATAAAAAATTTGCAGATAAATATGGAGAATTAGGTCCCGTTTATGGAAAACAATGAAGAGACTTTAATGGAGTAGATCAATTTAAAAATCTAATCACTGATATTAAAGAAAACCCTTTTTCAAGAAGACATATAATTTCTGCTTGAAATCCAGCAGAAGTTAATCAAATGGCTTTACCACCATGTCACTCATTGTTTCAATTTTATGTATCAAAAGATGGTTTTATTGACTTACAACTTTATCAAAGAAGTGGAGATTTATTCTTGGGAGTTCCTTTTAACATTGCCAGTTATTCTTTATTATTGGAGCTTGTTGCAAAAGAATGCAATTTAAGAGCACGTTATTTTATTCATACAATTGGTGATGCACATATCTATTCAAATCATGTTGAACAGGTGCAATTGCAATTAACAAGAGAACCAAAAAAATTAGCAAACTTAAAAATTAATTCTAATGATAAATCAATTTTTGATATTAAAATTGATGATATTCTTTTAGAAGATTATGAAAGTCACCCAGCAATAAAAGGAGTTGTAGCAGTCTAATGATTTCATTAATATGAGCCCAAACAAAAAATAAGGTTATTGGGAAAGATAATAAGTTACCTTGAGATATCAAAGAAGAAATGCAACATTTTATTAATTATACAAGAGGAAAAACTATATTAATGGGGAGAAATACATGGGATTCACTTTCAAAAAAACCATTACCTAATAGAAAAAATATTTTAATTACTTCAAGAGAATTAGAAAAGAGTTATAATAATTTAGAAGTATCTAACAATTTAAAAGAAATTTTGGAAAGATATAAAGATAGTGATGAAGAACTTGTTATTATTGGAGGTTCTCAAATTTATAAGAGTGCATTAGATTATGCAGATAAATTGATAGTAAGCATTATAAATGAAGATTATCAGGGCAATATTTTTGCACCTCAATTAGATGAAAGTATTTTTAAACTAATCAATAAAAAAGAGTTTAGTGAATTTATAACTTATTATTATGAAAGGTAAAATTTATGCAAGAAGTTGAACAAAAGCAAGAATTAGAGCAGCAAGAAGATAAAAATAAAAAAGAAATGGCATATATAAGTAAATGGCGACTATTTACAAATGCTTGAAGTATTTGAAGAGTAACAGCAAAAGCAAAGAAAATAACAAGAAAAATAAAACAAGACCCTAATTTATATTCTGAAGAGTGAAGATATAATTGAGTTAAAAAGAAAATTAGGAAAGTCTTAAAAATAGCAAATGTAGAAATTGATGTAATTGGAATTGAAAATTGATTAGATAGAGGAGTAGTATTAGCTCCAAATCATCAATCAAATTTGGATTCAATTTTAATGCTAGCAATTAATAATTTCTCATTACAACAACCCGTTGCTTTTATAGCAAAACAAGAATTATGAAAAACTAAAATATTCAAGCATTTTATGAATTTGATAGATAATGTTCCTTTAGATCGTAATAATCCAAGAAGTGCACTAAATGCTATGAAAGAAGCAAAAGAATTAATTTCTGATTATAAGAGAACCGTTGTTATTTTTCCAGAAGGAACTCGTAGTGCAAAACAGCAACCCGAAGAGTTTCAACCAGCAAGTATGAAATTGGCACAAATGGCATATGTACCAATTGTTCCAGTTTCAATAATTGATTCTTATAAATTATTTCAAAAAAGAAAACATGGTAGATTTATTATTAGAGTGGTTTTTGGTAAACCAATGATGCCAGAAAAATTTATTTCACTTAAGACTGAAATGCTAACAAAAAATGTGCAAAAAGAAGTAGAAAAAAATATAAATTTATACAAAAATTGAGATCCTAAAAAATTAGGTCTTAAACCTAAAAAAATAGATAAAAAAAATAGAACTAATTTCTATTAATTTATGTAAATAGGAGAGATAAGAATGAATTTCGTAGAAATCGTCAATAAAAAGAAAAATAAGATAGAATTAACTTCTCAAGAAATTTTTTGAGTGGTTAATTCTTTTGTTAATAACACATTAAAAGATTATCAAATGGCAGCATTTAATATGGCAATTTGATTTAATGGTATGAGTTCATCTGAAATTGCTAATTTTACACAAGCGATGATTAATTCAGGAATTACTTATAATTTAGATGATGTAAAAGGTTTAAAAGCTGATAAACATTCAACTGGGGGAGTTGGAGATAAAACAAGTCTAATCTTTGCTCCACTTGTTGCAAAATTTGGAATAAAGGTTGCAAAACTATCAGGGAGAGGTTTGGGACAAACTGGAGGAACAATTGATAAACTTGAAAGTTGTCCAGGATGAACTGGAGAAATAAGTGAAGAAAAGTTTAAAGAAGTTTTAAATACAGTGGGAATGTCAATTATGAGCCAATCAAGTGATATTGTTCCTGCAGATAAGAAATTATATGCTTTAAGAGATGTTACTGGAACCGTAGATTCAATTCCTTTAATAGCTTCAAGTATCATGTCAAAAAAACTTGTTATTCCTGCAGATAGCATCATTTTGGATGTAAAAATGGGTAGTGGAGCTTTTATGAAAGATTTAGATAGTGCTATTGAATTATCTAAAACAATGATAAAAATTGGAAAAGAACATAAGAGAAATGTTAGTGTTATGATTACAAATATGGATAAACCTTTGGGAAGAGCAATTGGCAATGCAATTGAAGTCAAAGAAGCTTGAGATACTTTAACTGGAAAAGGACCACAAGATTTAGTTGAATTATGTGTAACTGCAGCTGGTTTAACTTTGGTTCAAAATAAGGTTTTTAAAGACCTAAAAACAGCCAAAATTGAATTAACTAAGGTTTTAAATGATAAGAGTGCTGCTTATTTACTTAGAGACTTTATAGAGGCCCAAAATGGTGATTTTAGTGTTATATTAGATTATGAAAAAAATTTTCCAACTAAACATGTAATTGAAATTAAAGCTAAAAAAGAGGGCTATATTCAATTTTCTTCAGCAGATGAATTAGGTTATCTTTCAATGCATTTGGGGGCTGGTAGAGCTACTAAAGAAGAAGAAATAGATTTTGCTGCAGGGATTTATTTAAATAAAACTACAAATGAGTTTGTAAAAGTTGGAGATGTTATAATGACATTATATACAAATAGAGATAATATCAAAGATTTTAAAGAAAAGGCAGAAAATTTAATTTTAATAAAAAATAAATTCCAAAATGAAAATTTAATTTTAAAATTATTAACTAATGAAAATATCTAATTTTTTTAAAATTTTAATTAATAATAATCATGTCAATAAAAAATGAAAATGTTTCAAAATCGTAGATTTATTAAATTGTAAATCTACGATTTTTATATAGTTTTTTTCAGGTTTTAGAAAAGTAGATATGGCTTATGCATCTAAAATTATTAGATAAACATTAAGTTTTTTAATTTAGGATAGATTTTTTAAGTTTATTAATTTGACTAACTGGTATATTTTTAGTTATTAATAATTTTGTTTTTACTAACAAAAGTTGTTATTCGTGTATATCATATGTTTAAAAATTTTAGCCTTATATTTGATTACTCCATGATTATCAAGTTTCATTTCCTCTTTTCAAGATAAAATAAAAATAGTATTTGCATTTTTATTTCAAGCTCTGATTTTTTTTGCTATTTTCAATTTGAGTTGAAATAAAATTAGCTGGTAAAAAATTAATTAAGTAATCATTGGTCTATTCAATAGTTATGATAATTAATTATATTAGTTATTGGGGAAAGCCTTTTGAAAAGAACATCAAAGACTTCAATCTTGCTTTGCTTTACATGCAACTGGCATTTGTAAGTTTAATTCCAAGTTATTGACACGCAAAGTCATACTCTCTATTAGATTTTTTTTGTCTATAATAAAATATCTTTCTCTTATCTGTAAGTATTTCTTCAGGAGTTATATAATTTTAAAGCATTTGCTTTGTAGTGCATAATATTCATTTTTTTTTTTTTTTTGATAATCAAAATAGCCAGTCTAAGACTTTTAATGTTAAATAATCATTAAAAGCATATAAAGTTCATTTTTTTTATTAGTTATTCATTTATTACTAAACTTGCTTTGTTGAACTCCTTCTTCAAAATTATTTTTTCCATTTTACATTATTCTAAACCAATAATTCTATTTATAGAATTATCTTTTTATTTATTTTCCAAATAATCCAATCCACTCTTAGTTACACAAATAATTCTTCTCTAGTTGATTTATGCATATAATGGGGTGGGAGTAAACTTTATTTCATAGATATAGATCTATTTGATAATTAACCTCAATTTTTTTATATAAACGAAAGATATACTTTTATTTAATAATTATTTTTATTTCTATTAATTAATCTTCAATTGCAGTTAAGAATTTGCTATGCTCTATTTTTTAATCATTTTATACTTTAAATTCTCTATACAACTTAATTTCCTTTTCAATTTCATAATAGATACATTTGATACTTAAATGCAATAAGATGTACTTAATATTTATATGAATATTGAGACATTACCATATCTTATATTCATTAGATTTTCTTTTTCATAATTTAAAGTACTTGTTTTTTTTGAATATTAATATAAAATTATTTTTATATAATAAAAATGTTTTTAAGGGAGAAATAAGATATGAAAAAATTATTAGGTTTATTAGGAAGTGTTACTTTAGCTGCAACTTCAACAATAACAGTAATTGCTTGTGGAGACAAAGAACCACCAGTAGTTGTACCAAATGAAGTTTTAGCTTTAATTGAGGAATTTAAAATTGATTTAGAAAGTATTATAGACGAATATTGATTATCTATTAATAATAATTTTTTTGATGTTTCATCAAATAATAGTACAGTATACAGTTTTATAAAAAAAGATAATATAAAAACAGTTGTTGGTGATAATCCAAATGGAGCATTAATTGGAGATAAATTAAATGATAAAGATAAGAACTTATTAATATCTGACATTGAAAAAATTATTCATGAGTCTAATTTTAAATCTTTTTTGTTAAAAAAAATTGACTCAAAAAAATATTCTATCCTTTTAGAAGGAATAGAATATTACAATGGTTTTGAAATTAATTGAAACACTTTAGAAATAAATTACACTGATGAATCATTAAATAGTTTACAAAGAGAAGAAGAATTTTTATCATATGTGAAAGTTAATTTATCATTTAACTTTCAGTATTTAGATTCAGAAAATCAGCTAGCTAGTTATAAAAGCTCAAAAAACTTTATATTTACATTAGCTTCAAATGAAACTTTAATTTCTTCAATCCAAGAATTGGAAAAGGGTATTAAAAGTGATTATTTTTTAGGAAATCAAAGTTATAGTTGATTAGATGCAGAAAGTTTTGCTTATTCACAAGAAGACTATAAAAAAATATTTTTACCAAAAACTAGTGACCTTCAAAATATATATGAATCAGATGCATTCAAAAGTAATATAGTTGGCTTTATTAAGCAAAATTACTTTACAAAAATTCCTTCTATACCTTTGGAATTTACAGGTAAAATAATTTTTGATAAATTTGTTAAAAATGATTTTGTAAATGCAAATTCAGCTACAATTTATGATTGAAAAGAACAAAATAATGGCGAAAAAATATATAATACTATTTTTAGTGAATTTAAAACAAATGAAGAAGCTTTAATATTTGGTGCTAAAACAAATGTTAATACTTATTTATATAACTATTTAGAATCTAATTATATAAATTTTCAAAATGATTACTTAGTAAAATTTGATAGTTTTATTAGTGAAATTAAAGGAAATTCGTCATCAACAAAAGTAGAAATTGATTCTAAAGTTAAAAATAACTCTATAAGTTTTGGAGAAATAAAACTTAAGGGGTTGTCAATTAAAATTAGTGAAAATTATATTCATCCAATTAATGATCTGTCTATATTTACATCAATTGCTGTTTCAAATAGTGAAACTAAAGAAAATAAAGAAGAATCAGCGATTTCTCTAATGTTTGGAGCAATGTACTTTAATATGACTGCAGGAATAACAGAATATCAAAATATTTTTGATATTAAACCAAGAGCAGCAGAAGATTTTCCTATAACAAGTTTTTCTGGAAAGGGAACATCAGTTTCAGGAGACTCAGATAACATTTGAAATGGAATAGTAGTTAGTGGTCATCAATATTCACAAAATCTTAATGATAGTTTAAGTTTAAATAATAAAAATCTAAAAAAACACAGAGATATTTTATTAGAGAACTCAAATCAAAATATATTTAACTGAGGTGTAAAAGAAGAAAAAATAGGTGTTTGACATAGAATTGATGAAACAGGAATCGTTCAAGGTGGTTATTACACTAACTTTACAGATGATGAATTACAATGAATATTTAAACAAAATTTTATTAATGTAGAGTTTCCAATTAAGGGAATATGAAAAAAAAATAATGGAAAAATGTTTATTAAAAGAGCTGAAAGTAATTAGAAGGATTTAATAATATGCAAGAAAAAGAAATTTTATATAATAAGGTTCCTTTTAGAATTTTGTTATTATTTAATATTAAAAATATTTTTAATGAACTAGTCTTTTTAATATTAAATTTCATGTTATTAACAAGTTCTATCTTATTTGGTCTTATAACTTTGTTTATGAAAGAAGATGAAAAGATAGTTATAGCATTTAATTTCTATATATTATTTTATATATCTTGTTTCTTATTTATTTTAATTTTAAGAATGGTACAGTTTTTTTATTATAATAAATTTGAAGATAAGACGACATTTATATCACTGTCAAATCAAGTATCTAGAACTAACTTTTTTATTAGTCAATGATCAATAATTTATATAACAATTTTATTAAATACATTTATTACATTCACTTTAATTAACGTCATAAATATTTTATTTAATGGGTTTATTGTCAATCCAATTTTATTAAGAATTACATTAGTATTTTTAATTTATACATTAATTTCAGGATTTTTAATATTAAATTTTATTATATTTCTAATATTTTTATTTTCATTGCAAACTACAACTATTATTTGTACTTTAATACTATCATTCACATTTATTGCAAATTTGCCATCAAGTTTTCAAAAAACAAATGAGAAAACCATGACGATAAAGCTTAATAATAATCAATTAGTAACTATTCCTGATTTATATGAAGCTTTTGATTTTCAAAACTATGTAAATCAAAATAAAATTCAGTATAATTATTTATCAAAATATGTAAATGATTTTTTTATTAAAAATGAATATGACTTTAATGACTTTAATACAAATGAAAGTATAATTAAACAAAGAGTTGAAGAATTATGATCTGATTTAGGAATAATAAAAAGAGATCCTTTAGTAATTGAAAGAAATAATTTATTTATAAATAATCTCCCAAATAACGATTCAAATATTCCAGATGATTGAGCAATTGATGATGAATTAAGTGTTAAGTTAACTTTAACCAATACTTTTATGTCAATTGAAGAATTAAAAATATTAGTTGATTCAGAACAAAATGAACAAAAAAAATTAATATTAGAAGATTTATATAACTTTTCATTATATATAAATAGTGAGATAAAGGATTTGCAAAAAGAAAAAGTTGATTTATTTGAAATATTTATCTTTATGGAAGAAACAATTGAAGAAAATACTTTAACTAATACAACTAAAAATAGCTCAATTATCTTTAATAAGGATTATTTACTATCAATGTATAAATATCAATTAGTGGGTACTTATAAAGAATCATTTACTTTAAGAAATGATGAGAACACTTATTCATTAATTAGAAATGATTTAAACTATGATTTAATGCTTTGTACTAGAATACTTGAACAATACTTTATCAAGTATACAGATAGGTACATAGAAGCAACAACCTATTCTGTAAATACAAATGCAGGAGATTGAAATAAATATTATTCAACGAGAAAAAAATTAAACTTTTTTTCATATATTAATATTTTTAATGGAATGTGATCAAATTATACTTTGCATTCAGGATTCTCATATAAGGACTTTTGATTTTTACCTTATTCTGATTCAAAAATAACTTTTGATAATCAAAAAAGTTCATTTTTAGGATATGTTGAATATACCTTTAAACTTAATGACAGGAATATCATTGAAAAAGATTCTTATGATAATTACTTTAATCCTTTATATTTTATGGGTGTATTAAGCTTATTTTCAATTTTTAATATTATATTTGCAGTAGTTAAGTTTAAAAAAATAGATATTAGATAATACAAGGAGAAAATATGAGCACTAATGAAAACATTATTGAAATAAATAATTATATTAAGAAATTTAAAAAAAACTCCATAGGGGAAATAACTTTTAGCATTAATAAGGGTGAAGTTACTGCTTTACTTGGTATAAGTGGTTCTGGAAAAAGTGTTTTAATTAATTCTATAATCGGATGCAATAAAAAATATAGTGGAGTTATAAAAATAAATAACTCCAATATCAGTATTAAAAAGGGTTATCAAGAAAATAAGAAAATAGGTTTTTATACCCAAATTGATTTTTCTTTGCAAAATATTTCATTAAATAAATATTTAAAAAATATGTGTTTAATTATGGGCATAAAAAAAGAATTTATTAAGTCTCAAATAGAATACTGAGTTAATTTTTTTGGACTAGAAGATTCAATTGAAAAAAAGGTTAAGGATTTTTCATGAGGTATGAAAAATAGAGTAAATTTAATATTAACCTTTTTAAAAAATCCTGAAATAATAATCCTTGATGAACCTGGTGCTAACTTAGATTCATACTGAAGAAATAAAATTAAAAATCTTTTAATAAAATTTAAGCAAGAAGGTAGAACCATTATAATTACTGCTCATAATATTGATGAAATTAATGAAATAATTGATAATTATTTAGTTATTGATAGTGGAAAACTAATTTTTTCTGGAACAAAAGAAGAGCTTAATGTTTACAATAAATACAAATTATTTCTACAAGATAGATTTGATAATACAGATTTTAGAGAATTTTTAAAAACTAAAAAAATTAGGTCATTTAAGTTTAATGAATCTGAAAACTCCATTATTTTTGCAACTAATTATTTAAAAGAAATTAATTGAATATTTGTTTATTTCATAAGTAAATCAGTATTAATACTTAATCTTGTTAAATTACCAATAAATATGGAATCCGTACATAAGGCAATTGAAGATAAGGAAATTAAAACTGAGGAACTTAAGAACTAAAATTAAATTGATGAATATAATTCTCTAAATATACATAATGTTAAAAAACATAAAATGTATATAAGGAGATTTTTTTATATGTTACAAACTCATTCAAAAGAAAATAATAGTCAAAGCAAATTTAGGTTTAAAACTAGACCGTGTAAAAAAATATAAAAAAATAAGACTTTAGAGAATTTGATTCATTCATCCAGACTTATATACAAAAATTAATAATCTTGATTTCAATTTAAAGGAATTAGCAATTTTTAAAGTAGCTCAGAGATAAAGAAATAGGAAGTAAGGTTTTAAAAAGTTAAATAAGTTTATAGAATACTAGAAAAAAGCAAATAATTCATTATAAATTTTTAGTTTATCTACTTGTCTGTTACTAAGGGTGCTTATTCAGCTTTTATGATTTCTAATAGTATATTTAGAAATAACGATAACAAAATTTGCAAAGACACTCGATTTGAAAAAGGAAAGCTAACCAATTAAAAGAGAAAATAATTATTTGTTCAGACAATGGAAATGAATATATTTTAATTTAAAAAAAATATTTTTTAATAAAAACTATATGATTTTTTTATCAACACCAAATAAAATTAGAATATAAAAAGTCATTAAAACAAGAAATATTTAAAAATTAGTGAATTTTATTAAAATTATATAAGAAATTGCAACTAGTCTAATCATTCATTAAAAGACAAGGGAAACTCTTTTGAAAAATACTATATCTATAAATTAAAAACTCAAGATTTATTTTTTTGTAGTTAAAAGCACAGAAACAGATTTTTTATATTTGAGTAAGTATACTTTAAAAAAATGGAGCTAATTTTATTAACTTATATAAATAGGAGAGATAAGAATTAATTTAGTAGAAATTTTCAACAACAACAAAAAATAGGACCCTAACTTATATTCTGAAGAGTGAATATCTAATTGAGTTAAAAAGAAAATTAGGAAAGTCATAAAAATAGCTAATTTTACACAGCTAATGATTAATTCAAGAATTACTTATAATTTAGATGATCTAAAAAGTTTGAAAGTTAATAAACATTCAACAAGAGAATTTGAAATAATACTATTCTAATTTTTACTTCTCTTGTTTTAAAATCAACAGGTAGAGATTTGGGGCAAAGTAAAGGAAAAATTGATAATGTTTTAAATAAAATTAAAAATACTGTAGCTATAAAAATGTAGGATTTTATGGAGACGAACTTCAAGATAAAGCTCCTGATATGGATTTTGATGTTGCAGTAATGTATAATGAGATTTAATTTATTCAACTCATGAAGAACTAGTGAAATAAGTGAAAAAAAGTTTAAGGAAGTTTTAAATACAGTGGGAATGTCAACTATGAGTCAATCAAGTGATATTGTTCTGCAAATAAGAAATTATATGCTTTAAGAATTGTTACTGGAACAGTAAACTCAATTTCTTTAATAGCTTCAAACAATTATGTCAAAAAAACTTATTATGTTTGCAGATAGAAGCATTTTGGATGTAAAAATGGTTAGTAGAGTTTTTATGAAAGTTTTTATATAGTTCTAATGATTTATCTAAAACAATGATAAAAATTGGAAAAAATATAAGAGAAATATTAGTGTAATGATTACAAATATTGATAAACCAAGGAATAGCAATTAGTAGTGTTATTCAAGTCAAAGAAGTTTATAATACTTTATTTAAGTGGAACCTCAAGATTTAGTTGAGTTATATGCAGCTGCAGATGGTTTAACTTTGGTCAAAATAAGCTTTTTAAAGTCCTAGAAACAGTTTAAATGGAAATAACTAAGGAAAGAGTGTTATTTGCTTACTATGGGACTTTATAGAGGTCTTAAATGGCAATTTTTACATTATATTAAATTATTAAATTTTTTTAACTAAACAGCTAATTTAAATTAAAAATAAAAGAGAGGGTTATATAGAATTTTCTTTAGATAATGAATTAGCTTATTTTTCAATGGATTTAGGAGCTGGTGTATTTAATAAAGAGAATAAATATATCGCAGTTTTTTTCCTAGACTCTTTTCTTTGTCTTATAATAAAAATACAGGTCTTTTATCTATAAGTATTTACTCAGGAGTTCCAAATTTTAAACAAATTTGTTTTGTAGCTGCATATGTATAATAACCAAGTAATGGTCATTTATAATAATATAGTCAAGTAATGCTTTTCCTGTTAAATCATCATTAAAAGAATCATTAAATTCATTTTTCATTAGTTATTCAATTATGAATAAATGTGTTTATGTAAACTCTCTCTTCAAAATATTCCTTTATATTTTGATTGGTATACACTATTCTAAAGTTTTCTTGAATTGAACTATATTTTAATCTTAATATTTTTCATTTCTTAAATTTATTATTTCTTTTACTCAATTTCATATGTGTAGATCTATTTGATATTTCATCGCAGTTTTTTTATATAAATAAAAGATATACTTTTATTTAATAATTATTTACATTTCTATTTGTTATATATTGAGACATTATCATATGTTATTTACAAAAATATTTTGAAATTTCAATTAATAACCATTGAAATTTCAAAAATTTTAAAATATAATAAATAAGTCTGGAATAGTTTTAAAAATCATTAGCCCATAATGTTTATTTAGCCCTATCAAATGAACATAATTATTTAGATTTATAATATTGGCTATTCTAGAAGTTTTAAACAAGTACTCCGCCCAGAGTGCTTTTTTTATTTCTTTTCAAAAAAATATTGACTTTATATTCTATTTTTTTGTATAATTGAAAAGGTTCTTACTTTTACAAAAAAAGGATAATTGCTGACTTAGCTCAGTTGGTAGAGCAATTGACTAGTAATCAATAGGTCGAAGGTTCAACTCCTTTAGTCAGCACCACAATTTTATATTTTATATCTATGGGGAGTTAGCGAAGTGGCTAAACGCGGGTGGCTGTAAACCATCTCCTTACGGTTCGGCGGTTCGAATCCGTCACTCCCCACCAGTAATTGGGCTATAGCCAAGCGGTAAGGCAAGGGACTTTGACTCCCTCATGCGCCGGTTCGAATCCTGCTAGCCCAGCCATTTATTTTTATTATTAACGTCTCGTTAGCTCAGTCGGTAGAGCAACTGGCTTTTAACCAGTGGGTCATAAGTTCAAGTCTTATACGGGACACCATTTATTTTTATTATTAATCCCCGGGTGGCGGAATTGGTAGACGCACTGGACTTAAAATCCAGCGACTTTAAGCGGTCGTGCCGGTTCAAGTCCGGCCCCGGGGACCATTATTACGGACTTGATTAAAAAAGCACTTTATAAGTGCTTTTTTTATTTCTTTAATTTAATTTTTAATGTAAACCTTTATAATATAAATATATAAAATAAGGGGAACAAAGCAATGAAAAATTTTTTAGCTTTATTTGCAATTACAGGTCTAATTGCGTCTACAAGTACTATGGTAGTATCATGTGAAGAAAAAAATCCAAACATAGTAAAAATATATGATTACAATGGAAAACTTGTTGATAAAGTCGATAAGACTACTATTAAGGGATGAAAATGTTTTGGAATACAATCTAACAATTCAAGTTATCTTATAATACATTTTAAAAATGGAGAAGAGGAATCTTTAAAGGAATATGGAAAATTAGCTGGAACAGTTGATTGATGAAATATCTATTTATTTAAATTATTTTGAGATAAAGATATAGAACTTTAAAAATAATAATACGTTTTGCAATAAAAAAAATCTTCTAAATTTAGAAGATTTTTTTATTTATTTTTTAAACTATTAACTGAATAACTATTTATTAAATCATCTTGTTCAATTAAGTATTTAAATTTATATGTGTTTGCTAACTCTTCTTCTGGATTTGTTGGATCAGTACCTGGATCAGTACCTGGATCAGTTGGGCCTGGTCCTTCTGGATCAGGTGTTTCTCCTCCACCAGTTGATTGTCCTTTATCGATTTTATCAATAAATACTGTTTCTTGATCGCTGTTATTCATTGCAGTAATTAATGGTTCAAATAATTCATCAATTATTTTTTCTGTTCAACCTTGTTCTGATGAACCAAAACCAACTTCTCAAGAAACTAATTTACCATTTCTAATAATAATAAACATTGGTACACCATTATTATTATTAAAATAAGTTTTTACTTTCTTTTTAGATTCATTGTATGCAATTTTATCGTTTATTCCAGTATTTCCAAAAACCTTAGTCTTATAAATTTCAGTTACTTCTTCAATCATTCAATCTAAGATATTTTTACTTCATTTTTCATTGAATTTATTTTGAACTTCCTCTGTTTTAAATTCTCTGAAATCCACTTTATTATTTAATTTTTCACCATAAGCTGTCATTGAATCTGGATAAATTGGTCCTTGATTAACAACTTTTTGTTCATAAGTTGTATTTAGTTCATTCATTTTTGAATCAAATTTGTCACTATAATCTTTTTTAGCATTATCAAAATCCTTACAATGTGGACAATCATCTGCTCCCATATATAAGATAAAAGACTCTTTATTGTCAATTCAACCTTTGAATTCATTAAATTTCTTGTTTGAACTACAAGAAATAACGGCTAAAGTTGATGTTCCAACTAATGCTGTTGATGAAATTATATTAAGCAATTTTCTCACTTTTCTCACTCCTAAATTACTATTATTATTTTACACATTTTTAAGCATTATTGCTTTATTTATTAAAAAAATCATAAAGATAAATATTTTTAAAAATTGGTATAATTTGGTTAATCTTAAATAAATGATTTTTTTAAGGAGAATATATGAAAGATAAATATATTGAGTTTGCGGAAATTTTTAAAACTCTTGGAGATCCTACAAGGTTGCAAATAATAAATATGATCTGCGATTGTGGATGTAGTAAGTGTGCACAAAATATTTTAGACAATTTAAATATAACGCAACCAACATTAAGCTATCATATGAAGATGCTTGAAAAGGCGGGATTGATAACTTCTTTCAAAGAAAAGAACTCTAAAGTATATAAAATTAATAGTCAAGTTATTGACCAATTAAAGCTGTTTGTTTCTGAAATTCAAATTGAAAAAAGTTTATTATTTTGTTCAAATTGTAATGAAAAAAAATAGAGTTCTTTTTTACAAGAACTTTATCTTTTATTTTCCACATTGACAATTTGTACAAGTACATAGTTCACAAGTACATAATGAATAAAATCCTAACATAGGGCCTCCTTACTTAAGATAGTTATCTATATAGATAACTATCTATATAGATAATACTACATATAACTCATAGTGCAACAGTGTTTTAAAAATATTTTAAAATACTAGTTTTTTTAAATAGTTTTTTTAAATAAAATCAATGAAAATTTAAAAAAAACCAAGAATTAATGTTTTTTTTTGGTATTATTAATTTGCTTATTATCTTAAAGACAGTACCAAAAGGAGGCTTAAGACTATGCGTGAAGGAGTTATTTTACGTTGTGCAACTTGCAAAGAAGAAAACTACATAGCAAAAAACGACAAAAGAAAAGAAAAGATTGAAGTTAAAAAGCATTGCTTTAAATGTAATTCACACCAAGTTCATAAACAAAAAAAATAGGGATAGAAAATACTTTTTATAAGGTTTTTTCATCCCTTTTTTTGTATAGTTATATATAAGGAGTTATTAACTATGAAAAAAGACTTATTAAATAAAATTTTAAAAGAAACAGATGCAGACGCAATTTTATTATATTCACCTCAAAATAGATATTGATTTTCAAGATTTCATTCTTCATTAGGATATATTTTATATACAAAGAATAAGTCTTACTTATTTGTAGATGGTAGATATATTACTGCTGCAAGAAACTCAAAGTTATTAATAAATATTGATGAAATAGTGGAATTTGGAAAATTGTATGATTTATTAAATAATAAAATTAAGGAAAATAGTGTAAAAACCATTGTATATGAAAGTGATTGAGTTTTTGTAAAAGAAGCTCAAATTTTTCAAAAGCATTTAAAAGCAGAAGTTATTTCACATAATTTTGATGCAATAAGAATGGTTAAAGAAAAATGAGAAGTTGATCAAATTAGAGGAGCTTGTGATATCACTCATAAAGTTTTTTTGGAAGTATTAGATTTTGTTAAACCAGGTATTAGTGAAAAACAATTAGCAAGATTTGTAAGTGATTCATTTTTAAAAAATGGAGCTGAAAAATTAAGTTTTGATACAATTGTGGCAAGTGGTGAAAATGGAAGTATGCCTCATGCAGTACCAACTGATAAAATAATTGCTGAAGGAGATTTTGTAACATTAGATATGGGATGTTACTATAATGGCTATTGTTCTGATCAAACAAGAACATTTGCTGTTGGAAATTCAAATAATGAAAAGTTAAAAGAAATCTATGAAATAGTTTATCAATCACAACAGTTAGGAATTGAAAGTATTAAACCAGGAATTAAAGGAAATGAAGTACATAAAATTTGTTATGACTATATAGAGTCTAAAGGTTATGGTCAATATTTTACTCACGGAACAGGTCATGGTTTAGGAATTGAAATTCATGAAGAACCTTATAATTCAGTTGCAGGAGATAAAACTTTGCAAGAAGGTATGTGTGTAACTGTTGAACCAGGAATTTATATTCCTGCAATTGGGGGAGTAAGAATTGAAGATGATATCTTAGTTACAAAAACTGGTTATGAATTCTTAACAACACCCTTGAGAGAATTACAAGTAGTTAAATAAAAAAGAGGGATATTCATTAAAAAATTAGAACATGTTGCTTTCATTTTAGATGGTAATGGAAGATGAGCAAAAGAACAAAATAAGCAAAGAACTTATGGACATAAAATTGGTATGGAAAATATTTACCCAACAATTTTGGATGCAAAAAACTATGGTATAAAATATGTTTCAATGTTTTGTTTTTCAACAGAAAATTGAAAAAGACCACAACAAGAAGTTAATTATTTAATGCAATTTCCATCTGAAATTTTTTCAAAAAAACAACAAGAAAAATATTTAAAAGAAGGTATTAAAGTTGTATGAATTGGTAGAAGAAATATAGTACCTGAAAAAACTCGAAAAACTTTAGAGGAAATGGAAGAAAAAACCAAAGATGCAAATCAAATTATTGTTCATATTGCTTTAGATTATGGCTCTTTTGAAGAGATGGAAAACTGTTTTAAAATAGTGTTTAATGATATTAATAGTAAAAAATTATCAATTGAAGATTTTTCTATTAATACAGTTATAGATAATTTATATACAAAAAATGCTCCTCAAATAGATTTATTAATTAGAACTGGTGGGGAAAAAAGATTGAGTAATTTTATGTTACTTCAATTAGCATATGCAGAACTATATTTTGTAGAAACATATTGACCAGACTTTAAAAAAAACGATTTAAAATTAGCTATTGAAGAATATAATAATAGAAATAGGAGATTTGGGGTTATTCAAGATGAAAAATAATAAAGATAAGAATGAGTTTGAAATGTCTGAAACAGTTGAAGTTACTCCAGATATAAATGATGAAATTGGCAAAAACCGTTTCAAACTTCCATCTGCTAAACGTAATTTTAAAATAAGAGTTCTCTCAACAATAGTACTTTTAGCATTGCTTTTAGGCTTTGTTGTTTCTGGAGCAATATATACTTCATTGAAATCTTATACAGATTTAAATGCTGAAGCTGCTTCATATACTTCAATCATTCTAACTGTTGGTTTACTATGAATATGTATGTTTGAAATGAATAAAACAATGGGATTTAAAAAATGATATTATCAATTGCTAATGAATATATTTGCTTCAGCAATATTTATTTTTCCATTAACTTTTCAAATGTATAATTTCTCATTCTACAGATCAATGAGTTTGGATAAATGATTACAAGCATGACAATTTCCACTTTTAGTTACAATTTATTTGATTGTGACAATCATAGTTGGATTTGCTGATAAAAAAATTGATGTTAAAAATTCTTTAATAAACTTTGTTATGACAATGATTATAATTATGGGATTAAAAGCATTTTCAATTTCTTCTTTAGGATTAGTAGAAACAATCAATCCAGAAACTAATGAAATTAAATTTAGTGCTAGATTCTCATTTGTTACAATTATTTGAATTTGAATGATGATTATTTTAAGTGATTCATTCCAATATATTGGTGGAATGAGATTTGGAAAAACCAAATTAAGTCCAAATATAAGTCCTAAAAAAACTTGAGAGGGTGCTTTAATTGGACTTGGAGTTGCTGCAGGTTCTGGAATTATTTTTGCAATGATTTTTAAATTTGCACCACCACTACAAAACTTTCAACCATTAAGAGAACCAATGCAATCATTGGGTGGTCAATCAATTGCTCTTGAAATAATTGTTTATATTTTATTGGCAATTGTCTTTCCAATAATTGGATTGTTTGGAGATTTATTATTTTCATGAGTTAAAAGACAAGTTAATATTAAAGATTATTCAAACCTAATTCCAGGTCATGGTGGAGCTTTAGATCGAATGGATTCAATATTATTTTCATTATTTATATTATTTATCTTTATTAGTAGTGTTGCCTAATTAAAGTGAAAAATATTGTATTATTTGGAGCTTCAGGAAATATTGGTCAACAATGCATAGAATTATTGCAAGAAAATAAAGATAAATTTAATTTAATAGCTTTGAGTGTAGGTGAAAATGATTCAAAAATTGAATCTTTTTTGCTTTCTTTCCCAACAATTAAAAAGGTATATTCAAAGAAGGAATTAAACTATTTAAAACTAAAATATCCAAAAGTTGATTTTTTAACAAATAATATTTTAGATATTTTTAGCGAGGATGATGAAATAGTTATTAATGCTTTAAGTGGATTTTATGGTTTACAAGTTACATTAAAAACAATTGAAAATAATTTAGTATTATTAAATGCTAATAAAGAATCATTTGTTACTGCTGGAAACTTAATAAATAATATGTTAAAAAAAAGTGAGACAAAAATATATCCCTTAGATTCGGAACATTGCGCAATTTTTCAATGTTTGGAAAAAGAAAATCAAGCAAAAGTTTTATTTATAACAGCATCAGGGGGAAGTTTCAGAGATTTAACTTTACAAGAAACTAAAAAAGTAAGTTTAGCCAAAGCATTAAAACATCCTAATTGAAATATGGGGTCAAAAATAACTATTGATAGCTCAACAATGTTTAATAAAGCTTTTGAAATCCTTGAAGCTTATCATTTATTTGGAATTAAAAACATTATAACTTTATTACATCCTCAATCAATAATTCATTCAATGGTTGGTTATAATGATGGGTCAATAAAAGCACAACTTTCATTACCTGATATGAAACAAGTCATAAATTATTTTTTACACTTTCCTAAAAAAAATTCATATTATAAGCAAAAAGAAATGAATTTTAATGATTTAATAAGATTAGATTTAAAAGAAATTGACCAAGATAGATTTAAACCAATTAAGTTTGCTTTACAATGTTTGGAGTTAAATAACTCAAAATCAATTACTTTAAATGCAGCAAATGAAATATGTGTTGAATATTTTTTAAAGGAAAAAATAGATTTCTATCAAATAACTGAAATAGTTGAAAAAATATTTAAAGAATGTGAAAATATTGAATTAATAAGTTATGAAGAAATACTAAAATATGACAAAATTATTAGAGAAAAAACAATTAAAAGAATTGAGGGATAAATATGAATGAAGTTAGTAGTGGAATAGTAGTTCTAGCTTTCTTTATAGGAATAGTGATTATGCTTTTATTAATTACTATTCATGAATTAGGACATTTAATTCTAGCTAAAGTTGCTAAAGCATATGTCTATGAATTTTCAATTGGATTTGGTCCTAGACTTTTTGTTATCAAGGGCAAGGAAACTTGAATCTCAATAAGAGCATTTCCTCTAGGAGGATATTGTTCAATTGCTTCAGATAAAAGTGACCCGCCAAAAGATAGAGAAGATATTGTAGTTCCTGATGAAAGAAAATTAGATTATATTGCTAGATGAAAGAAAATGTTTTTTATTTTAGCAGGACCTGCTATGAATTTATTTGTGGCCTTACTTTTATTTACAACAATTTTTGCAGCGGTTGGTGCTAAAAAAAATGATATGACTTATTTTGGAGCAATTTATGATCAAAATAAAATAGCTGCACAAGCTATTTTAGAAACAGAAACAGAAAATAATATTAATTATATTGGTCAAGAATATATCATTTGAGGATGAAGAATGACAGCAACAGAAGAAGAATCAAAAGAAGTTATTCTTTTTGATAATATTTGTAGTGATTTAGAAAGTACGAGAGAATGTAATGCTAAAATAAATGAAATTGATAATCAAAAAGCTGTCAGTTATAAAAAGACAGTTTATAATTTCATTGATAATTTACCTCTTTCAAAAGATAAAGAGAATGTTAAAATTCAATTTATGTATAAAAAAGTTGATCCGTATAGTGGAGTTGCTTTAAAAAATTATGAGCAGGGAAAGTTAACACAATTAAAGTACTTTGAACCAGCAAGTAGTATTGGAATTAGTGCTCCAAGCAGAATTTATAAAACAACAGCTCAAGCATATGGTGCTGGTTGAGGTGAAACTTTTAAGGCTTCTATTTCAATTTTAGAAGCTTTTGGAAATATATTCACAGGTAAATTTTCAAATCTAGTAGGACCAGTTGGAGTTGCTAAACAAACAGCAACTTTACTTTCAAGTCCTGAACAGTTCTTTATTTATGTTGCTACAATTAGTGCAAATCTATTCATCTTAAACTTAATTTTCATACCACCACTTGATGGATATAGATTGCTTGAAAATTTTATTGAGATGGTTATAAGAAAAGAATTGCCAACAAAATATAAAGTAATTGTTAATGCAACAGGAGCTATTTTATTTTTAATATTATTTATAATGATAACAATTAAAGATTTCATAGTATAAGTATATAAAAGGGGGAAAATAAATATGCATAAACAAATTAAAGATCTGTTTGATAGTCTAAACGTTTTTTTAAATTCAGATGAAGAAGCATATTTTGAACAAGCCCATTTTTATAAAGAAGCAGAGTTTAGTCAAAGTGCAAATAAATTAAGAGTCTTTATTAAAATTAAAGATTTTTTACCAATTCATTTATTACATAAAATTGAAACTATTATGTTAACAAATACATTAGTTTCTACAAAATTAAATTTTTGAGTAGAAAATGAATTATACTCAAAGGAACTAATTTGAAACCATATTGAGTATGTCAAAGAACAAAAAGCAGAAGTAAAAACAGGTACTATCAAAATTCTTTCACCATCAAATGTTGATTATATTGAAAAACATAGAATGGTATTTTTTAATGTATCAAATGAAACTGAAAAATCACTTTTAGAAGAACATAAGCAATATTACAAAAATAAATTATTAAAATATGGTTTTAGAGATATTGATTTAGAAATTAGAGTAAAAGAAAATTTAGAAAATGATGTATTAGAATCAATTAGAGAAAAGTATCAAAGGGCAGCTGAATATATCCCAGATACTCACAAAAGTAATTTTGAAACTCAAAGTTTCTCATCATCTGTAAAGTATAAATATAAATCAAATAATGATATGTTAAATACACCAACCTATGAATCAATAATTGATTTGGAACAAGACGCTCAAAATGTAACAATTCATGGAGAAGTTATTTCTAAGAATGTTAGAAAATCAAAAGCTGGAAGAAATGTTTATAATATTGCAATTACTGATGGAACCTCATCTGTAATGTGTATTTTCTTTCAAAGAAATAATGACCCAACTTTTTTTGATGAAATAACAGAAGAAACAAAAAGTAGTTTAATGGGCTTTGAAAACCAAATTATAAACAAGGGTGATTGAGTTTCATTTAATGGAAACTTCAATTATTCTTCTTTTGATAAAAGTTATATTTTTTATATTAGTAAATATAAAAAAATTGAGTCTAAAACAGTCTATAGAAAAGATGAAGCAAAAGTTAAAAGAGTAGAACTTCACACTCATACAAAAATGTCAGTTATGGATGGTGTAAGCAGCGCCAAAGATTATATTGAGTGTGCAAAAAGATTTGGATGAAAAGCAATTGCAATAACAGATCACTTAAATGTACAAACTTTCCCTGATGCTTATTATTCTTTATTAAATGTTAATAAGGGAGTAAGCGATGAAGAAAAAATTAAATTAATATATGGAAGTGAACTTGTCATGTTAAATGATGAGTCATGAGTTGTAAAAAACCCAACAGGTAAAAAATTAAGAGAAGCTAAGTTTGTTGTTTTCGACTTAGAAACAACTGGTCTTTCTCCAGAATTTGATGAGATCATTGAATTTGGAGCTAATGTATATGATTATGCAAAGGGAACTTCAAAAAAATATGATATTCTTATTAAACCTAAAAAGTCTTTAAAAAAATTTACAACTGATTTAACGGGTATTACAACTGAAATGTTAGAAGATAAAAATTCAATTGAAGTAGAATTTAAAAATATAATGGATATTATTGAAGATGGTATTTTAGTTGCTCACAATGCCAATTTCGACTTTAATTTTTTGCAAACTTTTGCAAAAAAACTTGGTTATGGAGAATTAAAAAATACAATTATAGATACATTGTCATTGGGAAGGCTTTTACAACCAAGACTAAAAAATCATAGACTTGGAACTGTTGCAAAGGCTTATCAAATTCTTTATGATGAAAAAATTGCTCACCGTGCTGATTATGATGCAGAAGTATTAACTAATATGTATGAGCATATGTGAACAGAGGCTAAAAAAATAACTCCAATTGATATTGACAGTGATTGAAATAAATTTAATAAAGAGAAATATGAAAATGAAAACTTTAGAAGAACAAGGGGTTATCATATAAATGTTTTAGCAAAAAACCAAAAGGGTTTAAAGGAATTATATAAGTTAATTTCTCACTCGCATACTGAAAGTTTTTTAGGATCCCCAAAAGTCTTTCAATCAAAAATTTTAGAAGTTAGAAATGGAAATAATATTTTAATTGGAAGTGGTTGTGTTAACGGACTTGTTTTTGAAAATGCTAGAACAGGTACTTTTGAAATGTTAGAAAATGCTATACAATTTTTTGACTATATTGAAATTCAACCTTTAAGTGTTTATAAGAAATTAATTCAAACAGAAGATTTGACTATGGAAGAATTAAAAAATATTATTCTTAAAATCATTGAAGTTGCAAAAAAATTAAATAAACCAATAATTGCAACAAGTGATGCTCATTATGTAGAACCAGAACTCAAAAAAATTAGAGATATTTATATAAACACAAAGGGATTAGGTGGAGCTTATCATCCTCTTTATGACTTCAAGCAAAGAGTTAAAGATAATCCAGATCAACATTTAAGAACAACAAAAGAAATGCTTGAAGAATTTAAGTGATTAGAAAATAGTGAACTAATTAATGAAATTGTTCTTGATAATCCAAATAAAATTGCTGATATGATAGATGAAAATATAATTCCAATTAAAACAGGATCTTATCCTCCAAATATTGAAAATGTAGATAAATTATTAACAGATGAATGTTATAAAAATGCAAAAGTTCTTTATGGAGAAGAGTTACCTGAAATTGTAAAAGAAAGATTGGAAAAAGAGTTACTTTCAATTATTAAACATGGTTTTGCAGTTGTTTATTGAATTAGTCACTTACTTGTTAAAAAATCAAATGAAGATGGTTATTTAGTTGGTAGTCGTGGTTCTGTAGGAAGTTCATTTGTAGCAACAGTTGCACTTATTACAGAAGTTAATCCACTAAAACCTCACTATAGATGTATAGAATGTAAATACTCTGAATTTAAGACCCCACAAGAAATTAAATGTGGTTATGATTTACCAGAAAGACAATGTCCAAAATGTAATACAAAATTATTAGGTGATGGTCATGATATTCCTTTTGAGACTTTCTTAGGTTTTGATGGTGATAAAGTTCCAGATATTGATTTAAATTTCTCAGGAGAGTATCAACCAATAGCTCATAATTTTACAAAAGAAATTTTTGGAGAAAATAATGTTTTTAGAGCGGGGACAATTTCTACTGTTGCTGAAAAAACAGCCTTTGGTTTTACAATGGGATATTTTGAAAAGCAAAATATGGATTTTGATTTAATTAGAAGAGCAGAAATTGAGCGATTAGCAGCGCTTTCTACTGGGGTTAAAAGAACAACAGGACAACATCCTGGGGGAATTATTATTCTACCAAAAGAATATGAAATTGAAGATTTTACACCAGTAAATTATCCAGCAGATGATGAACATAGCGATTGAAAAACAACTCATTTTGATTTCCATTCAATTCATGATAATTTATTAAAAATGGATATACTAGGTCATGTTGATCCAACAGCTTTAAGAATGCTTTATGATTTAACGGGTTTTGATCCAATTAAAGTTCCAACAGATGACAAAGCAGTTTATTCTTTGTTTTCTGAACTATCAGCTTTAAATATTGAAGCTGATTCACTTTTGGGTGAAACTACAGGAGCAATTGGGCTTCCTGAATTTGGAACACAGTTTGTTAGAAATATGTTAAAAGAAACGAAACCAAAAAATTTTGCTGATTTAGTACAAATATCAGGATTAAGTCATGGAACAGATGTATATGTAGGAAATGCACAATCCCTAATTAAAGATGGAGTAGCAAATATTTCTCAAGTTATTGGGTGTCGAGATGATATTATGGTTTACTTAATGGCCAAAGGTTTAGATTCATCTACTTCTTTTAATATTATGGAAAGTGTTAGAAAGGGAAAAGGGCTTTCAAAGGAATGAATTAATCTTATGAAAGAAAATAATATTCCAGAGTGATATATCAATAGTTGTTTAAAAATAAAATATATGTTTCCAAAAGCTCATGCTACTGCATATGTTTTGATGGCATATCGTGTTGCTTGATATAAAATCTATTATCCAGAGGAATACTATGCTGTTTGATTTTCAACAAGAGCTGATTTTTTTGATTTAGAAACAGTATTAAAAGGAAAAGAAGCAATAATTAAAACAATGGAAGATATTAAAAGTAGACAAAATAATAAGTTGCCTGTAACGGCAAAAGAAAATGCAATGTTAACAATTTTTGAAGTCGTCTTAGAGATGCTTGCCAGAGGAATAGAAATTACAAATATTGATTTTAATATTTCTGAGGGAGAAAGATTTGTTATTATAAAAAATGATGAGGGAAAGAAAATATTAGTACCTCCATTTAACGTAATTGATTCACTAGGTTTTGCTGTTGCAAATTCTATTGTAAATGCTCGAAGTGAGAGGCAAATAACAAGTGTTAGCGATTTAAAATTGAGAACCCAAGTTACTCAAACTCAAATTGTAATTTTTAATAAATTAAAAATTACAGAAAAATTGAAAGATGATGAACAACTTTCATTTGACTTTTAAAATGAAAATCATTATCTTTTTTTATTTATTAACTTAAAATGCTATAAAATTAATTTATAAAAGAGGTAAATATGTCATTAGAGATTATTAAAAATAAATATTTAGAAAATATAAAAGAGATTCTTAAGGAATGTGACTTTTTACTTTATGAACTCAATATTGTAAATGATTTTGACTCAAAAGTATTACAAATTCTAGTAGAAAATCAAGAAATTAGTAAAAAAAATATGGATTTTGACTTATTAATAAAAGCTAATGAGAATATCTCGAGTTTTTTGGATAATATTGAGGAATTAGATGATACATATATTTTGGAAGTAGCTAGTGCTGGCGCTGAAAGAAATGTTAAATCATTTGAAATATTAAAACACAATATTGGTAGCTTCTTTTATTTAACAGTAAAAGAGCCTATTGAAGTATTTACAGAATTTTCTGGAACTTTAACTGAAATTAAAGGTGATGAATTATTGTTTAGTTTTTTTATTAAAGGAAGACCTAAAAAAGTTAATTTAAAATGATCAGATATTGAGTTTATAAGATTCGCTGTTAAATTTTAATTTAACTTTTTTTATTTTTTAAGCGATTAATTAAATGGTGATAAAATTGGAATATAAATTTTCAATACAAAAAAGTGAAAATGACTGTGGCATAGCAGTATCAACAATGTTAATAAATTATTATCATAGTAAAAATTTTGGAATTGAAGAAGTAAAATTTGATAATTCTTTAAGTGATGCTATGTTGAGTTTATATGATATGGAGCAACTTTTAAATAATTATAATATTGAGATGACTTCTTATGCGTGTAATTATGAAGAGTTTAAAACTATCGAAATTACAAATCCAATAGTTTTAAATGTTTTAAATAAAGAAAAAAATGAGCATTTTATAATTGTCTATAAAAAAAGAAAAAACAATTATTTAGTTGCAGACTCCAATTTGAAAGATCTAAAATGATTGAGTGAAGAGGAAATAGAAAAGAGTTATCAGGGCTTTTTATCCTTAACGAAACCATATAATAAAATAAAGTTTAAATCAAAAACAATTTTGAGTTGATTTACTTTTATTAAACAATTTAAAATAGAAATATTTATGTTATTTTTAATATCAATTTTCTTAAATTTACTGATTTTAATTACAAATAATTTTTTAAAAATATATATAGATAATATTGCAATAAAAAACAATCAAGGAATGAAAATCCTTTTTTTAATTTTCTTAGTGGTTTTTATTATTCAAGTCTCAATCTCCTATTTTATAAATAAAATAATTTTTAGTATTAAAACAAAAGTAAGTAAAAAAATATTTGTTCTATTTAAAAGTAAAATGATAAATTTGGATATTGAAAAGTTTAACTCTAACTCCAAAGAAGAATGAATAAAAAGGCTGGAGTATATAAATCTATTATCTGAATTTGTTGTTAAATCTAGTATTTCTTTTCCTTTAGGTTTAACTCTTTTTTTAATGTCATCTATTTTTCTAATTTTAATTTCTCCTCTAATATTAACTTTGGTTTTAATTCAAAATACAATATCTGTTTTTCTTTCCGTATTTTTATTTTTTGTTTTAAAGGAATATAAAATAAAAAAAGAAAGAGAGTTAATTAATTTTTCTTATAGTTATAGAGAAATCTTAGATGGGTTTGAAGAAATAAAATATAAAAATATTGAAGAAGAGATAAAATCAATCAACTATAAAAACTTTAACTCTTCTGTAAGGCAATCCAAAAGTATTTTTAATCTAAATAATAAAGCAGAATTAATTTTTTCTTTATTAAATAAAATATTTTTCTATTTAATATTTTATATTTCTATAATATATATAAATCAAAATAAATTTAGTGTAGCAGACTTACTATTTTATACTTCAATAAGTTTTTATATAAATATGTTTTTCAATCAATTAACAAGTTACATAGTTGATATGCAAGAAATAATAATCGCAGATAAATCATTAAATTTTATTTTTTTAATTGAAGAGGCTGAAAATGATTATATAGATATTAAGGAAATAAAAACTATTGAAGCAAAAAGTTTATATAGTTATAAATCTGATAAATGTGCTTTAAATAATTTTAGTTTTAAATTTGATAAAAATACATTTGTTCATGGTAGAAGTGGAAGTGGCAAAACAACTCTGTTAAAAATATTATCAGGGCATTTCAAAAAGTATGAAGGAGAGGTTATACTAAATAATATTACTAGCTCTAATAAAATTAATATAAAAACTTATCAGAAGAAAAATATTTATTTAGGTCAATATGATTTTTTATTTAAGGGAACAGTTTGAAATAATATTCAACAGTTTAAAAATAAAATAAATTTAGATATAGTAGAAAATTTTAAAATAATAGAAATATTAGAAAGAAATAATATAGATATAAATAAAAAAATTTATGATAATGGAATAAATCTTAGTAAAGGTCAAAGGCAAATTATTAATTTTTTGAGTTTATTTTTCACCAATAAAGATTTATATTTAATTGATGAGCCTTTAAGTAATGTTGATAAACATACTGCGTATTATTTATTTAAGTTATTTATGGAGTTAAAAAAAAGTTCTCTAATAATTATGTGTGATCATGATATTGCATATTCTAAATATTTTGAAAATAGAGTAGAGGTGATTTAATGAAAAAATATTTGAGAGTTCATTTCTCTCTATTATTTATACTAGTGATATTTATTATCTGTTTAGTTTTATTAAAAAAACAACAAATATACACTGGTTCAGTTTTTATTCAAGAATACATTGATGAAGATGGGACTATTAATGCTGATTTATATTTAATTAGCAATAATAGTTTGAATATAACTCTAATTGATTATATAATTTTAGAAACTAATCAAGGAAATATGTATGTTTATTCTTCTAGTCTGGAGTATAGTAACTCTTTAATCAAGATAAGCATAAATAATATAGGAAGTATAAAATATCCTTCAAATAATGTTTTAATATTTGGAGAAAAAATATCATTACTTTCTTATTTATTATCAAATGTTTTCTAAAAAAGAGGAGTTATTATGAAAGATTTATTAGAATTTAATTACAATACAGATGAGCATTTAAAATGTTATGAAGTGCTTTTTAATAAATTATTAAAAGCTGCAAAACAAATATTAGATATTAATCAAAGTCTTAGTTTTTCAGTAAATTATATTGATGAAATTAAATCAAGACAACTTAATATGGAATATAGAGAAAAGGACTATGTAGGAGATGTAATTTCATTTCCTATTGATGATGATTTTGGTATATATAATCAACTAGATTTTAAAGAAATTGGTGATATTTTTATAACATTTAGTGAAGCTAAAAATAAAGCTTTAAAATATAAGCATAGTATTGAATTTGAAATGGCTTGATTATTTGTTCATGGACTTTTACATATTTTAGGATATGACCATGAAATTAGCATAGAGGACGAAAAGATTATGTTTGATTTGACAGATAGAATTTTAGATAAAGAAAATATCAAGTATAAAATGTCATTTTAATGGCATTTTTTTAAATGTAAAGTATAATAATAAAGCAGAAAAGGTGTAATAATATGTCAAGAAAAAATGATATTAAAAAGAAATCAAAGGTTGGTACAAGAGTAAAAAATAAATTTGCAAATGCCGCTAGAGGTATTTTTACTGCTTTTAGAGAAGAGTCAACATTAATTGTCTATCTAATTATTGTTATTTTTGCAATTGGATTAGGTATTTGAATTGGTTTAGATACAACTCAATGATCTATTGTTATTCTAACAATTGGAGTATTGACAGGGTTTGAATTTGTTAATACGTCAATTGAAAACTTTGTAGATTTATTAAGTTTTGAATATAATATTCAGGCAAAAAAAATTAAAGATATTTGTGCAGCAGCTAGTATTATTAATGCACTATTATCTGTTGTTATTGGTTTTTTGATATATTTACCAGCATTAATAACAACTATTGAAAACTTATTTAAGTAAAATGGAGAAAAAAGATGAATTTAAAAAAAGATGAAGTATATGAAGAATTAAAAATATTAAGGGAAAACGCTTATGTACCTTATTCAAATTTTAGAGTAGCTTGTATTATATATTTGAAAAATGGTCAAAAAATTAAAGGTGTTAATGTTGAAAATGCAGCATATAATCCATCAATTTGTGCAGAGAGAACTGCTCTTCCACAAATGATAACTCAAGGTTATAATAAAAATGATGTTAAATTAGTAGCACTTTATACAGATTCAGAAGGATTTGGTTCTCCTTGTGGAACTTGTAGACAAACACTTTCTGAATTACTTTTAGAAAATCAAGAAATATGAGTTTATAATAAAAAAGAGTTTATTAATTCTTATAGCGTTAAAGATTTTCTACCATATGCTTTTTCAAGCAGAAATATTAGTTAAAAGTTTAAATTAATTTAATGAAAAATAAAACTAGATGAAAATCCACTAAAGTAGGATTATAGTTTTTTTAATATTTATATAAAAAATAATAATAAGGGAGGGTATTAGTATGTTTTATAGAAATAATGATTTTTGAAATGAAAAAGGAGCAGAATATATTTCTTCTTATCTAAATTTAATAAAAATTAAAAACTCAAAAGAGGAAATTTTTGAATTAATTGTGGAAAACGATTATACAGATGAAGAATTATTAGAGGAATTTGATATAGAATTTTTAAATCATATTAAAGCTTGAAAAGTAGTTAGAAAAATGGTTTTAAAAATAAAAGAATATCAGAAAAGTTTTAAAGATGGATTCGATGAATTAATTCTTGAGGAACTAATAGAAATATATGAATATTTAGATACTAGTAAAGAATATTCATATATGTTTAAAGGTGATAATGATAAAAGTAAAGAGTTTTTAAAAAAATTAAAGAAAATTATTGAAAAACTAAGTGTTGTTGAAACATTCGATTCTGTATTAGAATATTTACTGGCGGCAACATTTGATTTAACTTCACGTCAGTTTCTTGGTAAAAAAACCTTCTTATATTTTTTCTGATTATTCCAAGCTGCTATGATTTCTAGAAATCATGGAATTGCTGTTTTTGAAGAAAAGTATGAATTAGATAGAATTTTAGAATTAAGTGAACAAATTGTAATTTATGCAAGACAAAATAACTCAAGAAATTTTTCATATTGTTCGGAATTTAGAGAATTTGTCTCTTTATGTAGAGATAAAATTGAAATTTTTTCTAATTATGAAAGACATAACTACGAATAAAACTATAAATAAAAAATAAGAGGATATGACTATAAACTATTAATAAATTAAATTTTTTTAGTAGAATATAGTTTTTTTATATTTAAAAAAATTTCCAATATATATAGAAATGATGGAAATTATATGCTTAAATCAATTTGAAGCAATAGCTTCAAAAATAATACAAAAGTGGAGATATTATTGAGAAAAAATTCTATAAATTTAACTGAATATTTAAAAAATATATAGAAAGAGGAAACTTATGACTAAAAATAATTATGATATTTGTATAATTGGTGCTGGAATTATTGGAGCATCAATTGCAAGAGAACTATCTAAATTTAAGCAGAGGGTAATAATTTTAGAAGCTAATCCTTCTTTTGGTTTGGAAACTACCACAGGAAACTCGGGATTAATTCATGGAGGCTTTGATCCAACTCCTGGAAAATTAAATGCAAAGTTGAACTTATTGGGAAGAAAAAGATATAAAGAAAACTGATTTAAAGAATTAGATTTTAATCATAAGTCTGTTAACTCATTAGTTTTAGCTTTTAATAAAGAAGAAGAAAAACATCTTGATATTTTAATGGAACGCGGTTTTAAAAATGGATGTACAAATGATGAAATAACTTTGATTGATAAAAAAGAAATTCAATTACTTGAGCCATTTATAAGTAAAGAAGTAACAAAAGCATTATTATGTACTAGTTCTTTTATTATTAATCCAGTAGAATTAACCGGTGTACTTCTAAAAAATGCTAAAAAGAATGGAGTAGAAATTAAATTTAATCAGAAAGTTGTTGCCATTAAATATAACAATAACCTTTTTGATATATCATCTGAAAATACAAATTATAAAGCAAAGATTATTATAAATTGTGCAGGTCATTTTGCTGATAAAATATCATCTCTAAGTGGATATAGTGATTTTCAATTATCAACTAAAAGAGGTGAGTATATAGTTTTAAAAAAAACTAAGGAAAATCAAGTTAATAATGTTTTATTTATGGTCCCCACAATTCATGGCAAGGGAGTGATCGTCGCTAAAACATTAGAAGGAAATTTATTAGTAGGACCAACTTCTGAAGATAATGTTTCTAAAGAAGATATTAATTTAATAACTGAAGAAAAATTTAATCAAATAAAGGAAATAGGAAAAAAAATAATGCCGTCATTGGATGTGTCGAAAATAATTTCTAGATTTGCAGGGTCTAGACCTATTTATAAGGAAACAGATGATTTTTATATCAAATATGCAAAACTTAATAATAAGTTTATAAATGTAGCTGGAACAAAAAGTCCAGGTATTTCTTGTGCTCCATCAATTGCTGATTATGTAATTAATATGGTTAAAGAGCAAATGAATTTAGAACTAAAATTAAATTGAGATAAATATGAAAAAAATATTCTATTTTAATATAAAGATTATTTATAAAGTATATTAAAAAAACATTCTAATATATTAATATTTTTTATTGTAATTTACTAATAAAAAGTGAAATATTTCAAATATTTCTTAACTTTGTATGAAAGGAAAAATATAATGGAAAAATATATTGTAACTTTAGATGAAGGAACAACTAGTGCAAGAACTTTGGTTATTAATAAAAATGGGGAAATAGTAGCTTCAAATCAAAAGGAGTTTTCTCAAATTTATCCTCAAGAAGGATGAGTAGAACAAGACGCAGTTGAAATTTGAAATACTCAAAGAACAACATTGGTTTCTGCATTAAATTCAAAAGATATTACTCCTGAACAAATAGAAGCAATTGGAATTACAAATCAAAGAGAAACAGTGGTGGTTTGGGATAAAAATACTGGTAATCCAATTTACAATGCTATAGTTTGACAAGATAGAAGAACTGATAGTTTTTGTATTGAATTGGCAAAAACTCATAAGGAAATGATTAAACAAAAAACAGGATTAGTAATAGACGCCTATTTTTCAGCAAGTAAAGTAAAATGAATTTTAGATAATGTAAAAGATGCTAAACAAAAGGCCTTAAATAATGAACTATATTTCGGAAATATTAATACATGGCTTATTTGAAAATTAACTGGTGGAAAGGAGTTTTATACTGATCATACAAATGCTTCAAGAACAATGCTTTATAATATTTCAACTCATGAATGAGATGATGAATTATTAAAAATATTTGATATTCCTCTGAGTATGTTACCTAAAATTAAAAATAATAGTGAAATTTATGGTTATACTTTTCCTGAACTATTATCTAAAAATTCAAATCATAAAATAGCAATTGCATCTTCAATTGGTGATCAACAATCTGCATTATTTGGTCAAATGTGTTTAGAGTCTGGTGATATTAAAGTTACATTTGGTACAGGAGCATTTATTGTAATGAATACTGGTGATAAAAAAATTGATTCAAAAAATGGATTATTGACAGTGATTGGTTATTCAATAAATAATAAATTTACATATGGTTTAGAAGGGTCAGTAATGATGGCAGGAGCTACTTTACAATGATTAAGAGATGATTTAAGAATAATATATAAAACACAATTAAGTGAGTGATATTCAGAACAAATTAATGATGATAGACAAGTTTATTTTGTTCCAAGCTTTTCAGGTTTAGGTTCTCCATATTGAGATCCTTATTCAAGAGGTGCCATATTTGGTCTTGATAGAGGTGTAAAAAAAGAACATATTATAAAATCTGCTCTTGAATCAATTGCTTTTCAAGCAAATGATGTTTTAGAGGCAATGAGAGATGATTCAAAAATAGATATAAAAAGTATTAAAGTTGATGGCGGAGCTTCAAAAAATAATTATTTAATTCAATTTCAATCTGATATTTCAGAATCTGAATTAATTAGACCTAAAAATGTAGAAACTACAGCAATGGGAGCAGCGTATTTGGCTGGTCTTGCTGTAGGCTATTGAAAGGATATTGATGATATTAGAAAAAAATGAAAAGTAGATAAAAAAGTTGAACCAAAAAGAGATGCTTCAAAATTAATTAAAGGGTGAAAAGAAGCAGTTTCAAGAACTAGAAATTGATTAAAAGATATTAACAATTAGAAAATTTTAATAGAGTACTTAGTAAATATAAATTTTATTCCTAAGAAAGGATGAAAATATGAATTGATCTGTATTGATATTGACAGAACTATTTGGTACGGCCTTACTAATTATTTTGGGTAATGGTATTGTGGCAAATGTAGTTCTAAAAGGAACCAAAGGTAATAATAGTGGATTTTTGGCTATAACTGTAGGGTGGGCATTAGCTGTATTAACAGCAGCCTTAATTGCTAACGCTTTTGGAGGAGTAGCACATTTTAATCCAGCTGTCACAATTGCAATTGCTATTTCTGATAAAAGTAAGAACTTAGGTTTTGGAGATTATGTGGGACTTTCACCAGTGACGCTATTCTTTTTAGTAATTTTAATTCAGTTTATAGGAGCTATGGTAGGTCAACTAATTGTTAATTTCGTTTATTATAAACATATTAAAAATACTTTAAATTCACTTAAAGTTGAAGACCAATCGAATGTTCTTGCTATGCACGCAACAATTCCAACTGAAAGAAACCCCTTATTTAATTTTGCTATGGAATTTTTAGGAACAACAGTTTTGATAGTTGCTATATTATCTTTTGGAAAATTTGCAAATGGAAATGGATTGCCAAACTATTTTGCACCAATATTAGTTGGAACAACAATTTTGGCAGTTGGTTTATCACTAGGGGGTACAACTGGTTATGCCATTAATCCCTTTAGAGATTTAGCTCCAAGAGTTGTTCACTCATTGATGCCCTTTAATAATAAAGGAACATCAGATTGAAAATATAGTTGAGTACCAGTATTAGCTCCATTATTAGCAGGAGTTACAGTAGGTTTATTATTCTTAATATAATTTATTAAAAAATAATAGTAATTATATTTTAAATATTTCATAAAACTTACTATAAGAAAATATGTGTAATAAAACTAGGTTTTTACCTAGTTTTTTTATATAATTTTATAAGATTAAAGGGAGAAAAAAGATGATTAGATTAGATACAATAGTAACTGATGTATTAGCTGCAATTGGCTTATTTATAATAGTATTTTCTCCTTTGATTTTTTCTAAAATTCAAAGAAAAATTTTGAATCAAAGATTACATACATCAATAGATGGCGAAAAGCTATTTGAAAAACTTAAATATGATCTTAAGTTATCAAAACTAACAGGAATTAATAAAAAAAGACTTTACAAAGATATTGATTATGCAAAGACTATTTTTAGAGGAGCTATGGAATATAACTCAAGAGAATTAGTTTGATATTTTAATGAATTATATGCAAAAACATACATTCATAAAACTATTAAGAAAAAGGCTATAATTTACACATGAGTTTGAATAGTAACTATTGGAGTTATTATGGGAGGCTCATATTTAGATATTCTCTCATGACTATTTGATATGAAAAGACTTAATTCTTCATCAGGGATTGTATCAATTTGAATATTATTTTTCTGTGCAATGGGGTTTAGTATCTTTATTAAATATCTAGAATTTTTTAAGGTAAAAAAAGTTATAAATGATGAAGTTAGACAAATAAATTTAACTAAGAAGGAAAAAGTTTGGAAAGACTATTTAATAATTTATTGAGTATCTTGTTCAGTTCCTTTTATTGGTTTTGCATTAATTTTAATAAATATTTTATTTATGTAATTATTTTTTTAAAGAAAAGGTGGTGAAAAGATGAAAAAGACTGATTTACTAATTAGAGGAAAATTAGGAGAAATGATTACAAAAAGGTTTCTAAAATCAAAGCATGTTAAAATGGTTTCTGAAGGGGATTATATTGCAAGATTAAGAGCTTGTTGTAAAGTAATCTACAGTATTCCAATTCAAGCAATCTGAATTGGCTTTTTCTTTTATGCACGTATTATTGTTCAAAATCATGTTACAAATACACCATCAATACCAGAAAGTGAATTGTGATTGTATACTGATCAAATTAATGTTTTAAATACTTTTATTTTGATTCAGTCATATCATCTTTTTATAATGGCCTCTGTTTTAATTGTTATGCTTAATATGACCATGTCTCGAGGCACTTCGGTATTTACAGCAATATTTAATATTTTGTATATATCTGAAGCACTTCTTTATGGTAGTTTCTTATTCATTCTTGATTGAGTTGGTTTACTTCATAAATTTCAAAATCCACAAGAATTATTAATGGCATTAAGAACTCAATGATTATGAGTTATTGCAATATTTATTGCAGTCTTTTCTTGATTACCTTTAAAATCAGTTTTTGCAGATGTAAATATGTGAAATAGAGAATGAATTAGAGTTGATCGTTATAGAAAAACTGAAGATAGAGAAAATGGTTTTGTATTTAAAACTTGAGTAACACCTGGAGAAATTAGTGCAAGAAGATTAATGATCTCAACAGGATGGTATCTAATATTTACAGCAAGTATTTTCCATTTAATGGATATATTTGCAAATACACAATTTAATGCTGTAAAATATGTTTTATTAGTTGCAGGTTATATTATCTTTTTATCTGCCTATGTAGTACCATATAATAGTTTAAGTTTAATTTTTTATTGAACTAACTTTATATTCTTATTTTCTTTTACAGTTTATGGTTTATACATGGTTCAAAATGTAGCATGACAATGAACAATGTGATATTTGTACTTATATCTATTATTAATAATTCCTTGTATAATTTCGTTTAAATCAGCTGTAAGATATACTTGAACAATTAAAGATAAAGAAGAAATTAAGGCAGTTGTTTTAAATATGTTTGAAAGCGAGAGTGCCTTTGAACAATTTATAGAAGAGCGCGATAGTAAAGAAGTAGTTAAACAATCAGAAGATACACTTTAGGAGACAATACATTGGAAAAAATAAGATCAGGATTTATTAGTATTATAGGTAGACCAAATGTTGGTAAATCGACATTATTAAATACTTTATTAGGAAAAAAAGTTTCAATTGTTACTAATAAAGCACAAACAACAAGAAATCGCATTAATGGAATATTAACTCATCAAGATGCTCAATATATTTTTGTAGATACACCAGGAGTTCATAAAGCTCAACATGAATTGGGAAGATATATGAACAAAGTAGCATTATCTTCAACAAAAGGAGTAGATGTTATTTTATTTTTAGCACCCAGTGATGAATTTATTGGAGAAAATGATAGATTTATTTTAAATGCTTTAAGGGAAAGGGATGTACCAGTATTTTTAATTATTACTAAAAGTGATTTACTATCAGAAAGTCAACTTCTAAATAAAGTTGAAGAATGAAAACAACAAGATTTTGAATTTGAAAAAATTCTTAGTGTTTCATCAACAATGGGAAGTAACTTAGCAATGCTTTTAGATGAAATTAAAAAAAGTTTACCTGAAACTGGAATTAAATTTTATCCTGATGAAACTTTTACTGATCAACCTGAGCGTTTTTTAATTCGTGAGGTTATTCGTGAAGAAATTTTATTGCAAACAGAACAAGAAATTCCACACTCAGTTGCTATTTTAATAGATATTTTAGAAGAGAAAAAAAATATTATTAAAGTAATTGCATCAATAATATGTGAAAGACAAAGTCAAAAGGGAATTATTATTGGTAACAAAGGTAGCAAAATTAAATCAATTGGTATTAATTCACGTGAAAAGCTTGAAACATTATTTAATAAAAAATTCTATTTAGAGTTATTTGTTAAAACAAAAGAAAAGTGAAGACAATCAGCGTCATTAATTAAACAATTGGGGTATGACAAAGATAGTTATTAGGTGATGAAAATGGGAGCAACAAAAATAAATGCAGTAGTTATTGAATCTAGTGATTTTGATGATTATGCCAAAATTGTTAAAGTATTTAGCAAACAATTTGGTAAATTAAGTTTTATAGCTCCAGGTGTTAATAAATCAACTTCAAAGAATAAATATTCAGTTCAAACTTTTAGTTGAAGTGACTTTGAAATCTTTAAATCAAGAGGCGAAGATAGAATAAGTAAATTAAAAACAGGAGTTTTAAAGAAAGAATATTTTGACATAGCTAAGAATTATAATAACTATGTTTATGGATCAATTATTTTTAAAATTCTTGATCAAATAGAACAAATTAGTAATAAAAATTATAAGATTTTTAAAATGCTAGTTTTTGTTTTAGAAAATATAAATAATAATAAAAATCCATTTATAAACTATTTATTTTTTATTACTCATTTAATTCAAGAAACAGTACAACCTTTTAGGTTGAATGGCTGCATTAGATGCAAAAAAACAACTTTTCCAATTGTAAGATTTGAATATAGTGAAAATGGGTTTGTTTGTGCAAGATGTTTATGACCTGGTGAAATTGTTCACCCAGAGTCATTTATAAAAGTACTTTCAAATATCCATAAAAAGACAATTCACTTTAATATTGAACAAAAGTATGAGTATATTGATTTAATAGTTATTCATAATATTGTAGTTAACTATTATGAAAATAATTTAGGATTTTATTTAGGACCAATATATCTATTAAAAAATACAGTAGCATTAAATGTAAATGACAAAATAGCAGATCGTTATAAATAACACTTATAATGTATTGACAATACTAGTTTAATGTAAGAAAATTCATAAGTATATCGATATGTGCAAACATCAAGTTTGCTTTTTTTATTGTTAGGAGAAAAAATGAAGGTAGAAATAGAAAAACTAATTTCGCATTTAAAAACACAAGGTTTTGTATTTCCAGGATCAGAAATTTATGGTGGTCTTGCTAATTCTTGAGACTATGGGCCGTTAGGTTCAGAAGTAAAAAATAAATTAAAAAAACTTTGATGGGATTTTTTTGTAAGAAGAAATGAATATAATATTGGTTTAGATTCATCAATAATATTAAATCCAAAAGTATGAAATGCATCGGGTCATTTAGGTAATTTTAATGACCCATTAATTGATTGTAAAAACTGCAAATCTCGTTTTAGAGCAGATAAGTTAATTGAAGAAAAATTTAATGATATTAATGTTGGTGGATGAAATAACCAAAAAATTGAAGAATTTATTAAAGAAAAATTAATAAATTGTCCAAAATGTAATGCTAATGATTTTACAAATATTAGACAGTTCACATTAATGTTTAAAACAAATCAGGGTGTTGTTGAAGATGAAGCATCTACAGTATACTTGAGACCAGAAACTGCTCAAGGAATTTTTGTGCAATATAAAAATTCTCAACGTGCTCTAAGAAAAAAATTGCCTTTTGGTATTGGACAAATTGGTAAATCATTTAGAAATGAAATAACACCAGGAAATTTCATTTTTAGAACAAGAGAATTTGAACAAATGGAATTAGAATTTTTCTTTTCCCCCAATGATAAAACTGACTGATTTGAGTATTGATTGGAAAAAGTAAAGTTTTTTTTAGAAAAAATAGTACTCATTGATGAAAAAAAATATTCAATAAGAGAACATGAAAAAGATGAGTTAGCTCATTATGCTAAAAGAACAGTCGATATTGAATTTGATTTCCCATTTGGGAGAGGTGAACTATGGGGTATTGCTCATAGAAGTGATTTTGATTTAAAACAACATCAAATCCATTCTGGACAAGATTTAACTTATTTAGATCCAGAAACAAATGAAAAATATTTGGCAAATGTAATTGAACCAAGTGTTGGAGTTGAAAGATTACTCTTAGCAATTTTTTGTCAAAGTTATGTTGAAGAAAAAATTGACAGTGGAGAAAGAATTGTAATGAAACTTCCTTATAAACTTGCTCCATATTCAATTGCAATTATGCCTTTGCAAAAACAACAAAATAAAAGGGCTAAAGAACTTTATAATGCAATGCTAATAGATTTTGATGCAACATTTGATGAAACAGGAAATATAGGGAAACGCTATAGAAGACAAGATGCAATTGGAACACCATATTGCATAACTATTGATTTTGACACTGAAACAGATAACAGTGTTACTGTTAGAAATAGAGACACTATGAATCAAGAGAGAATTGAAATTGAAAGTCTCAAAGAGTATTTATTAAAAAAAATACTTTAAGTAAGGAGTGATAAATTTGGCAATATCACAGAATCAAATTGATTCAGTTTTATTAAAAGCTAATATTGTGGATGTTATTGGCAAATATATTGACCTTCAAAAAAAGGGAAGAAACTATGTATCAATTTGTCCATTTCATGATGATTCAGATCCATCCATGAATGTATCCCCAGATAAAAAAATTTTTAAGTGCTTTGTATGTGGAACTGGTGGAAATGTTATTACATTTGTACAAGAATTTAATAATATAACTTTTTTTAAGGCACTTTCCTTAATAGCAAAAGATTTAAATATTAAAATTGATGGTTTAAAGGAATTTGAAAATAAAGTAAAACATAATTCAAAAGAGAGTACTTTATTTGAAATAAATAAAGCTGCTGCAAACTTCTTCAATGGTTTATTAATTTCTTCACTTTCAATTAAGGCTAGAGATTATTTAAAAGAAAGACAAATTAGTGAGCAAGAAATTGAAAGATTTAAAATAGGTTTTTGTCCAAAAAATGTAAAAGTTTATGATTATTTAATTAAACTTGGTTTTTCACAAGAAAATATTTTTGACTCAGCAATAGTTTATAAAAGCGGAGTAGATTATAATTGTACTTTTGAAAATAGATTAATTTTTCCAATAACTGATGAAGACTCAAATATTATTGGTTTTTCTGGAAGAGTAATTAATTCAAATCATTCTCCTAAATATAAAAATAGCAGTGAGAATTTAATTTTTAAAAAATCTCAATTGGCTTATAATTTTGATAAGGCAAAAAAAGAGGCTAGAATTAAAAATGAAATAATTATTTTGGAAGGCTTCATGGATGTTATAAGTTTGGAAGCCATTGATATAAAAAACTCAGTTGCTATTATGGGAACAACAATGAGTGATTATCACTTAAAATTATTTTCAAGAGTAGCTAAAAGATATAAATTATTTCTTGATGGAGATAAAGCAGGAGTCAACGCAGCATTAAAAATTTCTCAGTTTTTACTTGAAAAAAATATTGATGTAACAATTGTGGAAAATAATACTGGTAAAGATCCAGATGAATTAGTGAAAGATGGAGAAAAAAATTTAATTAATCAAATGATTGAAAATAGTTCCCATCCTGCAAACTTTGCTACTAGATTTTTTTCAAAAGATTTAGATATACAAAACTCTTTAAAGGTTAATGATTTTATTGAAAAAGTTATCACAGTTCTGAAATACGAAAGTAAAGAAAACATTGTTGAATCAGTTGTTGCGAATTTAGCAGATATTACAAGACTTGAAAAAAGTACTATATTTAAAACTTTAAACAAAGCAATAAGTAAAGTAAAATCTAGTATTTCAAAAAAAATAGATGCAAATTATCAAGAAAATAATATGGTTGACTTTAACGAGGGGCAAGATTATATCAACAGAATGCTAAATACTTTTGTAAATGATGAAAATAGTCAATTTGAAATTCCTGAATATGGTTATGAAACTATTAAAAAGGATAAAATAGTACAATCCAATCTTCAGCAATATAAAAAAAATCATTCTAAAAATTTTGCAGAGGCTGCAATTGTTTGAAATATTTTAGATAATGATTCTTTACTTGATGATTTGGATAGAAAAATAAATAATATTGAAAATATTAATGTTAAAAGAACAATAAACTTTATAATTGAACAATATAAAAAAAATGGCTATGTTGGTCATAATTGAGAACAAATAGCAAATGAAATAAAAAAACTAAATAAGAACTATTGTGAATATATTTTTGAAATTAAAAATAGACATTTCACAGCTTTGCAAAAAACTTTATCACCCAAGGGTTTAGAAGATTGTTTTGATGCAATAGAACTTTATAAAATTGAAGATGAAATAATGCTTTATAGTGAAAAAATTAATTCAACTCAAGATGATGAATTAAAAATTAATTATGCAGAACATAGAGAAGAATTATTAAAACTTAGAAATAAAATATATGAAAAAAGGAGAAAAATATAATGGCGCTAAACTTAAAAAAATTTGAAACAATGGAAGAATTTAAGGACTATCTTTGAACTTATTTAGATAAAAATGACAACGAGATTGCACAAGAGGAAATTCAAGAAGTTATTTTTAAAAAATTTCAAGATATAGAAGAAGAAGAAATTAGTACACTTTTTGATGAATTAGCAAAAAGAGAAGTAGTATTTACAGATGAGCTTATTGAAGAAGAACTAGATGAAGATGAAGATGAAGAAGACGAAGAAGATGATGCTGATGAACTTGAAGGTGAGTTTAGAAAAAGAGATAAAGAAAGAAAAGATCTAAAAAAAGCAAATGAAAATAATGCTCCTGTTAAATATCGTGTTGGGGGAATTAGCAATGAAACAAAAATTCAAGATATCATTAAATCATACTTTAATCAAATAGGATCTTCAAAAATTTTAACAAAAGATGAAGAAGTTGAATATGCAAAAATGTTAGAAGATAGTGACCCAATAATTGCTAAAGAAGGTAGAGATAAATTAATTACTTCAAACCTTAAATTAGTTATTTCTGTTGCTAGAAAACATTTAAATAGAGGACTTGATTTTGCTGACCTAATTGAAGAAGGAAATATTGGATTAATGAAAGCAGTTGATAAATTTGACTATAAAAAAGGATTTAAATTTTCAACTTATGCAACTTGATGAATTCGTCAAGCAATAACAAGAGCTATTGCTGACCAAGCAAGAACAATTCGTATTCCAGTTCACATGGTAGAAACAATTAATAAACTTACAAGAATTGAAAGACAATTAACTCAAGAATTAGGAAGAGATCCAACTTCAAAAGAAATTGCAAAAACTTTTGGTAAAGGAATTACTCCACAAAAAGTTATAGAAATTAAAAAATTATCGATTGAGCCAGTTAGTTTAGAAAAACCATTCGGAGATGAAGATGATACTCACTTTGGAGACTTTGTTGAAGATAAAGATATTTCTTCACCAGATGAATATGCTGAAAAAGAAGCTTTAAGAGAAGTAATTGACGAAGTATTTTGTGATATTCTTGCACCAAGAGAGGAAAAAGTTGTAAGAATGAGATTTGGAATATTGCCAACTAAGCTAAGAACATTAGTTAGATTAGCAGAAGAATGTGATGATGATAGTTTTGAAGATTTAAAGCAAGAAATTGCTAATTTAGATATTCACTATGATACATCAATTGAAAGAATTCAAAAATACAAAAGTGCTATTATCCAATTACATCTTTCAAAATTTGATTCACCAAAAACTTTAGAAGAAGTAGGAAAAGAATTAAAAGTTACTAGAGAAAGAATTAGACAAATTGAAGCAAAAACAATTAGAAAATTTAAGCCGTCTGCATCAAATCCCAAGGCAAGAGTTTTAAGAGATTTCTTTAAAGGATAATAGAATGAGTTTTCTTACACCAAGATTATTTTCACTAGCAAAGTTAATCACAGATGGAGAAGTTGTAGCTGATATTGGAACTGATCATGCATATCTTCCAATTTATCTTGCCAAAGATGGTAAGGCAAAAAAAATATATGCAACGGATGTTGCAAAAAAACCACTTACTGTAGCAAAAAACAATATTGCTTCATTTGGAGTTACGGATAAAGTTGAAACAATTCTTGCAGATGGAATTGAGTGAACAATTTCTAAAAACATAAAACTTGATTCTTGTATTATTGCGGGGATTGGCTCTACATCAATTTTAGATATATTAGAACAAGATAATGAAAATATTTATTCTTATGTTATTGCACCTAATACTAATTTAGAACCAATTAGAAGTTGAGCCAAAAAATTTAAATATTTTATAGAAAATGAAATCATTGTTGAAGACAATAAGATTATTTATGAAATAATAAAAATTAATAAATTTGCTGGAACAAAAATAAAAAATAAAAAGGATATTATATTTGGACCTTTATTAAGACGTAAAAAAAATAATAAATTATTTTTACAAAAATGATTAGATGAAGAACAAAAACTTTTAAATTTATTACAACATGTACCTAAAAAAGATATGAAATATAAAGAGATTGCAAAAAAGAAAAAAATTATAAATAAACTTCTAAGAAGGAGAAATTTAATTAATGAATAAAATAAAAGCAAATGCTTTAATTAACTATTTAAATGATGTATTTCCACAAAAAAATGCATCTGAATGAGATAAGGTTGGATTACAATTGGAAGAGGTATATAACTTGGAAAGTCAAGATGAGATAGAACATATAGTTATTTGCCTTGATGTAACAAAGGAAGTAGTGGAGTTTGCAATTACAAACAAATCAAATTTTATTATTAGTAGACATCCATTTTTATTTTTTGATCTGGAAACAGAATTAAAAAATTTAGCAAAAAAAGAAATTTATGAATTATGTATAAAAAATGAAATTCAATTATTTTCTATACATACTAATTACGATAATAGTGATAAGCAAAATATTATTGATTTAATTGAAACACAATTAAATGTAAAAAATGTTGAAAAGGTGGGAGTATTTAATGAGGGTTATAAAATTAAATTACTAAGCTCGTTAAGTTTAAAAGAGATAATTGAAAAACTAAAATTCATTTTTGGAAAGCAGCAAGCACTTCTAACTAGAAATTCAAATTTAGAAAAAGAAATTGATTATATTTTTCTAACACCAGGTTCTGGGGCATCAACTATGATGGATTTACAGTTGCAAAATGAGTTTTTTGTAACTGGAGAGGCAAAGTGAAATGAATGGCTTTATGCTGATCAAAATAAAATGGACTTATTAACTCTAGGTCATTATATGGAAAATCATTTTATTGATGATTTAGAAAATAAATTATTAAAAACATTTAATGATGAAGTTAAAATAAGTGCTTTTGATATTAAAAACACTTTTATCATTTTATAAAAAATATTGAAAAAACGAAATTACTTAATTTCGTTTTTTATTTCTTCAAGATATTTTATAACTTGATTTTGAATAATACTTGATGTAGAAGCTCCTGCAGTGACCGCGACAGTATTAATATTTTCTAAGTCCTTAATTTCAATATCCTCTTTACGATTTATTCTTATTGCTTTTATACCTTTATTTGATGACAACTCTACTAATTTCATTGTATTATTACTTCTTTCATCTCCAACAACATATAATAGATCAACTTCTTTTGGATTTAAATCAAGTATTGCTTGTTGTCTTACAAGAGTTGCTTCACAAATATCATTTTTAAAAATGGCATTTTCATATTTTTCTTTTATTTTGTTATAGATTAGATCAGTATCAATTATTGACAATGTAGTTTGATTTGTTATAAAAATATCTTTATTAGATATTTTTAAGTTTTCAACTTCTTGCGTATCTGTTACTAAATGAATTTTTTCATTATCTAAACTTGTCAAAGCTATTGTTTCAGGGTGAGAATGTTTACCAATAAATACGATATCAAAACCAAGATTTAAGTATTTTTTTATTATATTCTCTGTTTCTAAGACTCATTCACATTTAGTATCTACAACAATTAATCCCTGCTCTTCGGCTACCTTTAAAACTTTTAAGTCAGTTCCATGAGCTGAAAAAATAACAACACTTCCTTTGGGAATAGTTTTTATAATATCTAAACGAGATTTTTTTCAATCATCAATAGCTATTATTCCAAGCTCTTCTAGTTCATTTACTATTATTTTATTGTGCACTAAAAGGCCAATCATATATATTTTTTTATCTGGATATGCTTTTACTGTATCTTTTGCCATTTTTATAGAAATTACAACTCCAAGACAAAAACCACGTGGTGTTACTTTTAAGACTTTCATTAAATACCTCACTTTTATTATTTTACTATTTATTTAATAGTAAAAGTAGGAAAGTCTTACTTTTGTTTTTTATTCTCAAAATTTAACTCATTATTTACTTAAAATATCATTAGTTTATTAATTTTGTTTTGTTGTAAATTATAAATTTAATTTTAGTTTAATTTCCTTTATACTTTTCTTGTGTATCTGGAATTATATTTTAATTTAGGGAAAATATTATCAATTAAATCTCCGAAATTTTATAGTTCTAAATAGAAGTTTTTATAAAACTTAATTGACTTTTATAAAGAGGATAAATTAATTCTTAATTTATAGAAAGATAATAGGTTGTTATCATAACTTTAATAATAAAGAATAATAGTTTTTAATAAAAAATTTTAAAGTGTTATATTTTTTAGCGTAAGTTATACAAAAAGAAAAAGTATATAAAAAAGTTGTTAAGTTTATTTAGAAGCATATTTTTAGTACCATTTCTTGTTTTGATACTACATCACAGATTAAATTTACTTTGAAAAATGTTTTTATAATTTAAAAAGTAGAAAAATTACCAACTATTGAAGATATATATGAAGCAATTTCAAAAATTTACAAGAATGATCAGAATTGAAAATGAACAGTAGGTTTAAAAGAAATTTTATTTATTAAAGATCTAATAAATAAAGAATGTGTATTAAAGTTTTTGAAAATAGGGTTATTCAATCCTAACTGGAGAAACAAAATTTATATATATGAGAAATATAAAAACTATAATGAAAGAAAAAAGTAGTTTAAGTTTATCAGTTGTAAAATTACTGTTTTTTTATTTTTAATAGTATTTATAAATTAAAAATAATATCTTTTCTAGAAGGTTATATTAATGCTCTTAAATATCTTTGATTTTGTAATTGTAAAAATATTTATTAAAAAATAAAGGAGAAGAAAATAGTATTGTAAACAGAAACAAAGATTATATTTTATTAAAAATAAAATTCGATGAAAATAATTGAGGCATGATAATATTGCATTTAGGAATTTAATTACTTAAATTTATTAAAATTCTAAAGGTATTTTTCTAGTTATTTAATTTAAAAAGAAAAACTGAATATAATAAAACTTTTATCATACAAAAATTTTAAAAATATTTTATAATTTTAATTACTATTTCTATAAGATATATTTTGTTTTTAAATAGAATAATATAAAAATTATAGTTATAAATAATTAAGGAGAAAACATGAAAAAATTACTTAGCTTATTAGGTGGATTAAGCCTAATTGTAACCTCAAGTGCTACTGTAGTTGCTTGTGGTAACACAACAAAACCAGAAATAACAGATTATAACAAATTAATTAAGGACCTTGAAGAACATATTAATGAAGTTTTTTTGGAGCATTTAGAAAACAATGTTTATAAAAATCTAATAGGTTTAACTATGGACGAAAATGAGTACAAGTTTTTAAATAGAACAACTATTAAAACATTTAAAGGTAAATCTGCAAGTGAAATAGGAGAAAAAAACTTAGTTCCTTTAGTTGATGATATGAGTAAAATATTAGAGCTTAACCAATTGGAATCTAAATTAAATGAATTAAAACTTGTTAATAAGTATAATATTCTTTTAAGTGATGTAAATACCTTATATAAGGGGATTGTTTTTGATTGAGATACTTTGGATATTAATACAAATGAAAATGATAAATTATATTTAGCTAATGTTTTATTAGATTACAAAATAGAAGTTCAATATAAGGGTGAAAAGGAATTTGAAGTTATATCAATGAGCGATTCAGTTAGATATACGCTAACAAATGAAGAGACCTTAAAGAAATCATCTGATAAATTTTATGAAAATATTACAAAGGATTATTTTTTAGGACAAGATTCGGATTCTAAAAAATACTCAAATTTACTTTGAAATGATATCAATGGTTCAAAAAGTGAGTTAGATGGATATGGAGATATTGAAAAAGAAATGGACAATTACTGAAATAATACTGCAAAAGAAAATGGTTTTACGGACTCTATTAGCAGTTTTATTAAAACTAATTATTTTAGTGAATTACCTACATTACCTCTATTTTTTAAAGAAGATAATTTTTATAAAGGTTCAGATTTAAATAAAACATCTTTATTTAAATCTATTAACAAACCAAAAGCATTTAATGATGAGGACGCAATTAAGTTTAATTATAAAACTGAGACGGGTCAATTAATGCTAGAAAGTATTTTTAGAAAAAATCCTGATATTAATCCGACAGATTTTATATTAAGAAATAATTACTTTACTGAAGGGAATCTTGCTATTTGAAAAAAGGATTATAAAATATTAAAAGAAGAGTTTATTAAAAAATTAAATGTGGATTTACAAGCAATTGAAAAAACTGAGGAATACAATAGTTCGTTTTCAATGGGTTATGTTAATTTAACTGGGCCTTCAATTAATTTTCCTGAGGATAAATATGTTCATTATTTACCTGATTTTAAAATTGCTATTAATTATATAATTGATTTAAATCAATCTTCGGATGAAATCTTGAATGATATGAATGAGTTTTCTATAAATTCAATTAAGGCATTTCATAAAGTTTATGGTGTGGATTACGATTATAATTATTTAGATAATAATTCACAAAATGATATACTAATGGCTATTAAAAAGTCTGATTTTACAAAGGACATTCAATTTGCAAACACAACTTCATCAACGCCATTTAATCTATTTATGTCATTATACAAGAATAATTTATCCTTATATAGAGAAGAACTATTAAAAAACTCAAACTTACCATTAGATTCAATATATTTATTTGATTTTAGAAAATATTATGAGTTTTTAGATGTTCCAGTAAGTACTCCTATAAGCAGATACTATAAAGAATATAATCCTGAAAGAGGAATAGTTTTGAAGGTAGATTCGAAAGCTAATTATGAGAACGAAAAAATAATGTATTGAAATTTAGGTTACCTAAATTTACACTTTGATTTAGATCAAATAATTGATGGAGTAAGAGATTCATATCAAAAGGATTTTATTGTATTTTCATAAAAAATATTTATATTTTTGATTATAAATAAATATATTACTTTTAAATTTAAGTTTGAAAGTAATATATCAGGTATATATTTTTTTTAAAAGGAAAATATGATAACTTATGTTTAACAGTTTGGAGATATTGCAAACTGTTTTTTATATTATATTTAAAGCCAATATTTATTTTTAAATTTCTAAAAAATCTAAAAGCATATTTTAAAATTTAAATAATAAGCAATTATGTTGCAAAAAACAAGATTCATATAACGAATAGCTTTTGTATTTTTCATAATAATAAAAATTAATTTTGGATATTTTAATAGTTTAAACTCCAATTTTATATAATTCTTTAAGATTTCTTGCAAACATTCATTTTTAGTTGAACTAGATTGTAAATAGCACTTCAAATTAATATATAATTTTTTTATCTCTTTCTTCCATAATTATCACTTTTATTATTGGGCTAAAGTAAGATTCAATTGATATAATTTATTCCATTAATATTTGTCTAATTGCAGAGTGATTTATTATTATTTTTTAATTTAGTTCTCAATAATGTTTAATACTAAACTCATAATATTTAGTTTGAAATAATTCAATTATTTCATCTTTAAATAATTGTTAAATTTTATTTATAGGTATTTTATTGGTAATTTTATGAATAAAATATTTTGCTCCAATCTCTTGAAATCCTTTAAGCTTTCGTCTTGTGTGTCTAATACTATAGCCTAATTTATAGGTTGTATTTTTTAATAGAGTCTTTTCTTAAAGAAAATTCCTTAATTAATCTTAGTATTCTTGTTTCATGGTATTCAATAGTAATCCTTTCATAAAACCTCCATTTATTGATTATAAAGGAGGACAAAGTCGCTTGTTAATATGTAGGGACATAATCGCTTATTACTCATAAAAGAGAAATCAATTTTTTCTTTTTCTTAAATTAAAATAGAGATTTTCCTTTAAAATAATATTATGGAGTAAAAATATGAAAAAAATTAGTGAGTTTTTAATAAAATTAAAGCCATATAAAAGACTATATAAAATGTTTTGAATGATATTAACAATTACGATTTTGTTAGTTTTTCAAATTTTTATGTTATCACTTTCATATGCTGTTCCACATGCAAATGGAGGATTTCATTATTGATTTAAGGGATTACATTCATTGCTTGGGGAGTCAAGACATGAACCTAATTCAAGTCAAGGTTTTATTTTTGCAGCAACAATAATTGGCTATATTCCAATTATTCCAATTATTCCATTTTTATATTTTACATTTACAAATTGATTAATTCAAGAAAAATTGAGTGATAAATTTATTGATGTTCCAAAAAGTAAATATTTATATTGATCAACTTTTATTCATTTTTCAGCAATAGCATTGGTTTTTTTAATAATTCCAGGACTTTTAACTTATCTTGGTGGAGGGGGAATTCTTCCTCATCAAGCCTTTATAGCTGTGCAAAATACTTTTAGTGACAATGTTGGTGAAAGAATAGGTGCAATAAGTGGAATTTTATATTATGGTGTTGGTTGCTTATTTGCAACAATTATAATTTTTTGAGTAATATGAATGATGCTCTGTTGAGTTGGTAAACAATTTCAAAAACTTATTGATATTTTTAATAATTGAAGGTATTCAAGAAAAGAAATGAAACGTGAATTAAAACTTCAAAAATTAGAAGCAAAAGCAAACAAGAAGAAAAAACAAGAATAAGAAGAGTATAATAAAATAAAATTGAAAGGAAGTTAAGTTATGAAAAAGTTGTGTTCAATTTTGGGTTCATTAAGTTTGGCTGTATTTTCATCTGCAAGCGTTGTTGCTTGCAAGGGTGGTCTTGACCTTAGTTTAAATTACACTGATGAAGAAAAAATTATGTCTATTTATAACTTGACAACTAAAGATTTAGTTAAAAATGGTGTTAAAATAAAAACTTTAGTATCTTCTGAAGATATTGACGCTGTTATCAAAGCACTAGATTTGAGTGAAATTGTTAATGAAAATCCTAATGGAAACTTAATAAAAAGCAGTTTGGGTGTTTTTATTATGTCAAATCAATTATTAAATGAAATATCTTCAAAAGTTCCTGGATATGGATGAATTTCAAATAAATTAACTTGACAATCGCAATGATCAATAAAAGATTTAATGGCAAGAGAGGATTTGTCATTATTTAATAATGTTAGTGGATGAATGTACAAAGGAAAAGAAGAAGATGATTCAAAATGGTCTTTATCTGTGACATTCTTAAATGAAGATAAAACTGGTTGAAATGGTGTTGAACCTGCTAAATATGCAAGAATTAATATAAATAGAAAACTTGTCGCAGATGCTTTTGGAACAGTTAATGGTGATTTTTCAAATAGGAATGTAGTATATGGTGGTAATACTGCCAATGCTCAAGATAGTTTTTTAAATCCCAATAATCCTGAGTTAGGTGTAATTTATCAAGGATATGCTAATTCTTCTAAATTAATTGACTTAAAAGATATTTTAAGTGATGATATTGGAACAATTCCAATTGGGTTTTTTAATTATTCACCTAGTGCAACTGATTTTGTGAATAATAAAATAATTTTATTAGATTTTGTAAATAAAGTTTTACAAGCAAGTAAAAAAGAAATTGAAGAAAGTTTAAATAATTATCTTTTGAATAACCCAATTTATTTGGGAGAGGGCTTAGCTGTTGAAGAAATTAATAATATTATAAAAAATCAAATATATATTATTTTAATGACTAATTCAATTGATAGAGAAAATTTAAGAGATAAAGAAGGAAAACCATTATTTGTTGATGAAGCAGAGCAAGCAGAGTCTTTAATTATAGTTAAATCAATGATAAATAAACTTAAAAAATTATGTGAGCAAATGTTACTATCTTATAATACAAATTCTGATTCACAAAATATTGAAAAATTAGTTAATATGTTAAACACAATTCAAATTGAAGATTGTAGATTTAAAACAGTTAATAAAAAGGATTTTAAAGAAACTCTAAAATTAGTAATTGAGAACTCAAGAGATCAAAATAATCCTAATTCATATCAAAAAGCGTTTTATAAGGGAGAAGTAAATGCAACTTTGTTTAAAGTTGAAGATCAAAGTAGTCAGCAAAAGCCTCTAACATTAATCACTGATTATTTAGATTTTGGTTTTAATGATCAATACAAATTTAAAGTTCAATATTGAGGTAATTCAACACCAATTAGTGGGGGAGAAGATCAATGATATTCTCCTGATGATCAAAGAAATAAAGATGAATATATTGCAGATAAAGGTTTTAGAAATATATTCTTAAGTCATAGATTTGATAATTCCAAAAATTCAAATGATAGTGCTCAATTACTAAAAAAATATGATGAAAATGTAGGGATAACTTATGATATTTTTGACTTTGATGAATCTATTGCAAATCCAACTGATGAACAAATAGAAGCAAAAATGCTAGAAAAATTAAATGAAGCTATTAAATTAGATCCAGAAGCTTCAATTGAAAATGTAACAGCAGATTCATGAAGAATTTATCATTTAATGGCGTTAATAAATAGTAAGGCAAATGAAAAAATAAAGTCTTTATTTTCATATGATAAGAACAATGCAATAGGAATTCATGAGGAAAACATCTCACTTGATTATTGAAATAAAGCACCAGGTGATTTTGCTAAAGCTGATGATGATATCGCTTTTGCAGAACTGATTAAAGAAAATGAAGTGCCTCTTATTGTTACTGATCAAAAGTATAATAGTAGCAATACTAATAGAGAAGATATTTATAACTCAGGAGTAGAGTCTATTTGAACAAATAAATTGGAATTAAACATTTATGCAGGAAAAACAAATATTTATGGAAAAAGATATGATCAAGATATAAGTGATATAAATAATTGGTGGACTGATAAAGATAGAATATATTGAAGTTTTAATTCACTAGTTGCAATTCCAAATCAATATAAAAGTAAATTAATAGAATATTGACAAAAATATGTTTCAAACAATCCCAAAAATCCAGATTATAATCCTTCTTTATAGTTAAAAGTAGTAGTAAAAGTAAGAAATTAATTAGTATTTAATTTAAAAAATAATGGAATAATACTAGTAATTAATTGTATTATTGTTTATAATATATAACTTTAAATAAGAAGTAATATTATGTTATAATAGATATATAGAATTTTTTAAAAAAATGGGGGTTAAAAAAATGTATATTATAAATTATATTGACGGAAATTATTGTGTAATTAATACTCTCTCTAATTTATTAGTTGCTAAATTCATTAAATTAGAGGATGCAACAAATTTTATTCAAGCAGCAAATACTATCAATTTTGGTTTTCCAAATAATATAAATAAATTCTCTAACCCAGTACCTCAAAATGTACCTGTTGCTAAAAATAATACTCGTATAAAAAGAACTTATGATTGCTGCTCTCATGGAAAATGTCAAGAAAATCATAATAAACCTGATGAAACAATGATGGTTGTTAAAAATATGAGTGAACAAAATAAAATGTTGCAAAATAAATTAAGAGAACTTAATAGTAAAATCAATTCAGTTATTGAAGAGAAAACAGCAATTTTAAACGAAAATGAAATTTTAAAATCAATTATTGTAAACTCTGATGATAACGACGATGATGATGAAGTAATTGAAAAAGTAGAAGTAAGACAAGAATTTATTCCTCAACCTCAACCTCAACCTCAACCTCAACCTCAACCTCAAATTCTTGATGAAGATGAAGATGAAGACGATGAAGACGATGAAGACGACGAAGTTGAAGATGAAGATGAAGATGATGAAGAAGTTGAAGATGATGAAGAAGATAATGAAGACGATGAAGAATTGCAAGATGGAAATAATTCACAAACTGAGATAGAAGAAGCAGAAAAAGTTTACTTGAATAGAGAAAATGTAGATGAAATATTGTCTAAAAAAGAATTAAAGAAACTTAAAAAAGAACAAAAAAAAGCTTCAAAAAAAGCAAAATAAAATTTATAAGATATTAATAAAATAAAAAAAAGCACTTTAGGGAAGTGCTTTTTTTATATATTATTATTAATCATGCTTTCGCATATTATTGATTTGCTAATAATTAAAAAGATATGAATGAGTAATGAAAGGTCACATAAAAGGCTATGAAAACAAGTGACCTAATCGAAAGAAAGGATGTTATATTGAATTAAAGAATGAGTTTTTACAAATTATTGACAAATTTGTATTATCAAAATTTAACAATCATAGCCCTGTCCAAAGGACATAATTAAATATATCAAAAAAAACTATAAAAATCAATTTTTTTTGAAAAAATTTAAAGAAAATTTTCTTTTTAAAATTTAAAAATATAAATATAAATTCTATATTTTTTAAATATAATGTTTATATCTAGAATTGAAGTGAAAGAAATGCAAAGATATATATGTGAAAATTGTAAAAAAACAGCTTCTTACAAAAAAATTAATCAAGTAAATAACTTAATTTTTATTTGTAAAGATTGTATTATAAGTACATTAGGGGCTAAATTGACAAATAATAACTCTAAATGTAATCAATGTAATAATGATTCAAATTATATTGTAATCAATCAATTAAATAGAATAAAACAAGTTTGTGAAGAATGTTTATTAAACCAATATCAAAAAATTTAATATTGGTTATTTTATAGTTAAAAAAATACTTAAGTGCTTATAAAACAGTTTAATCTTTTTAAAAGAGAATTAATATAAAGTTGAATTGTGATCTTTTAAATTCAGAAATTTTTTTAAAATAGTTTTTTAGAAGTCAAGATGATCCAACATATAATTGTAATTATTCTAAAACAATTAAATTTGCATTTTCCAAAGGGGTTTTAGTTGGTTGAAATAGAGAGTTACAACTAAATCTAAAAAATTGAATAGGAGAATAATTTTACTCTAAATAAATCGGATAGTAGTTTAATGAATAAAAAAACTAAAAATGTTTTTTTATAAATAATCAATATTTGGAAAAGTGAATACTTAAAAATTAAATAAATATTTTTTATCAACAAACTTAAAACCGAAAGTGATACTTTTGTTTAACTACTTTATTTAATTATTTTTTTGAAAATATTTTATAAAAATAATATTTATGTATGATTATCAATGTTACATAGAGAAAAAATTAGTATTAAAAATAGAATATATCAAAAGATAAAGTGAATATAGTTATTCTTATATACAAATGATACTAACTTTTGTTATAAGCACTAGATATAGCGATGGAAAATAACTTAAAAAAAGGTATAATAAAAATATGTTTTAATGAGGAAATATATGAAAAAACATTTTAATAAAATAGCAGGCAATAATAATTTTTGTGATTTTGAAGAGAAATTAAATTTTTTTGAGTATTTTGATATTAATAGTAATGATTTAGAAAGTGCTTTTGATGTATTGAAAAAATATGAAAAAAATATGAAAAATTTAAGAAATATGATGGAAAATCAAATTATTGAAAGATTTAATTTTTATGTAAATAATTCTTTCAATAAAAAAGATAATAGTTTTGTTGAAAATAAAACAGAACAAGAAAAAAAACTTTCAAAGGCATTAGTAATTAGTGCTATTTTTTTAGCAGCTAGATTAATTTCTCAAGAATATATTGAATTGAGTACTTCAAGTGAATTTTTATATCAAGAAGAAAATAATTCTCATAGTAGTTTCAGTTTTAAAAATTATAAAAATAGTTTAAAAGGTTTTTATGAAACACTTACAGCTTGAGGTTTATTTTTTACAGATGATTGTGTTGAAAATTTAAGTATTTTATCAAGAATGGACGAGTATATTAAAAATAATGTTTATTCAATGAAAAGATATAAAGATATTTTTTTATATCTTTGACTTTATACTCATGTTAAAAATTCTTGTGATTTGAGTACATATAAAAATAATGCAAGTGAAATAAAGTCGTTTTTTCCAAAGATAACAGGAAATGCTTTAGCTCCTTTAAATTATGAATATATCTTTGATCAAGGAGAATATCCCGATGAAACTGAAATAAGAAAAAATATTATTAATGACTTTAAAGCATGATCTATTGAAGCATATGATAATGTAATTAATAATCAAATTAAAAAGTATTATAAGAGTGCAGATTTTTTAGAAAATCTTAATTTTGAAGAATATTTTAACTTAGTAGATTTAATAAAAAATATGTTTCTAAAAAGAAACTTTTATTCTCTTGGCAATATTCAAGCAAATATGGTAGAGGAAAGTTCAAATGCTGGTTCTAAAAATTACTCAGCTGAGCAAATAGAGATAGCAAGTAGTTACTTAGTTTTTAATAAAAATTCAGGTGAGTTTAATAATAAAAATATTGATGAATATTATAGTTTAATTTATAAGAAACCAATACTATCTTTTTTAAATCAAAATAAAACTAAAATTTTTATAACTTATCCAGAGTTTTTGTGAATGGCAAAACACATGCAAAAGAGATATCATTTCTTTGATAGCAATATTTCAAACAAACTTTTTTTAATGTTGAAAAAAGATTATTATTTAACATTAAATCAACAATTAAAGAAAATTGAAAGAAGATTTAATAATATTAAAGTATTTAATACAAATGAACTTCAGATTTTTAAACCAAGTGACGATAAAGAACAAAATAATAATATTGCCAATAGTATTATTTATGATCCTTGATTAAACAAAATATTTGTTATATTAGTAAATTTCTTTCCTCCAGAAAATATTGATTGATTAAATGAAAAAAGAACAATTGATACTTTTTCTGAAAATTCAAATTATGTTGCAAATATATTTTCAGAACCTCTAAATTTTGTTTTAAAAGAATTGAAGAAAATAAAGAAACAATTAAAAAAATTAGAACTTAAATTTAGTAATGAAAAAACTGTTGAAGTAGAGGGTATTTTATTTGTCAATGACATTTTAAATGCTATTCCTAAAGTTGAAGTAAATGGAGTAAATGTTTATGTCAGTTCAATTTCTGGAATGGAACATTTTACAAATAGTTATATTTATAAAAAATAACTTATTTTAACACTAACAAAGTGATTATTTTTGTTCAATATTGTAAAATAAGTTTGGAGGATATAATATTATGAAATTACCTTATATTGGAAGTGACTTGGATGGAACTATTGTTCAAAATAGTGACTTTAAAATATTGCAAAGCACAGTTAAAAACATAAATGAATACCAGAACTTATCAAATAATAGTCTTTTTTTAGTAACTGGAAGATCTTTACAAAATATGAAATATTATATCAAACAATTAAATATAAAACTGCCAGTTATTTGCTCTAATGGGGCTGTGATAGTAGATCCAATATCTTGAGAAGTTTATTATGAACAAGTTATGAAAAAAGAAATTGTAATTGATTTATTAAAATATGCTATAGAAAATGATTTAGATGTATCTTTATATACACCAACTAGTGTTTGTTCATTAACAATTGCAGAAAGAATAAAAACCTATAAAAAACTTTATGGTCACTATCCAAAAGATTGCCAACCTGACTTTATTTTATATGAAGATTATAATCAACTACTTGAAGATATTAACAATGATATTCATAAAATTATTAGAGTAATGTATTCACTTGATTATGAAAAAGAAACACAAGTTGCTAATAAACTAAAAGATTATTTAGAGTCAAAAAATTTGTATTATCCAACAACTATCATTCAAACAAGGATTTTAATTGATGCAATGCCAAAAGGGATAAATAAAGCCACAGGTGTTAAAAAATGAGCTGAAATAATGAAAGTGGATTTAAAAGAAATAATTGTTATTGGAGATAACAACAATGATTTAGAAATGATTAGTGAAATGCCCTTTGGAATTGCTGTGGGAAATGCCCATGATAAAGTTAAAAAGAGGGCTTGAAAAGTAATTGATAGAATTGAAAATAATGGTGTGGGTAAATTTCTAAAGAAATTAATTAGTAAAGGATAATAAGATGAAAAGAATTGCATTATTTGGGGGAAGTTTTGATCCAGTTCACAGTGATCATATAAATATAATCAAGAGCTGTAAAAAAAGCTTGAACTTTGATGAAGTTTGAATAATGCCAGCTTATGTTAATCCTTTTAAAAAACTTTCAACTTCAAGTGTTACTCAAAGATTGGAAATGCTAAAAATAGCAACTCAAAATTTAAATTATGTAAAAATTAAAACTTATGAAATTTCAAAGCAAACTTCAAGTTTTACATATGATACAGTTAAATATTACAAAGCAAAATTTCCTAAAATGAAGTTTTCCTTTGTAATGGGCTCAGATCAATTAGATGACTTTGAAAAATGAGATAACTTTAAGCAATTAATTGAAGAAATAGACTTTAAAGTCTTTTTACGAACAAAAGACTTTAATCAAATTATTGTTAAGAAGTATAATTTAGAAACTTTTGAATTTGAAAATAATTATCTAAGTTCAACAAAAATTAGAAATCTTGTTGATTTGAACTTACAAATTAAAGAAGTTAATGATTATGTTAACAACAATTTAATGTATTTATATGAAAGAGTTGAAAGTAAAATGGATGAAAAGAGGTATTTTCATTCACTTAATGTAGGTCAAATGGCTATGGAATTAGCACGCTTGAACAATTATGACTTAAATAAAGCTTTGATTGCTGGAACGCTTCACGATATAGCAAAAAGGTGAAGTAAAGATGAGATGAAAGCCTCTCTTTTAAAGTATAATAAGGCCTTATTAGAAGAACCAGAACCAACATGACATTCGTTTGTCGGAGCTTATCACTTAAAAAATGATTGGTTATTTAAAGATCAAGAAATTATTCAAGCAGTCTACAATCATACTGTAGGTTCAAAGGATATGACTATGCTTGATATGATAGTTTTTTGTGCAGATAAGATTTCATCAGAAAGAGATTATCCTGGAGTTGATAATTTGAGAGCCTTAGTAAAATCTGATTTATTAACTGGTTTTAAGCAATTGCTTAAAAACCAATATGAAGTAGCTGTTAAGAAACATTCCAAAGATTCAATTGGAAGAAATTTAACTGAAGCTTATAATTTTTGAGTTAGGGAGAATAAATAATGAAAACCTATGCTATTTTGTTTGCAATGAAAGAAGAAGCTAAAAGTTTAATTGAACAACTTTCACCAAAATTAGTAGAAGATGAGCACTTTGAAATTTATCAAAAAGATAATATTTACATAGCAATATCTAAAATTGGATTGATTAATGCAGCAAGTTGTTTTACTTATATTAATCAAAAATTTACAATTGACTACTTTATTAATGCAGGTTTAGTAGGTACATTTTCTAAAAAATTAAAGTCATTGGAACCAATTGTAGTAAAAAAATCATATTTAGGTAATGCTGATGCTAGGGGATTTGGTTATAAATTAGGTCAAATTCCAGGAATGGAGCAATATTATTGTTCAAATGATAAGCTTTTAAGTTTGTTTGAAGCTTTTCAACAAGTAGATATTTGTTCAAGTCATGTTTTTATTAACTCACAAGAAAAAGTGGATGAAATTATTGCTCCAATTAGCAATTCTATAGTGATTTTTGATATGGAATGCTTTGGTTTTTATCAAGCAGCATATCTATTTAAAAAACCAATAATAGCTTTAAAATTAATAAGTGATCATATTGATAATGGTAGCAACGAGTTACAATTTAAAGATATTTTAGAAAAAGGTAGTTTAAAACTTAGTCAATTACTTTTAAATATTATAAAGAAATAAATATTATTCTAGATATAGATTATAATTTACTTGGAAGGAAGTGAGTATTCATGGAATGTACAAAAGATTGCAAAGATTGTAAATGTAAATGTGAATTTGATGATAACTGTGCTAACTGTCAAATGTGTTCAACTGACACAAATCACGGTTAATAAAAAGATTAAAAAAACCTAAAGATTTTTAGGTTTTTTTAATGCTTTATTTACTATCACTTAAATTTTTTACGCCTCATTCAGAAAGTGAATCTAATATTGGTTTTAAACTTAGACCTAAATCAGTTAGAGAGTAGGTAACTTTTAATGGAATTGCTTCTTCAACCTCACGACTAATTATTTGCATTTTTTCCAAATGCTTTAAAGTTTCAGTTAAAACTTTAGTAGTTACACCATTAATTTTTCTCTTTAATTCATTAAATCTTTTTTCAGTTGTTAACAATTCTCTAATAATAAAAATAGTTCACTTATTTTTTAGAATAGATAAGCTAAATTCAACAGGACATACTTGCATTTTTAATTACTCCTTTTTAAAGTAAGTTACTTTAAAGTACCTACTTACATTGTTATTTAATAATAGTTATTATAACAAATAAGGGAGGTGAAAAAAAATGGCATTAGACTTAAATAATTTAGTTGAAATTACTAACGGTGATTTTGGTGAAATTGATAATCAATTAAAACAAGGAAAAACAGTTTTAGCAGCTTTACAAAAAGGTGAATTATTAACACAAGCATTAAGTAAAGGTGAAATGAATGATGGATTTGCAAAAATACAGTTCAAAGAAACAAAAGAAAATTGTGGAACTTGTGGTTGTCAAAAACCTGCAGATACTTTAGTTTATCTTTGAAGATAGTTATAAAACTTTAAATAAACAATTACTTATCGACAGTAATTTTGCATAAATAAACCAGGTTCTAACTCATTAAAAAAGTTAAATTATGGTTTATTTTTTATTAAAATGTCTTAAAATAATAGAGAAAGGAATGATAAAAGAATGAAGTGATGAATTAGTGACTTTGATGGAACTCTTACGTTAAAAGAAAATAATCATAATATTTCTCTTGAAGATGAGAATTTTGTTAAGCAGTGAACAAAATCAAATAAATTTGTAATTGCTACAGGTAGGGGTTTTTTAGAGTTGGATGAAATAATCAAAGAAAAGGGCTTTGATGTAGAATATCGAATAACTAATAATGGAGCTGCAATGTTTAAAAATAGTGAGTCTATTTATGAACTGTCAATTCCAATGAATGAAAGAAAGCAAATATTAGAAAATCTTAAAAAACTGCACAAGTTTTGTGGTATTAAAATTTCAGATACAAAAAATACTAATATAATATCTGGGATTGAGGAAGTAATTCCAAGATTTAAAGAAACATTAGTACTTCCACATTGATTTAATGTAGAAGATCGATTTCAAGATTTTATGGAAGAAATTTTACAAAATGAAAAATTAAACAATATTTCATTATATGCACATGTTCTAGATTTTGATTTAATAACTGACTTATTTAAAAATGTAGAGGGTATTAAAATAGTTAAAACAGCGCCATTTGTATTAGAAATAATGCATGAAGATGTTTCTAAACATTTAGGGATCAAATACTTACAAGATAAGTATAAAATTGACAGTAATGATATTGTTGTCAGTGGTGATGGTGACAATGATTTTGAAATGCTAAAAAGTTTTGAAAACTCATTTGTAATAAAATCAGCTACACCATTAGCGTTAAGTGCTGGTAAAACTAAAATTAGCTCAGTTAGTGAAATTGGTAAATATATTAAGTAGATTAAATCAACATTAATGTTGGTTTTTTCTTTCTAATTAGATAATTTTAAAATATAATTAAAGAGATAAGAGGTATAAAATGGCAAATCATTATAAACAAATTAGTAGTTTAATATATGACTTTACCAAACCTCCAGGAACAAGCATTGATGGAGATTTAGAATTTTATAAGTCTCAACTTTTACCTATTCAAGGAAAGGTATTAGAAGCAGGAGTAGGTAATGGCAGATTATTCATTCCGCTTTTAAAATATAAAGTTGATATTGTTGGTATTGATAAGTCACAAGAAATGATCAATATTTGTCAAAAAAATTTAGAAAAAGAAAATTTAACAGGTAACTTAATTTGTCAAGATTTAGAAGAATATAGAGAATTTGAAGCTTATGACTATATTATAGTTCCTAATGCAACTTTCAATTTACTTGAAACAAGAATTAAAGCTACAAAAGTTTTAAAGAACTTCTATGATTCTTTAAAACCACAAGGGACCATTATTATTGACCTAATCCTGCCAATTGAGTTTAAAGCGGGAAGTAATCATCAATATAGTCACTATATTGATGATCAAACAATAGTTGTAAAAAATTTAAGTAAGGAAATTAATTGAATCGAACAATATAGCATTAATCAAATTGATTATTATATTAATGAACAATTACAAGAAAGCCAAGAATTCAAATTATCTTGATATGGATGTGAAGAATTTTGTAATATATTAGCAAATATTGGTTTTAATGATGGAGTTTTTATTATAAACTATGGTAATAAAAGAAACTTAAATGTTAAAACAATTACATTTATTTTTAAGAAAGTTTAAAGAAAGAAAAAGGTAAGAAAGTATGAAGTTAGCAGTAGATATTGGTGGAACATCGATTAGGTTTGCTTTAATTGAAAATAATCAAATAATAAAAAAGGAAGTTATTGATACAGATGGCAATAACATGAAAAAAAACTTAGATGAAATTAAAGCAACAGTTGAAAGTTGAAATGAACCAATTGATTTTATTGGTATTTGTTGTCCTGGGCCTTTAAACTTAAAAAGAGGAACAATTTTAGTTACTTATAATTTACCTGATTGAAATAATAAATGTATTTTACAAGAATTTAAAGAACTATTTGAAATTGAAAATGTCAAAATAAACAATGATGGTAATGTAGCTGCTTTAGGTCAATTTAGCATAAGAAAGAATTTACACTCACTTTTATACTTTACCTTTTCAACTGGAATAGGTGCTGGTTTTATTAATCAAGGAGAAATATTTGAAGGTTTTAGTGGTGCTGCTTTAGAGATAGCGAATGCTTTACCAATGTATAATAGTGAAAATTCAAATAGAAGTGGAATTGAATTTTTAGCAAGTGGTAAAAATATCTGCCTACAATTAGCCAAATTAGGAGTAGAAGCTAATTCATCAAAAGAGGCTTTTGACTTATATAAAAAAGGTGATAATCAAATTGTCAATGATTTTTTTTCAATGATTGAAGAAAAATTAATAAGTTTAATATCTACTGCTATTTACTTTTTTAATCCAGAAATAATAGTATTTGGAGGAAGTGTGGCAATGTTTAATCAAGACTTTTTTGAATCAATATTTAAAAAAGTAATTGAAATTACAGCAGATATTGGCTATCAAACAAGATTTGAATTTGCTTTAGATTTAGATGATTCAACTTTATTAGGATGTTGTCAAATGTAGATAAATTTGTTTTTTTATTATAAACTCTTTAAGTAATTTAAGGAGAAAACATATGATATTTTTAGGAACAATTTTAATTTTGGCTTGGATATTAATTTTTACAATTATTGGTTGTAAAAGAGCAAAAAGTGGAAATATTTGAGGACTTTTATTAGCAACTATTGGTTTAGGATTTTTAGGGTTTGTAATTGCATACTGTCATTATGAAACTTGAAAAATTAGCAAAAAAAATAAACAAGATTTATTAAATAATTTAGCTATAAAAAGAGAAATTAAGGAAAATAATCAAGGGATTTAAAAGTGTAGATTTATCTGCACTTTTATTATAAATATCCATTAAAAAATATTTATTTAATTAGTTATTCCTGTTAAACTGATTTAAGAGGTATTTTATGAATAAATTTGAAAAGGGAATATATGACTTACTAATTAGAGAAAATGATACAAATTTTTTTGAAGAAAATGAAATAGAAGAGCTAAATTACGTAGAAGATGATTGATTAGTTAATCAATTTTCAAAGTATATTAAAGAAACTATTTCAAAAATGGAAACTTTGGATGAAAAAATTAATTTTTTTAATGATATTTCAAAAGAAAATAAGTGAACTTTTTTAAAGGCAATTAAAAAAGAAATGAAATCAAATGATTTAGAAAATATAAGTAGTAATAAGTTCATTAAGAAAAACTTATGAAATAATTTAAATAAGGAATTTCAAACTTCTGAAAATATTCAAATGATCACACCATTTATTTCCAATCAAATGGTTAATAAGCTAAATGAGCTTTTAGAAAATAATGAAGAGATAAAATCTTTAGAAATTATTACTACAACGTATGATGGAACTTCTAAATTTTTAGCTTTAAAAGAACTTATTAAATTTGCAGAAAGTTTTTCAAATAAAGTAAATATAAAAATCGAAAACTTATTTGAGGCAAATCAAAATAGATTACATATTAAATCATATTTATTTAATAGAAATAATGGCTTTAGTAGTTTATATATTGGAAGTAGTAATTTTACAAAAACTGGATTAATAACTGGAAAAGAGCAAAATATTAGAATAAGTGAATTTAAAGATTCTAATATAATAAAGGAATTTAGAGAAGAATTTAATAAGATGTTTAACAATGTTGAGTATGTTGATATAAAAGACAAAGATAAAATTCAATCAATAATATTAAGACAAGAATTACAAAATGGAGCAAATGAAGAGTTAAGAAAAGCAACAAAAGAAATTCAAGATAATATTGCAGACCAATTTAATAGATTAAAATATAGTAGAAATGATATTAAACCTTATGAATATCAAAAAGAAATTATAGATAATGTGTTATTTAGAATTAAACAAAATAAAAATAAGCACTTACTTGTTATGGCTACTGGAACTGGTAAAACCAAAACGATGTTATTTATTTATGAAGCACTAGCAAATTTGTGAAAAATTGAAGAGCCAAGTATTTTGTATATTGCTCCATCAAAAGAAATACTTGATCAAACTGCTGAGGATTTTAGAAGTTATTTAGATATATATAATTTTGGTTTAGAATTCTATGATAGCAGGAATAATCAAGCTAATTTAAAAAATGAGAAATGAATTTTTTCAAATATTGAAACTCTTATTAGAAGAAAAGAAGAGTTAATTGAAAAAAAATTTGATATTGTTGTGTTTGATGAAGCCCATCACGTAGAAGCAAATACATTTAAAGAAATATATTCAATTTTAGAACCTAATTCAAAGCAAATGTTTGGGTTGACAGCAACTCCAGAAAGAACTGATAATATTAATGTTAATAAATATTTTGGTGATGACTATGCTGCAAATTTGAGACTATTTGAAGCAATTCAAAAAGAGCTTTTATGTGATTTTGATTACTATTTTATTAAAGATAAATCAGTAGATTTTGCAGATATTGATCTTCAAAAAACAAAAGATGTTAATAAAATTTTAAACTTAAAACAAAGACATGAGTTTATTTATGAAAATATAGAAAAATATATTGGAAGTAACATAAAAAATGTGAAAGCTATATTATTTTGTCATTCAGCAGAACATGCAATTAGTCTTTCAAATTATTTAAAAGAAAAGGGATTAAAAAGTAAATATTTAATTTCAGAAAGTATTACAAAGCAAGAGAGAAAAGATATACTATCTGATTTTAGAAATGGAGAAATTAATTTTCTTTGTGTTAGAGATATATTAAATGAGGGTGTTGATCTTCCTGAGATTGACTCAATTATGTTTTTAAGACCAACTGCTTCTTTATTATTATATCTACAGCAATTGGGAAGAGGATTAAGAAAATTTACTGACAAAAGACTTCAGATTTATGATTTTGTAAATAATGTTGATATTAAAGTTAATAAAAATTTTAATCCTTTAATGGCAATTAATGCTTTAACCAATAATTTACAAATTAGAGATTTTGACAATAAAATAGATCAATTAAATGAATATTTACCAGGAGAATCGCAATTCATTCTTTCAAAAATAGTCAAAGAAGATTTTCTTGAAAAACTTAAAGTTTATGAAAAAAGTAATCTATACTCATCAATAATTGATGAGTATAGAACCTATGAATTTGAGGATTATGAGTCCTTTTTTAGAGATAAAAATATTAGCATTTATGATTTTTATAATTCAAAAAAATCGTTTTTTAAGGAAAATTTAAATTCAAAAAATAATACAATTATACGACAATTTATTTTATTTAATAATGAAAATTTACTTAAAGAAATTTATCAATTATTAGAAAACAAAAGGGCTTCTAACAATAAGTTGGTAATGAAGTTAGTTTTAGCTTCATTTTACTATGCTCCTAAAAAAACAGATCCATTTTATTACGATTTGAATTTAGCTTTTAACATGATATTTGAAAGTGAAAATGCTTTTATAATAAAAGAATTATTATTTTTATTAAAATATAAGTTAAATAATGAGAAATTAATGAGCTCAGTTTTAAGTGAAGAAATAACTAGTTTTAAGGGCTTACATTTAAATCATAATCATTTCTTAGCACTCTGTTCTATAAATTTAAGAGACACTAATTTTAAAGGTAAAGGACAAGGTGGAATAATAAGAAATGAAGAGGATAAACTATTGGCAATTGATGCTTCTTCTGTTAAGTTTTCATCAATTCACGGACATGGGAATAGTTATGATGAAAATAAAAATTTATTTTATTGAGATAGTCCTAATGAATGAAAATTTCCATTAGATAAAATTCAAGGTCCTCAGGAGAGTTTAATTAATCTAAATGACTATAAAACTTATGTTTTTTATTCATATTTAAAACTAATTGAAGAAAAAGGACCTAAGGCTAAGGAATTTTTAGGTTATGTAAGTTCTATTGAAGGTAGAGTTAAAACAGAGTTAATTCATGATAGTATTCAAGTAATTAAACCAAAATTTATTTTTAAAATAAATTAAGATATCTATGTCAATAAAAAATGAAAATATCTCAAAATCGTAGATTTATTAAATTGTAAATCTACGGTTGTTATATTGTTCATTTCATGTTTTAGAAAAGTAAATGTAGTTTGCATATTTAAAATGACTAGAAGATACATTAAGCTTTTTAATTTTATACTATATTTTTTGAACTTTATTAACCTGATCGACTGGTGTATTTTCAATTTATACTTCCACTAATCTATAGAACTTATCCGTATAATTTGCATATAGTTTATTATCCTATGTTTCAGTTATTAGTAATTTTGTTTTACTAACAAAAGTTGTTATATCATATCCATTATATGTTGAATATGTTTTTGTTTTATATTTAATTATTCCACCTTTATTAATTTGTCTTTTTCTCTTCTAACTAAAGCAAAGTTAATATATGTATTTTTATTTCAAATTTTCATTTTATTTTTGTTATTATCCATAGTAGAAAACTTTTGATTAAAATTAGGTATAAAAACATTAATTAAGTAATCATTGGCCTGCTCAATAGTTTTAATATTGAACTGTCTTAGTTCTTGGGGAAGTCGTTATTGAAAAGAACCTAAGACGTTCAATCTTGCCTTTGGTTTGCACGTAGCTGGTAGTTGTAAGTTTAATTCTAAGTTGCGGATACGTAAAGGCATACTGTATATTAGAATCTGTTTCAGTAGACTCTTTTTTTATTTTTCCTTATAATGAAATACTGTTCATTTATCTGTAAGTATTTCTTCAGGAGTGCCATAATTTAAGAACATTTGTTTTGTTGTATAATATCCAAATAATGTTTTTTAATAATCAAAATAGCCTGCTAATATTTTTCCTGTTAAATCATCAGTAAAGGCATTTAGTTATCATTTTTCATTGGTTGTTCAATTATGATTACATCCGTCTGTTTGAACTCTTTCTCCAAAATATTCTTTTCTATTTTGCATTGGGCTATATTCTTCTAAACTAATAATCTTATCTTTAAAAATCTCCTTCTCCTTCTCTTTATTTGTCAATTTATTCTTTAAAGATTTATGTCTTAATTTTCTAATTAATTCTTTTCTAGTTGAATTTTGCATATAAGGGGATTAAACCTTATTTTTAAATAATAAATCTTTTAAGTAAGTGTAATTAACTTTTAGATATTTCTATTCTTCTAAAACTTCCTTGAAGTAAACTAGATTGTAGTCATGATATTTTTCTCTTCTTAAATTTAATATTTTTTGTTCAATTTCATAGTGTGTAGTCTATTTGATAATCTACCTCAGTTTTTATGTATAAATGCAGATATGTCTTCATTTAATAATCTTTTAATATTTCTATTAATTGTTATTAGTGTGCAGTTAAGAATTTGCTCTACTCTATTTTTTAATTACTTTATACTTTAAATTCTCTATATATTGTAATTTCCTTTTAATCTCTTAATTTTTGCCTTCAATACTTAATTGTAATTGGAGGATATCAATATTTATATAAATATTGAGACATTATCATATATTATTTATTTACAATAGGTGTCAGAAAAAAAGAACAGTAAAATTGTAAAAGAAAGGAAATTAAAATATAATAAAATAAATATTTAATTTTTGTTAAAATATAAAAGTATAAAAAGGAGAAACTATATGGCAAATGAAAGAATAACTGAGGGATTAGTTAGAAAAAAACTAATGGAATATGGTTATTATGATAATAATATTGTGGTTGAAGAACAACAAAGTAAAAACCCAATAATAAATAGTATTTTATTAAATGCTAGTAAATCTGGTAGTGGAAATAAGGGTTTTCCTGAGTTCATAATAACAAAGCCAGGTTCAAAGTTATTAATAGTAATTGAATGTAAACCCTTAGTTTCACAACATGTATCAGAGCAATTTAATAAACCAAAGGATTTTGCTGTTGATGGGGTGTTATCATATGCAAAACATTTATCAAAGGAATATGATGTTATTGCTATTGGATGTAGTGGTCAAAATATTAATGAATTTAGATCATCATTTTATTTTTATCCAAATGATAAAAAGAGTTTAGGAATTAATGAAGCTTTAAAATTAATTGATTTTATTTCTTTTCAAGATTTTGAAATTTTTGTTGATAAGTCAACACTTAAAAACTCATTAGATTATAAATTACTAACAAAAAATACTAAGGATATTCATAAATTATTAAGAACAAAAATAAATATAACAGATGAATTAAAACCGGTTATTATTTCAGCTATTTTGCTTTCTTTATCAGAACAAACTTTTAGAGATTCATATAAATATGAAAAAAATGCAAAAAGCATTTTTAATAGTATGATTACAACTATTGAAAATAAATTTTCATCTATTGTAGATTTTCCAAAAGAAAAGCAAGATATTTGTATAAAAAAGTTTAAAGAACTTGATTCATTACCATTATTGGTGTCTATAGATTCTGACGAGACAAATTTTATGAATGTAATTCTTAATGTAGAAAAAAATATTTTACCATATATTAAAAATAATTCATCATTTGATTATATAGGGGAATTTTATAAGGAGTTTTTGAAATATACTGATGGCAATAAAAAAGGACTGGGAATTGTTTTAACACCTAACCATATAACTGAATTATTTGCTGAATTAGCTGAATTAACAATAGAAGATATTGTAATTGATCCTTGTTGTGGAACAGGAGGATTTCTTATTGCTGCTATGAACAATATGATTGCAAAAACTAGTTCACAATCAAAAAAAAATGAAATAAAGCAAAACCAATTAATTGGTATAGAAGTAGAGCCTAAAATGTTTACTTTGGCTGCTTCTAATATGATTATTCGTGGAGATGGAAAAGCTAATTTATATTTAAAAAATTGTTTTGATCCAATATTAAAAGAGGAAATTATTAGCAAACATAAGCCTTCAAAAGGATTTATAAATCCTCCATATAGCCAAGATAGTGAAAAACAGCATGAATTGGATTTTACATATAATATGCTAAATATTATTAATAAAAATGGTATTGGTATATGCATTGTACCTATTAATACTGCTTCTTCATTAAATAATAATGAAATAAATAAAAGAAGAAAAATCATGGAAAAACATACTTTGTTAGCTTCTATGAGCATGCCTGAAAATTTATTTTATCCAGTTGGTGTAGTAACTTGTATAATGGTATTTAGAGCACATGTTCCACATGATGTTGATAAAAAAACTTGATTTGCTAATTGAAAAGATGATGGTTTTGTTATAACAAGAGGGTCAGGACGAACAGATAGAAAGCACACTTGAAAAAACGAGAGAAAAAAAGAATGGATATCAATGTATAAAAATCAACAAGAAGTAAAAGGGATTTCTTTAAAAAGAGCTGTAGATTATAAGGACGAATGATGTGTAGAAGCATATCTTGAACCTGATTATGATAGTATAGAATACTCAGAATTTAAAAATATTGTTCAAGAATTTATAATATATAAAAATATTTTTTCAGAAGAAATTGGGGACAATGAAGATGAAGATAACTAAAATTACAGAAATTTTTAATATTTCTGTAGGTACTAATATAGATTATATTAGTACTATAGAAACAACAAATAAACCTATTTTATATGTATCAAGAAAAACAGGAAAAAATGGTGTAAAAGATATAGTAGAAAAAAGTATATCTATAATACCTAATAAAAAATTTTCAATATCTGTTCCATTAGGGGGAAATGGCAGATTGACAGCATATTTACAACCGTATGAATATTATAGTGGTCAAAATATATTTATATTAACTCCAAAGCAATCAATGAGTACTCAAATGTTACTTTATTATTGCTTAATAATTAGAAAAAATAGTTTTAAATATTCTGCATTTGGAAGAGAAGCTAATACAACTTTTGCATCATTAAATGTACCTGATATGAATTCTTTACCAAAATATATCAATAATTTGGAAATTATAGATTTATTAAACATTAAGCATTCATTTACTAACATTGAAACTTTTGATAGATATGTAAATTCAATGCTAAAACCAGTTAAATGGAAAATGTTTAATTTATTAGATATTTTTAATATAAAAAATGGTAAAAATATATCAGAAGAAATTGCAAAAAATTTAGAAAAAGGAAATGTATCATTTGTTAGCACAACAGAAAAAAATAATGGCATAAAATATAAAATTGATATAGATTCTACAATGGCAACAATTTATGAATCGGGTTATTTGTCATTAGCAAAAAATGGAAATGTTGGGCAAGTTTTTTATCAGGATAATCCTTTTGTTAAAACATCAGATGTGCTTGTATTACAATGTAAATATAAAAAACTTTTATTAGCAGAGGGACTTTTTTTTAAATATATGATTGAAAAATCTAAAATTAAATTTAATTATGGAAGAAAAATAACTGCTGACAGAATTAAACAGGTAAAATTTAAATTACCAATAACATATAATGAGGAACCTGATTTTATTTTAATTGATAATTTTGTGAAAAATTTTAAAGAATTGACTAATTTTCTTTAATAAATACTATAATAAGTTTCAGTATTTTCTTATTTGTTGAATTACCCAATAACAATTGTTGTACTAACTTTATTAATTAAAATATGAAAGTGCCACTTTTAATTCTTAATTCATTGATTGCTTGAAAACATAAGTTTTATATATTTATTCAGATTTAATATTATCTTTTATTTTTGTATTTAGTTGCTTTACAAGGAGAATTAATTTTTGGTATTTTAGTATTTTCAAATTCCTCATTAGATAGATTTTTCATATTTCACTTGAATGAGATTGTAATTTCTTATTAATGCTTAATATTTTTTATTTATAAATTTCTATAACCATTACTTTTAAATTTTGTTTAAAGTAAATTGGAGTAAAGCCCTTTCATATAAATCACTTATCTTTTTTAAAATTAATACTATGACCATTATAAATAATTCTTTCACTTCGATAAGAGAAAACAATATCTTCATCTTGATCAAATTTTCTAGTTACTGATTCTAATTGGTCTAAAGGTATTGAAAAATCTTGATTGTACTCTTGAATAAGATGGGGTAAATAATTATTTAACTGCTCAATATTTTTTAAATCTAAGAGTCTAATTATTTGAGGCCATCTTCTTTGTAATGTTCCAAAAGTCCTTTCAACTAATGCTTTTTCTTGAGGTATTGACGTTGTTTTTGTATTTACTCCTAAAGAGTGAAAAAATAAACTGCAATTGTTTATTTGAGACACTATCACCAAAATGGTCACGATTATTTTTACTACTAAAAATATTTCGATTATCACTAACATTTAGTTTTGGTAAACCATAATGTTTGAAGGCATTTTTATAGATATTATAATAACTTTCAGTAGTTTCTTGCTCACTGAAATAATCTGCTAAAATCCCTTTACTAGCTTTATCAATTACAATATGTAAATGACATTTTAAGTTTTTAATTCACTGATGATTTGAAACATCAGTTTCATATATATCTCCAAATTTTACAATTTTCTTTTGCGTAGCATGGGGTTTGCATGCTATAATTGAATTTGAAAAATACTCGCTTGTTAAATTTTCTTGGTTTGAGGCCTTTAAATTTTTATGAATATCTTTTTTGTTTTTCTGTTAAGAGTCTCAATTAAAGTATTTTCTTCTATTAATATGTGCCTAATTCAGAGTAACTTATTCTCTTTTTTTAATTTAGTTTTCAATAATGTTTAATACTAAAGTCATAATATTTTGTTTGAAATAACTCAATTATTTCATCTTTAAATATTTGTTGAATTTTATTTACAGGTATTTTATTCGTATTTTTATGAATAAAAACTTTTGTTCCAATCTCTTGATACTCTTTAAGTTTTCTTCTTGTGTGTCTAACACTTTAAACTAATTTAAAGACTGTATTTTTAAAAAACAATTTTCTTATAAATAATTCCTTAATTAATCTTAATTGTTCTTGTTTCATGGTATTTAATAGTAGTATTTTCATAAAACTTCCATTTATTTTTTATAAAGGAGGATAAAGTCGCTTGTTAATATGTGGAGACATAATCACTTATTACTCATAAGAAAAGTAAAATTTTATTTTGGTAATTTGAAACAATTAAATCTATTGAAAGCTTATAATATATTTAAGATTATAAAGGGGTAAAGAATGATAAAAAGTATTAGAGAACAATTAATTAAAATAAGTCAATCAAATATTAATGATTCATCGAAAGTGATTTCAAAAGAAATTATTAAAGGGTATGATAATTATATTTTTTTAAGTCAAAAAGAACTTGCAAATAAATGCTTTGTTTCAGAATCATTAATTACATATTTTGCTAAAAAAATGAATTATTCAGGATATCGTGAATTAATATCGCGTTTAAAATTAGAGCGAGATATATATAATATGGATAGTCCAATTAAATTGGAGGATAACTCAATTGTAAATTATCGTTTGGAGTTTGAAAAAACTTTAAGCTCAATTGATGCTCAAAATTTAGAAATAACAAAAACTATTAATTTACTTAAAGGTGCTAAAAGAATATTTATTTTAAGTAGTTATGATCAGATTAATAATGCTGAATCTTTATTTAATATTATGCAAATACAAGGTAAGAATGTGCATTTTTCTAGATATCGAAAAACTAATGGATATTATGTTAATGACTTAAAAGAAGATGACGTCGCATTTTTTTTAGTATCTGGATTAGATAATAATAGTTTAGTAAATTACTATGAAAGATTATTTGAAAAGAATTGTAAAAGAATTGTTGTTGTTTCTAATAGTCAAGCATATAAATTTAAACAACCAGATTCTTTAATAGTCATTCAAAATATTGAAAAGCATGAAATCTATGAAACTGCTCGTTCTTCTTATATTTATTATTTATTAAATTTTATTTTAATAAATATTTAGTATTTTAAACTACTTCAATGATTTTGCATTCATTTAAAGTAGTATTTTTTTTATTGCAATTATTATATTTAACTATTAAATAGTTAATGAAGGAGAAGGAAAAAAAGGATATGAGAATTAATTTATATGCACCTTGTGATGGGATAATATATCCAATCGAACAGTTAAATGATGGTGTATTTTCACAAAAAGCTTTGGGTGATGGTTTTTTTATTGAACCTACAAATAATATTATTTGTTCACCACTTGAAAAGGCAAAAGTTAGTTTGATTTTTGAAACACAACATGCTATTTATGTTGAAAATGAAGACTCAAGACTATTAATTCATATGGGAATTGACACAGTAACTTTAAATGGTGAAGGGTTTAAAACATTAGTGAAGTTAAACCAAAAAGTTAAAAAAAATGATATCTTATCATCTGTAGACTTTACAGTTTTAGAAAAAAAGCAGTTAAACAAAGCAATTATAGTAGTAATTGATTCACAAAAGGGTGAATCAATATTAAATTTAAAAATATCAAAAGTACAAGTTAAACAAGGAGAATTAATTGGTTACTTAGAAGTTACAAAAGACATAATAAATAAAGAAAAGACCAATCCATGAAAAGATATTAGTAATGATATTTTAATAAATATTGGGGGAAAAGATAATTTTAATTCCTATTATAATTGCATGACAAGATTAAGAATAAAAATTAATGATAAAAAATTAGTTAATGAAAAGGAACTTAAAAAAGTTGCTAAGATTAAAGGAATAAATTGAAATGGTGATGAGCTTCAAATTATTATTGGTGGTGATGCTTACAAAGCAAAAGATCAATTTGATTTCATTTTAAAATCAAAAGATATTAAAACTGAAAAAAAGCCTTTTGGTAAAAAAATAACTCAATTTATTTCAAATGTCATGATACCAGCTTTACCTGTTTTAATGGCAACAGGAATAATTGCAGGAATTCAAGCATTATTTGCTCAAATAGGTTGAGTTCAAATTCCAAGTGCTGAATTACCAGAGACACAATTAGACTTATTTTCAATGTTTTTATTTATAGGTTCTAAAGTTGGTTTGGAAATGATTGGAGTTGTGTTTTGTTACAATACTGTTAAGTACCTTGGAGGAGATCCCATAATGGGAATCTATTTAGGAGTTGCTTTAACTACAAGACATTTCTTAGGTCCTGGTTTTGGTGAAGGGGCTTTAAATTGACAACATGATGGTAAAGGGTATTATCTATTTAAATTATTTGGTAATAAAATTTATATTAAAGGTTATGAATCTAGTATTATTCCTTTAATAACTGGAGGAATTTTCTTATTTTATGTTGATAAATTTGTTAAAAAGTGAATGCCTGGTGCAGTTGATATTGTCTTTAGACCAGCCATTGTCTTTGCTACAAGTTTTGTAGCAACGCTATTTGTGATTGGTCCAATTACAGGTATAATTGAACAACTACTTGGTCAAAGTGTTATTGCTATAGGTGAGTTACCAATTGGTTTGGGAGTTGCTATATTTTGTGGCTTATGACAAGTTTTGGTATTAACAGGAGTTCATATTGCTGTTGCCAATGCTGTTAAATTTCCAATAATGGCAAATCAAGGTTCATCAATGTTAGCTGCTGGTTTTGGAATTGCTATTTTGGCTCAATTTGGTGCCTGTATTGGGGTATTTTTAAGAACTCGAGATCAAAAATTAAAACAAGCTGCAGCAGGGGCAATGCCTTCAATAATTTTTGGTATTAGTGAACCAACAATTTATGGAGTTAATTTACCAAAAATAAGACCATTTGTTTGTGGTTCAGTTGCTGCTTTCTTTGGTGGAATGTTATCGGGAATTTTAAAATTAGATGCAGATGTAATTGGTGGTGGTGGTTTTTTACAAATAATGTGATTTACAGATGGTATTTGAGAAATGGTTCTTTATTTACTTGTTTTGATTGTAGCAATTGTCATTGCTTGTCTGTTAACTTTAGCATTTTTTAGTGAAAGAAAAACTGAATTGAAGCAAATAAGAGAACTAAATAAATCAATTAAAAAATACTTTGTTATAAATAATATAGTTTCTAAAAAAGAATATAATTCATTGTTAAGTGAAGCAGAAAAAACTATTATAGATGATCTTATTAATAATAAAAAAGAATATTTTGAATATGAAAAGCTAAGTTTAGAACAGCTCAAATTAAGACAAAAAATAGAGGATAATGAAAATAATAAAAATAGAAATTATGAAATTAAATTAAATGAGCTTAAAGTTAACTTAAAAGAGCAAGAGATTAAGATTAATAATTTGAATAAAAAACTAAATAAAAAAATTGATAACTATTTATTAGAAGTTTCTAAAGTGACTAAAAACACTGATATTGCTCTTTTAAAAAATGATTATGTAAATAGTTTAAATTCATTATTTTCTATTTACAATAATTTAGAATTAAGGGAAAGTCATTTAAAAGTTATTAATTTAAATTTTAAAAGTAAAGTAATGTACATATTTAAAAAATAAAAGGAGAAAAAATGAAAAAAATAAGTAAGAGTTTTTTATGAGGAGCATCAACAAGTGCCTATCAATTTGAAGGTGGATATAATAGTGATGGTAAAGGCCCTTCAATTCAAGACGAGAAGGAAATCATAAATAAAGAGACATCAGATTTTAAAATTGCTTCAGACCATTATAATCATTGAAAAGAAGACGTTGCTTTAATGCGTGAAATGGGTTTTAAATCTTATCGTTTTTCAATTTCATGAACAAGAATAATTCCTAATGGTATTGGTAAAGTCAACCAAAAGGGAATTGAATTTTACAGTAATCTAATTAATGAGTTATTAAAAAATAAAATTGAACCAATAGTAACAATGTTTCACTTTGATATGCCAAATGAACTTGAAAAAATTGGGGGATGAGCAAATCGAAAAGTAATTAATGCTTATGTTAATTACGCAAATATTTTATTTGATAATTTTGGTGATCGTATTAAATACTGAATTACAATTAATGAACAAAATGTTTTATTACTTCAAGGCCCAATTGTAGGGATTAAGAGACCAGAAAATTGTAATGTACTACAACATGTCTTTCAAATGAATCATAATATAACAGTGGCACAAGCACTTGTTATGCAAGAATGTCATAAAAGGTTTACTAATAAAGTTAAAATTGGAACAGCTCCAAATATTTCATCAATTTATCCTGCAAGTTGTAAGCCAGAAGATGTTATTGCTTCAAAAAATATTGGTGTTCTAAAAAATTGATTTTATCTTGATATTATTGTTAAAGGATATTATAATCGAATTTTATTAGCACTTTTAGAAGAACAAAATGCCATGTTTGAAATTAAAGCTGGGGATATGGAAATAATTCAAAAAGCTAATCCAGATTTTATTGCTTTTAATTATTACACAACAACAACAGTAAAAATGAATGAAAAAATTGCCAATTATAAATTACCTATTCAAGAACGTATTTTTGGTTTTCCTGGATTTGGAGAAACAGTATCAAATAAAAATTTAAATAAAACTCAATTTGGTTGAGAAATTGATCCAAAAGGATTAAAAGTTACTTTACTAGAATTACAAGAAAGATATAATTTACCAGTAATTATTACTGAAAATGGGATTGGAGCATATGATAAATTGGAAAATGAAAAAATTATTGATGATTATCGAATTGCTTATTTAAAGTCTCACATTGAAGCTATTAAAGAAGCAGTTAATGAAGGATCTCAAATATTTGGTTATAATTGTTGGAGTGCATTTGATTTAGTTTCAGTTCATGAAGGAATTTCAAAAAGATATGGTCTAATTTATATTGATCGTGATGAAAAAAATATTAAAGAAGCTAAAAGAATTAGAAAAAAAAGTTCATATTGATATGAACAATTAATTAGGAGTAATGGTGAAAAGTTATAATTTAATATTTAAATTAATATCTTTTTCTTTTGGATTAATTATAATTTGCAAATAAATAAAATTTTTTGTAAATATTTCAAACGTAATACTTAGATCATTTAAAATAAGTATTATGATAATAAGTACTTATCTCCGAAAATGCAAGATTTAACTTATAGTTTATCTTGCCTTTTTTATTTAAAAAATGTATAGAAACTTCTCATGTAAAGTCAATTTTGGATATTTTAATAGCTTCAAATTCTTTGTATTCAAATATTTTTAAATCATAGTTCCTAAGATATAATATTAAGTTCTTTTCAAATTAGAGTATATTTACTTTATATCTTGTTTCCATAATTACTATTTTTGATTTTGGTTTAAAGTAGGTTTTAGTAAAGCCTTTACATATAAAACTCCTATTTTTTAAAAAAATAATACTACGACCATTATCAATAATTCTTTCAATTTTATAAGTGAAGCAATATCTTCATCTTGATCAAATTTTCTAGTTACTGATTCTAATTGGTTAAAGATATTGAAAAATCTTGATTGTATTCTTGAATAAGATGGGGTAAATAATTATTTAACTTCTCAATATTTTTTAAATCTAAGAGTCTAATTATTTGAGGCCATCTTCTTTGTAATGTTTCAAAAGTTCTTTCAACTAATGCTTTTTATTGATGTATTGACTTTATTTTGGTATTTACTCCTAAAAAGTGAAAAATAAACTGTAATTGTGTATTTGAGACACTATCGCCAAAATGGTCACAATTATTTTACTACTAAAAATATTTCGATTATCACTAACATTTAGTTTTGGTAAACCAAAATGTTTGAAGGCATTTTTATAGATATTGTAATAACTTTCAGTAGTTTCTTGCTCACTGAAATAACCTGCAAAAATCTTTTTACTAGATTTATCAATTACAATATGCAAATCACATTTTAAGTTCTTAATTCATTGATGATTTGAAGTATCAGCTTCGTAGATTTCACCAAATTTTACAATTCTCTTTTGTGTAGGAGAGGGGGATTGATTGTTATAATTGAATTTAAAAAATACTTGCGTGTTAAATTTTCTTGGTTTGGGACCTTTAAATTATTATGATTTTTTTTTTTTTTTTATTTAAGATTATCAATTAAAATATTTTCTTCTATTAATATGTGTCTAATTACAGAGTAACTTATTTTTCTTTTTCAATTTAGTTCTCAATAATGTTTAATACTAAAGTCATAATATTTAGTTTGAAATAATTCAATTATTTCATCTTTAAATAACTGTTGAATTTTATTTATAGGTATTTTATTGGTATTTTTATGAATAAAAGCTTTTGCTCCAATTTCTTGATATTTTTTTTAAGTTTTCGTCTTGTATGTCTAACACTATAACCTAGCTTAAAGGCTGTTTTTAATTGATTCTTTTCTTAAAGATAATTCATTAATTAATTTTAGTTGTTCTTGTTTCATGGTATTTAATAGTAGTCTTTCATAAAACCTCTATTTATTGATTATAAATGATGACAAAGTTGCTTGGTAATATGTAGATACATAATCGCTTATTATCTACATATTTGCTTATTAGAAATATATATCCAATTTATTTAATAAACTATCTTTTTTTAAAACTAGTGTAGATAATAAGCGATTATGTCCCAAAAGACAAGATTTATCTAATAAATAGATCCTGTATTTTTTCTTTTTCTATCAAAAAAATATCAGTTAGTTGCTTTCCAAGGAGAGTCGATTTTGGGTACTTTAGTACTTTCAAATTCTTAATTAGATAGTGTTTTAGCATTTCCATGTAAACGTTCGTCTTCAACTTGAATAAGATTGTAAATGTCATTTCCAATTAGTGCATAATACTTTTTATTTATAGTTTCCATAACCATTACTTTAACCTTGGTTTAAAGTAAAATGGAGTAAAGCCTTTACAAATAAATCACTTAGTTTTTTTAAAACTAATACTATGACCATTATCAATAATTCTTTCACTTCGATAAGAGAAAACAATATCTTCATCTTGATCAGATTTTCTAGTTACTGATTCTAATTGGTCTAAATGTATTGAAAAATCTTGATTGTATTCTTGAATAAGATGGGGTAAATAATTTTTTAACTGCTCAATATTTTTTAAATCTAAGAGTCTAATTATTTGAGGTCATCTTCTTTGTAATGTTCCAAAAGTTCTTTCATCTAATGCTTTTTCTTGAGGGATTGACGTTGTTTTTGTATTTACTCCTAAAGAGTGAAAAATAAATTGTAATTGTGCATTTGAAACGCTATCACCAAAATGATCACGATTATTTTTACTACTAAAAACATTTCGATTATCACTGACATTTAATTTTGGTAAACCGTAATGTTTAAAGGCTTTTTTATAGATAATATAATAACTTTCAGTAGTTTTTTGCTCACTGAAATAACCTGCCAAAATTCTTTTACTAGCTTTATCAATTACAATATGCAAATGACATTTTAAGTTCTTAATCCATTGATGATTTGAAGCATCAGTTTCGTAGATTTCTCCAAATTTTACAATTTTCTTTTGCGTAGGATGGGGTTTGCTTGTTATAATTGATTTTGAAAGATACTCGCGTGTTAAATTTTCTTGGTTTGCTTCCTTTAAATTTTTACGAATATCTTTTTTTGTTTTTCTGTTAAGAGTATCAATTAAAATATTTTCTTCTATTAATATGTGCCTAATTGCAGAGTAACTTATTTTCTCTTTTCAATTTAGTTCTCAATAATGTTTAATACTAAAGTCATAATATTTAGTTTGAAATAATTCAATTATTTTATTTTTAAATAACTGTTGAATTTTATTTATAGGTATTTTATAGGTATTTTTATGAATAAAAGCTTTTGCTCCAATCTCTTGATATTCTTTAAATTTTCGTCTTGTGTGTCTAACACTATAACCTAATTTATAGGCTGTATTTTTAATAGACTCTTTTCTTAAAGATAATTGCGTAATTAATCTTAATTGCTCTTGTTTCATGGTATTTAATAGTAGTCCTTTCATAAAACCTCCATTTATTGATTATAAAGGAGGACAAAGCCGCTTGTTAATATGTAGGGACATAATCGCTTATTATTCATAAAGAATATTGAATTATCTTTTAATTTACTATAAAAAAATAATTTTTTATTATATAATAAAAAAGTCGTCTTAGTAGTTGTCCATTGATGGAAGAACAATATTATATTTTTAAGCTAAAAATAAAATCACCTAATTGTCTAGAAATTTTATATTTGATAGATATACATCAACAAATCTAAAATCTCTAGATAATTTGGTTCTTAGTTCCTAAGAACCAAATGTTAGGATTTATTTTTATGTAAGACGAAGAAAAGGGTGAACTGTATGATTAATATTTTTAGAAAATGAAATATTGATTTGCTTTCACCTATTTTGCTTTTTGGAGCAAATATAAAATTGATAATAAAAGAAATCTTTTAGTAAAAAAATTAAGAGAACTTCCTGAATTTAAAAGCTCATTTTTTTTAATCCCTGATAATATTAATTGAAAAAAAATCCAGGAGAAATTGGAATTTAATTTAGAAGATCAAGAAGCACTTATGATTCAAATTGCAAGACTAATTATTTGCTTCGAAGATACTGATGCAACTAGCATGGAAAAAATGTTAGCAAGACTAACTTCAAATGAAAAAAAAATAATTTATATTAAAAATAAAGATTATAATAATGAATCACAATTCTCAAAATTTGTTATGGAGGATATTTATTTTGTTATAAAACATAAATTTAGAAAAATCAAAAATAATATTAAAGAGACAAAAAAAAATACTTTGTTTTGAACTGCTTTACATAAAAATGATAATAATAGATACTTATTTAATAGAATAAGAGAAATAAATAAAACGATTAAATTAAATAATAATTTAACATATATGTTTTTTAAAGATAAAAAAAGAGAGGAAAAACATAATTTTAATAGTCATAATATAATGTATAGTATAGATAATGAAAATAAAGTTATTAATGTTGAGATCCCATATAGACAGTTTTTTAATATATTACTTTGTATAATAGCATCTTACAATACTAAAAAAATCTCAAAAAATACTATTTGCAATGATATTTTAAAGGAGTTTAATCTTGAAGCTCTTCAAACTATAAAGTGATTATCTTCAAGACATACGCACAAGAATAAAAGGGAAGTTCAAATTGAAGACCTTTTAGTTAATTTTAGAGTTAAAACAAAATTGAATATAGTTAATAAATTATGCAAACCAGATAAATATATAGAATTTACATTAGAGATACTAAATTTATTAGAAATAATATCGTTTGATAATGATATATTAAAATTGGAAAATTCAGTTTATGATAGTTTATTACAAAATAGTTTAATTATAAAAAAGGATTTTTATAAAATGAAAATTAATAATTTTAAAAATCAAATAAATGAAATATCTGATTTAATAGAATTAAAAGATTTTAACTATTTAATTCTAAAAAAGATAAAATTCTGATATTCATTTCGAATACATAGGAATTTAAAGTTTAGACAAATATATACATATAAAAAAGACTTTAAACATTATAAAGAATATCATAATTTTTTTGAAATTATTTTTAATTACCAATATCTTTTTAATAAAAAATCTATTTTTATAGATAACTTATTTTCTTATAGAGAAAATAAAAATTATATTCAAATGTTAGAAAAACATGTAGATAGTAGATCTGAATATTTTTTGACTATTGATATTAAAAAGTATTTTGATAGTATTGATATTAATATTCTATCTAAAATTATATGAAAAAAACTAAATAAAATTCTTTGATTTGAAGATATAAAGAAAATTGTAAAACACTTTTGTATTAAAAATGGAGGATTGAAAATAGGTTTTTCTTGCTCACCATTTTTATCAAATTTATATTTAACTGATTTTGATGAGCAAATATTAAAAGAATGTAAAAAAGAGGAATTAATTTATACAAGGTATGCAGATGATATACTTATTTCATCAAAAATTGAAATAGATGAAAAATCAATTTTGGAAATTATTAGTTCAAAATTTGAAAAATTAAAATTAGAAATAAATAAAGTAAAGCAAAAAAGTATAGACATAAATAAAAGTAATTTCAAATATATGGGCGCCACATTTATTAAAAATAACAATAAAATTATTTTAAAAAAACCCAACTCATATTTTAATAAAATTAAACAAATTTTTAGAAATGATTTTGATTATAAAAAACTAACTGGCATGATTCATCACTCTTTTTTAATTAATAGTGAAAATAGTCTTAAACAAATAAATAATATTTTTAAAAAAGAATTTAAAAATGAAAGGGATATTATTTTATTTTTAAAAGAGCATAATAAAAATTACAAAAAATAGGAATTTATATCTTTAAAGGTATTCAGTGAATCTAAATGCCTAGGTCACCCAATTTTTAGTTTTATAATTCTGAACAAAATTATAATTGTTTGACCAAGAAAATTTGTATATAAATGAATATTCTAAGGAGTTAAAAATTCAAGAGGTTAATGATTATATTAATGGAATTAAATTAAAAAATATTGCATTAAATATAATATAAAAGCTAATTCCAGTATTTTAGATAGATACCAAAAATATTGTGAGTGATTTGATATTAAAGTATTTAATAGAAAAAAAAGCGTAGTAAAACCAATGAAGTTAGACTTAAAAATAAAGAATTAGAGAAGAAACTTTTTGAATTAGAAGCATAATGATAGTTTCAAATTTGGTAAGAATCAGAAATTAAAAGAAATAGGAGAACTAAATTTTTCAGAATTTTGTTTTAGTAGAAAAATAGTTGCTGTATCACCAACAACTATAATTGCTGTTTTAACTACATTAGAAAGATATTTTGATTTATTTCAAAAATTAAATGAAGTTGATGAAAAAACCCAATATATCTCTATTTGAATTAATAAACATAATACACTTATAGGCAATTTTAAAAATCTAGGAAATGATATAACAAAAGTTATAGAAAATTATAATAAAATTATTAATAATTTTAGTGATTTAAATAAATCTTCAGGCTTTATCAATTCAAATGAAATAGAAGAAATAAAAAATGAAGTTAAAAATAATTAAAAGAAATAGGAAAATATACATTAGCTTTCGTAATTGGAATTGCAATTATGTTTATTCCATATAAAGTTTTTTTCATTTTTAATTCAGAAGTCTATTGAATTATTTGAGAAATCTTTTAAATAACGCATTTGAATTTACTTAACAACAACTTTGTTTGCAGTGTTATATACAATTTTACAATAACAAAAAGATTATGAATTAAATAAAGAAAACTATTAAGTTATTTAAATTTTATTTGTATATTTATTTAATTTAATTTTTATGCCTACAAAATGACAATATTTTTCTAGAATGTGCTCTTTTTTTGTTTGTTCAATGAGAACTTTGTATGATTTTTCAAAATCCCTTCTAAATTTCTTTTCAATTTCATTTAGTGTTTGAAAAGAAGGAGCGTTTTTATCTTCGCCAATTTCCACTATGTAACTATTTATTTTAGAATCTCATTCTATTAAAAAAGGTCTTAATATTTTATTCATATAAATTAGTGATATTTTTGCAGAATTATTCGCATTTACATTTTCCAATGTATATTTTTTTATACTTTTAAATAAGAAATATGTAGAATTTAAAACTTCTTTGCATTTTCCTTTTTTATCGAATGTGTTTGAAATTACTCTTGTCATCATTTCTATAAAACAGTATCAAGCCAGTATTTTATCAGGAGAGTCGTTAACTTTTTTAAATTTAATAAACTTTAAATCTATACTAAATCATATTCCCAAAGTTTCTTTTAAATCCTTATCAATTCTTTTTAATGTTTTTCTATCTTCTTTTATTTCGTCATTTTCAACTGTAATAAAACCCTTTAAATATTTATTTCTTTTGTTAATTGCTCACAATTTCACAATTAAATATATTAAAAATGAGAATAAAAGCAAAATAAATAAAATAATTATAATGGCATTAAAATTTTGATTTAAAAACTCCATATTATAATTCCTTTCTTTTTAAATATTATATAATTATTTTGGAGGAAATAAGAATGAATAGTAATATACATAAAGTTTATATTAGCTTTAAATATACAGAAAATAAACAATATAGAGAAATTTTAACCAATCTAAATGAAAAAATAAGAATTTTTGAAGATTGATCTGTATATGAAGGAGATATTCCAAATTATGGTCTAACTGATGAACAAATTAGAATAGAAATTAGAGATAATTATATAAAGGATTCATCAGTTTTAATTTTATTAAATGGAAAAAACATGTGAGATAGTAAGTTTATTGACTGAGAATTACATGCAGCAATGTATGATGGTGAAGAAAATAAAAAAATGGGAATTTTAATTATTAATTTGCCAGAAGTTGAAAATCAAGATGGTAGATTTAATTCTAGTGGAATAGTAAAAAAAATTACCGATGAAAATAGAGAGTTTATAAATTGAATAAATACAGAATATAACATAGATTATCATAAAGAGAAACATCCTAATGCACCAAATAGAATTATTAAAAATTTAGCAAAAAAAGATGTTAAAATTGACATAATAAATTGAACAGATATATTTTCACTTGGAGATTCAATAGCTGCTAGTAGACTTATTAAACTGATTGATTATGCATTTAATAAAAGAAAGTCAAATAATTATGATATAAGTGACAAATTGAAAGATAGATAATAATTTATGTTATTTACACTGTAGATAATAAGCAATTATGTCCCAAAATATAAGATTTATCTAATAAATAGATCTTATATTTTTTCTTTTTCTATCAAAAAAATAGCAGTTAGTTGCTTTTCAAGGAAAGTTAATTTCGGGTACTTTAGTAGTTTCAAATTCTTCATTAGATAGTGTTTTGATACCTCGATGTAAGCGTTAATTTTTAACTTGAATAAGATTGTAAATGTTATTTCCAATTAGTGCATAATACTTTTTAGTTATCGTTTCCATAATCATTACTTTTAACTTTGGTTTAAAGTAAATTGGAGTATAGTCCTTACATATAAATCACTTAGCTTTTTTAAAAATACTATTAACATTATCAATAGCTCTTTCACTTCGATAAGAGAAAAAAATATATTGATCTTGCTGAAATTCTCTACTTACTGATTCTAATTGGCCTAAAGGTACTAAAAAATCTTGATTGTATTCTTGAATAAGATGGGGTAAATAATTATTTAACTGCTCAATATTTTTTAAATCTAAGAGTCTAATTATTTGAGGCCATATTCTTTGTAATGTCCCAAAAGTCCTTTTAACTAATGACTTTTCTTGAAGGATTGACAATATTTTTGTATTTACTCCTAAAGAGTGAATAATAAATTACAATTGTGTATTTGAGACACTATCACCAAAATGGTCACGATTACTTTTACTACTAAAAATATTTCGATTATCACTAAGATTTAATTTTGGCAAACCATAATGTTTAAAGGTTTTTTTATAGATATTATAATAACTTTCAGTAGTTTCTTACTCACTGAAATAACCTGCCAAAATCCTTTTACTAGATTTATCAATTACAATATGCAAATAACATTTTAAGTTCCTAATTCATTGATGATTTGAAGCATCAGTTTCATAGATTTCTCCAAATTTTACAATTTTCTTTTGCGTAGGATGAGATTTGCTTCTTATAATTGATTTTAAAAGATACTTGCGTGTTAAATTTTCTTGGTTGGTTTCCTTTAAATTTTTCGAATATCTTTTTTTTGTTTTTCTGTTAAGAGTCTCAATTAAAATATTTTCTTCTATTAATATATGTCTAATTGCAGAGTAACTTATTCTCTTTTTTCAATTTAGTTCTTAATAATGTTTAATACTAAAGTCATAATATTTTGTTTGAAATAATTCAATTATTTCATCTTTAAATATTTGTTGAATTTTATTTACAGGTATTTTATTTGTATTTTTATGAATAAAAGCTTTTGCTCCAATTTCTTGATATTCTTTAAGTTTTCGTCTTGTATGTCTAACACTATAAAGTAATTTATAGGCTGTATTTTAATAGATTATTTTCTTAAAGATAATTGCTTAATTAATCTTAGTTGTTCTTGTTTCATGGTATTTAGTAGTAGTCCTTTCATAAAACCTCCATTTATTGATTATAAAGGAGGACAAAGTCGCTTGTTAATATGTAGGGACATAATTGCTTGTTACTCATATACATATAGTTAGTTTCTTGTGAAATAACTTATCAATTAGTAGATAATAATGCTAAAATAGATTTATTATATAAATTTATTCATTTTGAAATTATTCTTTAATTATTTAGTCAATATATTAAAAATTTGAAGAAATAAACTTATAATTAGTTTATAAGGAGGGGAAAATATGGAAAATAAGAAAACTGGTGAAGTGTATACTCCTAAGGAGACTGTGAAAAAAATATTAGATTTAGCTTTGTATTTTAATGAAAATATTTTGAAAAAATATGTAATTGACAATTCATGTGGAGAAGGTGCATTTTTATTAGAAATTGTAGAGAGATATATAGATTCTGCTAGAAAAATTGGACTTAATAACTTATCTATTTGTAAAGATCTTGGAAAATATATTCATGGTATAGAAATAAATAGGAAAAGTTATTTAAAAGTAATTGAAAACCTAAATAATCTTCTTTTGCAAAAAGGCATTAAGAATAAGGTTGAATGAAATATAATTAATGAAAATACTTTAGACGTAACTCAATTTAATAATAAAATGGATTTTGTAATAGGTAATCCTCCATATGTAAGAATTCATGACTTAGACTTTAATTATAAAAGTTTTGAATTTAGTAAAAAGGGTATGACTGATCTATATATTATTTTTTTTGAATTAGGTTTAAAAATGTTAAATAAAAAGGGCAAATTAGCTTATATAACTCCTAATTCTTTTTTGAGTAGTGAATCGGGTTTGCAATTAAGACTTAAACTTTTGGAAAATAATTTAATAGAAAAAGTATTAAATCTGAGAAATGATAACCCTTTTAAAGGAATAACAACTTATCCTATCATTACAATTTTAAATAAAAATAAAATTTCAGCTGATGTAGAAGTATATAATTCAAACTATGATTTTGAATATAAAATAGAAAAATTTAATTACTGGATTCATAGTAAATTCTTTTTTGAAAAATCTTATGAGTTAGAGTTCATTAAGCAAATATTAGATTGTAAAAATTTGGAGTTTGATATTCATGTAAGAAATGGACTAGCTACAAATGCAGATAAATTATTTTATAATCCTAGTTATAAAGGAAAATTTATGATTGATGCAATTAAGGCTTCAAGAGGAGCAAAAACAAAACTTTTTTACCCATATGATAAAAAAGGCAATTTAATTGAATTAGAAAAGATAGAAAAATATAATTTAAATATGTTTAAAGTTCTTAAAAAAAATAAGTCTTCTCTTATTAATAGATCTTTAGAAGATGAAAGTAAGTGATATGGTTTTGCTAGATCACAGGGTATTAAAGATGTCTTTAGAGATAAATTATCAATAAATACTATAATTAAGGATTTGGATAGTTTAAAAATTGAATTAGCAAATTCAGGAGTAGCAGTTTATTCGGGATTATATGTATATTCTAATACAATTGAATTAAACGAAATTGCTGAAATGATTAGAGATAATGAATTTATAACATATATTAAGTGTTTGGGTAAAGATAAAAGTGGAAAGTATTATTTCATTTCTTCACAGGACTTAAAAACTTATTTAAATTATGTTTATAATAATAAAAATAAAAATAAACTTATTAAAGGGGAAATGAATCATAATGAACAACGATTTACTGAGGGTATTAGAGGAAACAATTTATTCAATAAATAAACCAAGTCATAAAAATAATAAACGAAGTGCAAAAAAAGTAGATAATTTACATTATGCAGTTCAAAGACATTTATCACTCAAACTTGAAGATAGTAAATATAAGATTTGAACTAAAACTGTAGATAAAAAGGAATATAAAGTAAACGGTTTCTTTTTTAAAAAAAATTCGGATATAGTAATCTTAAATAAAGAGAAAGATAAAGTTATAGCCACAATTGAGTTTAAAATGCCTTTGTCTAGTGTACAAAAAAATACAATAAATAGTATTACAAATATGATTGGTGAATCTACAAATATTCAATTAAATGGGATAAAGACTTTTTGAATATATTGTATAAGAGAAGTAACACCAGTATTTAATAAAAATGGAGTTATCCAAAGTTTTTATAAATTTGATACATCAAAATATATAAACTTATATGAAAAAAAACATAACTCAGGTGTAGCACTTCCATATGGTCTTTCATTAAACATATACAAAGATAATTTAGAACTTGAGAAGTTTAGAGAAGAAAGAGATATAGGTATAAATTTGGATAGAATTCACCAAGAAAAAAGTTTATTTGTTGAATATGTGGAAGATATAAAATACAATAGAAATGGTCTATTTATAAATGATTACTTAAATTTTATTGATTTTATAGTTGAAGAGGTGAAAAGAAATGAATAAAATAGAAGATTTTATGGATATTGCTTTTGGTCAAGGACATGGAGAAAGAACAAAATTGATAATGTCGTGTCATTATATATTCTCAAGATACAAAGACACATCAAGAGCAAAACATGAATATGAAAAAAATATATCATTTTGTAATAATGAAAATCATCCTAATCTTGTTTTATATGACGAAGCTGAGGACGAAAAGAAAACTACTTTATTTTATTTGGTTAATTCAATTGAGGAATTAAATGAAAAATTAAATATAAATAAAGTATTTGTTGAAAATATAAAAAGGAATTTAATAGCTGAATTTTTATCTCCGGATTTTAAAAGTTTATTAAGTTCTATATATTATAACGATGCTTTTAATTTTGAAATTAATTTTATAATAAATGATTATATTTCTGATAATCAAATGAAATTAGTTTATGAAGATTTAACAAGTAATACAAATATTTCTGAATATGGAGATTTTAATGTTTATGATAAAAAGAAGCTTTTTATTAGATTCATGGGAGAGGAAGAATTTGATTTTAAAAAGGAATCACTTGAATATGGATTTAAATTTTATAATCCTAATAATGCAGATACAAATCTTACAAATACTTTTTTCCAAGAAACTAAGGATGAAAAAATACTTTTATGTACAATAGAGGGTGAATCTTTAATTAAGTGTCATCAAAAAAATAGTGATAAAATTTTTGATAGAAATATTAGATATAGTATATCTGGTGATGCTGCTTCTAAATCTGTTGATAATAGTATTAAAGAAACTATTATGGAAGAAGCGGAAAAGTTTTTAATTTATAATAATGGTATAACTATTGTTACTGAAGAAATGAATGAACTTGATATTAAAAATAATATAGTTTATCTTAAAAATTTTTCAATAGTTAATGGAGCTCAAACAGTTTCTAATTTAGCAAGATTCTCAAAACAAAAGGAATTGTTTGATAAAATGAGCTCTGTAAAAGTTATTGCAAAAATTATTCAGCCTAAAAATGGTAATTTTGAAAAATTAGTTGAAAAAATTACAAAAGCTTCAAATAATCAAAAACCAGTTAAACCGAGAGATTTTAGATCGAATTCAAAAGAAATGATTACTTTAAAGGAATTATTTAAAGAAAGTGGTTATATTCTTGATATAAAAAGAGGGCAAGGTACCTTAAAGGATGAAAAATATATTCAAGAAAAATTTGGTAAAAAGAATATAGAAAAAATTGTTAATGATGAATTGGGACAATATATATTAAGTTTAATACTTATGAAGCCAACAGTAGCAAATCAGAGAAAATCTAAACTATTTTCGGATGAATTTTATAATAATATTTTTAAGAATGAAAATATTAGTGAAGATTATATTTTAAAATGTTATGAATTTTATAGTTTTACATTAAAATTAATTAGAAAAATAAGTGATGATCTTAATTTTAATACGATGGAAGCTGCTATCCCCTTAAAAAAAGGAATGGAAAATTGATTGATTGCATTACTTTGAATAATTGCCAACAATATAAATAGTTTAGAAAAACTTGTTAATTTAGAAAAACTTAGCTTAATCAAAAATGAACATGCAATAGTCTTTAATGAAAAAGATATTGAAAGTTTTTTAGGATATAACTACGCAAATTTAGAGGAATTTTTACATAAATGCTTTACAGAAATTTCAGGAATTTTTGCAAATAATAGAAATGAAAAAAATGAGTTATTTAGTCCTTCCGCATTCTCATTCAAAGTTTCACTTTTTGAACAATTTGTTAAAAAAATGCTTTCTTCTATAAGTTTTTCAAGAATAGAAGTCAAAATTAAGGAATTAAAGGATATATTTAAATAATTTTAAAGTGTCTTTTTTATAAAATAGTTATATTATTATAATATAAGTTAACCAATTTGCAATATTTATAAAAGTAAAAAAATTAAGCTTACCACTAGTTTTACTGAATATAATTCTCTAAGTATACATAATGTTAAAAAAACATAAAATGTATACAAGGAGAATTTTTTATATGTCAAATGTTACAGGAAATAAATCAAATATATTAAGTATCAAACAAAAGCAAGAGTTAGTAAATAGACACTATAATGAAAATAGAACTTTTAGAGAGATATCAATTGAATATGGTGTATCGTATTCAACAGCAAGAAATCTTTGCATAAATTATAAAATATACGGAGCTGAATCTTTAATTTCAAGAACAGGAAAGCATAACAAGCATTCCAGTGTTAGGCCAAACTCTTTAGACCCAAAAGATAAGGAACTAGCAATTCTTAAAAAGAAGATTAAATGATTAGAAATGGAAAATGAAGTTATAAAAAAGTTCAATGAAATGATGGAAAATCAAAAGAAAAAATAAATTATATTTATAAAATCATAGAAGAATTTAAATACAAATATAGTATTTCAGATTTATGTAAGCTTTTAAAAATTACTAGATCAAGTTACTATAGGTGAGTTAACAATGGTAAAAAGAATTATATTATAAAAATAGACATTTATATTGCAAAAGAAATAAAGCTTCTATTTTTTAAATATAAGGGTATTTATGGTAGTCCAAGAATAACAATATGTTTAAAAAGTAAGGGGATAAACATAAGCCAAAATAAAGTAGCAAGAATAATGAGAATATATAAGATGTATTCAGTAATTAGAGTTAAAAAGATGATTAGAAAACCTAAGGAAAAGAAAAATATTACTCATGGACCCAATATTGTTAATAGAAAATGAGAAATCTATGAGAAGAATGAATGCTGAGTGACTGACATTACTTATTTACCATTAAATAATAAATTTGCTTATCTTAGCGTTTTAAAAGATGTTAAAACAGGATTTATAGTTGGTTATAAATTGTCTAACATAAATGATATAAAAATTTATAGAATACTCTTATTAATTCAATAAAATATAGAAATGACATAAGTAAACTGCTTATAATTCACTCTGATAATGGTTCCCAATATACATCATTTTTTGCAAAAAATTATTCAAGAAAGAATAATATAATTATTTCTTTATCAAGACCTGGAAATTCTATAGATAATGCAATGTGTGAAACATTCTTTTCTTCATTAAAAGAGGAATGAAAAAAAGAGTTAAAAGTAAACTCTTTTGAAAAATTGGAAAACTCTATTAGTAAATATATTCACTTCTATAATTATGAAAGAATACGAGTTAAAACTTCTAACCCTCCATCTTATGAATACTTTAATAATTGAAGCAAAATAAAAGTAATTGCATTAAATGCAATTACTTTATAAAAAAACATTTTGTATACTTGACAAAGTATATTCAGTGTCCGAAAAAATAGTACGATTTTCATAATAAGCAAGTAAGCAAGTAAGTTTTGTAGAAATGTGAAATTTAAATACTTATTTCAAACACAATATAAATATAGAAAAATTTTTACAAATACTATAAACTGGTAAAATAGGTTATTGTACTCTAACTTATTTAATATTATACAACTAAGTTTTTTTGTATAATATTAATGTAGAGAGGGTAAAACAAAAAAATTAAAAATTCAACAAATGCAATATAGCATAAAAACTAATGAAAATATAATTGTATAATAAAAAATGAATAACTAATAGAATCAGCTAGGTAGTAGTAAAATATTTTAGATGAGATAAGAAGGATTATTAATTAAGATTAAAAAATCTTAATGTTATTCATATAAAAATATAATTATATTTTATTATAGATGGAGATTGAAAAAATGGACATAAAAAAAATTAAAAAGCAAGTTGAGAATGATGAAATAAATAAGCAGGAACTAGATGTTTTTTTTGAATCAGGATTCTTTAGCGAGCTCCCACCTTGTTTTTTTGGAAAAAATAATAAAGAATTATTTATAAAAACTATATCTTTTTTTATTAATTCAAGTGATAATAATTATTCCCTGTTAGAGAAAAATGAAATTTCTAAATTTTTAAATTTCTTAAAGAAAAAAAATAAATATATAAAGCAAAGTATACCAAAAGGAACAGAGCCAACAATATTTTATATAAGTAAAAATAATGGAAATGAAAGAAAGATTTCAATACCAAATTTTTTGAGCTTTTTTGTCTCTATTATATTTCTTTTAGAGTATAAAGAGGAGATATTTGAAATAATAAATAGTAATGAAGAAAATTTAAAAAAAGTTATAGAAAAAGGTAGGATTTCAAAAGTAGAATATAAAGGTGATTCATATAATTGATATTTAGATGTTATTAAAGAGGATGTAGATGATTTAACATATATTGATAGTAAAAAAATTAAGAATAATTTTAATAAAAATAAATTACTAAAATATAAAAAAATGACCGGACTTTTAAAAGTTTTAAAAGTAGATATTAAGGAATTTTATAATAGTGTATATACTCATATATTTGGTCAACCATTTTTTACTAATTTTTTAGAGGAAAAAATTAGTATATGTAAGGATAGATTAAACTCTTTTCAAAAATCATTAGAGTCAATTGTGCAAATTCAAAATGAGAATCAAACTAATAAATTATTAACTGGACCTTATTCTTCTAATATTTTCTCGGAACTACTATTAGCTTTTATATCTAATGAATTGAAAAAGGAGGGCAATATTTCTTTTCTTCATTATAAAGATGATTTTGAATTTTATGGTGATAATGAAATTGAATTAAAAGAAATAGAAAATAAATTTAAAAAAGTAATTGGCAGAATAAATCTTAATATTAATGAAGAGAAAACAAAAGTATTAAATTCTTATGATGATTTTGACACTCAAACTATTTTTTTTAATCTTATTTTAGATAAAATTAAAGTAAGTTCTTTAAACTTAAATTTAGCATTTGATCTTATAAGTGCATTAAATTCTCTTGAAAACCAAAAAATAAAATATTGCATTATTAAGTTTAAGAATTTTATAAAAGAATTAAATGAAAATGGTCAAGAGATTGATCAAGAAGTTATAGAATGTTTATTTTCTTATTTTGTTAATTTATTATTTTTAAAATCAAATTTAGCAAGAGTATTATATGATATTATTTACTTATTAATTAACAATAATAGTGATAATGATATTATTGAAGATTATAAAATAAAAATAGAAAATTTAATTTTGAAAACAAAAAATTACGATAATTTATCTTTAATTTATCTATACTCAATTTTAATAAAATTAAAAACAAATCCAAATAATTTAATTGAAATTATTAAAAAAATTGATATGAAAATTAATATTTTTGCACTGTCTATTTGCACAAATTATTTTAACATAAAATATAAGGACATATCAGTTGAAAATATTTTAGAGCTTGAAAGACTTTTTAAGTTTTATTTAGAAAAGCAAAAACATTATAAAAATATATGATATACAAAATATTTTTATTTTTTAATCGAATTAAAAAAGTTAAATTTTAATAATAATCAAAATATTTGTGATGAACTTTTAATGACAAGTGATTCCTTTATAGAGTTTGTTTCAAAAGAAATAAATTTCATAAATATTGAAAATTTATAATATGAAAGTATAAAAAGTATAAAGTAATACTTTTTTTGTTAGTATTGGTAGGTATAAATTGTGTCCCCATTTTTTATATAATTTCGAGCAAGATAATATTTCTATCAATAAGAAGTATTGTATATAAATGAAATATTCAAATGAATTAACGATTTAAATTAGTAATAATTATTCTAATGGAATTAAATTTAAAGATGTTGTAATTAAGAATAATATAAAAACTTATTCAAGTACTTTAGACTGAATAAAAAATAAGAATGTGATAACCTAAATTTGTGAATATTATAAACTTAGGTTGTCATATTCTACATGGAAAAGTATTAAAAATATTAAAAAATGATTATGATATGAATTGTTTCAGTGTATTAGATTTTAAAGTCATAGAAGAGGAAGTCTATTAAAAAGCTGTATGTATAATGAAGTAGTAATTATATGTATTGATAAAAAAATTGCAATGTAATATCTTAATTAAAACTTCCAGTTTTCCCTTAAAGTAGTAATTGTTTCAGGTGATATTATATATAAAAATTTTTTATAGCCTTTAAAATTAACATTATAAGCATATAAAAAAATAAATTGTATTAGTTGTGAATATAATCATCTATGTATAGAGTTAGAATAAAAAAATTCTATTATAATCTATATAGAAGAGGATTTTTTTATATGGCAAATTTTAAGGGAAATAAATCTAATATAGTATCTTTGGAAACTAAAATAGAAGTTGCAAAGGATTGTGCGATTAATCAACAAAGTTGAAAGAAATTAGCAAGAAGACACAATTTTTCATATTCTGCTGCAAAAAAATGAATTTTGGGATATAAAGAGTATGGAATTGAATGTCTCAGGAAGATTTCTTCAAGAAAGGGACAAACCGCAGGAATTAAAAAAATTGATATAGAGTTAAAAAATAACCCATTTAGAAAGGAGATTCTGGAACTTAAAAAGAAAAATAAACTTTTAGAAATGAAGAATGAGACACTAAAAAAAAATCAATCAATTCCTAGAGGATCCAGAAAAAACAACAATTAAAGTATAACTATATTGAGAAAAATAAATCTGATTGATCAATTATATTTTTATGTAAAGCACTTAAAACAACAAAATCAAGTTATTACAAGTGAGTAAAAAAATAAAAGTTCTCATTTAATTATAAGTTCGATGAGGTTTTAGCCGATTATATTTTATAGATATTTAATTATTTTAATCATATTTATGGTTATCCTAGAATCAATATAATTTTAAAGCGTTTTTATAATATCAATGTTTTAAATAAATTAGTTTATAAATATATGAAGCTTTTGCGACTAAGAACGAAAATTAGAATAAAGAGAAATATAAAACCAAAAGAGATTAAAGTTAGAAACTCTAAATACCCTAATATTGTTAATGGGCAATGAAATAGTTTTGATAAAGGAGAATTATTTGTAACGGATGTTACATATTTGTCTTATGGTTATAATAAGTTTGCATATTTGAGTATTATGAAAGATTTTAATACTGGGTTTATAGTTGGATATGATATATCTATGAAAAATGATAATAAAATTCATTGATAAAAACATTGAAAATAGATGAAGGTTATATGCTAAAAAATAAAAACTTAATAATTTACTCAGATAATGGACTTCAATATACATCATTTTTTGGTCGGATGTATTGTAAGATGAATAAAATCTTTATATCTTTAAGTAGATCTGGAAAATCACTAGATAATATTGCTTGTGAAGCTTTTTTATCTTCTTTAAAAACAGAGTGACATCAAAAGAACTTGAACTCTTTTCAAGAAGTATACAATAATGTTTTGGAGTGAATTTAATTTTATAATTTTAAAATAATAATGGTAAAGTATTCTTAAAAATGCTTTAAATCCATATTTAATTTTGTTAGTAGTATCATCTGATGTACATATAATTTAAAAGTTTATTAATTTAGTTTTAAGATAACTTTTACTATCTTCAATTGTCTTAAACTTCTATTGAGACTATTAGTCTCTTTAAGGAGTCTATTCTAAAGCAAATAATTTTTTAATTTTAAAAGTTCAAATTATTTTATTGAAAACAGTTATTTTTAGAATAATAAGAAAATTATAATTAGTCTCTCCAATTGAAAAAAATATAAATCATTAATTATACAACTACTTAGAAAAGAATTAAAAAGTTTTAGAACAAAGAAAATTGAAATTAAATCAAAAATTATGAGTCTATTGAAGAACTCAGGGTATGAATTCAAAAAATACCCTATTTTATGGAACTAGTTATTATATTTATTCAAAAAATATAAATTTATTTATAAAATATTTTGAAATACTAGTAAAAAATAAAGTATCGTCATACTTTTTTTAATGCAGAAGAGCCAGATATATTTTTAAGTTTTCTTATAGAAAATAAAGAAAATACTAAATTAATGAAGAAAAATAAGTATAATAAAAATGTAAGTATTAAGTTATAATTTTTAATGCTTTAATTAAGGAAAGTTATGAATAAAAAAAACCAGAAAAGCTTAAGTAAAGAAGTAGAAAAATTGATAAATTTTAAAAATAATGATATATCTTTAACTACATTTTCAGAATTTTCATCTTTATATAGTAGTGGTATTCTAAATTTTGATCATGATACTCAAAGGAAAAAAATATGAGATATTAGTAGAGCGACTAAATTTATAGAATCAATATTACAGGAATTTCCATTTCAACCAATATATATTTCTAGAAATAAACAATATTATTCAGTAATTGATGGTAAGCAAAGATTAATTACAATGTTAAAATTTTCGGGTAAGTTTGAGGATGAGAAAATTCAGGGTGATGATACGAATATTGAAAATTTATTTTCATTAGATAAGGACATTTTAAATCAAGAATTATTAAAATTATTGGATGCAGAAGAAAATGAGATAGATTATAAATTTTTAGCTAATAAATTTGAAGATTTTAATAGCATCTTTAATAATGTAATTTTTCCAACTTATTATTTTGATAACACGGATTATGATGAGGGTAGTGAAAAAGGAGTTTTTGATGTATTTCATAGATTAAATTCAACAGGAATACCAATTGAGAACGGAGATATTTATAAGTCAAAATTATTTTCAAAAGAAAACTCTCAACTTTTTAGAGAGGATATTATAAATGCTTGCCATAATTTTAGAATTGCAATTATTGGAGAAAATAAAAATGTTATTTTGAATGATAAAGAGTGATTTTATATTTTTAAAATTTTTTGAATATATAAAAATTATGATATTGCTATTACAAAAAATTTTAATGTTAAAAGTATTGAAGATGAAATTGCACTCTTTATAAGCTCTACTGATGCAGAAGAAATTAAAGAGTTAGCTAGTTTAGTTATAAAAGCAAATGATTATTTTTTAGAAATTAAAAAAGAATGAAATAAAGAAGATTCTAAAATAAAATCAATTTTTAATAAGAATAATAGCAATGCTGAGCCATCAAATTCTTGATTAAATATGTATCCATTAATTATGAAAATAATTCAAGAAGAAAGTTCAAAACCAGATTTAACAAAATTTAAAAAAATAAAAAATCTAATTAATTTAATAAATGAGGGGAATGAACCTTTTATTATAAAAAATCAGCACGGGGAGCCTAAAAAAATGAAGTCCAAATTTACTAGGGAACCTCAAAAAATATCATTAAACTTATTCTCAATACATAAATTTAATTATAATGAAAATATGACAAATGAAGAAATCGCAGTTTCAATTAATAACTCACTCTTATAAAGAATATATAAGAAAAAAAAATAAAATTTTGGATTACAAAATATTCTTATTTTTAGTAAATTCATGTATTGAGGGTTTTATAAAAAAAACTTTAGTTTTTATTATTGAGGAATTTGAAAGAAATTTTTATAATTCAAAAGATGAAGTAGAAATTATAATTAAAAAAATTTTCTTTAAATCTCTAAATGATAAATTATCAAAAAAAGAGCGCCAAATTATTAATAAAAATATTATGAATATACATATTTATGATAGTCATGAGGATTTTGATTTTAATAATATAAGAGTTAAAAAAGGAAAATCAATATATAACGATATTGAATTTATTTTAGATATTATGAATATAAAACCTGATTTTAATATTTTAGATTCTAAAAATAGAAATTCTATAGCACATGGTGAAATTTCTTTTGACAATAAAAGCCCAATTATTGATATTAACATTAATTTTCAAAATAAAATAAAACTTAAAAAAATTATTTTTGGATATGAAAAAATTATAAATAAAGTTTTTAAATTTATAGATAATAATTTTTAAATTATATAATTAACAAGAGAATGCTAGAAAAAGAATAGACTACCTAAAAGAGACTAATAGTCTTAATAGAAGGGTTGTCATTTTTTATGCCTAAAATAATACATGAGAAAATAAAAACAATAGCATTAGAAAAATATCGAAATGGAGAAAGTTATAATAAAATAGCAAGTGATTCAGATTTAAAATCTGGATGACAAATTGTACGACTTTGAATGAAAAGATACAATATAAATAATGAAGCTAACTTTACCTCAATATTTCCAAAAGGTTTGTTATGGAACCCTATCAAATTATGTAGTATGACAAAAAATTATATTTTAAAATACTTCTTAAATTAATATAAAATATTTATGATTTCTAAAAATTTTAACTAAAAAATAGGTATATTAGATCCTTAGTAAGTTAAATACATTTAAATCAAAATTATAGCTAACTATTTTTTTATATATTAGAATTTTGTATTTGTTCAAAAAAGAAGAAAATTCAAACAGTTTTGCATTAAACCTGTTTGATAGAGGGGCTTATAGATGAATATATTGAATTTAATTAAGGAGAAGGAAAATGAATTATCTCCTCAAGAAAAAAAAGTTATTTATTTCATAAGAGATAATCTAAATAACTTCAGTGATATTTCAATAAAAAATATATCAAAGCAATTAAATGTTCAAGAGAGTGTAATAAGTAAAACCTTATTTAAGATAGGAATAGGGGGTTTTAAAAATTTGAAACATATGCTACAAGATTCATATTACTCAGCTAACAATGAATTAATTGATAACCAAAGTATTGATATATATTTTAGTAAGGTAATTGAAAATATTAACTTAATTAAAAAATCTGTAAATAGTGATTTAATTTTAGAATTATCCAATTTAATTACAAGTACTAATCCAGAAATTATTTTTTTTGCAACGGGTAAAACCGCAAAAGTTATTGAGCCATTTTTCTTTAATTTATTAGAGCTAAATTTTAAAGTAAAGTTAGAAACATCTTTATATAATCATCAAATATATGATGTGGAAAATAAACTCGTAATTATTTTCACTATTTCTGGAAATAATTCAAAGGTCTTTAGATATTTAAATTTGATCAAAGAAAGAAAACCTTTAAAAGTTGTTGGAATAAGTACAAATGAATCTTTTGCAAATGATTTGTTAGATGAACACATTTATGGAATTGTAAAGAGTTTTTTTACAGAGAACAGTAGATCAACTCCATTAATAGAAAAATACACAATTCAATTAATATGTGATGCACTTTTATTAATGATTATTTCAAAATCAAGTAGTAAACATTTGGAAATGAGAGAAAAGATTGCAACTAAAAATAAAGAATAATTTAAATAATTTATATTTTATGTAAAAAATATAAATTATTTAAATTATAAAATTGCCTTTAAATGAATAAAATTTATTTGGGAGGTAATAATGAATAAAAAGATTAAAAAAACAAAACTTAAAAGTTTTCTTACTAATCTACGAAGTGGTTTAGAACAATTTGGACGAGCTATATTAGTACCAGTAACAGTCATTCCACTTTTAGCTTTAATAGGTTCAATTGGTTATGCAGGTCAAGCAATTGCAACTGAAGTGGGAACTTATAGTGGTGGTACAAAAATTGCTTTAGATGCTATTAAAAATATTGGTATGATAGCAATCACAAATATTGACTTTTTAGTGGCTATTGGTTTAGCTGCAGGGCTTGCAAAATCTGAAAAGGTTTCTGCAGCTTTATCAGGTATTATGGCATATGCAGCAATGCATTTTGCTGCAAATTTAATGCTTCAAGTTGTTTATCCAGAAATGTTAAAAAATGCAAAAGAGTATGGTTTGATTACAAGATTTGGAGTAGTTTCATTTCAATATAGTGCTTTTGGGGGAATGGTTGCTGGATTGATTGGTTATTATATTCATAAGTATACTTATAAATTAAAATTTCCAACATTTCTATCATTTTTTGGTGGACCAAGATTTTCACCAGTAGCGTCAACTTTAGTAGCATGATTTATTGGAATGCCAATAGGAGTTACATGAATATATATTAATCAAGGTTTAAAATCAATTGGTGAATCTTGACAACATATGGGAGCATTGGCCCCGCTATTATATGGAATGGCAAATCGAGCTTTAATTCCCTTTGGCTTACACCAAGTAATTAATTATTTCTTATATTATACTTCAGTTGGTGCAACTTGAATAAATGGTGAAGGTGTTGCTATTGAAGGAATTTATAATATTGCTATTGCAAAATTAGGGGAAGGTGTCTTTATTACTGCAAAAGATACTTGAATTGTTAATGGAACATTTCCAACTAATATCTTTAGTTTGGGGGGAGCTTCATTGGCAATGTATATGTGTATTGCAAAAGAGAATAGAAAAGTTGCAGGAGGAGCAATTATTTCAGCTATGCTAGCTTCAGCATTAGCTGGAACTACTGAACCAATTGAATTTACATTTTTATTTACAGCTCCTGTATTATATGTATTACATGTAATTTTTACAGGAATAACTTATATGAGTATGTACTTATGTGGCTTTGCACAAGTTTCTACAAGGGGTAGTGGTATTATTACATGACTGGCAGTGGATGCAACAAACTTTAAAAATATTCAAAATGTTTGAGGGTTATTTATAGTAGGACCAATTGCTGGTGCTGTTTATTTTGGATCATTTTATGTATTAATAAAAAAATTTAACTACAATACACCAGGAAGAGATGGTCAAATAGCTGTAATGGGTGAAAAAGATAATTCTAAAATACAAGAAAATATTTTAGAACAAAAAGAAGAAAAAGTAAAATCTAAAAGTAATAAAAAAGAAGAATATGATGAAGAGTTTATCTTAAATATTGTCAATGGCTGTGGGGGAAAAGAAAATATTAAAATAATGGCAAATTGTATTACAAGACTAAGAGTGACATTAATTGATAAAGAAAAATTTAATTTAGATATAATTAATAAAACAAAGCCTTATGGTATTAAGGATTTAGGAGAGCAAAAACAAATTATTTATGGACCCAGAGTTACTAATATTGCAACTAAGGTTAGAGAATATATAGGAGTTGAAGACTAAATGCCTTTTATAAAAATTACAAATAATTTATATCTAGGAGATCAATTTTCAAATAAACTTAAAACAGCACATAAGGAATTAAAAATAAGTAATATTTATTATGATATGTTAAAACAAAAGTATGCAAATAAGCAAAATACTATTTATAATGATTATTTTGTAAAAATAGATGACAAGTTAGCTTTGAATATATTAGACTCACATGACCCGTCTGATTTTAATGATTATAAGTTTGCCTTAGCAATAAAGTTTATAAGCGAAAATATTGAAAACAATTTAATTTATACACACTGTCAACTTGGTGTTAGTAGAAGCGCTTCAACTATATTTATATATTTAGTAGTTAGCAATATTTTAAACTTTAGTAGTTTTGAAGAAGCTATAAACGAATATTTAACAAAAATATATCCTTATATGAAAGTTAATTACGGAGTTTATAACTATCTAAAAAATAATTTTCCATATACCAATGTTAAAATTCTTTCTAAAAAGACATGAGGTGATTTACTTGAATATTAGTTATATTGATTTTGATTGAAATAAGGTAATTGCATATGATGATAATTTTAATGAAATTTTTAGAGAGAGTTGCTTAATTCTAAGAGATTTAAGAAATTATGAAGTTCTTTTTATTGGAGATGAGGCAATAAAAAATTTAAAAAAAGATGGAAATTTTATTGCAATAAATTTTACAGAAAACTCAAAAATTGTATCAGAAGAAAACTTTATATTGTTTATTAGTTATTTTAAAAATAAATATAAACTAATTGATTTTCCAATAATAATTGATAGATATAAAAAATCAAATTTCTTTGAAACAAATAATTTAAAATTTATTGAGTTATCACAGTTTTATTCAAGTAGAGGAAATGAATTTGGTTTTATTGATCTGAGAAATTCAGATTTAAATATATACAATAAGGAATTAAATGAAATTTTTAAATATAATTTAGGCAAAATAAAAATATTAAACTTACTAAATAGATATTTTTATTTAAATTTCAATTCAACTTTAAATACAAAAAAAACAAAAGATTTATTAAAAAAAATATGTAAAGGTGAAAAAGTTACTAGTGTTTCTTGTAGAAATTTTAGTACAGGTCAAGATAATGATATTTTAATTGTAAACATAAAAGACCTAACAAAAGAATTAGAAAAACAGTTAAGTGCAATTTTAAAAGATGTATTTAATTTTCAAAGTTATAGTATGAATTTGGATGCAAAGGAGGTATTAAATTATGTTAATTAGTTTAATTATATTTCTTAGTATTTCTATTATTTTATTTATGTGTTCATTTATAATTTTATTTATAAATAAACATAAAAAAAATTCTAATTTTAAATTAGAAAGTAATAATAAGTCTTTTATTAAGTTTATGCCAATAGCCTTATTTTGTTCAGGTTTACTTGTTTTATTTGTGGGGCTATCTACCTATATATAGATTATAATTAGATACTTTTAAAACAAATTCATAAATTTGCGAATATGTTTTTTTATTAGAGTATATTGTTCTTTGGTATTGGTGACTAAGTGCATAGTATTAAGTTTGAATAGGTCTAGTATTTCGTCTTTAAAACTTTGTTGAGTTTTATTTACAGGTATTTTATTGGTATTTAATAGTAGTTGTTTCATAAAATATTTATTTATTGATTATAAAGGAAGAAAAAAAGTGCTTATTAGTGCTTAGGACATAATTATTTATGCTCATAAAAATATTTTATTATTATAAAAATATTTTTACTTTGATATATAATTATTATATATAAATTAAAAAAGGAGTAGAATTATGAAAAAATTATTATCAATTTTATCTACAATAGCATTTACAGCTTCAACATCATCAGCTGTTGTAAGTTGTAATTCAATTTCAGGAAGTACAAAAAACATTGATAAACTTATCAAAAAGAAGGATTTAGGTAAAATTAACAATGTAAGTGAAAATCTTTTAAAAAAAGCACTTAAAGAAAATAATCCAAAAGTGGATGTTGATAAATTAGCACTAAAAGATGTTGATTTATTTAATGGAAATGCAGTATTTGTTGCCAAAAATAAAGCAACTGATTATTCTGGAGAAGCTCGTGTTAAATTTGATTTTGGTAATAGAAAAGCAGATTCTCAATATTTATGAGAAGCTATTACAAATACTTGATTGGGAACAATTGACAAAAATGATGAAAAAACAATCAAAGAAGAGTTAAAAGGACTTAATCCTTTACTTAATACAGACCAATTAGAAGTTAAAAATATTAATTCATGAGGGGCTACAATTGAAGCAAATAGTGATTCAACTCTTTATAAAGGTCAATCAACAGTTTCTTATAGTGTAATTAATGATGCATCTTCTTCAAAAAAAGCACTTTCTTCTGTAGTAAAAAACAGCTGATTAGGTGATATTAGTGTTGGTGCAAACAAAGAAGAAACTGAAAGAAATATATTAACTGCTTTAGAGCAAAAAAATAGTGGAATTAAAACTAGTGAGTTAGAAGTTAGATCAATAAGTGATTGAGGAGCACAAGTAGGTGCTAAAGAAAACTCAGAAGTATATCAAGATGAATGCTACATTAGTTTTACTTTAAAAGGAAATTCAGCAGGTCAAGGAGCAGGAGCAACTTCACTTTATAATGAAGTTAAAACAACTTGATTGGGTAATATTTCAGATACAAAAGAAGCAACCATTATGGAAGCTGTTAAAAGAAACAATCCAAATTTAGATACTAGTAAATTAACTTTAAAAGGTACTAATCAATATAACTCAATTTTAGTTCCTAATGAAGCTGGTAAAGAAGTATATAAAGATGAAGTATGACTTTCATATGGTATTTCAGAAAATGCTAAACCATTTGAAAAAGAAGAATTAAGTAAAGTTATTGAAAATAAAAGCTTTGATATAAATTCAGCTATTAAATTAGCAGAAGGTGAAGAAATAAAAGACTTAAAAGTAAAAGAATTAGTTTACAATTCAAATAGAAGTTTAGATTCAAATCAAATTGAAATCTCTGATATAACAGAAATTTCAAGTGATAATAATGAATATCAAAAATTCTCAGCAAAAGTAAATGCCAAAGAAAATTCATATAGTTATAAAGGTTCTGCTGAGATTAATTTCTATACTTCAAAAACTGTTATAGAGGCCAAAGAATTAAGCAATGTTATTGAAAACAATCAGTTGGGTGAACTTAATGAAAATACAGAAGCTACAATTTTAAGTACTTTAGTAGAAAAAAACCCAAACTTAGACTTAGGAAGTATTGAAGTTAAAAATATAACACAAACAAGTGCAACTATTAATTCTATTAGTGAAAGCATAATTTATAAAGGTTCTGCTGAAGTTAACTTTACAGTTAAACAAGAAGAAGTTGTACCTGAAAATAAAAAAGATTTAGCAGAAGACTTAAAACAAACTGATTTAGGAGAAATTAAGGACGCAAATACTTCAACAATTTTGGATGCAGTTTATGGTAAAAATAAAAATGTAATAAAAGATGAAATTGAAGTTAAAAACATTACTACAAATGGAGCAAAAATTAAAGCAAAAGCAAAATCTGATTTTTATAAAGAAGAGTCTGAAGTTTTAATTACTTATAGTTTAAAAGCTAATGGTGAAAAACCAAAACCATCTAATGACGCTTTATTAGTAGGATACTGATATGAGTGAGGTGGAGCAGAACAACACAGTAATCCAGTTGATCTATTAAATAGTAATGAATTATTAAATTCTGCATATAATGTAATTGATATTTCATTCTTATATACATGAGAACCATATGCAATGCCTACTTTTGAACCATTTAGCCCACAAAGCAAAAATAGAATTAAAGAAGGAATTAAATCTTTACAAAATGCTGGTAAAAAAGTAATTCTATCAATGGGTGGAGCTACTGGTGGAGAAATGAGATTTAGACAAAATCAAACTGACCAATTAACTGCTACATTTATTAAGTACATGGATGAATATGGATTTGATGGAATTGATATTGATTGAGAAGGTGGAACACTTGGGCATAGAGAAAGTCAACAAACTACAATCTCAGCTTTAAAAGAAGCTAAAAAAATTCAAAATTCAAAAGGTAAAGAATTTATGATAACAATGGCTCCAGAATTACCATACCTAAAATATAATACAGAAGCTGGTAGTCAAGGAAGTTATATTCCTTTCTTAAAAGGACTTGATGGTATCTATGATTTTATTAATCCTCAATACTATAATGGATGAGCATTTGGACCATTTATTGATCAAGAAGAAAAAGACTATTTAGGAATTAATAAATCTTATATTTCAAATGATGATAGTGAGTATAGAGGAGAATTCTACTACTTAGTAACAAAATATTTAACAACAAAATATAGTTCTCAAAATGATTTCTATGAAAAAATTCCAACAAATAAATTTGTTTTAGGAGCTGCAACTAATGAAGCTGCAGGTAGAGGTGCAGCAACAAGAGAATCAATTTATAAAGCATATGTTTTATTAGAAAATGACAATATTCACATTCGTGGATTAATGACATGAGCTATTAATTTTGATGCTGTTGCAAATTGAATGTTTGAAGCTTGATTCAAAGAAACTTGAGGAAATAAATAGTTTATAGTTAAATTTAAGTAAATCAAAGAACTTATACAATCCATATGTATAAGTTTTTTTATTTCAATTCTCAATATTGTTTAATACTAAAGTCATACTATTTAGTCTGAAATAATTCCATTATTTCATCTTTTAAAAAATGTTTAATTTTATTTGCAACTAATTTATTGGCATTTTACAAATAAAATTTTTAGCTCAAATCCGTTGATATTCTTTAAATTTTTATCTTGTATGTTTAATACTATAAACTAACTTAAAAACCTGTGTTTTAACAGACAATTTTATTAAAACTAATTTCTAATTAATCTTAATTATTCTTATTTCAAGGTATCTAGCAGTAGTACTTTCATAAAATCTCCATTTATTTATTCAAAGGAGAATAAAGTTACTTGTTAATATTTAACTATATAATCACTTATTACTCATATTGAAAAGAAAATTATTGAGTAAAATAATATAAAGCTTAATAAATTTTTTTTGAAATTTTAGTGTAAAAAGGTGAAAAATATAACTAAGTATAAAATCAATAATATATAAAATAAAGCAAAAAATGAATATCTACCTAAAAAAATAGTTTTCCATATACTAATGTTAAAATTATTTTTAAAAGAACATAAGATGATTTGCTTAAATATTATTTATAATGATTTAGGTGAAATAAGGAAATTGCATATGATAATAATTCTAATGAAATTTTTAGAGAGAGTTGCTTAATTATAAAAGATTTGAGAAATTATGAAGTTCTTTTTATTGGTGATCAAACAATAAAAAATTTAAAAAGGGATGAACTTTTATTGCAATAAATTTTTCAGAAAATTTAAAAATTGTATTAGAAAAAAATTTTATAAATTTAGATATAGCAATATTAAATTTTTATGATAAATAAAAAAATAATTTTATCTTATAATCTTATAGTATAGTTATATAGTAAATTATAACAAGTAAATAAATAATTACTAATTATAATTTTGGAAGGAAAAGAGTATGTTTATAGGAATAATGATTGCATTGTTAGCTTTATGCTTTGTATTTTTAATTTTAGGTTTATTTATTGCAAAAAAAGGTGAAGTTTGAGGAATAATGATGGCTACAATTGGTTTTCCAATTATTGGAACTGCATGAGCTTTTTGTTTATATGAAAATAAAAAAAATATGGAAATAGAAATAAAATGTAAAAATTTAAATGTAAAAATTGATTTCTTATTATTGGAATTAAATAACATTGATTAAATAATAAATTTTTATTAATTACTTAAATCAGTTATTAAAAAAATATTATAAATTTGTGAATTGAATATTATCCTCTATGTCTAGAGTTAGAATAAAAAAATTCTAATACATTCTATATTTGAGGATTTTTTTTATATTGTAAATATTAAAAATTGTTTAAACATTAAAAATGTTCTGAAAAGTATGGTGAATTAAAAAATTATTACACCTTGAAATAACACATTTAAAAATAACTATTTTATTAAAAATAACCTATAAATAAATTTTTTAAAGTCATCAATAGATGTGGAGCAAATTAATATTTTTTTTAATAATTAATAATATTTAATTTAAATAAAGTATTAGTAATTATTCTATTTTAAAGTTTATGGAATTAATAACAATACAAAATTTCTCTTTTAAAAACTATAAAAAACTAAAATAATATATTTAATTAAATTATTAAAGTACTTTAAGTTTTTTATTTAAAAGAGTATTTTCCACTAGTAAATATATAATAAAAATATTGTTTTATCAAATAAGGGATGTTGGGTGGGTTATGAAAGAAAAGGAAAATGCAATTAATATATGAAAAAATTATTAAACTTTTTTGGAATTTTTTCACTGTCAACAGTTAACTTATTTCAAAACTCTTGAGTGGAAAATGCAAATGAAAATATTAAATTATCAAATAATATAAGTCCAATACCTAGAAGTAGTTCTTGTGATTGTTCTGATGTAATAACAAGTTATAACGAATTTATAGCTTATAGTAACTTGTATTTAACATCTCGAGTTAATCAATTGATGTTAGATCAATGAACTCTAAATTTTTTATATAATGCATTCGAGTCTAATTCAAAATTAGACTATATTGATGTAGAAAATTTTTTGTCTAATTCAATTCTAAATTTTTCGTATAGCAAAAATGAGAAGGCAAAGGAATTAATATCTAAAGCTATAATAAGTCATGGTTTTAAATATGCTAATTATCAAGTGGGAGGAGTTTTTATAAAAGTAGAGGAAATAAAAGATAATTCACCTGGAGAGGATTGAAGAATCAATAATTTGCAAGTGGGAATTTTTGATTCTACAAAAAGACAACCTTTAGAGCAAGAAATATATTCAGATATAAAATTTAGTAAAGCATTCAATTTATCTAAGCCCTTTGAGAGAAAGACAATTGAGAGTGGAGGTTTAATGAGCTATCATTCCATCCCAAGATTTGCATCAAATGTGGAATTGCTTAAAGAAAAATTTAATTTTATTTCTTTTCCAGATGCAAAAATGGAGGGGATTCTAATTGATGAGTACAATAAAATTTATGAAAGATATAATTATTCAAGAATTTTTAATGGTTCAGATCCTACTCAATTATTAAAAACATATGATATAAAAGGGAATGGAGAAAATGAAGATGAGTATTATTTAAATACGGACCTATATGAAACATTTAGTTATGATAAGTTATTTCCTTCAGTATTTTTGATTAATCAAACTGATTTTAAATTAATTTTTAAAAAAAATTCTGAGTTTAAATATAAGTATGATATTTGATTAGAGAATAAACATCATTTTGAAAACAATTATTCTTTTTTTGAAGATACATCAATGACATTTAACTTTAAATTAAATGATAAAATTGCTTTTTTTAATACTATAGATTACTTTGAAGTCGAAAATTTATACAATAAAAAAATATTAGAGAAGGAAAGAAATTTTTCAACTGAAAGAATATTTCCTCCAATTGGAGGAACTCCCTTTTTAACAAGAATTATTTATGATGATTTCCAAAATGGATATTGGGGAGTTGAAATTTATTTAAATCGAGAAGCGCTTAATTCATTGGCAAATATGATTTGTATTGGAAAAGATAATAATGAACCTTTTATAAATACGGTAAGAGAATTATTAATGTTAGCATCACCTGAGTACTTTGAGTACACTATTGAAGAACAAAATTTAATAGTAACTCAAATTGATGCTGCAATTAGAAATAGATATAATAACCATCCAAACTACTTATCACTTTTTTTTAATGAATTTTATTATAATGAAGAAGCAACATTTGGAGTTTGAATTCAAGCAAAAAATTTTGAAAATGAAAATCCTAATGATATCGATTATGATATTGATATTTGAAATTCACCACCCCATGATTAAATAGCAACTTTTAAAAAACATTTATTTTTTAAATTAATGTAAATAAAATAAGATTAGATATTAAAAAAGCAGATTATAAATCTGCTTTTTTAATGAATTATTTTGATAGTTGATATAAAGTTTTGAATAAACCTTCTATAGATATAAGTTTTTCAAAGTTTCCAGTTTCAACAATTCCTTTATCTTGTTCTAATACATAAATTTCATCAAAGTTTTTAATTGTACTTAATCGATGAGCAATTGAAATTGTTGTTCTTCCTTCCATTAGTTTTTCTAACTCTTTTTGAATCTCAGATTCAACAATATTATCAAGTGCACTTGTAGCTTCATCTAAAATTAATATTTCAGGATTTTTTAAAATAAGTCTTGCAATTACAAGTCTTTGTTTTTGACCACCACTTAATTGTGCACCACGTTCAGATAGAATTGTTTCATATTGATTTGGTCATTGCATAATTAATTCATGCATTTTTGCCTTTTTACAAGCTTCAATAATTTCTTCATTAGTTTTATTTTCTAATCCATAGGCAACATTTTCAAAGATAGTACCACTTAAAATTTGTGGCTCTTGATCGACATAACCAATCTTATCTAACCAGGATTTCAAATTTAAATCCTTTAATTTAATTTTATTATTTATTAGAATTTCTCCTTGTTGAGGATCATAGAAGCGCAATAATAATTTTGCTATTGTAGATTTCCCACTTCCTGTTGGTCCAACAAAGGCATATTTTTTACCTTTGACTAATGTAACATTTAAATCTTTAATAACATGCTTATCAGTGTCAGGATACATAAAATCAATATTTTTTAGTTCAATAGAATTAATTTTTTCATTAATTTCTTTTTCATTAAATTTTTCAATAGTAATTTCACTTTTTAGAATTTCACTAACATTGTTAGCTGAAATTCTGGCATGGGGAACAGCTGAAATTACTTGTCTTAATTGCATAATTGGAATTGTCATAACAATTACACCTGTTGTAAAAGCAGTAATAATACTGATTAAAGATTGAGTATTATTATAGAATAGAAATACTCCAAAGATAATAGAGGCCATTGAGAAACTACCAATCCCTCCAATTATTAATGCAGAAGGCACTTCTGAAGCAAAGAATTTTTTCTTTTCTTTTTTTGATACTCTTTCAATCATTTCATTAAAATGATTTTTCTCATGTTTAAATGTTCCCATAGATTTTATTAATCTAATACTGTAAATTTTTTCACTAATATCATTGTCTAAATTTTGTGTAATTTTGCTAATTTTTTTAGTAGCTCTATTTGATATTAAAATAGTGATAAAGATTATTATCATAAATGCTAATAATAATCCAAAGACACAAAGTGCTAATTTTCAACTAATATTGAACATTAGAATAGCTGAAAATAGGATTGTAACTGTTGAAAGTAAATAAATAATTGGAGCTTCTTTAATAAAAGAAGAAACAATTGAACTGTCCTTAACAATAGTTGAAATCAATTGACCAGCTTTATTAGAATTAAAATAATTCAAATCTTGATCGACTATTTTATTAATTAATTTGCCTTTTAATTGATTTTCATAAGCTTGAGCAATATAGCCACTTACAATAAAGTTTAAGTAAGAAAGTATAACAACAAAAATAACATCGACAATCATTGAATAGGCAAGAGTGAATAATCTAAAATCTCCTCCTAAAATCTTAATATAAAGTTTATTACCATCATAATAAACAAAATCATAAAAAAACTTTTGAATAATTTGTTCATAAACATTAGAACCTAGTGATATTGCACTAAGTATTTGCTCTAATTCTTCTTGTGTAATTTGAAGTCCAATTTCTTGAACTATTTCATAGATATCTGTTGTATTAATTGATTGCATAGAATCAAGAACACTTTTTGATACTAATAAAGCTGTAATAAGTTCAATTGCTTTAATATTTCATATAAATAATAAAGCAATTGAAATTGTTAAAGTTAGCATTAAAAAAGTTAAAAACTTTTTATTTTTCATAGCTTGAAATAAGTGAGAATAGAGTTCAACTTTTTTTCTTTTTTTAATAACCATTTTTCAATTCCTTTCTTTTTTTCTTTATAATATTTAATAGTTATAAAATAATTTATTTCAAATAAACTTACTTGTTTCATTTGAAATAAGATAATCTTATAACATTATTAGTGGGGTGTCAATGAAAAAACAATATAATTTAGATAATTTAAGTACACTTGTTAAAGGTAATTTAGTTATCATTATAATAAGTAAAAGAATCAGTAAAGATATGATGAAAAAGTATCCAGATCTGTATTCATTAGCATATCTACATTTAATGTTTATTAAAAATGTTGAAGGAATTAGTCAAGTAGAATTAGCAGATTTAACTAATACAAATACTTCAACTATCCACAGAAACATCAAATCATTAACTGATAATAACTATATTGTCAAAAGAATTTCTACAAGAGCAAATGAAAATGAAATTTACTTAACTCAAAAAGGTGAACAAGTAGTAAAAGATATAATTGATTGAGTTAATGAATATGAAAAAGAAATGGGCTTTAATGAAGAAAACACAAGAGAATTAACGATGATGTTTAAAAAAATAATCAATAAGTATTCTAATTTTTAATATCAGGAATTATTAAAAAAATTTAAATAACGGTTATTAAAAAGCTATATGAGAATAGGCAAAATAATAGATCTTTTAATAGTATGCTATCTTTTTATCATCTTTAAATTCACAACAAATAACACTTTTATATTTTAATTTTATACAATAAGTTATAAAATAATTATGTAATTAAATAAACTATAATATTTTTTTAGTTTATGAAATTATAAAATAGGTATTAATAATGAAAGGGTAAGATTATGAAAAAAATATTAGGATTATTAGGGGTAAGTTACTTGGCAATTGCAGCTAGTTCTAACGTGGTTTCTTGTTTTGATACTACACCAAAAATTAAACATACATTTGTTGATGAATTTGAAATCTTTGAACTTGGAGATATTTCAGGAGAAGAAGATGTACCAACATTGCAAATAATATATGATGCTATATTGAAAGCTCATGAACATATTAGCGACTGAAAATCAGTAGTTGATTTTGAATGAATTGAATTTGCAGATACACCAACTAAAGAATCTTGTAAACTTAAAGTTATTGACAAATGGGCTGTTCCTTTTTATACAGGGGAAGTAACATTTACATATAAATATCAAAAGATTGAGTTAAATCCTTCATAAGTTCATTTAAATATTAGTAATAAAAAAATAAAAATTCTAAATAAATTTCCTTATGATTAATATACATGCAAATTATAGTTTTGAATTTCATAATCCAGAAAATATTAAAGTTGTCTAAAATATTTATCAATTGATAAAAATTATCCTATTGCTCAAATAGATGATTTCAAAAACTCATTGGCATTAGGATATGTTAATTTGACAGGTTTATCAATTAATTTAGGAGATAACTATACTCAAGAATTACCTGATTTTAAAATAGCAGTTAATTATTTAATTGACAATCAACAATCTAATGAAAAGATTTTAGAAAATATGGCCAAATTTTCTGTAAATAGTTTAAAAGTTTGACATGAAACATTTGGAGTGGATTATAATCAGGAATATTTGAGTATAATTCTGCTCAAGATTTCTTAATGGTTATCAGAACTTAAAATTTAACTAGTAAGTTTATAGAAAAAAATAAAACAACAGTTGGAATTTGATACAATAATAACTCTACAGAAAGGATAAAAATATGAAAAAATTATTAAGTTTATTAGGGACAATTAGTTTATTTATAACTTCATCCTCAAGTGTTGTATCTTGCATTGATACAAAACCAACAATTAAACATACATTAAAAGATGAATTTAAAACCTTTGATTTAGGAATAATTTCAGGTACAAGTGAAATTCCAGATATTAAATTAATATATGAGGAAATTAAAAAATCTCAAAGAGAAATAGACGAGAATTGAAAATGAGCAATTGAAAGTGAATATATTATATTTACAAAAGAACCTACAATTGAATCATGTACTATTAGAGTTATGGAGGGATATGATTATCCAACTTTAACAGGTGAAGCTACATTTAAATATAATTATAAAAAAATTGAACAAAAGGAAATAAGTGAAATTTCAAATTTTCAAAGTGAAAAAAATAAATGAAGACTTGTGATTCATTAGGAATTAGCAAATTTTCTAATTTAGTTAATAATTGAAAATGAATACAAGAAATAACTACATCTTCACAATTAGCATATAGAGATTTAATTAATTATAGTACATCTCCTGATGTAAAAGGATTATGTGAGTATATTGCTTTAAATTTGCTAATTAATTATTTGCAAGTATTTGGAAAACACAATTTATATTCTTCATCGGATATAAAAAAACATTTTTATAAATTAAATTATAATGGAGAAATTCATAATTCATGAGGAAGTGGAAATAAAGAAGCTATTCCATATTTAATGTATAAGAAAACATTAGATAAATATGGAGGTAGATGACATGATATTAGAGAGGGAAAAAGTATTAGAAAAATTATGAAAACATGACTAGGTGATTATTCAGAAAATTTAATTGATGATTATTCAGTTAGTTGATCACACACTTCAAATCCGGAAGATTGAATTAAAAATTATAAACAACCTGTACTATTTTCATATTTTATGAATGGAGAAGCACATTCAGTTGTTATTTATGGTTATAGCAGCACTACAAATGAATATGTAGTTAATTATGGCTGACCAGATTATGATTATAGTAGACAAATTGTTAAAAAATCAAAACTTTGATATTATTTTAGTAAAGGATTTTGATATGGTCTAAGAGATAAATAAGATTAAATAATTTCTTTGTCCAAAATAGTCAGTCAAGAAAATAGATAACTTTAAAAAGACTAAGCAGTTAATAGAAAGGTTGTCAATTTTTTTTGGTCAAATAATAGATCTTTTAAGAGTATTCTATCTTTTTATATCTTTAAATTCACAACAAATAACACTTTTATATTTGAATTTTATACAATAAGTTATAAAATAATTATGTAATTAAATAAGTTTTTAGTTTATTGAATTACAAATTAGGTATTAATAATGAAAGGGTAAGATTATGAAAAAAATACTAGGATTATTAGGGGCAAGTTGCTTGTCAATTACAGCTAGTTCTAACGTTGTTTCTTGTTTTGATACTACACCAAAAATTGATTATACATTTGCTGATCAATTTGAAATCTTTGAACTTGGAGATATTTCAGGAGAAGAAGATCTACCAACATTGGAAACAATATATGATGCTGTAAACGAAGTTCATTCGCATCTTGATCTATGAAAATTAGTAGTTGATTTTGAAAGAATTGAATTTGCAGATACACCAACTAAAGAATCTTGTAAACTTAAAGTTATTGATAAATGGGCTGCTCCTTTTTATACAGGGGAAGTAACATTTACATATAAATATCAAAAGATATTAGAACCTGAAATCTCTTATGATTTGCTTTTTGAGCAAAGAAAAATTAAAAAAAGAACGGGTTCTTTAGATGAAATAAGTAAATTTTCAAATTTAGTCTCTAATTGAAAATGAATAGCAAATTTAGAATCAGCATCTCAATTAGCTTATACTGATTTGAAAAGTTATGGAGCAAGTAATGGTCAAGGATTATGCGAATATATATCTTTAAATATGTTAATAAATTATTCTCAAATATTTGGTAAGCATAATTTATATTCTACTTATGATAAAAATAAATATTTTTATCAGTTAAACTCTAAAGATGTAAAGCATAATGAATTTGATAGTGGTAATAAAAAAGCTATTCCTTATTTAATGTATGATAAAATTCGCTCAGATGATGGTGGAAGATGAACTGATATTCGTGAAGGTAAGAGTATGAGAAAAATTATGAAGAAATGACTAGGTGATTATTCAAATAATTTAATTGATGATTATTCAGTTAGTTGATCGCATACTTCAAAACCTGAAACTTGAATAAAAAAATATAATAGACCAGTATTGCTTTCATTTTTTGCTAAAGGTGAGGCACATTCAATTGTAATATATGGGTTTAATAGTTCAACTAAAGAATATGCAGTTAATTATGGTTGGCCTAATAGGGGTAATGGGTTGCAAATAATTAAAAAATCTGAAATATGATCATATTTCAGTATGGGATTTTGATATGGTCTAAGAGATAAATAAGATTAAATAATTTATTTGTCCAAAATAGTCAGTCAAGAAAATAGATAACTTTAAAAAGACTAAGCAGTTAATAGAAAGGTTGTCATTTTTTATAATAAAATAATAGATTTTTAAATAGTATTTTATCTTTTTATCATCTTTAAACTCCAAATAAATAACACTTTTATATTTGAATTTTATACAATAAGTTATAAAATAATTATGTAATTAAATGAATTTTTAGTTTATGGAATTATAAATAAGCCAATTGCAGCTAGTTCTAGCGTAGTTTCTTGCTTTGATACTACACCAAAAATTAAGCAAACATTCGCTGATGAATTTGAGGTTTTTGATCTTGGCAATATTTCAGGAGAAGAAGATCTACCAACATTGGAAACAATATATGATGCTATATTCAAAGCTCATGAATATATTACTGACTGAAAATTAACAGTTGATTTTGAATGAATTGTCTTTGCAGATACACTAACTAAAGAATCTTGTAAACTTAAAGCTATTGATAAATGGGCTGCTCCTTTTTATACAGGAGAAGTAACTTTTACATATAAATATCAAAAGATTGAGTTAAATCCTTCATAAGTTCAAAAAAATATTAATGATAATTTATTTTGACAATTAGTAACTAATAAACTAGAGATAATTGCAGATACATTTTTTATTGTTAAGGAATTATTTAATCATTCTATATATTTAATGTCAACGTTTAATTTAAATATAATTCTACTACTGAATTTCTAAAAAGATAATATAAAGATATTTTTTTCAAAAATTATGAAATAGTTTTTGATTCATTAAAGAATTTTAAAACTAGATTGAAAGAATTTATTCTTATAAAGAACAATTAGAATAAACAATCTTTATTGAGACTAATAGTTTCAATAGTAAGGTTATGTAGTCTATCTTAAAATTATGTTTATAATAAAAAATACTTGCTTTTTTAGTAAAGTATAAAAAAATAAAAGGAGAAATTAAAATGAAAAAATTATTAAGTTTATTAGGCACACTAAGTTTAGTAGCTACAAGCAGTGCAACTGTAATAGGTTGTGGTAATAAAACAACAGATCCAAAAGTGCCTGATGATAATAACGAATTAATTCAGGAATTGAAGGTACAATCAAATGAAATTTTTAAAAAACATTTAGAAAATAATGTTTATAAAAATTTAATTGGTTTAGAACAAACAGAAGTTAACAACAAATTTTTAAATAAAAATAAAATTACTGAGTATAATGGTAAAACAGCTAAGGAACTTACTTCTGATGATTTGCAACAATTAGAAATAGATATAAAGAAAGTTTTGGATATTTCTGAATTGACAAAATCATTAAATGAATTAAAAACAATCAACAAATACAAAATTCTTTTAAGCGATGTTGATACTTTGGTTAAAAATGTAGATTTTGTTTGAGAAAAATTAATCATTAAAGCACATGAAGGTGAAAATTTATATTTGGGAAATGTAATCGTTGATTATAAAATTGAAATTCAATATAAAGGAACTACAGATATTGAGTTTTTTAATATTAGTGATAATTTTAAATATACTTCAACTGATAGTGACCTTTTAAAAAAAGCAAGTGATGAATTTTATAAAGGAATTACTAAAGATTATTTTTCTTCATCTGCAGAAGTTGACAAAAAACATACAAATTTAAAATGAAATGATATTAAAGGTTTAAAAGATGAATCTGATGGTTATGGAAATTATGAAAAAGAGTTTAAAGATTATTATCAAGATAATGGTGAGGGCGGTGGAAATGGTTTTAGAACATCAATGATTAATTTCATTAAAAGTAAATATTTTAGTGAAATTAGTAGTACATTACCGCTTCTTTTAAAAAAGATGTTATTTATAAATCATCTGAGATGAGCAAATACTCATTATTTAATAAAATAAATAATGTAAAAAGTTATAATGATGCAAATTCAATTAAGTATGATTATAAAACTGCTGAAGGTAGAATAATGCTAAATACTATTTTCAGAAATAATCCTAATAATTCAGATACGCAAAATTTATTATTAGCAAACTACTTTACAAGTAACAATTATAAAATTTGACAAGACCAGTTTACTGTTTCAAAGGAAAATTTCTTAAAAGAATTATCAATTGATAAAAATTCTCCTATTGCTCAAACAGATGATTTCAAAAAATCATTGGCACTAGGATATGTTAATTTGACTGGTTTATCAATTAATTTGGGAGATAATTATACTCAAGAATTACCTGATTTTAAAATTGCAGTTAATTATTTAATTGACAATCAGCAATCTGATGAAAAAGCTTTAGAAAATATGGTAAAATTTTCTGTAAATAGTTTACAAGCTTGGCATGAAGCAATTGGAGTGGAATATGATCAGGATTATCCAGAATATAATTCTGCTCAAGATTTTTTGATGGTTATCAGAGCTTCAAATTTAACTAGTAAATTTATAGAAAAAGACAAAACAACAAATTGAGGTAATGGAAACTCATTTAATTTTTATTTAAATTTTGGTTTAAGTGGTCGTTTTGGATTTACAGAAGAAAGATTAACTATGTTAAATCAAGCAAAACTTCCTGAAACTTCTATATATTCCTTAGGACTACAGCAAAAAAACCTTTCAAGTCCAACTAATGTATGAAATTATACAGACTTTGATTGATTTACAAATGAAAATGGAATTAGTTTAAAATGAAATAATAAAAATAGGAATATAAATAATAATATTATGCTTTTAGATTTAGGTTACATTAATTTTTATATTGATTTAGATCAAATCACATTAGGTTCAAAAACCTTAGGTCAAAAAGATTTTATTAAATTTATTTAATAAAATCTTCTATTTAATAAAAAAATATACCAGAAATTTGAATAATAAAATATAATTTCAAATATATTAAACTTTTAGATCTTCATATTCTTCTAAGGATTCTTTGCAATGAACTATATTATAGTCATAATATTTTTCATTTCTTAAATTTAATATTCTTTGTTCAATTTCATAGGGTGTAGACCTATTTGATAATTTGCCTCAGTTTTTATGTATAAATGCAGATATACCTTCATTTAATAATCTTTTAATATTTCCATTAATTTTTCTTCTTGTGCAGTTAAAAATTTGCTCTGCTCTCATTTTTGTTATTTCTCCAGAAATAATTTTTTTAATTTCATAATTGTTACCTCCAATACTTAATTGTAATTGGAGGATATCAATATTTATATAAATATTGAGACATTTCTATTTGTTATATATTGAGACATTATCATATGTTATTTACAAATTTTGCATGACCTTTTAGTTTTATTTATTGAACAGATTAAACTTATTTGCTAATATTAGTGAATAAGGGAGAAAATTAATATGATATTAACATCAGCTTCAAAATTACTAGCAAATGATATTCTTGGTTGAGTTGGTTTTGCAACAAGTTTCTCAATGCTATTGCCTCAAGTAATTAAGGTATGTGTTACTAAAAATACAAAAGCATTATCTCCAATTATGTTCTTTTTAACTTTTCTTAATGCTTGTATTTGAACTAGTTATGCATTTATTAAAGAACCAGTTGACTTACAAGTAGGGTGTGCTAATTTATCTGCAATGGCAGCCTCATTATTTATATTATGTTTTATAATTTCAAATAAAATAAAAGATAAGATGACTTTAAATCGACTCAAAAAAGATAAGAAGACAAATGAAAATTTGGATGAAATGTCTGTAGTTGAAATAAAAAAGGAAAATGAATTACTAAGTGAAGAGATAATTAATATGCAAGAGAAAATTGAAGAACTTCAAGATAATGTTGAAGTTCTAGAAGAACAAGTGGAAGCCCTTGAAGATCAAGTTGAATAATCAGAAAAAAAATGTAATTATTACACATTAAGATTACATTTTTTTTTTTTTTTTAATAAAAGATGTATTTTTTTATTTATATAAAAATATTTTTATATTCTAACCCATAAAATTAAAGACCTTAAAGTAAATTATAATAATAATAACTTGAAATGTGTGTGGGGTGCTTTCAAAAAAAGTATGGAGGAATAAAAAATGAAAAAATTATTAGGATTATTAGGAGCAGCTGGTTTAGTTGCTACAACAAGTGCAACAGTTGTTGCTTGTGGTGGAGAAAAAGTAGTGGATAAGTCTCTAGAAATTTCAAAACTTGAACCAACAACTATAAAAATTAATGTTGGTAAAAAAACTGATAAAGCAGTTGTTAAATCAGTATCTGATGCAAAAGATAAGTCAATTTTATCAGTATCTGCTGGTGAAGTTGCAGATAATGGTGATGTAGTAATTACTGTTACACCATCTGAATTACCAACTGAAAAAGATCTTAAAGAAGTTTTAACAGTTACATATGGTGTTGAAAAAGATGGAAAACAAGAAGTTTTAACAACAACAAAAATTAACGTTACTGTTAAAAAAGGGGAAGCTACAACTCCTGAATTAGTAAATATTGCAACTCATGTAACAGTTAAAACATTAACAATTGAGGAAGTTAAAACTGCTGATGCTTACTTAGTAGATGTTAAAGCAAAAAATGCTAACTTAAATGTTGCAGAAGTAAGTGCTACATTAACAAAAGCTCCTGTAGCAGCTGTTGAAGAAGGAGAAGATCCAGTAGCTAATCCAGCTAAAGAGGCAGTAAATGGTAAATTAACAATTACAGTTAAAGAAGGTTCAACAGTTTATGAACAAGGGTCAATTGAGATTGCTTTAAACTGATAATCAATTTAAAATTAATACTTAGATTTTTATAAAAAGATTCTTTAAATGAATCTTTTTTTTATGTTTAATTTGGATTTTATAAATTAAACATAAAAAAGTAGCAAAGTTAATAATGTATAGTAGTTAAATATAAAATTATTTTTAACTACTTGCAATTTTAAGATACTAATTAGTTATAATAGTACTAGACTTGAGTGAGAACAAGGTACTTTTATTATAAAAATAATAAAAGGAGAAAGAATGAAAAAATTATTAGGATTATTAGGAGCAGCTGGTTTAGTTGCTACAACTAGTGCAACAGTTGTTGCATGTGGTAACGAAGACGGTGGAGAGAAAATTGAAGACTTAGAATTTTCAAAACTGGAATCTAAAAAAATAACAATAAATTTAGGGAAAAAAACTGATAAAGCAGTTGTTAAATCAGTATCAAATGTAAAGGAATCAATTTTAACAGTTACTTTTGGTGAAGTTAGTGATAATGGTGATGTAGTAGTTACCATAACACCAACTAAATTACCAAAAGATAAAGATGTTAAAGAAACTATAACAATTACATATGGTGTTGAAGTTGAAGGAAAACAAGATGTTTTATCAACAAAAAAAATTAATGTTACTGTTAAAAAAGATACTTCATCAGTGGTTAAAGAAGTTTTAACAAATGAAGTTCAAGGCATTTTAGATGCAACAGTAAAAGAAAAAGAATTTAGTACTAAACAAGAAGCTGTTAATGCTATAAAAACTGCTAAATTAGCAGAGGGTTTACAATTTGATGGTGAACCTACGACTAAGGGTGAAACAGGTGATGTAACTGTTAATGTTGTTGTCAAAGCAAAAGATGGGTATAAAATTAAAGATGGAGAAGAAACTAAATTCTCTGTTATTGCAAAAGTAACTGGAGTTGTAAAAGAGGTTTCAACAAGTGGTGTTCAAAGTGCATTAGAAGCAACTACAAGTGGAAAAGATTTTAAAAGTAAACAAGAAGCTATTGATGCTGTAAAAACAGCTAAATTAGCAGATGGATTACAATTTGATGGTGAACCTACAAGTGAAGGTGAAACTGGAAATGTGACTATTAATGTTATTGTAAAAGCAAAAGAAGGTTATGTTATTAAATCTGGAGAAGAAACTAAATTCTCTGTTATTGCAAAAGTTAAAATACCTTTAAAAGAAGTTTCAACTAGTGGTGTAAAAGCTGCATTGGAAGCAACTACAAGTGGAAAAGATTTTAAAAGTAAGCAAGAAGCTATTGATGCTGTAAAAACTGCTAAATTAGCAGAGGGATTACAATTTGATGGTGAACCTACAAGTGAAGGTGAACCTGAAAGTGTGACTATTAATGTTGTTGTGAAAGCAAAAGAAGGTTATGTTATTAAATCTGGAGAAGAAACTAAATTCTCTGTTATTGCAAAAGTTAAAATACCTTTAAAAGAAGTTTCAACTAGTGGTGTAAAAGCTGCATTGGAAGCAACTACAAGTGGAAAAGATTTTAAAAGTAAACAAGAGGCTATTGATGCTGTAAAAACAGCTAAATTAGCAGAGGGATTAAAATTTGATGGTGAACCTACAAGTGAAGGTGAACCTGAAAGTGTGACTATTAATGTTGTTGTAAAAGCAACAGAAGGTTATGTTATTAAATCTGGAGAAGAAACTAAATTCTCTGTTATTGCAAAAGTTAAATTACCTTTAAAAGAAGTTTCAACTAGTGGTGTAAAAGCTGCATTGGAAGCAACTACAAGTGGAAAAGATTTTAAAAGTAAACAAGAAGCTATTGATGCTGTAAAAACAGCTAAATTAGCAGAGGGCTTACAATTTGATGGTGAACCTACAAGCGAAGGCGAAACTGAAGATATAACTATTAAAGTTATTGTGAAAGCAAAAGATGGTTATGTTATTAAATCTGGAGAAGAAAATACTTTTTCAGTTATTGTTAAAATTAAATCAGCTTAGTTATACTAAATAAATATAAAAAAAAGATTCATTTAAGAATCTTTTTCTTTTATTTAAAAATGACATCTTTATTAATTCAAAATTCATATGCTGGAATTTCAAATTCTTTGTCATTTACTTTATAAATTGTGTTATTTGCTTTCTTACTTTTTCTTAAATGAATAGCTAAGTTATCTTTAATTTTAGTAAAATTTGGATCAATATCTTTTGTTATACCAAGAGATATAATTCTTTGAATTTCTTTTCTTGCATTGTAAAAAACACTTTGAGCTTTTTTAATATTTTCATCACTTAGTCTAAATAACTTAAAGTTTAAAACCTGGTTATTTGTCTTATCAATCATTATTACAATATAGGTTTTTAAAATTATATCTTGATAAAATGTACTTTCTTCAAATTCATCATTTAAAATTTCAAAAGGGTCTAATTCATAATTGGTTGAGATTTGTTCTTGAAGGTTACTATTATCAGTCAATTTATGAATTAGTTTATAATTAGTTACTTTAATAAAGTCATACATTGCTCTATTATGTTCTTTTAAATAATTTTCAAAAGCCATTTGGTGTCATTGATTTGCTTTTGATTGTGTATATTTAGATATATCTGTACCAATAATACTTGTTAAATACTCTTCAATTTGTTCATTTTTAAAATCTGCAATATCATTAATTTCTTTTTCTTCAAATATTTCATTTAAATAATCAATTTTTCTAATTTTTTTTGAAATAATTTCCTTTAAGAAATTAATATTAAATGAGTAGTTTCTAAATCTTACTAAAACATTTGAATATGGTTGTTTCTTTAAATCAATTCGATTTTGACTTTTTGTTGAAGCTGACAAAATATTTGTAAATCCTTCATTTAAATCTTCAGCTTTACCTTTTTTAACTTTTTCTTGAATTGCTAATCAGTCATTAACAATTAAAAAAAATTCTTTTTGTCGACTAATATCAATAATAAAAGCATCTTTAATTTGATAATCTAAAAAATCTTTTTCATAATCATGAATATAGGTCATAATTAGCAATAATTGATTCTTATTAATAAATCTACTTGTTTTAAATGTTTCATTAACGATTTCATCGTAATAAATGTCATTTAATACCATTCTTTCTTTTACAATTAATTCCCCATATTTATTATATTTTAATGCTACTGGTTTTAATTCTAATTGTAGATCTTCAAAGGTATATTCCATTTTACTCATTAAACCAATATCAAAAACAGCTTGTTGAATAACATGTTTTACTTTTTCTTTATTATCAAAGTATCTTATTCTATCTAATTTATTGCCAGCTAATTCTCTTAGTGTTTTGCCAATAGCTTTTTGTGCTACTTCAAAGACTTCTAATAAGTCTTGTTTATATTGTTTATCATCCATGATATTAAAGTTCCTCTTTACTACTTGATTATAAAGTAATTTTTTACTTAATGGTCTATCAATAAGCAATATTTAGCTTTAATTTTCTATTTAGATTCAAGAGAATATAGAAACTTATGCTTTAAAATAATTATTTTAAAGCACTAGAAAATGTAAAGAAAAAGTGAATTTTTAAAAATAAATTAATAATTGACTGAGAATAATTAATTTGTTAATAAAGGTATTTTTAATAAAGTTTTAGTTTGTATCTTTCTTTCAAATATAATATTAATATTGAATTGAGGGTAAAAAATGCAAGTCAAAATAAAAGAATTTGGTCCAATTAGTAATTTATCTTTTATATCTGAAAAGAATTCAATGGTGATAATAACAGGAGATAATGCCACTGGAAAAACAACTTTATTAAAAATATTGAAAGTATATAATCAAACAATAGAGATTACATCTGACATAAATTTAGATAATCAAAAAATGGATTTTATTGAAGCTATTATCAAAAGAATTAATGGCTTAAATAGAGAAATAGAGAGACTTTTAAATATTCAAATAGAAGATTTAAAAAGTGACAATAATTATGAAATTAGTAAATTTGAAGAAATTATAAATTATTTAGGAGGAATAATAAGTAACTATCTTAAAGTCATATTTAAAAATCCTATTGGAGCTCTTTTTAATGTTTTGCAAAACTTATCTAATATTCCTGAAAGAATAGAAAAAATTAAAGAAGAGTTTGATAAAATTGAAAATCTAGTTAATTTTTATATTGTAAATTATGATAATAGAGAAAATTTACTTAATAGATTTGCTAAAATAATTTATAAAAAATTAATAGAGTTAAATTTTAAGGACTTTATTAAAAATGATGAATTTGAAATAGTTATTAAAGATGATAAAAATTCTCTTTATCATAATAAAGAGAATGTAGACTTTAGTATTTCATATTTTAATATAATTACTGGAAGAGTAAAATATATATCAAATTTGAATGAAATAACAAATGGAATAGATATGATTGATAATAATATTAGACTAAGTTTTGTAGATAGCGAACTGGAAGGGTTTTTATTTGAGTTTGAGGAAAATAAAGGTAATTATTTTCCAAAAGAAAATAAATTTATAGGAAGACATAGTCTTTCATTTAATAAAAATGGTTATGAATGATTAGCTGATGAAGATTCAAATGCAAAAAATAATGAAGAAGAAAGAAATAGAATACTAAAATTAATTAAGAACTTATTGCTTAAGATGGACCCAAAATTAGATCTTAATAAACTTAAAACAAAGAATAATATTTTTAATAAAGATAATGACTATAGTTTATCTAATGGATTAAAAACTGTTTTAGGCTTATATTTTTTCATTGAAAATGCAAGGGATTTAGTACTTAATGCGATGTTCTTTGATGAGATTGAAGTTTCATTAAATTCCTTTTCACAAATTGATTTAATTAATATTATTATTCAATTACAAAAAAAATTTTTCTCAGAAGTATTTATAACAACTCATAGCCCTTATGTTGTTAGTGCCTTTAGAAAATTTGAGAAGCAAGAAGATAAAAATACTTATATATTTTTTGAACGCATTGATGGTAAGAATTTTGCATATGTTTCAAATAATTGTTTAGAGATTTTGACAAGATTTTCTTCTACTTATGATTATATGGAGGATTTAAAAAATGAATATTAAATTTCATAAAACCTTAGAGGTTTATAGATGCTCTTGAAAAGTAGTATCTAAGACAACAGAAGAGGAAAGTGTTTTGTCTAGTGAAAATCAAGAGGTAATAAATTTTGAGGAAGCTATGGAATTGGAAAAGAAATTTTTTAATCAAATTAAAAGATGTGATGCATTAAGTATTTATAATAAAAAGACAATTGCTCTTATAGAATTCAAAATGCTTAAAAATTTTTTAAATTTTGATAAGGAATTTAAACTTAAAAAGGCCAAAGAAATATCCGAGCAATTAATCAAATCTTGAGAGTCATTAAATTATCTTTCATGAGCAAATCATTTTGGCTCAGTAATATTCATATGTGCAATTTCTTCGGACTGAGATGAAAACCATTCAAAAAATAGGCAAAAATTGGAAGAGTTTAAAGAAATGATTAATATTAATTTAGAAGAAGAGAAATTGAAAAATAAGATTGAAATTTATACAAGTAATACATTTAGGTATAAAAAATTCTCATTAAAATTTGAGCTTTAAATTAATAATAAAGCAAAAAGATATGAGCAATGCTTTTAAAAATTAGAAGTTAATATATAAAAACATTTAATAAAGAGTCTAAAATATAAAATTTAAATCATATTAATTATTAACATTGAGTTTATTGTAATAAAAATTATAATAAGTATATCTTATCTATTCAAATTTGTTTGAAAGATAATAAGAGGAGAACAAAAAAATGTTAAAAAATTTTAAAGGATATCAACTAAATGAAATTGAAACAAGTTTAACAGAATTTATTAATAAAGAAAAATTTACATTAATGTATTTGAAAGAAACAGTATTCTTTCCAGAATCTGCAGGACAAATTAGTGATAAAGGAGTTATCATATTTAATAAAAAAGAATATAAAGTCCTTGGACTAGCTATTAGTGAAGATAAAGTAGTACATAAAGTAGAGTTAATTAATGATATTAAAGTAGGGTCACAAGTAATAGCCAAGTTAGATAAAAATCACAGAGATCTTGTTAGTCAAAATCACAGTGCAGCTCATTTACTTTTTGACACTTTACGTGAAATTTTTCCTACCAGTATTGGTAAAGGATATTTCAATGATGAAAGTGGTTTAAGAATGGATATGTATATTGAGCAAAAAATTTCTTGATCAAATATTTATGAACTAAATAATATAGTAAAACAGAAAATGACAACTAATGCCAAAAAAGAAGAGTTTATTGTCGATGCAAAAACTGCAAAAGAAAAATATAATTTAGCAATTGAATTTAATCAAAAACAATTAGAAGGTGACTTAAGAATTGTAAAGTTTGATAATGCTTCAATTCAACTTTGTAGTGGAACACATGTTAATTCTTTAAAAGATATTGAAGATTTTCTGATTACAAGTTATGAATCAAAGGGAAGTGGTGTTTATCGTTTCTATGCTAAAACAAAAAACTTTGAAATTAACTTAGCATATAATAGTTTTTGTGAAACAGAATTTAAAGAAGTTGAACAACTTATTTTAAAATATAGTAATTTAAAAAAGTATGGCAAAGATGATAATGTCGAAATGATGTTAAGTGCATGAGTACACTTAACAAAAAAATACAGTCAACAAAAAGAAACTAGCTGACAAGATTATATAAAATTTAAATCACTGGCAACTGATTTAAAAATTCAAATCCCAGATTTTTTAAATGAAATTGATTCTAAAAAGAAAGATTTACTATATAAAAAATATAAAGATATTAGTCCAATTTCTTCACTAGATTATAATTTATTTTCAATAGAAGAATCTTTTTTAGAAAATAAGGATTTAAACTTTATTGCAGATTTAATTTTAAAAAATAATAGTAATGCCTTTGTTGAAGTATTTGATTTAACTTCAAAAATTTATTTATGTAAATCAAATTCTAAAATTAATGCTTTAGAAAAAATGTTAAATCATTTAAGTTTTGAAATTAAAGGTGGAGGAAATGATAAAACTGCCCAAGGAAAAATAATAATTAAAAGTGTTAATTCACCACTAAACTAAAAACTCTTTACTAAAAACAATCTTTTCTATGAGTTTCTTAAACTAAAAGAAAAAATACTTTTAATCTATTAGAGAATAAGATAATTTTGTAGTTTCAAGTAATTGAAGCTACAAAAAAGGAGAGAAAGAAAAGAATGAATTTATTATTAGGCTTTATTGCAAGCGTGGGGTTAACTTCTCCAAGCGTTGCTACTATAGCAAATAATAACAACTTGAATAACACAATAGTACTAAATGAAAATGACCAAGAAAAGATAGTACTATCAAAAATAAAAACCAATGATACTGTTAGTAATCTGGATTGAACCACACCATCAACAACTGATGAGGAAATTTATGACTATATAATGACTGAAATAATGACATCAAATATGGAGAATGATATCATTACAGATGCTTTAATGGATGTTTTATTTTATCCAGAAAATTGAAAGAAAATAGGTTTCCCAATTAAAGTACCCAAACCAAATGAACAAATAAGTCAAAAATTAAAATTTATGGCTGATAAAAATAATCCAACATATTTTGGATTTTTAGAATTTAATGTCGATGTAACTAAAAGTGAAGAGATAATTGAAGAACCTAAACAACTGAGCGAGGTTATCGAATACAAGGATTTAGGAGCTATTGAAAATCCAACTCAAGATAAAGTTTTCAATAAATTTTTTGAACTTAATTCTAATATAAAAAGAACAGATGTTGAATTTGAAACTGTTAATTATAAAAATTTAATTTTGGAAGCAGACCCAAGTGGTCCTTATGTTGGCAGAGTAGTATTAACATATCAAGCAAAAGTAAAATTATTAGAAACTTGAAAATCAGAAAAAATAGAAGCTGAGGCGTATAATTCATATCAAGAAGAGAATAGGAGTTATAAAATTGAATATAAACCAGAGTTTGGACTTGAAAATTTTAGAAATAAATTTAGTAAAGTTGATTTTACTTATTCAGGAGAGTACAAAGTAAAAACTTATAATGAAGATGATTGAACAAATGTTGAACCTACAAAAACATCAATTAGTTTAGCAGATGCTTCAAGAAAGGATATATGAAATAAAGAATATTTTGGAAGTGTTAATTGAAATACTTCTAAAGCTTGAACTTATATAGAATTTACAAAGAATGATACGGAAATAGAATTAACATTTAATATTCAAGCTGAGGCATATGCAAACTGAATGAATGCTTATTGAGCAAGAGCTGGAGCACAATTGAATATTAAAAATATTCAATTTAGTTAGAAAATGAAAAAAATATTCTTATTACTTAGTATAAATTCAATATTTATACCTTCTTTGTATACAATATCATGTAAATCAAAAATTGTATGAGGAAATCCAGCTCCAAATATAAATAAGTTTGTTATTAAGAATTATCCAATAAATCGTTATAATACTCCAACCGAGGAAAGGAACTTTTTAAATTTTTTAAAAAGGACAAATAAAAATTATGGGAACGAAGTATTAATAGAAGATCAAAATATTGTTACTTATAAGGATCCTGAAACTATAAAAACTAAAATTATAAATCAACATTTAATTCATATAAAAGAAATTGAAGATTTTAATTTTGAGACTTACAAATTTGAGTTGTCTCTTTATACTTCTCAAAAGAATAGAAAATTTAAATTTATAGAATCAAAAGAGTTTGAGGTTTCGATGATATATGATATTTCAGAAAAAGAACCTAGTTCTTTTTTAAAGCAAAAAAAATGAGAAGCAAAAGATTTTATTGATAATGGTATTAAAGAAATTACTTATAAAAAATTTTATGATTTTTTTCAATCAGCTTTAATGCATTTTGCAGAAGAATTTTTTTTAAAAAAATATCAAACTGACTTTAATGTTTTAAACACAGTTGTAGATAAAATTGGGTTATGAAATATGTATGGTTCTGAAATTCAAGGTGAAGAATCTGAATCAATTATGAAAATAACAAATGATGACTATTTCTACATAAGTGAATTGGAGTTTAAAGAAACTAATTTAGAAAATCAAAAAATCTGAGGAAAAATTTGATTTTATGAGTATCCTGGGGAACCAGAAACCCCAGAAACCCCAGAACCAAAGGTTATAGATGTTAGTGATGTGATTATTGAAGATATTAAGTCTTACAGACAAAGTGTAATTTTACTTTTTTTATTTGATCTAGAAAGACTGCCATCAGATATAAATAAAATTGTATCTGATTCAATTAAGGAACAGAAACAAATTAGTCGGGCAAATATAAATTGAAGTGATAGTCAAAACATCATTATGAGTTTTGAAAAAGGAGGAGAGCAATATTTCTTTTCTAAAGAAGATATGCAAGCTTACTTTGATAGTGGTGAAACAGAAATAGAGCTTTATTTAAGCATAAATGAAAAAAATAATGATCCAGAATTAAGAGGAGATTTTTGAATTAATATTAACTGTGATAGGAAATAATGATAAGTAATATTACTTATCTTTTTTTAATTAAGTTTATCTCTCTAAAATATTTACCTTATTATTAAACTAAAAATTTTATTGCTATTTTAAACTAAAAAATATTTAAAATAGGTATTAAAGCTATAAGAGTTATAATAATGAGAGTAATAAATAGCAAAGGATAATTTTTAAAAATAAAATTTATTTTTATTAAAATTAATACTACTTATTTATAATAAGAAGTAATTAAATACCTTTGAATATTAAAATATAATTTACATGTTTAAATTTGAAACTAGTATTAATACTTTTATTCAAATGTTAAAATTGAATATGTACTTATAAAAAGTATATTATCCAATAATTAAATACGAAAGGAATATTATAAAATGAAAGATTTATTTTTTATTAAAACTATTTTTAATATTAGAAATAAAAAAGCAGAAATTGCTTTTAAGAAAAAAAATTTTTTAAATTTAGATTTATCTAATGATAATGAAATAGCAAATTTTTATTCCTTAGAACAAAGTTATAAATTTATAAAAGAAATTGGACCAAGAGGTGGAATAAAGAGATATACAATAAAAGAATCTAATAAAATAAATCCTTTCATTGAAAGCTTAGAGTTTAATAAGTTTAATAATTTGAACGAATATAACTCATATCAAATAGATAAAAGAAGGTAAGCCAGTGATTTAGATCAAAAACTAGAAAAGGAAAATAAAAAGGGTGGTTTTATCCTTTTAACATCAATAATAAGTTTTCTACTTATATTTTTATTTGGCATTTCATTAATGATAAATCTTTCTAATGATAAACCTATGAACAATTTTTTACTTATTATGTTGGTACTTTCTTTTATAGTATCTTTATCATTTCTTATTTGATATTGTCTCTTATTAAATTATTTACGTAATCTATTTCATAATTTTTATTGTAATATTGAAATAATAAATAGGGAAACATACTTTAATTTAAAGTATAAAGTACTTGAAAAAAATGATAATTCTTTAGATAATTTTTTTAATATAAAAAGAGGTATTAGTTTTAATAATATAAAAAATGGCTTATATCAAAATAGTAATTAAGGTATTTATGGAATAAAAATTATAAATGATAATCAAAAAGATACTTATAAAATTCCAATCTATATTGGTCAAGCAAATAATATTTTTAGTAGATGAAAACAACATATTAATAGTATAGAAAAAGTTTTCTATCAGAATAGAAAAGAATTAGAGCTAAAATATGAAAAAATAGTTGAATATGTAAAACACTATGACTTGAAATTAGAAAATATTTACTTCTTTATTTTAGAAGAAAACTTATCACAGATAAGTTGAACAAGAGAGGAATTAAAGAAGTTAGAAACTAATTGAATAAAGGATACAAATTCTGGTTCAAGAGGTTTTAATGCTATTAGATAGACTTTTTAGGCATAAAACTTTAAACTTTTATGCCTTTTTTATGTTTTTTTTGCTACTATATGAGTGTTGCAATAAGCAACAAAAAAATAATTTAAAAGTTTAAATTATTACTGATGGATAAATAGTTCCTGATGTGTAAGTATAACTTATTCCAGCTCCTCTCAAAGAAAGAAAAAGAGGAAATAAATATGAAAAAATTACTAATAACTTGTTCAAATTGTAATCAAGAAATTGATCTAATGCAATTAGAAACTAGAGATAGTGAAAGTATCAATGAGTTTAAAAAACACTTAGAAGAAGAGTTAACAAAAGCAATTGAAACTCAAATTACACAAAGACTGCAAAAAACTTACAGTCTTGAATTAGAGTCTCAAAAAAAAGATTTGGAACTTCAAAATGAAAAAACCATTTCTGCTTTAAAAAGCAATATTGATACATTAAATACAAGTATTGAAACTATTAAACTTAATAATCAAAGAGATTTAAAGGAATTAGAAGCAAATTTAAAAGCGAAATTCTTGGAAGAAAAACAAGTTGAAGTTACAACTTTAATGAACAAAATTCAAAAATTGGAAGCTGAAGCAAATTCTTTAGATCAACTACATGAACAAAAAGTAGAAAAACTAAAATTGGAATTAGAAAGTAACTTTAATTTGCAAAAAGCACAATGAGAAGCTAAAACAAATCAAGCTCTTTTAGAAGTGCAAAAAATTGAAAGTGAAAATAAATTAATTTTAAATCAAAAAGAGCTGGAGCTTAAAACAAAATATGAAGAAGTTATTTCTTTAAAAGAAAAAGAAATAACTGATTTAAAAGTTGCTAATGCAACAAATAGAATTTTAAACAATAAAACAAAAGGTGAAAATTGAGAGAACGAAGTAGAGTTAGAATTAAGAAAATTAGCATCTTTAACAGGAGATGAAATAAATAAAATTACACGAACAGGTACTAAAGCTGACTTTTTACAAATAGTAAGAGAGAAAGAATTAGATCTTGGAAAAATAGTTTTTGAGTGTAAAAATGGTGAATGAAAAGATAGTTGAGAGCCAAAGTTAACAGAAGATATGGCAAAGGAAGGCGCTAACTATGCTGTACTTGTTGCAACAAGTACAAATGAAAAATTTAAAGTGCCATTTTTAGTTTCACAAAAAAATAAAAATATTTTAATTGCAGATCCTGATAGTTTTGTATTTGTGTCTTCAATGGTAAGAAAATTAATTTTAATTGAATCAAATTTAAGGGGCAAATCTGATAATAATGAAGCTTATGATAAATTCAATTCATGAAAACTTAAATCCTTTGAAACATTTAAAGGCATTATACAAAAATCAATTGAAGGAATTGAAGCAAATGAAAGAACAATTGTAAATAAAGTTGAAGATATCAAAAAAAATCGTGAAAAATTATGAAGAAATTGACAGACATTAATGTTAGATTTCCTAGAAGGGTTTAATATATAGTAAATTTAATATAAATTTACTAAACTATGGGTAAAATAAATGAAAGATAATATACTTTTAATAGAGTCCGCAACACAAAATGAAGCGGACTGTATATTAAAAGAATTAGAAAAAAAATTAAAAAATAGAAAAGTGCAATTGTATAATCCAACAAAAAATCCAGTATTTAATTCTATATTTCCAAGGGATTTTTTTAGAAGAAATGGTCAATTGAACTTTGCTGTTGGTATTTTTCTAGAATACTTAGCATCAGCATACATATCTGACAAATATGATTGTTTTGCAATAGGATGAAGACCAAATAAGCGAAGAAAATTAGCTAAATTTGGGATGGATAATATACTTATATCTAAAAAAATAAATAAGTTAATAATTTTGGAGTCAAAAAGTGCATATAGTGATTTTAAAAAAAGATTGAAAGATGGTTTTGATTCTGCATTTATTCAAGAAATTACTGATGGAACATTTCTTAATGTTAAAGAGCATATTGGTATTGCAATAGAGGATCTATGAGCAATCATTAATGCCGAAGAAGAACTAAAAAATAAATTAAATAAATTATGTTTTAAGCAACTTGAGGAAGCATTTAATAAGTTTGTTGAATTAGATAGTAATAGCAATAAAGATGAAAGCCAAAAATCAAAAACAAAGAATCAAGAAAAATATTATATTAAGGATTATTTATACAAAGATTGTTTAACTTCAATTTTGTTTTTTTCAAATAAAAAAATTTTAAAAGAAGATGTAGAAAAAGATTTACGGTTATATACTAAGAATCTTAATAATCCAGATCTAGAAATAAATATTTTTTTTCCAGTAGATAAAAATTTCGGTGAAATAGATAAAAATCATGTAGATAATTTTTATAATGACTTGGAGATATTTTTTAATGACTAATAAAGATTTATTACAAAAAGTTTTAGGTATTCTAAAAAAGGAATACCTTAATATTAAATATTTAAATATTAAATTGAGAAATAATTATATTAATAATTTCTCAGGAATAATAAATTGATTGTATTGAATAAATGAATCAGATACAGAAATTAAAAATTATTTAAAAGATATATTCAATATATTAGAAGAAATTACTAATGTAAATGAATTAACTAAATTTATGTTTAAACATAAATTGGGATATAATAATAAAAAAGCTTTAACAGAAATTTTAGATATAGATAAATTAAATATAAGAAACTACATTGATAGAATAGAACAAACAAAAAATATAGGCAAGAAAAATTTATTTAATGAATTTCAAAAAAAAGCTATAAAATCCATTGAAGATAGTAATAACCTGCTTATATCAGCACCTACTTCTGTTGGTAAATCAACTTTAATTAGATGATATGCATTACAGAAATTTAAAGAAGGCAAGATGGTTATTTTTATTGTTCCAACTCTTTCATTAGTAAATGAGTATTTTAATTTTTTAAATAAAGAAGGAGTAGCAACTAATTTAAGCTCCACTTATAAAAAAAACTCAATTAATATTTTAACTCAAGAAAGAGCATTAAACTTGTTTTCCAATAATATGTCACTAATTGATAAAAATACTGTACTTATATTCGATGAATTTTATACAACTATGGCTGATTCTTATAGTGAAAGAAGTAATTTTAATTGAAATTTATTAATTTCTGCCAAAAAACAAAGTGCTAAATCATATTTTTTATTACCTTACTTAAAGAATTCCTCAATACAGATTGAAAATAGAATTGATAATTTTAAAGTGAAAGAATTAAACAGTGATAATTCTTTATCAACTCAGCTGATATTTCACTATAATGAAAAAGATAATTTAGTGTATTACAATGGGAAAGAAGGGATTAATTTAAAGATTAATCATGAAAACGAGTGATGAAAAGAAATATTAAAAACTAGAAAACAAAGTATAATATATATCTCAAATTCTAAAATTTATTTTTTAAATATAGATAATATTAATCCTCATAATTTAGATAACGAATACAAGAAAAAAATTATAATTAATTATGTAAGAGAATTTATAACAGAGTATGATAATTTTAGAATTTTTGAATTTATTAAAATGAATTGTTTAATTCACAATGGAAATATGGAAACAACTTTAAGAAGGATGATAGAGAAATCTTTTAGAGAAGGTGACTTTATAAATATTTTTTGTTCTAGTACTATTACTTACGGAGTAAATCTTAATTGTGAAAGACTAATAATACTTAATTCAAGAACTAATGGAAACAAAGCCGACTATTTAAATTTAGCAAATTTAGTTGGAAGAGTTGGAAGAGTTGGAAGTAAAATTGTGGGTGAAGTATTCACTAGTATAAAGAGTGTTTTTAACAAATTTAATAAATTTCAACCGGATTCAATTTTCAATAAAAATATTAAAACAAATGAAATTGAATTAAAAAATATAATTGAGAAAGTAAAACAAAATAAAGAAAAAAATATGGAAAACTGAAATAAGATAGTTTTTAATATAAAATCAAAAAAAAATAATGTTAAATTTAGTAGAGAGTTGTCAGATTCTTTGGATAGTATTGAAAATAAAGTTATTGATCCAGAAGGTAATATTAAAAAAATTACAAGGAATATAATCTAATTGATTTCGTTAATCCAATTATTAAAGTAAAGGAGTTTAATGATTTAATTCTAGATAATTTGGAGCTTTATAAAAATTATTTAATAAATATTAAAGCTGATGATAAAAATAGAGACAATATATTTGATTTATTTAAAAATTACTACTATGTATCAAATGATAATGATTTTTTCTTAAATAGAATTAGGCTAGTATTTGATGATTTTATATTCAATAAAAGTATAAAAATTGGTTATATGAATTATTTAAATTCTGTAACTTCCTCAAATGAAACATATTATATTTCAGATGTATATCACTCAATTTCAAATAAGAGATTTTTCAATGAGGATGAACAATTTGATTATAGTAATAAAACTCATATGAATAAATTTATTGATTTTTATATACTGAATAGAAATAATATTTTGGAAAAATATATTAAGCCTTTTTTAATAATATTACTTCTTTAGTTTTCAATGAAGCATCTAATAAAATTGATGAAATAATTTATAATGAAGAATTAGAAGAAGAAGATGAAAATAAGGATATTAAAAGAGAAATATTATTAGTATTGAATTCAATGGATATAAATAGAAATTTTATATCTAAAATAATAGGAAATTTAGATTATAATGAGTTAAATTATGATTATAGTATTAAAAATATTATTAAATGTTTAAAAATAAAAAAATATCAAGAATATCTTGAAATGGTTATCTAGTTTTTCTGAATCTATTAATATTTTTTAAAAAAAGCAAATAAATCTATTGCTTTTTTTTTTTTTTTTCCTTGAAAATAAAAATATTAGAAAGATAAATTTATTTCTTTATAGTATGAGAAATTATTTTGAGCAAAAAAAGATGCTAGATTATAAAAAAATTGATAGAAACAAACTAACTGAGAATAAGAATTATTTAAAACAACAAATCATAACATATTTGGGAAATAAAAGAGCATTGATTGAGTTTATTGAACAAGAGATAAAACAAATACAATCTAAGTTAAAAAATAATAAAACAATTAATGTTGACTTATTTAGTGGATCAGGAATTGTTTCAAGAATGTTAAAAAAATACTCCAGTAAATTAATAAGTAATGATTTAGAACTATATTCCTATTTTTTAAATAAGTGTTATCTCACTAACATTAATAAATTTAATGATAAGGAGTATGAAATTGAAAAAAATAAAGTTTTAGAGTTTATGAAAAATAATCAAATAAGGGGACATATATACAATTCTTATGCTCCAAAAAATATCCAAAATATAAAAATAAATGAAAGAGTTTTTTACACTACTGAGAATGCAATTTTTATTGATACCTTGAGAAATGCAATTGATAAAGTTGTTAAAGAAGAGTATAAGATATTTTTTTTAGCACCACTACTTGTTGAAAGCTCAATAAAAAATAATACAGCAGGGTTATTTAAAGGTTTTTATAAAGACAAAAATACTGGTGTTGGTAAGTTTGGTGGAACTGGTGAGTATGCATTGAGTAGAATAAAATCAAAAATAGTAATTAATAAGCCAATCTTAAGTAATTTTAATTGTAAAGTAGAAGTAAGGTGCGAGGATGCTAATGAATTAGCTAAACAAATTAAATATGCAGATATTGTCTACCTAGACCCACCTTATAATCAACATCCTTATGGTTCTAATTACTTTATGTTAAATATAATTGCAAAAAATAAAATTGAAAGTGATATAAGTAAAATATCTGGAATACCAAAAAATTGGAATAGGTCAGTTTACAATAAAAAAAGTATAGTTTTAAATGAGTTTGAAAAGTTAATCCATAATTTGAGAGCAAAATACATAATTATATCCTATAACTCTGAGGGTTTTATGAAGATAAAGGATATAGAACTTATTTGTAAAAAATATGGAGAGGTATCAATTAAAGATATTCCATATAATACTTTTAGAGGTAGTAGAAATTTAAATGAACGTAGTTTATATGTTTCTGAGTACTTAATTGTTTTAGAAAAAAGGGGTTTTTAATATGTTAATGAAAATAAAAGATTTAATTAGACAAAATTATAAATATGATACAAAGTTTCAAAGAGGTAGTGACGCTTGAACTACAAAATTAAGAAAATTACTAATTGACTCAATATGAAATAATTATTATATTCCTGAAGTTTTAATTGCAAATAATGAAGTAATGGATGGTAAGCAGAGAATTTCAGCAATTATTCAATTTACAAATGATAAGTTTGATGTAATACTTGATAATAGAAAAATCAAATATAGTGACCTAAATGAGTTTGAACAAAGTAGATTTGATAACTACGAAATTAATGTAAGAGATTTAGGAAATATTGATGAAAATAAAATACTTACAACTTTTTTAAGAATTAATGAGGGTAGTGTAAAATTAAGTAAAGCCGAGTTATTAATGGCAAAAGCAACAGACCTTAATAGAGAATTAATTAAAAATTTGGCAATGGATAAAAAAATAATAGAGATGTCAAATAATAAAAAAAATGATAAAAGATTTACAATTGAAGAATTAATTATTAGAATTTTCTCTATAATTGATATACAGAAAACAAAGCAAAAAGGTTCTGTAAGAAGCAATATGGAAAATATTATAAAAAATAAAATAGTAAATGATATTGATTTAGCAGTATTTAAAGAAGCTATAAATGTAATGTTCTTAATAGTGGGAAATGATACTATAAGAATAAAGTCTTTTAATACATTATTTGAATCTATTTTTATGTCTTTTTTCAATAATATAGAACATAAAAATTCATTTTTAAATAATCAAAATATTTTAAAAAAAGAGCTATATAATGTTCAAAATGCTATAAATGAAGTTCAAATGGGTGGAGGGAATAAATATGATGATTTTAAGTATGTAAAAAATAGGATAGGTATGGTTGATAATATACTATGTAAGTATTTTAAAGATAAAAAGAGAAACTTTACTTATGATGAAAAACTTGAAATCTGAAATAATAATGAGCATAGTTGTATGTATTGCAAAAAAACACTAAAAAATATAAGTGAGTTTGAACCGGATCATGTAGTATCACATACAATGGGGGGTAAAACCAGACTTGAAAACTCTCAAATCTTATGTATGAAATGTAACAGAACTAAAAGTGGAAAGTAAATTTTAAGCTAATATTTTTATGCATACTTAATTTACTTTTATATTTCTTTGTATAGTAGATTTTCTATTTTTTATTCATTAAAAAACCAGTATTAAAACTAATACTTTTCTTATATATAAGAGCTCTTATTTATAAACTGATATATTTTTTATTATTAATCAAATTAAGTCTATTATATCTATGCTAAAATATTTATTGAAATAGAATCTTGGTAAAAAATATGAAAAAAAATTTTGACTTATTTTATAATAATTTAAAGCCTTCGATTATGGAAATTAAGGATTATGTTGACTATCAAAAGGTTTTTAATAATGTTTATAAAAGAGATAGTGATTTAAAACTTTTAAATCAGGTTTTAAAAAGTGACAATCCAGTAAAAGAACTTGAATTAGTATTAGAGTCAAACCCATCAATTAAAACATTAATTCCAAATTTAATTGCAATTAGAAAAAATATTATTCAAACAATTGATAGGGAAATTAATATTGGTCAAAACTCATCGATAGAGGATGTTTTAGAATTAATTGAAAAAAGTGGTATTATCAGGTTTTTTAAAGAAAAAAAAATTACTAATATAATTGATTACCTTATTGGACTGGAAGTTGGAATGGATACAAATGCCAGAAAAAATAGGGTTGGAAAAATAATGGAAAATAAATGTGAGCAAATATTGAAACAAAAAGAGCTAAATTTTTACAAACAAATTAAATTAAAAGAAATGGAGAAGCATTTTCCAGAGTATGATTTCTCTTTACTTTTAAATGAATTTGATGATAAAACAGCTGATAAACTTATTGACTTTGTTATTAAACATAATAATATTTATTATTTAATGGAAGTTAATTTTTATAGTTCAAGTGGTAGTAAGTTAAATGAAACTTGTAAATCATATATGTACTTAAGTGATAAGATAAATAAGTATGAAAATATTAAATTTATTTGAATAACAGATGGATGAGGATGACAGCAAACTAAAAATCAAATTAAGGATGCATATCAAAATATTAAATACTTATATAATCTTGAAGAATTGGAAAAAAATAATTTTAATTTATTAGTGGAGGAATAAAAAAATGGCTAAACCAATTCTGAAATGAGTGGGTGGTAAGACTCAAATAATTAATGAAATTAAAAATGAATTTCCAAATAATTTTAATAACTATTTTGAGCTTTTTATTGGTGGAGGTGCATTAACCTTTGATATGTTAAACTCAAAAACAATAATTAATGATTTAAACTCAGAAGTTATAAATTTATATTTATGTATAAGAGATAATTATGAGAGTGTTGTTGACTATATAGAGAATTTTAGGATTAAATATAATAAAAGTCCTGAAAAGTTTTATTATAAATTAAGAAGTTATGAAGAGAAGTATTTTGAAAAAAATAAGTTTATGGATGCTGCTAGAACTCTTTTTTTGAATAAAACCTGTTTTAATGGTTTATTTAGAAAAAACTCAAAGGATGAATTTAACGTACCTTGGAATAAAAAAATAATTGCCCCAAAAATATATGATATTGATAATATTATTATTATTTCCAATTTTTTAAAGAAAATAAATATTCAAAATAAATCATTTGAATATTTCAAAAATAAAATAAAAAAAGGAGATCTTGTTTATTTAGATCCTCCTTATGATAAATTAAATAATTCTACTTTTGAAGCCTATAATAAGGATTCTTTTGGAAAAGAGGGGCAAATTGCCTTAAAAGAATTTTGTGATTTTATTAATGAAATTGGAGCTAAATTCATTTTATCTAATCATGACACAACTTTCATTAAAGAAATATATAAAAAATATAATATAAAAATAATTAGGGCAACAAGAATGGTAAATTCAAAAAGTTCTGGAAGAGGAAAAATAAATGAACTTTTAATAAAAAATTTCTAATTTTTATTTTATAAATATCAAAATATTTTTATATTTATAAAATTTTTTTGATATTATAAAAGTGTTAAAGAAAGGGTAGAAAAATGTCAGAAAACAGAAAAAAATGAAGTAAAACAGAATTGAAAAATATATGAGTTGATTATATTGAAAATAAAATTTGAAAGTTAAATTTTAATGAAGACGAACTTGATAATTCATGAAATTTAAATAGTGAAGCTCCGTGCCCATATCAAAATAAATGTCTTCAAAAGCAAAATGATGCAGGAAAAATGCTAAGATGCCAGTATCAGGGTAATCAAAATGGTGATTACAAATGGTCTGTTGACCATATTGATGGTAATCCAAAAAATAATAATATTAATAATTTATGACCTATGCACCCTGATTGCAATAAACATAAGAATTAATTAAACTTATTTTTTTAAATTATAGAAGAGGAAACAAAATGGAAGCAAGATTATTGAGTATACATAATTTTTTTGACAATTCATCTAGTCAATTTTATATACCAGTATTTCAGCGTGAGTATGTTTGAAATACAACAAATATAAATCAACTTTTAACAGACTTAGAAAGTGTTTTAGAACAAAAGCATGAGTCACATTTTTTTGGAAATGTGATATATAAAACATATAATAAAGATAATTTTACATTAAAACAATTAATTGATGGACAACAAAGAGTTACAACTTTCTTTTTAATTTTAAACTCTATTAAGAATTATCTTTTAAATAATGATAGCAATAATGAATATATAGAAAGAATAACAGATTTATTTTTAGAAAATAGATTTATACCTGATAAGTATAAGTTAAAATTAAAGCCAGAAATTGATAATACTGATGTTTATGAAAAAATTTCTAAAAATGAATTGAAAGAATTAGAGAATAATTCAAAAAAATACAATAAAAATAATTTATTTAATAATTACAAAATTATTGAAAAAACAATTTTAAAGTGATTTAACTGATTTGGAATTGAGAAAATATTTAATTTATTTTCAAAAATTAAAATAGTTCAAATTATTATTGAAGAGAAAGACAATGTAGATCCTCATAGAATATTTGAATCAATAAATAGCACAGGTGTTGATTTAAGTAATTTTGATTTAATTAGAAATTATATTTTAATGAAATATAATGACGATGAACAAGAAAAAATGTTTAGAGATTTATGAAAACCATTAGAAATTAGAATCTCATCAATTAATAAAAAAACTATTGACAAAATAATTAGAATTTTAATTCAGTTTTTAAAAAAAGATTATGTTTCTGAAAAGGAAATATATCATAATTTTAAGGAAATATTTGTAGATACTAATGAAAAAGAAATAATTAAGAAACTAAATTATGCACTAGATCTATATGAATATTTTTATCATAAGGATAATGATAAAATTGAAAAAGTAAATTATGATACTTTTGTAAATTTGCAACCTAATAAAAATGAGTTATACGCAACAATATTTATGATCCTCCTTGACAAATATAAGTCTAAGCAAATTGATGAAATAATTTACAATGAAAGTATTAAAATATTGTCAGAATATATCTTAAGAAGGAAAGTAGCTGATCTAGATACTTCTCCAATTACAAGATTTTTTAATGAAACTTTAATTAAAAAAATAAGAAATGAAAGCACAAATTTAGCAAAAATATTAAAAGAGGAATTATTTAGTAATGTAAATGATACTCAAATGTATGCTCCAAGTAATAGTGAAATTAAAAATAGATTAGAAAATATAAATTTTTATGATTTAGCTATTTGTAAAATATTTTTATGATATTTAGAAAATTGAAATAATCCCATACATTTAAGATTTAATTCTTTAACAATTGAACATATTGCACCTAAATCCTTTTCAAAAGGGAATTGAATAGAAAATTTAGAGGTTGAAAATGAAGTAGAGTATCAAAATAAGATTAATTTGTTAGGAAATTTAACAATTTTACCAGATAAGGCTAATAAAATATTGGCAAATGACTCGTGAGAAATAAAGCAAACAAAATTAGCAGAGTTTAAACACATAAAACTTAATGAAGATTTATTATCTATAAATAAATTTGACATTTATTATTTATTAAATAGACAAAAAAAATTAGTGGATCACTTTTTTAATATATTTTTATAGTTATATGTTAAAGTTAATTAAAATAATGATAAAATTTATTTGAGAATTTTTAATAAAAAGTAAGGTAATATTATGTATAGAATAGATAGAAATAATTATTATGATGAATCAAAAAATAGTACTGTTTATACGCCAACTATATTATCTGATTTTTTATTTAAAATATTAAATAAAGAAATTGATAAAAAGAGTTATATTTTTGATCCTTGTGTTGGAAAAGGATCTCTTTTAAAACCTTGAAAAAAAAATGGTTGAAAAATAGTTGGTATGGATATTGAAAAACAAGGTTTTTTAAATACAAAAGTTAAAAACTATTTGGAAATTAATTTTAATAAAGATCTAAAAAATATAAAACCATCATTAGTAATAATGAATCCTCCATTCAATGTTGATAATGAAACAATAGATTATATTAAAGCCAATAAATATGGCAATGGTAGTGCTAGACCTTTTTTGCCAGAGGTTTGACTTGATAAGACGATAGAACTTTTTGGCAAGGATATTCCAATTGTTATGTTTACTCCATATGGATTTAGATTAAACTTAAAATCAGCAAATGGAGGTAGTAAAAGATATAAAAAATTTAAGGATGGCAAAATCCCGAAAATAACTTCTATTATTTCTCTTCCAGTAGATGTATACAAAGAAGTTAAATTTCATTCAGAAATAATTATTTTTAATGTAGAGGGAATAAATCCACATTATATGTTTTAAAGGAGAGTATTTATGTCAAGAATAACTGAAAAAAATTTAATTAATTTATTAAAAGAAGTAAAAGTATTTAATATACCGGAATATCAAAGAGAATATAGTTGAAATGAAGAAAAAATTGAACTTATAATGGAACCATTATTATGTGAAACTAATAATTCAATGTTTTCTGGTAATCTTATTTTAAAAATTGGAGACGAAAAAGATATAATTGATGGACAACAAAGATTAGTTACATATATAATAATAATTTTAGCATTATATTTAAAAAGTGATTCAGAGACTTATTTAGGTGAAGAACTTAAAGAAATTGCTGAAAAAATAATAGATGGAAATTTAATAAAATTTAATAAAATAAAAGACTCAAAATCATTTGAAAGAATCAAACAGTATGTTTCAGACAATATTAAAATAAAAAATAACTCTGAAATTCCAAAAAAAACTTTAATGGAAAAATCTTTTTTATCTATTTGAAAAAAAATTCATAAGGAAAATATTGAAGAAGTTATTAATAGATTAAATCAGGTTTTTTTCTCTATTTTTTATGTAAATACAGAAGATGAAGCTATTGAAACATTTGTTATAATGAATACAAGAGGTCAACAACTGAAGAAATGAGATGTTGTAAAAAGTAAATTTATACTTTCTTCATTAGAAAGAGATGATTCATTTGAAAGATGAAATAAGATTGAATCTTATTTATCTTATGACATTTCAAAAAAAGAATATTTTCTATTATTTTTTTTAAACTCAAAATTAGTTGAAAATATAAGTCAAAAAGAAATTATAAAGAAATTTCATGAGTTAATTGAAGAAAATAAGGATAATTTGAAAAAATTGGAAGAAGATATGATTCATTATGCTGAAATTCTGTCTGAAATTTATAATCCGACAAAAAATTATTGAAAAGAAATATATGAAACTGTTTATGATATATCTAACTTCACATTTAAACAATTATTTCCTATTATTGCAATTATAAAATTAAGTCTAAATAGAAAGAATAATTCAGAATTACAACAAAAAAATTATATAAATTTATTATCAGATCTTCTATTATATCTTATTAGAACATCTACAATTTCTAATGTTTATGGTACCGAACCAAGAAAATTAATAATTAAGATTAAGGAAGATTTATTTGATTCAAAAAACAAATTTAATTATAAAGAGTATTCAACTTTTAATTTTACATCTCTAATCAAAATTAATGAGATTATTAAGGATAAAACATATGAGACATCTTCTGATGAAAAACTGGCTAAGTGAATTTTAAGAAAATTTTATATAATAAAAACTAAAATAAATAAAAAAGATAGTTATAATAAAGAATTATTATTTAACTCATTTGAAAAAGTTTCATTAGAGCATATTGTTGATAAGAATATTAATAGAAATTATTTTGATAATATGGAAAACAATAAATTTCTATTAAAGGAATGATATGTTGAAGAAAAAATAAATACACCAAAAGAAATTTTTTCAATTGGTAATTTTACTATATTACACAGAAATGAAAACTCAATGCTTGGTAATAAAAGCTGAAAAAAATTGTATAGGAAATTGGATTTTTTTTGAGGAAACACCTATGATTCTCTTCATTTGTTAAAATTGGAAGATGAAAACAGTGGATTTAAAAATTGTCCAAAATTAATTGATAAAAAAACAATTAACTTAAGAGAAAAGTATATTATAGATAATGTAACAAAAAATAATATTTTTAAGTTTAGTTTTGAAGAATAAATTAGTTTTAGGATGAGCCAAAGACTATTTAGTAATTTTAAAAGAGATATTTTTTTAAAAAGCCAATACTATTTTCTAACTTATCAAAAAAAATAAGAAACTATATTATTATATAGATTGCATTAAAAAATAAAATTTAATTTTTATTAAATCTTTACTTTTATATTTTTCTGAGTTCTATTGACATTAACTATGTTTTTTAAAGTTATTTCAATTAAAGCTTTTTTAATATAAAAATCAGTATTTTTAAAAATTTTTATTGGCTATTTTATATTAAAATAATTTTTAAAATTTAGTAGTGTTTTTTTTGTACAAAAAATAAATTAGTTAATTTTTTATTTAATATGATAATTCAAATTTATATAGTATAAAAAAGGAATATTTTTTTTTTTTTTTTAATTAAAGAAATATCAATAATTTAATCTCTATAATTAATTTATTAGTATTTTTAGTGAGGTTAAAATGAAATTAAAAGACTTATTTTATATAAAAAGAGGAGCTGTTTTAAATAGAAGTGAGCATTTTATAAAGGAATGCAAAAACTGCTATAGTAATAAATTTCAAACTATAAATGTTTTTCCAAATAATCAAAGAGACTTTTGTAAGGAAATAACAAAGAAAGTTTTTATTAAAGAAAATGATATATTAGTTTATTTAAATTATCCTTATACAATAAAAATTGCTACAAAAGAAGATAATAATAAAATAATTTCATCGAACTATTTAATTTTAAGATCAATTAATAAAGTCAATAGTAAAAAAACTGTTCAAATTATCAAAGAGGGAATTATTGCTAACCAGGATAGAAGTAAAAAAGAAATTATTAAAATAGAAGAATTTAATGATTATAATTTAAGGGATTATGAGTATTTAATGATAACTTCAAAAGTAAATTTGGATAGAAACTTAACTAATTTATTAAAATTAATAATTATTAATTTCACAATATTGATGTTATGGTTACTGCTTACTTCTGTTTTAGCAAGTATCGTTCAAGGAACAATAATCTATACTTTTGTAATTGTTTCAATTTGTTTAACTATTACAATAGGAGTTGAAATTATCGTATTTCTTGTTTTGTATTTTACAAATAAAAATCGAGTTAAAATCTCTAAGACAAGTAAACGCTTAATAAAGTTACAAGAACTATATAAAAATGAATTGATATCTTTAGAAGAATATCAAAAACAACGTAAAGAAATTTTAAAATCAGTTTAACGTGTCATTGTTTTTCAATGACATTTTTATTTATCTTTTTCTACTAAATTAATAGTGGAGGAACAAAATATGTCAAAATTTTGAATTAGTTTTTATACAAAAATATTTTTCTGTTTTATTGTTATATCAATTAAAAGTGTTATTATCATTTCAACTGCTATAAATGGGGCAGTTAATGATAATATGCATTGAAGTGTAAAGTTTATCACTTCGCTCTTGCTAATGCTATTGTGAAGCTTGTGAGTTATTATTGATATTTTAGCTTGTCTTTATTCAATTAAAGCAGAAAAGGCAAAAACTGCATTGAGTTGAAATATCGTGGGAATAGTTTTTAACTCCATTAACTTTATTACAGCTATATCAGTATATTGTAATGATTATACTTATGATTACTTAATCTTAATGATTTGTTCATTGGGATTAATATTGATGTATGGTTTAACAATTTATTTTGAAAAAAATAAAAAGCAGATTTGATAATCTGCTTTTTATACTTACAAAGTATAGTTTTTAAATAATTTAAGCTCTATTATTTGAACCAAAAGCTCTAATTTTAATAATGGCTTCTTTTTTTACTTTTTCAATTGCAAATGTACCATATTTTCTGGCATCAAAGTCATTTGGATTTTCTTCAAAATATTGCTTTAACCCATCAGCACAAGCTATTTTTAAATCAGTGCCAATATTAATTTTTGTAATTCCTAATTTTATAGCTTTTTGTAAATCTTTTAATGGAACTTGACTTGACCCATGTAAAACCAAGGGAGTTTTAATTTTGCTGGCAATTTCTTTTAATAAATCAAATTGCAATTTGACTTCACCTTTAAATAAACCATGGCTTGTACCTATAGCAATAGCTAAAGCATCAACTTTTGTTAAATTGTTAAATTCAATTGCTTGATTAATATCACTATAACCATTTGATTTTGAATTTCTATCATCTTCTTTACCACCAACATGGCCAATTTCTGATTCTACTTCAACACCTTTACTTTTTGCATAATTAACAACTTCTAAAGTTTCTTTGACATTTTCATCAAAGGGTTTCAAAGAAGAATCTAGCATTACACTAGAGAAACCAGCATCGATTGCTTTTTTTATTAAAGCAATATCAAAGCCATGATCTCAGTGTAAAATAACAGGTACTTTCGCTTTATCGCAAGCTGTTAAGCCAAGAGCAAATACATAATCAAGACCCATATATTTAGCAGCACTTTCAGTTACCATTAAAATTACTGGAGAGTTTTCTTCTTCAGCAGCTTCAATAATAGCTTTCATCATTTCAAGGTTATCAAAATTAAAGGCAGCAAGAGCATAACCTAATTTTTGAGCTTTTAATAGTTCTATTTTTAAACTAGTTTTCATTTAACATCCTCATTCTTTCCTTAATATCTTACTACCTTTTTAACTCTATCTTAAATATAATATATTATGAAAAAGGTAAAAAAAGGTATTTTTATAAGTTGGTTAATAATGAAACTGCTATTTTTTAAAATTAAAGCAAAAATTTATAAAATTAAGTATATTAATAATTAAAAATAGAAGTATTAATAACAAAATTAAGTGCGTGTTATATAGCAAATAAACTAATAGAAGAATATAAGTTAACTATAGAATAAAATAGTTTTTTTAAAAAGGAACAGTACAGTATTTAATAACTATTGTAGTGTAACCTTTTTTCGGACACATTTTAAAAATACTTTATATATTGATATAAAATATTTGTGAACGAAGAGAGGTTTTATTTTGACTAAGTATTCAATAAATCAAAAAATTGAATTAGTATTAAATTTTTATAAATCCAATTTATTATTAACGCAGTATTCAAAAGCAGTAGGAATTGATAAATCAAGATTAAAAAACTGAATAAAAATTTATGATGAAAATGGAAGAAATGGATTTAAAAAGTCCTTTAAAGCCAATAATGAGGAGATTATAAATTTAAAAAAAGAGCTTAAAAAATCAAAAAGAGAGAGTGAAGATTTCAAATTAAGAGATGAAATGTTTAAAGAATTAAGAGAAATGATTGATAGAAAGAAGTAAATAAGTGAGAGTTAAACACATTTAAATCAAAAGTAGTTTATAACTTTACAATTAAATACCCAAATATTGCAATTAGAAGACTTTGCAGACTAATTGATCTAGCAAAAAGTACTTACTATGATTGAATATCAAAAGGTAAACCAAAAATTAAGGCTATTAATTGAGATTTAGTTTTGAGAATTAATGATGTTTATAAAAATGAAGTTAAAATCTATGGATCTAGAAGATTATTGAAGTATTTAGATTTAAATTGTAGTCATAAAAAAATTCTGAGAATAATGAAGTTTCTAAAGTTAAAACCTAATAACTATAAAATAAAAAAGAATAAATCAGTTACTCCAGAAAAAATTGGTAAGTATCCTAGATTATTCAAATATCAAACAGATTTGAAAAAATATGGAGATATTTTCTCTGTAGATATTACAGAGAAAATAATAGCAGGATGCAAACTATATACTTGTGCTTTTTATCATGTAAACACTAAAAAAGTTTATGGTTTGGTAACTAAAAATATTAAAGGTATGAAATTAGTATTAGAGTCATTTTTTAATATGGTTAATGAGTTTGGAACTTTTAAACCAAACTCAATTATTCACTCTGATAATGGCTCAGAATTTAAATCTTATCAATATCGCTTAGCTACAATGTGATTTGGTTTTGGCTTAAGTATGTCTAGAATTGGTAGATCAACGGACAATGGATATATTGAAGGTTTTTGAAGTACTCTTAAAAGAGAAGCAATTAAGGAAGGATATAAATACAATGTTGTAAATGAATATATTTATAATTTGAAAATGTATCAATATTTTTATAATAATAATAGAGTTAGTTATAAAATATAGGTGTCCGAAAAAAAGGAACAGTACAGTATTTAATAACTATATAAATATCTATTAAATTATGTTATTATATATACAAGTTTATGATACAATGAATATAAAATTGTTAAACTAAGCAAGGGTAAATTTACTATTTTAATTAAAACTAAAGTTTATTACAGTAAAATCAAATATAAATTTTTCTGGATTGAAGTAAAAGTTAAATAAATTAAAATTATACAATAGAATAGGTGAAAAATTATGAAAAGGGTTATTCCAGGATCATGAATAATAAAATTTAGTTTTAAGTTAATTATGAAGGAGAGGTCATTCATAATTTTTAATGGATTGTATTTATTGTTTTCTTTATTTATAGGAATTTATTCTGTTGTACAAAAAGATGCAAGTAATTTTTTGATGATATTTGATTACTATGTTTTACTTACAATATTTGTTATATTGTTTATTCTTTGTTTAAGATTAACACAATACTTTTATGTAGTAAAACGAGATGATAAAACAATGAATATAATTATTACACAACAAGTTTCAAGAAAAAAATTATTTTCTTACCAATTTATAGCATTTATATTATTAATTTTTATAAATTTATTTATTAGTTATTTATTAATAAATATTATAAATATGGCATTTTTATTTAAATTTAATTTCTTGTTATTAAAAATTACAACAGTCTATTTATTATACTCATTTATAAGTTGTTTCTTTTTAATTAATTTCTTTTTATTAATTTCTTTATTCACAAATATTCAAGTTTCAACAATTGTAGCTACTTTAATATTATCAAGTACTTTTATTAGTAATCTTCCATATACTTTCTTAATTCAAGGAGAAGAAAATAAAAAAATATCTTTAAATTATAAAGGAAGTAATACAGTTTTTGCAGTAAATGAAATCTATGATAGTTATGATTTAAAAAAACATGTTTTAAATGATCAATTAAAATATCCAAATTTAAGTTTATCTATTTATGAAGACTTTCTTAAAAATAAATATGAAACAGACCCAAATTCATTAACTAATAATTTTGATACTGATAACAATATTCAAAATAGGTTACAATTTTGAATAGATATGGGTATCGTTGAAAATAGAACCACAACTATTGGTTTAACAGAGCCAGCAAAAATAGTTAGTACAAATAATAACTCATCACTTTCAGATTGAAAAGGTGATGAAGTTACTTTTCAATTTGAATTGAAGTATAGATTTCTTTCAGTAGAAGAATTGGAAAACAAAATTAGTAATGATAATTTGGATAATAATTATAAAATAGTTCTTGAAGAATTTATAAGTTTTACTAAATTTATAAATAGTAAATTTAATGATATTCAAAGTAAATTTTATAATTTATTTGATGTGTTTATTTTATTTGATAATAAAGAAAACATTGATAAAAATTATATTAAAAATGAAACAAATCCTGAGCGAGAAAATATTTTATTTGATAATAAAAGTTTAGTTGAAGTTTATCAGAGTTATTTTTCTTACTCAAATAATAAATTAATGATTGAAAGTGCAAAAGTTGAAAAATTAATAGAGGAAAAATTATTTTTCCCTACAATGTTAAGCGCTCGTATATTAGAAAATTATTTTATACGTTATACAAATAATATGGTTATTTTTGAAAATAGTACTGTAGTAAAAGATGAAAATTGAATTAAATATTCAAAATCAAGAAATAATTATAATTTATTTTTTCAATTAAATTTTATTTCTAATATGGTACAAAATTATATTTACTATGGTGGAAGAAACTATGATGATATGTGATTTGAACCAGAAAGTTCAAGTAAAATATTTTTTAATAAGCAAGATAATTTATTTATGGCTAAACCATCGTATACATTCAAACTTGATTCAGAAAATAAAATTAAAGAAGACACATATAACAATTTTATTGCTCCATATTTTTATATGGTATTGCAATTTGCAATATCGATAATTAATTATTATGTTGCAAAAAATAAATTTAAAAAATTAGATTTGACAGGGTAAGGAAATATGGAAGAAATTATAAAATTTGATAATTATATTAAAAAATATAAAAAGAAAGTAATTGGACCTTTAAATTGTTCAATTAAAAAGGCTAGAATTACTGCTTTGCTTGGGTCAAGTGGTAGTGGTAAGACTGTTATTTTAAACTCCTTATTAGGAATAATAAAAGAATTTAAAGGAAATATTGAAATTGAAAATATTTCAAGAAAAGCAGGAAAATATTATTTAGAAAATAAAAATATTGGTTACTATACTCAAATGGATTTTTCTTTATATGTTGTTAGCGCTTACAAATTTTTATTAGATATTTGCATAATGATGGGTATTTCAAAAAAAGAGTCAATAATAAAAATTGAATATTGAATGAAATATTTTGATATTTGAGAATCAAAAGATAAATCAATTAAAAGTTTCTCATGAGGAATGAAGAATCGTATGAATTTAATATTGTGTTTTATTAAAGATCCAGAAATTATTATACTTGATGAGCCTGGGGCAAATCTTGATTCTTATTGGAGAAATAAAATTAAAATTCTTTTAGTAGAAGCAAAAAAGGCAGGAAAAACTGTTGTAATCACTGTTCATAATATTGATGAAATTGCAGATATTATTGATGATTTTGTAATTATTGATGATGGAAAAAATATTTTTAATGGTTCTACTCAGGAACTAAATGTTTATTCTAAATATAAAATATATATAAATGAAAAGTTTAGTGAAAAGGATTTTAGGTCTTTTTTAGGGGATTTAAATATAAAAACTTTTAAATATGATATTGATGAAAATTCATTGGTAGTGGCTATTGAAAATTTTAAACAAATAAATTATTTATTTTTATATTTAATAAAAAATAATTTACCATTAAAAAATTTAGTGAAGTTACCTATAAACATGGAATCAATTTATAAAGCATTAGAAGTTAATGAATAAAAATATAAATATAGTCTAATATTGATAGTTTGTAATTTTCAAACTATTTTTTATTCTATGTAATTTTCATTAACTTATCATGTTCAATTATTTTAAATTTGACAATTAGCTTAAAATTAGTTTATATTAGAATTTAAAAATGGAAGAACAATTTAATACATATACCATATTAAATCTTTCGTTTTTTTTTTTTTTTTGTAAAAGTGATCTCATTAAATATAATTACTTTTTTAAGCTATTTAAATATTCATAATATTTATACTTATATGGTTTTAATTTTTTTTACAATTATAAAATTTAAAATATTTATTAGTAGACTACTTTAATTTTTCAAAAAAAACAGTCCAATTTATTTTTAATGATATTATGTAAAGTATAGAATAAATTTTTTATTCTTTTAATAAAAAATAGGTAAAACTTTTTAACGAAATAATAATTTTTTAAATATCTTTATATTAATTTTCTTTTAAAAAAGAATAATCTTAATTATCTACTAGATTTCGTCAGAAAAATGAGAATAGACAACCTTAAAGAGATAATAGTCTCAATAGAAGGGTTGTCATTTTTTATGCCAAAAATAATAGATGAGAAAATAAAAAGAATAGCATTAGAAAAATATTGAAATGGAGAAAGTTATAATAAAATAGCAAGTGATTTATATTCAAAATATGGAGAATAAATTGTACGACTTTGAATAAAAAGATGCAATATAAATAATGAAGCATTCATTAATAGAAAATGTGAGACTGACTTATTTATGAGCAAAGATTTAGAGTTAAAAGTTTTGAAAGAAGAACTTAAAAAAACACGAAAAGAAAATGAGCAATTAAAATAAAAAGTTATAAAGGAAAAATTAAAATATTAGTTATTAGAAAAGTGCATGCCTTCTTGCATGAACATGACACAGAATCAGATTGTAATTATGACCCGCAAGAATGCATAAAAGAATGAAGCATTTAATTTTATTTATTTTGATTCTAAAAACACTAGCTTATCAACCAAAAAAAATGTGAAACTTTATACTTTAATAAAGGTTCATATTATAGATGAAAAAATAAAAATATTAAAACTTTATTAATTGGTGAAAAGATTAAGTATAATAGAAAATACAATAAACAAGTAATTGCAAGTATTTATAAATTCATTAAAAAAATTATTAGTGCTGGAAGTAGGAATGTAAGTCATTAAAATGCAGATAATTGCAATATTAATGTTAGTTACAAAATTATAGACGAATTAAAAGCTAAAAAAATTATTGACTTAAAGCATTTGGATAGACCAAAAAATACAAAGGTGAAACTAGAAGCAATGTTGCTCCTGATCTTATAGGTCAAAATTATATTTGTGAATATAAATATCAAAAGATTGGTTTAGATGGCTCTTGAATGCATTTAAATATTAGTAATAAAAAGTAATAATATTGGGTGAATTTGCCAATGATTGATATACTAGACAAATGATAGCTTTTGATTTTCAGAATGCAGAAAATAGTACAGGTGTTTACAATGTTTTATCACAAGTTCAAAAAATTGCTAGTGCTAATTTAGTAGAGCAATCAATTATTCAATCAGATAGGGGAACTGCAAATACTTCTTTTATTGTTAAGAGATTATTTGATAAATCAAATAATCTTACATTGTCAATGTCAAATGTTGGATTTAAACACAGTTCTTCTATTGAATTTTTAAATAGATAATAAAAGAATACTTTTTTAAAAATTATGGAGATACTTTTGATTCATTGGAGAGTTTTAAAACTAAGTTCAGAGAATTCATTTTAAAAAGAAATAATCCTCAAGATTATATTTATAATTAAAAAAAGAGATTATTTGCTCTTGATTTAAAATCAAGGCAAGTCTTTTTTAAGTCGTCTATTATTTTTTTGTAAACTTATTTTTAATTACTTACTTTTTTTGTTACTTTTTACTACTAAAAACTTATAGCTTTTTTTAATTAAATAATATTTTTGAAAATAATTACACTAAAATTTATTTTTATTCTACTTATATATTATTTTTGTAAAAAAATATTTTTATCTTTTTAAATTATTTGTACAATTCTTTTCTTTTTTTAATATAACTCTATTATTAATATATGGTTAAAAAATAATTAAAGGAGAAAATATGAGAAAGTTATTAAGTTTATTGGGTACTGTAAGTCTAATAGTCACAACAAGTGCAACTGTAGTTGCTTGTGGGACAAAACCTGTTATTCCTCCAGAAGGAATAAATTATGATGAAATTGTTAAATCACTAAAAAGTGATGTAAATGAAATTTTTTCAAAACATTTAAATAAAAATGTTTATCATAATTTAATAGGTCTTCCAGATACAGAGAGTAGATATTATTTTTTAAATAGAACTAAAATAATAGAAAATAGTGATTTAAAATGAGAGGAAATTGATCCTTTTGATTTAAAACAATTAGAGAATGACATTAAAAAGGTTTTAGATATTGATGAACTATCAAAAGAATTAAATAAATTGAAAAATGTAAATGATTACAAAATTATTTTAAATGATGTTAATGATTTATTAAAAAACGTAGTTATTGATTGAAAAACATTAGTAATTAAGTCTTATGAGTCCGAAGTGGATCAACTATATTTAGGAAATGTAATTGTTGATTATAAAATTCAAATTCAATATAAAGGTGAAAAAGATATTGAAAGTTTTGAAATAACTGAAAATTTTAAATATACTTCAACAAATAGTGATTCTTTAAAACAAGCAAGTGATGATTTTTATAAAAATATCGCAAAAGATTATTTTTTATCTGATGATTCAAATGACAAAAAACATACTAATATAAATTGAGAAAAAATTAGAGGTGATAAAAAATCTTTTGATGGTTTTGGAAAAACAAACGATGAGTTTAAAAGGTATTATCAAGATGATTCAAAAAATAATGGTTTTGAATCTTCAATGATAAATTTTATTAAAAAAAATTATTTTGAAAAAGTTGGTAATACACTGCCACTTTCTTTTGAAGGAGATCTTATTTATAAATCTTCAGAAATGAATAGACACTCATTGTTTAAAGAAATAAATAAATTCAAAACATATAATAATACTAAAATTAAATTTGATTATAAAACAGATGCTGGAAGAATATTTTTAAATACTATTTTTAGAGATGAACCAAATGATTTAAAAACAAAAAATAATCTACTAACTTATTATTTTAATAAATCAAATTATGAGAATTGAAAGACAGATTTTCAATTACAAAAAGATAGTTTCATAAGTGAATTAAAATTAGAAAATGAAAGAGCTATAAAAGAAACTAGTGAGTATAAAAGTTCAGCTGCTTTAGGCTATGTTAATTTAACTGGATTATCAATTAATTTAAGTGAAGGTCTTTACATACACGAATTACCTGATTTTAGATTAGCTGTAAATTATTTTGTTGATATTGATCAAAGCGAAGGACAGATTTTGGACAAACTAGCTGAATTTACTGTAAATAGCTTAAAGGTTTGACATAAAACTTTTGGGGTTGCAAATAATTATAAATATCCAAGTCATAATTCAAATGAGGATATTTTAATAGCTTTAAAATCTTCAGAACTTACTAATCAAATTTCTGAAGATATGTCTAGCAAGATTTTTAATACAACTAATGGATTTTATAGCTCTTTCTCTTTAGTAGGGAATAATTATTTGAAGGAAACGAAAATTAAATTACTTAATGATGCAAATATTATTGAAGATTCAGCTTATTTCTTGATTATTCCAAGTTGAAGTGATTTAGCTGTAGCAACATACTCAGCTTTTGATTGAACTGCTAATAAAAAAACTGGTATTAATATTAAACATAATGGTAAAAGTGAAGAGAGAAATAATCAATGATTGTCATTTAATTTTGGTTATTTAGCTTTCTTTATTGATTTAGATAAGATAACTCTTGGAGCTATTGAACTTGGTGATAAGGAAATAGTTAAGTTTATATAATAATTAAATTTGTACTAAATAAAAATTATAAATTTTTTTTGAAATAAGAATAGACAACTTTAAAGAGACCTAATGTTTCAATAGAGTGATGTCTTTTTTTTTAATTCCAGAAATAACCAATCAGAAAATAAAAAGAAGTGCTTTAGAAAAATATTGAAATAAAGAAAGTTATATAAAATAGAAAGTGTTAAGTTTTAAAGTATTGAAGACAAATCTTGCATTCTGAATAAAAAATACAATATAAATATTGAAGTATTCATTAATATAAAATTTTATACTAACTTATTTATGAAATGAGATTTAGATGTAAAACTTTTAAAAGAAAAACTTAAAGAAATAAAAAAAGTGAGTATTAAAGCTAATAGTTATGATTTAGTTTTTTTGGAACCTTATTTTAATTACTTACTGTATTTTTTTTATTACTACTAAAAACTTATAGTTTTTTTCTTATTAAATAATATTTTTGAAAATAATTTTATTTAATAATTACAGTAAAATTTATTTCTATTCTACTTATATACTATTTTTATAAAAAAATAATTATTAAAGTGTTAAAAAATAGATTTTTAAAAAAATATTTTTATCTTTTTAAATTATTTGTATAATTGTTTCCTTTTTTTAATATAACTATATTGTAATATATGGTTAAAAAATAATCAAAGGAGAAAAATATGAGAAAGTTATTAAGTTTATTGGGTACTGTAAGTCTAATAGCAACAACAAGTGCAACTGTAGTTGCTTGTGGAACAAAACCTGTTATTCCTCCAGAAGGAATAAATTATGATGAAATTGTTAAATCATTTAAAAGTGATGTAAATGAAATTTTTTCAAAACATTTAAATGAAAATGTTTATCATAATTTAATAGGTCTTCCAGATACAGAGAGTAGATATTATTTTTTAAATAGAACTAAAATAATAGAAAATAGTGATTCAAAATGAGAGGATATTGATCCTTTTGATTTAAAGCAATTAGAGAAAGACATTAAAAAGGTTTTAGATATTGATGAACTATCAAAAGAATTAAATAAATTGAAAAATGTAAATGATTACAAAATTATTTTAAATGATGTTAATGATTTATTAAAAAATGTAGTTATTGATTGAAAAACATTAGTAATTAAGTCTTATGAATCTGAAGTGGATCAACTATATTTAGGAAATGTAATTGTTGATTATAAAATTCAAATTCGATATAAAGGTGAAAAAGATATTGAGAATTTTGAAATAAATGAAAATTTTAAATATACTTCAACAAATAGTGATTCTTTAAAACAAGCAAGTGATGATTTTTATAAAAATATCTCAAAAGATTATTTTTTATCTGATGATTTAAATGACAAAAAACATACTAATATAAATTGAGAAAAAATAAGAGGTGATAAAAAATCTTCTGATGGTTTTGGAAAAACAAACGATGAGTTTAAAAAGTATTATCAAGATGATTCAAAAAATAATGGTTTTGAATCTTCAATGACAAATTTTATTAAAAAAAATTACTTTGAAAAAGTTGGTAATACACTTCCACTTTCTTTTGAAGGAGATCTTATTTATAAATCTTCAGAAATGAATAAAAACTCATTATTTAAAGTAATGAATAAGTACAAACAATTTAAAGATGATACTGCAATTAAATTTGATTATAAAACAGATGCTGGAAGAATATTTTTAAATACTATTTTTAGAGATGAACCAACTGATTTAAAAACAAAAAATAATCTATTAACTTATTATTTTAATAAATCAAATTATGAGATTTGAAAATCAAATTTTCAATTAGAAAAGGATAGTTTCATAAGTGGATTAAAATTAGAAAATGAAAGTGCTATAAAAGAAACTAGTGAATATAAAAGTTCAGCTGCTTTAGGTTATGTTAATTTAACTGGTTTATCAATTAATTTAAGTGAAGGTCTTTATATACATGAATTACCTGATTTTAGAATAGCTGTAAATTATTTTGTTGATATTGATCAAAGCGAAGGACAAATTTTGGACAAGATAGCTGAATTTACTGTAAATAGCTTAAAGGTTTGACATAAAACTTTTGGGGTTGCAAATAGTTATGAATATCCAGATCATAATTCAAATGAGGACTTTTTAATGAGTTTAAAATCTTCAGAACTTACTAATCAAATTTCTGAAATTAGCTCTAGGGAGATTGTTAATACAACTAATGGATTTTATAGGTCTTTCTCTTTAGTAGGGAATAATTATTTGAAGGAAACGAAAATTAAATTACTTAATGATGCAAATATTATTGAAGATTCAGCTTATTACATGATGGTTCCAAGTTTAGAAACCACAAATGAATGAATGTATTCAACTTTTGATTGAACTGCTAATAAAAAAACTGGTATTAATATTAAACATAATGGTAAAAGTGAACATAGAAATAATCAATGATTGTCATTTAATTTTGGTTATTTAGCTTTCTTTATTGATTTAGATAAGATAACTCTTGGAGCTATTGAACTTGGTGATAAGGAAATAGTTAAGTTTATATAATATAATAATTAAGTTTGTACTAAATAAAAATTATAAATTTTTTTGAAAGAAGAATAGACAACTTTAAAGAGACCTAATGTTTCAATAGAGTGATGTCTTTTTTTTAATTCCAAAAATAACCAATCAAAAAATAAAAACAAGCGCTTTAGAAAAATATTGAAATAAAGAAAGTTATATAAAATAGAAAGTGTCAAGATTTAAAATATTGAAGACAAATCTTGCATTCTGAATAAAAAGTGCAATATAAATATTGAAACATTCATTAATATAAAATTTTAAACTAACTTATTTATTAGATAAGATATAGATGTGAAACTTTTAAAAGAAAAACTTAAAGAAACAAAAAAAGTGAGTATTAAAACTAATAGTCATAATTAAACTTTTTTTGGAACCTTATTTTTAATTCCTTACTGTATTTTTTTGACATTTTTTTACTCTAAAAACTTATAGTTTTTTTTCTAATTAAATAATAGTTTTAAACTAATATTATAAAATAATTACACTAAAATTTATTTTTATTCTACTCATATATTATTTTTATAAAAAATAATTATTAAAGTGTTAAAAAATAGATTTTTTAAAAAAACATTTTTATCTTTTTAAATTATTTGTATAATTGTTTCTTTTTTTTAATATAACTATATTGTTAATATAGATTATAAAAATAATCAAAGGAGAAAATATGAGAAAGTTATTAAGTTTATTGGGTACTGTAAGTCTAATAGCCACAACAAGTGCCACTGTAGTTGCTTGTGGTACAGATCCAGTTATTCCTCCAGAAGGAATAAATTATGATGAAATTGTTAAATCACTAAAAAGTGATGTAAATGAAATTTTTTCAAAACATTTAAATGAAAATGTTTACCATAATTTAATAGGTCTTCCAGATACAGAGAGTAGATATTATTTTTTAAATAGAACTAAAATAATAGAAAATAGTGATTTAAAATGAGAGGAAATTGATCCTTTTGATTTAAAGCAATTAGAGGATGACATTAAAAAAGTTTTGGATATTGATGAACTATCAAAAGAATTAAATAAATTGAAAAATGTAAATGATTACAAAATTATTTTAAATGATGTTAATGATTTATTAAAAAACATAGTTATTGATTGAAAAACATTAGTAATTAAGTCTTATGAATCTGAGGTGGATAAACTATATTTAGGAAATGTAATTGTTGATTATAAAATTCAAATTCAATATAAAGGTGAAAAAGATATTGAAAGTTTTGAAATAACTGAAAATTTTAAATATACTTCAACAAATAGTGATTCTTTAAAAAAAGCAAGTGACGATTTTTATAAAAATATTGCAAAAGATTATTTTTCATCTAATGAATTAGATGATAAAAAACATACTAATATAAATTGAGAAAATATTAAAGCTAAGAAAAAATCTTCTGATGGTTTTGGAAAAACAAACGATGAGTTTAAAAAATATTATCAAGATGATTCAAAAAATAATGGTTTTGAATCATCAATGATAAATTTTATTAAAAAAAATTACTTTGAAAAAGTTGGTAATACACTGCCACTTTCTTTTGAAGGAGATCTTATTTATAAATCTTCAGAAATGAATAAAAACTCATTATTTAATGTAATTAATAAGTACAAACAAATTAAAGAGGATAATGCAATTAAATTTGATTATAAAACAGATGCTGGAAGAATATTTTTAAATACTATTTTTAGAGATGAACCAACTGATTTAAAAACAAAAAATAATCTATTAACTTATTATTTTAATAAATCAAATTATGGGATTTGAAAGACAAATTTTCAATTTAAAAAAGATAGTTTTTTAAATGAATTAAATTTAGAAAATGAAAGTGCCATAAAAGAAACTAGTGAATATAAAAGCTCAACTGCTTTAGGTTATGTTAATTTGACTGGTTTATCAATTAATTTAAGTGAAGGTCTTTATATACATGAGTTGCCTGATTTTAGATTAGCTGTAAATTATTTTGTAGATATTGATCAAAGCGAAGGAGAAATCCTGGACAAGCTAGCTGAATTTAGTGTAAATAGTTTAAAGGTTTGACATAAAACTTATGGAGTTGTAAATACTTATGAATATCCAGATTATAATTCAAATGAGGACTTTTTAATGACTTTAAAATCATCAGAACTTACTAATCAAATTTCTGAAAGAATGAATGATGGCCCTGAATATAATTATAATGCAACTGCTAATTTTCATGATGCCTTCTCTTTATTAGATAATAATTATTTGATTGAAACAAAAACTAAATTACTTAATGAGGCAAATATTTTTGAAAATTCATATTATGACATGATGATACCAAGTAAAAGTACTAATCAAAACTGAACATACTCAGCTTTTGATTGGACTGCTAATAAAAAAACTGGTGTTAATATTAAACATAATGGTAAAAGTGAAGAGAGAAATAATCAATGATTTTCATTTAATTTTGGTTATTTAGTTTTCTTTATTGATTTAGATAAGATAACTCTTGGAGCTATTGAACTTGGCGATAAGGAAATAATTAAGTTTATATAATAATTATAATATTTTTTTACAAGTAGAATAAACAACCTTAAAGAGACCAAATGTCTCAATATAAAGGTTTTTTTAATTCATTACTGAATATAATTCTCTAAGTATACATAATGTTAAAAAAACATAAAATATATACAAGGAGAATTTTTTATATGTCAAATGTTACAGGAAATAAATCAAATATATTAAGTATCAAACAAAAGCAAGAGTTAGTAAATAGACACTATAATGAAAATAGAACTTTTAGAGAGCAATCAATTGAATATGGTGTATCGTATTCAACAGCAAGAAATCTTTGCATAAATTATAAAATATACGGAGCTGAATCTTTAATTTCAAGAACAGGAAAGCATAACAAGCATTCCAGTGTTAGGCCAAACTCTTTAGACCCAAAAGATAAGGAACTAGCAATTCTTAAAAAGAAGATTAAATGATTAGAAATGGAAAATGAAGTTATAAAAAAGTTCAATGAAATGATGGAAAATCAAAAGAAAAAATAAATTATATTTATAAAATCATAGAAGAATTTAAATAAAAATATAGTATTTCAGATTTATGTAAGCTTTTAAAAATTACTAGATCAAGTTACTATAGGTGAGTTAACAATGGTAAAAAGAATTATATTATAAAAATAGACATTTATATTGCAAAAGAAATAAAGATTCTATTTTTTAAATATAAGGGTATTTATGGTAGTCCAATAATAACAATATGTTTAAAAAGTAAGGGGATAAACATAAGCCAAAATAAAGTAGCAAGAATAATGAGAATATATAAGATGTATTCAGTAATTAGAGTTAAAAAGATGATTAGAAAACCTAAGGAAAAGAAAAATATTACTCATGGGCCCAATATTGTTAATAGAAAATGAGAAATCTATGAGAAAAATGAATGCTGAGTGACTGACATTACTTATTTACCATTAAATAATAAATTTGCTTATCTTAGCGATTTAAAAGATGTTAAAACAGGATTTATAGTTGGTTATAAATTGTCTAACATAAATGATATAAAAATTTATAGAGATACTCTTATTAATTCAACAAAATATAGAAATGACATAAGTAAACCGCTTATAATTCACTCTGATAATGGTTCCCATTATACATCATTTTTTGCAAAAAATTATTCAAGAATGAATAATATAATTATTTCTTTATCAAAACCTGGAAATTCAATAGATAATGCAATGTGTGAAACATTCTTTTATTTATTAAAAGAGGAATGAAAAAAAGAGTTAAAAGTAAACTCTTTTGAAAAATTGGAAAACTCTATTAGTAAATATATTCACTTCTATAATTATGAAAGAATACGAGTTAAAACTTCTAACCCTCCATCTTATGAATACTTTAATAATTGAAGCAAAATAAAAGTAATTGCATTAAATGTAATTACTTTATAAAAAAACATTTTGTATACTTGACAAAGTATATTCAGAAACAAAAGAAGTGAGTATTAAAACTAATAATTATGATTAAACTTTTTTTGAAACCTTATTTTTTAATTCCTTATTGTATTTTTTTTGACATTTTTTTTACTACTAAAAACTTATAGTTTTTTTCTAATTAAATAATAGTTTTGAAAATAATATTATAAAATAATTACACTAAATTTTATTTTTATTCTACTCATATACTATTTTTATAAAAAATAATTATTAAAGTGTTAAAAATAAAATAAAATAAAAATGTTTTTATCTTTTTAAATTATTTGTATAATTGTTTCCTTTTTTTAATATAACTCTATTATTAATATATGGTTATAAAAGTAATCAAAGGAGAAAATATATGAGAAAGTTATTAAGTTTATTGGGTACTGTAAGTCTAATAGCCACAACAAGTGCAACTGTAGTTGCATGTGGTACAGAACCACCTGTTATTCCTCCAGAAGGAATAAATTATGATGAAATTGTTAAATCACTAAAAAGTGATGTAAATGAAATTTTTTCAAAACATTTAAATGAAAATGTTTATCATAATTTAATAGGTCTTCCAGATACAGAGAGTAGATATTATTTCTTAAATAGAACTAAAATAATAGAAAATAGTGATTTAAAATGAGAGGAAATTGATCCTTTTGATTTAAAACAATTAGAGAATGACATTAAAAAAGTTTTGGATATTGATGAACTATCAAAAGAATTAAATAATTTGAAAAATGTTAATGATTACAAAATTATTTTAAATGATGTTAATGATTTATTAAAAAACGTAGTTATTGATTGAAAAACATTAGTAATCAAGTCTTATGAATCTGAGGTGGATAAACTATATTTAGGAAATGTAATTGTTGATTATAAAATTCAAATTCAATATAAAGGTGAAAAAGATATTGAAAGTTTTGAAATAACTGAAAATTTTAAATATACTTCAACAAATAGTGATTCTTTAAAAAAAGCAAGTGACGATTTTTATAAAAATATTGCAAAAGATTATTTTTCATCTAATGAATTAGATGATAAAAAACATACTAATATAAATTGAGAAAATATTAAAGCTAAGAAAAAATCTTCTGATGGCTTTGGAAAAACAAATGATGAGTTTAAAAAGTATTATCAAGATGATTCAAAAAATAATGGTTTTGAATCTTCAATGATAAATTTTATTAAGAAAAATTACTTTGAAAAAGTTGGTAATACACTGCCACTTTCTTTTGAAGGAGATCTTATTTATAAATCTTCAGAAATGAATAAGAATTCATTATTTAATGTAATGAATAAATTCAAATCATTTAAAAATGATACTGCAATTAAATTTGATTATAAAACAGATGCTGGAAGAATATTTTTAAATACTATTTTTAGAGATGAACCAAATGATTTAAAAACAAAAAATAATTTATTAACTTATTATTTTAATAAATCAAATTATGAGATTTGAAAATCAGATTTTAAATGAGAAAAGGATAGTTTCTTAAGTAAATTAAAATTAGAAAATGAAAGTGCCATAAAAGAAACTAGTGAGTATAAAAGTTCAGCCGCTTTAGGTTATGTTAATTTAACTGGTTTATCAATTAATTTGAGTAATGGTCTTTATATACATGAATTGCCTGATTTTAGATTAGCTGTAAATTATTTTGTTGATATTGATCAAAGCGAAGGAGAAATTTTAGATAATCTAGCTGAATTTAGTGTAAATAGTTTAAAAGTTTGACATAAAACTTTTGGAGTTGTAAATAGTTATGAATATCCAAGTTATAATTCAAATGAAGACTTTCTAATGACTTTAAAATCATCAGAACTTACTAATCAAATCGTTGAAGGTTTTGATGAAAGCATATCATATCCTAACATGACTAATAGATTTCATAATGGATTCTCTTTAGTAGGGAATAATTATTTGAATGAAACAAAAATTAAATTACTTAATGAGGCAAATATTTTTGAAGATTCAAATTATTCCGTAATGATACCAGATATAGATTCTAATCAAGTCTGAACATACTCAGCTTTTGATTGGACTGCTAATAAAAAAACTGGTGTTAATATTAAACATAATGGTAAAAGTGAAAATAGAAATAATCAATGATTATGATTTAATTTTGGTTATTTAGTTTTCTTTATTGATTTAGATAAGATAACTCTTGGAGCTATTGAACTTGGTGATAAAGAAATAATTAAGTTTATATAATAATTATAATATTTTTTTACAAGTAGAAGGTATTGGGGGGTCTAAGTTCATAGGCTCTCCAATTTTTTCGTTTTATAATTCCGAACAAGATTATAATTGTATTAGCAAGAAAGGTTGTATATAAATGAAATATTCAAATAAATTAAAAATTCAAGATGTTAATGATTATATTAATGGAGTCAAATTAAAAGATATTGCAATTAAATATAATATAAAAGCTAATTCAAGTATTTTAGACTGATATCAAAAATATCATGAATCATCTGATATTAAAGTATTTGATAGGAAAAAACGTAATAAATTCAATGAAATTAGACTTAAAAATAAAGTTAGTAAATATAGTGAAGAAAACAAAGATTTAAAAAAGAAACTTTTTGAATTAGAATCACAAATTAAACAAGGTGTTCATTTAATAGAAATTAAGAAGGAAAAGAAAAAAAGAGAACAAACAGAGAAAGAGAATGAATTATTAAAAAAGTCCATAGCATCATTTCTAATAGGTTATCAAAAGGTTAATAAAAAAACATATACAAAAAAGAATATCAAACAGTATATGAATTATCATTAATGGGAAATGATGCAAAACAAACTCTTCTAATTTATGGTGTTGGCTATCGTAGTTATAATAATTGAATTAAAAGAGGAAAGCCCGAATATAAAAGACAATGTCATATTAATGCAAAAGAAGCTGTAGAAAGTATTTATTCAAGAAAGCATGGTATATTTGGTGCGGAGAAAACTAGATTAAAGATATTAAAGGACTTTAATATAAAACTTTCTAGAGAAACAATTATTGAGCTCAGAACAGAAGTTTTATTAAAACTAAAAAAGGAAATAGCCTCTGCTAAATCAAAGACAAGGATTGGAATAAACACCCATAAGAAACATACTTCATTAGATCTTATTAAAGAAGATTACAGCTCTAATAAATATTTAGAAAAGATAGGAATTGATCGTACATGATTTAAAAATATTTATATTAGAGGAGTTAAAACAAAACGATTATTTTTACCTGCATACGACTTTTACTCTAATGAAATCAGTTCATATTCAGTTGCCAACTCTGAAAATATACTAGTAAGTCTTGAAATGTTAGAAGGTTTAGTAAGAAAAATGAATTTAGTTAGAATAACTAGAATTATTATGCATAGTGATTTAGGTTCTTCGTTTACAAGTAAAGAAACAGAAAAATTTTGTAAGCAACATAATATAATTAGATCTAATTCAGCTTCAGGATTTAAAGGTAATCAATTTGTAGAACAAACACATAGATGAGTCAAAAAGCATTTTTATTTAATATTTGGTAATAAATTTACTAATGATCAACATTTTAGAAGTTGTATATATAAATTTGTTAAAATTTTTAATAGTACAAATATAATCTTAAAAAATGGATGTACACCAAACGAAATAATCCAAAATTTTAGGAAATAATATTACTTAGGTTCCCCAATAGCAACTGTACTAAAAAAATTGATTTTTATGGAATCTAATAATTAATGATAAGTTTTTTTCTTTTTTCTGATTTTTTTGAATTAGAATAGACAACCTTAAAGAGACTAGTAGTCTCAATAGAAAGGTTGTCATTTTTTATGCCAAAAATAATAGATAAGAAAATAAAAAGAATAGCATTAGAAAAATATCGAAATGGAGAAAGTTATAATAAAATAGCAAGTGATTTAGATTTAAAATCTGGAGGACAAATTGTAAGACTTTGAATAAAAAGATACAATATAAATAATGAAGCATTCATTAATAGAAAATGTGAGACTAACTTATTTATGAGCAAAGATATAGAGTTAAAGCTTTTGAAGGAAGAACTTAAAAAAACACAAAAAGAAAATGAGCAATTAAAATCAAAAGTTATAAAGGAAAAATTAAAATATCAGCTATTGGAAAAGTGCATGCCTTCTTGCACGAACATGACACAGAATCAGATTGTGATTATGACCCGCAAGAAGGCATAAAAAAATAAAGCATTTAATTTTATTTATTTTGATTCTAAAAACACTAATTTATCAACCAAAGAAAAATGTGAAGCTTTATACGTTAATAAAGGATCATATTATAGATGAAAAAATAAGAATATTGAAGCTTTATTAATTGGTGAAAGGATTAAGTATAATAGAAAATACAATAAACAAGCAATTGGAAGTATTAATAAATTCATTAAAAAAAATGGTAGTGCTGGAAGTAGAATTGTAGGTCACTGAATTGCAGATAATTGCAATATTAATGTTAGTTACAAAATTATAAATGAATTAAAAGCTAAAAAAATTATTAACTTAAAGCAATTGAATAGACCAAAAAAATACAAAGGTGGAACTAGAGGAAATTTTGCTCCTGATCTTATAGGTCAAAATTATATTTGTGAATATAAATATCAAAAGATTGGTTTAGATTGTTCTTGAATGCATTTAAATATTAGTAATAAAAAAGTAAAAATATTGGGTGAATTTGCCTATGATTGATATACTAGACAAATGATAGTTTTTGATTTTCAGAATGCAGAAAACAGTACAGGTGTTTACAATGTTTTATCAAAAGTTCAAAAAATTGTTAGTGCTAATTTAGTTGAGCAATCAATCATTCAATCAGATAGAGGAACTGCAAATACTTCTTTTATTGTTAAGAGATTATTTGATAAATCAAATAATCTTACATTGTCAATGTCTGATGTTGGATTTAAACACAATTCTCTAATTGAATCTTTAAATGGATGACATAAAGATATTTTTTTCAAAGATTATGGAGATAGTTTTAAAACTCTTAAATGAAGAGAAAAAGGTAACCTAAGTTTACCAGTAGTTTTACTACTGGTTTTTTTAATGAAAGGAAAAAATGAAAAAAACAAAATACAGTAAAGAATTAAAAATAGAGGTTACAAAAAAGTTTAATCAAGGTCATACACCAAAAAAATTAGTAGAAGAATACAATTTAACTTCTGGAGTACAATTAGTTTATTTATGAAATAGAAAATACTCAAATTTAAACTATAATAATACTAACTTTTGTAAGGAGTTTAATATAGTGGCAAATAAATTGAAAAAAGATTTTAAAGATAAAAGTATAAAAGAATATGAAAAAGAAATAGCTAAATTAAAGAAACAATTAAAGGAGTCAAATGAATTAGTACTACTTTCAAATGCAAGATATGAAATTCTGGAAAAGTCCATTCCTTCCTGCACAACGGAGATGATCATCAACATGATGAAAATGAGCAAGAAGGACTTAATTCAGATAACAAAGACAAAAATTTATAAGCATTATTCTTTTTGCATAATATACAAATTTGAAGCGTTATATGGAATGGGAACTAATAAATTAATTAATTTCTTTTATGTATCTAAACAAGGTTATTCAAAATTTAAAAGAAGATTTGTTCTAATGTCACCAATAAAAATTTTCAAAGAAAAATTATCATTACCTAATTTTCCAATTTTTCAAAGAAAAGTTTTAAAAAATGCTAATTTTTATATTGAACAATACTTCAAAACCTTTAAAGGCTTTGTTTCAGGTGCTAATATAATTAATAAATGAATTTTTGAAACTTATAATCTAAATATTTCAATTAGAGAAATAAGAAAAATTCAAAGAGAAAATATATTTAAAATGCCTACTTTTCAAAGAAATAAGAGAAATAACTTAGGTATCAATAAAAGTAATAGTTACATTAGAAAAGATTTAATTATGAATAATTTTAAAAAAGAGAATGTTATTGGAGTTGATGGAAGCCATATGAAAATAAGAATCAAAGGAGTATTAGAAAATCAAGTTGTCATTTTTGGATACAATTGATCTAATAACAATATAGTTTCTTATTCCTTCGATAGAACAGAAAATAGTAATAATGCTTTTAAAGTTTTTAATAAAATTAAAAATTATGTTAAGAACTTCTCAATATCCAAATTTTTAATACAAACAGATAGAGGCACAGCATTTGCCAATAAAATGATATTTAGTTTTGTTAATAAGAACAGTAATTTTTTAATTCATTCTATGTCTGAAGCGGATTTTAAACATAATGCTCCAACCGAATCACTTAATGGATGAGTGAAAAATAAATTTTATAAACAATATAGTAATGAATTTACTTCAATGAAGGATTTTCATAATAAGTTCGCAAATTTTGTAGAAATGTGAAATTTAAATCATGATTTTAAATATAATATAAATAGAAAAAGACAGTTTGCAAATATTACAAACTGGTAAACTTAGGCTATCGCATTCTAAGAGTTTTAAAACTAAGCTCAGAGAATTTATTTTAAAGAGAAATAATCTTCAAGATTATATTTATAATAAAAAAAGAGGCTATTTACAATTGATTTAAAATCAAGTGCAAGTCTCTTTAAGGTTGTCTATTCTATTTTTAAAAATAGATTTTTTTTTAAAATTTGGTAAAATATATTTGTATAAATAAATTAAAAAATAAAAATTTGTTTTGACTTAACTATATAAAACTTAAATAAAATAAATTATTGCTAAAAAAGGTGGCAGGGTGGGTTAAGAAAGAAAGGCAAATGAATATATGAAATTATTATTAGGTTTACTTGGGACAGTGATAATTCCCTGTGCTTCAGTATCAAACATAGTAGTTAAAAAAGATATACAAACAAATCAAAAAACTTATAGATGAACAGAAATGACAGCATCAAAAGTTAGATTTAACAATGAAAGGTTAATTCCTGAAATTGACTATTCAAATAAAACAGCATTTATTGAGAATTATGATATTTGAGATAGCTGGGCATTAATGAATAATGATGGAAGTGTGGCAACTGTAAATGGCTATCAAATATGATTTGCTTTATCAAAACCAAGTCATGGTATTGGTGAAACAAAAATAATGTATTTTTATTCTAAAACTGGAACTAATTGAATTCCAGGGGGATATGTTTTATCTGAAAATTTAATTGCAAATTCAGAAGAATGATCTGGTTCTGCTTTATATGATGAAAATACTAAACAAGTTAATTTATTTTACACTGTATCTAATATTAGTTATGGTAAAAATTGAAATCAAAGAATTGCCTTAGCAAAATTAAACTTAAATTTTGATCATAAAATTCCGAAATTTGAGAAACCTACTTTTCACAAAATAATTGCCGAAGCGGATGGAAACTTATATCAAACATATGAAGCTGCTGAAGCAACAGGATATGACAAGCAAAAATGAGCATTTAGAGATCCGTTTTATTTTAAAGATCCAAAAACAGGTCAACAATATTTATTATTTGAAGGAAATACTGGTTTATTAAATGGTAAAGAAGGCGAAAGATTACCAGAATATACTGGAGGATTTGAAGATTATCCTGAGAATTATGATTTTGAGAGATCAAATATGGCAAATTCAGCTATAGGAATTGCAAAATTAAATTTAGAGAGTGGAGATGTTGAGTTATTAAATCCACTATGAGCTTCAAACTTAGTTTCTGATGAAACCGAAAGACCAAGTTTAATTTATAATAAAAAATTTGATAGATATTATATGTTTACAACAACTCATGGATACTATAATATGAATTTAGCTCCAGGTCTAAATGAAAATGATAGCTTACATGGGTTTACATCAAAGGGAAGTTTATTTGGTGAAATGACCCCTATAAATAATGATGGTATAATTTTATACTCTCAACCTGAAAAAACTGTAAATGAAAAGGAAATAATTTGAAATAAAAATTATGCTTATGCATGGGGAGTGATTTCAGATAATTTAGATTCTGAATATTTAATAACATTAGCCTTTACCAATTTCTCATCTGATGGAAAAAATGAATTGAAAAAAGTAAGAGGAGCTGCTCCAAGTTTATTATTAAAAATTGTAGATGATAAAATATTGATAGAAAATGAATTACTACCGGCTCAAGTTATTAGATAAAAAAATTAGAATGTAGAAAATTATAAATATTTAAAAGAGACTTATAATCTATTTTATACTTTTAGTTCCAGTTTAATAACGCTGGAACTTTTAATTATAAATTAAAAACATGTTTATACTCAAAACTTCAAATTATCATTGTTTTTTTTTTTTTTTTATTAATAATAATATTTGACTATAAGGGAGTCTCTATATGAAATCTGTTCTAAATCAATTATTCATTAATATAAATATTAACCCAAATTCTGCAAATAATGCTATTTCAAAGATTTTATTAAAATCCTATTTTACAAAAGTTATTCCCAGTATTAAAGAATTAGCTAAATTATCCAATGTAGCTGAGTCTACAATTTCTAAATTTTCTATTTCCCTTGGTTATAAAGGCTATAGAGAATTAATTTTCAAAATAAAATTGGAAATATCTGACCGTGAAACTAAGCAGAATTTAGATAGCTTTAATAAAAGTTACTTAGATTTTGAAGAGAGCATAATTGGTGCTATAAAAGAATTTGGAAGTTTTGAAAATAAAATTGCAAATTCAAAAATAAGTATTAAAAAATCAAAAAAAATATATATATTTTCTTCTTACCAATTTCAATTTGAGGCCTTATTTTTTGCTGAATTAATAAAAAGAAAAGGAAAAGAATGTGTTTTTTATACTCAAATGCTCGACCAAATTAATCAAATGGAAAAAGTTAATGAAAATGACTTTGTGATTTTCATTATAGGTGGACAAGATACTAAAACTTTGGAGATGCTATTAAATAACTTTTTATATAATGATTTTTTAGTATTAAGTACACATTCAAAAGTGAATGAATTTAATAATAAGGAAAAAATTATTTGTATTGATTCAAAGGAATTAAAACATCTTTATGAATATAGAAGCTTTATTTTAAAATATTTATTTTTACAACTTTGTAATTAATTAAATATTTGATTTCACTAATAGGAAAGTAGAATACTTTTAACAATTTTTTATATATATTATTATTTTATAATTGTATTCTTTTTATGAAAGGAGATTTCATAAATGGGAAAACATATTAAAATTTTTTCTCCTACAGATGGGAAAATAAAACCATTAAAAAGTTTAAATGATGGTGTATTTTCTGAAAATATGTTGGGAGAGGGATTGTATATTGAACCAACTTCCAGCGAGTTTTATTCTCCCTTTGAAGAAGGAAAAGTTGCTCAAATATTTCACACTAAACATGCTTTTCATTTTAAAAGCAATCAGGGACCAGTAATTCTTATGCATATTGGACTCGATACAATTAATTTACAAGGAAAACCTTTTGATGTTAAAGTCAAGGAGGGAGATTCAATTAATTTAAAAACAAAAATTGTTACTGTAGATTTTAAACTTTTAGAAGAAAAAAATATTGTAAAGTCTACACCAATAGTAATTGATTTAAATGAATTTAAGGAATGAAAATTTAAAAGTGATATTAAATCAGAAAAAAAAATAAAAAAAGGTGAACTAATTGGTGAATTAGTTTTTGAAGAAAAAACTAATAAAATTTCAACAATAGAGAAAGTTCAAAAATTATTAAATACTAAAAACAAATATGAACAAACAGCAGAGGAAATTTATAAAGCAGTAGGAAAAAAGGAAAACTATAAGCAAGTTTATAACTGCATGACTAGATTGCGTTTTGAAGTGATTGATATTAAAAAAGTAGATGTTGAAACAATTAAAAGTATTAATTTAGTCAAAGGTATTATTTGAGCTGGAAATCAAATCCAAATTGTAATTGGAGGAGAAGTTTATAAAGTTAAAGAGGCTGTTGATAATATTGAACAAGGTATTACTACCAATAAAACCAAAGTTAAATCTTCAAGTAGACAAAGTTTAGCTCGAAGATTTATGATTGCAGTTGGAGCAATTATTATGCCTTCATTGCCAATAATGATGGCATCAGGTTTATTAATGGGTTTAAAAACTTTACTTGTAATGGGAAATGTAATTACTGATATGAAATTTGGTACTGGAGCACCAATTGATATGAATGTAGATTTATTTTCGTTATTTATTAATATTGCATCAGAAACAGGATTAAAATTGATGGGAATTTTTATTGGTTATAATGCAATGAAGTGATTAGGGGGACCTACAATAATGCAATTGTTCCTTTCTCTACTAATTGCAGGAGCTCCTTTGGGTTTGGGAATACAACCAGACTTAACATTATTTAGTATTAATGGTTTTGTTGTTAAAGCTGCATTATATACTTCATCAATTATTCCCCATGTTGCTATGGCATTTATTATTTTTTATTTAGATAAATGAATTAAGATTTGAATGCCACCTTCAATTGACGTTTTGTTTAGACCATTATTAATAGTTATTATTGCCTATGGATCAATGTTCTTTGTATTAGGTCCAGTATTATTTTTAATAGAACAACTTATGGCTTTAATAGTGGGTTATTTATCACAAATTCCGTATGGAGTTGGAGTTATGATATTTGTAGCAGTTTGGCAACCATTGGTTCTTACAGGAATGCACGTGCCAGTAATTATGGCTGTAGTTATGCCAATGGCAGCTGGTCACTTTTCAAGTTTAATGGCTATTAACATTGCTGTTTTTGCTCAAGTTGGAGCTGCAATTGGTGTTGCTATTAGAACTAAAAATGGTCAATTAAGATCAACTGTTATTTCAGCAATTCCTGGTGGGATTGTTGGAGTAACTGAACCTATACTTTATGGAATTAATTTACCAAAAATGAGACCCTTTATTGCAGGAGTTATTGCAGCTGGTTTATTCGGTTTGTTCTCTGGTTTAATGGGAATTGAAGCAAGAACTGCTGGGGGTTTAGGTATTTTTGGTTTTACAGGTACCTTAATGGAACCAAGATATGCTGAAACAGTAGTTAATGGAGTAAAATTAATGCCATCTGTAAATAATATTTTTACAGGAGCGCCTAATTCTGCTGTAATAAATTGTGTATTATGATTTATTCTTAACATTGGAGTTATTCCAGTAGCAGCAGGAATTGCCTTCTTAATGTATATTGAAAGAAAAGATGAAATAAAATCTGTTAAATCAGCAAATAAAATTCTTTTAAAATATTATAGTTTGGCTAAAAAAATGAAAGTTGATGTTGCAAAAACGCAATTAGAAGACGAAATAAAAAAAATTAATTCTGTAATTAGTTTAGAAGATAGTTTAAGGTCAAAAGAAATTGAAAAAGTATTTATTAAAATTAATTGATTGGAGTCAAAAATAGATATTCTATCTTCAAAATTAGAAAAGAAAAAACAAACTCTTATTACAAAATTAGCAAGAGTTTCAAATAAAAATGATAATGAAACAAAGTTAAAAGTTTTATTAGATAGATATAATCAATTAGAAAATAATTTAAAACTTAATGAATTAAATCATGAGCTAATAACAATAAAAACAGAAAATAATAAAGTAATTAATGAGTTTAATACTTGAAAAAGAAAATCATTCGACGCTATAAATAGTATTATTTTAGAAATAAGTCAAAAAGCTGACAATAAAATATTAGCAGAAGTTAGCGACTTATATTACAATGCAATTAATGCCTTAGAAATTGGTTATATGTTAATTGATTCAAAAGATTTCTATATTAGTAAAAAAAGAATTAGACAATAAAAAGGAGAAAATGTATGAATAAAATACCAAAAAACTTTTTGTGAGGGGCTTCTACAAGTGCTTACCAGGTGGAGGGAGCTTGGAATAAAGATGGTAAGGGCTTATCTGTTCAAGATGTTAGTGCAGGAGGATTTATTAAGGGTTTAAATGTTAAGGATATAACTGATTTTAAAATAGCAGCGGATCATTATCATCATTTTAAAGAAGATATAGCTTTAATGGCAGAAATGGGTTTTAAATCTTATCGTTTTTCAATTAACTGAACACGAATTTATCCAAAGGGTATTGAAAAAGAACCAAATAAAAAGGGAATAGAGTTTTATCATAAACTATTAGATGAACTTATTAAATATAAAATAGAACCTTTGGTTACAATTCACCATTTTGATTTGCCAGATTATCTAGAACAAAAAGGAGGTTGACAAAATAAGGATTTAGTAGTAGAAGCTTATTTAAAATATGCTAAGACTCTATTTAACGAGTATAAAAATAAAGTAAAATATTGACAAACAATTAATGAACAAAACATGGTAGTTATGTTCGGTCATCTATTGGGAAAACAAATGACAGGAATTGACAAGGGACAGGAATCCTATCAAATGTTTCATAATATGAACATCGCTCAAGCAAAAGCAATTATTCTTTTAAAAAATATTGATAAAAAAGCAAAAATTGGAGTAGCTCCAAATATCTCCTTAGTTTATGCCCAAACTAATAAACCTGAAGATGTTTTAGCAGCTCATAATGCAAATTTAATTAGAAATTGAATTTATATTGATCCTTTTGTAAAAGGTAGTTATGATAAAGTTTTAATAAACTTTTGAAATAATAATAATTATAATATTGAGATTACTAATGAAGAATTAAAATTATTTAAAAAAGCAAAAATTGACTTTATTGCTTTTAACTACTATAGTTCTATGAGTGTTAAAGCACCAACAAGTGATCAAGACTTTAAAGTTGGTGATCAACAAATGGGGTTTAACTTAGAGAAAATGTTTCAATCAGCAAAAAATGAGCATTTAAAAACAAGTGAATATGGTTGAGAAATTGATCCAATAGGATTTAGATTAACTGCAAGAGCATTACATGATAGATATAACTTACCAATAATTATTACTGAAAATGGCCTGGGTGCCAAAGATGAATTAACAAGCGATGGAAAAGTTCATGATAAGTATCGTATTGATTATTTAAAAAAACATATTGAACAAATTCCAAAAATTATCAATGATGGTGTTAAATTATTTGGTTATAATCCTTGAAGTGCTATTGATTTGGTATCAACACATCAAGGTATATCAAAACGCTATGGTTTTGTTTATGTTAATCGTGATGAGTTTGATTTAAAGGATATGAAACGTTATAGAAAAGATAGCTTTTATTGATATAAAAAAGTAATCAATTCCAATGGAGAAGATCTTAGTTAATAAAGAAATTTAAAATAAATATGTTTATCTTTTTATAATTTGAATTTTTATAGAGTTTAGTTAAATTTAAACATATTTAGCTAAACTTTTTCATTTAAATTTAATTGATTAAAAGAATTGTTTATTATGAATATCGTAATAAAAATAAGTTAATAAGCTATATGTCTCAAAATACAATACTTACCAAATAAATGAATCTTTTTTTCTTTTCTATAAAAAAATATTAGTTGGAAATCAAAACTAATTAATAAGTATTTAAAAAGGGATTTTAAGATAAGTAATCTATATTAATTTGGGATAATTTAATATTTTCTTTTGCATTATTGGTAAAAACTCCAAATTAATACTTTCACATTTATGTAAAATTATTAAGATATTTTTATTTTTTATATATTATTTACTTTATTTTATATCTTGAACTATTTGATTATCTGTACATATTTTTTTCACCTATTTATATAATTAAATTATCTTTGTAAAATGTTTAGTAATTAAGTCTCATTCTTTTTAAAGGTTTTTTATAAATATTATAATCACTATTATTCTCCTTTTTTAATCTAGTGTTCTGTTTTTAACAAATTCTTTTTTTAAACTCTCTTATTGAGCATAAAAGTATTATAATTATATTGAGTAAAGGAGAACGAAATGAATAAAATACTCAATAAAAGTTTAAAATTTAATAATGGTTTAGAAATACCACAAATAGGATTAGGAACATATGAATTAGTTGATGAAGCAGAGACATTGGCATCTGTTAAAGCAGCTTTAAATGCTGGATATAAACATATAGATACAGCATCTATTTATCAAAACCATAAAATAATTGCTCAAGCTATTAAGGAAAGTGGTGTAGATCGTCAATCATTATTTATCACTTCAAAAGTGTGAAATTCACATAATAAATATGAGCTTGCAAAACAAGCAATTAATGATATTTTAAAAGAATTAGAAATAGAATATATTGATTTACTTTTAATACATTGACCAACTGAATATAAATTAGAATGTTGAAAAGCATTAGAAGAAGCAGTTGATCAAGGGAAAGTGAGATCAATTGGTGTAAGTAACTTCCAGGTACATCATTTAAAAGAATTACTTGAAAATTGCAGAATTAAACCTGTAATTAATCAAATTGAATTACATCCAGCATTGCAAAATTTGGAAGTTGTTAATTTTTGTAGAGAAAATGATATTTTAGTTGAATCATGAGGAACAATGATTAGAGGAAAATGTTTTGAAGTTGAAGAAATTAAAACATTGGCAAAAAAATATAAAAAATCAGAAGCTCAAATTTGCTTGAGATGAGGATTACAATTGGGGTATATAATAATACCAAAATCTTCAAAACCAAACAGAGTTATTGATAATATTCAAATAGAAGATTTTGAATTAACTAGTGAAGATATGAAATTACTAGCAACAATAAAAAATGGAAGAGTGGGTCCAGACCCAGATAACTTTGATTTTTAAAGTTAGTATAAGTATTTACAACTACTAAAGAAGATTAAGTTATCAATTATAAAAATGTTACTTAGTATTTAAGTAAGAATAGGCAACCCTATGAGACAAAACGTTTCAATATAAAGGTTGTCATTTTTTGTGCCAAATATAATAGAGGAAAAAGCAAAAAGAAAATCATTAGAAAAATATCGAGATGAGAAAGTTATAATAAAATAGCGAGGGATTTAGATTTAAAATCTGTAGGATAAGTTGTACGAATCTTAATAAAAAGATACAATATAAATGATGAAGCATTTATTAATAGAAAATATAAGGTTGATTTATTTATGAGCAAAGATTTAGAGGTATAACTTTAAAATAAAGAGCTTAAAAAAACACAAAAGGAAAACGAAAATTTTAAATCAGCATTTATAAAGTAAAAATAAAATATTATTTATTTGAAAAGTTCATGCCTTTTTATAGAAAAACTATGCAAAATTAAATTGTTATTGTAACCTGCAAGAATAATTATTAGTAATAAAATTATAAATTAATTTAAAGTATTTTAAGAGAACAAAGATACAAGGGTGGAGTTAGAACAAAAATTGTTTATGATCTTGTTGACCAAAATTATGTTAGTAAATATAAATTTAAAAGGTTGGTTTGAAAGAGTCTTTAATACATTCAAATATTAGTAATCAAAAAGTAAAAATTTTCGATGAATTTGCCTGTTATTGATATTATAGACAAATAATAGTTTTTGAATTTCAGAATGTAGAAAATATTATAGTTATTTGCAATATTTATTCCAAATTCAGAAAAGCATTAATGATAATTTAGTTTATAATAAATAAATTAATTAAATAGAGGAATTTAAAATATCTCATTTATTGTTAAGGGGTTATTTGATTATGTAAAAAAATCTTAGATCATCAATAGCAAATGTCAGATTTAAAAACAATTATTGTTGTGAATTTTTAAATAGATAATACAAATAGTTTTGAGTCATTATAGAATCTCAAAAATAGATTAAAAAAATTCATTTTATTAAGGAATAATTCTCAAAATTATATTTTTAATATAAAAAGAGTCAATTACATTTGACTTAACAATCAAATTGAAGTTCTTCAAGGTTGCCTGTTGTGTTAATATGTAGAGTATATTCTACAATTATTCATAGTATTTATTAATAAGAAGTATTAATTAATGACTTTTTCCTAGTTTAGATGCTAAAATATTTTGTAAATAAAAGAAGGGAAACCATTTTATGAGAATTATTCCTTATGAGCTTTATAAATATGCTCCTGATATTGCATTAACAGCTTTAAGAAAAGAATTTGGAATGCATGATTATTGTTTAAATATAAACCCCAATAATAAAGCAATGCAACCATTTTTAGATTTAGGAAGAAATTACTTTAATCAATTAATCTACGAATGAAAAAAAGAGATGGATAAAAGGGGTTTTTATGTAAATTCTTTTCATTCATTTTATTGTTATAATAATGAATTTAAGTCTTTTAAAACTAACTTTTTTTTAATATTGGAGTGCATTATTCAATGAGAATTAAAAGAATTTTTGCCTTATAATACAGAATTAACTTGATATGAAATATCACAAAACTTATTAAAAAATGATTCATTTAAAATACTTAAATTTAGTTTGACTAAATATCAACATTTATTGAAATGATATAAGGAAAACTTTATGGTACAAAATGAAAAAAATAGATGAAAACCTAAAAACTTAGATATGAAAAAAGTTTTAAACTATTTTAAAGAATATTTTGAAATAAAAGAGTTAGATTAATTTATAGAGTATTTCAATTATAATTTACCTCTTAAAAAAACACTAAAATAGTACAATAAAAAAAACTATTGATTTAGATTGTTAAAATTTAGCATAAAAAGGGATAAAAGTATTTTTTAATATTTTAACTCTTATAAATTATTTAAAAAATATTTTAACTATATAAAAATATTTTTTAAATAATTTATAAGAATTAAACCGAGTATTATTAAAATATAATTAAAATGTATTTAGCAAATACAGGTGAGGAAAAAAATATGAAAAAGTTATTAACACTTTTGGGAGCATTCGGAATGCTTACAACAACTGGAGCAACTGTTGTTGCTTGTGGATCAGTTAAACCAGATCCAGACCCAATTGATGATTGATCAGAAATTATTGAAGATTTTAACTCTGATTTGTCATCATTATTTCAAGAATATAAAGATAATCAATTAAAATATTTAATTAATATTGATCTTGATTCATCAACTGTAAGAGATGAAAGAGGATTTAAATTTTTTACAAAATCTAATGTAGAAACTTTTAAAGATAGTGGTAAAGAACTATCAGAGGAACAAAAAAAAGATATTTTAAGTGACTTAGAATTGACAATGGATAAACCAAAGCTTGAAGATGAGATTAAATTATTAGCAAAAGAAGAAAAATACTCTATCTTATTTTCTAACATAGAAGGTAATTTATTGGATGATTTTAAAATTGTTAGTGATATTGAAGTAGTAAGTAATAGTGATTCAATAGTAGAAGATGAAGCATATTTTGCAAATGTTATTTTTGATTATGAAATTTATGTAAATTATTCAAAATCAAGTGAGGAAAAAGCAAAATTTAAAATTGAAGATAAATTTAAATTTACAATTACAGATAATTCAATATTTGGAGAAATATTTAAAAATATAGTAGAAAATATTCAAAAAGATTTTCTTTCTTCAGAAAAAAATAAAACTATGGAAGATTTTGCAAATATTGATTTTAAAAATTTAAAAACAGAAAAAACTGATTTAGAAAATACAGATCAAGAAATTAAAGATTATATGAGTAAAACTAAAAGTTTTAGAGAAAACTTGGCTCTTTTCATTGATGAAAATTATATTGATGAGGGATTAGATATTAAAACAAAATTTCAAACTGATGCTATTGTAAATAATAATAGACAAATTGAATGATTGGCTAATTATAGAAGCGAAGCTAATGAAATAACTACATCTACTTTTAAAGACAAAAAAGAGTTGGGCAAAGGAACTAAAATTTATGATCAAGTTAGTTTAATAACAGGTCATGATATGACAACTACTGATGGTCAAAAGAAAATTGAAGAGTATGTTGAACAATCAACTGAATCTGAAGAAAAAATATTTAATGCTAAATTTGATGAGCTTACAAAAGATATTAAAAATAATTTATTATTAAAAGAGAATGCATTAAAAGTTGGAAAAATTAGATTGCATAGTTTATCAATAGTAACTTCTAAGGATTATATTCATCAATTGCCAGATATTTCATTAATGTTTGGTTATTATTCAGATAAAACTATTAAAAGAAATAGTGATGCTACAGCAAGTAAATTTAAGGATAATATAGTAACAGCTATCAGTGAATTTCAAAGAATTTATGAAGTAGATTTTACAAAAAGAAATAGTGCTTTTTTTGGAGGATTCAAAGAGAATGCTAATTTATATAAAAAGTGAAATTGAACTAATACACAATGAAATGGTGGAGAAGTTTATAAAAATTTAAACTTAGAAACTCTAGAATTATTTGAATACAGAGAAGAATTATTAGCAAAATCTAAACAAACTCATTTTGATTTCCAATTGGGTAGACATACAAAAGGTTTTGGTGTATATAAAACAGATTTAAGAATTAGTCTTTCAGAGTTTAGAGAAACTGAAGATGTTAAAAAAGAACTTAATCTTTATATTGAGTTTGATTATTTTAAATTAAAGTTAGATGGTGTTTTAGAAAATTTCAGAGATTGATACGAAAACAGATTATTTACAAGTTTAGATACTGACCAATATTTAAAATAATTTAAATTTGAAAAATAAAATTAAAATAAAATTATCAAATTAAATTTGCATAATTTTATTTTTTTATTAATTAACTAAAAAAGGAGGAATTATTATTTTAATTAAAAAGAAAATAAGTTTTGTAGATATTTTTAATTATCAATTTAAAAATATTTTAAGAGATAAATCATTTATTATAATGTATTTTTTATCTATAAGTTTTTCTATAATAGCATCTATTGTAATAATGACAAAAAAAACTTCTGGTGAAGCATTAACAATTTTTAATTTTTATGTTCTTATTCATACATTTGTAATTATATTGATATTAATTTTAAAATTAATTAGTTTTTTCTTTTATATCAAAAAAGAGGATAAAACTATTAATATCATTACAGTCCAACAAATTAATCGGACACAATTATTTAATGCAACAATTATTGTTATAGTAGTATCTAGCTTGTTTCTATTTTTAATAAATTTTATTTTAATAAATTTTATTACTTTTTTTGCAAATATGAGATTTGATATTGTTATGCTTAGAGTTACATTAACATATTTGATTTTTTCTCTTATTATTGTAGTTTTATTAATAAATTTTATTTTATTTCTTTATTTTATTTTTAATATTCAATTTGCGACAATTTTAATTACATTAATTATGGCTTTTGGATTTATTGCTTCTTTACCTTATCAATTTTTATCTACCTCTGAAAAATCAAAAAGTTTAGTATTTGAATCTGATTCAAATGAAAAAGTTATTTTAATGGTTGAAGATATCTATGATGCATATGAATTTCAAAGTAATGTAAATAAAAAAAGAATATTGTATCCTAATCTTAGTAATTTTATAAATGAAAAATTTTTAAATGAAAAAATGAGAATAAGTAACTTTAGTGAGTTAAATAATGTTGATAAAAGGATAGATATATGAAAGGAAATAAATATTATAAAAAATGATCCTTTAAAAATTGAATATGAGGGAAAAATAACTAGAACAAAAATTGATTCAGAGATAGCTGATTGAAAGTTTGGAACAAAAGTTAAATTTGAAACTTATTTAAAATATAATTTTTTATCTATGGATGAGTTATCACAATTAATTAATAACTCCACTGATGAAACAAAAAAAATATTAATAGAGCTAGAAGAATTTACAAATTATATTATGAGTCATTTTATGGAATTTCAAAAATATTTTTACTCGTTATTTGATGATTTTATTATTTTGGAGGAATGTGAAAATATAAGTAATGAAAATTTTTGTTGAAATAATCAAAATGGACAAAAAGAGAAACATGGTTACATTGAAAAAATAAATGATCAAGGTCAAAATGACAAAAGGTCATTTAAAGTGGAATATCTTTTAGATTTATATAAAAATTACTATGTCAATTTAAATGGTTTTACTTTGAATAGAGATGAAGCAATGTCATTAGTTGAGTCAGATATGTCTCAAGGAGGATTATTTAATCCTTTAATGTTATCTGTAAGAATCTTAGAAAATTATTTTATTAAATATACATCAAACTTTGTTATTGCAACAAATTATTCAATTAAAGAAACTTCAACTCAATGAAGAAGCTATATAAAACCAAGAAAAAGTTATGACTTAATGTTAAATTTTAACTTTTTATCTAATTTAATGTTAAATTATACATATTTTTCTGGTTTTAGTTATAACGATTTTTGATTTGAACCAAATTTCAATTCAAAAATTTCTTTTGAAAAACAAAAAAATATGTTTTTACCTTATACTACATTTACTTTAAAAATAAAAAATAATAAATTGGACCCTTATTCTTATAATTATTTTTTGCCAGTTTATTATTACTTAATATTTCAAATTTTAATCAGTTTTATTTTTTATGTAGTATCATTTATGAAATTTAAAAATATGGATTTAAATTAGTAAAAGGAAGTCAAAAAGATGGATAAAATAATTACTTTTAAAAACTTTACTAAAAAGTTTAAAACAAATCAAATTGGACCTATTAATTTTGATATTGATAGAGGTTCAATTACTGCATTATTAGGCGGTAGTGGTAGTGGTAAAACAGTTGTATTAAATGCTCTGACGGGAATTATTAAAAAATATAAAGGTGAAATTGTAATTGAAAAAATCAATAGAAAAAATAGAAAATCTTATTTAGTAAACAAAAGTATTGGTTATTATACTCAAATGGATTTTTCTCTTTATGATATTTCTGCTTATGATTTTTTATATGATAGTTGTAAAATTTTTGGTTTGGCAAAAAATAAAATAAAAGAAAAAATTGAATACTGATTAAAATTTTTTGAGTTATGAGATAAAAAAGATAAGAAATTAAAAAATTTCTCATGGGGAATGAAAAATAGAATGAATTTTATAATCTGTTTTATTAAAGAACCCGATATTATTATTTTAGATGAGCCAGGAGCGAATCTTGATTCAATTTGAAGAAATAAAATTAAAAATCTATTAATAAAATTTAAAAATGAAGGTAAAACAATAGTTGTTACTGTTCATAATATTGATGAACTAGCAGAATTATTTGATGACTATATAATACTCGAGTCTGGGGCTATTATTTTTAAAGGCTCAAAAAAAGAATTGGATTTATATAATAAGTTTAAAATATTTTTTAGTGTTAAAGTTGATATTAAAAAATTTAGAGACTTTATGAGCTCTAAAAATATTAAAACCTTTAAATATGATCCTTTAGAAAATTCAATTGTATTTGCTTCAAATTCTGCTGAAGAAATTAACTGAGTATTTTTGTTTTTATTAAAAGAAGCAGTTCCTATTAAAAATCTAATTAAATTATCAATTAGTATGGAATCTATTTATAAAGCTCTAGAAAAAAATTAGTAAAATATTTTACTAATTTTTTTGTAAGATAATTTCAATAATTGAATTACATATTTGATTATGAAACAATAATATAAAGATATGGGAACCTAAATTCACCAGTATTCATACTACTGGTTTTTTTAGCTTTTATATATTATTAAATTATTTTTTTAAATTAGTGTTAAAAATTTAAATGTAAAATATTTCAGAGATTTTAAAATATAGTTTTAGATTAATTAAATCTAGAACAAAAATAGTACTTATATATTGATAAATAAATTTTTAAAAAGTAGAATATTTTAATTAATAAAAAAGTTTTATTAAAAGGTCAGTAAACATTATATTTTCAAGTTCTTTTAATATAAATAATTTAATGTAATTCTTAATATAATCTTCCTAATAAAGTTAAATACAATAAAGTCTCTCGAGACTTTATTAATATGACCAAATAGAGGTTGGTATTGTAGTCTAAGTAGATAGTCCTTCCATTTTTTTTATTTTATAATTCTGAACAGGAGTATAATTTTATTAATATGAAACGTTGTATATAAATGAAATATTCAAATAAATTAAAAATTCAAGCTGTTAATGATTATATTAATGGAGTTAAATTAAAAAATATTGTAATTAATATGATATAAAAGCTATTTTAGATATCTTAGATTGATATCAAAAATATCATAGGCATCTAATAATAAAATATTTCATAGTAAAATAAATTAAATTAGACTTAAAATAAAGTTAGTATATATAGGGAATAAAATAAAGATTTAAAAAAATTTTTTTAGTTAGAAATACAAATTAAACAAAGTGTTTATTTAATAGACTTAAAAATGAAAAAAAGGAAAATCAGAAAAAGAAGTTAAATTATTAAAAAGTTCGTTCCATCATTTTAATATACTATCAAAAGTTAATAAAAAAAATATACAAAAAAAGTTATCAATCAGATATATCAAATAGTATATAAATTATCATTAATGTAAAATGATAGGAAATAAACTCTTCTAATTTATGCTGTTAATTATCTTAGTTATGCTGGTTGAATTAAAGAGGAAAAACTAGAATATAAAAAACAATATCATATTCATATCAAAGAAGCCGTAGAAAATATTTATTCAAGAAAGGATGGTATATCTGATGCTGAATAAGTTAGATTGAAAATAAAAGAAGAAATAGTTTCTGCCAAATTAAAAACATGAGCGGTAATAAAAATTTATAAGAGATAGAATTAATGGTACATGATTTAAAAATATTTATATAGTGGAGTTAAAGCAACACTTATTTTTATCCGCACGTAACTTTTACTCTAATGAAATTATTTCATATTCAGTTGGTGACATTATTAATACACTAGAAAATTTTGAAATGTTAGAAGGCTTAGTTAGAAAAATATTTAGCTAGAATAAATAAAAATTATTATGAATAGTGATCTATGTTTTGGATTCACAAGTAATGAAACATAAAAACTCTATAAGAAACATAATATAATTGGATTAAATTCAGTTTCAGAATTTAAAGGTAATTATTTTGTAAGACAGATGCATAGATGAATAAAAAAGTATTTTTATTTAATATTTGGTAATAAATTTAATAATAATTCATATTTTAGAAATTATATCTATAAATTTATTAAAATTTTTAATAGTGTAAATATAAAATTAAAAATGGATGTTATCTAAAAGAGATGAACCAAATTTTTAAGAAATAATGTTACATAGACTCCCAATACTCAATTATAATTAAATTTTTTTGCAACCTTATGCTTAATTCTTTACTGTTTTTTTTTTTTTTTTGTATTTTTTTAATTAAAAAAACTATTATCAAATTTAGATTACCTTTCTCTAATAATAAAGTTTTTATAATTTTAAATTTCTTAATACTATAAAATATAGGTGAAATTTATTAATAAAATAATATTTAACTTTATTAATAAAATAATATTTAACTTTATTAATAAAATAATATTTAACTTTATTAATAAAATAATATTTAACTTTATTAATAAAATAATATTTAACTTTATTAATAAAATAATATTTAACTTTATTAATAAAATAATATTTAACTTTATTAATAAAATAATAATTTAGAAAAGGTAAAGTAAGTTTACCAGTAGTCTTATTATTTTTTTTAATTAAAGTAAAATTAAATCAATAAAATATAGTAAATAATTGAAAGTAGAGATTGTAAAATTGTTTAATTAAAATTATACACTAAAAAATTAATAGAGAGTATAATCTTACTTCTGGAGTACAATTAGTTTATTTATGAAACAGTAAATACTCAAATTTAACTATAATAATACTAAGTTTTGTAAGAAACCTACTATAATGGCAAAAAAATTGAAAAGGATTTTAAAGATAAAAGTATAAAAAATTATGAAAAATAAATAGCAAAATTAAAGAAAAATTAAAGTATGCAAATGAGATAGTACTACTTTCAAATGCAAGATATAAAGTTTTGGAAAATTCATTTCTTCTTGACAACGGAGATGATCATCAACATGATAAAAATGAACAAGAAAAACTTATCTCAGATAATATAAACAAAAGTTTATAAGCATTATTCTCTTTGTATAATATACAAAGTTGAATTATTATATGGAGTGGTATTTAATAAATTAATTAATTTCTTTTATGTATCTAAAAAGGTAATTCAAAATTTAATTTAATATCTCTAATAAAAATTTTTAAAAAAATTTGAAAAAGCTACTTTAGTAATAAATATATTATCATATTTAAAGACTTTATTTTTGGTGCTAATATAATAAATAAATTCTTGAAACAACAAATTAAATATTTTAATCAAAAAAATATATTTAAATTATCTTTTTTTAAAAGAATCAACTTATATATCAAGGATAGTAATAATTATATCAGAAAAGAATTATTTATGAATAAATTTAAAAAAGGAAAATATAATTGAAGTTAATGGCAATTATATGAAAATAAAACCAAAGGAGTATTAAAAAATTGAGTTATAATTTTTTGATATAATTGATCTAATAAAAATATAGTTTATTATTTTTTTATAGAACAAAAAATAGTAATGATGCTTTTAAAGTTTTCAATAAAATTAAAATTATGTTAAAAACTTTTGAGTATTAAATTTATTAATATAAACAGATAGACGTACATAATTTTCTAATAAAATTATATTTAAACTTATTAATTGAGAATAGTAATTATTTAATTTATTCTATACTTAAGCAACTTTTAAACATAATGCTCCAACTGAGTCACTTAACGGTTAAATAAAGGATAAAATTTATAAATAATACACTAATAAATTTACTTCAATAGAAAATTTTTATAATTAGTTCATAATTTTTGTAGAAATGTGAAATTTAATTCATGATTTTAAATATAATATAGATAGAAAAGCTATTTGGCAAATATTCGAAACTAGTGAACTTAGGTTAATGTAATCTACTAAATTTATTTTTATTCTACTTATATATTACTTTTATAAAAAAATTAATTATTAAAGTGTCAAAAAATTAACTTCTTAAAAAATTTATTTTTATCTTTTTAAATTATTTGTATAATTATTGCCTTTTTCTAATTTAACTCTATTCTTATTGTAAGATTATAAAAAATAATCAAAGGAGAGAAATATGAGAAAGTTATTAAGTTTATTAAGTACAGTAAGTCTAATAGCCACATCAAGTGCAACTGTTGTTGCTTGTGGTAATACTATTAAACCAGTTGACAAAAATTATGATAAAGCTTTAAATGAATTTAAAGCGGAGATAAATCAAATTGTAAATGAACACTTACAAGATGTAACTAAAAATTTTTACATTAAAGAAGGTAAATCAAATGAGACCCTTAGATTCATTAAAAAATCTGAAATAGAAAAATTTATGGATGGAAGTAATGTGAAAGAGGCAGATAGTTCAATAATGGAAGATCTATCAAAAGATTTTAATTCATTATTAAATGAGGATGTTCTAAAATATAAAATTAATTCTCTAGCAAAAAAAGAAAATTACTCAATTATTTTAGATGGAGTAGATAATGTTTATCAAGGAGTTAGTTTGCCCGTTGCAAGTCAGATTAGTTTATTAAGTACATATACAGAAGTAGGTGGAACTTTAACTTGATTTAGTACAATTGAGTTTAATTATTCAATTATAGTTAATTATAGAAATCAAGAAAAATATATTGAACAGTATAAAATAACAAACTTAAATAGTGTTATATCTTTAACAGATAATGAAAAAATTGCTGATAAAATTCAAAAATTTTATGCTCAGGTTGAAAAAGAATTTATATTGAATGAAGTTAGCTTAATTAGCGGTGAAAAATTGGATATAAATAAAAACTATTTAGAAAATAATGATAAAGAAATTTTAAATTATTTAAATGGAAAAGAATATTCAAATAACTTTAGAAGTTTTGTGAATGAAAATTTTCAATTAGAGTTAAAAGAGTTTGAATATGGTCAATTTGAAAATTTAACAAAGGATATTTCATATAGGTCAGAAGAAATAAAAATTGAGAATTCTTCTACTATTACTAAATATTTAGATATTTTATTTAAAAAGGAAGGGAATTTATCAGAAATTGTTGAAGATACAAAGAAAGAATCTGAGGAAATAATTATTAAGCAGTTAGAAACTAGATTAGATAAAATTGAAAAAGACTTACATTTGACAGAAGAAGCAAAAGAAATAAGAAAAAATACTATAAGAATGTATGGTTTTAATTTAACTAAATTAAGTTATAAAGTTGACAATAATACATTTATTAGTATTCCAGATATCCATTTAAATTTATCATATGTAAAAAATATTGGAGTTTCTAGAGAAGAAATTCAAAAAGATATAATAAAAAATATAGAAGTTGCTATGAATGCTTTTTATGAAATATATGGAATAGATCTTAATCCTAAAGAACAAACAAACTTAGATAGACCTTATTGATTTTATTTTAAAAATAATGATTCAAAAGTAAAAAAAGAATGGAATAAAATATGACCTACTCCTAGTTTTTTTGAACCCTCAGATTTTAATGAGATATCATCTATTTTAAATTTAACAAAAAACTCTACTTTAAATGATTATAGATATGAGTTACTTAGAAATTCTAAACAAAGCAACTTTAATTTTACAGTAAGTTGAAGTGATCCGTCAAATTCGGGTCAAGGACTATATCAAATCACACATTATCCAGAAGGATTTCCTTTTTATGGTTTAGTTGCTATTGCTCCAATATTTAATAGTGAAATATTATTCAAAACAAGATTTGAGTTTGATTATCTGAAGTTAAATTTTAGTGATCATATGAATAAAACTAGTGGTAATAGTAATTTGTTTTATTTAGGTGATACTGATAAGATATAACTTCAAATAAAATAAATTAAAAAACTAAATATATTTTTATAATTATGGTTCTTAAATAAAAAACCTAAAAAGGAGAAAAATTATGAAAGATATTAAAAAAAATATTAGTTTTTTTACTATTTTTAAGTATCAATTTAAAAGTATTATAAGAGAAAAGACATTTATGATCATGTATTTAATTTCAATTAGCTTATCTTTATTAGTTGGTTTAATGTTAGCATTATTATCATCATCAGAGACAAAAGTAATTGTTTTTAACTATTATGTACTTATTCATACTTGTGCAATAGTAATATTAATTACAATGCGATTGATGAATTACTTTTTTTATATTAAAAAAGCTGATAAAACAATAAATATAATTTCAATACAACATTTAAAAAGAACTAAATTGTTTGTTGTTACTAATTTTGTAATTTGATTATACTGCTATTTATTATTTCTGTTAAATTATTTATTTATAAGTCTACTTAATTTTAATAATATTGTAGTTATAAGAATAGCTTCAGTGTATACTTTTTATTTATTTTTGATAGTTATTTTATTGTCAAACTTTATATTATTCTTATTTGCAATATCATCACCTCAATTAACAATAATTATTGTTACTTTATTAATGTCTTTTAGTTTTATATCAAGTTTACCTTATCAATTCTTGAAAACATCTGAAAAAAGTAAAAATCTTTCTTTTTCAGGAGAGGATGGTAATGTTACTTTAAGAGTAGATAATTTATATGAATCTTTTGATTTAGTATCTAGAATTAATAAATCAGAAATTGCATATCCAAATCTAAGCAAATATATTTTAGATTGTTTTTTAGAGAACAAGTTTAGAACAAGTACTTTTAGTAATGAAGAGGGTATTGAAATTAGAAAAAAAATTTGAAAAGATTTAGGTATAATTGATGATAATCCAGTTGTAATTAAATTTAAAGGTAAAATCTCATCAGTTCCATTTAATTCAGATATTTCAGATTGAGAATTTGGTGATGAAATTGAAGTAGAGACATTCTTAAAATATAAGTTCATTAGTTTAAGGGAGTTAAATAATTTAATAAATAAAACTGATCAAAAATTCATTGATGAAAATGGTCATAATAAATATTTAATACTGAAAGAAATTTATGAGTTTCATAATTTTATATATGATCACTTTTATAGTTTTCAAGAAAGATTTTATTACTTATTTGATGACTATATTCAACTAGAGTCATGTGAAAATTTTAATGAAAGTAAATGTTGAAACTTAATTAATGAACAAGGAAAATTAGAAAGACAAAAAAATGGCTATATTGAGTTAGTTAAAAAATCTAGTTCAAATTTAAATACCAAAGAAACAGAGAGTAATAAAAGAGCTTTTAAATTATCTTACTTAACTAATATTTATCAAAATTATTTTACTAATTTAGCGGGTTTAAGACTTCAAACTGAAGATGCGAAAAATATTGTTACAACAGATATGGACTCAAGTTATATTCAAGATGCGTATTCAGCTTTATTTAATCCTTTAATGATTACAACTAGAATTTTGGAGGACTACTTTATAAGTTATATTTCTAATTATGTAGTTGCAAGTACTTATACAATTAATGGTGATAGTGATGAATGAAAGGACTATATAAAGTCAAGAAAAATTTATAATGCTACTTTTAACTTTAATTTTTTATCAAATGTATTGCTAAATTATACATATTATTCTGGTCTTAGTTATGGTGATGTTTGATTTAATCCAGAAGTTAAGTCAAACTTAATCTTAGATAGCCAGAAGAATTTGTTGCTACCTTACAGTACTTTTACTTTTAAATTAAATCAAAATAAAATAGATGCACTTTCATATAATAATACAGCTAAACCATATTTTTATTTAATAGTACAATTTATAATAAGTGCTGTATTATTTGCAATAGCTTTTTATAAATTTAATAATGCTGACTTGCAGTAATAAAAGGAATAAGACAATGGAAAAATTAATAGTATTTGATAATTTTCAAAAAAAGTTTAAAAAAAATCTAATAGGACCTATTAGTTTTAATGTTGAAAAGGGAAAAATTGTAGGATTGCTTGGTTCTAGTGGTAGTGGTAAAACTGTTATTTTAAATGCTTTACTTGGAATAATAAAAAAGTATAAAGGAAAAATTGTAGTAAATAATTGGAATCGAAAATCACATAGCTATGAAAAAGCAAATAGAGTAATAGGTTACTATACTCAAATGGACTTTACATTACATGATATATCTGCATATAATTTTCTAAAAGATAGTTGTATGATAATGGGAATTAACAATAATAAGATAAAACCAAGAGTTCAATATTGAATGAAATTCTTTGATATTTGAGAGCATAGATCTAAAAAAATAAAGGACTTTTCATGAGGAATGAAAAATCGAGTGAATTTAATATTATGTTTTATAAAAGAGCCAGAACTAATTATTATGGATGAACCAGGAGCTAATTTAGACTCTTATTGAAGAAATAAGGTTAAAAACTTGTTAGTTGATTTTAAAAAACAGGGTAAAACAATAGTTATCACTGTTCATAATATTGATGAAATTTCAGATATTATTGATGATTATATTATTTTAGAAAGTGGTAAAAAAATTTTTGAAGGTTCAAAAGAAAGTATAGATATTTATGCTAAGTATAAAATATTTATTAAAGATCAATTTGATGTTAACTCTTTTAGAAATTATTTAATGCAAGAAAATATCCTATCTTTTAAATATGATAGTCACGAAAATTCACTAGTAATTGCTGCTAAAACTTATCGTCAAATTAATTACTTATTTTTATACTTAATTAAAAATAATTTGCCTTTAGTGAATTTTTTAAAGTTACCAATAAATATGGAATCTATTCATAAGGCTTTGGAAAATAAAGAGATAACAAAAGTTAATGATATTGAAAAATATAATTTAAAGCAAGATATAATAAATAAAAAAAATAAAAAATAATTGAAAAAAATTCAAAAATGGAAATTCAAAAAATAAATAAAATTTTATAATAATATTGAAACTGATGGGGTTATTTTTTATAATTTAACCCCATCTTTATTTAGGGTTAATCTTAGAAAAATTTGTATATTTATTATTTAGTTGATTTTAAATTAATAATCAATGATATGTTAAATATAAATTAGATAGATATGACTTGCTGTATCAAAAATAAATTTCTATAGTTTTATTTAAAAAATAATGTAAGTAATTAGATTTTTTAATATTCATTTATATAAAATTATTTATGCGAGTAATTATAATATTGGGTCGCCTCTATTGTATTTTTATAAAGTAAATACTTAATTAAAAAAACTGTAATGAAGGTACTTCACCATAATAAAATTTGAAGATATTTGATAGATAGAGCTTATTTAAATGTTCCGTCAATTTACTATATCCAAATTATGATCTATATAACTTAAATAGAATTTTAATATTATTTAAATGCATTTTATTTACCATTAAATCTTTCTATTTTATTCTTATATTTATCTCAATAAGAACGTTTAATATCAAAAACTTCTAACATTTTTTTTAATGAGACTTATTTTTACTTTCTTTGTTGCATGTAGAAGTCAAGAAACTTTTTTAGTATCTGATATTTCTTCTTATAATTTTCACTCTTTGTTATCCCACACTTTAATTGTTCTAAAGAACCACTATGATTTCTTTTTATATCTTAAAGTTTTTATTGTGCCTATAGAGATATTAAAATGTTCAGCAGTGATAAATATTGATCATTTATTGCTATATTTAACAACTATTTTTCTAAATTTGTTTGAGTATTTAGTAAACTCCTGTCCTTTTTTGCAATAAAAAAATGAACCTTCTCTTAGTATAAAATGTACAATTGTTTTTTTATTGTGCTTACTATTTTGGGTTCATTTTTTTACCATATAAAACTTATAATCTAAAGATAAAAAATGGTATAATAGACCTACAATCTTATGATATAGGTATAGATACATATTGGTATTTAATTGCTCAAATTGCTATTAGTTAAGTTCTATATTTTATTACTTTTTATAAATTTAATTCTTCAGATTTACAATAATAAAGAAAAAAGGGTGACAAAATATGAAAAATTTAATTGTTTTTGATAAATTTATTAAAAAAATTAAATTTAATACAATTGGACCAACAAGTTTTTAAATTGGAAAAAGAAGAATTTCAAGTCTTTTAGGTACAAGCGGTAGTGGAAAAACAGTTATTTTAAATTCTTTATTAGGTATATTTAAAAAATATAAGGGTAAAATAACAGTTGATAGCATAAAAAGAAAGCCACCAAAATATCCTAAGTCAAATAGAATTATTGGTTATTATACTCAAATGGAATTTGCTTTACAGGATATATCTGTTTATAATTCCCTAAAAGATAGTTGCATAGTAATGGGTGTAAAAAATAATAAAGTTAATGAGAAAGTAAAATACTGAATGCAATTTTCAATGTTTGAGAATATTATAAGAAAAAGATTAAGGATTTTTCATGAGAAATGAAAAATAGAGTGAATTTAATTATTTGTTTTTATAAAGACCAGAAATTATTATTATGGATGAACCAGGAGTTAATTTAGATTCTTATTGAAGAAATAAAGTAAAAAATTTATTAATTTAATTTAAAAATCATGGTAAATTAGTCATAATTGCTGTTCATAATATCGATGAAATTGCAGATATTATTAATAATTAAGTAATTTTGGAAAATGATAAAAAAATATTTGAAGGTTCAATTGACAAATTAAGTATATATTCAAAATACAAAATATTCATTAAAGATTTCCTTGACTTTAAGACATTTAGAAAATATTTATTGCAAGAAAATATATTATCATTTAAATTTGATTCCGATGAAAACTCATTAGTAATTGCAGCACAAATTTAACGTCAAATTAACTATTTATTTTTATATTTAATTAAAAATAATTTGCCATTAGTAAATCTTATAAAACTACCAATAAATATGGGATCAATTCATAAAGCCTTGAAAAGTCAAAACAGAAAAAATTAAAAATTATTGGATATAAAATTAAGATTAATATAAATTTTTATTTTATTCAGTTTGTATCTTAAAAAATTTAATAACGTAATAAATTTTTTTGAAAATAAATGAATTTATTATATAACATTAATTCATAAAATTAATTTTTAAAAGTTAATTAAAAATTTAATAACTCTATTTTTTTATTATATTTGTTATAAAATTTAATTATAATAAAAAAATGGGTGTGGGTGGGAATTTGAAAGAAGGGAAAATAAAAAGATGAAAAAACTTTTAAACACTTTAGCTATCTTTGGTTTAGGATTAGCTTCTGTAAATCAAGTTACTGCATTTACAATAAAAAATGAAGAGCATTCCTTAGCAATAAATGATGAATTTTCATTAAAAACAACTACTTCAAATTTTGAAGTAGATAATAAAAATGAACTTTTACCAAATAAAAGTTATGATAGAAAAAAAGAAATGCAAGAAAATTTAATTAAATGACAAAAGTATAAAAAGGAAAATAATATTAAAGATTTAAATATTGAAAAGTTAGAGGCCAAATTTGGAGCATTAGATAGTTCTGGCAATAATATTGATAAAAATTTTTATCAAAAACTATTAATTTCAGATAATGTAGAAGTTCAAAAATTAAACTTTTATGTTTATGATAAGGTAGATAAACAATACAGAGTAGATTTTATTGGTGATTTTAAGATAGATAATATTGAATATAAAAATATTTCACTATCTGGATATGACAAAAATCAATACTTTACATCTTGGCAAATTTTGAGTGATTTCTTTATTATTACTGAATATCAGATTTATGATTTACTAAAATTTCATTATAAAGAAATCGTTACTTTGGATTTAGGTATAAATGATTCTAAATCAGTATATGTGAAAACATTAAATGAATATAAATATTATTTCAATTCAAATCCAAAAGAAAAAGAAAAGATAGTGAAACCATATTGATCTTTTTCAAATATTAAAACTAAAGAAGAATTCAATGTCGATGCAAGAGCTTATAAAACTGACGATAGAGTGTTTACAGAAGAGGCTTCTGAAACAAAGGTATCAATTAGATTAATAGAGGATAGACCAGGTACTGAAACTAATGTTGTGAATTTAAATTGAGTTACAATACTCGAAAGCCCTGGAAATTTATCGGGAGCTGCTATTATTAAAAACTATGAACCTAATACTTTAAAAGGAGACTTTGAACTTTCTTTAAATGTAACATTAAAAAGATAAATTAATTTTTGTATTGTATATAAATAAATCCAATTTTAATTAAAGGCAATATAAAAGTACATGTAATTAAAAAAAGATAGTCAAATGAATCGTCTTTTTAAATAGAACTAAAATATTATAATTTAAAAATAATAATTTATAACCTAAATTTTAAAAATTAAATAGAATTTTAAATTTTCTGCTTAATTTTAAAGTTATGAGTTATTATTTTTATATAAGAGATATTATTTAAATAAAAATAATTAGAAAAGGTAATTATGATTTTTGATAAGTTAACTAAAATATCACAAAATACTGATAATAAGAATGATACTCTAATTGCAAAAAAGTTAATAGAAATGTATATTAATCAGAATTTCCTGTCTATAAAGGAATTTGCTGATTCTATTCATGTATCTGAAAGTTTGTTAACAGTGTTTTCTAAAAAACTTAAATTAAAGGGATATAGAGAATTAATCTCATTATTAAAATTTGAATTATTAGAACAAATATCTCCAAATTTAGATTTAGGTGAAGAAAATAAGGAGTTAAATATTTTTTCTCAAATGAAGAAAAATGTTTTTGATATCTATAATAACATTAAAGATTGCAAAGTTTATATATTAAGTTCTAGTCAATTAAAGTATTATTCTAATTTAATTGTTGAGTTATTTAATTTAAATAACATTGATACTATTAACATAGTTAATGATTATTTATTTTATACATATCTTGAAAAAGTTAATTCAGAAGACAGAATATTACTTTTTTTTGCAGGTCAAGGTAATGAAATACTAATTAAAATTTATGAAAAACTTATAAAAACAAATGAAAATATATTTATATTTTGCTCTAGTTCACAGAAATATAAACTTAATAGATATAAAAGTAGAGTTATTTTGGATTTAAAAGAATTTCCAAGTAATTATATTTATAGAAATATCTCAATGAGTTATATACTAGCATTTTTTTATGAAGCTATTAATTTACTTTAATTAATTTAATTTAAAAGAAAAAGGACTTAAGAGTCTTTTTTTAATTTTATTTTTAGAGATAATACTAATTGGAGGTTAATATGGAAAAAATAAAATTTTATGCACCATGTGATGGAAAAATTTTCAAAATCGAAGATTTAAAAGATGGTGTTTTTAGTGAAAAAATGCTTGGAGATGGTATTTATATAGAACCAGAATCTAATATTTTTTATTCACCATTTGAAGAAGCAAACATCAGTATGATTTTTGATACAAAACATGCGATGTTTATAAAGTGTAAAAATGGTCCAAACGTTTTAATTCATATAGGATTAGACACAGTGAATTTAAAAGGAAAACCTTTTAAAATTTTTACAGATATTAATAAACAAGTTTCTTTAAAAGATAAACTTGCTGAAGTTAATTTTGATATGATAAAGAAAAATAAACTTTCTCTTGCTACTCCAATAGTTATTGAAGAGAATCTAGAAGAGAATTGAAAATTTGTTTTAAATGAGAATGTAAAAAGTGTTAAAAAAGGTGATGAAATTGGTTATTTTTATTTAGATAATCAAAAGGATATCTTAAAAAATATAGATGCTCTCATATCTATAAATAAATATGATAAAGTAGCGGAAGAAATTTATAAATTTGTAGGAAGTTCTGCAAATTACTCCAAATTTTATAATTGTATGACGCGTTTTAGATTAATTATTAAAAATAAATCAAAAGTTGATTTAGAAAGTATAGAGAAACTAAGTTTAGTAAAGGGAACTCATTGAAATGGGGAAGAACTTCAAATAATTATTGGTGGAGAGGTTCAAAAAGTATTTACAGCTTTTACTATATTAAATGATAATCTTTTAAAAGAAACAAATGCAGTTAAAGTTAAAAGGCCTTTTAAAGAAAGAATTATGGCTGCTTTAGCAGGGGTTATGGTTCCTAATTTACCAATTTTTATTGGTGTGGGAATGTTAATGGCTGTTCAAAGTATTTTAATTCAAGCTGGAGTTTTAGTTAAGCCTGGGCCAGCTGGTTCATTAGAAGAAATTGATCACTTTAGTCAGTATTTTTACATTATTACTGATGTTGCTTTTAAATTTTTAGGGTTGTTTGTTGGTTATAACACAATTAGATATTTAGGTGGAAATTCTCAAATGGGGTTACTAATTTGTTTAGTTATTGCAAATCCATTTTTATTTCAAAATGCATCTCCTATTTGAACTTGATTCAAAATAGGAGATGTATCAATAGGGATTAAAGCATATGCTAATACAATATTGCCTTGTGTAGCTGCAATGATTGGATATTATTGATTAGATAAATGAATTAAAACTTGAATGCCATCAATGGTAGATATAATTTTTAGACATACACTTGCTTTTATTGTAATAGTAAGTGCAACATTCTTTTTTGTAGGACCAACATTAGGTCTTGTTGAATATGGAATTGGTTATGTTGTAAATCAAATTGGATTACTTCCCTTAGGAATTGGGGTTGCCATCTTTTCATTTGTTTGACAACCAGCAGTTGTACTTGGAATTCACATTGCTATTGCAATGCCAATTTCTCTACAAGTCCAACAACAAATTCCGCAATTATTAAGTCCAGGTTTAATGTATGGTGTTTATGGACAAGTAGGAGCTTTAATTGGTTTAATAATTAGAACCAAAGATGCTAAATTAAGAGCTATGGGAATTGCTAATATACCAGCAGGATTAATAGGAGTTTCAGAACCTATATTATATGGAATAAACTTACCAAAACAAAAACCATTTATGGCTGGAAATATTGGAGCTGCTATTGGTGGAATGATCTCTGGTATTATAGGTGTTAAAATGTATGTGCCAGGGGGTTATGGAATATTTTCAATAACAGGCTATATTCCTGGTGGAGCTGTTAATGTAGCAATGTTTTCAATGTGTTTATTAATAACTCTTGCTTCAAGTGCTTTAGTAACATTATTGATCTATAAAGAAAGACCTGATGAATTAAAAGAAATTCAAAAGATAAATAAATTATTAGTTTATGCTTATTGTCAAAGAAATAATCTAACTAAAAAAGAAGCTAATTCTCAATTAGAAGTCTTTTTATTAAGAACAAATAATTTCTTTTCAAAAGAAGAGTTAAAAAATATAAAAGAGTTAGAAAAAGAAATAATTATTTTAAATAAAAAAGAGGCTGTTTATGAAAAATATAGTGAGAAGTACGAACTACAAAAAAATAAATATCTTTTAAAATTAAAAAAATTACGTAAAACAGAAGAACTTGAAAAAATAAAAACTCTATATAGTACATTTGAAAACTTTGAAAAAAATAATAAACAAAAACAAATGTTAGAAGAAATTGACTTATTTAAAGAGAATGTTAAAGAAAAATCAAAATGATTTAATAGTAAGCAAGATGAGTTCATGGATTTAGTTTCTCAAAATACCATAAAATTTGCAAATGATGTAGAATTTTCAAATTTAGTTAAACTTAATAATCAATATTTTAATGCAATACATTCTTTGGATATAAATTATGGATTGACTCAAATTAATAATGATTATTTAAGAAAAAAAGATATCAAAATAAAGGCGGTTAGTTAATATGAAATTAAAGAAAAACAATTTTCCTAAGGATTTTCTATGAGGCGCTTCTATTTCAGCATTTCAATCTGAAGGAGCTTATAACGAAGATAATAAAGGGTTGTCTGTTCAAGATATAAAAAAATATGGAGATGATGTTAGTGATTTTAAAGTTGCTTCAGATTTTTATCATAAATATAAAGAGGATATTGCTTTATTTAAGGAACTGGGTTTAAAATCTTTTAGATTTTCAATTGCTTGGTCAAGAATAATACCAACAGGAGATGGCGAAATTAATGAAAAAGGATTGCAATTTTATGAAAATTTAATTGATGAATTAATTAAAAATAATATTGAACCAATTCCAACTTTATATCACTTTGATTTACCTCTCTCTTTACAAGAACAAGGTGGGTGAAACAATAGGGAATTAACAGTAAATGCCTATTTAAAGTACGCTGAGACACTATTTAAGCGATTTGCTAAGAAAATAAAGTACTGAATTACATTTAATGAACAAAATGTAATGATTATGATTGGAAGTAAAGTTTCTATTTTAAATGGTTCACAAAGTTCAATAAATGAAAAAGAATTGTATCAGCAATCTCATAATATGTTTATTGCTCAAGCTAAAGCTGTTGATTTATTAAGAAAATACTCTACACAAGCAAAAATAGGTCCTGCACTGAACAATGTTTGTATTTATCCCGATTCTAAGAAGCCGGAGGACTATTTAAGTGCTCAAAATGCTAGTATAATGAGAAATTGATACTATTTAGATGCCATTGTTAGAGGAATTTATAATCCAATTGCTAAAAAGTATTTTTTAGATAATAATCTTATGCCAGAAATATTGGAAAATGATCTAGATATTCTTAAAAAAGGTAAACCTGATTTTTTATCAATAAATTACTATACATCAGGAACAGTAAAAGAAAATCAAGAAGATACTAATAAGGCAATTAAAATAGATCAACAAACCATGTTTGATATTAATGGCTTATTTAGCTATTCAAAAAATGAATATCTAGGAAAAACAGAATATGGATGAGCAATGGATCCAATAGGTTTAAGAATTACATTAAGAGAGGTATATGAAAGATATCAATTACCATTAATGATTTCTGAAAATGGACTTGGATTATCAGAAGAACTTGATAATCAAACTGTTAACGACCAAATGAGAATTGAATATTATCATCAACACATTGAACAATTGCAATTAGCAATTTCAGAAGGTGTTGAAGTTATTGCATATAACCCCTGAAGTGCCATTGACTTAGTATCTTCTCATCAAGGGTTTAAAAAACGTTATGGTTTTATCTATGTAGATAGAACAGAAAGTAACTTAAAAGAGCTAAAAAGATATAAGAAAAAATCATTTTACTGATATAAGGATTTAATATCAAAAAATGGTGATATTTTTAAATAAAATAGCATTTTTGCACACTAAAGTATTTATTTTTAAATTTCTTTTAATTTATCTACCTTTATTCGTAAAAATAGTTTATAGTTATTGTAAAGGAGAACGAAACATGGGTACAATTGTAAATATTACTATTACTAAAATTGTCGATTTCGGAGCATTTTGTGATGCTGAAATTGATGGTAAAATCTACAAAGGTCTTATTCATATTTCAGAAATTGCTGACGCTTACGTAACAAACGTAGCTGACTATGTAACAGTAGGTCAACAAATGGATGGATATGTTATTTCAGTTGATGAAAGCAAAGACCAAGCTAAGTTATCATTAAAAAGAGTATCAAAATAATATAATTTAGCTTTTATTTAAATAGGGTTTTGGTTTTAGTAATAATATTACAATTGTCTTGCTTTATGTTAAATTTCTAAATAATTTATTAATGATGTCGTTTTAATTAATATGGCTAAAAAAACTTCTGTAAAGAAGTTTTTTTTCTTTTTATAATGAATAGAGTATAAAAAAAAGTTTTATAAAACCTTTTAATTATTGATAAAACCAATAGTTGTATCAATATAATCTTGTAAATTTTTATGCATTGAACTTGAATGTTTTGCATTTTCATATAACTTAATTTGACTCAATTTAACTTTTTCAACTAAGTTTTTTAAAGAATATAGAACAACTGAATTATGATATAAAATGAAATCATCTTTTTTACCATGAATAAATAAAATTTTTAGATCATTTATATTATTATCTTCTTTTAGTAAATTAACATCTTTAATGTTCATTTTAGCGTATTTTCTAAAATTATGATTAATTCCTAAGGACATTAATCATCAAGGGATTAACATATATTTTTGTAAAAAGAATCTAATTTGTGGAACAGCTTGAGTGAATGGACAGTCGGCAATTAGTCAATCTATTTTATTTTTTTCATAGTATTTCTTTGCAAAAAATATTGCACTAGTAGCACCCATGCTTGTACCAAAAACTCCAATTTCCTGAACTTCAAATGAGTTTTTAACTCAAATAATTACTTCATTAAGTACTTTTGAATTTGTAAGTCCAAAATCAGAGTATTTGCCATAAGTTGAACCATGAGCGAAAGCATCAAAACAAATAATATTATAACCTTTTTCATAAAGATGAAAAACTCCTCTTAAACCCATATACTTATTTCTTTTAAAACCATGTAGTCCAATAACTCATTTTTTTGAATCTTTATTTTTCACAATTAGAGCACTAATTTGTTCACTAGAGGGACCAATATTGAATTCTCTAATTTGTTCTTTTTTAATGTTAAAATTATTAATTTTTTTGACTTCTAAATCATAGAGTAAGTGATCATAGGTGTTAAATTCAACACCTTTGTATTTTCCTTCTCTTGTATACTTAAACAAGTAAGGTACAAAGATAATAGAACATAAAATTGATAAAATTAATACAATAGGAAAAAGAAGAATCATTAATGTAATATTTAATCAATTATAGTGATATTTTTTTATTTTTTTAAAACTTTTTTCATAATTCATTTATATCATTCCTTTAATAATATTTTAAAGAAATTTCTGTAAAAACTATTAATTTATTATAAAAAAAATATACTTATCTATTTTTTTTTATATTTTCCAAAATCGTTTTAAATTTGTTCCTACTTATTTCTTTTTTATTATGAAGATATAAAATTAAATTGCCTTATTTAGAATAGGTAGGGTTAAATAACTATTGTTTAAATATCTTGAATTTTATATTTACTTAGATTTGAATTAATATATATTTTTAAAATAAAAAAGAGATAGCAAATTAAAATTGATATTTTTTAAAAAATACAATATAAATTGCAGTCTATTAAAAGAGGACAAAGAAAAATTATATTTTTAACAAGTATTTTATATATCACCTAACTATATATAAAATAAATTTAATTATAAATAAAATAACTAGTCAAATGCTAGTTATTTTATTTATAATTTTATTGAGGACAATTTATGGAAAAGAAATATTTTTTGAAGCAATTAAATATAGAATTAAATAAGGGTAATTGTAGTGAAATAGAGTTTTATGAACCAAAAGATTCTGGTGACTTAAAAGAGATATATAAGGTCTCATTTAGAAATAATGACTATAAAGTTATTAGTCTATATATAGTTTTTGATAATAGAAACTGATTAATAAAAGCAAGTAATCAAAACTCACTAAGTTATTATCTTGATTTAACTAATAAATCAGAAGAAGAAAGTCAAGAATTATTTGATTTATATCTAAGAAATCCTAGCATTTTAGGTTTAAATGAAATTATTCCAAGCATTCAATTGGGTCCAATCTTATTATTAGAAAGTGTTATTGATGATGAAATACATATTTGTGTAAGAATTATTAAAAATAAAAATGTTGAAGTTCAAAGTGTAACTAATTTTGATTGTTTATTTATAGATTCAGCTTCAGAATTTTTCTCAAAATTCTTACCGATATGAATTTAAGAAAGGATAAAAACAATGAGTAAAAAAATAGTTGAAAATTTATATCTTGGAGATATGAACAGTATTCCAAATGACTCACAATTAATTTTAAGTTGTGCTCAAGAAATTTTCCTTGATCAAAATCCAAAAGAAGGAGAAAATAAATTAATCGACAAAAAAAGTAATAGAATATTTTATAATTTTGAAGATTATCCTTATTTTGAAGATATTGATGAGTTACTAATTTTGGATGCAATAAAGCAAATTGAAGATAATATAGAAAATAAGAAAATTTATATTCACTGTATTTGAGGAGTTAATAGAAGTGCAAGTATTGTTTTTATGTACTTAGTAAGAAATAAGATAATAGAAGCTAATTCTTATTTTGATGCTCAAAAGAAATATTGAAAAATTTATCCTAATCATTCACCAAATCCTGGTTGAAAAAAATACTTAGAGATTAATTTTCCATATAATTTTTAAGATATTAATTTATAAAAAATCTATAATAAGTTCAGAATGTAGTTTTATAGACATTTAAAGAACCAGTATTTTAACAATTGTAAAGAATGGTTTCTCTATCAATTATATTAAGAATCAAATCTATTAATTCATTAATGTAGAAATAATTGTCTATTTAAAAGAGTTTTATTGGATTTATTGCTTATTTTACTTAAAATAGTGATTATAAACTCAAGAAAGTTTATATAAAGATAGCAGGGTATTTTTTTGAAATTATAGTATTTTTTTCTCCATTTTACTCTCATTTTTTTTTTTTTTTTAAAAAAAAAAAAAAAAACTTTTTTAAGCTAGTGTTTTTGGGACTTTTTTGGGACTTTTTCCTTTTATTTTATTGCAAAATAAAATAAAAGGAATAAAATAATTATGTCAAAAAGAATTACTATCAATGGAGATATAAAAATATTTTGACTTATATCGAATATACTAAAATGTTGTTTTCGATTGATATTTTATAATATTGCTTAATTATGTAAGTACTTTAACAGATGATAACTAAATTAAAAAAACTCTATTTTTAAAATAGAGATTTAAGTGAAATTTTTTAAATTAATTAAAATTTTCATAAAAAAAAGGGAATATATTTATATTATCTTATTTGTCATATTTTAATTGATGTATATATACATTCAATTAAATGACTTAATTAAAAATGATAATAATTATATTTCCCTGCAGTTATTATAAACTTGGGAGGGCTTACAACAACTATAATATTTTGCTGTTAATAAAATTAGCAAATTAACAGCTAATATAAATATATCAAAAAAAATAATATTTATAAACTTTTTTTAAACATAAAAATAATAAAAAAACATAAAAAGTCTTTTATGTTATCTATTTATTATTGATTATTTATTTAAATAATCAATAATAAATAATGTAAAGTATTTTAAGTACTTACAAAAGATATTAAAAATAATTTAACAAACGAATTATTAAAAAAGTACTGATTTTATTAAAGAATAGAATCTCCAAGCTTTCTTGTTTGTTTTAATTCAAAATTGAAACAAAAGGGTGTAAGGGTGGGATCAGGAAGCTACAAGTTAATGCTACTTGTAAAAAATGCTTTGAAAAAAGCAAATAAGTACCTAGAACAATTCAAGTTGTTAAATTTAAAATTATTTTACCCTTAAATAGTTTTAGTCCAGATTTAGGTCTGGACTTTTTTTATTGTTTTTTTTCATAATAAGATAAAGGTAATTAAAATTATGATGCTAATAGCTTTATTTTGAACTATTTAAAAGTGAAAAATTCAAAATTATAATTGTTATAATATAAATAAAAAAGGGGTTAAAACTATGACAAGTAAAAATATAGCAGTTATTTTTATAGTTTTAATTTGATTATTAATGGTATTTTTAACAGGAATCTTGGCATTAATTTTTAAAGATAAATATAAAAACTTTAAAAGTGAAAATTTAAAGCAAAAGCAAGAATTATGTGAATTAAGACAAAAATTTAAACTTAAAGAAGTAGCAATTAAGTTTGAGTTACCGAAGAATGAAAAATGCTATTTTTTTTTGAACAACTTGCAGTTTCATAAAATTAAGTTAAAAAATAAAAAGTCAAAAGAAAACTATAGTAAAGAGTTAAAAGAATCAAATATTAACTCTTCAATTTATATAACAAATGAGAGAATAATGATTCAATTAAAAAAGCAGTATTTTGAATATAATTTGCTAGATGTTATATTTTGTAATTATTTACTCATCTATGTCAAAAAAAAATGAAATAAATTTATTGAATTAGAAGTGGATAATGATAAATATATTTTCTTATTAGAAGATTTTAACTTATTGTTTACAATTAATGAATTAGGAAAGGGAGGTAAATAATTATGATTTACTCAAGTTTTTGAAGTGGAAGTGTTATAAGTGGCTATATTTTTTCCATACTTACTTCAATTACCTTAGTAGTTTTTTTTACTTTCTATTTTAATAGAATTAGAAAAATGAGTTCTCTATGATCAGAAAGTAGATATTTTAATAAGAAGCTATCATTTTTTTTAAAATATTATTTTTTTATAGGATTTATATCAATGTTTATTTTATTAACATGTTTCTTTATTATAAATTTAATCTTTAAAGATATGAAATATCTAGGTCTTGCTTTTACAATTTGTTACTTGTTTTATACTCTTCAAATACTTATTTATATACTAATATTAAATATTAAGCAAAATTCTATAGTAGCATTTGAACATGACAATAAGTTATTCTTGTTTAATGAAATTATTAGTTTACAAAGTATTATTGAAATAAAATATAATCTTAAAAGAACTCTAATATTCATTACTTATAAGGATGAAAATGAGTTTGAAGATATTATTAAATTAAATTATAGTTTAGAACTATATGATTTTTTAATAAAAATAAACTATAAATAAAACATTTTTAGTGAATAAAATGTTTTATAATAATTATATATAATTAAGATCGGGGTAAAAGTATGCTAAAAAAAATCTTAAGTAATGAAGAAAAGAAAATATTTTCAGAAAAATCAAAAAAAGCAATGAAAAGCAAAAATTATCAAAAATATATGGAATTTGAAATTGCTTATTTAGAGTCATTAAAAGAAAATAAAGGTAAAAGTAAATTACGTAATAAATATCTAAATGAGCAAAATCGGTTTTTAGAAGAAACAATTGAAACACAAGAAGATTTAGTAGGAAAACTTAGATTATTATACGAATCAGAAATTTCAAATAAAAGTGATACTAATTTACAAGCACGAGATGAAATGTTTGAAGAAACAGAAGACTTTGAAAAAATGTTAAAAGAAATTGATAAAATTTTATCTTTATAATTGAAAAGTGGAGAACAAAACATTATGATAAAGCAAGCAAAATTTATTACATCAGCTGCAAATAAGAGTGGTTGATTACAAGATAATATCAAGGAAGTGTGCTTTATTGGTAGAAGTAATGTTGGTAAATCAACTTTTATAAATGCACTTACAAATCAAAATAAACTAGCTAAAACTTCATCTACACCTGGTAAAACAAGATTGTTAAATTTCTTTGATATCAATAATGGTGAATTTAGAATTGTTGATGCTCCAGGTTATGGTTATGCTAGAGTAAATCGTGATCAAAAATTAGCTTTTGGTAAAATGATGGATGAATATTTAACTAATAGAGAAGATTTAAAATTTATTTGTCAATTAGTTGATTTACGTCATAAACCAACTATTGATGATATTGAAATGTATAATTTTTTTAAACATCATGAGATAAAGGTATTTATAGTTGCTACTAAAAGAGATAAATGTAAAAAAAATGATATTGTAAAAAACGAAAAACTTGTAAAACAAACTTTAAACTTAGATCCAGAAGATAAATTTCTAGCAATATCTTCAACTGAAAAAAATAACCTAGATAAGGTTTATGAAATTTTTATGGAAATGTTTGAAAATAATAAATAAAAAAAGTATAAAAATAATGTTTTTAATTTTTTAAATTATCTAAATATTGATTAGATGGTGAATTCTATGCTTCAAAAATAGTAGATAAATTTTATAACTTATGAAAAAAGATTTTTTTTTTTTTTTTGTTTGTTTTCTTAAATTTCATAATTAATTTATTTTAAAACAGTATTATAATTAAAATTGTTAGAGTCTTAGTGTGCAGCAAACTAATTTCAATATTTAATAATAGGTTTAGGAGAGAATATGAAAAATAAAATAGAAGGTGTAATTTATGGTATGGCTATTGGTGATGCCATGGGAATGCCTGCTGAGTTATGAGGAAGAAATAAAGTTAGAAATTTCTTTAAAGGTTATATTACCGAATTTTTAGATGGACCTCAAGAAAATGATATTGCAAAAAATTATAAAAAAGGTCAATTTACTGATGATACTGCACAAGCATTAGTAATTTTAGATGCTTTATTTGAAAATAATTTTATTCCAGATAAAAAAATAATTGCAAATAACTTACTGATTTGAGCTGAAAAAAATAATGCTTTTGAACAAAACATTTTAGGTCCAACTTCAAAAGAAGCTTTAAAAATGATTAAAAATAATTTAGAGCCAATTGAAATAACAAAAAAAGCATTAAGTAATGGATCAGCAATGAGGATAGCACCAATTGGTTTATTATTTAAAAAAAATCAGCATCAACAATTAGTAGATTATGTTTTTAGAGTTTCACAAGTTACTCATACAAGTGATATTACTATTTCAGGAGCTTCAATAATTGCTATGTGCGTTAATTCAGCACTTTACAAAAGTAACTTTGAAGAGATATTAGAGGATTTATATATCGTTGATAAATTAGCTTTACAAGTAGGAAGTGAAACATATAGTCCTTCAATGACTAAAAGAATCAAATTAGCAATTGAAATTGCAGATCGTTTTAAAGGTAAAGATATTGAATTTATTGATGAATTATATGATGTTATTGGAGCAGGGGTAAATATCAGTGAATCAGTTCCTACAGCAATTGCAATTGCATATTATGCTAAAAATGTAAATAAAGCTGCATTTCTTGCAGCAAATTTAGCAGGAGATACAGATACTATTGGAGCAATGGCTTGTGCAATTTGTGGAGCATATACTGGTATTGAAGAGATTGATAAAAATTTTGTTAAAATAATTAAAGAAAGTAATGAAATAAATTTTGATTTTTATATTAAAAAAATTGAAGCTTATTTAAAAGAAAAAGGTATTTAAGAATGAAAACTTTAATTATCGGTTCTGCAATTGTTGATATAATGATGAAAGTTGAAAATTTACCACAAAGGTCAGGTGATGTTGTTTCTAAAGAGAGAGCAATAAGCGTTGGTGGTTGTGCTTATAATGTAGCAAATACTTTTAAATTATTAAATCAAGATTGTTCTTTATTTGTTCCAATTGGGCAGGGAGTTTTTGGATCAATTATTGAAGAGCAACTTATTAAAGATAATTATGAAATACTTTTAAAAAAAGATTACAAAGACAATGGTTATTGCATTGCATTAATAGAACCAGATGGTGAAAGAACTTTTATAACTTATTCGGGTTTGGAAGATGATTTTGAAAAAGAGTGATTTAATAATATTAATTTGAATGAATATGAAAATATTTATTTTGAAGGTTACAAAGCATATAGTAGTGGTGGAGAAAAAATAGTTAATCGATTAGCTAAATTAAGTAAAAAAAATATTTATTTTTGTCCAGGACCAATGATAACGTCAATAAATAAAAGACTAATGAAAAAAGTTATGAGTTTAAATCCGATTTTGCATTTAAATGAAAAAGAAATTATTGACTATACAAATATAAAAAATTTAGATGAAGCTATAAAAAGTTTGTATTTACAAAATAGAAATGTAATTTATGTTACTTTAGGTTCAAATGGAGTAATTTGTTATGATGGAAAAACTTTAGTTCGAGTAGATGGAATTAAAGTAAAAAAAGTCAAAGATACACTTGGCGCTGGTGATGCTCATATTGCAACCATTATGTTAAGTTTATCAAATGGTAAAACAATGGAAAATTCTTTGAAGTTAGCAAACTTAGTTGCAAGTAAAATAGTGGAAGTACAAGGAGCTAAAATTGAAGATGTCAAAGTAATCAAGTACTTAAGGGAGCAATATGAAAAATACTAAAGATGAAACAAATATTAATATTGAAGAACAAATTTCAAAAAGACAAAATGGCTTTATAAAATTTTTAAAATCTGAATTAACAGGTTGAAACCAATTTGAGATTTTACTTTTATTTATTTCTACAGCTTTAATATTAACTCTAGGAATAGTTGCAAAAGATAAGGCGATTGCAATAATTGCAGGTATAACTGGTACAATTGGTGTTATTCTTGGAGCAAAGGGAAAAATAAGTGCTTTTATTGTGGCAACTATTAATTCTGTTTTATATATTATAATTCTTATTCAAGGATCCTTGTTTAGTTCAATAATATTACATGCAGCATTCTATATACCAATGAATATAATTGGTTTTGGTCTTTGATTTAGAAAAAGAGATAATAAGGGAGATGTTATGTCAAGATTTTTATCATGACCTGCAATTATATTGGTTTATTCAACTTTAATTATAGTTTGAGTTACTTATTCCTTATTAATGATTAAGTTTAGTGAAGCAAATAGTATATGATTTGATTCATTTATTTTAATGGGAACTATAATGGCAATTATCTTAATGATTTTTCGATATGTTGATCAATGAACATTATGATTATTAACAAATTTAGTAAGTTTAATTATGTGAACTTTTATTTTGATTAATATTGAAGATAGCTTATTTGAAAAATCTACAGTAATTATTTTTATAATTCAATATGCTTCAAGTTTAATTAACTCTATTTACGGATTTTGAAATTGAATCAGATTAAATAAAAATAGTAAAAGGTATCAAGTAAAAATACTTAATAAAGATGATTATGAAAAATTAACTAAGGGTCAAAAAATAGGCTATAGGTTTGATAAATTTTTTACAAAAAAATAAATTATACTTTTTAATTTTAAAAATTTATTTATAAATTAAAAAACCAACATTTAAATGTTGGTTGAATAGATATTAAATTATATTTTTTATTTAACTATTTTATAAGCTTTTTCAACAGGTCTTCTTGTTTTTGAAAATGAGTGATGAAATTCTTGAGTGGTGTCTACTTTTCCAATAAACATTCCAACTAAAACTTTTTCATTTTCTAAATTTATTAAATTATGTTTTGCAAGAACTTGTCCCACCATATTTGAATCCAATCCTTCACTTGGACAAACATCAATTTCCATTTCTTGTGCAGTATTAAGCACAGTTCCTAAAGAAATATATGCTTGTCTTGCAGCTCATTCATTAATAGACATATCTAATGAAGTAAGTACTGCATTAACTCCTCCAATCATTGTTTCTCTAATACTTTCAAAACCATCTGGAATATTTCTTTCAGTTTGTTCTTTAAAATGAATATTTTTTAAATATTCTTCCCTGTAAGCAACTCAAATAATTATTGCAGAAGCTTGTGTAACTCCAACTTGGTTTCATCAACCAGCTAATATTTCTTCTCTTATTTCTTTATTTTCAATTAAAAGAACTTTAAAAGGTTCCATACCAAAAGAACTTGGTGCTCATCTAATAGATTCTAATAATTCAGTTTTTTGTTCATCAGATAATTTGAATTCCTTTTGGTATCTTTTAGCTGAAATACGATTATTTAATAATTGCAAACTTTTTGTCATTTTCTTTTTCCTCTCTTTTAAGAAACACTAAAAAATTTAATTACTCGGAAGTAGGGATATTAAATTTTTATTTTAGTAATTAAACCATTTATTTCTTAAATATTTTGTTATAAATAAAGTAATATAAATATTTTTGTATTTATATTACTTATTAGTATAAACCTAATATAAGTTTATAAATATATATTTTTTAGAAAAAATCAAGTTAAAATAAATTTATAATGGAGGAATAAAATGAGAGAAATAAAAAAAATAGCAGCCACTGATATGGACGGGACAATTATTTTTGAATTAGATACTATCAGTGAAGCAAATAAAAAGCACTTATTAAATTTTCAGAAAAATTCAAATAATAGTTTAACTATTGTTACAGGAAGAAACTATTTTTTAACAGATTTTGCTGTAAAAGAATTAAATATTAATTTACCAGTAATTTGTTCTAATGGAGCTTCAGTAATTGATCCTCAGACATTAAAATATGTTGCAAAAAGACATTTTAAAAAAGCAGAAATTAAAGAGTTATTAGAGAAATTTTTAAATACAACTATTGATATTTGCGTTCCAAATGATTTTAGAACACATTTTATTCAAGATGAGGAGTGAATTGAGTCATTAATTGAGAATAAAATGAACTTAGATTTCTCACATTTTCCTGATGGAAAAGTTTTATATAATTATAAAAGTTTAGAGCAATTAATTGAAAAGGGTTTAGATTTAGATGAAAGCTTTCCAGTTTTAGTAGCAAATGTTAAAAATGATAAGCAATTAGAGTATGTTAGAAATATTGTAAAAAATAATAACGTATTAGCTTTGGAATTTCCAAGAGGTGATAAATGCAGAGTTGAGATTTTTAAAAAGGGTGTAACAAAAAGCTGGGGCTTGAATAAATTATTAGAAAAATATAATTTATCAAAAGAAGACATTCATTTATTTGGTGATGAACACAATGATTTTCCAATGTTTCAAGATTTTCCTAATTGCTATGCTGTGGGAAATGCAATTGAAGGTATTAAGGAATTATCTAAAGAAGTCATTGATACTGTTCAAAATGCAGGTGTAGGAAAAAAATTAAATAAAATTATTGAAGAATTTAAATAATAAATATTTTTTTATAATAATTGAAGAGGTAATGAAAAATGAAAAATAAAATTATAAAAATTAGACCTTTCTTTTCTAAAAGAATTTGGGGTGGAGAGAAATTAAAAGAATATGGTTTTGAAATTCCAAGCAATGATATTGGCGAAGCCTGATTGATATCTGCTCACGAAAATGGAATGTCTTTATTAGAAGATAAAACTACTTTTAAGTCTTTTTTTGAAAATAATAGAGATAAATTTGGAGTAAGTAAAAATCAACAATTTCCATTGTTAGTAAAAATAATAACAGCTAATGATTATCTTTCAGTTCAAGTTCATCCAAATGATGAATATGCAAAAATCCATCATAATTCTTTGGGAAAACCAGAATGCTGATATATAATGGATTGTCCAAAGGATGCTAAATTAATTTATGGTCATAAAGCAACTAATATGAGTTCATTTGAGAATTTAATGAATAATGGAGAATGAAAAAAATTATTAAAAGAAGTAGAAGTTCAAAAAGGAGACTTTCTTTATGTTGAACCAGGAAAAATTCATGCTATTACTCCTGGAGTTGTAGTTTATGAGTTACAAAGATCAAGTGATATAACTTATAGATTATATGATTATGATCGAGTTGATGAGAAAGGAATAGCAAGAGAATTACACATAAAAGAGAGTCTTGATAATCTTACAATTCCTGATTCAAAAGATATTATTATTAAAAAACAAAATAATCTTAAGTTTTGTTGTGATTTTTTCTCATTTGAAAAAATCAAAGTTGATGGAGATAAAAATTTTATTTGAACAAAACCAGATAATGTAAAGTGATTTCAATTTACTATTTTAAAAGGAAATTGTAAAATTAACTCTATAAATTTTACAATGGGGGAATCAGCTATTTGTATTGATAATTTAGAACAATTAGAAATAATTGGAAAATGTGAAATGATTATTGCTTGAACATAAAAACCTCTAAAAAATTCATATTTTTATAAAACCTTTTAGGTTTTTTTTCTTTTATAAATAAGAGATTGACTTTTTAGGTTAATTGGAAAATAATCTCTATGAAAGGAAAAAAATGGAGAATATGGAAAATATATATAAAGAAAAAAATATTTTTTTAAATATCGACCTCAATTCAAAAGAAGAAGTTTTTAAATATATTTGTAATAAAGCAAATGAGTTAGGTATCTTTCAAGATACAGAAAAACTTTTAAAAGCTTTTTATGAACGAGAGTCACAAGGCACAACAGGTTTTGAAGATGGTTTTGCAATACCTCATGCTAAAGTTAAAGGTATTACATCAGCTTCAATAATTTGTGTTAGAACATTAAATGGAGTTGAATGGCAGTCTTTAGATGGTGAACCATCTAATGTTATAATTGCACTTATTATTCCAGAAAATGCTTCAAAAGAGCATTTAGATATTTTAAGTCAAACTGCAAAAAAACTAATGGATGACAAATTAAGGCAAAAGTTAAAAGATGCAAAAGATGCAAAAGAGTTTGCAAAATTAATTCAAGTCAAATATACAATTTCAAAAAGTAACTTAGAAGACAGCAAAAAAACAGGTAAAAATATTGTAGCTATTACAGCTTGTGTTGTTGGTGTTGCTCATACTTATATGGCAGAAGATAAATTGCTTTTGGAATTAACAAAAGCAGGACACAATATTAGAGTTGAAACACAAGGAAGTAAAGGAGTAGGAACACCTTTAACTGCAAAAGAAATTGAGAATGCTGATGTTGTAATTATTGCAGCGGATACAAAAGTTGATTTAGATCGTTTTAATGGTAAACTTGTTTATCAAACTCATGTAGCAAGAGCTATTAAAGAACCTTTAAAATTAGTTGATGAAGCTTTACTAAAAGCTACAATTCAAGCAAATAGTGAATTTAAAAATGAAGGTGGTATTAGTAAAACAAAACAAGGTGTATTGCAACATATTTTAGCAGGAATATCATATATGATTCCTGTAATTATAATGGGTGGAATTTGTTTAGCATTTTCAATTGGGATTGCTAAAGCAATATGAGGACCTGGAGCAGGAACTGGAGGACCAATTGGTGAAAATGGTGAACCCCTTTATCCTTGAAATCCATTAGCTGTAATGGATAAAATTGGTGGAGCGGCTTTTGCTCTAATGATTCCTATTTTAGCAGGGTTTATTGCTAATTCAATTGCAGGAAGGGCTGCTTTGGCACCTGCAATGTTAGGAGCATTTATAGGAAATGATGCTTCTAAATTTATGCCTTTACCAGGAATGACAGAAGTTTCAACACCAACAGGATTTATTGGAGCTATTATTTCTGGATTACTAGTAGGATATTATGTAAAATGAGTTAATACATGAAAAGTTCATAAATCACTTAAAGCTGTTATGCCTATATTCTTTATTCCTTTAACAGCTGGGATTGGGATATCAATTTTATTTATTTATATTTTAGGTGGACCAATTGGTTGATTAATGAATCAACTTTCTTCTGCTATTGAAGCAGGATATAAAAGTGAAAACTTTGGTATTGGATTAGGTATTGGATTAGGTATTTTATTAGGGGCAATGGCATCATTTGATATGGGAGGACCTATCAATAAAATTGCCTTTGTAACTTGTTCTGCACTAGTAACTTTAGAAAATCCTATTGCAGAGCCAATGGGAGCAATGGCAGCAGCCATTCCAGTTGCACCATTGGCAATGGGATTAAGTACTATTTTATTTAAAAGATTTTTTACAAATGAAGAAAGAGGGTTGGGTATCTCAGCTATGATAATGGGTACAATTGGAATCTCAGAAGGAGCAATTCCATTTGCCATTAGAGACCCAAAAAGAGCTATTGTTGCAAATGTTCTAGGTGGAATGGTTGCGGGAGCAATAGCAGGAGGATTTCAAGTTACAGACCTTGCAGCACATGGGGGACCAATCGTGGCAATATTAGGAGCTGTTCCATATGGATGATTTACAATAATATTTTTTATTGCAATTTTATCAGGAGTTGCAGTAACAACTTTAGTTTACGGAACATTATTAATTATAAATAAAGGAACTATAGGTTCTTTAAAAGAACATCATGTTCTAAAATTAGAACAAATTATTGAAACTAAGAAAGAAAAACAAGAAGAGATTAAAAATAAAATGTTGACTTTAAAAGTATTATTAAAATCAGCAAAAACTCAAGATGAATCAAATAATATGCAAAAACAGATTGAGGATTTAAAAAAAGAAAAAGCACAAATTAATTTTGAGGCAAAAGAGCAAATTCATGCTGCCAAAAGTGCTTTTGATCAAATCAAAGATAGTGAAAAATTATTTATTAAAGAAAATTTAAGTGCAACTAAAGAGTTTATTCAAAATTCAAAAGAAGCTAGAAAAAAATCTTTACATGAAATATCTAATAAAAAAAATAATGAGATAGCTGACTTAGAAAAATTTGATAAGAAAAATTATATTGTAAATTATTTAAATAAAGTTGAAAATATTAAAGATGATTATCAAACACAAATTATTAATTATCAAATTAAATTAAAAGAGAAGTTTATAATTGATTATAATAAAATTTTAAATAGCAAAATATAGTAATAAAAGAGTGTTTAAATATTTTTATTCAAAATTATTTAGATATTCTTTTTTTTTTTTTTTTCTATAATATTAAAAATATAAATAAAAATTTATTAATTAGTAGAGGTGAAAATTATATGAGAATTAGAGAGAAACTTAAAAATGTTATAAAAACTAATGATAAAACTCTTGATTATCAAATTGCTAACTTTATACTAAAGAATGCTTATAAAAATATCTTTTTTAAATCAAAGGAAGTCTCTTCTAAACTAAATATTTCAAAATCAACTTTGACACTTTTTTCAAAAAGACTCGGTTATGAAGGATACGGAGAACTTTTACATAAATTAATTGCTGAGATGGAGTTTTATGGATTAACAGAACAAAGTAATAATCAAGAAAATGAATTAAGTTTAATTGATTGAATTGATATAACTGACTTTATTGATAGTTTAGAAATCCAAAAAAAATTAGATTTTTTTGTAGAAGAAATTAATATTTCAAATAGATTAGCAATAATAAATAGTCAAGAAAATGACTTTAAATTACTTACTCTTTTTTCACAAATAATTAATTATAATAAACAAACTTTTTATTTTAATAATAGAAAATTTGAAAGAAGTTTATTAATGAAATTAACTTCAAAAGATACAATTATTTTTTTTGTTACAGGACTAGACATTGATGAAATTATTAATTATATTAGTATTGCAAAAGATAATAATATAAATTTTTTAATTATTACAAGTGAATCACATGTTTCAAAAGTAAAAAAATATCAAGATGATTCAAACAAAATTATTATTATAAAGTCATTAACAGGGTTTACTAGAGAAACAAGAATATTAATTAGATTAAGCCAAATTAATATAATACTGACTAACTTAATATTTAAGTTAACTAAACAAGTTCATAATAAATAAACGAGTTTAATAAACATAATATTTTTCATTTTTTTCTTAAAATTATTATTAGTTAGAAAAAATTCTAATAAGAAAGGAAACATATGGAAAAGATAAAGATTTATGCTCCAGTTGATGGGATTGTAAAGGCGATTGAGAATATTTCAGATCCTGTTTTTGCAAGTAAATCATTAGGTGATGGAGTTTATATTGAACCAAGTTCAGATATTTTTTACTCGCCAGTAAAAGATGGAAAAATAGAATTGATTACAGATACCAAACATGCAATATATTTTTCAACAAATAATTATAATGTTTTAATGCATATTGGTTTAGAAACAGTTGAACTTTCAGGTAAACCATTCTCATTATCAAAAAAACAAGGTGAAAAAGTTACTCTTGGTGATGAAATTGTTAAAGTTGATTGAAAAACAATTGAAAAAGCTAATCTAGAAAAAGTTACTCCTGTAGTAGTGGATTTAAATTCTGTTTCAAAATATAAATTAACAATTAAAAATGAAGGAAAAAAAGTTAAAAAGGGAGAGTTAATTTATGAGATAGAAATTGAAGATGCCAAAATAGTTAAAGATAAAAAAATTCAAATTGAAAAAAGAGAAGGTAAATATAAAACTCTTGCCTTGCAATATTTAACTGCCATTGGTGGTAAAAATAATCAAAGTCTTGTGCATAACTGTATGACAAGATTACGTTTTAAAATTATTAATAAAGGTCTTGTTAATGAAAAGGCTTTAAAAGAAATAGAATTAACAAAAGGAATTAATTGAAATGGTGAAGAGCTTCAAATAATTATTGGTGGAGAAGTTTATAAAGTTAAAGATGAATGTCAAAAAATAATTGAAAATAAATCAACAAATTATGAAAAAACAAAAGTAACTAAAGTTCCAAGAAAACAAAAAATTATGGGAGCAATTACAGCTATTGTTTTTCCAACTATTCCAATCTTAATTGGAACAGGAGTAATTAGTGGATTGCAAGCCATTCTTGCAATCTCAGGTGTAATTTCAAATCCAGCTCCTGGTCAATCAGTAATGGAGTTAGATTTATTTAGTGCCTTGATGTTTATTATGTCAAAAGTTGGAATTGAATTGGTTGGAATTGTATTTTTATGTAGTACTGTGAAATATTTTAATGGAGATCCATGACTTGCGATATGGTTAGGCGCTGCATTAACAAGTAGATATTTATTTGGAAGTGGTTGAACTTTATTTACAGTATTTGGAAATCCCATTGTTATTAAAACTTATGAAGGTACAGTGTTACCAATGATATGTGCTGGTTTATTATTAGTATTTCTAAATAATTGAATTAAAAAATGAATGCCAACTTCAGTTGATATTGTATTTAGACCAGCTTTAGTATTTTTATCAACATTCTTAATAATGTTATTTACAGTAGGACCATTTTTTAGAATTATTGAACAATTTATTGCCAAGTTTGTAATTCTATTAGGAAAAATTCCATTTGGTATTGGTATGGCGATATTTGCAATGATATGACAACCACTTGTATTAACAGGAACTCACGTTGCTGTAGTTACTGTTATTACATTACCAATGAATGATGGAGATCCATCAGCAATGTATGCTTGTTTACAAATAGCTATTATGGGACAAATTGGAGCTGTTTTAGCTTTAAGTTTTATTACTAAAAATCAAAAAACAAAACAAGCAATCTTTGCTTCATTACCTGGGGCTATGTTTGGAGTGACTGAACCAATTATTTATGGTATTAATTTACCAAAAATAAAACCATTTATTTTTGGTTGTGTTGGTTCACTAGTTGGTGGTTTTGTTGCAGGTATACTAGAAGTTGCTCAATATAGAAGAACTGGAACTGGTATTATGTCTTGAATGGGATTAGATATTGGATGAGGAATGGTATTTGGTATCTTAGCTGGATTTGTTTCATTATTCACAGCTCTAATTTTAACATTGATGTTATATCAAGACCGTAAATCTGAGTATATTGCTTTCAGAGAAAACAATAAGCTTTTATTAAAAACAATTAAATTAAATTTTGATTTTGATGATGCAAAATTAAAATCTCTAAAAGAGCAACTAGTAAAAGAAACTTTACTTATTAAAGCGTTTAATAAAAATTATAAAAATTATGAAAACAACTTAATTGATTTACAAAAGAAACAAATCAAAAAACAAAATATAATTAACAAATTTGAAATGAAAAAGGAAAAACTTTATAACAAAGTCTTGAAGTTGGAATATAGAGACTTAGAAAAATATAATTATTTTGCAGAGAAATATAATAATTTAAAATTATCTGAAACTTTTAATGAGCTATTAAAAGAAATTAAAGAACTTGAATTGAAATTAGTTAATTGTGAGAAAGAAGTTAAAGAATTTAATATAGAAAAATATAAGGACATTTCAAATTTTATTGATAAATTAAATATTAATAAAAATCAAATATTAGAGGATTATAAAAAAAATTATTTAAATGCTTTTAACTCTATTGATATTGCATATGAATTAATAGAAGTTAATAATATGGAATGAACAAAAAAGGAAATTCTCAATTTAAAAACAAGAGAGGAAATAAAATATGTCAAACAAAATACCAAATAGTTTTTTATGGGGTGGATCAACTAGTGCCTATCAATTTGAAGGAGGTTACGATCAAGAAGGTAAAGGAAAATCTATTCAAGATACACGAACAAATATTCCGCAAGGAACAACTGATTTTAAAATAGCCTCTGATCATTATAATCTCTGAGAAGAAGATGTCGCTTTAATGGCAGAAATGGGATTTAAGTCATATAGATTTTCAATTGCTTGAACAAGGATTTTACCTGAAGGTGATGGGCAAGTTAATAAAGCAGGAATTGAATTTTATAATAATTTAATTAATGAGTTAATAAAGTATAAAATAACTCCAATAATAACTATGTTTCATTTTGATTTACCACATAGTTTAAATATTGATGGAGGTTGGTTAAATAAAAGAACAATTAATGCTTTTGAACAATATGCAAAAGTATTATTTGAATCATATGGTGATAGAGTAAAGCATTGATTAACAATAAATGAGCAAAATGTCATGATTTTATTTGGTGAAATTGTTGGAATAAATTTACCAAAAGAAGGTAATAAACTTAAAAATATATATCAAGTAAATCATCATATGATGTTAGCACAAGCAAAAGCAATTAATTTATGTCATGAAATTGTTAAAAATGGTAAGATTGGTCCTGCTCCAAATATCTCTAGTGTTTATGCAAACTCAAATAAACCCATTGACCAATTTGCAGCACTTAATATGAGAGTTATGAGAAACTGATTTTATTTAGATACTTGTGTTTTTGGTAGATATAACTCTTTGGTTATAAATTATTTAAAAGCAAATAACTCAATGTTTGAATGTAGTGATGAGGAAATGAAAATAATTAAGAAAGCAAAACCAGACTTTATAGCTTTTAATTATTATGCTTCTTCTACTGCTAAAATGCCTGAAAGTGATGAAGTCTTTGATGAATTACCCGATCAGCAAAAAGTAAAAAGTGTTAAGGGTATGTATGAACAAGTTAAAAATAATAATTTATTAAAAACTCAATTTGGATGAGAAATAGACCCATTAGGTTTTAGAAATACAATCAGAGAACTTTGAGATCGATATCAATTGCCTTTAATAGTTACTGAAAATGGTATTGGAGGATATGACTCTTTAACAAAAGATGGTAAAGTGCATGACGACTATCGAATAGAGTATTATAAAGTTCACTTAAAAGAACTTAAAGCAGCTATACTTGAAGATAAAATTGATATCTTTGGTTATAATCCTTGAAGTGCAATTGATTTAGTGTCTACTCATGAAGGAGTTAAAAAGAGATATGGTTTTGTCTATGTTAACAGAGATGAATTTGATTTAAAAGATTTAAAGAGATATAGAAAAGATAGTTTTTATTGATATCAAAATTTAATTAAAACAAATGGTGAAGAACTTTAATAGAAATTTATTTTAAAACTAATATGAATAGTCATAATGTGGCTTTGAGTATTAGTTTTTTTATTTTTAATATTGGAAATATTTTCATAAATATAAGAATATTATCAAAATTTTTTCCTTTAAAATATCATTGGAGGTATTATATGAAAAAAGGCTTATTAGTTTGCAGCGGTGGGATTTCAACTACAATGATTGCAAAAAAATTAAATGAGTGTGCTAATGGTTATATTGAATTTGAAGCCAAAGGCATAATGACTGATACAAGTTGATTAGACTATTTAGAAGATTATTCAATATTACTTGTATCGCCACAAATCAAACATATGTATTCAAAACTTGAAGAAGATGTTGATGGAAAAATTAAAATGATTCAAATTGATGCTCAGTATTTCAATCTTAATTCTATTGCACAATTTTGAGAAAAAAATAAGGAGAGTATATAATGAGTTCAAAAGGTAAAGATTCTAAAGAAGATTCAAAATTAAAAATTTGAATGAATAATAAATTAATACCATTTTTTGGAAAAATTAGTACTCAAAGGCACTTATTAGGCATAAGAAATGGAATAATGGCAGCATTACCATTTATATTAGTAGGAAGCGTATTTTTGATTATTTCAAGCATTCCAATAGGTACTGGAGATGGACAATTATTGTCTACGCTTTTTCCACAGCAATTAAAAGTGGCTTTTGATCTAATTAATAGATTTACTTTTGGTATTATGGCTTTGTACATGGCAATTGGTATTGGTTCTGAACTTGCCAGATTAAGCAGATTGAGTTCAACTCAAGGTGCTGTTATAGGAGCAATGGGATACATAATGTGAATATTGCCATTATCTTTAAATGTAACTGTTCTTTCCGAACAAGAAGCGGCTCAATTGGCAGAATTATTAGATAAAACAGGTGTATCTTTTAGTATTTTAAGAGGCGGATTATGAATTAATATAAAAGATTTAGGAGGTTCAACTGCTTTTGTTGCAATTGTTTCTTCCACAATTTGTGTAGAGATTTATAGAGTTTGTCTTAAATATAGAATAACTATTAGATTACCAAAGCAAGTTCCAGATGCTGTAAGTAATTCCTTTTCAGCGCTAGTTCCAATTTTTTTTGGAGCTTTGATTATAGGATTTATTAGATACATTGTTGGTTTTGATTTAGCAAATTTTCTTAAAGATGCATTGGCACCAATGGGAAACTTTCTGGTAAGTAATTTACTAGGAGCTTTAATTATTATATTTTTAATTGTGTTTTTATGATGATTTGGAATTCATGGAGGTTCTCTTGTACAGTCCATTACAAGACCCTTTTGAATAATTGCTTTGGAAGAAAACCAAGAAGCATTTAAGAACGGTGAAAAAATTCCTAACTTTTTTATAGAACCATTCTTTCAATGATTTGCCCAAGTAGGTGGAGCAGGAAATACTTTAGGTCTTGTTATTGTTGGTTCAATTATATCCAAATCTGCTACACTAAAATCTATGTCAAGGACAAGTCTTGTACCAGGAATATTTAATATTAACGAACCAATATTATTTGGTTTACCAATATTATTAAATCCATTTATGTGAGTTCCATTTGTATTAGGGCCAGTTGTATCAGCAACAATAGGATACTTATTGCAAATTACATTTGGTATTCATTGAGTGACAATGGCTCCTTGAACAATGCCAGGACCATTGGGAGCATTCTTTGCAAGTGGTAATCAATGGGAATCCTCAATAGCTGCGTTGATTGTATTAGCATCATCAATTCTAATTTGATTTCCATTTACACTAGCATATGATAGATTTTTACTAAAAAAAGAAAAATTAGATAGTGAGTCAGGAGTTTTATAGGTGAATACATTTACTTTATTAATAATTTTCACTTTATTGAGTTTTATTAATTGATTAGGGGCTGTTCTTATTTATAAAAAATATGAGGGGAAATTAAAAGGTAAAAATTTATTTATTGGAATTATAGGATTAGTATTATTTATTGGTATAAGCTGATTAGTTGCAATATTTTTTCCCATAATAGTATTAATTATTTTTATAAGTTTTTATTTGCCCTGATGATTAAATTATATGTATTACTTATTAAAGCAAAATAAAGTTAAGGAGAGGATTTTTTAAATTATGAAAAAAATAAATCAAGATTCAATAGTCAGACAAAAGAAAGATTTAAAGAAATATTGTAATAATTGGGTTATTGTTTTAGCAGTTCTTACAATTATTTTATACATAATATATTTTACAATTCTTTGAGAAGAGTGAGGTGGAACTAGAAATTTATTTGGAGATAACAATTCAACAATGCTATTATTTGGTTTAAGTTTTTTAGTAATTGGGTCTTTTATTTATGGGTCTAACAGAAAAAAATTTAGTGCTATAAAATGAATTATTTATTTCATATTATTTTTCATAGCTGGAATTTTATTGAATAGTATTATTGGATTTGTAATATGATCTTTCTTACTTCTTTTTACTGGATTAGAAGTTGTTTTTAATATTGATAAATTTAAAAAATTAAAAAAGGATGAAAAAAATGAAACTAGAACAGATCAATAAATTTGAAAGTGTTTTATTTAAAAATAATATCTCTGAAATAAATAGAGTTTTTTCATCTGAGGTTTTCTTTAAAATTGATTTAACTAATTCTGAGTTCTGAGAAGAGTTTTTAGAATATTTATTTTTAAATTTAAAAACAAAAAACTTTAAAAAAGAAAAACTAAAGAAGGGAATTAATTTAAATATTGCTGATACAAAAGAAAATATAAGAAATTATATAATTACTGAGTATAAAGAGGGTGAGTGTTTAGAAATTGCTAATATAAATTCTAATCAAACTATTTTAACAAAAATATTTATTAGAACAAAAAATAATAGTAGAAAATATCCTACAAATATTTGATATCTAGAGTCACAAAGAACACTAAATGAAATAAGTAAAAAAGAACATAAAAAACTGCAAAGTGCTTTCAATTCAAAAATAATTAATAAAGTTATTCTTTTAAAAGATTATTTATTAAATAAGGTAAGAGATATTAAGTAATGCTAAAAATTTTAAATATAAAAGATATTAATAATAATTTAATGAATATATATGTATTAAAGGGATTAATATTTTTGAAAAGACCACTAAGATTTAAAGAGGAACAATTTAAAGAAATAAGTTTGGATAAAGATACATATGTTAGTTATGGTTGAATTGATAGTCATGTTCATTGCAATAATGAAAATAAATTATATGGTTCTATTATCGATGAAATTGGATATAAAAAAGGAGTAACAACAGTAATAGATGCAGGAAGCGTTGGTATAAATGAGATTGAAAAAATGTGAGGTATTAAGGAAAAAAATATTACAAATTTAAAAATACTACTTAATATTTCTAAAAAAGGAATTTATAGACAATCAGAGTTATCAGATTTAAGAGATATTAAAATTGATTATAATAAAAAGTATAAAAATTTTATTGTAGGTTACAAAGCTAGAATGAGTAACTCAGTCACACTAAATACTGGTCTAGAGTCTTTAATTATTTTTTCTAATATCAGAAAAAATAGGAATATAAAAAAACCCTTAATGGTTCATATAGGTAATGAACCACCAAGTTTTTTTGAAATAGTAAAATTACTAAAAAAAGGAGATATAATTACACATATTTTTAACTATAAGAATAATTCAATCTTCAATAAGGATTTTACATTAACAAATAATTTAAAAAATGCACTAAGAAAAAAAATACTATTTGATGTTGGGCATGGTAATGAAAGTTTTATATTTGATTGTGCTAAAGGAGCTTTTAAAAATAATTTTATTACTGACATTATAAGTACAGATATTTACGAAACAAATATTAAAAATAATAAAGTTAAATCTCTTGCTGTAACAATGAATAAATTTAGAAAAATTGGTATGAAGTGAAGTGACATCATTGAAAGAGTTACAAAAAACCCATATAGTTATTTTAAAATTAAAAAAATGGGAGAAATAAAAAACAAAAACTTTGCAAATTTAACATTTTTTAAAATTACAAAAAATAAAGAGTTAGAGATTGACTCAAAGGAAAATATTCTAAAGATAGAAGAACAAATAATTCCCATTGCAGTTATTGTAAAAGGTCAATTTTATGAGGTGAATAATAATGATAAATAAATTTAGAAAAGTAATTAATGCTGACGGAAGAATGACTATTTTGGGTGTGTCAAAGTTTAATTCAAAAGTTGCTCAAGCTATGGAATACGCAGGCAATAACTTCTTTATTATGTCAGAGTTTAAAAATCACATTAATGATGAAATAAAAAAATTAATTAAAACTGAAAATGTTTGTGTTGTTAATTCTGCTTCTGCTGGTATAACATTAGCAGCAAGTGCAGCAATATATAAAAATAAAATTTATGATGTTAATAAAATTATTCCTATAAAAAAAGAGATAATTTTAGCTAAAGGTCACAATATTGATTTTGGAGCTCCAATTGAGTCTTTATTAAATTTAGTCAATACAAAAGTGATTGAAGCGGGATATGCAAACAAATGTCTTGTTGAAGATTATCAATATTGTATAAGTGAAAATACAGTAGCCGTACTTTATATAGTATCTCATCATTGTGTTCAAAAAAATATGGCTTCATTGGATGAAGTTATTGAATTATGTAAAAAAAATAGTATTCCATTAATTGTTGATTGTGCTGCTGAAGAAGATATTTTAAAATATTCAAAAAAAGATATAGATGTTGTTATTTTTTCTGGATCTAAAGCAATTGAAGGGCCAACTTCTGGTTTTGTTTTTGGAAAAAATAAAGAGCTCATTGAAAATATTAAGAGACATCAAGATATTATTGGAAGATCAATGAAAATAGGAAAAGAAAATATTTTTGGATTACTGGAAGCTTTAAAAAAATATAAAATTAATAAAAATATTAATTTTGAATCTTACTTTAAAATATTTAATTTAAATAAAAATATAAAATGTAAAAAAGATATTGATACAAGAGGTATTCAAAGAATACGCTTTGAAATAGTAAATAGTAAAGTTAGTGCAATACAATTGTCAAAATATTTAAAAAGTGGTGATGTGGCCATTTATCTTAGAGATTATTTTGCCAATCAAGGTTATTTGGATATTGACATTAGAAATATAAATATTAAAGAAGCAAATATTATTAATGATTCTATTTCATTATTTTTGGAGGGGAAATAAATATGAATAATAAAAAAATAAAATTTTATAAAAATAGAGTATGTTTGAATGTCTTAGCAAAAGATATAAAGAATGCAAAAGAAATTATTGATGCTACGGAGGGAAACGTAGTTGTCGGAATTTTATCAAAAAATTTTAAAGATGATGAATCTGCATATAACGAGATGATAAAATGAAAACAAGAAACAGATAATAAAATAAGTATTGGTTTAGGTTCTGGAAATCCAAAACAATCTTATATGGTAGCAAGATTAACCAAGAAAATAAATCCAGCACATACAAATCAGGTTTTTACCGGTGTTGGTCTGTCAATTGATAATTTTGAAAATAATAATACCTTTATAAATTGTCTTGTTTCTCCAACTGGTAAGCCTGGATATGTAAAAATAAATACAGGACCATTAAGTTCATTAGTTCATAACGAGGATGCAGTTGTTGAAATTAATACTGCAATTCAAATTATAAAAGATATGGGGGGAGACTCAATAAAGTTTTTTCCAATGAATGGTCTTTCAACTATTAAGGAATATAAAATTGTTGCTGATGCTTGTGGAAAAAATAATTTTAGTTTAGAACCTACAGGAGGTATTGATTTAGATAATTTTGAAGAAATACTAAAGATTGCGATTAAGGCCAGAGTTAAATTAATTATTCCTCATGTTTATAATTCTATTATTGATAAAAATAGTGGAGAGACTAACATAAAAAAGGTAAAAGAATTATATAAAATAATTAGAGGTCAAATATATGATTAAATTGAAAAATAAGTTAGGTATTTCTATTTATCCAGAGTTACTTAAGTTTGAGGAGATAGTTTCATATTTAGATCTTGCCAGTAAATATTCATTTGACTTATTATTTATAAATTTTATTGGAGTTATTGAAAAAAAGAATCGAACTCTTTTAGAAAAATATAAACAAACTATAATAGAAGCAAAAAAAAGAAATTATATTATAACTATTGATGTTAATAAATCTGCATTTGATACAGTTAATATTAATTATAAAAATCCTGACTTAAAATATTTTTATGAGCTAGGAATTGATTGTTTACGCTTGGATGATCAATTTAATGGTTTCTTTGAAGCAAATTTAACTTATAATCCTTATAATATTAAAATTGAGTTAAATCCCTCGACATTTAATTCGCAAATTGAGAATATTATAAGTTATGGTGCCAATAAGCAAAACTTACAAGCACTTCATAACTTTTATCCTCAAAAGTATTCTGGATTAGATTATGAGTTATTTAAAAAATATAATTTAAAAATAAAATCTATGGGTATTAATATTGGGGTCTTTGTTACAATAACAGATCATAAAAGCGACGGTCCTTGGGATGTTAGTGAAAATCTACCAACTCTTGAGATACATAGATTTTTAGAAATTGGAATGCAAGTTAATCATTTATTATCAAATGATTATGCTAGTTATATTTATATTTCTACACAATGTGCAAATATAAATGACTTTGAATCAATATTGAGACACTTTGATTTTAAAAAACATTTTAAAATCAAGTTAATAAATGGAGTTACTGAGCAAGAAAAAAGAATATTATCTTTTAACAATCATTTTATTAGAGGTGATTTATCTCAAAATATTTTGAGAAGTACTATTACAAGAGTAGAGTTTAAAGATATGGATATAAAACCAAGAAAATTCAATGGTGATATGATACCTATAGGATCCATAGTTATTCCAAATAATTCTTACAATAGATATAAAGGTGAATTACAAATTGTTAAACAAGAAATAAAAAATGATGGTTTAAGAAATGTAGTAGGTTCCTTAGAAGACAAATATTTATTTTTACTTAACGAAATTCATCCTTGGAATTATTTTAAACTAATTTTTTAATGTTAAAAGTTTTTATTGATTTAGGAACCACCAATTTAAAAATAGAAACATATAAGCACAAAAAATTAAAGGATAAATTTACAATTTCAAATAAAGATATATATTTTGATAAGGATAATTACTTTTATGCAGATAAACTATTTAAATTTTTGAAAAAATATTTTATCTCTTTAAATGATAAGTATGATGAAAATATATTTGTTATATTTTCATCTGCTATGCACACATTAATATTTTTAGATGATAATTATAATCAAATAGGTAAAGGTCATTCTCTTTTAGAAAAAATAGATTTCAAATTGAATGAAGATAAAAAAATTTTTTATAGAAAAATTAACAAATTAGTAAATTCAGAATTTTTGCCAATATATAAAATTAATAAATTCAATAAGATTAATTATAATTCAATAACAACTTTAAAAAGTTATATTCTATATAAATTTACTTGTGAGAAAGTAATTGAAATATCAGATGCTGTTGGGTTAGGTTTGATTGATTCTAAAAATCGAGTTTTTAGTAAAGAAATAATAAGTAGCATAAATTTAAAAGAAGAACTATTACCACAATTAATTCTTGAAAGAAAAATATTTGAATGCAATCTCAAAAAATTTCTATTAAAAATAGATTTAGGTATTTCTGATGGAGCTTCAGCTGCCATTGGATCTACTTTTAATAAAAATAGCATTTCATTATCAATAGGAACAACTCTTGGAATAAGATATATTACATCAAAATTTGTAGATACTATATCGGACTTTGATTATTGTTTTCCCATATATAATGATAAATGAATTTATGGTATTTCTTCATCAAATGGCGCAAATAATATTGAATTAATTATTTCAAAAATGAATTTAACTTTGGGTGATTTGAATAATATTAATTTTTCAAATGCAAAATTAATTAATAAAAAAGTGTTTTTCTATAAAGAGAGATTCAATCAAAGTATTTTAGAAATTAAAAATACTAATTTTAATATTGATTTATTATATACATATATTATTCAAATGATTAATAGAGTAAAAAAATATAAAAATATAATTGATTTAAATAAAAAAATTGAATCTCAAATTATTGCAACAGGTGGTTTATTTAATAATGTCCATATTGCAGCTTTGTTTAAAAAAGAATTTAAAAATGATATAATAATTTCAAAAGATAATAATTTTTCAATAACTGGATTAAAAAAAATTATCCAAAATTGATAAGGGGTAAAATTATGTCAAATGTAATAACAAAATTAAAAAAAATAAGAGTAAATAATGAATCTGATGCAAATATTGCAAATTATGTTATTGAGAATATTGAGATTATGGATAATATTGATATTAGGGATTTAGCTAAAAAAATAAGTCATTCTACAAGCAGTGTAACTAGATTTATCAAAAAATTAGGTTATAGCTCATTTAACGAATTTAAATATGAAGTAAAAAACTATATAAATAGTGTTTTGATGGAAAGTAAATATAAAAGTATTGATAATGAAAAATTAGGCATGATAATAAAAAAAGAAATTGCTTACATTAATGAAATTCTTGAACATAATAATTTAATATGAACTAGAGATAAAAAAGTTGATGAAATAATTGAAAAAATAATAATTTCAAAACAAATATTTATTTTTGCCTTGGGTGGAACTTATAGCGTAGGTTATGATTTTTGTCTAAAATTACAAAGATTAGGTTTTAATGCAAGCGTTTCAAATGACTCAGTTATTCAAGAAACCCTTATAAGTGCAAATTCAAAAAAAGACGGGTGTTTATTTATAATTTTTTCGCTTTCTGGAGAAACAAAACAATTGGTCTATGTTGCTGAGAAGATGAATAAAAGAAAAATGTTTTTGATTTCTTTTACAGGAATTGAAAATAATACAATTAAAAAGTTATCAAATTTAAACCTATCTGTTTTTAATAATGATAACCATTTTAAATCACTTATTAAAGGAAATAGAATATCTTTTATATTTCTTATTGATATTTTAATTCAATTAATTATAAATCAAAACAGTGAGGAAAATTATAAATCAGTTTTAGTTACTACAAAATAGTTAAGGAAGATTTATGAAAAAAATAAATGAAAGAGAAGTCAGTCAAAAAAATTACTTAAATGGAAAGTCATGAAGTTGATGAATTAAACTTATTTTAGTTATTTTATCAATATTAGTTTTTATTATTTTGATTTGAGGCTTTGCCTTTAAGGGTTTTCTATATATTGAATATAAAAATAAAACAAAAAAATATTATAGTCAAATTGTAATACAAGAAAATAATGAAGAAGTTTGTAACCAATTAGATAGGACGTCTGAAAAATTTATATATAGATGTGAAGAATTTAGAGAAAAAAGAAATGTATATTATGATTATCAAAAAGAAAATGATGTTGTAATTAAATATTTAAATATATATCAAATTGAATCTTTAGCATCTAAAAGTTATATTATTTTTTCACTTACAAATACTTATTTTAATGATATTAGAATTGAAGAAAATGAAAATAATGAAGATTTATTAATGAGTTCTATTTTTTTTGTTTATAAAAAAGAAAATCAAAGATGATATCTTGAAGACTTATTATTTCAGTATAAAGATATAGAAAAATTAGGAGAATACAAATAAAATGAATGAAGAAATTATAAATGTAAGTATGGAATTAATAGCAACATCAGGAAATGCAAAATCATTAGCTTTATCAGCAATTAACATTGCTAAAAATGGAAATATAAAGGAAGCATTAAAAATGATTTTGGAAGCTAAAGTTGAATTAAATAAAGTTCATAATATCCATGGAGATTTAATTGCAAAAGAAGCAAGTGGCAAGAAATTAGATATCTCATTGCTTTTTATACATTCCCAAGATCATTTAACAAGTGCTATTATTATTATAGATTTAGCTGAACATTTTATTGATTTATATAACAAGTTAAATTTTTAAAATTAATTAAAATTTTCTTAATAAAAAAAATCCAAAATAAATTTTTTTGGATTTTTTTAATTTTTGACTTTTATAATAATTAATTGCTCTTTATAAAAAAATTGAATATTAATTTTAACAATTTATGTAGCTAATATTTTTAAGAATTATTTCATTTTAATGTCAATTTATTTCCCATCTCAATATTATTTTTAAAATTTTCAGTCTTTTGAATTAGTCTATTAAATATTATATTAATTATAAATATTTGAGAATAAAATGAACTTATCATTGGAAATGAAAATTTTTCCTTAGAGTTTATTGAATATAGAGCTGTGCATTTAGAATATTCTATAAATGAGTTTTTATTTGTTTCTTCATTTGATGTAATTAATAAATATGGTATATTGTTTTCCTTTAAAAAATTTAAAACAAATTTTATTTCTTTTGTTTTTAATGTATTTGAAATTATTATAGATATATTTTTATTTTTTAAAAACTCTGATTGAATTAAAAATCCATGAACTGAATCGTGCAAACTTGAAAGTATACCAATTCTTTGTAATTGATTATTTAAAAAGGCAGCTGAGTTTTTGGAATTTCCAATTCCAAAAATTGAAATATTTTTACTTTCCAAAATTATATTTACAAAGTTTTCAATTGCTCTTTTATCTAAGGTTTCTTCGGTTTTAAAAATTGAATAAAGACTTAATGCAGTTATACTTGAAATTGTATCGTCTATGCTTGAATTTGTTTCAATTAAAAAATTTTCCTTAAATTTATTTAGCATATTATTAATTTTTAATTTACTACCAAATTCAATTTGCATTTCTTTTAGTGATTTATAATTTAATTTCTTAACTAATCTTAAAATTGATGCATCAGATGCATAATAAATTTTACTTAACTCTGATATTGATTTACTTGTAAAGGTTTCAATATCATTTTCAATTTTTAATAAAATTAATTTTTCAGTACTTGTTAATTTCATGCAATCATTCCTTTTCTTCAAATCAATTATATCTTTTAAAAAATGTTGTTCAGCAACATAAAAAAAATAAAAAAAAATAATATTTTTTATGATAATAAAATAATGCTGAAGGATAGGACTATCCTCAATAGAAAGGTATTTATATGAAATTTTTTAAAAAAGACTCTTGAAAAGTTTTTGGAACAAAAACGACAAACAAAATTTCTAAGTTATCACAAGCAATAGTTTTTCCTATTGCAATATTGCCAATAGCAGGTATATTACTTGGAATTGGTGGTGGTTTTTTAGCAGCTGCTCAAACTCATAGTTGGGGAATTGGTTGAGAGAATTTTTTTCAAGTTATAAAAACTATAGGAAATATTGTTTTTTCTTGTTTAGGAATATTATTTGCATCATCAATTGCTTTTGGTTTTTCAAAAAACTCAAAAGGGGTTGCTGCTGTATCAGCAATGATTGCATTTATGACAATGACAGTTACAGTTTCTGCTCTATTTCTACCTCATTTAAATCAGAATAAGGATTTAATTGTCGGCTTTGACCCTTGAAAAATAACAGGTAATTCAAAATTGGTTGAAGTTGGTAAAAATAAAGGTATGTTATCAAATGTTATGGGTATAAATCCAACAATAGATCTTTCTGTTCTAGGAGGAATAATTGTAGGATCTTTAACAGCAATTATACACAATAGAACTTATAATATAAAGGTTCCTAGAATGTTATCTTTTTTTGGAGGAGAAAAGTTTGTACCAATTGCAGCTTTCTTTATGGGAATAGGATTAGGTATTATTATATTCTTTGTTTGACCAATTATAATGTTAGGCTTATTTCAAGTTGGTTGAGGTTTGGGGAACTGAATGAATGTTGGAAGTAAAGAAGAATATGTAAGAACATCAGGTTCCATTGCAGCATACTTTTTTGGAGTTTTTGAACAATTATTAATCCCAACAGGATTACATCATGTTTTTTATACTCCATTTTGATTTACATCAGTTGGTGGTACATGATATGCTCCAGAAATATCTGATGGAGTTATAACAGGGTGGAATTTATCTCAAGGAGCTTATACAATATTCTTTGAACAAATGAATTGAGTTGGAAGAACTTTTGAGATATCAGAAAGTGCCTATCAAAGTATTGTAGATAATAATATGACAAACTACTTAGATATTGTTTATAAAAGTGGTGATGCTTGATATATATCATTTAATCATTTTACTACAGAAGTTGGAACGGGATTTATGAGTGGAAGATTTGCTGTATATAACTATGGTCTTCCAGCAGCTGGTTTAGCTATGATTTTTCTAGCAAAACCAGAAAATAAGAAAGAAGTTACAGGGATTTTAGGTTCTGCAATAATTACTTCTATGGCAACTGGAATTATTGAACCTCTAATATTTTCATTTATATTAGTTGCTCCCATATTATTTGGAGTTCATGCATTAATTGGAGGTTTTAGTTATTTATTTGCATATCTCTTAAACGTTCAAGCAGGTAATGGTTTCACAGCTGGAATGATTGATTATGTATTCTTTGGCTTAATTCCTGGTTATTCAAGTGGAATAAACATTATTGGTGAAAGTGAGACGAGTATTTTTGGGATGTTTGCAGGGAGAAATGGGGCTTTATGAATAATAATTTATGGTTTATTAATAATTGGTCCAACATATTTTATTTCATTTTGAGCACTAATTAAATTTAAAAATCTTAAAACACCGGGAAGAAATTTTGAAGAAGAAGATGTGGCTCTAGAAAAAACTAAAGAGTCCTTAAATAAAAATAAAAAAAATAAGGAAAAATTAAATGGTGAAGAACAAGTTAAAAAGATAATTCAAGGACTGGGAGGGAAAGAAAATATAATAGAAATTAATAATTGTGCTTCAAGATTAAGAATTAATGTTAAAGATCCAAAATTAATAAAAGATAATTTATTAAATGAAACCAAAAATATGGGAGTAATAAAAAAAGGTCAAAGTATTCAAATAATTTATGGACCTCATGTTTCAAATATTTCAATAAATGTAAAGGAAGAATTAGGTAAATAATATGAAAAGAAAAGTTGCAGTCTCTATATATGTATTTAATTTTTTAGAAATAAGTAAAAAAATTGACGAGTTAGTTATAGCAGGTGTTGATTGAATTCATGTTGATATTATGGATGGTAATTTTGTAAATAACTATGCTTTATGTCAAAAAATTTGTAGAGATATTAAGGATAAGTATAGAAACTTAATTATTGATGCTCATTTAATGTGTTTAGAACCACAAAGATATATTAAATCCTTTGCAGAAAATGGAGTAGATCATTTTAATTTTCATTTTGAATCAATTACAGATAAAAGTGAGAAAAATATTATTAATATTATTAATGAGATAAAAAAAAGTGGTATGAAAGTGGTTTTGGCAATAAATCCTGAAACTAATCCAATAATTTTGAAACCTTACTTTGATTTACTTGATGGTGTAATGTGTATGTCTATCAAGCCAGGTTTTAATGGTCAAAAACTTAATAAAATAGTTTATGAAAATTTAAGGTATCTTTCAGATTATAAATTAAAAAATAAATTAAATTATTTCATACAAGTTGATGGAGGAGTAAGAGAAAATACATACCAAAAATTGAAGCTAGAAGGTGCAGAGGTTTTAGTTGTTGGAGCATTTATAAATAATAAGGAAATTAATTTAAAAGATCAATTAGAAAAAATTGAAAGGGAAGGATAAAATGAAAATTGCAATTGGTAGTGATCATGTAGGTTTAATTTTGAAAGAACCAATTAGAGAGTGATTCTATGAACTTGGTTATGAATTAATAGATGTTGGAACCAGTGAATTTGAAAGAACTGACTATCCTATATATGGTAGGAAAGTTGCTCAACTAGTTGCTGATAAAAAAGTGGATTTTGGAATTATTTTTTGTGGAACAGGAGTTGGAATTTCATTAGCAGCAAATAAAATAAAAGGAATAAGAACAGTTGTTTGTAGTGAACCATATAGTGCAAAACTTTCAAAAGAACATAATAATACAAATATTTTATCATTAGGATCAAGAGTCGTAGGATTAGAACTTGCTAAAATGATAATTAGTGAATGGATTAATGCTACTTTTGAAGGTGGCAGACATCAAAAAAGAATAGATATGTATTAATAAAACTTAAAAAATTGTAAATTTTAATAAAAAAAGTACTTTTTCAAGTACTTTTTTTATTAAAAAGTCTTAAAATCTAAGTTTTTAGGCATTAATTTATTTTTTTTAATATAAAAGTGTGATATAGTAATTATTTATAAGGAGAATTTAAATGAAAACATTAATAGAAATAAATAATATTTCAAAAGCCTTTGGTAAAAAAGTAATTTTTGAGAATTTTAATTTAGAAATAAAAGAAGGTCAAAAAGTAGCTTTAATGGGTGCCAATGGATGTGGTAAGACAACTTTAGTTGAAATGATTGCTCAATTCTCAAAGCCGGATTCGGGAGAAATTAAAATTCACTTAGAAGATAATATTAAACAAGAAATTGGGATTCAATTGCAAGAAGGTAATTGACCCACAGGAATTACAGCAAATAACATGTTAGATTTTTATAAAGCAGTATATCCAAAATTAACAAAAGAGTGAGAAGAAAAAATAAAAAATGTTTTTGAAATTGATGAGTTTATTAACAGACCTCTTAAAAAATTAAGTGGGGGACAAAGACAAAGATTTAATGCAATGATTTCAATTATGAATAATCCAAAAATTATAATATTGGATGAATTAACAACAGGTTTGGATATGGAGTTACAATTTAAAATTATTGATTTTTTTTCAAAAAATACAAAAGAATTTAATCAAACTTTATTATTGGTTTCGCATCATCCTGAAGAAGTTGAAGAAATGTGTGATCGTTTAATTATTATAAAAGATAGTAAAGTTTTTTATGATGATTCAATAGTTAATACAATTAAAAAACATAAATCAGTTAGAGCATTAATGGATAAGTTCTTTAAAGGAGAAATTTAAAATGAACAAATTAAAAAAACAAAAAGATTTAAATATTAAAAAACAAATTAGTATTTTTAATAACTTATCATTATTGCTTTCTAAATCTTTTATTAAAGAACCAAAGTCAATAATTTTTATGATTGTTGTTCCAATTTTCTTCAATATTATGTTCTTCTTTATAATGGGAGAAAAGTCTGGCCAAGGTCATTCAATTCTATTTGCCTATACATTACTACCATGTCTTACAATTTTAACTCTACTAGCACCAGCTGTAGTAGAATGGAAAAACTCTGTTTTCTTAAAAAGAATTGATATAACGGGAATAAGAAAGGGAATGTTTATAGGAGCACTTTGATTTGTATATTTAATAGCTGGAATAATAGCTTTTATATTAATGATGATCTTTAATTTAATATTTTCTGAAATTTATAGTTTAGCTTTAAATGACAACCAACCAACTTTTGCAAAATTGCTAGGAAATGTACACTGAGGTTATTTGATATTGTCTATGATTTTAATTACTTTAACTTCAATTGCTTTAGCCACATTGTTTGGTGGATTATTTAGTTCTGTGGGTTCAATGCAAGGAATGATTATGATGATTTACTTTTTTAGTATATTTTTGTCAGGCATAATGTTACCACCAGAAACATTTGAATCTAGTAAAGGAATGATTATATTTACATATTTTATTCCTCATAAATATGCAGTTTTTATATTCTTATATGCCACAAGAGGATGAAGTGGTGAGGGATGAGATAGTGAGTTTAATTGACATGAAAAACTTGGAGATGGATCAAGAGACTTTACAGCTACTTGACAACCAGTACTTGGAGCAATATTAATACTGATAACAATTTTTATAATTACTACTTTAACTTTTAAATGAACAGCAAAAAAATAAAAATGAACATATTAAATAATTTTTGATAACTAATTTTAGTTATCTTTTTTTATTTATATGTTCATTTTAAAAAGCCTTATTTTACATGTAAATTTGTAGCTTCTTTTTTTAATTTTTTCATATCTTTTTTTAAATTTGAAATTTTATCTTCTGCTTTTTTATAAGCATCTCGACCTGTAAAAATATGAAGAGGTGGTTTTGAATCTTTATTAGTTAAATTAATAATAAATTCACAATATTTTTCTGGATCACCATCTTGTTGTTTATTAAATTTGGCAATTCCATCAAAATAAGCATCTCTTGCTATTTTATAGTCTTCAATTTTACTTTCTCCAGTTACCATTGAAGTTGCTTCTAAAAAGTTTGTTCTAAAACCTCCAGGTTTTATACAACTTACACTGATATTTAAATTTTCAAGTTCATGACTTAAAGCTTCTGTTCAACCATCAGTTGCAAATTTAACAGCTGCATATGTAGAAATATATGGATCTCCTACATAACCTCAAACTGAAGATGTTGTAAAGATATGCCCAGATTTTTGTTTTCTCATATATGGTAATGCTGCTCTAGTTGCATTCAAAGTTCCAAAAAAATTAATTTCAAAACACTTTCTAATTTCTTCATCAGTTGTTTCTTCAAAAGTCCATAGTTGACCATATCCCGCGTTATTTAGTAAAATATCAATTGAACCAAACTTATCAAAACATTGTTTCATTGCTTTATCTAGTTCCTTTTGTTTTGATAAATCAACTTTTACAGCTAATAAATTATCATTTTTACCAATTTCTTTAACTATTTTTTCTGGACTTCTACTTGTTGCTAAAACACAATGTCCTTTTTCTAACAATTTCTTAACAAATATTAGGCCAAATCCTTGACTTGCACCTGTTATAAATCACACTTTGTTTTTCATAAATTAATTTCTCCCTTAATTATTTTATTATTATACAACTTAAATAGGGATAATTAACTTAAAACTAAATATATACTTTTATTAATGTGTGTTAATTATAATAGGAAATAATTAACACCCTCTAATAATAAAAAAAAAAAAAAAAGCAAAGCAAAATATTAATTTAAAAAAAATTTTACTAATTGTAAAACTTTTCCTAAAACATTTTTAAGTGGAGTATTTATTTTTAACTTATAAAAGTGTATAGATTTTTTCTTCTTTTTTTGAAACAATCTTATTGAAGGAGATTTAATCTTCTTCACAAATGTTTTTCTCATATTACTAATACTCTTAAATAAATAAACAACAAATAGGAAATTTCTTTGTTCTTAATTCCTGTTTTATAATTATTTATAAATTTACTATTTACTTATATAACTACTCATAGTTTTCCAAATAAATTTTTAAAAGTATTAGTCTTAAAAAATATTTCCAATAACCAATGTTATGTCCTTAATATTGGTTATTTTTTTTGTTTTTTTACAGTTTATATAATAATTCTTTTAAATAATAAAAACTTATGATTATAGGTATATAACTTTTTAGCAAAAAACTAAATAATGAAAGTGTAAAGGATTTAAAGGTGTTAAATATGTCTAAAAATATATTTTATGACAATGCAGTTTTAATGGTGGATTTACTTGGTGGTAAAGAAAATATTAAAGAAATCCAACATTGCGCAACAAGATTAAGATTTGTATTAAAAAATGATGATAAATTTGACTTAGAAAAAGTTAAAAAACATCCTTTATTTAAAGGTTATAAAAAACAAGAAAATCAACATCAAATTATTATTGGTACAGGGGTTGTTGATAAACTTTATAAACAAATAGAAATTGTAATTGACACTAAAAATACTGATGGAGATTTAAAAATTGAAAATAAACAGCCATTATGAAGAAAAGATGTTTCTGTAAAATCTAACTTGTTTATGATTTCAAAAAATGGAATGAATTCATTTGCATCAATTTTTGTACCATTAGTTCCTGTTTTTATTGCTGGGGGAATGTCTTTAGCACTTAAATCCTTAATTGGTTCATTTGCTCCATCTTCAGGTTTTACAAAATTACTTGATGTAATTGGAGGAGCAATTTTAGGATCAATTCCCGCATTTGTTGGTTATACTGCTGCAAAAAAATGAGGAGGTAATCCTTATTTAGGAATGGCTATGGGGCTTGTATTGATATCTCCAGGTTTATTAAATAGTTATTCAACAAGTACTCCAGTTTTATTAGGATTTGATTTAAACACTTCTGCAAGTGCAATTGAAAATGCTAGACAGCTTGCTTTTAGTGAATATTTATTGAATAATAATTTACCTATTATTGGTCCAGAAGATCAGGGTTATTTAGAAGCACTAAATAAAACAGTAGGTGTTTATTACTATATTTTTGGTGGTGGTGCAGGTGGATTTTTCAAAATTAAATTAATAGGTTATCAAGCTCAAATAGTGCCTGTTTTATTAGTTTTAGCTCTTTCTGTAAATTTAGAACGACTTTTAAAAAAAATTACTCCTAATGTAATTGCTATATTAATAATTCCATTAGGAACAGTATTAATTTCATCATGATTAGCTTTTTGAGTAATCGGACCATTAGGACAAATTATTGGAAAAGGGATATCAATTGGTTTAGCAGGAATTTTTAAATATACAAATTGAAGTTTTATTGGATTTGGGGGAATGATATTTGCTTTCTTTTATCCTTTCCTTGTTATTACAGGTTTACATCAAGGTTTTTTACCAATTGAAACTCAACTATTAGTTGATAGTCAATTAAAGTATGGTCACTCATTTTCATTTATAACTCCAGTTGCTTGTGTATCAAATATTGCACAAGGAACTGCAGCGTTAATGTTAATTTTCTTTGTAAAAAAAGATAAGGAACAGATTACAAAAGCAAGTTCAAGTGCAATTGGTGGTTATACAGGTATAACTGAACCAGCTATGTTTGGAATTAATTTACAAATAAAACCTTTATTTATTGCAGCTGCAATTGGAAGTGGTATTGCTGGTTGATGATTAGGAATGACACATACAGTTGCAAATTCCTTGGGAAGTGCAAGTTGAATTGGTCTTGTTCAATTTGATTGAACAACAAGTCATACAATTAATTACTTTAATCAGGAAGGAATTAATTCGGTATTACAATCAGTTCCTATGGGTGCACATATCTCTATTGCTATGTTAATTTCGGGTTTATCAACGGCTGGAATTAGTACTGGGCTATTGAAAACCAAATGGGGGAAAAAGTCTCTTGAAAACTACTTAAAGTAGTATAATAAGTGTAATAAAGGGACACTATTATGGATAAAAAATGAGAAGTTATCTTTGACTACTTAATGTATTTAATTAGAGAAAATAAGGTTGTTAGAGGTGAAGTTTTACCTAGTCAAAATATGTTGAAAACCAAATTTGGCTATTCAGAACAACCAATAAGAATAGCTTTTAATAAATTAATAGAATTAAAAATTGTTAAATCAATTAATGGAAAAGGCTTTGTTGTTCAAGATAAAATTTCTAATAATTTATTATTTAGTTTTAGGGAATTATTTCCCGGTTCAAACAACAAATATTATGATTTAGTTGAAATTGTTTGTAGTAAAGAATTAGCCAAAGTTAGTGGATTTCAAGAAAATAGAAAATTATGACACTTTAAATGCTTAAGAAAAACAAATACAAATGAAGTAATTTTGTACCAAGAAAGTTATATTTTAAAAGATAAATTTAGAAATGTAACAATTGAAAAATTAAATGAAAGTGGATTAATGTTTTTAATTGAAAAACACTCAAATTCAATTATAAGTCATTCTTCAAAGTCAATTTCCTTTGTTAAAGAAAGTGAAAATGAAGAATTATTAAAAAATTTTAAAGATAGAGACTCATTTAACTTTATTCTTGATTTAGGTAAAGTTTATGATATTTTTGGTGAGATATTGGAATTTAGAAAAAGCTGATATGATCCAAAACATTTTAAATGAAACTTTATTGAGTGAAGAAAATAAATTAATAATAAAATAAGTGGAAGGAATATATATCAATGAAAAAAGTTAATTATTCACTAGAAGCACAAAATTTTATAAAGGCTGTAGGTGGTAAAACAAATATTGAATCTTATTTACATTGTGTAACAAGATTACGTTTTAATGTAATTGATAAAGAAAAGGTGGATGTTGAACAAATTAAATCATCACCAATTGCAAAAGGAATAAATTGAACGCAAAATCAATTACAAATTATTTTAGGAACAGGAGTTGTGGAAGCAACTTATAGTGAAGTTCAAAAAATATTGGAAACTAATATTTCTCAAGCAGGTGATGAAGGTTCTTCATCAGATATTTCATATGAAGAATTTAAAATTAAAGCAAAAGCAAATAAGGAAGCATTAAGAAATAGTGGGGGAAAATTTGCATGATTGCAAATGAGCATGAAAACATTGGGAGATATATTCTTGCCAATTATTCCAGCTATTGTAGCTGCTGGTTTAGCAATGGGTTTTGCTGCTTTAATAAAAAATTTAATTCCATATAATTCATCATCAGATTCATTGCTTTGAATAATTGTTGATATTGTAACTAAAACTGCTTTTAGTTCATTAGCAGTATTAGTTTGTTGATCAACTGTTAAAAGATTTGGTGGAAATCCTGTATTAGGTATTATTATTGGTTTAATGTTAATTAGTCCATTATTACCTGACAAGGGATTAATTGCAGCTTATAATGCTCAAAGTAATTTCTTAGATGGTGGAGGAACAGAACAACAATGAATTAATGCAGGTTTAAAATGATTAGATGAACCAGTTCTTCCAATAATGGTTTGAATAATTCCAATTACAGGATATCAAGGATCAGTTTTACCTGCTTTAGTAGTAGGTATTGGTGTTGCTTATCTAGAAAAGTTTATTAAAACTTGAATGCCTAAGTCTGTCAATATTATTTTTACACCATTCTTAACAATTTTAATTGCATTATTAGCAGCATTATTTATATTAGGACCAATTTTATTATTAGTAGAAAATGGGGTATTAATTGGAACAAAAGAAATTTTGGGAGTACCATTTGGTTTTGGTACAGCAATAGTTGCAGGGTTATTACAAGTAATTGTTATAACAGGATGTCATCAAGTTTTACAAGGATTAGAAATGCAATTAGTAATTGATGGAAGTATTCCACAAGGGGCTAATGCTGAAATAATGGGTTCAATCTTCAACGCTATTTGAACTGCTTCAATTATTTCACAAGGTGGAGCTGCAATGGCAGTTGCTCTTAAAACTAAATCTAAACAAGAAAAAAACTTAGGAATGTCTTCAGCAGTTTCAACAATGTTTGGAATAACAGAACCTGCTATATTTGGAGTTAATTTACCGAAAATAAAACCATTTATTTATGCATCAATAGGTGGTTTTGTTGGAGGATTCTTTGCAGGGTTATTAAATGTAACTTGTCCTGGAATGGGTGTTACTGTAATTCCAGGTCTATTATTATACTCAGGAGATTGAGTAAAATTAATTTTAATAATTTTAGTAAATATTATTTCATTTGGTTCTGCATTTCTTCTAACAATATTCTTTTATTGAGAATCAGGAAGAAAAATTTCTGAAAAACAAATTAATAAGCAAGCTGAAAAAATAGTAAGTGCACAAATAGATATTAAAAATATTCAAAAAAATAAAGAAGTAGAAAACTATAATAATTTATTTACTAATGCAGAAAAAAAATTAATTAAATTACAAAATAAAGAAAAAAAATTAATAGAAGATAAATTAAAATATGAAAAATATGTTGAAGAAGTAAAAGTAATAAGACAAAAAGAAAAAGAAGAAAATGAAAAAAATAAAAGTGATAAAATTAAACTTAAAGAAGAAGAAAAGAAATTAAAAAATAAAAATGGGGATTAAAAATGAAATGAGAAAAATATAGTTTAATTAATGAAAGTCATTTAAATTTATTTAAAAAATATCATAATAAAAAACAAAAAAATTGATATAACAATCAATTTCATTTAGCAGGTTATTGTGGATCAACAAATGATCCAAATGGATTAGTATATTATAAGGGACAATATTTTATTTTCATGCAGAATTGTCCTTTTAGTATTCAACATTATAATAAGTCATGAGCGTTATATACAACAAAAGATTTTATTAATTATGTTTATGAGGGTTTAACTTTAATTCCTTCAACTGATTATGATAAAAATGGGGTTTTTTCAGGTAGTGCAAGAGTCAATAAAAATGGAGAAATAGAAATCTATTACACAGGTAATGTTAAGTTTAATGATTTAGAAAGAACAAGTTATACTTTAAAAGCTTTAATTGATTTAAAAGAAAAAATTATAACTAAGGAATTACTATTTGAATGTGACTTAAAAAAATACACTGGTCATTTTAGAGACCCAGTTGTTTTTGAAAACAATAACAAATTATTTATGTTGAATGGTGCTCAAACTTTAGATAAAAAAGGAGTACTAAATGTATATGAATTTATTGATGAATCTTGACAATGAACTAAGGACATAATAGTTGATGAAAAGGATGAACAAAATTCTTATATGGTTGAATGTCCAAATTTTTTTAAAATAGAAAATAAAGAGTATATTATGGCTTGTTTAGAGCAAGATGCCTCTTTAAAAGATGGAAGTCACTTTGTTAAATATAGAGAAGTTAAATTTGATAACAAAGCAAATTTTAAATTTAAATCAAGTTTTAATAAAATAGATTTAGGTTTTGATTTTTATGCTCCTCAAATATTTTCAAATACTGATGATAGAATTATTATGTTGGGTTGACTAGGAAATTCAAAATCTAATCCATTTCCAAAAGAACTAAAAACTTGAAGTAATCATTTAACTGTACCAAGACAGTTAACTTTAAAAAATAATATAATTACTCAATTGCCAATTAAAGAATTAGAAAAATTAAGATTAAATAAAATTTCTTTAAAAAATAATAGTTTTTATTATAAAAATGGTTTAGTAGAACTTAAGGCCAATAAAATTTTAAATAAGGATTTTGAAATTTTAATTAAAAATAAAAATAAAAATGTAGTTCTTAAAAATGAAAATAATATTTTTTCAATAGATAGAAGTCTAATGGATTATAATGATGAATTAAATTTGCCTTCAAAATTAAATTTTGATAACTTAAAAATTAATACTCTGAGAATTTTAATTGATAGAAGCTGTTTAGAAATATTTATTAATGAAGGGGAACAAGTTATCTCTTTAAGATTTTTTATTAAAAACCATAATCAAATAGTAACAAACTTAAAAGAAGTAGATGTAATACAACTTGATTCAAATAAATATGTTTGAAATAATATAATTTTTAAAAATGAATTAAAGGAAAAATAAATATGAAAAAAATAATTTCAATAGGTGAAGTTTTAATGGATGTCTATTCTCATGGCAAAAATATTCAAAGTGAAGTAGGTGGAGCAAGTTTTAATGTTGCATGCTCAATTGCAGCTTTAAAAAATAATGAAAGTTATTTTATGGGAAGCTTAGGAAATGATGAGTATAAACAAGAAATAGAATTATTAATAAAAAAATTTGATATTAAAAGAGATTATATCCAAAATTCAAAGCTACCAACGACAATTGCAAAAGTTACACTAGATGAAAATAGAGAAAGATTTTTTGAATTTATTAGAAATAGCGATGCTGATTTTTCACTATCTAAATTTGATGAAAAGAAATTAAAGGAAATTGATTTTATTCATTTCGGTAGTGCTACTGCTTTTTTATCAGGAAATTTAAATAAATCTTATTGAGATTTATTTAAATTTGCCAATGAAAATAAAATTAGTTTTTGTTTCGATCCAAATTTTAGAGATAAACTTTGAATTACTAAAGAAGAAATTGCTACATTTAAAAGTCTGTGTAGTAAATTTTTGGAGAAAGCAAATTTAATTAAATTAAGTGATGAGGAATTATTTTTATTAACTCAAATTAATAATGAAACTGAAGCATTAAAAAGTTTAATGAATAATAATCCAAAAAGTTTAATTTGTATAACAAGAGGTAGCAAAGACACAATGTGTGGTTGAAAAAATGAAATTATTTTTGTAAGTACTATAAAATCTGATATTGTAGAAGATACTACAGGAGCGGGCGATGCCTTTATATCTTGTTTAATAAGTGATTACGTTACAGAAAAAATATGTAGTGATTCATCAAAAGAAAAAATTATTGAGATAGTTTCTAAAGCTAATGGTTTTGCAAATAAGGCAGTTAGATACATTGGAGCACTAGCATTTCTAGAAAAGCTATAAGAATAATTTTTACTAAAGATAGTATTAAAAGGAAAATTTAAAATGATAAATATAATTTTTAGTTCAAGATTAATTTTAAGAAAAGTTAATTTAGAAGATGCCTCAGATATGTTTGAATATGCTTCAAATACAGAAAATATAAAATACGTAGAGTTTGAAAAACATAAGTCAATTGAAGATACAAAGTTAAATATAAAAAATTATTTTTTAAAAAGCTCTGAAAATAAATTTGCAATAGTTTTAAAAGAAAATAATAAAATGATTGGCACAATAGAGTTTAGAATTAATGGTAATGAAGCAAATTTTGGATGAATTATTAATAAAGATTATTGATCAAAAGGTTTTTGTACTGAAGCTGCTAAAGAGTTAATAAAAATTTATAATGAAAAATATAACATTAGTTTATTTTCAGCTTTAGTTATGCCAGAGAATTTAGCTTCAAAAAGGGTTCTTGACAAACTTGGATTTAAATACAAAAAAAATCTAATTAAAAAATTTACTTATGAAAAGTATATTTTAAAGTTCTAAAAAAATTATAATTGAATTATTTTATTAGATATCTTTTACACATCTAAAACCCATATTTCCAGCAGTTGATCTTGGTGCAGTTCCATTTCTAGAATATACTTTATATCTTTTACAAAAACCATCATGACATAAATATGAACCACCCCTTATGGCATAATCTTTATTTTCATTAATTTCTGAATTAGATATTTCATCAGTTTTCTTTTTTTGAAAATATTCTAAGGAAACATTTTTTGCATTTATACATCATTCTCAAATATTTCCTAACATTTGATAAACTCCATAACCATTTGGTTCAAAACTTTTTGCTGGTGCTAAATCTAAGAAACCATCTTCTAATGTATTCCCAAATGGAAAGTCTCCATTTCAAATATTTAAATTATGTTTATTATTTTGTTTTAATTCATTTCCTCAACTAAATTTATTTTGTACTAAACCACCTCGGGCTGCATATTCTCATTCTGCTTCTGTTGGCAATCTTTTTCCAGATCATTTGCAATATTCAATAGCGTCATATAATGAAACATGAACAACGGGGTAATTCATTTTATTTGTAATATTTGATTTAGGACCTTGAGGGTGTTTTCAATTTGCACCAGGAACATCAAATCAAATACCCATTAAATCTGCTTTTTGATATTTAAGTCTTTCTTCTTTATTTAACAGAGCTGCAAATACAAATGAATTACCAAATTTTTCTGCTTCAGTTATATAGTTAGTTTCATTAATAAATTTTTGAAATTCTTCATTTGTGACAGAAGTTTCATCGATATAAAAGCCATTAATTTCTATAAGAGTAGGAGGGCCTTCTTTATCATAAATAAAACCATCTTCAGATTCACTTCCCATTAAAAACTTGCCACTTTTTATTAAAATCATAATTCCTCCATTAATATAATTATAGAATTTTTTCCAAAAAATGCAATTATTATTGTAAAATTTATTTGGAGATATAAAAATGGAAATTACGTTACTATGATTATCTATTATTGTTTTATTAATCTCAATATTGGGATCAATTTCAGGAGTTGGAGGAGGGGTACTTTATGTTCCCTTATTTCTAGTATTCTTAAATGATGAATTGAATGAGATAAAATATATATCTACATTTTTAGTATTTTTAGGTTCCTTTATGAACGTTGCAATTGAAATAGTAAAAAAAAGACTTAACTATAAAATTTTATTAGTAGGAGTCGTCTTCTCAACTATTTCTATTTTAATTGGAAATGTAATATCTAAAAGTATTAATTCAGATGCTGTAATTAAAATTATTGTAGCAGTAACATTAATTATTGTAACTTTTATGTTAATTTATTCAGAATATTTCTTAAAAGTAAAAGATAATAGTCAAAAGCAATATAAGCTTAATAAAAACTTTTACATAATAAATAAAGAGGGTGATAAAATTAATATTATTTTATTATCTTTAATTTCATTTATTGGTGGAATTATAACATCTTTAACTGGAATGGGTGGTGGTCCTATAATAATGCCTCTACTTATAATTATTTTTTCTTTAAAAATTAGTTCTGCAGCACCAATTTCACATACTTTAATCATGGTTTCATCTTTTATTTCTTTGATCTTGAATCCAATATCTATGGGTTATAATCCCTGAGTTGTTAAAGAGATTTGAGTCAAAAATTTAGTTTTTGCTATACCAGTTATACTTGGCTTTATTGCAGCTATATATTTAAAGAAAGTTATTAAAAAAGAAATTTATATTAAGTGACTATTGATAATTGTCATTTGAATTTCTATCATAAAAATAATTTTAGATTTAATTAAATAAAAACAACTCTATTTAATACATTTTATATAGTAATTATTCCAAAATAACTATTAATTTTGGAATAATTATTATATTATATTTGTAGGCTAGTATTAGTCTACAAAGGAGAAAAAAATGAGAGCAGTTATATTAATGTTTGATACTTTAACAAGAAAGTATCTACCTAATTATGGTAATGATTGAGTTCACGCACCAAACTTTAAAAGATTAGGTGAAAGAACAATGACTTTTGATAATTTTTATGCAGGAAGCATGCCATGTATGCCTGCAAGAAGAGAAATACATACCGGAAGATATAATTTTTTACATAGAGATTGAGGTCAATTAGAGCCTTTTGATAATTCAGTATTTGAACATTTAAAAAATAGTGATATTTATACACATTTAACAACTGATCATTGACATTATTGAGAAGATGGTGGAGGAACTTATCATACCAGATATAATACTTGGGAGGGGTTTAGAGGACAGGAATACGATCAATGAGTTCCTGCTGCTTATGGCAATAATCATGAACAACCTCATAAAAATGATATAAATACTTTTTTTGATCCAGCAACTAGACCAGAAAAATATAACTTTTTAAAATATGGTAAAGCTAATTTAGCAAACTTAACACAAGATGATACTAGTTATCCTAGTGTGCAAACAATGTTATCAGGAATTGAATTTTTAAAAGGTCATAAAGATTTGGATAATTGATTGCTACAAATTGAGTGTTTTGATCCTCATGAACCGTTTGTAACTCCTCAAAAATATAGAGATATTTATGGTGCTAAATATACAGATAATATTCCTAACTGACCTAAATACAGCCACTATGATGAAGAAAAAGATGCAGAAACAGTTAAAAAACTTCAAATAGAATATGCTGCATTAATTTCAATGATAGATGTATATTTAGGAAAAATTTTGGATTACTTTGATGAAAATGATTTATGAAAGGACACAATGTTAATTGTAAATACAGATCATGGGTTTTTAACAGGTGAACATAACTTTGTTGGTAAAACATCAGCACCTTGATATGATGAATTAATTCATACGCCTTTCTTTTTACATATTCCAGAATTTTCAAATATGGATGGAAAAAGATTTGACAAGTTATGTCAAACAATTGATATAGCTCCAACTCTTTTAGAATATTTCAATTTGGAAAATAACTTTGATCAAGATGGAAAATCTATTTATGAAGCTCTAAAAAAAGACCAAAATAATCACAAGGAAATTTTATTTGGAAATAATGGTGGTCATGTAAATATATATGATGGAAAATATGTTTATATGAAAGCATCCAAAAGTGAAGCAAATTTCCCAAATACTCAGTATACTTTAAATTTTAATTTTATGAAGGGGTTCTTACCAAATTTCTTTTTAAATAATATGGAATATGTAAAAGGAACACGATATTCAAATGGAATGCCAATGATGAAATATAATTTACAAGAGTTTCCAATGACGCCAAATTCATTTAAATATGGAGATTTATTATTTGACTTAGAAAAAGATCCAAAACAGTTAAATCCTTTAAAAGATAAGAAAATTGAATCGATGATGATTAAAAAATTAATTAAAAAAATGAAATCAATTGATACACCTCCAGAGGTATATGAAAGAATTGGTTTAAAAGAAGAGGTATCAAAAATAGTTTAATATTCCTATAATAAATAAAACTTTGAAAGGAATTATTTATGCACAAAAAAGTTTTAAATGTATATGCTATTTGTGATGGTATTATAGATATAATAGAAAATGTTGATGATAATGTTTTTAAAAATAATTTATTAGGAACTGGTTATTTTATATCTGCTACGTCTAATGAAATTTATAATCCAATTGAGAGTGCTAAAATAGATTTAGTTTTTGAAACAAAACATGGTTTATTTTTAAAACAAGAACATTTGGATTCTTCTATTATGATAAATATGTGCCTTGACTTTGAAAAAGAAGATAGTCAATATTTTAATATTGAAAAAGAGCAAAATCAAAAAATAAAAAACTTTGAAAAAATAGCAGAAGTAAACTTAGATTATTTAAAAGTAGTTCATAAAAATACTAATATAGCTGTTTTAATTAATGATGAATCTAATAAAGTGAATTGAATTTTTCAACCTTATTTTGCAGGTAAAACAAAAGTTAAAAAAAATGAATTAATAGGTACTTTTGAATCAATTTTAGAAAGTGAAAAAGATATTAAAGTTGATGAATACTTTAAAACTAGTTCAAATTGAGAACTAATTGCAAGACAAATAATTGAATTTGTTGGAAGAAAAAGCAACTATAGTAATTCCTACAATTGTTCAACTCGTCTTAGATTTAAAATAAAGGATAAAAATCTTGTAGATATTGATTCACTTCAAAAAATTAAGCAAGTAAAGGGTGTTATTTGGAAAAATAATGAGCTGCAAATAATTTTAGGCAAAAGTGTTTATAAATTATATACAGGTTTAAAAAAGATTGAAGATTCTGGGGAGTTTGATTTGCTGGCAACCAGAAAAATGTCTCTTGGAAAGAGAATGTTAGTTAGTCTTTCTTCAATAATGATCCCATTAATTCCAATATTAATCGGAGCTGGTATTATAATGGCCTTTGTTGGTGTATTGCAAATAACAAAGATAATGCCAGACATTGTTTTAAAAATACCAGAGACAGGATTAAAACCAGGTCAGGAATATATTAGAGATACAAATGTATTATGAGCAATGTTATATGTAATAGCTAACACGCCTTTGAGATTTATAGGTATATTAGCAGGAATAAGTGCTGCAAAATATTTCAAACTAAATATATTCTTAGGTTTGTCAATTGGTTTAATTTTAGGTAGTCCTTTAATATTTGGAGATGGAGGACCAATAGGATTTGGATATAGTTGAGATTTATTTAAAACTGGAATAAGTCCTGATGATCCTATTTGATATGGTCTTTCTTCAATAAAAGTAATGCCTCAAGGGGCAAGAGTAATTGTTGTAATATTGGCAGTTTTAACTACAAAAAAAATTGAAAATTGAATTATAACTTGAGTACCAAAATCTTTAGAATTAATTCTAAAATCAGCTTTAACATTATTAATTGCAGCTTTAATAACATTTTTTATCATAGGGCCAACTTGATATATTTTTGAACAATTAATTGGTATTGGTTTGAGATTTGTTACTAAAACCCCACTTGGAATTGGTACTGGTATTTATGCTTTAATTTGACAACCCTTAGTTATAGTAGGTATGCATTCAGCTGTTGGTCAAATTTCACAAATGCAAGTTTTAACAGATGGGGTCAGTTACTTAACTCCGGGTGGAGAGTTTTCTGTATGAGGACAAGTAGGAGCTGTTATTGCAGTTATACTTATTTCTAAAAATAGTGCAACTAAAAGAGAAGCTCGATCAACTGTAATCACTGGTTTCTTTGGTGTACCTGCTCCAATTGTTTATGGAATTAACTTACCTAAAGTAAGACCATTTATTGCAGGAACTCTTGGTGCTTTCTTAGCTGGTTGTTTTAGTAATATGTTAAGCGTTTCACAAAGAGTTAATACAGGTTTAGGAGTATTTTCGTTCTTTGGATTTTTCTCAAATCCAATAAATCCAGAGATTGTAACTGTTGAGTTAATACCTAATAGTTTGAATGGTTTATACAATATATTATGTTGTGTGATGGCGACTGTGCTAGGGTTAATGTTTACAATATTTATGTATAAAGAAAGAATTCCTGAAAATAACATTCTTAAAAAAAATAATTTAAAAGTTATTAAAATAATTAATTTATCAAATTTTAATTTGACTTCTGAAGATAAATTAAAAGTGACAAATATTTTAAGTACAGAAGAAATATTTTTTACAAAAGAAGAAGTATTTAAAATTAAAAAACTTGAAAAATTATTAATTGAAAGTTTAAAATATAAAATTGAGTTAGAAATTATTTTTGACAAAGAAAAGAAAATCAAAAATAGATTATTTGAACAAGGAACTAATTTAATTAATAAGAATAAACCTTTAAAAGCTAAATTAATTATGGAAAAACATAAAAGTATTTATTTTTTAAGCAAAAAAGAAACACTACAAAATAAAATTCAGCAATTAGATATCAAAATGATTAATAAATTAAAATGATTAGATGATATTATTAAAACTAAAGAAAATGTAGTTCTAAATAATTTTGAATTATTAGAAGATTACTTATCAAAAGATATTCTATATTCAATAAAATTATTATACAAAAATACTTTAAATGATTTAAAAATTACTTATAAATTACAAAAACCACTTGATACAAAAATAACTTTAAATAATATAATTAAGAAAATATCACAGGAAAATAATTTAAGTAAAAAGTTAACAAAATAATTAAATAACATTTGAGAAAGATAGGACAATTTGTTTATGAGAAATATAAATTATTTATATGATATTGGAGGAATGAGTACTAAAAAAATTGTTATGGATCATAAAAATAAAATAATATCAGAGGATGTAATATCTTATGATGATACTAAAAGACCAAATTCGTGACAATTAGATGCAAGTTATGTTTTTAGTTTAATAAAAAAGGATTTACCAAAAGATACTAAAATAAATTTAGGAATTAGTATTCCTGGAATTATTGATTCAAATAATTATAGAATATTATCTGAGTCTGCATTAACAAATATTAATGAAATTAATTTGAAAGATTTTTTTAAAGACTTAAAAAATATAGAAATGTTTAAAATTGAGAATGATGCTAAGGCTGCAGCTTATGGAGAATATTATTTTGGTCAAAATCAAAAATACAAAAATATGCTTCATGTAACTGTAGGAACAGGTCTTGGTGGAGGAATTATTATTGATGGTAAAATTTATAAGGGTTTTAAAGGAGGAGCTGGTGAATTATCAAAATTATTTTCTAATTTTGATTCTGAGAATATGAATTTAGTTGTTCAAAGTACCTCAACAGGAGCAAATTTAAAAAGATATACAGATTCAATTGAATTAGGAAAACTTGCAGAAATTGAAGATGTTGTAACTGCTAAAACAAAAGATAATACTAAAATTAAGAAATTAATTGATGGTAAACTATTTATGAAACTAGTTGAAGAAAATGAGACAATAGCTGTTAAAGTTTTTGATATATGAACAACGAGTTTAGCTAAGTATTTAGTTTCTTTAAATTTTTTAATGGATTTTGAAATTATAACAATTGGAGGAGGAATGAGTTCAAATAGTAAATTTTTAGATACTATAATTAAAAAGACCAATGATTATATTATTTTATTTAAAAATTTTTCTCCAATTGAAAATATAAATATAGTAAAAAGCAATCTAGAAAATAGAGCTGGATGTTATGGTATTTTAGCCAAGTTAATAAAGAGTAATTTAACTTAATAATAATTTAGATATATTTTATTAAGAACCTTATATTCAATAGGGTTCTTTTATTTAATACTTTATACTATAAAATTTATTATTTTTCTATATAAATAAAAAATATAAAGGAATTTACTTTTTTTATATTATTTTCTAGTTATTTTTATAAATTGATTTTTTATTTTTTTTTGAGAATATTAATTCACAACTAAACAAAAAAATTTAGTTCAAAATTTTAAAAATCATATTTATTTAAAGGAAGTATAATTTATGAAAGAAAATAAGGTTTGTTATAAAATTATTGATAAGGAATTTAATAAAGTAATTTCAACAACAAATAATGATATTAAAAATGAAAATGCAAATATGAATGGAGATACACCTAGTGGAAAAATGATGAAATTTGCTTCATTATCATCAAAAAATTTTGCTTTAAAAAACTTACTTAACTTAAATCATGCAGAATTGCATGAGAGTTCATTAATTCACATTCACGATTTAGACTATTATGCTACAAAATCAGCAACTTGTGTACAATATAATCTTGAAGAAATATTTAATAATGGCTTTAAAACAAAAAAATGGTCTAATTAAAGAGCCACAGTCAATTGGTGTATATGCTGAATTAGCATCTATTATTTTTCAAACAGCCCAAAATGAAATGCATGGAGGTCAATCAATTCCAGCTTTTGATTATTTTATGGCTCCGGGAGTAAATAAAACTTTTAGAAAAGTACTACTTAAAAAAATTAAAGATTTCTTATTTTTTTTAAATATAGAGTTTGATGAAAAAATAATAGATAAAATAAAAAAAGATTTAAATATTAAATTCAAAAATTTAAAAAAGGAAATGCTTAGTTCATATTTAGAAGGAATTAATATCTCAGAAAAGGATTTTGATAAAATAAATAAGTTAACTATTAAGGAGACTATTGTTGAAACAAATCAAGCTATGGAAGGCTTTATCTATAATTTAAATACTCAACACTCAAGAGGAGGAAATCAAGTTGTTTTTTCTTCAATAAATTTAGGAACTGATACTACAAAAGAGGGAAGACAAGTTACAAAATCTCTTTTTAAAGCATTAGAAAATGGATTAGGAAATGGTGAAACTTCAATTTTTCCTATAGTTATTTTCAAAGTTAAAAACTTAGTAAATTTTCATGAAGATGACTATAAAATAGCAATGAACATAAGTCAAGATGAGTGATTTAATGAAAATAATATTTGAAAATCTAAAAACTTTGATTTATTTTTAAAGGCAATTAAAACTACAAGCAAAAGATTATTTCCAAATTTTATGTTTTTAGATCAAAAATATAATCAGCATGAGTTATGAGATCAAAATGATAGTAATTCGTGATATTATGAACCAGCAACAATGGGATGTCGTACAAGAGTTTTTGAAAATATTAATGGTGAGAAAACATCAGTTGGAAGAGGGAATTTGAGTTTTACTTCACTAAATTTGCCTTATATTGCATTAGAACTTTTAAAAGAAGAGGGTTTTTTAAAAAATCAAGTAATTAATTATTCTAAAATTAATTATTCTAAAATTAAGATATTATTTTTAGAAAAGATTAAATACTATAGTAATGAAGTTTGTGAACAATTAAAAAATAGATACAATTATCAAATAACAGCTATTGCAAAAGAATTCCCATTTTTAATGAGTAATAATATTTTATCAGGTGGAATTAATTTAAACTCACAAGATTTTGTAGAAAATGTTTTTAAACAGGGAACATTAACAATAGGTTTTGTTGGACTCGCAGAAGCACTAAAAGCATTATTAAATTTTCATCATGGTGAAAATGAAAAAGCACAAAAGTTTGGATTAAAAATTATAGAAACTATTAATAGTGTTTCAATTATGTGAAAACAAAAAACTCACTTAAATTTTGGAGTTATAGCAACACCTGCTGAGTCAGTTGCAGGTAGAATGGTTAAGAAAACAAGAAAAGTTTTTGGCTTAATTTATGGAGTTACTGATAGAGAGTACTTTACAAATTCAAATCATATACCAGTATATTACAATATTAGTGCTATTGAAAAAATTAAAAAAGAAGCAGAGTATCATTTATTAACTTTAGCAGGTAGCATAAGTTATGTTGAATTAGATGGAGAAGTTAAAAAAAACTTACATGCTATTCTTTCTATAATTAATGCAATGCGAGTTTCTGGAACAAATTATGGAAGTTTAAATCATCCAGTAGATAGATGTAAAAAATGTAATTATACTTCCTTAATTCCTTTAAGATGTCAAATGTGTAATAGTACAGAAATATCAAGAACTAGAAGAATTACAGGTTATTTAGTTGGAGATTTAGAATGTTGAAATAAAGGAAAACAAGCTGAGGAAATAGAAAGAGTAAAGCACAAAGCTAATATTTAATGAAAATACTTAAAATTTTTAAAGAAACAATAAGTGATGGTCCTGGAATTAGATATTCCATTTATATTGCTGGATGTTTGCATGCTTGTTATGGTTGTCATAATCTTTTGAGTTGAAATTTTAAAGTAGGAAAAAATTTTGATAAAGAATATGAAAAAAAGATTATTTTTGAAATAAAATCGAATTCACTATTAAATGGAATTACTTTTAGTGGTGGAGATCCAATGTTTAGCGCTAGTGAATTATTACCCTTTATCAGAAAACTAAAAAAACAAACTGGATTGAATATATGATTATATACAGGTTTTACTATAGAAGAAATTATAGCAAAAAAAGATAGTCCAAATAAAAATGAGTGTTCTATGTATAAATTATTATTAGAATTGGATACATTAGTAGATGGTAGATTTGTTAAAGAACTATATGATCCAAATATTCTATATAGAGGAAGTTCAAATCAGCGATTAATTGATGTAAAGAAATATTTTAAATTAATTGAAACTTAATTTTTTTTAAATTAAAATGTTTTTTTTTTTTTTTTTAAATAATTATGATTATTGATATAGAAAGAAAGAAAATCTTAAAGGTAATGATAATGAAATATGTATTTGATAAATTAGAAATTATTAGCAAAGAATTTGAAGATACCACTTTTAAAATAATAGCAAAAAAAATATTAAATAATGTTGAGAGAGGAATATTTTGTGATCAAGAGGAACTTGCTGCACAAACCTTTGTTTCAATTTCAACTATTACTAAATTTTCTAAAAAATTGGGCTTTTCAGGTTTTAGAGAACTAAATTTTAAAATGAAAAACGAATGGAGAAAGCTTGATTATGAGAAAATTGAAAAATCTCATACATTTGAAATTTTTCAACTAATTGAAAAATGAATTTATTATAATGAAGATTTTGTAGATAGTATTTGTAAAAAAATTAATGACAGTAGTTTCATTAATATATATTCTTCTTATCAAGCAATTGGCTCATCGAAGTATTTTGCAAATATGTTAATTGAATATGGAAAAAATGTGACGCTTTTAAATAATGAATTTAGATTTAAAGCTAAAGAAAATAATGAAAAAGGCTTTAATTTATTGATACTAACTGGAAGGGATAATGATACACTTATAGATAATTTTTATAAAGCATACGATGAAAATTATTCAAACTTCATAATTACTTCAGAAAATCAAAATGATAAATTAGATTTAAAATTTACAAAAAAAATGATAATAGATTATTCATTGGACAATTCACAGTTATCATCAAGAGAGATTGTTTTACATATGTTATTTTTTTATATTTTTAAAAGACTCTAATTATCTTTTTTAAAAATTTTAAAAGGAAAGTCTAGTTAATTTAACATCAATTTAAACATTTATAATATAAGGAATTTTGCAATTTATAAAACTCTAAAAAATACAATATATTATTATTTTTTTGAAATATATTAATACAAAATATTTGCAAACGATAAAAAATTATTTAATTTGAAAAAAAAAAAAAAAATAGATTCTGATTTTATTTTGCATCTAGATAGAAGTATAGTTTAATTTTAAACGTAAATCATTAATCAAAAATAAATGAATGTTTCTCAATTACAATTTAATTCATAAAATTATTGAAGAGATAAATAAATATTATATAAAAAGAATAGAAGAATTCAATTAGTGATATTCATTATCTAAAATATATGGAATGTATTTTATTATAGATATAAAAAATACATTAAATTGTTTAATGAAGAGGAAAAAATATTTATAATATGTTTTTTTAATTAAAAATTTATCCAAAAGAGATTTGGAATGTCAACTAATAAAGAAATTAAAATTTTATAAAAGTGAAATAGAAATAATATTTATAATTCAACATTATGATAGTTTTTATTAAATTAATTAAAATATAGTATTTAATAAAATAAAAATCTTATGGATTTATAAATTTAGTTTATGCTACTCTTATTTAAAAATATAAAGAATTACTTAGATACTGATTACCCTTTAATAAAATAAATACTTTAATGCTATCATCAATTAATTATTAGTTTTTTAGAAAAATTACAAAACTAAATAGAATTTTTTAAATGCCGTTACAAGAAATATATAATAAATTTTATGCTCAGAAAAAGTTATTGAATTATCAAAAATATTTTAAAAAATATTGGGATCGATTGTATGATTGTAAATATAATTATGCTTGCAATTGATTAAAATACATTAATAATCTAAATAACTTACTAACTCAAAAAATTAATAGATATTTTATTATGATACTTTTACATAGAGAATATATCGAAGATATTCAAATGATACTTAGAAAAAATAGAAATAAATATTATAGGAGAATAGCTGGAATCATTTATAAAAACTGCTTGATATATCATATTTATTTTTTATATGACTTCAAGCATATAAAAAATAAGAGTAATAATTCATAAAACCTAATAATTGCAAAAAAAAATATTTTTTTACAATCAACGGAATGAGAGTAAACATTGATTCTTTTAGGATTAAATTAATTATTAGATAGTTGTCAGTTATCAGTATTTATTTCAGAAAAAATAATTTGTATTGTTGAAAATTGGTTTTAAATTATACAAGTAGTAATAAGTATAGAATATATTTTCTAAAAAAACATTTTATTCAAATAAATAAAATCATTTTTGATGGAGTAGATAGATTTAACTGTACTATTTAAATTATAATATATGTAGTTAGTTCTTCTATAAAAATAATTAATATTTAAAATACTAATCTTTATAATTCTATATCATTCTCTTTATTATGATCAATTTTAAAAACTAAATTATAGTAGAAAATTATTTATATAAGTAAATATTATATTTACTTTTTTTTATTGAAAGATATAATTTTAATTATTAGAAAAGAGTAAAAATATGTCAGTAATTAATAAATTGATAAAATTAAGTGAGTCATTTGATAATACTAATTTTAAAAGCATTGCAAAAAAAATTATAGATAACTTTGCAAATGGACAATTTAAAAATCAAGAAGAACTTGCAAAGCAATGTTATGTTTCACTATCAACTATAACAAAATTTTCTCAAAAAATTGGATGTACTGGATATAGAGAATTAATTTTTACTTTAAAAAATGAATATAATCATTATGGTTGATCTGAGAATGTAAATAAAGTTAGCTCTTTAGAGAGATTTGATTCTATTCAAAAATGAATTATAGAAAATAACTCATTTATTGAAAATATTTCTCAAGCAATTAAGGAAGCAAAAATAATAAATTTATATGTCTCAAATCAAATTAAGCATGCAAGTTCTTATATATTAGATTTATTTGATAATATGAATAAAATTGTTAGAGTAAGTTCTTTAGAATATAAAAATAATTTAATAAAAAATGGTGAAAATGAGGTTGAGATTATAATTATTTGTTCAAGTAATAATGGTTCTCTAATAAGAAAGTATGAAAAAGAAGCAAATGAAAAAAATAATAAATTTCTTATTACAACAAATAGTCAGGAAATAAAATTAGATATAATTTTTACAGATAAAATGTTGATCGATTATCAATTTGATAAATCAAAGTCTATCTATAGAAATATTGCTTTAGAAATGTTGTTTCTATATATATTTGAATACATCCAAAATACTTTCTAAAATAGAAAGTATTTTCTTTTTATGGAGAAAATATTTTTTTTAAATCATTTTAGTGGAAAATATTACTGTAAGGGGGAAATATATGAATTTAAATTTATATGCACCAGTTGATGGTGAAGTAAAAAGCATTCAAGATTGTTCAGATTCAATGTTTGCAGATCGTATGCTAGGTGATGGATTTGTTATTATTCCAGAATCAAATGATTTTAAAGCTTTTTTTGATAAAGCAACAGTCACGATGATATTTGACACATATCATGCATACGGTTTTGATGTGGATGGATTAAAATTCTTAATTCATTCTGGAATGGATACAGTAACATTAAATGGAGAGGGATTCACTACTAATTTAAAAGTTGGAGATAAAGTATCTAGAAAAAGTGATATTTTCAGTGTTGATTTAGTTTTATTGAAAAAAAAGAAATTATTGAGTGAAACCCCAATAGTATTTGAAATAAGTGATTTAGCTAATTATCAAATAAATAATTTAAAACTAGGAAAGGTAAAGCAAGGGGAATTAATTTGCACAATTAATTATGAATTTAAATCAGATATTAAAGAAGCAAATGTAAAAAGTAAGATAGATGTTGTTGAATTCTTTAGTGTATCAAACAAATATGAAAAAAATGCTAAGTTAATTAATAAGTTTATAGGTAATCAATCTAATTATAATGAAGTATATAATTGTATGACAAGACTTAGATTTAGCATTAAAAATAAAGAGCAAGTAAATATTGATGAAATAAAGAGATTAGAACTTGTTAAAGGTACTGTTTGAAATGGTAATGAATTGCAAATTGTTATTGGTCAAGATGTTTATAAATTAAAAGAAGAGATTATAAAACTTAATAATCAATTATTGTCAATAAAAGCCTCAATAGGACTTAATAGTTCAAAAGTTTCTTTAGGAAGAAGGTTTTTATCAATGTTTTCAGGAATTATGGTTAAAATAATTCCTGTAATGGTTGGAGTTGGTCTAATTCAAGCTATTATGGCTATTTTAATGCAAACAGGAATAATGCCCAATATTGTCTTTAAATTAAGTGAAAATCCAGGAATAAATGATGTTTTATTTAAAGATGCTGCTATAGGGTGAATAGTGTTATTTGCAATGGCAAAAACAACAACTTATTTTATGGGGATAATGATTGCAGTTTCTGCAGCTAATTATTTTAAATTAGATAGTTTAATGGGTATAGCTATTGGAATTATTCTTTGTTGTCCTTTAATGTTTGGAGATGGTGGAACTCTTGGGATAGGAAATGATTTTATTTTACTAGATTTGGGAAATATTAATACTGGAAATCCTATGCTAGATCAAATAACTAAAATAAAAATTAATGCCATGAGTACAAAGGTCTTTGTTATTATAGGTGCAATATATACAGCTAAAAAATTAGATACTTGATTAAAAAAAGTAATTCCTGTTGCATTGGAATTAATGTTTAGACCCTTTATTATTATAATTTTGGTTGTTCCTTTATCATTTTTTGTTTATGGAATTGCTTGAAATTTTATTGAAACTTTATTTGGAACTTCAATGTTCTATGTCGGAAAAATTCCTTTAGGAATAGGAGTTGGTATATTTGTATCAATGTGGCAAGTATCAGTTATTTTTGGTTTACATTTAATGTTGGGATTAATTTCTTTTCTTGACAGTTTGTCTCCAGTAACAGGTGGTCAAACAGTATATGGTATTGCCGGTTCAATTTCAGTATGATCTCAAGTTGGAGCTTTGATTGGAGTAATATTAATTACTCAAAATGCAAAATTAAAAAAACAAGGAATGGGTATGCTTCCAGCTGGATTACTTGGTATTACAGAACCAATTCTTTATGGAATTAATTTACCTAAAAAAAGACCATTAATTTCAGGGGTATGTGCAGCTTTTATTGCTGGAGTCTTTGCAAATATTATTGGAGTTACACAAAGAGCACAAAGTGGAATTGGAGTATTTGAAGCAATTGGCTTCTTCTCAGATCCAATTTATGGAGGTACTGGAAAACTTAATCCTGTTAGCAATGGTTCATTTTATTTATTAGCTAGTTTATTAGCAGTATCAAGTGCAATACTTTTCAGTATGTTATCTTATAAAGAAAGAGAAACAGAAAAAACCTTATTAAATAAAACAATTAGTAAATTAAAGTTATTAACAATATTAGAATTAAATTTAAATAAAGAAGACACAACAAAATTAAAAAGAGAGTTAGATGAAGTTAATAATCTTTTAGATAAAGAAACTATTAATTTTATTAAAACTATTGAAAAAAATATTCAAACTTGATTAAGATATAAAATTAAATTGAGTACTATTATTGAAAAAGAAGAAATTGAAAAAGAAAAAATAATAATTAAAGGTAAGAGTTTAACTAGTAAAGAGAAATTTGATTTGGCAAATATTTATATGCAGAAATATAACTCAATTGATAATTCTGAGAAAATAAATTTATTAAAAATAAAAATTGATAATCAATATAAAGTAATTGAGTTAGAAAAATTAAATAAAAATATTTCAAAATTAGAAAAATTAATTTTAGAAAAATTAGGAAAATCAAATTTTATAAAAAAAGAAAATATAAATGAATTAAAGCCAATAATATTTAATAATTTAAATAGTGTTCAAATTTATTATGGTTTATTAGAAAATAAAATTCCAAACATTAATTTAAATGAAAAAATTTATTATATAAAAAATAATAATTATTTAAATAAAGAGAAGGTAAATCTAAATGTTTAATTATTGTTTTGATATTGTTGGAACATCAACAAAGTGTATTGTTTTTAAAAATAATATTTTATTTAAAAAAGTTTGTACTTTTAAATGATGCTAAAGCTGCAGCACTTGGTAAGTATAATGAAGGAATAAAAAATAATTTTAAAATAACAAACATGGTTTATTTAACAATAGGAACTGCAATCGGATGTGGCATTATAATAAATAAAAAACTTTTTACTGATAATACATTTCAAGCAGGGAGAAATTGGAAAAATTTATAGTAGTTTAAAAAAAGAGATACATCAACTGTAACTTTAGATACAGGTTTAGGAACTGTTTTAATTAAATATTTTATTAAAACAGAAGAAAAAAAAAAAAAAAATAACGGGTGAAATTTTTTTTGAACTATATAATCAAAAAGATAAAACAGTAGTTGAAATGATGGAGAATTTTACTTCTCATTTAGCAAAACCAATAATAAATTTAAATTTTCTATTAGATTTTGACTTAATCACTCTTGGTGGAGAAGTTAGTTCTAATAAACAGTTTATTAGTTTAATTAAAGAAAAAATTATTAAACATAGAGATTTTTATTGGCAAGAAAAATTATTTTACTCTTGCGAAAATCTTGAAAACAAATTTGATGTATCAATCTTAAAAAACTAAGCGGCATGCTATGGTGGATTATATTTATTAAACAAGGAGGAAAAATAAAATGAAGAAATTTCCTAAAAATTTTTTATGAGGAGCTTCGAGTAGTGCCTATCAATTTGAGGGAGCTATAAATGAAGGAGGAAAGGTACCTTCGATAATGGATAAGTTTGACGAAAGAAAAAGTTATCCAAAAGGAATTACAGGATTTAAAGTTGCTTCAGATCATTATAATCATTGAAAAGAAGATGTTGCTTTAATGGCAGAAATGGGATTTAAATCTTATAGATTTTCTATCTCTTGACCTAGAATAATTAAAAATATTAAAGGAGATATAAACCCTGAGGGTATTAAATTTTATAGAGATTTAATTGATGAGCTTATAAAATATAATATTGAACCAATTGTTACTATATTTCATTTTGATACACCATCTTTTATTGAAGAAATAGGCGGATTGGATAGTAGTGAATTTTCAAATATATTTGAATTATATTCAAAAGTACTTTTTGAAAATTATGGATCAAAAGTTAATTATTGATTAACAATTAATGAATTAAATATGTTTGCTTTTGTTGGTCAAATAATTGGAGTTATTTCAGAAAAGTCTAAAAGTACGAAATGACAAATTATGCATAATTTAAATGTTGCACAAGCTAAAGCAATTAGATTATGTAAAAAAATGTTACCTAATGCAAAAATTGGACCAGCACCAAACATATCTTCGGTTTATGCAAATTCAAATAAACCTCAAGATCATTTGGCAAAACTAAATTTTGATCAAATGAGAAATTGAATATTTTTGGATATTGTTTGTCGAGGAGAGTATGGAACTTGGTTTAAAAACTTCTTAAAATTAATAAATGAAGAAATAATTATTACAAATGAAGAAAAGGAAATTTTAAAAAACTCTAAACCAGACTTTATCGCTTTTAATTATTATTCAACAATGACTGTTGAATATGCAAGCAGTAAAGATAGTAAAAATTCTTTAAATAACCTTGGTGACCAACAATCTGGTTTCATAATTCCTGGGATAGGTAAAACTGTAAAGAATAAAAATTTAGAAGCTACACAATTTGGTTGAGAAATTGACTCTATTGGTTTTAGAAATACTTTAAGAGAAGTTTATGATAGATATCAATTACCAATTATGATAACAGAAAATGGAATTGGAGCTAGAGATGTGTTAACTGATGATAAAAAAATTCATGATGACTATCGAATTGAATATTATCAAAAACATATTAGAGCAATGAGCGAAGCTATTGCAGATGGAGTTGAAATGATAGGTTATATGCCTTGAAGTGCAATTGATTTAGTTTCAACTCATGAAGGAATTTCAAAACGTTATGGTTTTGTTTACGTTAATAGAGATGAGTTTGATGAAAAAGATATGAGAAGAATTAGAAAAGATAGCTTCTTTTGATATAAAGACTTAATAGAGAAAAATGGAGAAAATATATAATGGCAAAAAAATTAGAGTTCCCAAAAAACTTTCTTTGGGGTGGTGCTACTGCAGCCTCTCAAATAGAAGGAGCGTATGATGTTGATGGAAAATCTTTATCTATTCTTGAAATGATTCCTTTTATGGAATTAAAAGATAGAAAAGATTTATCTGCAACAAGAAAATTAACTAAACAAGATTTACTAGATTCAATTGAAAATAAAAAAGGATTACATTATCCAAAAAGATATGGAATAGATTTTTATCATAGATATAAAGAAGATATTGCTTTGTTTAAAGAAGCAGGACTAAAAATTTTTAGAATGTCAGTTGCTTGAGGAAGAATATTTCCAAATGGGGATGAGAAAGAACCAAATCAAAAAGGATTAGAGTTTTATAGAAATGTATTTAAAGAATGTAAGACCCAAGGATTAGAAGTAATGGTTACAATAAATCACTTTGATACACCATTTCCAATAATGCAAAATTATGGAGGATGAAAAAACAGAAAAGTAGTTGAAATGTATTTTAAATATGCAAAAGTTCTCATAGATGAATTCAATGAATATGTTAAATATTGATTACCTTTTAATGAAATAAACTTAGCAGTTTTAATTTCATCTTTCTTTGTAGAAGATAAAAGTGGAAATAAAACCACATTTGAAAAAATTAATGAATCTTATCAAGATCTGCATAATCAATTTATTGCTCAAGCAAAAGTAATTGAATATTCTAAAAAATTTAAAAATATCCAAGTTGGATGCATGGTTGCTAATTCAACAACTTATGCGTTAGATTGTAATCCAGTTAATGTATTTGAAAATCAACAAAAAGAATTAATGAAAAAATTATTTTACTATGATGTAATGATTAAAGGTGAATATCCTTGATATTCACTAAAATATTTTGAAGATAATAATATCAATATTATAAAAGAGTCTGGAGATGATGAATTGTTAAAAAATAATCCAGTTGAATTTATTACATTTAGTTATTATATGTCAAGTACTATTGCAAAAGAAGAAGGAGAATTAACTGAGGGAAATTTAATGAAACTTGGAAAAAATCCATTCTTAAAGGCAACAGAATGAGGATGACAAATTGATCCTATCGGTTTAAGATATACTTTAAATCAGTTATGAGACAGATATCATGTACCCTTATTTATTTCAGAAAATGGGATTGGAATGTTAGAAAAATTAAATAATAAAAATACTGTTGAAGATGATTATCGAATTGATTATTTAGCAAAACACTTTGAACAAATGAGTTTTGCAATTAAAGATGGAGTGAATTTATTTGGTTACACAATGTGAACTCCAATAGATGTTGTTAGTGCTGGCTCAAATGAAATGTCAAAACGTTATGGTCTAATATATGTTGACTATGATGATTACCATAAAGGTACAGGTAATCGATTTAAGAAAAAATCTTTTAACTGATTTAAAAAATTTATGAGTACAAGTGAAATTTAAAAAAGAATGCTATTTTAATTTAAAGAATAACATTCTTTTTTCTATTTTTTTGAAACTTTTTCTATTTTTGTTTCATTTTTTTTGAAACTTTCCAAATTTAAAAGTATTTTCCTATTAGCAAAAAGTTATTAACTTTTATATCAAATTATGAAAATATTACAATGAGGAGGAAAACAATGGAAATTAATTTATATTCACCAGTTGATGGTGAGATAAAAAAATTAAAAGAATGTAACAATGAAATGTTTGCTAAAAAAATGTTAGGTGATGGCTTTATTATAATGCCAACATTGGGCAATTTTAATGGTTTTAGTGATAAAGCAACAGTAACTATGGTTTTTAAAGCATACCATGCCTATGGTTTTAATATTGAAGGTTTAGATTTCTTGGTTAATGTTGGAATGGATACTATTGCCTTAAAGGGAATTGCATTTTCTACAAAATTAAAAATTGGGGATATAGTTGATAAAAATGATAGTCTTTTTAAAGTGGATTTAAATTATTTAGAGAAAAATTGTTTATCAAAAGAAACAGCTATTGTTTTTGATATTAATGATTTAAGTGAATATAAAATAAATAATTTAAAAATTGGTAATATTAAACAAGGAGAATTACTTTGTACAATAACATATAATTTTTTTCCTAGAAATCAAAAAAAAATTTAGAATCCTCAATAGACACGAAGGAGTTTTTAATGTTTCTAATAAATATGAAAATGTGCAAATTTGATTAATGAATTAGTAAATGACAATTATAATTATGAAGTGATATATAGTTGTATTACAAGATTAATTTAAAATAGAGAATAAAACTTAGTTGATACTGAAAAATTTAAAAAGTTAATATTGTTAAGAAAACTGTGCAAAAATACTCTGTATGCAGATTATAATTGTGCAGGATGTCTATAAAATAAAATACAAGTTAATAAAATTATACTATTACTCAATAAAAATTAAAAACAAATTAGTTTATGAAAATGAAAATGTATCTTTTATAATAAAAATATTAGTAGTTCTATCACAAATTATGGTTAAAATGATTTCATTAATCGTGGGAAAAGGTTTAATTCAAGCAATTATTGCTATTTTGATTTAAACTAATTTGATACCCAATATTATTTTTAATCAAATACAACAAGAGAGAGTATTCATAACATAAGCAAGTATTGGTTGAATTATTTTATTCATTATAGGTGTTTCTAGTAACATTTTTATGGGTTTAATGATTGCAGTTTCTACAACTAATTATTTTTAAGTTGTAGGGGATTATGGGAGTTGTTCTCTGTTCATTATTTTATTTTGGTATGGAATTGTTTGAATTTTTTTTTTTTTTTTAATATTTTATATGAAAAAAAATCACTTTAGGAATTGGAATTGGTATATTTATTGCTATATTAAAAGTTGCAGTAATATTTGGATTACATATGGTATTGTAATCATATTCATGATTCACCATTTAGCAACGAGTGGGAACAAAGCGTTTATTGTATTGGTTGTTGAATTTGAGTATGTTCTCAAGTTGGTGGCTTAATTGGAGTTATCTTAATTACTAAAATACAATAGTTAAAAAGGATGCAATTGGAATACTTCAAGCCAGATTTTTTGGTATTACAGAAACAATTCCATATTGAATAAATTTACCAAAAAAATCATTAATTTCCAGAAGTAGCAGGTTCATTTGTAGAACTAGCTTTTTCAAGTATTTTAAATGTAACTAAAAGAGCGAATATTAGAATTGGGGGGTATTGAAATTAATTTGTTTTTTTGTAGAGCCTCAATTAGCTGGAAAAGGACCAATTATTCCAATTAAAAATGGTTCTTTTTATTTGTTAGAATGTATATTATTAATTTAATTATCTATTGCTTTTAGTAAAACGTCTTATAAAGAAAGAAAAAGTGAAAAAACATTGCTAATAAGACAATTAAAGAATTGATTATTTCAAATAAATTAGAATAAGGTTTAAATAAACAAGAACTTGTTTCTTTAAAAGAAAAGCTAAATAAAGTTTTAACAAATTTAGATAAAGAAACTTTAAAATTAATAAAAGCTATGTAGAAAAATATTGAAAGATAAGTATTTAATAAGTAAATCAAATTTTTATTTAGTATATATATAAAAATTGATGATTCTCAAAAAATACACACTTTAGTTCAAAAAAGTAAAAATCTATTTAAAAAATAGATTTTGACAAATTAAAATATCGAATTTCAAAAATTGAAAAAAGTTGTAGAAGAAATTTTGAAATCAATTTCTCTTAATAGAAATATTCATAATGAACTGAATGCAATTATTTTAATACTTTTAATAGTTTTAAATTCACTATGAATTATTAAAAAGTAAGCAGCAAAAAATTAATGTAGATTTGTTTATAATAAATCTAAAAAAATATGAATTTAAGATATCATATATAGAGTTTTTTTAAAAAAAAGAAAATTTACATATTACTTGAAAATACTTTCACTTATTGAAAGTATTTTCATTTTGGAAAAAATATTATATTTTATATTAATTTATGGAAATATTACTAATAGGAGGAAAAGTAAATGGAGATTAATTTATATTCACCAGTTGATGGTGAAGTAAAAAAAATACAAGAGTGTAATGATTCAATGTTTGCTGATCGCATGTTAGGCGATGGAATAGTTGTTATTCCAGAATCAAATAATTTTAAAGCTTTTTTTGATAAAGCAAGGGTTACTATGATATTTGATACGTATCATGCATATGGTTTTGATGTGAAAGGTTTACAATTTTTAATTCATTGTGGAATGGATACAGTATCGCTTAATGGTAAAGGTTTTTCTACAAAATTAAAAGTTGGAACTAAAGTTCTTAAAAATGATGATATTTTTACAGTCGACTTAAATTTATTAAAAGAGAAAAATATTTCAAAAGAAACACCAATTGTATTTGAAATTAATTCTTTAATTGATTATACAATTAAAGAATTAAAAGTAGGTAAAGTTAAACAAGGAGATTTACTTTGTAAAATATCTTATACCTTAAAAGAAAAACAAGAAGATCAAGATTTGAAAACAATAACAGACCCAGTTGAATTTTTTAATGTTTCAAACAAATATGAAAAAGGAGCAAAATTAATTAATCAATTTGTTGGAACTAAGAGAAATTATAATGAAATATATAATTGTATGACAAGATTGAGATTTAATATTAAAAATAAAGAAAAAGTTGATATTGAAGCAATCAAAAAAGCTCCACTTGTTAAGGGAGTAGTTTGAAACGGGCCCGAGTTACAAGTTGTAATTGGTCAAGATGTTTATAAACTAAAAGATGAAATAGTAAAGTTAAATACTGAAGAGCATACTTTAAATGTTTCAATGGGTCTTAATAGTGAAAAAGAGACTTTTTTTAGAAAAATGTTAGCAATGCTTTCGGGCATTATGACAAAAATAATTCCTATAATGGTTGGAGCGGGTTTGGTTCAAGCAATTATAGCAATTTTAATGCAAGCAGGAATAATGCCCAATATTGTCTTTAAAAGTCCAGGACCTAATGATGTTTTAATAACAGAAGCAGGAATTGGATGAATAATTCTTTTCATTGTTGGTAGGTCAACTACTTATTTTATGGGAATAATTATTGCAGTTTCTGCAGCTAATTATTTTAAATTAGAGGGACTTATGGGAGTTGCTCTTGGTGTTATTCTCTGTTCACCCTTACTATTTGGTGATGGAGGGCGTTTAGGAATGGGAAATGATTTTTTAATCTTTGATTTTGGAAACATTGACACTGGAAATCCTATGCTAGATGAAATAACAAAAATAAGGATTAATACAATGAATACAAAAATATTTGTAATTGTTGGTGCAATATATACTGCAAAAAAATTAGATACTTGATTAAAAAGAGTAATTCCAGTAGCTTTAGAATTAATGTTTAGACCATTTATTGTTATTCTTGTAGTTAGTCCTTTATCATTTTTTGGTTATGGAATAGCTTGAAATTTCTTTGAAACATTATTTGGTGCATTAACATTTTACTTAGGTCAAATACCAATTGGTATTGGAGTTGGTATATTTACAGCTATGTGACAAATAACTGTTATTTTTGGTTTACATATTATGCTAGGAATGATCTCAATGTTAGAACATATTTCAAATGGGGGTCAAAGTATATATGGAATAGGTCCATCAATATCAATTTGAGCACAAGTTGGAGCATTAATTGGAGTTATCATAATTACTCAAAATGCAAAACTAAAAAAAGAGGCAATTGGTATGCTTCCAGCGGGATGTCTTGGGATTACAGAACCAATTCTTTATGGAATTAACTTACCTAAAAAGAGACCTCTAGTTTCAGGGGTATGTGCAGCATTTATAGCTGGGGCATTTGCAAATATTATGGGTGTAACACAAAGATCACAAAGTGGTTTAGGGGTTTTTTCAGCTATTGGTTTCTTCTCTGACCCAATATATAATGGTGAAGGAAAACTTTCGCCAGTATCAAATGGTCTAATTTATCTAGTAGCATGTGCAATGTCAATTTCTCTAGCGATACTTTTCAGTATGTTAAGTTATAAAGAAAGAGAAACTGAAAAAACCTTATTAACTAAAACCTTTAGAAAGATAACTACTATATCATTATTAGAACTAAATTTAAATAAAAATGATCTTCAAAAAATGAAAACAGAGCTGAAAGAAAATTTAAATCTTTTGGATAAAAACACTTTAAACTTAATAAAATCTGTAGAAAAAAATATTCAAAAATGAGTAAAATCAAAAGAAAAACTAAATTCTTTAATTTCAAGTGAAGAGATGAAAAAGGAGAAAATAATTAATAAAGGAAAAAAATTGGTTGCTAATAAAAAATATGAAAAGGCGCAATTTTATATAAAGAAATATAATGAAATAGATAATCTTGATAAAATTAATTTATTAAAGATTGTAATTGAAAATCAATATAAACTTATTGATTTTGAGAAATTAAATCAAACTATTGATAAAATTAATAAAGGTATTAATAAAAATATTTCAAACTCTAAATTCATTAATAAAGCCATAAAAAGAGATATTCAAGCAATTATTTTTAATAATATAAATAGTGTCCAAATTCACTATGATTTATTAGATAATAAAATACCAGATATCAATTTAAATGAGATAATCAATGAGAAAATAGCAGAAAAAAAATTATTAAAAAGTAATCTATAATTATTAAAATAAAAATTATTATATAAAGTTAGTTTTCTTTAAAATAATAAACATTAAAAACAATAAATCTAGTATTATTTTTATATATAAAAGTTTAAGGAGAATAACTATGAAAATGAGTCCAATAATTGAAGAATCATTAAAAAATGAATTAAAACGTCAGCAAAATCATATTGAATTAATTGCATCAGAAAACTATGTTTCAGAAGAAATTTTAAAATTAAATGGTTCTGTTTTAACAAATAAATATGCTGAGGGTTATCCGGGTAAAAGATATTATGGTGGGTGTCGCTATATTGATGAAATAGAATCTTATGGAATAGAATTAGCAAAAAAAATATTTAAAGCTGATCATGCAAATATTCAACCTCATTCTGGAAGTCAAGCTAATGAAGCAGCCTATAGAACTTTGATAAAACCTGGTGATACTGTACTTTCAATGAGTTTAGATGCTGGTGGTCATTTAACACATGGTTATCCTATAAACTTTTCTGGACAATTATATAACTTTGTTTTTTATAAAGTTAATAAGAAAACAGAAGAAATTGATTTTAAAGAAATTAATGATTTGGCAAAAAAACATAAACCAAAATTAATTCTTGCAGGAGCAAGTAGTTATACAAAAATTATTGATTTTAAAAAATTTAAAGAAATTGCAGATAGCATTGGAGCTTATTTTATGGTTGATATGGCTCACATTGCGGGACTTGTAGCAGGCGGGGTTCATCCAAATCCCTGTGAATATGCAGATGTTGTAACAACAACAACTCATAAAACTTTAAGAGGATCTAGAGGGGGATTAATTCTTTGTAAGGCTAAATTTGCAAAAAAACTTGACTCAACAGTTTTTCCTGGAGTGCAGGGGGGACCTTTAGAAAATCAAATAGCAGGTAAAACTCAAGCCTTATTTGAAGCTGATAGCCAAGAATTTAAGGAATATGCAAATCAAGTTGTAATTAATGCAAAAAAATTAGCAAAAACTTTAAGTAAAAATGGTCTAAGATTAGTAGCTAATGGGACAGAAAATCATACAGTAATTGTTGAAGTTAAAGATTCAATTGGAATTACTGGAAAAGAAGCTGAAAGTATTTTAGAAGCGATTGGTATAGTTTCAAATAAAAATATGATTCCATTTGATCAAGAAAAACCAATGCATGCTTCTGGAATAAGATTAGGAACTCCAGCAATGACTACAAGGGGTTTTAAAGAAACAGAATTTGAACAAGTTGGCAATATTATTGCAAGTATTTTAAAAGACCATAGTGAAGAAAATTTAAAAGAGTTAAGCAAACAAGTTAAAGATTTATGTGATAAATTTCCAATATATGAAAATTTATAATATGAATAACTAAATAATGAATAAAATATTTTTATTCATTTATTTTACAATAATATATATCTTTTTATAAAATATTGCTATATAAGGGGAGTAAGGGTGGGATTATGAAAGAAAAGGAAATAATCAAATGATAAAGTTATTAAGTTTAATAGGTGCTTTAACAATTTCTGTTGGTTCAGGAATTGCAGTAAGTCCAATAATAGAAAAAAATATAAATCAAGAAAACATAAGTCAGTATGCAAAAGAAATATATACTGAAACATTGTTGATTAGCAATTACAAAAATGAAATTAATAAAATAGCAAACAACTTATTAAGCAATAAAATTGTTAGTAAGGAAAACCAAAAAAATAATGATAATAAAGATATGCTTGTTATTGATGGTAATAACAATGAGTACTTTACTTTAAGTGTAATTGATGACGATAATGAACTAAAAGAAGCTAAAGTGGATTTAGTAATCAGTGCACAAAATTTATACTTGGAAGGTTTTGTATCTAACAATACATACCATCATTTTAGTGATTCACAAATTAAAACTGTTAAAAATTATAAATCAAATGATTTAAAGTATTCAGGTAATTATAATTCTTTAATTGGAAGTAATCAGATGACAGTGACAAGTCAATCAATTCATAATACTATTAAAGTACTTGAAAAATTTGATGGAGATAAACCTATTTCAATTCAAAAGCAATTGGTACAAATAATAATGATTACTTCTGAATCACTGAGATTTTTTAGTATAAGAAATGCTTCATCAAATATTTTGACATCAAATTTTACGCCAGAATGACAAAAAGAGATTAAACCACTTTTATTAAATTGGAATAAATATTCAAAAGAGTTTCACGAAAATAATCAAACAAATGCAAAAAAATTCATAAGAATTTTAAATAGGAAAAGTAGTTATTAATTTAATTAAATATTTTTTCTAATATATAATATTTATAGATAAACAAAGACCAGTTAACGGTCTTTTATACTTTTGGTAATCAGTTTAGTACTGGTCTTTTTTATTTCAAACAAGTAAAATAAAAAATGAATTAATTTTTAGAGAGTGAATATACTTTGTCAAGTATACAAAATGTTTTTTTATAAAGTAAGACAAAGTTACTTGTTAATATGCAGGGAGATAATCACTTATTACTTATATCTTATACAACCCATCAAATATTATATTTGGTAAAATTCTTTTTATTTTGTTATAATTTTATATATAAATACAAAAAAAGAAGTGGAAATAAATATGGATGAAAATCTCTTAAGTTCTAATAAAGAACTTGAAAAAAAATTAGAAACCAATATCAAAGAGGGTTTAACTACTCAAGAAGTTTTAGAAAAACAACAAAAGTTTGGGAAAAATGAACTTCCAAAAGGTAAAATTACACCTTGATATTTAATATTTTTAAAAACTCTAGTAGAGCCAATTTTATTAGTATTAATGGGTGCTGCAGTTATTTCAATTATTGCACCAATAATATCTAATAAAGGTCATATTGAAGCATCTGAATTTATTGATGCAATTGTTATTTTTTCAATTGTTTTAATTGATGCTATTTTAGAAACTGTACAAACAATTAAAGCGCGAAAGTCAATGGATGCTTTGAAATCACTATCTAAACCAAAAACCGTTGTTATTAGAAATGATATGCAACAAGAAATTGATGCATCAGAATTAGTACCAGGCGATATTGTTGTTTTAGAAGCTGGTAAATATGTGCCAGCAGAGTTAAGAATCATTGAAGCAAGTGACTTATCAATAGATGAATCAATTTTGACAGGTGAGTCAGTACCTGTTCAAAAGACTCATTTAGCTTTAAAAGAATCAACAACAATTTTAGCTGATATGAAAAATATAGCATTTATGTCAACTTTTACAACTTCAGGAAGAGCTATTGGATTAGTTATTAAAACTGGAGTTGAAACTGAAATTGGAAAAATTGCTAAATCAATTAATGAAAATGAAGAGGAATCAACACCTTTAGAAAAAAAATTAAATTCTTTTACTTATTGAATAAGTGGTTTGAGTTTTATTTTAGCGATTCTAATTTTTACAACATTATTTTTCAGTGGTGATCAAAGAGCATGAGCAAATTACTTAATGGTGGCAATTACATTAGCAATTGGAGTTATTCCAGAATGTTTAGCTGCAGTTGTTTCAATTACTTTAAGTATTAGTACTAAAAAAATGGTTAAGCAAAATGTTATTATTAAGAAACTCCAGGCAGTTGAAACCTTGGGTAATGTTAATTTTATTTGTACGGATAAAACGGGAACTTTAACTCAAAATAAAATGACAGTTAAAAAGATGATTATGGATAATAAAGTTATTGCTTCAAAGGAATATGCTAAAGAGAAAAATGATAAACATATGGACCTCTTTTTAAAAGCATTAGTTTTATGTAATGATTCAGTTACAGAAGGTAATGAAAGAATTGGTGATCCAACAGAGTTAGCACTTGTCGATTTTGCTGAAACAATAGGATATGATGAACAAGATTCACGTGATGTTTGACAAAGAATTGATGAAATGCCTTTTGACAGTGAAAGAAAAATGATGACTACTGTTAATAAAATTAACAAAGTAAATACAACATTTACAAAAGGTGCAATTGATCAATTATTGCAAAGATGTACTAAAATAATGGTGGATAATGTCTTAAGAAATATTACAGAAGAAGATAAAAAAATGTTATTAGAAGCAGCAACAGAGCTTTCAAAAGATGCTTTAAGAGTTTTAGCATTTGCATATCATTTAAACTATGATAAATTAAAAGATAAAAATAACTTGGAACAAGATTTAGTATTTTTAGGTGCTGTTGGAATGATAGACCCTGTTAGAGAAACTGCAGTTAATGCAGTTAGATTAGCTCATGAGGCTGGAATTGAAGTTGTAATGATAACAGGTGATCATGCTGTAACTGCTCTTGCTATTGCAAGAGATTTAGATTTAGCACATTCAGAATATGAAGTTATGAGTAGTAATACTTTAAATCAATTAGATGACAAACAATTATTAAGAGTAATTGAACAAATAAAAGTATTTGCTAGAGTAAATCCTGAACATAAAGTAAGAATTGTGGATGCTTTAAAACAAAAGGGTAATATTGTTTCAATGACAGGTGATGGGGTTAACGATGCACCAAGTTTAAGCAAAGCTGATATTGGTGTTGCAATGGGAATCACTGGAACTGATGTTGCAAAACAAGCAAGTGATATTATTTTAACTGATGATAACTTTGAAACAATAATTAAAGGTGTTAATGAAGGTAGAAACGTTTATCAAAAAATTAAAAGAGCAATTGCTTTTGTTATTGGAGTTAATTTAGCTAATGTTTTAGCAATATTTATTCTTTCAGTAATTAATACAGTTTCTCCATTAGAAGCTACAAATATATTATGAATGAATTTAATTGTTGAATCAATTATTGCTTTATCAATGGGTATGGGTTCAAATGACCCAACTTTAATGAAAATAAAGCCAGTTAAGGGTAAGAATTCATTATTTAAAGGTTTAGGTTATACCTTATTTAAAATAATTTTATTTACAACAATTGCTTCAATTGGAGCATACTATTTTGGAATGATGTTTGTAACAGATGATTATTTAAAAGAAATTTTAGGTGATAATTACAACCTAAGCTGACATCAAGCTTTAAGAAGTAATGATTTTAGTGTTGAACAAAAAATCAACATTGGAAATTTTGGAAGAACTGCAATGTTTGTAACAATAACTTGTGCTCCATGTTTCTATGCAAACTTTATAAAATTATCAAATTGAAAATCTGATAAAAAAGTAAATTTAATAGTTAATAAACCTTTATGAATTGCAAGTATGTCAGCAGTATTAGTTAATTTAGCTGTAATTATGATTCCTGGATTTAATGAAAAAATATTAAATCTTGCATCAATTAGTAGTTACAATAGCAGCAATTGATACCTAATTTTAGGAGCACTTGCAATATCACTTATTCCAGTATTGTTTATGTTATTGTTAGATGGAATAACATTTGGAATTTATCATTATAGACCAGATCCTTGAAGAAGAAATAGAATTTTAGCTCAAGAATTGGTAGAAATTGATATTCAAAAAGAAAAACAAAAGAGAAGAAGTAAGAAAAAAGCAAATTAATAATAAAATTATTAAAAATTCCTAAACTCATTTATTTTAAATGAGTTTTTTTTATTTGATTGTACAATTAAATAAATTAGAAAAAAGTTTTATATTAAGCAATATTTAACACTTTTTAATTTTTAAAAAAATTTTTAATTTTTCTCAATTTAAGTTCAAAAACCAAAAAAAATGAGCTAAAAAGGTTAAATTACATAAAAATATTTTAGTTTTAATAAAATATTTTTATGTAATTTAATTTTGAATTTATCATAGATTTTTAACACTTATATAACCCTTTAAAATGGGACTTTTATAAGTGTTATTTTTTATGTTATTTTTTTAAATAGATAAAATTCAAAAAAGTCAAGTCAAATTAAACTCATCAATAAATTGTTATACCTTTTTTAAAGGAGTATATTTTTTGTAAGCCTATTTTTAAATAGATAATTTTTTTTATTAAAATTAGGTGGAAAAATAATTAGCTTTACTTTATGAGTTATTTTATTTTTTTAAGTTAAAAGGGGATAGGAAATTTAGAGAAGGGTTTATCAAAATGAAACAGAAATTCAAAAATTTTCTTAATGAGAAATTGAAATTGAAAATAATAATTTCATCATCGATAGTTGGCTTTTTATTTCTATTTAGTTTTTTGATGGTGGTTCCAGGATTAGGAATTGAATCAAAAAAGTTTATTAATAGCATTGAAAAGCAAATAAAAATCATAATGCCTAAAGGTATGTATGTAATTGATGGTCAAGATGTAGTTTATGAACAAGTAATGAATACAGCTATTAAAAGTGCATACACAAGTGATGCACTTTCAACAATCAATTATTATGAAGATAGTAATTATGCTGTTAAAAAAGAAGACTACATTAATTTTTCAAATGAATGATTTGAAAAAAGATGAGGTGATGATATTAGAAATCAAAGAGATGTTGATTTATACGAATTAGGAATGGACTTAATTAAATTTGATCAAGCAGTTGCTACAAAGTTTTTAAGTTATGGTTATGTTCATGCAGGAATTCAGTGAATGTTTAAAAATGGAGGATTAAAGGAAATTTTTTCTTCTCAATTTTATGAACAAGCAAAAAGAGATCAAACAATTATTAATCAAGAAACTTATGATTCTTGAATGAAATATGAGGGTCCTGGATTAAATGGAATTAAAGTAGAAAAAAGTTTAGGAACAATGATAGTAAATAATAAAGTTTGATTTTTAAATAGACAAATTGAAAATATAAAATTTGGTTTGAATATTTTAGGACATAGTATTTTTAAAAATAAAGAGTTAAACGAAAATAATATGTCAAAGACAAAAGTCACTTTTGATGAATTATCTTATCCATTTTTTACAGAGACTTTAAAAGTTCTAAGAACTGGAATTATTATATTTTTTATTTTTTTAGGAATTGTTTTACCAATTTATACAGCATTTTTAACTATCTGAATAATCAATTTAAAGAAAGGAAATAAATAAGTATGAAAAAAATATTAGCAATTCTTTCAGCAGTTAGTTTACTAACAGTTTCTACATCAGCAGTAGTATCATGCATACCAACAGCAACTGAAATTAATTTTGATTTCGATAAAAATATTGGAACTCAATTTGATACTAGATTTGCAAAAGATACAAGTGACGATAAATCTAACCATAAAGGTTTTTCAAACTTTTTTACACTAGGCGATTCATTGAGTGATCAAGGTGGTTTGCAAACTGTTGGAAAAGATCAATTTAATATTGAAATTAAAATGTCAGGACAATATGTTGGAGGATTTAGTAATGGATTAACAACAGCCGCTCTAATAAATGAAGAACTAAACTTTTCAAAAGAAGAATTTAAATCTTCAAATTTAATTCATAAGCCTGATATTGAATTAAATGGAGAAAAAGTATGAGGAAAAAATTATTCTGTTGGAGGAGCAACAGCATATGATTCATCAGGAGCGACAGCTTTATTATTGGGAAATACGGGGATTTATAAGCAAGCACAAGCTCTTGTAGAACAACAAAAAATTCACGAGGATGACTTATTTTTAGTGGAAATAGGTGGAAATGATATGTTTGCAATATTAGATAATCTAAATAACTCAAATAAGCGAGAAGAAATTATGCAGAGTGCTTTATTAAATATTAAAAATGCTCTTTATACTTTACTAAATAATGGAGCTAAAAAAATAGTTTTTTTATCTCCTCCAGATATGACGTTAATTCCAAAATATTATAAGGCTAATCAAACTAATAAAGAAATAATTAAAATGATTGGTGATGATTTTAATTATGAAATTTCAAAAATTATTAAAAAGGCTAATAAAATGTTTAATAATTTAATTTTGTTTTTTGACCTTTATACAAGATTTGGTGAAATTACACAAGAATTTCAAAACTCAGGACCTAATAAAAATATTACAAAAGAGTTATGTGATTCAACCTCACCAGATTTAAGTGGAATTGATTTAACTAATTTTGAATTACAAGCAACTGTAAAACCAGAAAATGTGGGCAAAGAAGAAGACTTTTTCTTCTTAGATTATGTTCATCCAACAAAAAATGGACATAAATTTGCTAAAAAAATTATTTTTAATGAAATTGAATCAAAATGAAATGAAGAATAAACTAGAAAAGAGATGAATTTTAAAATGAAAAAATTATTAAGTTTAATAGGAGCCATGACATTAATGGCTTCGCCAATTGGAGCTGTTGTAGCGTGTGGAAATAAAAATGCAAAGGAAGAAGAAAAACCTGATAAAGTTGAAGACAACTTTGAAACTGCAGAAAGACAAGATACAATCTCAAAATTAATGTCTCAATATGCAAAATCACTTTATTTAAATCAAAATGAATTATCTGATGGTGAAACACATTTTAGTTCAAAATATATGATGGAAAATAATGTAAAAAATGAATACTTAAAAACACTTAATCTAACTGATTTTAATGAATCAGAAGGTGTAGAAGGTAATGCTAAGTTTTATAAAGTTGCAGATAAGTATTTTAATACAAATGACTTATTAGCATCTGACTTGAAAATATCTGATAATGTTTATCAAGATTATGTTCTAGATCCAAGTGCACCTGATGAAGGAATTGTTGATATTGTTAAAAATACATTACCTACAATACTATCACTATTATCAGATCCCACAACTTTGCAACAATTATTAGGAGTAGTTGCAAGTAATCCTTCAATGATAGGGTCAATTATTTCTCCTGATTTACTTAAAACTTTAGGAAAAGTTTTAAATCAAGATAATTTAAAACTTTTGGAAAATGCTTTTAGTAATAAAATATATGCAAATATGAGTTATCAAACAGCGTTAGATTCAAGTATGATAGGATTATCAAATGCAGTTAATAAATTATTAAATGGTAGTGAAACAAAATTGTCTTATGAAACTCAAGCAGATGTAGAACAAAATATTGATAGTGCAACAACTAATTTAGCAGATAATATCTCAAATTTAATGAGTGGTACAGCTGAGTTAAAAATAGATTTCATTAGCAATATTGACTCTATTGCTGAAGTTATTCGTTTTATAAGAACATTAGTAGTTTATATGGAACAATTTAGTTATGAGGAAATGACTTCTTCAGTATTAACTTTAGAAAAGATTGAAGAAAAAAGAAATCAGATTTTTAATTCTAATTCAATTGATATTAAACAATTATTTAAAAAGATAAATTACATGGTAAATGATGATCTATCAGGAGTTGTATTTAAGAATTATATTGGAATTTTATTTGCAACAAATTCTAAAAACTTTTCAATTGGTAAACAATTTACAGAAAATGTAAATGATGGATTAATGGGTTTACTTTCAAAAATTGGAGTTAAAGCTATGAAAGAAGAATCTATTAATATAATCATTTCAAAAGTATATGTAAATTCAATGATAAGGTCTATTATAAATGGTGGTTTAAATTCAAGTTATGGAGGAAGTTTATTCTCTACTGTAATTGGAGCTCTTGTAACAATGCCAGGTATTCTTCCTAGTCCTGTTAAAGAATTAATGCAAAAAATTACTAGTGTTTCAGGAGAAGGGAAAAAGTTTAAATCAGATTGAATGGGTTATTTATGAAATAACACTAATGAAAATTTTAATTTCTCTATCAGAGATTTAATGTCAAAACCTATGAATGAAATTAGTTTATCAGGATTATTAGGTGAAGAAAAAACTTCACAACCAGAGGATGAACAAAATCCAACTGAACCGGCAAAAAGATTTAATGAAGCTAAAGCAAGTTCAATGAATTTTTTAACAAATAAATCTATTAAAGAACTTGTGAATGAATTCAATACAGAATTTAGTTCAACTACAAAATCAACAATTAACTTTTCCGATTTTGGTGAATTAATGGCTCGTTTTGCAAAAGATTCAACACTTGAAAAAGCTTTAAATGACATTGATAATATGTTTGAAATATTAGGTTATAATAGTGATGGATCACTTAAGGAAGGCTCAGTTTTTGAGCAATTATTTAAAATTCTAAATGATGAAGATGAATTGATTGCTAAAATGAGTAATATTCTATCAAAATGAATAAAAGAAAGTAATCAAGAAGTAACTGATTTAAAAAATCAAGCCGAAGAATTATTTAAAAAATTAACAGTTAAAACTGAAATTAAATCTGTAAATAATTTTAGATATACTGTAAATGACGGAACAAATGAATTAGTATTTGATATTGCCATGAAATATAAAAATAAAAAATTAGTAGTTTCAGAAATTAAATTAATTGCATAATAAAAAAGTAGTAAAACAATTATGAATATTTATTTATAATTGTTTTTTTATTAATTATAAAAGTTATTTTTCTATTAAAATATAACTATAAACAATATAAAAAAATGGAGAGTTCTGTATGCGTAACTATAAAAAAAATAATGTCAAAAAATTATACATGCTATTAGTTTTATCACATCTGATTATTATTTTTTTTCAGCTTTTTTTAAAAATTCAAAAAATGGTTTTTTATATAGCTATTCAATTTACATTAATAATAAATACAATAATAATTACATCAGTATGCTTTTGAATTGTAATTGAATCAATAGTTTTTTTTAATAAAATTAAAAAAAATTTTATTAATTTTAGAACCTTTAACTATATTAAAAGATTTAATTATCTAAATGATTTTTTTAAATTAATATTAATTACTGTTCCTATTTTTATTTCTAGTGAATACAAAGCAATAGAATACTTTTTAAACTCAAATCAAATTGTAAAAAGTTGAGAATTTTTCTTAATAATTGGTTTTTCAATAATAATTTCTGCTACTTGTTTATTTATCTCTTTATTTTTCATATTTGAAAAAATAAGAAAAAAAATAAAATTTGAAATAACTGAAAAATTATTTTTTGTGATCTCAAAAATAATGCAACCAAACTTAGTGTCTTTAGAATATATTAATTTTACAAAGGAATTACTGCGAAAATTTGAACTATACTTTATAACTTTTTTAGAAAAAAATAATTTTGTAGAGCAGATTATTAATTGGAAAAAAAGTTTTCATCTTAAAATATTTAAAAAAGGAGTAACTCCTCCATCACTTATTTTTTAATGTACATATAATGGTTATTAAAAAATAGGAGGAAACTAAATATGAAAGGAATTAGGCTTTTACTAAAGAATTCTTTTAAGTCCGCTAAAAAAAATAAGTCGCAAATTATTGGTTTATCACTTTTAGTTATGCTAGTATCTTTAGTTATATCTGTATTAGGAGCAACTTCAACAAGAGTTTCAGGAGCTTATAATCAGTTAAGGTCACAATCAAATTTAAGAGATTATATTGTAGATATCAATATAAACGATAAAATATTAAACCCAGATGAAAATGCTAAAGATATTAAACAATGGCAAACTCATGAGCAACTTGTTAAAGATGATATACTTTATCAACAATATATTATGAATCAAATAGCACTTAAATATAATTTAGATGTATCATTTACTGAATCTAGGTTAATATCGGGTTTATATGGCAAAAAGGGTGATATTAGAGTTAAAGTTATCTCAAAAATAAATTCTGATATAAATAATGGTGTTGATAAACTTGTAGTTTCTAAGGGTCGAAAATTCAATGAGGGTAAAAAAGAAGTTGTTATTGGTGAATCTTATGCTAAGAAAAATGGAATTAAAGTTGGCGATATTATTAGAATAAATCCAGATAAATATGGAATGGATTTATTAATTAAAAATACTATGGGTAATTCATTAGAGATAAAACAACTTAATAAAGATTTAGAAAATATGACGGACGCTCAAACATTTTTAAATAGTAATAATTATCAAAATCAATTATGATTTGAAGTTGTTGGTATTGGAGCTTCAGTAGATTTTACAACGCCAATTATGGATCAAACAACAATAATTCCAAATATGAATAACGAAGTTTTAATATATATAGATCCATCATGAATGGGATATAAAAGTTATTCATACACTTTTACAGAAATTAATTATAGTCAGTTAATGCAAAAAAATCAGGTACAAAAAAATATGGCACCATATATTGCTTCAAATGCAAAAGTAGTTGTAACTTCTGAAAAAGATAGAGAGGCATATATTTCTATTAAATCATCAATTCAAAGAGATAATGATTTTTTAAATATTTTAGAAGAAGAATATAAAACTTGAGCCAATATAAAAATAAAGGATAAATATATATATGATTCAAATGATTCCCTATATAAATTTTATTCAAGAATCACAACTTTTAATTCTATTATGGCTGGATATAATGGAATGGCAACTGCTTTAATAATAATTATTGTCACTATTGCTGGATTTACAACAATTTTAACTACTAAAAAGCAAGTTGAATTACAAAGTAGACAAATTGGTTGTTTAAAATCATTAGGTTATAAAAAACGTCAAATTGTTAATAATTTTATTGCAATTCCATTAATTGTTTCAATTCTTGGTGCTTTAATGGGTTATATTATTTCTATTTTTATTGAAAGTTTAATAATAAATATTTTTTCAAACTACTTTAATATAGCATTTTTAAAATTTCAATTTAATATATTTTCTTTTGCAACTAGTATTATAGCTTTATGAATTGGACTTACATTATTGTCATTTATAATTGGTTATTGAACTATTAGATTACCTGCATTAATTCTTTTAAATGGGGGAAATGATAAAATAATTAATAAATTTTCAATGAGTATAAAATCACTATTTTCAAAAAGAAAGTTTAATCCAAGATTAAGAGCGGCTTTACTTACAACTTCTTTAGGAAAATTAATAGGAGTTAGTGCTACAATGCTTTTATCAGCAACTTTGCTTACAACAACTATTGTGGCACCAAAAGTTATGAGAGATAATATGACAGCTACTTTTAATGGAATGAATTATGAAAATATGGTTGAATATAGTCAACCCATTGCAAATAACCCATGATCTTTTCAAAGGACATATAATCCAAATTGAGATAGTGAAAAAGAGGGTTGAGGTCAATATAAAGATGAATTATTAATAAGAAATAGTGGAAGTGGAAGTGGAATTGGAGGATTTAATAAACCTAAAGGATTTACAAAAGGTTGAACAGCATATCCAACTATTGATGGTTATGACCCTATTGCAAATAAAAATACCAAAATAATAAATTGACAAAAAGTTTATTCAGATCTTCTAGAAGGTAAAATAAGTCCTTATTACTATACATATGATATAGCTAAGGATGATAAATTCTTTTGAACTGAGTTATCATATTCAAATTGAAAAAATATGTCAACAAAATTACTTCAAAACTTAGATAAAGCAAATGTATCTGGTCCACTTGGAGATCTTGCTCTATCACAATTGCATGCTCAATGACCAGACTATACAAAGTTAATTGGTAATATAAAAAATTTAAGTGAGTCATCATCAGCAGAAGATTTGCAAAATTATTCAATATTAATGCTACAAATTTATAGTAAGTATATTAATGGATTAAAACTCACTTATAATGAAGGAATAATTGATAGAAATCAACCTAATGAATTCTTTATAAATTCAACAAAAGCAGAAAAAAAATTAAATTCTGTTTTTAAAAGTAAGAAAATAAAAAAATATTGAAACTCAAATAAAGAGATAAAAAATATTATGAAAATTGATGAACAGTATACTGCTGACTTTACAATTAATTGAAATGATAAGTTTATAACTCCATTAGAAATTAATGAGAATGAGATTCGTTCAACAACAGATGAAGAACAACTAAAAGAATTAAATAAGGCCTTGACGCTATGATTTGGTTCTAGTATGGATGGAAGAATGGGATTAGCTATTTTACAAACTGGTTATACAAGGTCACCATATTTTGTTCAAGAATATATTAAAACAGCAATTGAAAGTAATCAAAATTATAATATTACTTTTAATTTAGTTCCTTATGATAATAACAAAGATGAAATTGGAACTATGCTTAATACAAATTTTTTATCTAAGAATGGTAAGCTAGAAAAAGCAAAAATTTTTGGTATTGAATCGGATACAAATCTCGTTTCATTAAAAAATAAGAGAGGTAAAGATTTAACTAATACATTATTTAATAATGATAATAATTTAGTTCCTTTAATTATTAATGAAAGCTTTTATAAGAAAACAAATAAAAAAATAGGAGATAGTATCTCCTTAGAAGTATTGAAAGATTTACTTTCATTAGAGGGCAATGATAAAGAATTAACTTTAAAGAATGATATAAAATATGGGCATAATTTATTAGAAAATAATAAATTGGACTTTTCTAAGGAATTTAGAACACAATCAACGTATGGTTATTATACCAATGGGGGTATATATGCAAATAATTTATCAAATTTAGCTAGTGATGATGGGGTTAATTCATCAACAATTGGGGATATAAAAATAGCTGCTCCTTATGCTGATAAAGCTACAAATCCAATTGAAGTTTATGAAAAATATAAAGATGGAACTCTTAAAATAAATTCAAAATATTATGATACTCAATTTATAATTACAGGTGTTCAAAATGGATATGGTCAGCCACAAGGTTGAATTTCAAATGAAAATGCTAATAAAATAATGCAATATGATCAAGTTAAAAAATATAACTTTGAAAATTGATTTGCAAGAGAATATCCTAAAGGAAACCCTTTATATCAATTAGAAGAATTTTCAAAGAAAAATGAAAAAAATATTGATGGAGCAACATTGGAGGAATTTATTCAGGAAGTGTATCAACATAATAAAACATATGAAGATTTTATAAATAATGTACAAAGTAGTGAAATTGGTTCAAGTTGAAGAAATATGAATCAACTTTATGAAAATTTATATCCTATTTTTAACTATAAATATAGTTATGATAATAATATTGTTGATTTAACTCAAGGATTTTCAGTATCTTCAAAAATTGGAGATTTTAGTTCAGTTGGGCTAAGCGGTAGTTTTGAAACCATTAATGTTCCTTGTTTAGGAGAAGATTTAATTTTTAATTATCAAAATGAGTGCACAATAGTTAATCCAGAAAAATTTAATCAAGGTTATGGAATAGGGACATTATCAACAATGTTACCAAAGGAGCAAACTAGACAAATATTAAGTCAAGTTACTGATCTTATAAACTTAGTTATGATATTCTTTATAATAATTGCTATAATTGTTTCTACAACAATTATTCTTTTAACAACAAGTCTAATTATTTTTGAAAATAAACAATTTATTGCAACAATGAAAACCTTGGGATATTCAAATTCTTATGTTGTGAGACAAATTTTAGGAATGTATATTGCACCAATTTTAATTATGTATGTTATTGGTTTTATAACAGGATGGTATATCTTTGCAATAATATCTGATTTCTTAGCTTTAAATACAGCATGGGTTTTACCAGTCAATTTCTCACTGTGATTACCATTTAGTGTATTTGCTGTTATTGCAACAATTTATATAGTAACTTTTGCAATTGGATGAATAAATATACAAAAGATAAATCCATTAGAAGCTTTAAAAGATAAAAACTAAATATTTATTTTAAAAATACAAGACTTTTTACTAGAAAATATTGTATTTTTTTAGTTTCTTTTAATAAATAATAATTAAATCTTTTTTATCTTTTTAAAAGAATAATAATTGATAGTTTTTACTCCAATTTTTATAGAAAATATTTTAATTTATCTAAATCAATAGTTTATAATTATAAAAGATACCAATAAATAGGAGACAAAATGGAAAATAGAATCAAAAATATTAAACAGGGTGTCTATAAAGTTGCATTATGCTCAGCTATTATTTTTTTAGTTTCTTTAGTACTAACATCAGTTTTTATAACTTTATTAGTAATTACTTTAATGCAAAAAGTATCTTGACTATGACTAAGTCTAGCAATAGTAACTTCTTTGATTGCTGGATTTACATTAATTGCAACTATTTGTGGATTAACTTTTCTTAAATCAAATAAAAATTGAGTAGAAATAGAGAAGGTAACAAAAAAATCTTTTTTGGACTGAGGTTTATTCTACTTTGCCTATTCTAATAAAATAGATAAATTTTCTGAAAAAAAAGAAGAAAATTAATAAAAACATTCTAGTAGTTATGCTTTTAATTAAGTATTTTTTTGAAAAGTATAAGTTTATATAGGATTTAATTTATTGAAAGTTATATATTTTATTTTTAAAATTTAATGACTTATTTTTTTAATAAATAGTTAAAATAAATTATTAAATTTTAAAATTTTTTATAATAAAATACACCCATAAATGTGATATAGTTAATTTTAAAAGAAGGCGAATGTATTGAAAATTTTAAGAAGCTATTTAAGATTGAACTCATTTTTAATTTTGTTATCAACTTTTTTTTGTTTTGCTTTTATTTATTTGAATGATGAAATAATAAAATTAGTTTTAAGTATTTTTATAGTAATTTTAGCTTCATATATTTTCTTGAATTTTCAAGTTAGATTATGAGTTATTAACAGAAGTAATTATAATGCTCTATTAAATGACCAAGTAAATTATGATAGCATTAAAGTCACTATAAAAGAGTTAACTTTAATTCTTATTAATGTCTATTTTTTAATAAACATTGTTTCAAATATTTGTGTTTCAAATATTGACCTTAATTTTAGAAATATACTTTTACCAATAATAATTTCTTTTTCTTTATTTTTATATATTTTTATTAAAATAGAAATGTTTAAATTTTATATTATAAAAGAAAAGGTTTTTAGCATTAATATAAAAATCTTTAAGTTTATCATGAAAATTTTGGTAAGTATTATAAGTTTTGCAAGAAAAGTATTTTTAGCGATCAAAAAACTATATTTTAAGATAAAAAACTTGTTTATTTTGAAGTTAAAAATAAAAATAGGGTGAGAAAATTACCATAAACATTGAAATGAGAAATTAGCTATGATTAAAATTGCTTATGAGGACAGTTATTAGTCATTTTAATTTTTAAAATTAAGTTAAGTAAAAAATATAAAAAGAGGAGGACTTTTATGTCTAATAATGCAATTATTGTAAAAGATTTAAATAAAAAATTTAAATCAGGTTATGGAATTTTCGATATTAATTTTAGTGTAGAGTATGGTAAAGTTTTTGGTTATTTAGGACCAAATGGAGCTGGAAAATCAACAACTATTAGAAGTTTAATGGGATTTATCAGATCTGATTCAGGAACTTCAAATGTTTATTTAGAAAATCATGCTAATTTTAAAGATGATCAAACTTTAGTTCAAGATTTAGTTCAATATGATTCATGAACTGATGCTAATAAAATTCAAAGAAATTTAGGATATGTTCCAGGAGAAATAGCTTTTCCAATTCAAATGACAGGAATTGATCTTTTAAAACAAGTTTTTAAATTAAGAAATATGACTAACTGAGATGATGTTAGAAAATATATTGATTATTGAGAATTTAATCCAAATATGAAAATAAAAAAAATGTCTAAAGGGATGAAACAAAAGGTTGCTTTAGTAATTGCTTGAATGCACAATCCAGATATTATTGTACTAGATGAGCCAACAAGTGGATTAGATCCTTTAATGCAAGAAAAATTTGTTAAACTAGTTCAAAAATCAAAAGAAGAAGGCAAAGCGATTATTTTATCTTCACACATCTTTTCAGAAATTGAAAGAACTTGTGATTATGTTTCAATTATTAAACGTGGAAAAATTATTTCAACTATTAATATTAAAGACATTCAATATAATGATGAAAAAACTTATGAAATTAAATTTAAAGATAAAGTAATTAAAAGCGATGTAGAATCATCAAAATGAACTATTAAAAGTTTCAATGATAATACTTTGTTTGCAGTTGTTGATAATAAAAATATCAATGACTTTATTATCAAAATGGGAAAAAATAAATTAGAATTTATTAAAGAACATCCATTAAATTTAGAACAATATTTTATGAAATATTATCAAAATGAAATTGAAACTGATGTAGCAGATTCATTAGATAATATAATTTTGAAATCTTCAACAAAAGAAAGAGCGATTTCTTTTGAGCTAATTAAAGATACTATGAGAAAGACTCTTGGATTATGATTATTTTCAACTCTAATACCAGTTATTTTAATTATTGTAGCGTTTTCTATAATGATTAATGATAGTTCAATTAAGGAAATGATTGCTCAAGGAAATGAAAGCTGAACTAAATTATTAACACAAGCAACAGTAGGATTAGTGGTTAGTTCAACGGGAATTACATATTCATTAATGTTAGTTTATTTATTAACAAGTGGTAATTCAATTGTTGCTGGAGAAGTTGATAAAGGGACTATGGTTAATTTATTAACAACTAATCAATCAAGAAAAAGTGTAATTTTAACAAAAGGTGGGACTTTTATTTTCTCATTATTTATGAGTATCTTTATTCAATTTTTAACAACTATTATAACAATTTCAGCTTTAGGAAAAGGTGGAGAAATTAATTTTGGATTATTTGCAATGTATTTTTTTGGTTTATTTTTAATGTTATATGTAATTAGTTCAATTGCATTTATGTCAAGTTGTTATTTCAATAAATCTGCAGCTTCATTATCTGTAGCTGCAGGAATTAGTATTATCTTTTATGTACTTTATTTTGCAAGTCAAATTTCACCTTCGGTAGAATTTTTAAAATACTTCTCATTAAATACTTTATTTAAAATTGAATTTACTAGTGTAAGTGAAGTTTCAAAGTATTTAGGTGAATATATTGCTTTAGCAGTTATTGGAACTGGATTATATATTGCTTCATATTTTACTTTTACAAAAAAAGATTTACCATTATAAAATTAAATCATTATTTTAAATCATTATTTTTAAAATAATGATTTTTTTATAAAACAAATTCAAATAAAAAACTTGCTTTTTATAAAGTAATTGCTAGACTTAATAATAATAATAATAATAATAATAATAAGTAAGGAGATCAAATAATATGAAAACAATATACTTAGCTGGGGGATGCTTTTGAGGAGTTCAAGCTTATTTTGATTTAATTAAGGGTGTAACAAAAACAAAAGTAGGTTATTGTCAAGGAGAAATTCAAAATCCAACTTATGAACAAGTTTGTTCAGGAAAAACAAATCATGCAGAAGCAATTTTATTGGAATATGATAAAAATCAAGTAACTTTGGAAAAGATACTTGAAAAGTATTTTAAAATAATTAATCCATATTCTTTAAATAAACAAGGAAATGATGTAGGGACTCAATATAGAGTTGGGATTTATTGAGATAATGAAGAAGATTTTAAAATAATTCAACAATTTTTAGAAAAAAAACAAAGCGAAAGTGAAGAAAAAATAGTTGTTGAGAATGAAAAAATAAAAAACTTTTTTGATGCAGAAGCATATCATCAAAACTATCTAGAAAAAAATCCCTTTGGTTATTGTCATATTGATCTTTCATTAGCTTATGAAGATGATTAAATTGCTAAAAAATTCATTATAAATTCACTGTGTATAATTAAATTTTATGATAATATTTAATTAATAATTAAGAACCACATTTTTTTATTTAATTCATATCACAAGAATGGATTAAAAAATTGGTTTTTTTAGTGTATAATAATATTATTAAAAGTAATAAGATTGAAGATTTTGGAGGAATAATTATGTACTACATATTAGTAAAAGATGGAATATTTTTTGTTGTTAGTCCTGATATGACAGAAGTTAATCGTTTTTATAATTATGATGAAGCTCAGGATTTTTGTAATAATTTAAATTTAATGAATAATCGTTCCAATAGTATTTCTAATCCAAATTTTGGCATTAGAAATAATAGTACAACAGAGTTTGGAACTTCTGAATTTGTACCATTTTCAGGAATCAATAAAATAAAACCTAATAATACTCCACTAGTAAATTATGGAGAAATAGTTTTTAATTATGGAGAAGATATGACACAAGATCATAATAACTTAATGCATAATAATAAACATCAAAATCCAAATGACTTTATAGTAAATAAACCAAATAATTGTAATCATCATGGAAATAATCAAAGTTTAAGATGTGAAAATTGTGAAAATCCTAATTTTATTGATTACAATAATTCATTAAATATGGATTATGGAACAAAACATATTGAAGAACCAAAAAGATTAAGTTTTGAAGAGCAGAAACTTAAAGAATTAGAGATAAGAGAAAAATTGGAGAGATTAAAAGCTCTAGAAAAACAACAAAAGAACAAAAAACAAAAAGTTATAATTCAACAGGCTCCAACACCAATTCCAGCTCCAACACCAATTCCAGAAACTGCTGTACCAAAAAAAGTTTTAAGAGAAGAGAAAAAAAAGAAAAAGAAAAAAATAAAGGAAAATAGAAATGTTTCTGATAGTGATGAGTTTTTAACAACTGATGACATAAGAAACTTTATAACAAAATTGAAAAAGTAGTAAATATAATTTTATTAAACATCTAAATTAAACATAACAGTCACGAGTTAAACTTGATATTGTTAGTATTTATAGGTGTTTTTTATTTGAATATTAGAACTATAAATAAGTATAAAATAGTGTTTTTTTTATTAAATAGTCTATAATTTCTTTATATATTGAAAAGAGTGAAAAAATGTTTATTACTAAAAAAAATTTAAAGGACTGAAAAATCTGATATAAATTAGCAATTTCTTTATTAATAATTGGTTTTATTTTACAGGCATTAATTCGAGGAATTATAAATATTGGTGATTCAGTCTATAAAATAGATGGTCAAGAATTTAAAAAATGAGCTGTTTATATAGGAGATAAAAATTCAAATGAGCCAGCAAAATTTGTTGGTTATGATTATCAAGGATATATTATTAACTATTTTAGTTTTTTTACAATTCAATCAAATATACTTGTAGCAATTTGATTTATGGTATCATTTTTTAATCATAATAAAGAAAGCAAAACTAAATTTTTATCAAGATCTATTTCTTTATGTGTTGTAACTTATATTACAATTACAGGTTTAATTTTTAATGGAATGCTTCTTCCACAAGTATTATTAACTGAAACTGATTTAATTTTAACTCCATTTTGATGAGTTGAACAGATGGTATTACACACAATTGTGCCAATAGCTACAATTGTTTATTACTTATTATTAATGAAACAACAATTAAATTTTAACTTCAAAGAATTTGTGAAAAAGGATTTTACAGTAATGTGTATTTATCCAATTATCTATTTAATTTGCTCTTTAGTTAGAGGAGAATTAATTTATAGAAGTGTAGGTTCTGATGCTATATTAGCAAGTAAAAAAGGTGCATATCCATACTTTTTCTTGGAAATTCATAATAAACAAGTTTCTGGATTAAGTGGAATTGCTTGAATGTTTATAGCTATAATAGCTATTCTTACAATAATAATTGGTTTGGGTAGTCTTTACCTATTTGTTGCTTCAAAAATTAATAATTATAAAGGGGAAATTAATAATGAGGAATCAAAAAAATAGTCTTAATTTACTTAAAAAACATAATAAAATAATTAGAAGTTTTTTTAAAACAAATTTAATTAGTTTATTTGCTTTTATTTTTGATCAAGCTATTTTTTCAATAACTTTGATTTTATTTATTACAAATTTATTTATTAAAGAGCAAGTGGATTTATTGTCATATTCAATTGTTGGAGGAAGTATTTACTTACTGTTAAAGTTTACTTATATCAATTGATTTTCAAAATCTAAGTTTTTTCAATTAATTTGCTTATTTGACTATAATCTGAAGTTAGAAAATCATAAATTCAAGGCTCAAAGAAGTATTGAATTTACACCAATCTGATTTTGAATTTATATAATCTTTTCAAATTTTATAACAGTAATATTTATAAATTATGAATTAAGTTCTATCTTGAGTGATAAAAAGCTTTTAACAGCTATATTGGAATCAATGTTAAATGTAATGTTACTTCCATCATTTTTAAACTCATTTCAAAAATTAACTCAATCTAATAATGATGTTGATGCAAAATATAAAAATTTAATTAAAACCCAGTATTTTTCAAATGAATCTCTATTCAAAGATGCAAAATTTTCTGAAAACTATTTAAATGTGATTTTCAAAAAAAATGATTTAACTTCTAAAAATGGTTTATTCATTTTTAGTAATAAAAAAGATTTAACTAATAACGAAATTTTGGAAATTAAGAAAATAAATGACAAAATTCTAGAAAATTACACTACAATTTGAAGTAATTATTATGAATTGCTTGAAGAAAGTTCAATGCTTGAGTTTTCAAGAAAAAAGGCAAAAAACTTATTTTGAATTGAAAGAGTCTATGATCATATATTCTTAGATTTCTTAGATATTTAAGAAATCTTAATATTTTTTTTGATATTTTAAATAAAAATAGATTTTACTTTTTCATAAAACAAAAATAATTTAAAATTAAAAGTTTGATTTATTCATTAAAAAGTCCTATAATATTTAAAAGGAGAATGAAATTAATGAAATTAAAGAGTATTTACAAAAAAATTGATTGAAATAATATAATAGTATATTCAGCAATAATAGCTCTTTTTGCAGTTTTTTTATTTATTCCTTCTGTTGATAATTTAAGATTTAATTATGTTAATTCAACAATTTTAATTATGCTTAAGTTATTTTTAGGAACAATTTCAATTGTTTCAATATTATGAAAATTTTTTAATGATTATGATGAATTTATGTCAACAATTGATTTTAAAAAGATGTCAGCGATATCATTTAAAAAAATCTTAATTAAAAAAAATTTCTTCGCTTTTTTAAAAATATTTGTCTTAGTTTCACCTTTAATAGTTTTTACAATTATTCAAGGAATGAATTTAGAAACAAATATTAATAGTATTAATAATTTACCAGTTAGTATATTTAATGAAATGGGACCATTATTTAATGTTCCAAAAAGCGTATTGTATTCATCAATTGATTTAATTATTAAAATTAATAAAGAAATATCATTTGGATTATCTTTAATTTTTATAGCTTCAATTTTTTCACTATTTGCTCTAACATTTGTTTATATTGCTTATTGAATTTCAATGAATAAGATATTAAAAAGCATTAATAGTACTTTTACTAAAATTCTTAAAACTTTAAAAAATGAAGAAATTGAAAATTCAAATGAAAATTTAGCTAAAATAATTATTGAATTAGAGTTAAAAGAAAAAGCAATTCAATATGAAAGAATTTTGAATTTATATAATTTATTAGAAAATAAAGAATCTAAATTATTAAAAACAATTAAAAAATCCATTAATGAGCCAGAATTCTTAACTTTAACTATTTAAAATATTTAGTTAAAACAAGTGAAGATATTCAATACGATATGAAGCAAAAATTTATGAATGAAATAATTTAAATAATAAATCACAATTAGTGTCGGAGTTTTTTGTGATTGAATAGCATTTTTATGCTATTTTTTTATTTGCTTTGATATAATAAAAATGTAAGAACTTATAAGGAGTAAATAAAAAGTAATTTGCAGAGATCTAGTGTATGGTGTGAACTAGAATTTACTATTATTGAAGGTTGTATAAGTTATAAAATTACATATAAGAGTGGGTTGCTTTAGAACAATCAATTAGGATGGTACCGCGTGTTATTTTAAATGGCTCGTTCCTATTTTTTAGTAATTAATAATTATTAAAAAATAGGTTTTTTTAATTGAAAAGGAGAAAATATGAAAAAAATAGATAAAAAATATAATCATAAAGAAGTTGAAAAAAATAAATATAGTAAATGACTTGAAGAAAAATTCTTTAAGCCAAAAATTAAGTCTAAAAAACCAGCTTATTCAATTGTTATACCTCCTCCAAATGTAACTGGAAAGTTGCACTTAGGTCATGCTTGAGATGGTTCATTACAAGATTTATTAATAAGATTCAAAAAATTAAATGGTTTTGACACTGTTTGAATACCTGGAATGGATCATGCTGGAATAGCTACTCAAGCAAAAGTTGAAGAGCGATTGAGAGAACAAGGAATTTTAAGAAATGATTTAGGTAGAGAAAAATTTATTGAAAAGGTTTGAGAATGAAAAGAAGAGTATGCTTCAACTATTAGAGAGCAATGAGCAAAATTAGGATTAAGTTTAGATTATTCTAAAGAAAAATTTACATATTCAGAAGAATTAAATCAGATTGTAAATTATGTTTTTGTAAAAATGTATGAAGATAAATTAATTTATAAAGGGAAACGAATTATAAATTGAGATCCTAAACAAAAAACAGCACTTTCTAATATTGAAGTTATTTATAAAGAAACTAAAGGAACAATGTATTATTTTAAATATTTTTTAAGTGATAATAAGAAAGACTTCTTAGAAGTAGCTACAACACGCCCAGAAACAATGTTTGGAGATGTTTGTTTAATTGTAAATCCAAAAGATGAAAGATATAGCAAATATATTGGAAAAACAGTTATAAACCCCTCAAATAGGGTTTTGATACCCATTATAAGCGACAAATATGTAGAAATTGAGTTTGGAACAGGGGTAATGAAATGTACGCCAGCACATGACCCTAATGACTTTGAATTAGGTCTAAAGCATAATTTAAAGCAAATAGTTGTTATGAATGAAGACGCAACTATGAATGAATTAGCAAATGAGTTTAAAGGGATGGATCGTTTTGAAGCAAGAAAAAAATTGGTTGAAAAATTAACAAAGGAAGAGACTTTCATTAAAAAAGAAGATATTGTTCATCAAGTTGGTTATTCAGAAAGAAGTAATGCAATTGTTGAACCTTTCATCTCTGATCAATGATTTGTAAAAATGAAACCCTTAGCAAAACAAGTTTTAGATTTACAAAATTCAAAAGAAGCAATTAATTTTTATCCAAATCGTTTTAATGAAACATTAAATAAATGAATGGAAAGTACTTATGATTGAACTATTTCACGTCAATTATGATGGGGTCATCAAATTCCAGCTTGATATCATAAAAAAACAAAAGAAGTCTTTGTAGGTATATATCCTCCAAAGGATATAGAAAATTGAGAACGTGATCCAGATGTTTTAGATACATGATTTTCAAGTGCATTTTGACCATTTGCAACAATGAATTGAAATCAAAAAAAACAATCAGAAATGATGAAAAAATATTTTCCAGTGTCAACAATGGTAACAGGTTATGATATTATTTTCTTTTGAGTAGCAAGAATGATTTTTCAAAGCTTAGAGTTTACGAAGTCAAAACCTTTTAAAGATGTTTTAATTCATGGTTTAATTCGAGATGAACAGGGAAGAAAAATGTCTAAATCTTTAGGTAATGGTGTTGATCCAATGGAAGTTATTGAAAAATATGGAGCTGATTCATTAAGATATTTCTTATTAACTAATTCAAGTCCTGGTCAAGATTTAAGATATAGTGAGGAAAAATTAACTAGTACTTGAAATTTTATTAATAAAATTTGAAATGCTTCAAGATATGTAACGTTAAATCTTAAAAAAATCCCTACTAATCAAAAATTTAAAAATTTATTATTAAAATCTAACAAAAGTAATAATGAAATTGATTTTTGAATTTTAAATCGATTGAGTGAAACAAAAAAAATGGTGAAAGAAGCAATTGATAAATATGAATTTACAATTGCTGGAAAACTTCTATATAATTTTATTTGAGATGATTATTGTTCATGATATATTGAACTTTCAAAAGCTCAAATTAGTGAAAATAATCTATTAAATAAACAAGAAAAGGAATTTAGTCAATCAACATTAGGTTATGTTTTTAAAAATATTTTAATTATGTTACATCCATTTATGCCTTTTGTTAGTGAAGAAATATATCAATCATTTGAGTTGAAATCTTCAATTTTAAAAGAAAGCTGATTAGAAGAAAATTATCAATTTGAGATTTCAAATATTAATCATATTTTTGAAATAGTAACTAATTTAAGAGAATTTAGAGCTATTCAAAATATTAAAAATTCTATTTCTCTAGATATTCATTTAAACTTGAAGAAGTCAAACTTTAAATTAGAAATGGAAAAAGAAATTAATTATATTAATCTCTTTGTTAAAAAAATAGTTAATTGTAAATTAAATATTAATAATATGCAAAAAAAAGATCTAACTTCAATTGCTATTAAAGACTATTTTTTAGAGATTGCAAATGAAGATTTTTTTGATAAAGATAAAGTAATTGAAGAAACTGAGGATAAAATTTCTGAACTTTTACAAGAAATTAAAAGAAGTGAGAAAATGTTAGCAAATGAGAACTTTTTAAAAAGAGCTGCAGTAGATAAAGTTTTAGTTGAAAAAGAAAAGTATGAGAATTATAAAAAACAACATAAATTATTAATTGAAAAATTAAGAGAATTAAAAATTAAAAATTAAAAAAATGAAGAATATTCTTCATTTTTTTAATCGCTTACTGCATTTGATAACTTAAAGATTCATAATATAGTTAAGATAATATCTGGTTCTGATTTTGATAAAAAATTTAAAATTTCCATAGTCTGATTAATTTTCTCTTGATTTGTTATTTCTTCTATAAAAACGTGAAATATATTATTATATATTTTATTATAGTTATTAAAAATATCATTTATTTTTTTATCTTTAAAGTTAGATAAAAAGTCCATCTCAGTATCAGGAATTTTATTTAAGCTAATTTGTTTTTTAAACTTAGTAATCTTTAAGGGAATAGAGTTAGTCTTAAGATTTTTTAAATGAGTTTTTATATGTTTTTTGTATCTATTATAAATAGAGTTAATAAGTTTTTTATTTTCAATTAAAAAGCTTAGAAAATATAAAATTTTATTTAAATCATTTTCTATTAAGTCAATATCGCTAGATTTTTTCTCACTATTATTTAAATAGTTATTCATTTCTTTTAAAAGATTTTTATTAAAAGTGAAAAAGTACTTTTCCTTAAATTCTCTATAAAAATCTTTATAATCATCTTTCCTATAAATTCATATTGATATAAAAGTTGCCAATATTAAACTAATTATTCCAGTAATTAATGAAATAATATCAACTAAAGTAAATTGAAACATTTGTAATTTTCCCCCATAATTAATAAAATTTTATCATTTATAAAGTTATTTTTAACAATAATAAAAGTGTGTTTATTATTGTATATTTATATTTTTTTTGATTTTATATCGATATAAATATTTGAGGTGTTTATGAAAAAAATAAAGTTTATTTTGTTACTTTTACTTTCAATAATGGTTGGTATTAGTGCTTTATTAATAACTAATCTAAAACAGTCAGAAAAAATTGAAATTATTGAAAAAAATGAAAGTTATATATATTTAAAAGTTAAATATGATATTACTTTAGAAGACAAAAATATATTACCTGTTAAAATAAAAAATGATTTAAATATAAATGAATCTAAAGAATTTTTGGAAATAAGCAATTTATATTATTTGAGTAATATATTTGAAATTGATTTTAATAATAACTTACAGAAAAATAACACAATTGTGTTTTATCCAAAAGATCATATTAAAGTTATTAAAACCAGTAGATTTGAAGTGGATAGTGATTTTTTTTATACAAGAGGTGTTAGTGAAAATGTTTCTAAAAAGAGTAGTAAAATTCTTTTAGATATAAATAATTCCTATGATGATTGCATGAAACAGCTGAAAAAAATATATGTAGGAAGTAACTTTAATACACAGTTTTATGCTAAAGCAATTCCAAAATTGATCTATTAGAAAGAATTACTTATTTCGAACTTTTTTAGTTATGTTTTTAATATCTTTAAGTAGGGATATAGAAAATATTTATATATGTATTAGTATCTATTCAATTTGCTGTCTTTCTTTTGTTTGAAAAATAAATAAATCTTATCCTTATTTAATTATTATTAGTCTTTTTTTAATGTTTTTTCTATTATTCTATAAGTTGGACATCAATCAAAAATTAAATTTTAATATTTATAAAGTAGTAGAGGTAAAAGAAGGTTATTTTTTATTAAAACAGTTAGCAACTCTTTATTATATACCAGTAGGGGAAGAGGAGTTATTAGTAGGGGAGTTTATTAAAATTAGTGGAGTAAGTGAAAAAGTCAGTGTTTCTGGTAACTTTTGAGAGTTTGATTTTAATTCGTATTTACTTAATAAAAATGTTAAATTTCGAATATTAGAACCAATGATAGAGAAGACAAATGGTCATTTTGTGCAATTTTATTTATATAAATTCATTAATTCTTCTAATAAATTAACTAAACTATTCTTATTTCAGCAAAAAACCAATGATCCAATTTATACTAATTTAACTTCATATTCTTTAAGTTTTTTAATTAACTTAAGTGGTTTTAATATCTATATTATTAGCTATTTTTTTAATAAAAAAGTGTTTAAAAATTCAAAAAAATATAAAAAATATAAAATTATTATTTTAGTTCTAGTTTTATATTATTGTGGACTATTAAGTTTTCCCCTATTTTTTTTAAAAACTTGCATATTTTTGATAATAAGATGAGTAGAAGAAAATTGAAAATTCAGATTTTCAAAAATAACCAAATTTTCCATCATTTGAATTATTTGCTTATTTATTAATCCATTATTTGTATTTAATATAGGTTTTATTTCTATAATTATTGCTTTTTTATTTATAAAAAAATATGAGGATAAAAAGCCAATTACCAATATACTTTATAATTTTTTAATTGTGAATGCAGTATTCCTTCCAGTTCAAATATATTTTGATTATAAAATATATTGATTAAGTTCATTTTTTGAAATACTTTTAATTCCATTAATTAGTTTTTCATTCATTTTATCTATATTTTTTTGAATCCCATTTTCTAGTTATTTACTAGATTTTAATTATCAAATTCTTTATTCGTATTCTAAAAGTTTTCAATATATTAATATTTTTACAATATGTGGTCACTTTAGTATATTTTTTTTAATAACTTATTTTTTAATGTTTAAAATTATAACTACGTATAAGTTTAATAAAAGAAAAATTCAAAGAATATTAATTATGTTATTTACTTTAAATGGTTTTTATTTTTTTCAATCAAATCAATTCACTAAAATTAGTCCCTCAGTTACAATGTTAAATGTTGGAAATGGAAATAGTTTCTTATTGCAATATAAAGGTAAAAATATTTTATTTGATGCTGGAAAGGGAAGTGGTTTTAGTAAAAAAAGTTTGCAGCAATATTTAGTATATGATGGAGTTAGAAAAATTGATGCTATTTTTATAAGTCATAATCATAAGGATCATTATGATCAAATTAATGATTTAAAGACCTTCTACAATATTCAAAATATTTTCTACAATTATGATAATCAATTTAATTTTAAATTTAAGGATTTAAAAATTAGTAATTTCATAGAGAATCAAAATAAGGATGAAAATGATAATTCTCAAGTTTCAGTAGTAGAAGTACAAGACAATAAAATATTATTTACAGGAGATATTTCCAAAAAAAGAGAATCTAGATTATTGCAAAATAAAGAGTTTCTAGAAATGATTAAAGGGGGTGTTGATTTACTTCAAGTTGCTCACCATGGTAGTAAAACTAGTAGTTCTGAATTATTTATTGAGACAATAAAACCTCAAAAATGTTTTATCTCTGGACATAAGTCAAAAATGTATGACTTTCCAAGTAAAGAGACAATAGCGACATTAAAAAAATATCAATGTAAAACTTATATTACAAATTCTAGAAATAGTTATAAATATAAAGTTAAAAGTAATAAAGTGATTAAAGTAGAAAAAAAACTTCTTTTATAAGAAGTTTTAATTATTTCATCAATCTTGATTTTTCTCTTGCAGCTTTATTAGCTTTAAAAATCCCTTTTGTTACTGATTTATCTAATAAACTAATTGCTTCATTTATTAAAGTTTCTTTTTCTTTAGAACCTTCTTGTTTTGCAACTAAAGCCTTTTTGATTGCAGTTTTAACTGAACTTCTAAAAGCTTTATTAGCTAAACGTGATTTTTCATTAGTTAAAATACGTTTTTCTTGTGATTTAATATTTGCCATGTTTGTAATTCACCTCTCTAAACAAGATATTTATATACAAATAAAGTATATAGTAAAAAAATATCTAATTCAAAATAAATTATATTTTTTGTTAATTTTTAGTGGTAAATTATACTTAATAGGTGATAAATATGTTCTTTGTATATTCTAACGACAATTTTTTAATTAAAAAGCAAATTGACAAATTATGCCAAAAGGCAAATATAGATAATGAATATGATATTTTTGAATATTCATTAATTGATGATTCAATTATAAAAATTGTTGAAGAAATTACTACATATTCAATTTTTTCAAGTAAGAAAATTATTGTTATAAATGATTGTTGATTTGTTAATGAATCGAAAATTAAACTTTACAAGGATTATGATTCTAAATATGTAGAACAAATTTTAAATAATAATAGCAGTGAAGTTGAAATAATAATGACTTTAAATTCTGATAAGTTTTCAAAAAAATTAAAAATAGCAAAATTAACAGAAGAAAAGTGTAAAATGTTAAAATTAGAGGAACCTAATTTAATACAAAAAAAAGAAATAGTAACAAAAAGATTAGAAAATGCAAAAATAGAATTTGATTTAGATTCAATTGAAATATTTTTAGATAAATTACCAAATGATATGCAAGTATTTACAAATGAAATTAATAAAATAATTAGTTTACGAAAAAAAGTAACAAAGAGCTTAATAAATGAAATAACATCAAAATATAATAACTTTGATAGTTTTCAAATTGCTAATTGTTTTATTTCAAATGATATAAATACTTTTTTAAAGCAATGATCAAGTTATATGGAAATAAATAATGATATTTTTTCATTCCTTGCATTATTAGCAAGTAATTTGATTACATTAAGAAATATTATTTTATTAAAAGAAGAAAGAATGAGTAATTCAGAAATTGCATCAGTTTTGGGAGCAAATCCATATCGTATTTCAAAACTATTAGAGCAAAATAAACTAAATATTAAACAAATAAATGATAAAATTAAATTGTTATATTTACTTGAAAAAAATATAAAAAGTGGGATTTTTGATAATAAAATTATTCCAGAGATTGAGTTGCTAAAAATGTTTGATGTTTAATAAGAATAGAGGTTAAAAAATGGAAGCTAACAAGATATATCAAAGTTCGATATTTTTATTAGCAAATTTAATAAAAAATGAAAAACTAAGAGTTGAATTACTTAATAGCTTAGAATATAAGAATCAAGTAATTGAATTAGTTAATGACTTATTGATTTTAGAAATAGATGAAAGTTGTAGTTTTAAAGATAAAAAATGAGGACCATTTTTTGGAAAGTCTTTAGTAAACATTACGAAGGAAAAAATAAAATTTGTAAAACCAGATAATAAAAGTATTGATGAAATATTAAGTGATATTACTTATTTGCAAACATATTGCTTTAATAATTTACAAATATCAAGAGATTCTTTAACAGATGAAAATTTTGAATTGACAGAAGAGTTTATTAAAGAAAACTCAAAAGTATCACCAGAATTAAAAGAAAAATACTTAAAAGCAACTGAAAAAAGTAAAGTTGAACCAGAAATTGTTGATAAACAAAAAGAAAAACCAAATATAGAAACACCTGATTATTCAAAAATGGCAGGGGCACAAAGTGCACAAGGAAATCCTTTTATGGGAAGTGTTCCTTTACATCCCGCGCAAGATCCAAGGTTTTACCCGTATAGTAGTAAACCAAAATATATAAAATGATTGAAATTGTCATTAGCACTTTCAATTGGGGTTTTTACACTATTATTTGTTGCATTATCTATTTTTGTTCAAGTTGCAAAACCTTTTCTAATAGATAATAACTTAAATCAAATTGATGGCTTTACTTCAGCATTTCATCAACAATGAAAGGAGTTTTTAGCAGAAAAATTAAAAGCAGATAATGCTGCTTGACTTTTTGCAAATTCATTGGGAATGCAATCGGGGTCTATGGGAATTACATATATGATCATTATGACACTAGTAATAACATGAACTATTTATACAATTCTTCAACCTCCAAAAACTTATAGACAAAAATTTATTATTCCCGGAATGAATTTAATTATTCCTTCAATGTTTCTGATTATGATGTCATTTAGTTTTATTAAAGGATTTTCATTGATTTTTGGTTCAAACATACCATTATCACAATTAAGTAGCTCATTTTTTAGTGTTGCAAAACAACAAGGAGAAAAAGCTAATTTTGATGAATGATATAAATTAAATCAATTAGGACTTAAAAATTTAATTAATGATATAAATGCTTCATTTAATATGACAGGAGCTAAAGTATTATTTTGACTATTCTTTGTTTCACTTTTAATGACAGCTGCTTCAATTATTGTAATTCTTTGTTTAAATCCTAAATTAGATAGAGAAAAAATTGCAAAAGCTAATAATGAATATCAAACAATGATTGCAGAAGCAATGCAAGGTAGAAAATATGAAATTGATCAAAGTATTTATGAAGATCAAAAAGATATTGATAACTTTTTAAGTGAACTTCAAAATAGAAAAAATAAGCATAATAATAAAAATAAAGACGATGAAAAGGATAAAGATGTTTAGTAATTTCATTTTAAATAAAATATAATTAACTTTTAAAATATATTAAAAAACTCAGCATCAGTTGAGTTTTTTTAAATATAATTTAGATGGGTGATATTGATGGATGAAAAAGTTCTTAAAATTTTTAAAATAAAAATGTTTGAAATGGAAGTTGTTAAAATAGGGATTATTAATAATAAGTTGAGTTATATTGGTTTTGAACGTGACAATATTCATGATTTTTACAAAAATTATAAAATAAGAAATGTTTTAAAAAATGATGAATTTATTAAATATATTGAATATCTAAAAAAGTTTGAGAATAGAGAAGATTTTAAATTAAATTTTGATGAGTTATTTTTACCAAATTTAACAGATAAACAAATAGATATTTTAAAAGAACTTTGTAAGTTAAAATATGGAGAATATAAAACATATTCTGAATTTGCAAAAGATATTAATAAGAGTGATTATACTCGTTTTATTGCTTCTTGTATGAGTAAGAATCCAATTTTATTACTAATTCCATGTCACAGATTAATTAGTAAAAATTTGGATATTAAATATAGATCTGGAAGAGAAATAAAGAGTTTTTTATTAAAAAATAATTTTTAATAGTTATTATCCTTTTTCAAAAAAAATGAGAATTGATTACTTCATTTTATAAAATTTACAATATTTTTATAAAAGATGTGTGGTTATAAAAATTTATAACCATAGAAACAAAAAAGATGGAAAAAAATATTCTTAATAAAAATCAAATATTTTTGGATACAAAATTAAATACACAAAATAAGCTTTTGAATTTATATCTGGTAAAGCCTTTGGATTTTAAAATCAAGAAGCATTAGTTAGCGGTTTTAAAAATCGTGAAACAGAGGTAAAATTGGATTTGAAGGTGGGTATGTGATACTTAATGCTAGATTAAAATAAATAAATAAATCAGCTTGTATATTTGTAAAATTAGAAAAAGAAATTGAATGAGATTCTCTATATGGAAAACAAATAAATATATATTTGCAGAAATAGTTTTAGAAAATAAGAATTATATATATTTATCAATATTAAGTGAATTCTCAACAAAGTTTTTAAATAAGGGATTAAAAACTCAAAATCAAAGAAAATATTTTTGAATCAAAAATTTAAAAATGAAAATTTAACTAAAAGTAAAATAAAAGTTATTGGATTTATCTTGTCCAGATGGTGTTGCACATGGATACATGGTAAGAGAGGCATTATTAAAAGCAGGACAAAATCTTGGATGAGATATAAAAAAATAAACCCAAGGTGAAAAAATGAAAAAATTTAAATTAGCAGAATAAGATATTAAACAAGCCAATATCGTTTTTAAACTATTGATAATTCTTTTAATAAAAGTCAATTTAAGAGTAAAAAAAAAATTTGGGTATGGGGGTTATCTGTCATATAATCTTATTTAGAATTTTGGTGCAAGTTCAATCTAAAAATAAAATACTAATAAAAAAATAGTAAAGCTTAATAAATGTTATTTAAAAGATACAATCTTCATATGAGTGTTATATGAAGATTTTTTATTTTTACTTTAATGTAATATAAAAAAACTTTATAATCATAAAGGTGAGGTACTTTAATGAGTTATTATTATAAACATAAATATGGATTTTCAACTCATTCAATTCAAAGAATAAGAGAAAGACTTAGACTTAAAGATGAAGAGGAATTCAAATTAAAAGAAAAAATACTAAAAATGATTGCAAAATCAACTTATAGTTTTGAAACAAATAAATATATCTATATAAAAACATTAAAAAATGAAGTGTACTTTGTTATTGATAAAATTCAAATGACAATTATAACTGCAACACCAATTTCACCAACAAAACAATTATGATTAATAGAGAATGAATAAGACAGGTGCTAATATGAAAAAAATAAAAAGAAATTTGATATTACCAAGTGAATTTTTAAATAATTGAAAAACCCAAAATGAAGATGGAACTTTTTGTTTTAAATATATTGATTTTGTAAGTGATAAAGTTGAAGAAATTAGAATTGATAATGTACCTTTTATAGAAGTTTTATTTAGTGATTATGAAAATTATGATCTTAAAAAAATTATAAAACAATTTAATCAAATATCAAAAGTAGCAAAAGCTATTATTGATAAGAGAATTAAAAAAAATAAAGATAATATTGAAGTTACAGGTAAAGAAGTTCTTTTCTTAAAATATTTTTATTTCCTAATAACAATAATAAATGGTGAGTACAAGTATTCATTTTCAAATTCTAATAAAAAATATAGAATATTTGATGTTTTAAATAAAGAAGTTCAAGAGGACTATAGATTAATAATTTTAGATATAGTTAGTTATGTTCTTTTTGAAATGTATGATTATATTTTTAGTAAAAGAACTTTTGAAAGTTTATATGAATATGTTAAAGACTCTTCAATAAACTTTGATTTACAAGAATATCAAAAGAGAATAATTATTCCTTATGATATTTTGGTGACTCAAAATTACAAATTTTTAGATGTATATTTTCACAATATTGTAAATAATACTTTTTTTAAGTTTTTTAGAATATCTGACTTAGATAGAGAAACATTTTTATTAACAAATAAGACAGTTGCCAATTTTATTGATGATAGAACCAAAATTAATATTTTAAGTATTTTTGTAATAGATCCAAAAATGGCAATTGGATTAGTTAATTTAGGACCAGGAAGAGGAGAGTATAGACCATTATTTAAATACTTTAATGAAAGTGTTATAAATAAGGAAATTATGCCTTATTGTTTATCACCAGAGCATAAAATAGAGCAAGATGGAATTTATCTTTCTGGAGATCAAAGGTTTAAATTTTCAATTTTTGAATTAATTGAAAATCAAGTTAAGTTAATCAATGATTGTCTAACATACAGAGATTTAAAATCTGATTTTGAACAATTTATTAAATATTAAAATAAAAAAATTCTATTATGAAATAGAATTTTTTTTATAAAAATCATTATCTAAAAAAAGTGGAAAAAATATTATATAATTAATATAGTTTTATGGGGATGTTATATCATGGGCAAAGTAAAAATTTTAAAAAATAATAAAAAATCACAATTTATGATAATTGCTTTAATTATTTTTTCTTCTATTATATTAATATATTCAACATTACTAGTTATTTCACCAATAATAAATAAAAATAATATTGAAGCAATTAATAATGCTATTTTAGGAGAAAATTATCAAAAAATACTGTCAATATTTTTATACAATGGTAAATCGTGAATAGTGGGGCCAAGCAAAACATTAATTTCTTTTTTGCCAATGATTTTAAGTCTAATAGTAATTATATTTTTAAGTAGTAGATTAATAATTCATAGTGTAGGTTATAGAACTAAAACTACAATGGGAATTTCTAGAATTGTTAGACCAATCAAAAGTTATCAATTTACAATGATTTTTGTTTGAATTTTTTTAGTATTATTGATGATAACAATGACTTTATCTTTAATATCTGCATCACCTTTTTTTATGGGAATAGCATTTCAATTTAGTGCCTCAAATTTTATAACAATTGATGAAACAATTACAGTTAAAATTGTTCAACAATTAGATGGTCAATTTGGACAAATTTATTGATTATCTTATGGAGCATTTTCAAAATTACAAGGTGTTAACAATCCTGAACAAGTTTACAAAATGATTGATAAAGTTATGTGATTTATAATGCCAATTATTATTCAATTTCTAGCTTTAATTTTAGGATTTATTGGAGCTATATTTGGTGAATGTAGTTGATGATCAATTAATATGCTTGTTTTAAAAACATTTGATTTTCAAGCTGGTACAAAATTATTAGATGAATATACTAAAGTTAAAAAACCTAAAATTAAAGAAAAAAAATGAAACGAAAAACCAAAAAAACAAAAGGATTTAAAAGTCAAAAAAACGAATTTATCTACAAATCTTAATAATGAGGAAATTAAAACAATTGAAATAGTTGAGCCTAAAAATTATGAAGAATTAAAAGAAATAATGTCAGAGAAAAATAATGAAATAATTAAGCAAATTGAAGTTATTGAAACTATTAATAATAACGTTGAAGTAAAACAAGAAATTTCTGAATTAAAAAATGATGATAATCTTGAAAAAAATATTGAAAACAAGAAAATTGAAGCAAATTGAAGAAATAGTGAAAACAATCAACATAATCGAATTGAATCTTTACAGACAACTGAGTTTGGAAATATAACAGAAATTGAAGATATTTATAATGAAAAAGCATTAAAAGATAAAACTTTTGATCCATTAATTGAAACTAAGTGCGTTCTATTTTATAAAAAAATAATTAAATTATTAGAGCAATCAGATAATACAGATACTTTATTGTATTGAAATACAATAAAAAAGTCAAAAGAAATAAAGGATTCAAAAAGCAATGATTGATTAACTATTTCAAATGAAATAGAAAAAGAAATAAAATCATTTTCTACAGTTGATATCGAATTTGTAAATTTGATTGAAAAACTAATCTCTAATTCAAAAAGCAATTTTTTTGGTAGATATAAAAGTGATTTAGAAGAGTTAATTGAAGATTATCATTTCGCATTAAAAACATGAGATTTATTGGCAGCAGAAATAAAACTTGAACAAATTTTGGCAATTACTTTCAGAAAAAAAGAATTATTGCCAAAAGTAGGTTTCTGTTTGAAAAATAAGGTTTTGAACAATTATAAAAATATTGATCAAAAAACAAATGTCATTAATAGATTGGAAACTGCAAAAAATAATAGAGATTTTAAAGGTTATAGAGATATTTGTGTAGAAATAATAAAAAACGTTTCACCAATAAAACCAATTATTAGCAATTATGTTAACAAAATAATTTATAATCAACATAATTAAAAGAGGTGTTTTTATTGAAAATAATTGGAGTTAGTGGCTTTATTGGAACTGGTAAAACAACTTTGCTAGATCATTTAAGCAAAAACCCTAAAATAAAAGTAATTCAAGCTGATAAAGTTTCTAAAGATATTCTTTATGATAATAAAATATTAGATTTTATTAGAAAATTTATGCCAGAAGTTATGAATGAAAATCAAATTGAAAGATCGATTTTAAGAAAGTTTTTATTTAATAATCATAAACTTAATGAAAAATTTACTAAAATTGCTTGACCATTAATTTCAAATGAAATTAAAAAAATTATTGAAATTGAAAAGGGTGCAGAATTAATTTTTATTGAAGCTGCAGTTATAAGTGGGATTAAACTAAAGTTTGATAAGAAAATATTATTAACAATGGATAATGAAAAAAGATTAGAAATTGTCAAACGAAGAGATAATAGGGAACTAGAGGAAATAGAGTCTATTACACAATTTCAAATGAAAAAACTTAAAAATACTAAATTTGATTATGTTTTAAATAATAATAAAAATAAAAAAGAATTTTTAAAAGATATTGATAATTTAATTGAACTAATACAAAGGGGTTAGTTCTTGTAATCTATGAAAAAAAACTGACATTTTAAATAAAAATCAAGATTTAAATCTTGATTTTTATTTTTTATTTTTATTTATAGGTTTTTTTGCAACTGGTTTTTTAATACTGTTACTTTTATTATCATCTTTGATTAAACCAACTTGTTTTAATGCTTCTTTAACAGCTTGTTGAATTAATTCTTGGGTTTCTTCTTGGGTAAACATTTTATCATTAATTTTTGTCTTACTTACTGGTTTTATTGTTTTAGATTTAAGCTCTTGAATTTTATTAGGTTCAATAGTAGTTAAATTGCCCTTTTTAGAGACAATGGAAGGTCTTTTTGTTCTTGGTAGTATTATTTCACTAGAATTACTTTTATTTACTCCTTTAAGGGCCTTATATTGAGTTTCTGGATGCTCTTTTTTATAAGTTTGAGCATTTTCAATGACTTTTTGTAGATCACTTGAAGTTTTTGAAAGTGAAGAGGGTGTTTTAGACTTATTCATTTTTGCTTTTAAAATTGCAATCCTGTCATTAATTTCTTCACTAGTAACTACATTTGTTTCTGTTTCATCTAATGAAAGTTTAGCTATTTTTTCTTTTTCTTTTTTAATTCTAAGTTTTGCTTTTGATAAAATGTCACCAATACTACCTGGAGCATCTTTTTGTCTTGATTGACTTTGGTTAATTTCTTCTTCAGTTTGAATACCATGCATTCTTCTAATTTTTGCATTAAGGTCTTCTTGAATCAATTTATTTTTATTAAAGACATTTTGCAACTCACAAGTATGAATTTTTAAATGAGTAGGGCAAAACTTTGGTACAATTCCTGACATAAAAACCTCCATAGAATTTATTTTAAAGTAGTTATTCAATACAATTTTAACATTATTAAGTGTTTAATTAAGGCTAAAATATCTTATTTTTACAAAAAAAGTGCATATTACAATATGCACTTTTTTATAATATTTGAAACATTATATTACAGTCCATACATTTTATATTTAATGCTACTTCTCTTGAATTGTTTATAATAGTATCACAGCCTTTACAAAGATACTTATTACTTTTATTATAACCCTTTGGTTGATAATTAATAGCATCTTTGTGCATTAGAGACTTAAAAAGGTCTTTATTAAAATCTAACTGATTTTCAATATAATTTATAAGATCTAGTGTAGGGGAAGTGGATGAAAAACCACGTCTAGAGTTTTTAACCACAGTTAGCATTGCTACCTCTTCACAAGTTTTTTTAAAATGTTTATTATGTCTTTGATTGTTTTCAACGTCTTTAATATTTCTTTCAAAATTGTATTGGTGTACCATTTCATGAACAAGTACCCCTATTATGTTCAAATAATTTCCATTTAAAGCTAAAGTTCATATAGTTATTTGATTTAACTCATCTGATCAATCTTTTGCTGTATCAAAATGACCTAATGTTAACCTACTTTTTCGCTTACTAGTTTCAATATTTATTTTAACTTGTGAAAGGGTATTAGAAAATAAAAATTTATTTAATTGATTATGTATTGAATGTAGTTCTAAAATTAAATCATCAATTCGATATTTCATATAATAACCACCCCCTATTTATTTTTTCATTTATTAATAATTTGTTCATTAGAAATATGCACATCATCATTTTTTAAAAATTTAGATTGAACTATATTTTTTTCCATATATTTCAATAACTTCTCCCCAGTAAAAATTTTGTCTTTTCCAAATTTTAAATTTAAGTTATAAATAACTTTTTCAACCTCATTATAGTTTATTCCTTCTAATAAATCTATTTCATCAATTGATAATTGTTTTGTTTGTTCAATTTGATTAGATAAATTACTTATTCGAACTCCCAACAATAATATTGGTTGACCAGTTCATAGTTCATAAAAACATTGTTTTGCAATTGAATAAATTATTTCTGGATTATTTGTAGGTTCTTGAACAGAATCTTGTTTTGTAATATGTTTTTTTCTTAACTTATCATTATAAAATTCAGTAATATTATCGTCTAAATATTTAACAACTATTGTAATAGTTTTTCCTTGTAAAAATCTTTTTTTTGCTCTGTCAGCAATTTTTAAACTTAACTCATAAATTATTTCTTCAATTTCTTCATGATTAGTTGTTGTAAAATTTAAAGTCAATTCATTACCAATTGATTTAAATTCACTAGCTTCTCTTGAGACTTCATCGTTGCCTTTACCATTAGCTCAGTATCAAAGCGTCATTCCCCTTTTACCTAGTATTTCAATTAAAAATTTTAAGTCCATTAAAGCTAAATCTCTTATAGTTAAAATATTATTTTGATTTAAAATTTTTTGAGTTGCTGGTCCTATCATAAACATTTTTTCAACATTCATTGGTCAAAGTTTTTCTTGTATTTCTTCTTCTAATAAAAATGAAATACCTTTTGGTTTATTAAAATCTACACAAGTTTTTGCTAAAAATTTATTCGTACTAATTCCAATTGAACAAGTTAGACCAGTTTCTTTGTAAATCATATCTATAATTGCTTGAGCAGCTTTTTTAACAGAACCATATTTTTTTCAACTTTTTGTCATATCAATATAGCACTCATCAATTGAAGCTACTTCAAAATTTTTTGTAAAATTATTATAAATGATATCAAAAACTTTTTCTGAATAATCAATATACAAACTAAAATCAGAATTAGCAATGTAAAGATCTTTACACATTTCCATTGCTTTAAAAACTGGTGTTCCTGCTTTTATTCCAAATTTTCTTGCATTATAACTTGCTGTAGTAACAATAGCTCTTCTATTTGGTGAAGCAACAACAACATTTTTATTTCTAATACTTGGATCTTTTGCTATATGACAGCTTGCAAAAAAAGCATCCATGTCTAACAAAAAAATTACTTTTTTATTATTCTCCATTATTTTCAAAAAACTCCCAACATTCATTTACAAGATTTAAAATTAAATTTACATTAAAAATATTTTTTACATTATTTGTTTTTTTAATATAGCATAAATACTCAATATTTTTTTTCTTACTACCAAGAATTGGAGATCAATTAATATCAATTATTGAGAAATTATTTTGATTACAATATTTGATAACTCTTTTTATTGATTTTATATGTCCTTCTTTTGAATTTATTTTACCATTTTTTACATCTTCACGATCTGATTCAAATTGAGGTTTTATTAAAATAACTCCACTAGTATTTTCTTCAACAATATCTTTTAATGGTAATAATATTTTTTCTATTGAAATAAAACTTACGTCACAACAAAAAAAATTAATTTCTTTTTCAAAAAAAGTTTTATTTACAATTCTAAAATTAGTTTTTTCTAAAGATTTAACTTTTGGATTATTTCTTAATTTTCAATCTAATTGATTTGTCCCAACATCAATTGCATAAACATAATTTGCATTATTTTGTAAGCAACAATCTGTAAAACCTCCAGTTGAAGAACCAATATCTAAACAAACTTTATTTTCAATATTAATATTTCAATAGTGAATTGCTTTTTGCAATTTATTTCCAGCTCTACTTACAAATTCCTTTTCTTGCTTTAATAATTTTATTATTATTTTTTCTTGATCAAATAATGTTCCAGGTTTAGTTATTTTTTCTTCGTTAACTAAAACTTTTCCATCAATTATAAAACCTCTTGCTTTATTTCTGTTTTCAGTTAATTCTAAATCCAATAGAATTTGATCAAGTCTTTTTTTCATATAAAATTATCTCCTGGAATTTTTATTTTTTAAATTTTCTTTTCTTTGTTAGGTTTATTTTTCGCTCTTTTAAATTACTTATTTTTTTGTTATTTTCAATATTTTCATAAAGTTGATTTTCTTTATGTACTCATTTACTTATTTTCTTAAATAATTCACTACCATATGTATCTTCAAAACCTTTTTTTATTTTTTCTAGTTTTTTCATATATTTAGTTGTTGATAATGAAAACGGTTTTGTTAAGTTCAATTTCTTGTAGTTACCTTCGCTTAAAGAATCCTTAATATCTAAAAGCATTTTATCTTTTTCTTCATTAGATTCCACATAAATTTCTTCACTGTTTTTAAGAACTTCAGATTGAAAATTATCTTCTTTTAAAAGATTTTTTAAAAAATTATTTTGATTAGATTCTTTTGATATTGACTCTCCAAAGTCTTGAATTGTTTTCTCAACTAATGGATCCATTTCTTTTGTATAAAGAATATCATCATCTAGTTCTAATGAAGAATTCTCTTTAAATGGTTCTGAAATATTTAAAATATTTTTTTCATCAATTTTTTTTAAGTTGATACTAGTATTATCTATTTTATTTTTTTGATTTTCAAAATTTAAAATATAATGTTCAGGCAAGTTATCATATAATTCCCTATTAAATTGATTTAACTCTCTTATCAAAGTATCTTCTGAACCTGTGGGAATAATAATTAATTTATCATATTCTAATAAAATTTTTTTATCAGTTTTTGTTTTTAAATGTAATATTCTTCTTAGTTCTTTTAAGTTATCAAAAAATTCAACATTTTCTTTACTAGTTTGTTTATGAAGTAAGTCAACAATTTCTTTATCTTTTGAAATTTTTTCTAAAAAATAATTTTTATCAATAATATCTTTCATTTTTTATCCCTCAAATATTTTCTTTATAACTGTTTCAATGTCCATGTTTAAATCTTTTAGTAATAATTCCTTCTCACCATGCTTTATATTAATTTTATCAAATGAGAAGCTATATATATTAAGATTATTATATCTATTTTTAATATTTGTAAATAAATTATTCCTATTAATTACTTGCTCATAGACAAAAATTTTATTTGTTTTATGTTTTTCAAGTAATTTAATATCTATTGGATTAATATATCTCGCATTTATTAAGTTAATTTTTAAATTATTTGTTTCTATATAATTTTTAAATTCACTTAATACATTTCCATAGCTAATTAAAGTAATATTGTTATTTTTATTAAAAATTAATTCTTGTCAATCACCAATTTTGAATTCTGAATCTATTTTATCTTCAATAGCTTCCAAATTTTCATATCTTAAAAAAAATTGTTTATTATTTGTTAAATATGACTGTTTAATCATATTTTTTAAGTCATTAATACTATATGGTTGGCAAATTATAGCTTGATTAAAGTTATTTATCATGAATAAATCATATATTCCATGATGACTAACTCCCCCACTGTAACTTAAACCTCCCCTATCTATTAAAAAGTTCATAGCTAAATTATTTCTAAAGACATCATGAACTAATTGATCAAAAGTTCTTTGAAAAAACGTTGAATAAATTGAAATAAAAGTCTTTTTATTTGTATTTGCTATTGCACAAGCTACTAATACACTAAATTCTTCATTTATACCAACATCAATTACATTATTTTTAAATTTATTTTTTAAGTTAGTAAAATTTGAAGAATTTAACATTGCAGGACAAATTAAATAATCATTTTTTGTAAAGTATTTTTCCAATTCAATAGCTATTAATTTGGAATAGTTATTTACAATATTAGGTTCTAGAGAATGTTTTTCAAATAGATTTTCTTCTCCACTATAACCTAGTGCTTTTTTAGTAAAACAATGAATTACAACATGTCTTTTTTCTTCATTGGCTTGATCTAATGCTTTAAAAAGTTGATTAAAATTATTACCATTTTCACATTTAATATATTTTAATCCTAAAGATTCAACATACATTTTCATATCTTTTATTTTTATTGAATTTTCTCCAATTGCTTGATTGTTATCGTTTAAGATTGTAATAGTTTTTTTTTCTGCATTTTGTAAATTAAGTAAACCTGCTAATGTATATGAACCTAAAAAGGCAGCGTCTCCTATGATAGAAATAATATTTTTTTTATCGCTTGCAATTGCATAACCGAATTGATAAGCAATTGAAGTTGAACTATGTCCAGTACTAATTCAATCATGATTAGACTCCGCTATTTCTTGAAAGTTACTTAAGCCATTAAATTTTTTTAATGTTTTAAATTTTTTTAATCCATGAACTAAAAGTTTATAAATATGTGATTGGTGACCTGTATCAAATAAAACTATTGATTCATCTAAATTATAATAAGCTAAAATAGATAATGTCAATTCTACAACTCCAAGATTACTTCCAATATGACCCTTGTTTATTTTTACAAAGTCATTTAAAAAAAATCTTATTTCTTGTGCTAATTGTATTAAACTTTTATTATCTTTCATTTTGTATAAGGTTTTATAATTTTTTAAATCTGCTAATTTCATTTGTTTCACCTATCTTATTTTACAATATTGAGTGTATAAAAAAACAAAATGTTTATGTTTTTTTTGTTATTTACTTTCCCTTTTGGAAAGTAAATAACAAAGATCTTATTTTAAAATTGAATTAGAAGAAAGGAATTGAAATATGAATATTATAAAAACAAAAAATTATGATGAAATGAGTGATATGACTTTAGATTTATTTATAGATATTATTAATAAAAATAATAAAGAAAGAATTAATATTGCATTAACTGGAGGAAAAACTCCTCTACTTTTTTATAAAAAGTTAATTGCTAATTTAACTAGAATTAAGGACATAAGTAAAATACACTTCTATAATTTTGATGAAATTCCTTATAAAAAAGATCTTTCAAAGGGAGTAACTATTGAAGATTTAGAAAATATATTTTATTTACCTGCTAAAATAAATGAAAAGAATATTAAAAAAATGAATATTTTAAATTGAAAAGAATATATAAGTCAATTAAAAAAAGATGGAGGTTTAGATTTAGTTTTATTAGGTATTGGTACTGATGGTCACTTTTGTGGAAACCTATCAGGAGTTACAAAATTTGGTGACACAACAAGATTAATTAATAATGAAGATTTAGAAAAAAATCTTAGTGTACCTAAGTTAGATGCAAATTTGTTTCACAGTCACTATGTTACTTTGGGACCTAGGGAAATAATGGCAAGCAAAAATATCATTATGATTGCTAATGGAGAAAACAAAGCAGACATAATTAATAAAATAATAAATGGTCCAATTATAGAGGAAGTTCCATCTTCTATATTAACATTGCATCCAAATTTTAATTTAATTATTGATGAAGAAGCAAATAAAATATTAAAAGTATAAAATAAAATCTGGTTAAAACCAGATTTTTAAAAATTTGTTACATCATTATTATCTAAAACTTTTTTAACTTCACCCTCAAGAAAAGTTAATTGCTCCTTAGCTTCTTTAATCATATCAGTTCCCTTTTTAAATAACTCAATAGAATTTTCCATTGAAGTATTTGAATCATTTAATTTATCTGATATATTTTTTATTTCATCTAATAACTCATTAAAATTTTTTTTATTCATGTTATTCACTTCCCTTTTCTAATTTAAAATTAACAGTACCATCTTTTAAGACTGCTTTTATAATTTTATTTTTTGATACTTCTTTAATAGATCTGATAACTTTATTATCTTGCTTTAAAATTGAATAACCTTTTGATAATGGCAAGTAAGGACTTTGTAATTCAATTTTTTCTTTATAAGTTTTTAACTCTATAATATTTTTTTCTAATTTATTAATTAAACTTCTTTTTCAAGTTGAAATATTATTTTCAAAAGTAGTATTTATAAATTTTAATTTGTTAAGAATAATTGAATTAAAATTTATAGAAGTATTTTTAAAATTATTAATCATTTGATTAAATTTATTTTTAATACTTAAATTTAATTTTGAAGATAGATTATCAACTTCTATAATTATTTTTTCAATTTTAGTTTTTAACACTTTACCAAATTCATTAGTTTTTGTAGATAAAGCCTGTAATACACTTTCTTTATCAGGAGTTACTTTTTCTCCAGCTGCAGTGGGTGTTGAAGCTCTAAAGTCAGAAACATAATCTGTTAAAGTTATATCAGGTTCATGTCCAACACCACTTATTATTGGTATTTGACTTTCTCTAATTGCTTCAAGAACTTCCATTTCATTAAAAGATCAAAGGTCTTCATAGCTTCCTCCACCTCTTCCAACTATTAAAGTATCAATTTTTATTTCAAATTCATTTGCTTGTCTTATTTTTTTAGCAATATCTTTTGCTGCTCCATCCCCTTGAACCAAAGCTGGAAATAAAAATATATTTACTGGTGGATATCTTCTTTTAACAGTTGTAATCAAATCTCTAATTGCATCACCTGTTGCAGCAGTTACTATACCAATGTTTTTTGGAAATTTAGTAATTGGCTTTTTAAATTCATCAAGAAATCATCCTTGCTCTTTTAATTCTTTATATCTTTTATCATATAAAAGAGCAAGCTCTCCAACTCCATCTACTCGAACATCATAAACAACAAAAGTTATTTTTCCTGTTGGTTTATAGTATGATAAAGAACCTCTTGCAATAATTTCAGTTCCCTCTCTAATATTTAAATTTGTAAAAATACTTGCATTAGTTTTTCAAATTGCACAATCAATTTTTGCTTGACTATCTTTAAGCGAAAAATAAATATGCCCTGTTTTATTAAGAGTTAAATTAGCAATCTCACCTTTTACATTTACATTTTTAAAAGTATTTGAATCTTCAAGATATTCTTTTAACATATCTGTGAAGTCAGTAATTTTAAAGATCATTTCTGTCATTTTAGCACCTCTTAAATATTATCTGCTTTTTTTATTATTTAATTCATTTCTTCAATAAATTTTTTTGTTTTTAAATATAAAATTTCATAATTTACTAAATCTTGTTTTAATATTTTTTTATTTTTTAAATAAAAAACTAAATCATCATATTTATTATCAATAAAATTTGATAAATCTCATATATTTTTTTTATTAACCGATTCTTTAAAATTTAGATATTTATCTTGATCATAATTATCAGTTAATAATTCTATTTCATCTTTACTTTCCTCATATAGTTTTATAAAGTTTTTAAATCTAAGTATTTTTTCATTTGAAATAGTTTGTTCGATTTCATTATTATTTTCATCTTTGTTTTCTATTTGATTTAAGTTATCATTTTGTGGTTCAAAAATATTATCGTTTGATAAATCCGCTAAATTTTCATGATCATTAAAAGTAACTGTTTTTTCTAAGTCTTGCTCTTCTTCAGATTCAAAAGAAGTATTTACTTTGTTTAATTCAACTTTTTCTTCTTTTTTATCATTATTTTCTAAAATTTTATTTCAATATCAATTTAAAGTATCTGACGTCTTAGAATTATTTGTTGTTAATTCTATTTCTGGTTTTCTTTTTTGATTTTTAGATAAATATTTTATGAGCTCATTAAAATTTTTAAAGTTTCTTAAAGATAATGGTTTTAATAAACTAAAGAAATTATTTTTATCTACTGTGAAAATAGGTCCATCATCTTTAATAAAGTTGGTAAAAAACTTTAAATCATTTACTAAGGTAGTTTTATAGTCTTCTTTTACTTCAACATTGTTGAAAAAAACATAAATTGTATCTTCTGCTATTACTTCAGATAACTTTTCTATTTTATTTTCGTATTTTAATTCATCGTAATTAAACGGTGTATAAAGAAATTTACCTAAACTATTTACAATATTTTTTGCTAAAAATTGATTTCACTCATTCTTATAACTTATTTTAGTTCCACTAAAAATATTATTAGATAAAACATTAAATAATTCTTTGTCATAAACTTTTAGTAATTTGATTAATTGGTCTTGATAGTGAGAAATTTTTCTATCTAACTTTGCATACTTTAAGAAGTGCTGATTATTATATCAGTCTAAATTTCTAATTGTTACATTTACATTTACGTCATCTGTAAGTTTGTGAATTAAATTTTGAATCTCTACATCTTTTTTTGATACTTTAGTTGCAGTTATGAAAACAACATTTTCAAAATGTTGTTTTGAAAATTTTCTCTTTGATTTTTTTAAATAATCTTTTATTAATAAATAATTTTTTGAATTAAAAATCTTATATTCAAAACTTTGTAGATAACAATAAGTTGAAAGTTCACAAAAAGCTTTTGTTAAAAAATTTTCTTTAACTTCATCATAAGAACTTATTTTTTGTTTAAAAATATAATTTTTAAACTCCTTATAAATTAAAAGTTTGATTTCTTTTGCCATCAAAAGCAGATGATCATTTAAATCTTTTTTTAAATTTGTGAAATTTGTAATACTCATATATTTACCCTCTTATTTTATATTATCTAAAAGACCATTTACAAATGCTGTTTCAAAGCTTGGTAAATACTGTCTTGTTAATTCGATACTTTCATTTATTATTATTGCCTTTGGAGTTATTTCTTTTTTTATTTCATAAACTGCATTAACTAAAATTGCTTGAATAATTTTAGGCAATCTAGTTCAGTTTCATAATTCAGGCAATAATGATGAAATTATTTTTTTGTATTCAAGTGTATTTTCTAATATATCAAAGATATAATTATTTAATTCTTCATCCAAACTATCTAATTGAAAACCGTCTAAAACTTCTTGTTTTATTTTATTTATATCTTCTTCTAATAAAAAAAGTCTATATAAAATTTGAATTGTATTTTTTCTTCTTTTTTTTAATATGGTAATTGTTTTTTCCATTTTCTTTTTTTATCTTTCTTTTTTATTCTTTTAAAACAAAAGTTTTACCTTTTAATCCTAATCAATTATAATCATTATCATTTGTAGTTTTTCATTCTTTACCAGCTTTAAATTTATTTATTAGTTCTTTAAAGCCATTCAATAAATTAGGATTTGTAGGTTCATCTTTTGACGTTATTAAATCCTTATATAATTTTGCTTCAGGTGATAGAACTTTTCATTCATAATTTTTTTCATCACTATTATGAGGATTCTTTACATAAGTTCACTCTAAACTATTTGATAAATCAAATTGATTTTCAGAAGCTTCTTTAATTGCTTTTAAGATACCTTTTATAAATTTTATTGTAACTGTCTTATTTTTTTCTAAAAAATCCAAATTTACTTCTTTTGATTGAGTTTTATCAATTAAATTGTATAAGTCATTAAAAAAGTATTTTTCAATTTTAATTGTATTTTCAATATTTCCAAAAATACTGTCTTGACCCTCACCTTCATAAACTAAATCAGTCATTTCTGGGATATTTGTAAATTTTAATTCTAAGTATTTTTTATTAAATTCTGTTTCGTTTCCATCATCCTTTATTTCTTTATATTTAAAATAAACAGGAATTGTCTTATGTTTATTCTCATTAAAAGAACTATTCAAATAATCAATAATAGTTTCTGAGTCCTTAATTTCTTCTTCATTAGCTAATTGAATTTTTTTCGAAGCCTTATCTTCACCAATTGGAAAACCCGTATTAGTTTTATAAAACTGAAATTCAATTTTATCTTCTACAATTTTATCATCACCAATACCAAATATTTTATTTACATCTTCTTGATTAGTAAAGTTATTTGCAATTATTTGTTTTATTTCAGTATTAATTTCTGTTATTTTATCACTATCATTAGTAGCATCTTTATTAAAAACAATTGTATTATGAGTTTTTGTTCCTCAAAATTTTTCAATATCTTTGAAGCTTTTAAAAGTATTATCACTTGTTATTTTACAACTAACTATTTGAGTTGCTGGAGTAACAATTATTGATAAGCCAGTTAAAATTGTAAGTAATTTTTTCATTTTTTTCACCTTAATTCACTATTATTTTACATTAATATATTATTAAATAAAGAAGAAATTTAGTGATGAGTGATGATTTTTTAGATGATAATGTCAAAATGAATACTTTATTTCATTTATTAGGCAATAATCAACAACCAGAATTAAAAAATAGACAAATTAATGAATTATGTATAAAAGTATTAATAAATTTTAAAGAAATTTATGCAGATTTAAAGATAGTTAGCTTATTTGATAAAGAATGCTTAAAAAGATATAAGTTTAACCTTAATAGATTATTTAATGATTGCCAAATTGATCTAGATGAAATGCAACAATATAGTGAAAATCAATATATTTGAGTCGAATTTTTAACACTAGTTTCAATGTTGAGGACACTAGAAAATGATTATTTTCAAGCAAATTTTTTTAATGAAATTAATGAAATTAATGAAAATATTGTAGTTCCAGATAAAACCTTAAGACTAAGATTAAATTTATTTCATAATTAAGTAAAAAACTGCTTTAAAAGCAGTTTTTTACTTAATTTCCTTATCTTTAAAAGGATTTGTAAATTTATTATTTTTAATCATTTCAATTTCAACCTTGTATGGACTTATTTTTCCATCAATTCAAGGTGTTTCTAAAACAATCGGTATTTCTTTAAATAATGGATTATGAACAATATTTGCAAGTGAATCAAAGCCAATATAACCATATCCAATATTTTCATGACGATCTTTATGATTTGAAATAGGATTTTTACTATCATTTAAGTGAATAGCCATTAACTTATCTAAACCAACTTTTTCATCGAATTCTTTAACAACTTCATCAAAGTTATTTTTAACGTCATAACCTGCATCATGCATATGACATGTATCAAAACATACACCAACTTTATCCTTTTGTTCGACTAAATCAAGTACTGTTTTAATTTCTTCAAATGTAATACAAACTTCCGTTCCTTTTCCTGACATAGTTTCTAAAGCAACTTTTACTGGAGTATTTGGTAGGGCTTTATATACCATATTTAACCCTTTGGCAACATTGGCCAATGCAAGTTCTCTTGGAGCTCCAACAGCTGCACCTGGATGCAATACAACAGTATGTACACCAATTTCTTCTAATCTCATTAATTCTTCTTTTAATAACCTAACTCCCAATTCAAAAGTTTCAGGTTTTACTGTATTTGCTAAATTTATTGTATATGGTCCATGACAAATAACCTTATTTATATCGATATTATTATCAATTAGCATTTTTTTAAATTCAACAATATTAAGTTTACTTGTTTCAGTTCTTCTAGTATTTTGTGGAGCTCCTGTAAAAAACATTAAAGTATTTGCTCCATTTTCAATTGATTCTTTTGCACTACCAATCAAATAGTTATTGGCTGCATTCATTCCAACATGACTTCCTAAATAAAATTTTTCTTTTTCCATAGTTTATATTGCTCATTTCTTTCATAATTATTTTAACATAATTCAATTAAAGTAAATATCTCACATAATAGTTTAGTTTTTTTACTTTAAAAAAATATCAGCTTTTAAAATTTAGAAGCTGATATTTTTAATGTTATTTTATATATTTTTTAAATTTAAGTGTATTTTTAACATCTTTTTTTAGTAAATCTTTTAATTCCTCAAAACCACTTACTTTAATATTTTCTCTTAATTTTTCAAGCAAAGTAACTTCAACTTTTCAGCCATAAATTTCTTTGTCAAAATCTATTAAAAACACTTCAAAAACATCTTGATTCATTTCATTTTTTCAATAACATCCAGATCCTAAATAGTGTGTTTCCAAGCTTTCAACATAAACATCACAAGCATATACTCCATAACTTAAAACTATAAATTCTTCTGTTATTAAATTTATTGTAGGAAAACCAATTGTTCTTCCCCTCTTTTTGCCTTCACTTACTCTTCCAGTAAATTGATAATTTAAATTATTTATTTTTTCAAATTCTTTAAACTTACTTTCCTTTAATAAGTTTAAATTATTTTCAAGATCTTTTGTTTCTTTAGAATCAATTATTATTGCATCCTTTTCTCAACATTTTTTAATAAAGTTTGTAGAAAATTTATTTGCTTCTGGTAAATTAAAGTTTTTAGCTACCATCATTTTATTTATATTTAAAAATTCACTAATATTTTTATAAAGATCAATATCATTCATAGAATTAATCATTGGATTTAATTGATAAAAAACTACATAATCAATTTTATTTGCTTCAGCCTTTTTAATTATATTTTTAGAGTTTCAAAGACCATAATTCATTTCTCTATTGCTTAAAACAAAAAGAGTTGTCTTTAATTTTTCTTTTAATGCTATTTTTTTTAATAAATCTATTTGTTGATCTTCTTTTTCACTTCAATTTTCAAAGTCTGCTAATAATCCAACTGATTTATCAAGGTGCAACATAATCATTGTCATATTATTATAAAAAAATGTAATAGTATTAGATTTCATTTTTATCACCATTTTTTAATAATTTATAGTTATTTTCTGCTTGTTCAAAATCAAAATTTGTTAAAATTCTTTTTTTAAATTTAAATGCTTGTTTCATACTTGTAAATGTAAAAATAGTAAAGCATTTTGTACATTTAAAATAACTATCTCTTTTATCTTCAGCAATATTATCATGGAGACAATTGCTTATTCCTTGATTAAAATATACGTAATCAAGATCAAATTCCAATTCTTCATTTAAGTCAAATATTTTTTTATTCATAAGTTATCACCATATTCTATTTTAACATATATGCATTTATTTTAAAATTAATTCTAATTAATTTATTATACAAAAATAAAGTTTTAATTTTTTTATGAATAAATTATTTTACATTTATCTAAAATATTTAAAATTATTTTACAATTACTTTTAAAATAATGAATAAAAAAAATAAGATATATAATACTTTTGAGTAAAGAGAAAAAAGAACAAAGATAAAATGAATGAGCTATTATATAAAAAAATTGAAAAAATAAGTAAAAATTATATTAATGATACTTTTAAAATTGTTAGTCAACAAATATTAAAAGATTTTTGAAATAATAATTTTAGAAAACAAAAACAATTGGCAAAAATTTGTAATGTAAGTGAAGCTACAATTACAAATTTTTCAAAAGCAATTTCACTTTCGGGTTATCGTGAGTTAATTATAATTTTAAAGATGGAATATAAAAATAATTTTATTGATATTAAAACTAATAAAGCAAATAAAATTTCAGAATTATTTGTTAATTTTACAAGTTTTACAAAAGATACTGATTTTAAAATAAATTTATTTAAGAAAATTATTTTGGAAAACAATAAGGAAATTGTTATAATATCATCTTACGAAACATTTTTCTCATCAATATTCTTATCTGATTTATTAAATCAAAAAAATTATAAAACTACTATTTTTGATTTATCAAAAAGCGTAAATAATTTAAATCAATCACATTATTTTGAATATTCTTATATTTTTATTTTTACTGGTGATGAATCCCAAAGTCTTTATAATGTCTATGAATTTTTAAAAAATAAAATAGATAAAAATAATATTTTTATCTTATATACATATTTATGAGAAAAAAACTTTGAAATTATTGATAACAAATTATTTTTGGATCAAAAATATTATGAAACAAATATTACAGGATTAAATTTTTTTCTTATTAATTTCTTTAAATATTTTTCTACATTAATTGATTATAAAGTTGATTAATATTTTATTAAATTAATCTTGCTTTAACTTCAATTTTAACAACTTCTCTTGCGTTATCAGCATTAACTTTAATAATTGCATCTCCCATTAATAGAGCTTTAATTGAAATAGTATCTCCTTTAACAGTAACTGTTATTAAACCTGAAGAACTGTTTTCAACTGTAGGATTTTCTAAATCATCATAATTTAAAATTTTAATTTTTGTCAGAGCACTACCTACTCTAATTTTTACTTTTGTTTTATTTACTTTAATATCTATTAATTTTTTTGTAATTTTAATATTAACTTCTATTGGATTTCTTGCATTGTCAGCATTAACAATTATTTTTGTCTCACCTTCTGCAAGACCATAAATTACAATATTATTATTTTCATGAGTCACTCCAATGACATCTGGATTATTACTTGTAACTGTAACATTAATTAAACTTTCAAAATTTTCTATTTTTATTAAAGCTTCATTCTCTGCTTCAATATTAATATTTGTATTATCCAACTCAATATTTATTAATTTTTTTGTAACTGTAACATTTATTTCTACTGCTTCTTTTGCATTGTCAGCATTAACAATTATTTTTGTTTCCCCTTCACTAACACCTATTATTTTAATAGTTTCATTTTTAATTGATACTTCAGCAATTTTTAAATTCTTAGACTGAGCAATTACATTATTTAAACTTTCATAATTTTTTATTTTTATTGAAGAATTTGTTTCTCCTGACTCTAAACTAGTGTTATTATTTGACAACTCAATACTAAATAATTTTTTTGTAACTATAACATTTATTTCAATTGACATTATGGCATTGTCAGCATTAACAATTATTTTTGTTTCCCCTTCACTAACACCTGTTATTTTAATATTATTTGTTTGTATGCTTAACAAAGCAATATCTGAATTTTTTGATTCAGCCATAACATTATTTAAATCCTTATAATTTTCTATTATTATTAAATCATTGTTATCAACTTCTATGCTAGTAGAATTATTTGATAACTCAATATTAAACAATCTTTTTGTAACACTTACATTTATCTCAATTGCTTCTTTTGCATTGTCAGCATTAACAATTATTTTTGTTTCACCTTCTACAAGACCTGTTATTTTAATATTTTCATTTTCAATTATTGCATTAATAATTTTTTCATTATTAACTTTAACAGAAACGTTATTTAAACTTTGATAATTTTTTATTTTTATACTTGAATCAATTTGTTGAGCTTCAACACTAACTTTATTATTTGATAGCTCAATATCAAATAATTTTTTATTTACTATAACATTTATTTCTAATGCTTCTTTTGCATTGTCAGCATTAACAATTATTTTTGTCTCACCTTCACTAACACCTGTTATTTTAATAGTTTCATTTTCGTTAACTACTTCAGCAATACTTACATTCTTTGATTGAACGTTTACATTATTTAAACTTTGATAATTTTTTATTTTTATTGATGAGTTTGTTTCTTCTGCTTCAACACTAACTTGATTATTTGATAAATCAATATCAAATAATTGCTTATTAACAGTTACATTTATTTCTAATGCTTCTTTTGCATTGTCAGCATTAACAATTATTTTTGTCTCACCTTCACTAACACCTGTTATTTTAATAGTTTGATTTTCGTTAACTACTTCAGCAATATTTACATTCTTAGATTGAACGTTTACACTATTTAAACTTTGATAATTTTTTATTTTTATTGAGGAGTTTGTTTCTTCTGCTTCAATACTAACTTGATTATTTGATAAATCAATATCAAATAATTGTTTATTAACAGTTACATTTATTTCTAATGCTTCTTTTGCATTGTCAGCATTAACAATTATTTTTGTTTCACCTTCACTAATACCTGTTATTTTAATAGTTTCATTTTCGTTAACTACTTCAGCAACATTTATATTTTTAGATTGAACATTTATATTATTTAAACTTTGATAATTTTTTATTTTTATTGATGAGTTTGTTTCTTCTGCTTCAACACTAACTTGATTATTTGATAAATCAATATCAAATAATTGTTTACTAACAGTTACATTTATTTCCATTGGACTAACTACATTGTCGGCATTAACAATTATTTTTGTTTCGCCTTCTTCAATAGCAGTTATATGAATTGTTTCATTATCATTAAATACTGTTGCAATATTTTTATTTGTTGATTCTACATAAACATTATTTAATGCTAAGTAGTTTTCAATTCTTAATGAAGAGTTAGTTTGCCCTACTTCAACAATTATTTTAGTATCTGATAATTCAATATTAGTTTTTTCTGGTTCTTCTGATTCATTAACTATTGCTTTAAAAACTCACTTTTTTTCTAAGTTTGATTTTTTTGTTGATCCAACTAAGGTTAGATAAGCTTCACCAATGCTATTTGCATTTAATTCAAATTTACCATCATCATGTATAACTTTTTCAGTAACATGTGCAATTTCAATATCACTTGAATACATTTCAAAATTTTTATGATCTTTATTGTATTTTTCTCAATCTTCAATTCAATGTCAATCCTTGTTTCCATGATTCATAGCAAAATTTTGTTCTTGTACTTTTTTTTCTTTTGTATTTGGCATTGTATACATAATAATTAATAAAATAAGCCCAATAATTAGTAAAATAATTACTAATGGTTTAAAGATTTTTCCCATATTATACCTCTAAATTTTTCTATTTATATTATAATATTTAGAAAAATTAAAGTACTTTAATAAAGTTAAAGTACTTTAATTTTATTAATTGGATAATATAGATAGTTAATAGATTTTTTTAGAGAAATTTAAATATTTAAATTATTTATTTATTTTAAAATTAAAACTAAATCATAATAACAAGTAAATTATATCTGCAATTATAAATCCAAAATTGATTCCAATATTAACTCCTCAAGAAGAAGCTCATATTAAAAAAGTCAAAATATATAAAATAATAATTCATATAACATTTAGTAACGCCATATTAATATATATAATTCTAAATACTTTCTTTGTTTCTTTTTTAACGTAATTAACAACTGAGAAATATATAAAAAAAATTGAAATAAAGTTTAAAGTAATAAATTGAATAATTTCAAAAGTTGATCACATTAGAAAATTAAGCCTCCGTAATTCTTATAATAATATTCCCCACTACTAAAATTAGCTGTTTTGTAATTATTTTCATTTAAATATGATAATAAATTAGGCAGTCATTCTTTTGCATAATCTCTTGTATGACAAACTAATATTTGTCCTGGTTTTATTTTGTTTTTATATTGTTTTAGAATTCTATTTTTTCCACAAACTTCCTCTTTATAATCGCATCCTAAATAACCTCTAATAAAATAATCTATTTTCATTTTGCTTTTAATATAATCCATACCTCTATAATATTGAAGATATGGCATTCTTATTGGAATATCATTATTCTCTTTTATTATATTATTTTCTCGATAGATTTTAACTATCATTGCACTTGTTTGATAAAATTCGTTATAAGCTTCTTTTGTCTTTAACTGATACTTATTATGATAATAGGAATGATTGCCCAATGAATGACCTTCATTAATAATTCTTTTAATAATATTTCTAATTTTTTCATTAGTTCAATACTTTTCATAATTTACACCTAATCCAAAAAAAGTTGCTTTTGCATTATTCTCTTTTAAAATATCTAATATTGATTCATCTGGCAATTGTGGACCATCGTCAAAAGTTATCATAACAATCTTTTCTTTGGTATTAATCTTATTTACTTCATAATTAATTTTTGGAGTTGAGAAATTAAAAATAATAGAAAATAATAGAATTAATAATAGAAAAATATGCAATAAGTTTTTAAATTTAATTTTTTTCATATATTTTCTCCTAATAAAAATATTGTAAATTAAATTAAAAAAATGTTCTATATTCAATAGGACATTTTTTTAATTTATGTACTAATAAGTTGCTATTATAGTTTATTAGTAATTTTTTTATTTCTTTTTTCCAATAAAATTTGTCGTTTTAACGTTTTTTTATTTTTCTTTTCCTTTCTAATTATTTCTTTAAAATCACTATTATCTATTAATTTTAATTCATTTAAGTCTTCATTATATTCTTCTAAAAGAAGATCTCGAGTTCTATTTTGAAAGAATTTTATTTTTCCTAATAATAAAGTCATTATAAAAGTAACACCACAACTTATTATAATTGAAATTCCCCCTCAAATAAATCCACCACCAATTCAAGTAATTACCCCAGTTGCATTTGGTGCTTTATGTTGAAACATTAAAAAACCAAATATTGAACTAGCTCCTTGTAATGCAAAGGTATTAGAAGCAACAAGGATTAAACTTCCGCAAAATACTCCTATTGAACAAGCAATTAAAGGATATAAATGTTTTAAATTTACTGTAAATAAAGATGGTTCTGTAATTCCACCAATAATTGCTGAAACTCCATTTGAAACTCCTAATTCTTTTAATTGTCTTACTCTTCTATTCAATACTACAAATGCAATTGTAGCTACACCCTGAGATACATTTGATAATGTACATAAACCTTGAATAATAGTTGCTCCATAAGCTGATTGACCTTGTAATATAATTGGAGTTAAAGAATGATGTAAACCTGTTATTACAAGTGGACCATATAATGCTCCCAAAAGTGGTAAAGCAATATATTTTGCAATGCCATTTGTACTTAATCAATTAACTGAAATTGATAAATAATTTGTAAATAATAATCCAATTGGAGCCACAATAAATATTGCAAATATAAATGTTACACCTATTATAAGAATTGGACTTAAAATATTTTTAGCAGTAGTGTTAGATATTTTAGAAGTTCATCTTTCCATATAAACTCCAAAAATAGCTACACCAATCATTGGTACCATTAATCCATTGAAGCTTATTTTTCATGGATATATGATTCCTTTACCAAATAATGATCAACCAGGATATTGTGACAAAATAGTTTGTCCTTCTTGAACTTCAACAGTTCCCATCGATACTAATCCTGGCGCTGTTAAAACAACTCCAATAAGTATCCCATAGATTGAACTACATCTCATTGCTTTAAAAACAGTATAGCTAACTGCTATTGTAATAAATAGTGAAAAAGTACTAGTTAAAATATCAAGAATACTTGCAAATTCATCAAAGAAATGAACACTATTAGCTAATGAAGTTCCATCACCATTTCATTCAACTGTCATTAATGATCAAATTGTTAATAATAGTCCATAACCAATTAAGGGATATACTATTGGTGAAAAGACCTTACTAATAAAAGAAAGACATTTGTTAGTAAAACCTTTAATTTTAAATTTACCTTTAATTTTTTTTATCTCTTCAAGTTGTTTTATTTTAAAATTAGTATTTTTTGAATTAGTTGATTTTAATAATAAAGTCCTACCATCAAGATCATAACCATTTATTTCACAAAAAGTTTCATAAAATTCAGCAACGTCCATACCAATTATAATTTGGTATTCATCACCACCTTCATTTTTTTTGATTCCTGTTACATGTTCATTAGATCTTAATTTATCTTCATCAATTGTATTCCAATCTTTTAGATGAAATCTCATTCTTGTCATACAGTGAGTAAAATAATTTATATTTTGATAGCCACCTAAGTATTGAAAAATATCTTGAACTGATTGAATATATTTCTTCTTAATCATCTTAATTATCCTTCCTTATTTTCAATTAATTTTTTATATCAAAAAGCTGATTTTTTAAATTTTCTACTTTGATCTTTTAAATTAACTTCAATTAAGCCATATCTGTTTTTAAAAGCATTTCTAAAACTCCAGCAATCCAAGGCAGCTCAAATATGATAGCCAAAACAATTTGAACCATTATCAATTGCTCTTTTTATTTGACTGAGATGATCTTCTAAAAATTCAATTCGATAATCATCATTTATTATTCCTTGTTCATCTCTAAATCTATCTTCATTTTCAACACCCATTCCATTTTCTGCAATATATCAAGCAATATTGTTATATTTTTCTTTAATCTCCATTCCAATTTCATAAAGACCTTCAGGATATATTTCTCATCCTCTATAAGGATTTATTTTAGCTTCCTTTGGAATATCGATAATAAATTTATCCATAATTCATCTTTCCTTGTGATTACTTTTAACTTTTACTCTACAAGGAAAATAATAATTTATTCCTAGAAAATCTATTTTAGTTTGTTTAATTATTTCTAATTCCTCATGACTATAATTAGGTAAAATTGAATATTGCTTTAAAGTTTTTACTAAAATGGGGTCAATTACACCATTAAACATAATATTTAAAGGTCCCCTATTAACATATGCATCATAAATTTTGGCCCCTTCTTGATCTTCATCAGAATTAGAAAAAGCATAAGTATAATTTCAATTAAAAACCAATCCAATTTGAGCTTTTAACCTATATTTTCTAAAAACTAATAGTACTTTGGAATGAGCTAAAAATATTCCATATGCTTGCTGTACAGCTTGTTTAGGGTCATCCAAAGCGGGATAATGCTTATCATTTAAATAACCTTCATATACAGGAACCAAAGGTTCATTAAATGTTACATAAGAGTCAACACTATCTTGATACTCTTGAAAAATAAATTCACAATATTGAACAAAAGAATCAATTACTTCTTTTGATGCTCAACCTCCTTTGTTATGGGCTCAAAGTGGCATATCAAAGTGAAATAAAGTCATAATTATTTTGATGTTATTCTTTTTATATTCATTAATATAATCATGATAAAACTTCACTGCTTGTAAATCAAGTGTTTTACCATCAGGAAATAATCTTGCTCAAGAAAATCCCGTTCTTAATGAATCAAAACCAATCTCTTTAAACATTTTGATATCTTCTTTATAATGTCTTGTAATATCACATGTTACATTAGGTCCAACATTATTGTGAAATAACTGAGGGCTTTCTTGATAATATTTATCAAAAGCTAAATCACCAATCTTTGTGATTCCCTTTCCTTCTGTTTGCATTGCACTCATTGATGCTCCTATTTCAAATTTTTTTGAAAACTTAATCATTTTTATTTACCTCCAAATTAATTCTATTGAACAGAATATTTTTTTACAATAAATTATAATAATGGAGAATTTTTTTGGAAAATCAAAAAAACTTTGTTAATATATATTTAGGAGATAAATATGTTCAAAAGCATTAAAGAAAAATTGATATTAATAAAAGCTAATCTTGAAAATCAAACTCATGTTTCAATTGCAAATTATTTACTTGATTGTATTGAAAATAAAAAAACGCCTAAAATTAATGAATGTTCAAAACAAAGTTTTTGTTCTGAATCTGTCATTACAGCGTTTGCAAAAAAATATGGTTATGATGGTTTTAAAGAACTGGCAATAAGAATTAAAGTTGAAACTGAATATTATAACTGAACAACTTTAACAATTAATAATGAAAATAATAATAATTCCTATAGAAATTTAATAAATAAATCCATTGATTTAATCGATTCACAAGAAAATAAAATAATGAATCTTGTTAATTCAATTAAACAAACAAAAAATACTTATGCTATAAGTTGTTACCAACAATTATTTAATACAGAATTGTTTATAAGTGAATTAAATCTATTAGGTTATAATGCTCATTTTAATTATCAAAGAAAATTAAATGAAACTTGAGTTAATAGAGTAACATCTGAAGATACCTTCATAATAGTTGCTTTTGGTTTGGATAATCAATATGTAATTAATTTTTATAATTTACTTAAAAGCAAGACTGACAATATTTTTATTATATGTTCACCATCACAAGAACATAAATTTGACAAGTATAGTGAAATAATAATTATTGACTATTATGAACGCACTACATTTTTGGAATCAACAAGAAGTTCCTTAATTATGTATCTTATGAGTTTTATAGTTTATAAACTATAAAAAAATTATTTTTAAGTAGTTTCATTTAACTTTTTAATTTTGGATTTAATAAATTGAATTTCTAATTCAATATAAATTAAATCCTTTTTTTTATCTTTAATAATATAATAGTTTTTATCATTTTCTTTTCTTCTTTTAAGATGAATTTGATAAAAAAGAAAACCTAATAAAGGAAAGAAAAATCAAAATCACAAATTTTTTCTAACCTTTTTATCAATTTGTCTTTCTTGTTTTATTAAGTCTTTATAATCTTTTTCAACAATAATAAGTTTTTCTTCCAACTCTTTTTGATTCATTTTGTCATATTTATTAAACATATTTTTTTCCTTTAAACAGCAATAATTTGCTTTAATATTTCATTTACTAAATGATTTAATGATTGAAATATTATTTTTACTTCATTTGTATGAGCTAAAAACTGTTGTTTTTCACTTTCTAAACCAACTACTTCTAAACTAGAATAAATATTTTTTGTATCTTGTAAGAATAAAACTAATTTTTCGCAATTTTGTAATTTTTCTTGAAAATTATTTGAATTATTAATGTTTTTAATTAGCAAACAAATATCTAGTGAAAATTTTTTATTTCAGTTATCAATATTAAACTCTTCAATAATTTCTTGATAACTTTTATTATAAAGATCTATTTGATCATTAAAAAATTTACTAATATAAGTTAAAAAAAATTCACCAGGATCTTTTTCTTCAATTTTTTCAAAATTATTACAATAGCTTCTTCACTCTAATTCAGTTTTATAAAAATAGTGATATCTTTGCAAAATTAAAGTTAGCATCAAGCTTAGTTCGATTGGTTCATTATTAATGTTTTTTTCAAAAAAATTATTAATTCCTTCAAATAAAGTTTTACATTCATCTGTTTGACCTAAAAAAATTAGTTCATTTTTTTGTTCTTTATTTAAATTAAATTCTTTCTTATTTAAAAGACCATATAAATCCTTTTTATATAAACTAAAAATAATACTTTTTAAATTTATCTTTTCACTTAATTTCATTCTTAATAAACCCTCCTATTTTAGGAAATAATTTGTAGGACTATTTTATTATTCTAAACTATTTTATTGCATATTACTATAAGTTTATAGTAAGATAACTTATGATTATTAGATATTTTACAAGGAGCGTAGAACATGACTTTAGAAATTATTTTAGGAACTTTTATAACTTCTATTATCGCATATCTCTTAGGAAGTTTTTCTTTTTCAATTGCTATTGTAAAATGAAAAACCAATAAGGATGTTAGAGAGCAAGGAAGTAAAAATGCTGGTGCAACTAACGCAAGTCGTATGATTGGTAAAAAATGAGGAGTTGTAATTATGTTATTAGACTCCTTTAAAATATTCTTAGCAGTCTTTCTTGCATTTTTAATTAGTTTAATACCAACTGGTTCAACTGAAATTTTTAAAAATACAATTTTAATTATTCCTGGATTCTTTGCTTTAGTTGGACATTGTTGACCAATTTACTACAAATTCAAAGGTGGTAAAGCTGTAAGTTGCTTTTTAGGTTTAATGTTAGTTGCTAACTTTCTTGTAGGTTTAATATTTTTTACAATATGATTAATTTTAGTATTAGTTTCAAAAAAAGTAAGTATCGGTTCAATTTTTGCAACCATTTTAGCTGCAGCATTAATGTGAATTCCTCAACTTTCTGGATTAAGTAATTTTTCAATTAATGGTAACGACTTTGAAAAGGCCTTCCCATTTGTTTGATATAATAAATTTCACTTAGTTAACGGTTCACCAATGGATAGTTTCTTAGTAATAAACTTAGTTGTAACTTTTGCAGCACTTATTCTATTGGCAAGACATTATCAAAATATTATTAGACTAATTAAAGGTACTGAACCTGTATTTTTGGGAAAAAAAAGAATTAAGTCAAATGAAAATGATATTGAAGTAAATGAATTAGATAAAAAGAATAAAAATTCAAAAAAAATCATTATAAACGAATCTAATTCAAAGGAAAAAAAATAATTTAAAAATTCAAAAAAGGAAAAATAAAAAATGTACTTAATGATAATTCAATTATCATAGCCGTACATTTTTTTATTAATAAAAACTATTTTGATATATATTTTTTTAAAAGTTTGGCATCTTTATCTTCTAAAATATTATTTATTTTAAAACCATAATCATAATGACCAGTAAAAATTTTAAAATCTTTATTAAAATTACTTATTAATCAGTTAAAAGTCTCTAAAATTAACTTTTCATTTTCATTATTTAGTTGCAACAATCCATCAACTAAATAAGTTTCATCTTTAAGAATGAAATCACCTGTAAATAAGAATTTTTCTTGTGGCACTGAAATGATTAAAGAACCTTCTGTATGACAATTCTTTTTAAATATTTCAATGTCATATCCATTTAAATTAACTTTTCCATCTTGTGATATTACTTTTAAATTTTTTATAGGTTCTAATATACATTTATTAACACCTTCAAAATAATTACTCATATTTTTTATTGGGTCAAAAAGATTTAATAGATCTTCTTTACCAATAAAAACATTAGGATTATTTTGACTTTTTGAGATTTCATTTATTCCAAAAAAATGTGGAAAATGACCATGTGTTATAAAAATATCTGTTATTTGAATATTATTGCTCTCCACAAATTTTATTATATCTTTATAAGATTCATATGCTGTATCAAATAATACACCCTTTTTTTCTTCATTGTGTAATAAAAATGCATTTACCCTTTTAAATTTTTTACAAGTAAAAACTTGTATCATTTTTTGTCCACCGTTCTAATATTTTATAATTGATATTCTGTACTTCATACGGAATTAAATTCCTAATTAATTATATAATAATTTTTTAATAAAAAAAAAAAAAAAATGTTTTATTAAAAAAACTCTTTTAATAAAACATTCTACTTTCCTCTTTTAACAGCATTCATAGTTTTTTTAATATCACTTTCAGTTGGTTTTCTTCCCATACTTCTGTACATAGCTCTAATTTGATTTTCATTAATCGGCGGATTTTCTCTTAATTGCTTTTGAATAACTTTTCTTGTTATTATAAAACCAATTATTCCCCCAACAATAGCAGTAGCTATTGCTATTAATAATGCCCCTCATCATACTATAGTTCCCATTGTATTTAAATCCTCCTTTATTAATAATTTCTTTCTAATATTAACATAATTTTTAATTATTTTAATACAGTTAATATGTCTTTTGCTATATCTTGGCTAGTAAATTTAATTTCTTTAATAACATCATTGAATGGAGCTGAATAACCAAAAGTATCAATTCCATAAGCTTTTCCATTATCACCTAAAAATTTATGTCAACCAAAAGTCGATGAGAGTTCAATTGAAAATCTTTGTGTATTTCTATTAATGATTGTATCTTGGTATTCCTTTGATTGTTTAATAAAGTCGTTCATATTTGGCATTGATACAACATTTACTTTATGACCCTTAGTTTCCAAAATTGACTTTACATCCATTGCTAAAGCAACTTCACTTCCTGATGAAATTAAAGTAATATTTGCATTTTTTGTTTCACTTAAAATATAAGCACCTTTTTTTACATCTTCAATAATATTTTTATTATGATCTAATTCTTTTAAATTTTGTCTAGTTGCAACAATAACACTTGGAGTATTTTTATTATTCAAAGCATTATAATAACTTGCAATAGTTTCTGCCATATCACATGGTCTATACAAACTGATATTAGGAATACTTCTTAACATTGCCAGTTGTTCAATTGGTTGATGTGTTGGACCATCTTCTCCAACCGCCACAGAATCATGAGTAAAAATACTTAAAGTTTGAATTTTCATAATTGCACTCATTCTTAAAGCTGGTTTTAAATAATCTGCAAAAACAAAAAATCCTGAAGCCACTGGTAATAGACCACCATGAAGTGCAATACCATTATTAATTGCACACATTGCAAATTCTCTTACTCCATACATAATATTTCTTGCATTTAGATTATTAAAGTCATAGTTTCCATCAGCACCTTTTATTTTAGTTGATTCACATAAATCTGCACTTCCCCCAATAATTGAAGTAATATTTTTGCTTAAATAGTTAAATACTTCTCCAGAACTTACTCTTGTTGCTTGTTCAATATTTTTATTTAATGCTTGTAATTCTTTTAAATCAATATTTCATTCTTTGTTAATAGAATTAATAAGTTCTTTTGCTAATTTTGGATTTTTTTCTTGATACTTTGAAAATTTTGAATCGTACTCTTGTTCACTCTTAACTCCCCTACTTAAAACATTTTCCTTTCAAAAGTTATAAACTTCTTGGGGAATCTTAAATTCTTCTTCTTTTCAATTAAAATATTTTTTAACAGTTTCAATATCATTTCCCAAAGGTGCTCCATGAACTTTAGTAGTTCCTTGATTAGTTGATCCAATTCCAATAACTGTTTTAACTTCAATATACGTTGGTTTATCACTTTTTTGTGCTATTAAAATAGCCTTTTCAATCTCTTTTAGATCCTCACCATTTTTAATGTGCAAAGTATTTCATCCTGCTGCTTTAAATTTAAGAGTAATGTCTTCACTTTGAGCTAACTCAACGGGAGCATCTAATTGAATATCATTTGAGTCATGTAAAACAATTAATTTATTTAATTTATATCTTCCCGCAAAACTTATGGCTTCTTGACAAACACCCTCTTGTAAATCACCATCACCGCATAAAACATAAGTAAAATGATTAATAATATCAAAATCTTTTGTATTATACTTTCCTGCTAAATGACTTTCTGCAAGTGCCATTCCAACTCCCATAGCAAAACCTTGTCCAAGTGGACCTGTAGTCGCTTCAACTCCTTGAGTATGACCAAATTCGGGATGTCCTGGTGTTTTTGAATTTAATTGACGGAATTTTTTCATATCCTCTATTGATAAATCAAATCCTGATAAATGTAGTGCACTATAAAGTAATGCACTCCCATGACCTGCACTTAAAACAAATCGATCTCTATTAAATCAAGATGGATTTTTAGGATTTAAATTCATAAGCTTTGTAAACAAAGTAAATACTATTGGACTTGCTCCTAAAACTATTCCAGGGTGTCCTGAATTTGCTTTATTAACAGCTTCTATGCCTAAAATTCTTAGAGCATTTAGATTTTTATTGTCTTTATTCATATTTCTTTTGAACCTCACTTTTATTCAAAATAATTATATCTCTAAAATTAAAAAAATTTTAATTTGTATAAAGATATGTTTTAAATTTTTGATAAAAAAAATCCAATAAATGGATTTTTAAATAATTTTGTGAATAAATTATTTTTTACAATATGTTTAAATTATTTATTTTTTTCTAATTATAAATTATTCTGCTGCAATTACAGTAATAATAATTGAACCAGTTAATAATTTAGAATTTGCTGTTGCTTTAACTTCAAATGTATCTCCTGAAGTTAAAGCATAAAGTCCTTCTGTATTTTTTGCTTTATATGTAATTGTATAATCAGTATTTTCAACTGCTTCTTGAGATAATGTAACAATTGCTTCTTTAATTTTTGTTTTAGCATCTGCTTCAGTTAAATCTGCTTTAATTTCAACTGATAAATTACCTAAATCTTTTTTATCCTCTTCAGGTGTTGTTGATGTACCAATTGTAATAGTTTTTGAACCAGTTAATAATTTAGAATCTTTTGTTGCTGCAACTGTTATTTTAGTTCCATCTGCTAAATTTTCTTCTTCAGTTCCCTCATAAGTACTTGTTGATTTTTCTACAGTAATTGTATAATCAGTAGTAATTTTAGCATCTTTTACTTTAGCAGTAATTTGACTTTCAATTGATTTTTTTGCTGCTTCTTCTGTTAATCCTGATGCAACAGTTAATTCCATTTTTGATAAATCAGTTTTTACTGTATCTTTATCTCCACAAGCAACAACAGTTGCACTTGTTGTTGCAACTAATCCTGCTGCTCCTAATAATCCTAGTAATTTTTTCATTTTTATTTCCCTTTCGTAGCCAGTTATGGCTTAACTATATTATATAAAAATATTTTATAATTTTAAAATATTTTTATAATTTTTTAAAATTAGCATGATTTTATTAATATAAATAGCTCTTATTTGCTTATACAAGAGCTATGAAAGGAAAAAAAAGTTACTTTTGTTATTTAACTACTAGTATTACTTTTTTTCTTTACTATAGTGCCATTTTCATCAATAATTGTTACATTTTCCAATTGTTGTTCAAGTCCTTTTCGGAAAATAGTAACATATTTTTTTCTTAACTGATCACGCTCTTTTAACTCTTCTGTTGTTAATTCTCTTTCTTTTGCAATTTTAGCAAGTTCATTAATTCGTTTTAACAAACTTTTCATTTCCATAAATAAACCTCCATAAAAAAATGATTGAAAATTAGAATATTTTTCAATCATTTAATGCATAATAAGCGCTTCCAATCATTGCAGAATCATTTCCTAATTGTGCATTCTCAATTGTTAATTCTTCGGCAAACATTTCAATAATATATTTTTTAATATTTTTCTTAATAATTTTTATTATATGATCATCTAATTGTGTTAGACCTCCAGCCAAGATAATAGCTTCTGGATCTAATGCATTTATCATTGCTGCCATATGCATAACAAGTGGCTCAACTGCTTCTTGTAAAAGTAAGATCACTTCAATTGGATCTTCATTATTTTCAAAAACCTCAACAATTTCTTTAAAAGTGATTGTTTCAATATTATTGAAATAACTTGATGCTGGATGATTTCTCTTTGCTTTTAAACTTGTTTTAAAATGATTAACAATTCCTGATGTTGAAGACATAGGCTCAATACATCCTTTTAAACCACAAACACAGTCATACTTAGTTTGAAAGATTCCTCCACCATGACCAAATTCTCCTGCAAATCCTCTAGAACCAGGTGACAATTTTCCTTCTGTTATAACAGCTCCACCAATTCCACTATCAATATAGTAAAAAATTATTGAATCATATTGTTTTGCAACACCAGTTCAAAATTCACCTAAGGCACTTGCATTAGCATCATTTATTACAAAAATTTGTTTTTTAAATAAATCTTCTGCTTCTTCTTTTATATTATAATTTGTCAACTCAAGATTTGCTGAATATCTAATTATTCCAAGCATATGATCAACATAACCTGGAATTGCAATCCCTACTTTATCAATATCATCATCATAACTAATACCAATAGTTTCTAAACCATCAATAATTTTTTCATATAAATTGGGAATAATTCTATCTTTTTCATGATCAACTGAGAATTGTGCTTGTAAATCACCATATTGATTAACTAAACCTACTTTTGATGCTGAAATTCCAACTTCAATAACTAAAATTAATTTCATTATTTTTTGTGGCCTCCCCAAACTTATTAATATAAATATATCATTTTTTTACTTGATTAAAAACATATTTTACAAAAATCTTATTTTTTATTATTTCAATTAAATGAGAAATATGCTCCAATTAATAAAATTAATGTATACATTAGTCCAGTTAAACTAACTAAAGTTAAATTATAATTAAAACTGACTATTTTTCTATCACTATTTTCAATTATTCAACTTAGATTTTTAGCAGATGAACTTATTAGTCCAATTCAAACTGAGTTTTTTTGAGGAAATAAATAACTAAAAATAACAACTCACTTATTTATAGCCATTAAATCAATTGGTAATAAATTATCTGAAAAAACAATACATAAAATAATTATTATTATTGTTAAACTTTGTGATAATGCAACACTTTTAATTAAACCACTTATTATTGTTCCAATGGCAATTGACATTAAAATATTTAAACTAATTGCATATAAAATTCCTAATCATTCACTAAAACTAATTAAAGCAAAAGAAGAAGCAATACTTTCATCTACTGGTTTAACGTATAAAAGCCCTAATATTTCAATAGTAAAAAAACCAACTATAAACGCTACAATTCCTGCTAAGAAATTAAAAGCTCAAATACTTACTAGAAACTCCATTTTAGAAATTCCAGCACTATGTACTCTTTTTAAAAAAACTGAATTTTTTCACTCAGAAATAGAAATGTTTACTAAAAATACAATTGAATATGTTGGAATCATCATAAATAAGAACAATTTTGTTGGTTTATAACTTGCATTCATACCTCCAGTAAATCATGTAAATACACATAGAAAGAATATTGGTATAAAGAATAAATAAACATAAGTTCTAAAATTTTTTAAAATTGAGCTCGATACTAAAAGAAAATTGTTAAAAAGGTTTTTATTAAATTTAACAAATTTGTTATTCATTATTTTCAAACTCACTTTCATAATATTTAATTAACATTTTTCTTATACTTCCATGTTTTTTAATAATATTTTTAATTATATCGTCTAAATAAACTTCACCATTTTTTAAAATTATTACTCTATCACATATTTCCTCAACTTCTTCAGGATTATGAGATATTAATACAATAGTTTTTCCTTCACTTTTTAATTTTTTAAAAAAAGAAATTAATTTTAATTGCATTTTTAGATCCAATCCAGATATCATTTCATCTAAAAATATAAATTGTGGATTATTTATAACAGCTAAAAAAGCATTAACTCTTTGTTTCTGCCCGCCACTTAAATTATTTAAATCTTTTTTTAAAATTTTTTCTATTTCAAAAATTTTAATTAGTTCTTTTGTATTTTCATCTATTTCTTTAAATCAATTTTGTTTAAAAAACTTAACTAATATTTTAGAATTAACTCCCATTGGTCACATACCCTCTTGAAATTGAATTCCAACTTTTTTATAAATATTTTTTTCTCCATCAATAAGTATCTCACCACTACTTGGCTTTATTTGACCAACTATTACTTCCATTAATGTAGTTTTTCCTGCGCCATTTGAACCTAAAATTCCAAGACACTCTCCACTTTTAATTTCAAGATTTATATTTTTAAGAACTTTATATTTTCCAAAGTTCTTAGATAAATTTTTTATTTCTAACATTATTACCCCTCCATTTTTAATTTAATTCATTTAATTTCCCTAGTTGCATTATTTTGTATTTTTATATACATTTCATTAGTATCGCTTGGAATATCTTTTACAAAATAATCGTTAGAGTTAGTCTCCCCAACTCTAATTAATTTATTTTTTTGTTTAAAATAAACTTCATAATAAGAGTAGATATCTTTATCTTTTAATAAATTTTCAAAATTAAGTCTAATATTTTGAAAATTATTTCCTCTATCAATTAATAATTCTGATTGAGCTTTTAAATTTGAATTACCCTCTAAATTTTGATCAATGTTTTTAGAATTAACTGCTAATTGTCCTATATTAATTTTATTTTTTTCTTTTGAAGATTTAAATTGTAAACCAATTTTACCTATTATCCCCCCAGATGAATACGGAGTTATATTAGCTATTATCTCTTTTCAACCATCGTCTAAATTCTTGATATCCATATTTGAACTTGACTTTATAGTTGAATTATTTGAATTTATTTCTTCATATACAATACTTTCATTTGAAAGCTGATTATTTGATTTATATACAATTGAAACTGTTAAAGGTTTATTATCTTTATAATTACTTCCCATAATCATTCAATTATAATTTTTGTTTGTATCAAATGTTGCCTCATTGATTTCTCCATTTGTTTCAATTGCATTTGGTTTTTTAGAACCTAGTGCAATTGAATTACCTTTTAAATAAGGATTAAGATAATCATAATAACCAGTAATATCTACACTCTTATTAATTTGTTGTTTTTGGCCAAAATTATCATTTTCCAAAATCATTCATTTATATGTAGGTTGGACATCAGCTATATTTGTATTACTTCAAGGGTAATTTTCTTCAATAATTCTTTCTTTGTTATCATTTAATGAAACAAATTTTGAACCATTACCAGTTGAAAAATTTGTAAAAAATGACTTATTAAAATCATTTAGGACAGTTCTTTCATTTACTAAATTCCCTACTCCATAACTTAAATCATCATCAAAAGTAGATTCATTATAAGAAATAGAACCTCTATCATCATTTGATAGCTGTCTATTTTTTCCAGTATAAATCATGTCATCATAATAATTTTGTAATGTCATTCCATAAATATCATTTTCCTGATTAGGAATTCCATTATTAATTTTATCCATTTCTTGTTGTGCTAAATCACTTGCTGTATGTGCAGCAAAAATAGCTAGAGAATTATAAGAATCAGCTTTGTTTGAGTTATTTTTAATATAGGTCCATTTATTGTTATTTTTGTCATCTTTTTCTCTTGAAACATCATTAGATTTATACTCATTTCCATTTTCATCAAAATGTTTATAAACAAGGTCTCTAAGATCTCTCTGACCTATTTTATTTTTATCATAAAATATTTTTCCATTAATTCAGCCACCCAAATTATACATATTAAAAATTTTATGAGAATCTTTTTCTATTTTATTTTTCTTTATATAATCCAGAGATTTATTTGTAGTAACTCCGAAATCACTTAAAAAATAATTTGTATTTTTTTGAAGAGCTTCTGACTCTTGACTTGCTGTTTTATCAGTTGAATCTAATTCTAGATTTCCATTATTTTTATATGAAAACAATACTAATTTCCTAATATTATCATCTATTGAATACTTAACTTTTTCGTTTCATTGTTGCATAATTTCAATAACAATTTTATATCCTAGAATATATCCATCCTCAAAATATCCATTTGGTTCATTATTTCAAAATCACCCATCAAAACCTAAATTAGCTGCCATATTAATTAAAATATCAACTATTAAATAATTTCCCTGTGCATCTTTTTTTAAAAATTTTTCTAATATTTCCTTTTTAAGACCATGATAACCATCAAGAAAAATATTTCCTAAAATTCTAGTTCCATTTATATGTGCTTTTTCAATTTCATTTTTAGCTGGAGGAATAATTATTCCCTCATCAGCTGCACCTGCTCAACTAACCATAATATCATTGTATTGATAATTATTAAAACTTCTTGCATAAGTTCTTTTATTTCCGATAATAGTATTTTCATTAGAAGTACTATTAATAATTGTTGTCATATTCATTTGTTGAATTTTTTCATCTTGATTTTCAACTCATTTTGAAGCAACATTAGTTCTTTTTTGAAGTTCAATTCTTGATTTATTATACTTAGCATCCAAATCTGATTTGTAGTTTCATTCTAATATACTATTTACTTTATCAAAAATTTCATTTCTTTGAATTTCCATTATATCTTTTTTTCTGTTACCATTTGGTAAGAATTTTGAATTTAATGGTACACCAGTTGGTGCTTGCTTTAAAACTTCTGAGGATGTTTTAAAACCTGTATTTAAATATTTATAATTTAAATATCTATTTCTTTCTTTAATTTTTAACTTTATTCCTTCATCTGACACTGATGAAGGAATATCGTGTAATATCCTTTTACTTTTATCATAGTATGGTTCCTCTTGTTTTCAGTTATAATCTAAAATTTTTGAAAGATCCGTACCATAATTAGTTTCATTGCTTCCACAAGAAACTGTATATGCTAAAAAAGGTATTACAATTGTTATTGATAACAATACAAATACTATTTTTTTCATTCATTTTATTCCCCTCAAAATAAATTTAGCAAAAAAAAAAAAAAAAGTAAATAACTTTTTTAATTTTTTTTATATCAATGCTTCTAACTGACTTACTTTTATTCCATATTCTGTTTTAGGTACAGTTATTTCTAATTTCATACCTTTATAAGTCTTAAAATTTATTCAACCCAAACCTGAAATATGTAGATCTATTTTTTTCTCATCATTGTATACAAAACTGTGAACTTCAAAATCACTATCACTTGAAAGTAATCTTGGAGATAAATTGTAACGATTCTTTTTAAAGTATTGTTGTGCATTTACTTTTTTTGTTCTATGTAAAGGCATTTGTTTATTGATATAAAAATGAAAATTAGTTTTAGTTGGTTTATGATTTTTTTCATTAATTGCTTGACCTTCAACAAAACTAAATCATGCAAGTCCTCCATAAAAAATTGATTGACCAGCATTTAACTGATAAGTAACTTGCTTAATTTCCTTTTTAAAAAAGAAAAAATCTCAGTAATTTGGTGCAGTTGCAATAGCTATATGATTGTGTTTTACAAGACCAGGTGTATCATAAACAAAGTTATTCTCTGTAAAGTTAATTTTAATTTTATCTAAAGTTGTATTAACATATTTTGAAGTAACAATTGAAGGAATTTGATTATTATATGTTAGACAAGCATTTATTAAACTTGATTTACCAGCGTTTGAAATTCCAACAATATATTGATCATACTCTACTGATTTTAATTCATTTACTAATGGAAAAATATAGTCAGCTTTAAGAGATGAAGTAAATATTATTTTTGAACCAGCAATTGGTGAATCTTCAAAGAATTTTTTAACATAATTTAAAATTTTTAATTTTTTTACTGATTTTGGGAATAAGTCAATTTTATTAACTAAAATAACGACTTCCTTTTTTGATATTAATTTTTCTAATCAAGTTAATCTACTTCCAGGTAAATCAAACATATCAACTACATAGTAATATCTAATTTTATTTTTAGTTTGATTTATTTCATCAATGATATCAATAAAATCCTTATCATTAATTTCTTGTTCTACTAATTTATTGTAGTACTTTATCTTAAAACATCTTAAACATAAATCTTGTTTTTCAATATTTAAACTAAATCCTGGTAATCTTTTATCAAGAGTTTGCAACTCTTTTCCACAACCAATACATTTTTTAGGTGCTTGTGATTGATAGTTTGTAGTATTACCAATACCAGGTTTAGCTTCTGTTAAACTAACTTTACTTCTTTGTTTAATTTTAATTGATTCTGCTTCTTCACTATTAGCATTAATTTGTAAGGCCTTATCTTCCAAATCTTCCAATTGTTTTTCAATTTCATTTAATTTTTCATTATTAGAGAATTTCATAGTTACCTCCAATTTCTCCTTCATTATAGAATCCCTCATGTAAGATATTTTTTTGTGACAATTTTTTCAAAATATGTTTTTCTAAAAACTGTATTGTTTTACTTTCCTCTTTATTTCTACTTAAGGGTGAGACTAAGATACTTTTAATATGTGCTCTATTTGCAACAAGTACATCTGTAACAAGTTGATCACCTATTATAATCATTTCTTCTTCTTTATATTTAAATAGCTTTTTAACTAATTTCATCTTACCTAAAAGTGGTTTTTTGCAATCTCAAAAGTAATTTTTAATTCCTGCTTTTTTGGCAAAATTTTCGACCCTACTTCTAATATTATTAGAAAATAAGACAAATTCCATATTGTGTGAATAAACGTTTTTAATAAAATTTAATACATTTGGTGAAGGAATTCTTTCGTTTCACCCAATTAATGTATTATCCATATCACACATTATTAGTTTTATTCCACTATTTTTTAGTGAGTCCAAATTTATCTTTTCATAACTTTCAAGATAGATAGAGGGTTTAAAATAATTTAACAATAATAAATTTCTAGATTTTTTATTTGACATTAAAAACACCTCACATTATTAACTTAATTATACCAATTTTATTGTTTTATAAATCTTAAAATTTTTTAATATAAGTATTTTTAGCATAAGGAACTTGTGTAAATTCATATACAAAAGATAAAAATTCTAAAACTTTTAAGACATCATTATAGCAATGGTCAATTACTCTTTTTATATTCTTATTCATTGCTTTAAACTCTTCATATTCCATTTTTCTATTAACTGATCTTGAAAAAAATGAATATGCACTACAACACATTGTATAAATATCATCTTTTTCATCTTTAAAGATATTTTGATTAATATCTTCAAATCAATCAAAAAATTTTTTTGTTCCTGTTAAAGCAATCATTTCATTACTTTGTTTTCCTGCAGGTAGATTTTCACGTTTTCAAAATTCTTCGCCTAATTTATTAGTATTTGAAAATGAAAAAGTATTCTCTAAAATATCATAAATATCAAAATAATTAGCATTTAATTCTTTACTATCTTTATTATAAAAAGCCATTTTTAATGTTTTTCTTGCAAATAATCTTTTATTATCATTAATTCATTTATTAATAATTTTTACATCATTGCTAGCCCCAGCACAAACAATTGTTCTGATTTCCTTATTTCGACACATATTCAAAAATGAAATAATCATTTTTGAATATTGATCAAAAAAGTCATATGCTTTATCATTAAAATTTCTTTTAATTGTAATTGATTTAATTGCTTTTTTATTATCTCTGTTTGAAATCTCTTTTAAAGATTTGGCAAAAGAATACTGTATGACATAAACTAAATCTTTATTATTGTCATCATATAGTTTTTTCTCATTTTCACCATTATCATGTGAATGATTAAAAAACTCAGTATCTAAAACAATTATTGGAAACTGAATGTTTTCCAGAATCTTTTTAGAAGCTTCTCTGTCAAATCTAAAGTTTTGGTTTTCATTAAGTAAAAAGTAGCCCTCATCAATTATTTTTATTGAATTCCTTTTCATATTAATCCCTACTTTAAAAAGATAATATCATATTTTTAGGTATATAATTTTTATAAATATAAGTTATTATATTTATAAAGGTGAAAAATAAATGCAAAATTCAAATAATTTTAAAAAATATTTAGATGAAATTTCAGTAAAATGATTCAAAAATTTTATAATAGAAAAAATTGAAGGTTTTAGAAATGGTTTTATAGAAGATAATGAGCCAGGTTTTGGAGACTTTACTCCTGATTTAAATGTCACATCTTATATTTTAAATAATGTAAAAACTGATATTGAAACTATTAGTAAATATATTGATATCAAGGAGTTTATTGAAAAATATAGTTTAAATATCAAAAATAGTGAAGATCTTAAAAGTATTGGTAATGCTGCCCAATCAGAATTATTAGAAACAATAGAAAAAAATCCTAATAATATTCAAGAAAAAATAACTGAATTGATAATGAAAATGCAAATAAACAATATAACTAAAAATCTAGATAAATCTTTAAAAATTATTGAAACTTTACTTAATAAATTAGGTGAAGATACTTCAATAAATGAAATTGAATATGAAGATTTAGAATATATTCTTCAAAAAAATTTAGAAAAAACATTAAAAAAATTAAAACAGTGAAATCTTGAAAATCCAAAACAAAGTGACTTTTATAAAGAAGAAATGGTTATAGTTGAAAATGACCCTGACTTTCAAAAAAGAAAAGAAGCAAGTGAAATTATTGAACATTACTTTGGTAATATAATTGGTCAAGAAATTGAAGAGAACGAAATTGAGGGACTTTCAGTTGAGAATATTAATGAAAACTCTAAAATTATTATATTTAATAAAGGAATCATGATTAGCGAAGAACTACGTGGAAAAATTGAGTTAATTAGCTGTATTTTTAATAATAGTAAAGAGTTTAAAAAAAACAATGTCTAAGGACATTGTTTTTTAAATGAATTTATACCTAAATCCATCAATAATCATAAATTCTTCTTGAGTACTACTATTTTTTTCAAAAGTTATTTTACCTGTTAAATCTAAAGATAATTTTGTTTTTGCTGATCAAGTTAGTTTAGAAATAAATGCTTTTTTTTGATCTTCATTTAATGTACCTTCGATTTCATAGTCTCAATCGCCTTTTTCATTCTGTTTCTCTAATACTTTTAATCTAAAATTAATTCCATCAATTATTTTATTTATAAAATTAAATGTTTCACTTTTATTTAAAGGATTTGAGTTAGTTAGGGATGCTAATACTTTTCCTTGGTCTTTTCATCCCTTTTTTATAGTTAAAGCTAAATCTGATTCAACTTTTGTACTATAGGCTCCATCAACATTTTTAACAACTATTGAGTTTAAAAAAATATTTTCTACAATAATTGTCATTCCTGTAAAATAATAAGAATTTTCTATTATACTTGGATTATAAATTTCTGTTAATATCTTTATAAATTCAGCTTCAGTTGGATTATCTAAATCTAACTCAACTTTATTATTTGCTATTTTATTTGAAGATAAACTTGATTCAAAACCATTGTGTTCTCATGAATCATTTATAAATTCCAAATATTCAAGATTATATAATTTAATAGTCTCATTATCTTTGAAAAATATATTTATGTCATTTGTAAAACCAGTAAAACTTTTCGATGCAATAGAAATTAATGGGTCACACGAAACACTCATAATTGCTGAAGTTGGTATTATAAATAAACTAGATAGAATATAAATTATTTTCTTCATTTTCTTCCCCTTTTATATTAATTTCTATAGAAATTTTATCAATTTTTATACTATCTATATTAAAACTTTTTAAGTTAATTGACTCATACTTTTCTTGAGTATTTTCTAATTCTTTTTCTTCAGTTTCATTATTATTTAATTTAAAGTCTAAATCCTGTTGATAGTAATAAAATAAGTTTTTTACAATGTTTATTTTTTCCATTTTTTTTGTATTATCAACATCTTCAAAAGATATTTTTAAAATATTATTTATCTCTTTTTCTTCTGCGTTATCTTCAATTATTTCTTCAGTTTCAATATTAACTGATTCAGCCAAAAGTAAATTTTTAATAATTTCTTCATTTAAAATAAATTCTTTATCAAAAAAATTAAATGTTGTATTAATTTTTTTATCCTTCTTTTTATCAATTATTTCTAAACTATTTTGTTTGGATCAAAGAATTAAATTTTCTTCTTTTCTATACTTTCCAAAAAAATATATATTTTTTGAATAATCTAAACTTAACTCTAGATTTGAATAGTCATAAAAAATATTTCTCTTTTCATTAGGTTCTATATTAAATCATTGAGCCAAATCATCCAAAGCATATTGTGTCATTATTCTATCTTTTATATTATTATCATTTCCAACATTACCATATTGGTCTAAACTAAGTTCATTACCAAAAAAAATATTATCTCCATCGCAAATAAATTCAGCACAATTTAATTTTAATTCATTTCCACTTAAATTAAGTAGTTGCGCTTGTTTTTCAATTTTAGGCTCTGGCTCTGGAATCCCAAGTTTTTTTTCTAAATCAGGAAGCATAGAAAATTCTTTTATTTTAGTGTTATTCTGATTATTAAAAACTGTTTGAAATGCTTTATTATAGTTAGTCTCATAAAATCTATTACTATTTTCAGTGTTCCCGCAAGCCACAACTGCAACTGTTGTTGAACTTAACAAAGTTAAAATACTAAAAAAATTAATTACTTTTTTCAAATTTATCACCTTTTAAAATTATAACAAATAAAAAAAGAAATTTATATTCAGTTGAATTTAATTTTCAAAGCATAAAAAATAAATCTTCATTTATGTATTTTTAAAAGTTATCTACATTTTTTTATTTTAGCTAAAATACCTTCTACTCGATTTAAAAAAATATTAGTAAATATTTAATAATCTAGTTTTACTACTTAAGTTAATTTTATAGGTTTTTATAATTATTTTTTTGGTTGTATTTTATAATATATAAAATTTTTTACGTCCATATTCAGAGGTTATTTTTTTAATACACAGAAAAAGGTAACCTAAGTTTACCAGTAGTTTTACTACTGGTTTTTTTAATGAAAGGAAAAAATGAAAAAAACAAAATACAGTAAAGAATTAAAAATAGAGGTTACAAAAAAGTTTAATCAAGGTCATACACCAAAAAAATTAGTAGAAGAATACAATTTAACTTCTGGAGTACAATTAGTTTATTTATGAAATAGAAAATACTCAAATTTAAACTATAATAATACTAACTTTTGTAAGGAGTTTAATATAGTGGCAAATAAATTGAAAAAAGATTTTAAAGATAAAAGTATAAAAGAATATGAAAAAGAAATAGCTAAATTAAAGAAACAATTAAAGGAGTCAAATGAATTAGTACTACTTTCAAATGCAAGATATGAAATTCTGGAAAAGTCCATTCCTTCTTGCACAACGGAGATGATCATCAACATGATGAAAATGAGCAAGAAGGACTTAATTCAGATAACAAAGACAAAAATTTATAAGCATTATTCTTTTTGCATAATATACAAATTTGAAGCGTTATATGGAATGGGAACTAATAAATTAATTAATTTCTTTTATGTATCTAAACAAGGTTATTCAAAATTTAAAAGAAGATTTGTTCTAATGTCACCAATAAAAATTTTCAAAGAAAAATTATCATTACCTAATTTTCCAATTTTTCAAAGAAAAGTTTTAAAAAATGCTAATTTTTATATTGAACAATACTTCAAAACCTTTAAAGGCTTTGTTTCAGGTGCTAATATAATTAATAAATGAATTTTTGAAACTTATAATTTAAATATTTCAATTAGAGAAATAAGAAAAATTCAAAGAGAAAATATATTTAAAATGCCTACTTTTTCAAAGAAATAAGAGAAATAACTTAGGTATCAATAAAAGTAATAGTTATATTAGAAAAGATTTAATTATGAATAATTTTAAAAAGAAGAATGTTATTGGAGTTGATGGAAGCCATATGAAAATAAGAATCAAAGGAGTATTAGAAAATCAAGTTGTCATTTTTGGATACAATTGATCTAATAACAATATAGTTTCTTATTCCTTCGATAGAACAGAAAATAGTAATAATGCTTTTAAAGTTTTTAATAAAATTAAAAATTATGTTAAGAACTTCTCAATATCCAAATTTTTAATACAAACAGATAGAGGCACAGCATTTGCCAATAAAATGATATTTAGTTTTGTTAATAAGAACAGTAATTTTTTAATTCATTCTATGTCTGAAGCGGGTTTTAAACATAATGCTCCAACCGAATCACTTAATGGATGAGTGAAAAATAAATTTTATAAACAATATAGTAATGAATTTACTTCAATGAAGGATTTTCATAATAAGTTCGCAAATTTTGTAGAAATGTGAAATTTAAATCATGATTTTAAATATAATATAAATAGAAAAAAACAGTTTGCAAATATTGCAAACTGGTAAACTTAGGGTATCGCATTCTCACATTTTAATTTAAAAATTTACTTAAATATATATATTATTGAAGTAAAAAAATATTAGTTGTACTGTTCCTTTTTTTCGGACACCTATATTTTATAACTAACTCTATTATTATTATAAAAATATTGATACATTTTCAAATTATAAATATATTCATTTACAACATTGTATTTATATCCTTCCTTAATTGCTTCTCTTTTAAGAGTACTTCAAAAACCTTCAATATATCCATTGTCCGTTGATCTACCAATTCTAGACATACTTAAGCCAAAACCAAATCACATTGTAGCTAAGCGATATTGATAAGATTTAAATTCTGAGCCATTATCAGAGTGAATAATTGAGTTTGGTTTAAAAGTTCCAAACTCATTAACCATATTAAAAAATGACTCTAATACTAATTTCATACCTTTAATATTTTTAGTTACCAAACCATAAACTTTTTTAGTGTTTACATGATAAAAAGCACAAGTATATAGTTTGCATCCTGCTATTATTTTCTCTGTAATATCTACAGAGAAAATATCTCCATATTTTTTCAAATCTGTTTGATATTTGAATAATCTAGGATACTTACCAATTTTTTCTGGAGTAACTGATTTATTCTTTTTTATTTTATAGTTATTAGGTTTTAACTTTAGAAACTTCATTATTCTCAGAATTTTTTTATGACTACAATTTAAATCTAAATACTTCAATAATCTTCTAGATCCATAGATTTTAACTTCATTTTTATAAACATCATTAATTCTCAAAACTAAATCTCAATTAATAGCCTTAATTTTTGGTTTACCTTTTGATATTCAATCATAGTAAGTACTTTTTGCTAGATCAATTAGTCTGCAAAGTCTTCTAATTGCAATATTTGGGTATTTAATTGTAAAGTTATAAACTACTTTTGATTTAAATGTGTTTAACTCTCACTTATTTACTTCTTTCTATCAATCATTTCTCTTAATTCTTTAAACATTTCATCTCTTAATTTGAAATCTTCACTCTCTCTTTTTGATTTTTTAAGCTCTTTTTTTAAATTTATAATCTCCTCATTATTGGCTTTAAAGGACTTTTTAAATCCATTTCTTCCATTTTCATCATAAATTTTTATTCAGTTTTTTAATCTTGATTTATCAATTCCTACTGCTTTTGAATACTGCGTTAATAATAAATTGGATTTATAAAAATTTAATACTAATTCAATTTTTTGATTTATTGAATACTTAGTCAAAATAAAACCTCTCTTCGTTCACAAATATTTTATATCAATATATAAAGTATTTTTAAAATGTGTCCGAAAAAAGGTTACACTACATAAAAAAATATTAGTTCTAAATATTTTAAATTATATTTATTATTTGTCTTTAAAAATTTATCCTTTTACTTTTTAAGAAAAAAGAAAAAACTCCTTGTACACTTTAATGATATTTATACATTTTGTATACTTAGAGAATTAATCTAATATATTCACTATTATTATTTTACAACACCATCTTCTCAGAAATTAATTGCTAAAATATTTTTTATATACCTTATTGATATTTCTAAATCATTTATTGGTATTCTTAAATGACCATTTGTATTTCCGTTTGCAATATGAACTAAAATCAATTGAGGAATTTCAGGTTCAGAATTAATAAAATCAATTGGATCCATATTTTTTATTTCTTCGAAACCAGAGTTTTCGTACATTTCTCTTTTAAAAGAAAGAATTTCAGTTTCCATTCAATTTTGAATTAATCAATCTTTAATTTTATTATTCAATTCAGCTATATCATTTATATTTGAAGAAATAATTTCTAATGATCATTTAGGAAAAGTTCTTATTAATTCTTCTAGAGATTTAATTATTAAAATTTCTCTAAAAATTTCACCGCTATCACCTTTACCTTGAATCATACAAAATGCTGTACCATCTTGAAATGTTACTTTACCTAAGCTTGATTTTTTTAAATTATAAACTTTCTTTTCCATAATAGCCCCTTTAAAATACAATTAACAATATTATACACTAACTTTTTATTAAAATTAAATATAAAAAATTGCCAAATTTACAAGTTAATAAAATTATTTTATTCTTTAATTATTTTTTTATCTTCATAATTATCAAGATAAGTTTTTGCAAATAAAATTCCAAATAATGAAGCTACTAATAAAAGTGAATTACTTAATCCCATCAGTAAAAAAAATATTAAAGATAAAAGTATTGAAAGCTCATCACCATTTTTAAAAACTTTAAAAATTATTGCCGGTAAAATTGAAATAAAAAGCCCTAGACCACTTGCACATAAACCAAAGATGTAACCAAATCTTTGAGATATTGATTTTCTTGAATTGATAAAAATTAAAATGAAAATTAAAAAAATAAATGATATAAAAGTTGCTAATAAAATTGTAATACCAATACCTTTTATTAAACTTAAACTTGCATCTAAATTTGTTTGTAATCATTTTCCTAAATCTAAAAAATATTTATAGCTACCTTCCATAAGAGGTTTTATTGATATTAATAAAATAGAAATAACCATTACATTTATTAATAAGGTAAGAATAAGATATATAGAAATGTTTGATAAAGTTCGTGAAATTCTTAACATGATAACTCCTTTTAATATGAATTTAATTTTAGCATTTTAAATATCTTGTTTATATTTTTTTTACATTTTAAAAATAAATACTTAAACTAAAATTTCTTTTTCTAATCATTGAATTGCTTTCTCAGTAATCTTTCTTCCTTTAAAGGTTTTCTCAACTAAAAAGTTTCTAATTAAAATTGGCTCTATTAATTTTATAATTATTTGTTGTTGTAATCCCATTACTTGTTGAATAGTTTGAATGCCTAATATTGAATGTTTATACAAGAGTTTTAAATAAGAAATTTCTTGATTTGTTAATCCAAATTTATATATTTCCAATTTTAAAAAAATGCTTTTAATAATTTTTATATCAATATTTTTAAGATCTAAAGTAATAATATAATCATAAATTCTTTTTAAAAGATTAATTGCAACTCTTGGAGTATTTTGACAAAACTTTGAAATATAATTTATTACTTCATTATTTAAATCTATTTCTAACTTCTTACAATTTAATTCAATTATATCTGCAATCTCATTTTCACTATAATGTTGAAAGTGAAATAATATGGGAAATCTATTTTTAAATGGCTCAGCTAATTTATTTATTTCTGTTGTTGCACCAACTAAAGTAAAATTTGCAACTTTTATATTTACAACTTTTGAGTTATATTCTTTACCCACTATTATATTTAATTTATTATCTTCTAACACTGGATACAAAATTTCAAAAACTTCTTTTGAAACAGAATGAATCTCATCAATGAATAAAATTTCATTTTCTTTTAAAGATGTTAAAGGTGAAATAATATCACTTGGTTTTTGTAAACTTTGACCATTTAAAATATAAATTTTTTTATTTATTATTTTAGAAACTAAATAAGCTAAACTTGTTTTGCCTAAACCAGACGACCCATAAATAAGAATATGATCTAAGCTTTTATTTCTTTTTTGAGCAGACTTTACAAATATATTTAAATTATTTATTATATTTGTTTGTCCAATAAATTCCTTTAAACTATTTGGTCTAAAAATATTATTTTCCATAATTGTTCAAACTTAAAATTGTTTTAGATAAAAGAATTTCTTCACTTAAATTTAAATCAATATTTTGAATAGCTTTATAAATATCAGATAATTTATACCCAAGTTTGTTTAAAGAATTTATTACATTCATTTGTTTTAAACTATATTTCTCATTAAATAATTTTAATCTTATTTCACTGATAACTTTTTTAGAAATACTTTCAGATAAATTACAAACTCTGTTCAGAGAATTTATATCCTGCTCTTTGCAAATTTTAATAAAATCTAACTCATTTAAATTTCTAAATATTTTTTTAATAGTTGTTATTCCAATATTTTTAATATTTAAAATTAATTCTACTAAATCTCTTATTGATTTACTTTGAAAAAATAGTAAAGCATTAGAATAATCATTTTTATAATTTATAACATACAAAAGAAGCATTTTATTAAGTTGTAAATTCTCACTAAAAATTTTGTAACCTTTATAACCAATATTATTAACTTTTAATAAAAGAAAATCTTCATTTTGTTCTGTTATAGTACCTTCTAAATAATACATTAAAGTATCACCCCTATTACATAATCGTTATAAAATAAAAAAAACAAAACAAGTTTTGTTTTGAATATAATTTTTATAATAATTTAAATTTTATCAATATAAGTATTTTATTCTTCATATACTATTTTTATTTTTCTTTTTTTATTTTGTTTTAATTTCTCAATATTTTCTTTAAAGAATGCAATTCTTTCTTCTTTAATTTGACTTGCTCTTTTTTTATTAATTGGTTTCTTTTCCATTGCTAATTTTATTTTTAAATCTTCAACAGTAAAGTTTCTTCCATTATTTAAAATATCATGAATTCTTGCTTTATTTTTAATTGCCTTTTTAATTTCTTCAGGAAAATCCGCTAATTTAGAAGGTCCCGCACTATTTGACTTTCTTAATAATTCAATTTTTGAAATTTGATTATTTACTACTGCTTCTGGTTTACCAACAGTTCTGCCACTTTCAAGTTTTTCTAATGATCCAAGTGAATATAAATTGTTAATTGAATACGCTTTTTTGTCCTTCTTTTTCATTACACAATTTCTCCTTTAAAGTTTTATTATTACATATAATTATATCTTATTTGCTTCTATTAAGATTAGAAATAATAAAATAATTATTTTTTTATTTAACAAAAGAATTTATAAAGTTTTATAAAATATTTTAAAAATATTATGAAGTTGTAAAAATTAGCTTAAATCCAATTTTAAATAAAAAAAATTTGTTTTAACCAAATTTTTTGTTTTGTTTTTGTTTGTAAATACGTTTTTCTTTTTTACTTAAATGATATTCACGTCTTCTTGCTTCTGATTTATTTGAAGCAGCTACTTTTTGAAAACGTTTCAGTGCTTTTTCAATTGGTTCACCTTCGCGTACAACAACACTTGCCATTTTTTCAACTCCTAGTCAACAATAATTATAGATTGTAAATTGCTTTGTGTCTATATTTTTTGTAAAAAAAGTGAAAAAAGTGACAAAAAAGTAGATAATATTTAAAGAAATAGGTAAAAAATCATGAAAAAACAAATAAATTTAATAGTTACAGGAGGAATTGGAGCTAGTAAAGCTTTAAAACTATATCAATTATTGACAAAAAAATATGAAGTTAAGTTAATAACAACTAAAAATGCTAAAAAGTTTGTTAATTTTGGTGATATTAACTTTTTAGAGGACATATTTGATAGAAATTTCTATGATTCACATCATTATGGTGAACATATAAAAATTGCTTTTCAAAGCACTCTAAATGTGGTTTATCCTGCTTCTTACAACTATATTGGTAAAATTGCCAATGGAATAGCTGATGATTTAGCTAGTTTAATATTCTCTGTTTCAAATTACAAAACAGTTTTATTCCCAAGTATGAACTCAAATATGTATTTAAACCCTATTTTAGAGAAAAATAAGCATATTTTAGAGTCTAGTGGAAATGTTAAGTGAATTGAACCAAAATATGGTAAATTAGCAAGTGGTCATGAAGGAATTGGTAGATCATTAGAACCTGAGGAAGTTATAAAAGTTATTGATTTAGAACTAAACAGTTTTAAAAACTTATCAAATAAAACAGTTCTACTCAATTTTGGTAAAACTAGAAGTTATATTGATAAAGTTAGATATATTACAAATGCAAGTAGTGGTAAAATGGGCTCTGAATTAAAAAAAATCCTAAAAACAAATTGTAAGGCGTTAAAAACTGTGTTTGGTGATACACAAATACCAAATATTTCAGATAATGATAATATTTACGTAAAAACAAACTCTGAAATGCTAGAACAAATGTTAAAAAACTTTGATAAATCAGATATTGTCATTTGTTCAGCTGCTTTATATGACTTTGAAGTTGAAAATTATATAGATAAAAAAATAGAAAAAAGATCTCTTTCAAGCAAGGATTTAAATTTAACACTACTTCCTGCAATTGATATTTTAAAGGAATTGGGAAAAGTTAAAAAAAATCAATTCCTTGTTGGTTTTTCCTTAGCAAATGATTTTGATTTAGAAAAAGCTTGAAAAAAAGCACAAGAAAAAAATCTTGATATGCTAGTAGTAAATCTAGCAAATGCTATGGAATCAAATACTAATGAAATTAAAATATTATTAACAAAAAATAAAAAAGCTATTGAGTTTAATAAGGCAAAAAAAAGTGAAGTTGCCTTTAATATTATAAAAACAATTAATGATAATATTTAAAAAAGAACTATTGAAGTTCTTTTTTAAATATTTTTTTCTTATTTTTATTTGAAATAATAAAATTTAATATCTCAGTTTTTTCTTTATTGCTATCAATGATTGAAAAAATCATAGTGTCATCTTTTTTTTCAATTTTTTCAAAATGGTCGAATAAGTTTATTGTATTACTACTGTTTTTAAATTTAATAGTTAAGTCTTTTTGAGTTAACTGATAACTAAGAATGTTTTTAATTCCTCCAAAATCTTCAATTAATTTATAAATTGAGTCTCTCAATAACTTGGCATTTATCATATGATTATTTTTTTCACTACTAAATTTCTTAAATCAAAAGAAAGCAATAATAAATATAAAGATACTTGCAATAACTCCTATTATTGGAATTATTCATATTTTTGTATTTACTCCATTAGAAGTTGGAATAATACCACTTAATATAAAATCAAAAATACCAGTTGAAAATGATGTACCTAGTTTAACTTTTAACAATGAAGTTAACATTGCTAAAATACCATTTAAAGGACAATAAATAGCAAAATAAAATAAAGGCATTGAATAACAAAATAGATATTCTACAGGTTCTGTTACTCCTACAAGCATAGCTGTTAAAGCAGCTGTAATATATACACCCATTTTTGATCTTTTCTCCCCTTTTGGTGTCATTAATAACAAAGTTAATGATAAAGTTGGTAAAATAAAAATTGAGTTTATGTAACCTCCGGAAATAAATCTACTTACTCTTAGACCCACATTTCAACAATCATCAACGGTAATATATTTATTAGTTGAAACAATATTTCAAATAATTTGATCTCCACTTGGATTTGATTGAAAAATGCTTTCAGTTTCTTTAAATCAAATATTGATTGGAGTTTCAATTAAATTAAAATTACTCTCTCCTAAATAAGTTTTAAAAATAGTAGTAATTTCTTCTTGTCCAAATCCCTTTTCTTTAATATTTAAAAGTTCAGTTACAATAGCTAGATTTTCACCATGTGATTCTCTTAAAAGATATTGAATTAATAAGTCTTGCTGATATGAATTTAAATCACCACCTACTTGGGTATATCACATTGGAGATTGTCAAAGTAAATTTGAACCAAATGGTATTAACATTCTTTGTATTGTTCTAAATATAAAAGCATCTAATCCAATTGGTGATTTGGCAACAACACTTCCCATCATGGACAAAACATAACCAAATATTGGTCATACTATTATAAAAAAAGAAGCAAAAACCATTGAAAAAATAATAGTTAAAATTATTACAAATCTTTCTTTAGCAAAAAATTCTAAACCCTTTGGTAAATTTATATCTTTAAACTTCTTATAAATAAATATAACATAGGTTCCAACAAGAATGCCACCAATAACTCCTGAATTAAATGTTTCTAAGCCACCAAAAAATAATTTTGAAAGATAGAGGTTTTTTTGCAAGTCCTTTCAAAATCAAATATCAAATAAGTTTTTATTGACTGAATTATCTTTAATTGAAGCTCAAATAAAAACATTAAAGACTAAATAAGATAAAATCCCACAATAAACAGCAACTCCCTTATTTGAAGTAAAACCTATAATAATTGCTAGTGCAAATCAAATACCAATATTTGAAAATAAAATACTTCCGATATTAATTAGTAGATCTACTTTTGTAACATTTCCAATCGATAAAATAATTCCAAAAATAGGCATTAAAATAATTACAAAACCAAAACTAGTTCCTAATTTTTTCAAGAAACTTTTTGTTTTATTTTTTGTATATCATGATATATCAAATCCTCTAAATTGAGTTTGGCAATTTTCCATGATTTTTCCGCCTTTTATATGGTTATTTTAGCATAAAAAAAAGATATGTTAATCAACCTATCTTTTAACTAATTTATACTTACTTAAAACTATTTTAGATGAAGTATGATGATTTTTTTTCTTTTTAAGCTCTAACTCTTTTGATTCATCTTTTGTTATTATATTTAAATTTTTTCTGCTTTCTAAATATAAAATCCTTTTTTCATCACCCTCATATTGATTTTGATTTTTTAATTCAGTTGAAAAATTATTTTTATTTGCAAAAGATATTTTTTGACTAATAATTATTTCTTTTGAATTATTTCTTTTTGAATTAACTAACTTACTTTTATTTTTATTGGTTGTTGTTGTAACTGTAATCTCTTTTGTATTATTTACCAAGTTATTTGTGTTATTTTCAACACTAATTTCTGAGTTATTATTAACATTTTGTTTTTGACTTAACATTTTATTTTCTGTTAAATTATTTACTCCACTATTGTTTTCAACAATGTTTTCTGAATTATAATTAATAACTTTATTTTTATTAGTTGAGTTTTTCTTATTTACTGTATTATTTTCTTTTTTATCATTTAGTTGCTCAACATTTTTATTTTCTATGATTACTTGTAAGTTATTGTCCGGTTCTTGTAAAAGTTTTGATTTTTCTTTAATAGAATTTACTACTCTAAAAGCTTTTTGTTTTGAATTTAAGGACCTATTAATTGTTTCTGCCCTTCATTTTCTCTCAAGAATTTGAAAAGTAGTTTCAATTTTTCTTTTTTCTTTTTTAATAGTATCTTCAAAATTTTCATTAAGTTTTCTTTTTTTATTTTCCAGTTCTCTTAATTCAGAAATTTTTCTTTCTTCTCTTAATTTAGTAAGTTCTTTATGAAGGAACTCATTTTCTCTAATTAACTTCTCAATTTGTCTATCTTTAGCTCTTGCTTTCTTTTTAATTTTTTTAATAATTTTTTCAGAATTAGCTTCAAATAATAAGATATTATTTTTTTCTCCAGCTTCAGAAAGTTCAAGATCTTTTTGAAATTTATTACCTGTAATAAGTTCTCTATTATTTTTATTTTCAAATAAATAGTTATTAATTTCTTTAATAATTACTTTTGGTTCTGTAAGATTATTACTTTCCTTAGAGTTTTTATTCAATTTACTTTCAGTATTTTTGCTTTCATTAAGTATAAATTTTTGTGAATCCTTATTATTTGTAATTTCTTTTTTAACTGCTGAGTGATTTTGCTCAATACTGTTATAGATTACTTTATTATCAATATTGCTTTCAACTTTTTTCTCAACTTGATGAGTAATTTTATTATCTTTTAAACTATTTTCTAAATCTTGTGCTTTTTTTAGTTCTCTTTTCTCTGATTTATTTCTATATTCTTGTGTATATCTAGATCTACTCATATTATTCATTTCTTCTTGATAGTCATCAAATCCAGGAACATCAAAAAATGTCTCAAGATTAATTTCTATTGTTTTTAGAATTTCAGAGTTAAATTCACTTTCATCTAAATTACAAAGCTCATGAGCCATTTCTTTATAATCAAATTCATTCTCATCATTATAAAAATTTTCCTCTATAATTTCATCAGGAATTTTATCAATAGTTTTATAAGTAGTTATAGCATTTGATATTTTTTTTAATCTATTATTTGCAAATTTAGCAATATTTAATTTTAATTCTTGGGTAATTTCATCATCTTCAAACTTAGCTATTTCATATTGTTTTTGAGCTAACTTTATTTTTTCTTGTTCTTTTTGAATAGCCATCTGAATTTTTAATTTTTTGCTAGCAATATCTTGCATTTTATTTATATCTTCCATAGAACCAGTAAAACTATGCAAATTTTCAGAAATATTATTAATTGGTTGATATTTCTTTCTTAATGCCTCTTCATTAGTTTGCTTTTTTTGAAAAATTTGTTGAATTATTAATAGATTAGAATGACGCTTTTGCGAATTTAAATCTTGTTTTAAGTTTAAACCACCACTTTTTTTACTATTTTGATAAATAATAAAATCTTCTATTTCTAAAAGTTTTGTTATGTATCTGCCAATATTTTCTTTTGTTTCTTCACTTGAAGAAGAAAATTCAGTTGTAATAAGGTTTATAGTTGAAGGATTTATATTTAATTCAACTAAATCATCAATTCTCTTTCTGATTGAACTTGGTAAATTATAATCATCCATTTCAAATCCGTACTTTTTCATTGATAACCCCCCTGAAATACAAATATTATCTATATTATATCAAAAAAAATACCTTTTTATTAAAACCTTTCTTTATGACTTTATATAAATTATGAATTTAAGTTAATTGATAGAATAAATTGCTATTTTTGACTAAATCAGACTAAATTAACCAAAATTTACACTTTTTTAGCTATTTACTTTAATTTTTTATCTAATATTTACTATTATTTTTCTATTTAAGTTAATATGAGGTAGAACATCAATTTTCTACAATTTATTTAGTTTATTAAAATACTTTCCTTTTAAATAACTTAAAAGACCCTGTTCACACATTGTTACAAATCCAGCAATTAATAATTTTTTATTTATATTTTCTATCAATTAAATCTATTTCAATATCACATTGATTATAATATTTTGAATCTTTTTTTACACTAATTAATGCTTTTCCTATGTTATTTAAAAAAAAGTCATTTCTTTTTTGTTCAAATAACTGCTCTGGATATTTCAATATCGTGATTTCTAATTCCTGAACCCTAAGTTTGCTATTACCCTTTTCATATTTAATATCACAAAAATATTTTCTATTGTCCAATGATTTAAAAATAGTAGTTCTAACTATTTTATTTTTTAAATGATAATCTAAACTAATTTTATTTTTTCTTGATTTTCTTTTCTTATTTATTATTCTACTAATATCTCTATTTCAGCTTCATCTATTTGGTCAAATAAATATATAATATATTATTAACAGAGTTATTAATATTAAGTCAAATACTAATCATAAAACTTTCATTTTTTTACCTTTCAATATAATTTCTAATTAAATTTTAAAATAATTAATTAGGAGTTATTGTTATTTCTAATTTAGCTTGATTATAGTATTTAGAATCATTTTTAACATTTATTAATAATTTTCCATGTTTTATTATATCTTTTTCCTTATTATTTCTGGCAATAATTTTTTCAGGAAACTTTATTATTTCAGCATCTAATTCCTGAATTTGTAATTTCCTATTATATTTACTCATTTTTAAAAAATACAAATATTGATCTGCAGTTGTCTTTAAATAAGTTATTCTAATATTTTTATTTCATAAATGTTTTTCAATATTTATTTTCCTTTTTCTTTTCTTTCTTCTTCTATTAAGATAATAATCAGCATCCCGACTTCCCAAAATATTTAACACAATATCTGAAATAAAATTTAATGATATTCACATTTTATTTTTTACCTTTCCTTTTAAAAAAAATATAGTTTTTTATTAATAATAGACTAAACATTTAACATACTTGTTAAATTAAAAAGAGGTTCAATATTATTACAAAAAACTTCGTTTCACATTACTTTATCATCGTAATTATAATATTTATTAAATTTCTCCATTTTAATTTTTCTATTTTGTTTTAATTCATCCATTTCAATAATTAATTCATCATATTTTTGATATAAATAATCTAATTTTTGGTTTTCAAGTAAGGTTATATAATTGCTTGAATCATTAGAAATATCTTCAATTCGACTTTTGCTAATCATTGGAAGTGAAATAAGTGAATTAGGTAAAATATTAAATTGCTCTTTTAAATTATTATTATTTATTGTTATATTATTAATTTCTTCATTAAGTAAGATGTTTTCTTTTGAGATGCTAAATATCATTTCGTTTTTATTATATACATCATTATCAAGTGAAATAATACTAGAATTTACTTCTTTAATTGAATTTTGAATCTGGTTATTATGTTCTCTAGTAATTGAATTTATATACTCATTTTTATAGTCTCTTATACTTGTATATTGCAATGTCATCATTGCAATTGAAATGGCTGCTGTAAAAAGATTAATTCCTGCAATAGTTGCTATAAACTTAATTGAAATATTTGTAATCTTATATAATATATGTAACTTAAGTCTAGATGAAAAATTTTGAAATATATTGAAAAAAAAGTAAGCTGATTTTATTTCTTTTGAAATATCTTTTCAATCTTCGGTGCTGTTTTCATTACTAATTTCTATTTCTTTTTTTAATTGTTTTATATTGTAATCTAATAAAAAAGATAAAGAAGATGCAGCAATTGCTGCTGCAGTCCCAGCAATAAATGCTCCTGGAGAAACAAAAGGAATAAATGTCATTATTGCAGAAGCAGCAGCTATACTTGCAGATGTTGTTGCAGATATATATGCTAAATCAACTTCATTTCATGCTTTTTTTATATTAATAAAATAATTATCATCAAATATAAAATTTTTTTCAAGAAATACAATTTCCTTTTGAGCATTTTTTATCAGTTGACTTTTAATTTTTATTTCTTCTCTTATTTTTAAAATTTTAGAATTATTCATTTGTATTTTTTCATTACGTTTTTCAATTTCTTTTCTATATATTATTTGTTTTAAATTAAACAAGTTAAACAAGTTAAAAACTGCTTTATAAATTAAATCTAAATATTCATAAATTAAATCATATTTTATTACATTATTCAAATTTAATCAAGAATTCAAATTATTTTTCATATAAATAGCTTGCAAATATTCATAATTGTTTTCATCAAAATTAAAATAATTCAAATATTCTGATGAATCCCTTTCTAATACGCTTTTAACATTATTAATATCAAAACTCAGTTGTTCTAAGGAATAATTATTATTTACTCTTCTCATTGATATTTCATTTTGAACTTCCATTATATTAAATGGTAAATTACTTGTATTTTTGTTGCTATCATACCCATTTATTTTACTTATAGATTCAATATATCTTTTTTTTGTTTTAAAACTTATCTTGGCTTTGTCAAAAGAATCATTAATATCTTTAATAGTAGAAAAATTACTCCTTTTAATATATTTTAAATTAGTTTTATAAAAATTTGATATTACTAAAATTGGTGCTGCTATAGATGAAATACCAATAATTAAAGAACCCATTACACAGTAAACCCATTTTTTATTAAAATTTATTTTCATTTTACATGTTTTCTTTCTAAAAGAGTAAATAATATATATTAAAAGCATTATTTAATAAATAATTATTAACACTAATATGATACAACAAGTATAATTAAATTTTAAATAAAAAAAATTAAAATAATCTTACCTATTTTAATTTAGTGAATTTGTATTATAAAAACTATTATTCCATATTATCACTTTTTACCTATAATTATAGGAATTCTTAATAATTCTCTATGTAAGTTAATATGCGATAGAGTATAAATTTTTCACCATTTATTTAGTTTATTAATATACCTTCCTTTTAAATAAGTAAATTTGCTTATTTTTTGAATATTTTTAATGAAAGATACAAAAAATAACTTAAAGTCACTATTCAACCCGATGTTACAAATCCAGCAATTAGTAATTTTGTTGTAGATAATTCTATTGATCCAACAACATGACTGTAGAACATATATAAACATCCAAAAGGAGTTAATACTTCTATATAATAGAAATTTTGATTTTCTCTCATTAAACTTTGCAATGGAATAATTAAACCTGATAAAAACAAAAATACATAAAATAATAGCATTGAAAAAGGAATTATAGAGTTAATAGAAGTAACTAAAGATCCCAAAATTATAGCTATCATAAAAGCTAATGAATAAGAAATAATTGGAAATGTTAATAGCATTAAAATAGCTATATAATTAATATTTACTTTGAAAACCAATATTGTAATTAAAAAAATTATCAAAGAAACAAATATAAATATAATTAAATTAACTAAGTATAAAGCAATAGTATATCTTTTTATCGCCCCTTGAATGATTAAATAATGCTTAATTCTTTTTTCAACTTTATCTGAACAAAAATAAATGCTTATAGGAATAATTGTTCCAGTTAAAGATATTAACAATATTATTCCCATTATTCCATAATGCAAATATTCCCTTCCAAGTAATAGTCCAAAAATTATTATTAATGCAATAGGAAAAACCACAGAAAAAATTCAATTAATTGGAGTTTTTATGACTCTTAAAAGTTCAACTTTAAACATCTTCTTTAACCATCTCTTCTAATATTCTTACTCTTTCCTGGTATCTTCCTTCTAATTTAAAGTCTCTGATAATTTTTCCCTTTTCTAAAAAAATAACTCTATTACAAATTTTTGCAACTTCCTCAGGATTATGTGAGACTAATAATAAATTAATTTCATTATTTTGATAGACATAATTATAAATAATATCAATTATTTTAATTCTTCATTTGTAATCAAGTGAAGTTGAAATTTCATCCAAAACTAAGAAATTAGGTTTATTTAATAAAGCAATTAAGAATTTAAATTTTTGTTGTTGACCTGCTGAAATTTTTTTAAACTTATTATTCATAATTTATTTTAATTCAAAATTATTAAAATAGTTATTATGATCCAAATTAATTTTATATAATTTGCAATATAAATAAAAAATATCTTTTAAACTAATGTCTGTATTAAAATTTGAATCTTGAAAAACAGCATTATAAATATATTTTTTATCACAATAAAAATTTCCTTTATATGAATTTTTTAAATTTAAAATTAATTCTACAAGAGTTGTTTTACCTGCACCATTTAATCCCATAAATGCTATTCTTTCACCATCATTAATAATAAAACTTTCGATATCAAGAACTTTATTTTTTTTATAATAATATTTAAGCTTAGTTAACTTAATCATTTTCTCTCTCCTTCTATAATGATTAGATTGTTATTGAAAATATTTTTGGCAATTAAAAATAATGCCAGTAATACATAATTTTAAAACATAAAGAAATTTGCAAGAAATTAAATAATTAAAACTTTATTAAAATAAAAAAATAAAACTTTATGTTAAAAGTTTTATTTTAATTATTAATTTTAATACCCATTCTTATGTTCTTCACCTTTAACGATTGCAACTCCACCACTTGTTCCTAAACGTGACGCACCATTTTCAATCATTTGTATAGCATCATCATATGTTCTAACTCCACCAGCTGCTTTAACTTTTGCATTATCTTTTACAATTGACTTCATCAATGAAACATCTTTAAAAGTAGCACCTCCTGATGAAAAACCTGTTGAGGTTTTTACAAATTCTAAATTTGCTTTCAATGCCAATTCACAACATTTAATAATTTCTTCTTGTGTCAATAAACAATTTTCTAAAATTACTTTTACACAATTATTTGGTGCTGCTTTTTTTACAGCAACCATATCATTTAAAACCAAATCTCAATTAGCATCTTTTACTGCTCCTACATTTATTACCATATCGATTTCACTTGCACCATTTTCAATTGCTTGTTTTGTTTCAAAAACTTTTACTTCACTTGTTGTTGCTCCTAATGGAAATCCCACAACAGTTGTTATGCCAACATTACTTCCTTTTAATAAAGATTTTGCATAAATTATATGACTTGGATTAATGCAAACTGTTGCAAAGTCATATTCTTTTGCTTCAATACATAATTTTTCTATTTCAACTTTTTTAGCATCCGCTTTTAATAAAGTATGATCAATATACTTATTTAATTTCATCTTAAATTTCTCCTGGCTTTTCTTGATTTTTTTCAACAAGATTTAAAACTCTTATTGTTTCACAACTAATATCTAATAAATAATCTCTTAAATTAAAATCATTTTCAGCTATCATTTTTAAGAAAACTGATATTTCATATTCAAATAAATCTTTATCATTTTCAGTTTTATGAATTACTTCAGCTTCATTTGAATTTGTTTTATAAACATTGATTTCTTCTAATTCTATAACATTTTTAAACGTCATAGTTGCAATATCTGATAGTAACTCATTTTCAATTATTCCCCTACTTGCTTTACTACAAACTATATTTGTTAAGACATCACTATCATGTTTTAAAATAACACAATCATTCATCCCACTTCCATTACCAAGTCTCTGACCCATTGATTTAACTTCAATAACTGGCCCAAAAAGAGCAATACTCAATTCAACTGGATAAATTAACATATCATAAGTTGAACCCTTCCCAAGTTTTGAATCAAAAACTGAATCATATTGTCCCATTTTAACTTGAGCCATTCTTGAAGAATAACGATTTAAATTTAAATTAGCAATAAATGGTTGATAGTTTTTAACAAACTTAAATAAATGAGAAATTTGCGGACAGTGAAATGTTTTATAAGCTTCCATTAAAAAAACATTATTTCTTTTTGCAATCTCTGCTATCTCAAGTGCTTGTTCAAAAGATAGTGTCAATGGTTTTTCAAGTAAAACATGTTTTTGTTGCGTTAAAAAATATTTAGCTTGCTCATAATGCAAGCCATTTGGTGAGGCAATATAAACTGCATCAACTTCATCTAACATTTGATCAAAATTATCAACAGCTCTAGCATATAGTTTATGATCACGAATAAAATCTTTTGCTCTAGTCTTGTCTCTTGAATAACAACATACAACTTTACAATTTGGATTTTTTACTGCAGCACTTATAAACTGCTGTGTAATTTTTGAAGTACCAATTGTTCCAAACTTAATCATGTTCTTCCTCCTGCATAAATGGATTAAAATCCTCATCTTCTTTTTCTATTACTTTTGATTTTTCTTTACTAACTTTGAGTTTAATTTTTTCCTCTTGTTCAAATCATAATTTATTTGCAATTACTTGTTCTGATAATCTTGAAAAGCTTTCTAGTATTGAAATAACTACTCCCAAAATTAATTGAACTATAATAAATACTATAACCATTACATAAATATTTTTTGAAACAAAGAATATAGTCAGAATATCAATAATTGAAAGAATAAAAATAGTTAAAATAAATATTGAACATAAAAGTATTTGAATTTTTTCTCTTCTAATATAATTATAGTTTAATTTTTTGTTAACATTTCTTCTAACAAAAAAGAAAATTAATAAACTTGCAATAGATGATAAAAATAATAAAATTTGAATTGCAAAATAGGTTTTGTTATCTATTAATAAATTTTGTCCATCACTTTTAAAAACATTAATAAATGATATTAATGAAATTGAATAATTAAAAATTAATCCTAAAGTTAATAAAAATTTTATCATAGTAAAACTTCTTGGATTAACTTTATTTTTCATAAACCTTTTCACCTTCTACAAATGTTTTTAAAACTTCTAATTTTTTATTTAAAACAACTAAATCAGCAAATTTATTTTTTTCAATACTTCCTCTTTTATTATAAATTTTTAATTGCTTTGCAATATTGATTGAAGTCATTTTAATTAATTCTGTCATTTTAATTTCAGGATTTGCTTCAAGCATTACTCTAATATTAAAATCATAAGTTGCTCCTGCTCCTGCTAAAACACCACTATCTTTTAATGAAACTCTCATTCCCTTTTTAATTACTTCTAAATTTCCTAATTTATATTCACCGTCATCTAATCCTTTGGCATTCATAGCATCTGTTATAATGCAAATATTATCTGCTCCTTTAATCTTATAAATTAATTTTAAAGTATCTTTTTCAATATGAATTCCATCAGTTATTACTTCACATAAAATATCATCTTTATACAAACTAAAAGTTGCAAGCCCTGGTTCATAATGACTAACTCCACTCATTCCATTAAATAAATGAGTTACATGTCTAAAACCAATTTTATAATCTTTTTCACATTGAGCAAAACTCATGTTTGTATGACCAACACTTGGTAAAATATTATTTTCTAATAAATATTTGGTAAAACTACCATCTTGTAAGTCAGCTGCATAAGTCATAATTCTTATACTATCATTTGATGCATTAACCAAGTCCTTTAAATAGTCAATATTTGGATTTGTTAATAAAGATACTTCATGCGCTCCTTTTTTTTCTTTTGATATGAAAGGACCTTCCATATGTAAGCCCAAACATTTTGATCCTAACTTTTGATTTTCCATAAATTTACTAAATTCTTTTAAATACTTAATATTATTTTCCTTAGAATTGGTAACACTAGCTTGAACATAACTTGTAATACCCTCCTTTGATACACTTTTTGAAAAATTTTCAAAAGCGCTTATCGTACCATTCTCAAAGTCGTAACCATAACCACCATGAACATGACAGTCAATAAATCCAGGTAAGAGTCAATTACCTTCAATATCAATACCTTCCAAATTAGTTTTACCCTTATTAATCGATTTAATAATTTTATTTTCTATTTCTAATCAACCATTTTCAATTACTTCATTCTCAATTACAATTTTAGCATTCTTTATAATCATATTTTAGCTCCTAACAACTATATTTTAAGTCAAAAAGTGAAAACTTTATTAAAGAAATTAAATAATTCAAGATTTTATTGCTCTTTTAATAACATAATTGCTTCTTTTAAAGTAGTTAATCTTGGTTTTGGATTCCTATTACAAGCTTTTATAAAAAGTAATTGATCTGAAATTATAAACAAATTTTGTTTTGCTCTGGTAATAGCAGTATACAACATTTTCTTATTAAGTATAAAATTAGAGTTTCTATTATTTCCATCTAAAATAATAATTGTATTTTTATATTCGCTTCCTTGAGTTTTATGAATTGAACAAGCATAGCTCAATTTAACTTTTTGAAATGAACTTAATCCCATTTCTATTTCTCTTTCGTTAAAAACAATCTTTGCAGTTTTTAATTTATCACCAATGAAATTTAATTCTTTAATATAGCCTACATCTCCATTTGAAAGTTCATAGATTGGGTCATTTTCAATATACATAACTTTATCATTTACTCTAAACTCTAAATCATATCTTTTATAAGCTTTTGATTTTGAAGGATTAACTAGACTTTGAATAATGCTATTTAAATTATCAATACCTAAATTTTCTTTATACATTGGAGCAATAATTTGCAAATCATTTAATTGATCTTCAATATTTGTTGGATTTAAATTACTATACGTCTCTTTTAAAATATTGACAACATGATCATAGTCCTTTGAAAAAGTGAACTTAACATTTGAAGTATTTTCAAAATTAAAATTATTAATAGTTTCATTTTTAATTGCATCTGAAAGTTCAATAATAGAATTAATCTCTCCTTCACTATTTAATTGTCGATTATTTTTAATAAGTCTTGTTGTTTTAAAATAATTGCTAACAATTAAATCTTCATAAAGATTACCATAACTAACACTTGGTAGTTGTTCAACATCTCCTACTAATAGCATTTTTTTAATACCCTTTACTCCTCTTAAAAGCGAAGCAAATAAATGATTATCTATCATTGAACATTCATCAATAACAACTAAGTTTTTAAATATTGGTTTAGATTCATTTGCTTCAAAAATATCATTACCAGAATATTGCAATAATCTATGAATTGTTGAAGTTTTGTATCCTGAGTCATCTTTTATTTTTCCTGCTGCTCTACCAGTCGGCGCAGTTAGCGCAAAATTATTATCGTTATAGACTAGTTCATACATTTTTACAATTCCAGTAATAACTGTTGTCTTACCAGTGCCAGGTCCTCCTGTTATTATTGAAATATCATTTTCCATAAAATTTTTAATTGCTTCTACTTGTTCGTTATTATATTTAAAATTTTTAATTCCACTTCTAGTAGAAATAAAATTTTCAACTTCCTCTAATTTCTCTTGAAAGTTAAATTCTTTTTTTAAATAGTTAGTTCTATTTAGCAAGTCAAATAATTCTTTTGCAATAAATTGTTCATCTTCATAACTTTCTTTGGTATATATTTTTTGATTTTTAAAATAAATAATTTTTTGATTTTTTGCATAAAGAAGTTTGTTTTTAATTTCTTCATCACTTAAATTAAAATGTGTTTTCATTTTTTTAAGCAGCTGATTTATTTCAGTAAAAGTATTCCCCTCTTTAAAAAGAATTTCTTTTACAAACTCATTTGCAAATCAAGAAACTCTTTTTTCATCATTTTCTTCCATACCAAAAGTTGTACAGACTCTGTCAACTTCATAAAATGGCTGCATTCCTTTTTCATTTGCATAACTATAAAAATCTTCTCTTAAAATTTGTTCAATAAAATTAATATCTTCTTCTTCCTTTTGCAATAAATTTAAAAATTCTATTTTTAAATTATTTTCCACAAATATATCCAAAATTTTTGTATCACCAAATTTTGAAATGACTACATCATAAATTATTTCTGCTTTTGCTTGCGTCATATCTTTTATATTAAATAACTCAGCTTTATTATTCATTATTTTTGCAAAAACATCATCTTTAAAATATTCAACAATATTTTTTGCTAAATTTTTTCCAACTGTTGGAAAAATTGGTGAACTTAGATACTTAATTAAACCATCTTGATCAAAAGTTTTGACTTGACTAAAACTTTTTATTGATAAGCTTTTTTGATTTCTTTTTGTATCATCAACTTCTTCTCCACTAACTTCATAAATAATACCAATTTTCATCATGCCAATTGGTCCTGTTATTACAATTGATTTTTTTTCATCACTAAACAAAACAAAAATTGCTATTGCATAGCCATTATCTGATTTAAAAATAAATTTTGACACTTTACCTTTGTACTGTTTCATGTTTCTTACTTTCTAAAATTAAATTATATTAATTTAATTTAATCATAATTAAAATAAAAAAACACATAAAGTGTTTCTAAATTAAGTCTTCTAAATCTAATTTAAGTTCACTAGTTTCTTCATCACTAATACTTACTTTTTTACTTTCATTAGATTCTCTTGATTCCTTGATCATTTCTTCTTGAAACTCTTCAGATATTATTTCTTCTTCAACTTCATCAAGAACTATTTCATTTTTAACTTCATCAAAAATTACTTCATCTTCAACTTCATCAAAAATTACTTCATCTTCAACTTCATCAAAAAGTACTTCATCTTCAACTTCATCAAAAATTACTTCCTCTTCAACTTTACTATTTAGATTTTTTGATTTTTCAATTTTATTAACCGCTGTTTTTTTAGCGGCTAACTGCTTTTTTACATTCACAACTTTCTTTGGTTCTTCATCATCTCCACCTTTTGGAGTTGGTGGTACATCATTATTATTAATAATGAATGATTTTTCTAAAGTTGTTGTAATTATTTCAGCCATATCTAAATCTTCTGGTACATCTTCTAAGTCAGCAAATTTAAAGTTTTTAACATTTAATTGTATTAAATTATCTTCTTCATCTAAAATATTTAAAATATCATTTGTTTGGATGTTATATAAGAATGTCGCAAATTCATCACGTTTTTTATTTCAAGGATATAATCTAACTCCTCTCTTTGGTCTTGCCATAATTGGAACATGATCTTGTTTAATTTTTTTAACATTTCCTTTATTTGTAATAATTAAAACATCACCTTTACCAAACGCTTTACCAGCAACGATATCTTCATCTTTTACTACAGTTGACTTAACTCCTTTTGCATTAGGACCTGCTGAAGGTATTTCAGAAATGTCATATCTAACAGCAAAACCTGTTCTTGTTAACATTGTTGCAGATTTTGTTTTTGAAGTTACAAGTGAAGCTGAAACAAGTTCATCTTCATTTTGTAATTTAATAATTCTAAAAGGTTTTGAAAACATTTTAGTTTCTAGATCTTCAACTGGGGTACGTTTTATCATTCCCTTTTTAGTTGCTAAAAGTATTTCCTGTTTTGCATTTTTAAATTGCTTAACAACAAATGCAGCAAGAATTCTTTCATTTCCAGAAATTGTTGCAACTTTATTTATATGCATTCCAATTTCTTTTCATTTACTTGGAATAATTTTATAAACAGGAATTGAATAATATGTTCCTGCACTTGATACAAGTAAAATAAAATCTAAACTTGATGCTGGAACTTGTGATATTCAAATATCATTTGGTTTACGTTTGAAATCTTCCATTGAATTTTTTCCCAATTGAGAGTCTTCAATTGCTTTTAAATAACCATCTTGTGATATTCAAATTGTGTAATCTTTTTGTACAATTGTTTTTTTGATTTCAACTTCAATATTTTCAATTTCACTAACAACTTGACTTCTTCTTGGAACACCAAATTCTTTTTTGGTTGCTGTCAACTGTTCAATTATTTTATCATCAAGTACTTTCACATCACCTAAAATTGCCTTATAACCTTCAATTAAAAATGATAATTCTTTTTTCTCTTCTTCTAATTTAACAATATCAGTTGAAGTTAATCTATATAGTCTTAAATCAACAATTGCTATTGCTTGAGTCTCACTAAATTGATATTTTTCAATTAAGTTTGCAATGGCATCACTTCTATTTGAAGAATGCCTAATTATTTTAATAACTTCATCAAGAATTGAAATAGCCTTAATTAGCCCTTCAATAATTTCCAATCTTTTTTCTGCTTTTTCTAAATCAAATTTAGTTTTTCTTGAAAAAATTTCTTTGTAATGTTTGATATAAGCAGTAATAATATCAATTATTCCTAACTGTTTTGGTTGTTTTTCAACAATCACAACATTATTATAGTTATATGAAATTTGTAAAGGAGTATTTTTCAATAAAAATTTTCTTGTAATTTCATAATCAGCTTTAGGAGAAAGTTCAATTACAATTCTTAAACCAGTTCTATCAGTTTCATCACGAACTTCTTTTACTTCTAGATGAGGATTTGCATCAACAACATCTCCCATTTTTTTAACAAGATCTTGTTTAATAATTTCATAAGGAATTTCATCAATAACAAGATTGTCACCTTCTCTATGAATTTTTGATTGAACAATTACTCTTCCTTTACCAGTTGAAAATGCAGAATCAATTCCTTCTTGACCCATAACAATTCCCCCTGTCGGGAAGTCGGGTCCTTTAACAATTTTTGAAATATCACTTAATTTTATTTTGGGGTTTTTAATAGTTGCAATAACTGCATCTATTATTTCAATACTATTATGAGGAGGCATATTTGTTGCATAACCAGCAGCAATTCCTGTAGCACCATTTACCAAGATATTTGGAAAATATCCTGGTAAAACTGTTGGTTCTCTTTCAGAATCATCATAGTTTGGTGCAAAGAGAACTGTATTTTTTTGCAAATCAGCTAAAATAATACTTGATATTTTAGCCAGTCTTGTTTCAGTATAACGCATAGCAGCAGCACTATCTCCATCGATAGAACCATTGTTACCGTGCATATCAACTAAAGGAATATTTAATTTTCATGGTTGACTCATACGAACTAAAGCATCATAAACAGATGTATCTCCATGAGGGTGATATTTACCAATTACATCTCCAACGACACGAGCAGATTTTTTATAAGCTCTGTCATGAGTTAAATTTATTTCATTCATTGTAAATAAAATACGTCTTTGTACTGGTTTTAAACCATCTCTTACATCAGGTAAGGCTCTTTCTTGAATAATATACTTAGCATATCTTCCAAATCGATCACCCATTAAGTCTTCAAGCGCGAAATTAATTATTCCTTTTTCCTCTTTATTATTATTTGACATTTTTATATCCTCCTAGTTTATATCAAAGTCCATCTCACTAATATCAGTGTTAATGAAGTCGATAATATTTAAATTTTTAATTGTTTTTCTACCCTCATATGATAATTCTCAAAGTCCTGTGATAGAATTTTGAACATACAATTTTGGATTATTTTTTGATACTAAACTTCTTCCAAGATTTGCCATTATTTTACTTACTTCTTCATCTTTTCTAATTTGAATATAGATTTTTTCTAATTCTTCAATTTCATTAATATTAGCTTCTAAACTAACTTCATTAACTTTATTTTTATCTTCAGCTGCTAAACCAAAATCTATTGTGGCATAACCATTATAATACATTATTTTATCATCTACTTCAATTGATGAAATATATCTTGGAATACCTTCTATTTTCATAATTTTTTTTGCAAGCATATTAATTGATTTTAATGAATCATCAATTTTTACAATTACTTCTTCAAGATTGAGTCCAAAAATCTCAACTGCTCGATCTTCTTCAACTGCAACTGAACGCAAGTTAATAAAGATATTGAAAATGTCTATTCTCGTGGAACTTATCTCTTTTAAAACTTCTTTTGATTTTAAAAGAATTGGTCCTGTTGTTGGGTTTAAATAATATGAATCAGTGAATTCATCATAGACAAGAATACCCACATGTGGCTTAGATATTTCTCTGGCTTTTTGCATAACACTTTTAGATTTTTCAAGAAATTTATTTATTGTTTTTATTAATCAGTTTACTTCTTTATCATTTTCTACATTTATTTCAATTCATTGTTCAGTTGCTAAAGATGTGGCTGAAAAATCATTTTCAGCATAGTCTGTACTTTTTAATTCAAAAAAAAGGATAGGTTCTTTCAGTTCATAATAAAAAGAAAATGTATTAAAAATATCTCCATATCTTTTAATTTCCTTATTTATTTTATTATATTCTTCAATTTTTTGAATAATAATCTTTGCCTTTTGTGCAAAAGAAAGTTTATTTTCCACATTCACCACATCCATCCTAGCAACTGTTTAACTAAATAAATTCCGTATTTTCTTCAAGTGTAAATTTAACATTTTCTTCAATTCATTCTTTTCTTTTTTCAGAATTATCACCCATTAGAGTTCTAAAAGAATTTTCAGCAGCTAGTGCATCATTAATTGTTACTTGTATTAATTTTCTATGTTCTGGATCCATTGTTGTTTCTCAAAGTTGATTAGCATTCATTTCTCCCAACCCTTTGTATCTTTGAATCTCAATTTTAGCTTTATTTTTTTTCATATGACTTGCTAATTCTTCTTCTGTTCATAAATACATAAAGTCCTTTTTATTTGAACCTGTTGTGATCTTAAACAATGGAGGCATTGCGATGTAAATGTTTTTATTGACAATCAATTCTTTCATATAACGATAAAAGAAAGTAAGCAATAAAGTTTGAATATGAGCACCATCGGTGTCAGCATCTGTCATTAAAATTATTTTTCCATAATTGATATCACTAATATCAAAATCACTTCCAATACCAGCACCAATTGCATTAATTATTGTTGTTATTTCTTCATTTTTAAGCAAATCAATTAATTTTGTTTTTTCAGCATTTATTACCTTACCTCTTAACGGTAAAATCGCTTGAAATTTTCTATCTCTTCCAGATTTTGCACTTCCACCAGCTGAATCCCCTTCAACTAAATATAATTCATTTTCTTGTTTATTTTTTCCTTGTGCTGGAGTTAATTTTCCAAGCATTGTTCTTGATTTTGATTTTGATTTTTGATCTCTAACTGCTTGTCTTGCTTTTCTTGCTTCTTCTTTTGCTCTTCGAGCCAATAATGCTTTTTCAATAATTGAAATAGCAATTGTTTTATTCTCTTGCAATCAAAAACTAAAATGCTCTTCTGTTACTTTTTCACAAGCATACTTAGCTTCACTTGTTCCTAATTTTCCCTTTGTTTGACCTTCATATTGAATTAAACTTTCTGGAATTTTTACAGTTACAATTGCAATTAAACCTTCTTTAATATCTGATGAATCTAATTTTTTATCTTTTTCTTTCAAAATACTTTGAGATTTACCATATTCATTTAAGGCTTTAACCATTCCTGTTCTAAAACCAGTTAAATGAGTTCCCCCATCACTTGTTTTAACATTGTTGGCAAATCCTAATACTGTTTCTGAGAAATCAGTTGTATAAGTTAAAGCAATTTCAACATCAATATTTTGTTCACTACCTTTTAACATAATTGGTGAACATAAAGCTTTTTGATCACCTCTTAGTTCATTAACAAATTCTGTTAATCCATTTTCATATAAGTATTCAATATACTTATCACTTCTATTATCTTTTAAAGTTAATTTAAGCCCAGAATTTAAAAGCGCTGATTCTTTTAATCTTTCACTAATTGTTGAAAATGAAAACTTTGTTGTTGAAAACATTGTTTCATCTGGTAAGAAATTAACAATTGTTCCGGTTTGTTTTGAAGTTCCAGTTTGTTTTAACTGATCAACTAATTTTCCCCCATGAGCAAACTTAATTTGTGATATAAGTCCATCTCTGTGAATTATTACTTTAAATTTAGATGATAGTGCATTAACAACTGATGAACCAACTCCGTGTAATCCTCCAGAAGTTTTATAACCATCACCACCAAATTTTCCCCCAGCATGTAATACTGAGAAAATAATTTCTGGTGTTGATTGACTTGTTCCTTTATAACTTCCAATTGGAACCCCTCTACCATTATCTTTTACTGTCACTGAACCGTCTTTTTCAATTGAAACATTAATTTCACTACACACTCCAGCAAGAGCCTCATCAATTGAGTTATCAACTATTTCTCAAACTAAATGATGTAAACCCCTTGAATCAGTTGAACCAATATACATACCAGGTCTTTTTCTAACTGCTTCTAGACCTTCTAATATTTGAATACTATCTTCTGTATACGATAAATTCTTATTGTTTTCAGCCATATTTTACCTCATTGTTTCATAATAGAATTAATATATCACATTTCATTAAAAAATGTCAATTTAATCAAAAACCCTTTAAAATAGGCACTTATCTTCGAAATAGTTAGTTTTTACGATAAAAAACACTTAATGTGAGAAAAGTTTTAATAAAAAAAAGAGTTTTGTGACTCCTTTCTTCTCAATTATAAATGATTTTACTTTTTCAATAAACTGCTAATTTTTGCAGCTACTAAATCAATTGCAATATTATTACCCTCATAATAAGGAATTATTAAATCAGCATGTTCAATTGAAGGCTCTACAAAAAATTTATACATAGGTCTTACAGTATTTAAATATTGATTTGTAATGTCATCTAGTTTTCTTCCACGTTCATTGACATCACGCATAAGTCTTCTAATAAAGCGAATATCATCATCTGTTCTAATAAAAATTTTGATATCGCCTCTTTTGCGAATTTCTTCAATATGTAATGCTAATATGCCATCTAAAATAACTACATTTGAAGGTTCTACTTTAATAAACTCACCACTTTGTGAGTGAGTTTTAAAATCATAAACTGGTGTTTCAATTGCTTTAAACTGTTTTAAATCATCTAAATGTTTACAAAGCAAGTCGATGTCTAATGAACTTGGATGATCAAAATTTACTAATTGCTTTTCTTCAAAGGTTAAATCACTAAAATCTTTATAGTAACTGTCCATTGTTAAATGCGTTACAGGCTTGTTCATAAAGATTTCATTGGCAATAGTTTGTGCTACAGTAGTTTTTCCACTAGCACTACCCCCTGCTACAATAATTATTGTGACTTTTTTCATATGTACCTCTATATAACCAATTAATATTTTATATTTAATTATTAAAAAAATGAAGTATTTTTGATGAATTTAACTATAAAATTAACTTGATAAAGGAGAAAATTATGGCAAAAAAAATTTTAGTAATCACAGGTACAGTTAGTCCTGTTGAAAAATCATTTTCATTAACTTTAACAAATCGTTTTGTTAAAGAATATCAAACATTAAACCCGCAAGATGAAATTATTCATTTAGATTTAAACAATGAGCAAATGGCTCATAAGACTCTTTCAAGAGAAAACTTTGGTACATATTTTAATGAGCAAGATGCTTTAAAATATATTAATCAGTTAAAAGAAGTTGATAAAGTTGTTATTTCAAGTCCAATGAATAATTTTAATGTTTCAGCTTTAATTAAAAACTACTTAGATCACATATTATTAGCAGATCAAACATTTTCATATAAATATGTTAAACAAGGAGATGCTAAAGGTCTATTAGAACATTTAACAGTACAAATTTTAACAACTCAAGGTGCACCATTTGGATGATATCCATGAGGAAATCACACTGAATTTTTAAAAGGAACTTGAGAGTTTGTTGGTGCAAAAGTTAATCAACCAATTCTGTTTGCAGGAACTAAAATAGCACCTGTTTCAACAACAAATCCAAATGATGCAATGAATGCAATTGCTGATAAAATTATTGAAGCTGCTAAAAAGTTTTAAAATAACCTTAAAGGCTATTTTTTTATTTTAACTAATTTTCTTTTTTAAGCTTTTATTGCTATAATTTCAAAGGAATAAGGAGAAATGTAGATGTACGCTTTTGACTATGAAGATATTCAACTAATACCAAGTATGTGTGTTGTTAAATCAAGAAGTGAATGTAATACTGAAGTTAAACTTGGCAAACATACTTTTAAAATGCCTGTGATGCCTGCAAATATGGCTTCAGTAATTAATGAGCAATTATGTGAGATGTTAGCAAAAAATGGTTACTTTTATGTTATGCATCGTTTCAATGTTGACTCATATGCTTTTGTTAAAAAAATGCTTAAAGCTAATTTAATTGCATCAATTAGTGTGGGAGTTAAACAAGAAGATTATGACTTAATTGAAAAACTTGCTAAAGACAATATCATCCCTGATTATATTACAATTGATATTGCTCACGGCCATTCAGTTAGTGTTAAAAATATGATTGAACATATCAGAAAACATATGAAAAAATCAACTTTCATTATTGCTGGAAATGTTGGAACACCCTATGCTGTTAGAGATTTAGAATTTTGAGGAGCTGATGCAACTAAAGTTGGAGTTGGTCCTGGAAAAGTTTGTATTACTAAATTAAAAACAGGATTTGGAACTGGTGGATGACAGTTGGGTGCTATTAAGTGATGTAGCAAAGCTGCTCACAAACCAATTATTGCTGATGGTGGTTTGCGTGTCAATGGTGATATTGCTAAATCAATTCGTTTTGGAGCTACAATGTGTATGATTGGAAGTTTATTTGCAGCTCATGAAGAATCACCTGGAGCTAATGTTACTGTTGAAGGCGAATTATTTAAAGAATATTATGGTAGTGCCAGTGAATATAATAAGGGTGAAAAAAGATATGTTGAAGGAAAAAAAGAGTTAATTAAAGTAAGAGGAAAATTAATGGAAACTTACAAAGAAATGCAAGAAGATCTGCAATCATCAATATCATATTCTGGGGGAACTAAGCTTAATGATATTAAAAAAGTAGATTATGTAATTTTGAAAACAAGTAACTTCTAATTTGAATATTTCAAATAAATGCACTAAACAGTGCATTTTTATTGACTTTTATTACATTTCAACTCCCCTATCGAATCATTTCAACTCCCCTACTCACACTTTTATAAGATATTAGGTTTTTAAATTATAAAAATATTTAATTAACTTTCTATTTTATAAATATCTAGTAAAATTAATTTGAGGAGTGATTTAAATGAAAGAAAAATGTCAAATTGTAAATTGTAATCAAGATCTAAACTTTATGGATAAAAAAAGAATTTATCAATATGATGAAAATTTAGAAGATGAAACTGCAATTTATGTTTGTGATGAATGTTATAAAAAAAATAAAGCTGAAGAAAATAATATTGATTGAGAACATTCTTCATAATAAAAAAATACTAACTTGGTTAGTATTTTTTTATGTTTAATTTAAACTTCTTAAAAGAAATTATTGCCCTTATTAAACCCAGCAAAGAATTTCATTTTTAAATATTCTTGACCCATATTTGGATGTTGGAATCTAAATTTATTTAAAGCTGAATACAATAATTTTTCTTGTTCATCTAATTTATCAAATCATTGTTTTTGAAATAAAATATTATCTGCCAATATCAGCGAACAATTTGAAATAAAAGCTGCTTCATTTTTTGATTTTAAATGAATAATTTTTAAATACTGTTCAAAGAAAGTATTTAAATTTTCTTTGCTTTTGTCATAAACCATTGTTACAAAAGAATTTGCTTTATCCGAAAACATGACAATAGTTGCAAAATTTTCAGAGATAAAAAAGTTATTAATTGAGTTTACAACCTTAAAATCATCTGGTGTTATTTGTGGTTGAAAGACATCTCTAATTGTAAAATTACTTGTTTTAGGTAAACTAAATTTCACAATCCCAAAGTTCTTGTATTGCCCTTTTAAAGTTTTTACAAAGAAAGTATAAGTTTCTAGTAAAGAACTTACATGATTTGAAACTTTCTTTAAATTATAAATAAACATAGTTTTAACACCATCTTCTTCAATTGAATTAAAGTAGTTTCTAAATTCTTCTTTTAAAGCTTCAAGTTGAACTCTAGAGATGAATAATTTATTTACAATTGTAGGAAAGTTAAATAATAGGATTTCTTCATCACTACTATTTTTTGTAATTTTAATGTCCGCAATTTGATTCATATGTTCTTGACAAAAGCCAAAATACTTAAATTGATTTGGTTCAACTTCTTTGAAAAAAGATTCACCCATTTTATAGTTATTATCAAACACATTTCTTTTATTAGATGTTAAATAATTTGTATGATCTAATTCATTAAAATCATACAAACTATTTTCAACAGCTTTTTGTTCACAATTAACAAAATTACACTTTTCAGTTTTACTCATTTTTTTGTATTTATTTTCAAATAATTGCGAAGAAAATTTTAAGTAATCTTCATACTTATCATTGGCAATAATTGCCTTAATAAAGGGCGTATAACTTGAATTTTTTGTTTCTATTAAGTGTTTTTTGCAACATGCTAAAAATTGCTCTCCACTAAGGCAGAAACATAGTTCTTGGTCCTTAAAAGTAAAAAAATTATAGCCATTTTTAACTAAAAAATTAATATTGTCATTATCTAGAAAATAATTACTAAAAATTGATTCAATAAATCTTTGTGTGTCCTCATTTGATAATTTTATATTTTTAGCTGCCTTATATAAATCTTGCTTACTGACAAGATTTTTTAATAATTCATTTTGTAGTATTTTTTCACCCATAGTAAACCCTCCAATAAAAATAGTTTTTTACATTAACTTTATACATTTCATTAATTTTATTTTCTTTTTTTATTTCATGCAAACTTTGGTTCAACATATTTTGGTTCTACAGCATCCTTTTCAAATATTTTATTATATTTAAGCTCATTTGTAAAAACCAAAGTTGGATCAGCTTTAGCATTAAATTTGCTAACTCCTGAATAATAATTAAAGTTCTTCTTATTTAAAACCAATTTTGTATTAAAAAATTCTATTAATTCTCTTGAATAAACTGCCTTTTCACAATGATTTTCATAGGCAATTTTCCTTATTTCAACAATATCATTTGCTGTTTTTACAGAATAAATTCATTTTAAATCTACTAAATAAACATCAAATAATAAATTAGCAAAATCCTCACGATATTTTTTATTTTCTCTTAATAATGGAACTGTATTTAAAAAATTATCAAAGTGATTATTTCTTAAGAAAAATTCAATTTCATCAGCATAATTGATAATATCACCATCATCAATGCTATAAATTGCTTGACCCAATTTTTTAATAAACTCTTCATCATATCTAAAAGTTGTTTTTAAAACTTCTAGATATCTTTTATACTCTTCTTTTTCTTCTTCTTTAACTTTAACATCTTTATATTCGAAATACTTTTCTCTTAACTGAGCCACAGCATTAATTCCCATAGTAGTTAAAATATCTCTTTTACTTAAGTTAGCTTTAAAGAACTTTTCATAGTGACTTCCAATACCGATTACTTTATCTGTTTTGAACTCTGCTGGCACTAAACTTACAATTGGGAAAATATAAGGATAAATACACTTAATTGAATAATAAAATATTCTAGATTTTCATGCTTTGATAACCCCAAGAGATTTTAAAATTTTATTTAATTGTACTAATTCCTCTTCTTCAATAAAAAATAATGCATCAATTTGCAGATTCATTTCTTTATTTGCTAGCTTTTTTGCAAATTTTGGATAATACTTTTCAAAACTCATATTTGATTCTAATCAAGAACCATTAAATATCTTGTTTAACTCTAAAATATCATTTGCATCACTATATATACCTTGTTTTAAAATATGATCTTCACTTAATGTAAAAGTTTGTTTTCCTGGATGAATAAAATTCTTAGCTATAATCTTTTGTAATTTCATGTTTCTTTCTCCCATTAAGTTAATTTCTTCTATTATATCAAATTTTAATAGGTTTTTAAAGGGGTTATTAATAAGGAATATATAAAGTTTTAGAGTGTATTATTCCTTTTTTTCGAACACCTATATTTTATAACTGACTCTATTATTATTATAAAAATATTGATACATTTTCAAATTATAAAATATAAATAATTTTGATTAGATACATTATTTAATTTAAAAATAACTAATTCCATTTTTTATAGTTAGAATCTAAAATATTCAAAAAGTGCTTTTACCTCAAATTTTTAAAAAAGTCAATAAAAGTTAAACACTCATCCTATTTTCTGAACTAATATAATTATAAATTATCAAATTCTATTTTTTTTAAAATTTGTTCTAATTCTTTCACAAATTCTGATTCTATAGATAATGATGTAGAAGCTCAATTTGAAATTTTCTTTTTATAATCTTTGAAATCAACATTTTTATTTTTAAAATGACTTTCCATTTCTTCTTTTGAATTAAATTCTTTATTATCTATTTTAGCTATATTTGAAAAATACTTATTGAGTTCATTAATTGGAATATACATTTCAATTATATCTTTTTTTAAAGTAACATCACAAGTGCTTGTGTTTTTTTGATCACCATCACCAATTGTTATTATTCTATTTTGAGGATTTATTTTTAAAATGTCTTCTTTAAATGATTTTAACTCACCTGAGACTCCTGCATTTATACATTTATATGTTTTATCTTTTTCCAGTAATTTAAGTCCTTTTTCAAATCATTTAACATCTCATTTTCCCTACAAAAGTAAAATATTTATTTCTCTTTTATGTGAAATAGAGTCAATTAATTTAAATAAATTTATATCGCCTTCTTCTGAATGCAATGGGATTGTTTTATAATTTAAATTATTTGTTATTTCATAAACACTTGAGATATGAGTGGAAATAATGGTTTGTTTATATACTTTTAAAAGAGTTTCTATTAAATTCTCAACATTTTTTAATGAAAAAGAGTTTTCTATTTCATCTATACCAATAATAAATTCATTCATTGTATTATTAACTAATATTAAATATAATAAATTTTTAATAAAACCTGACCCACGACCTTTTAATGGAACAATATTTGTTTTATCATCATTAATTTTAAAAGAAACTAATTTTTCATAATTCAATGTTTCGGAAATATCTAATTTGGTTTTATCAAATCCATTGACTACATTTAAATTGTCATTTATTGAATTAAAAAACAATTGTATACTATCCTTAAAAGCTACTTGTATATTATCTTTAGTTTCATTTGAAAGCTGATTAACAAAATTAATTGATAAAATTTCTGATACTTTTTTATCAATTTCTAAGTCATTAGATCTAATATAAACATACCTAGGTAAATTTTTATAATTAAATTCTTTACATATAGCTTTTGTTTTACCACTCATCTTAAATATTTTTGTATATTCTTGCTCATCATTCTCAAGCATTATAGTTATTACAATATCTTTATTTATATCAATCACTAAATCTGAAGATATTTCATTTTTATTAAAGAATAATTCAAGAGCCTCTAATATACTACTTTTTCCTGAATCATTATCTCCAATTAATAAATTATTCTTTTCAAAAATAAAAGTCTCCGAATCAAATTTTTTATAATTACTTATTTCTAATTTTTTAATCATTTTGTTATGCCTTTCTAAAAAAATACTTTTACAATACAATTAATTGTATTAATTTGAAATAATAAAAACACCATAATATTAGAAAAATTTTGTATTTTAAAAATAATTTCTCATTATCAACATATAAATTATTAATTTACCTTAAATTACTTTACTATAACAAAAAACTAAGTAATCTCTAAAACAATTTTTTCTAATTCTTTATAAAACGATATTGTTTTATCTCTATTTATTAATCTATTTTTTAAGGTAGTAGCTCTATTTTTAATGTCGTCATAAGAATCTTTAGATCCAGTCTTACTATCTAAATTTCATCCCTCAAAATTATTCATAACAAATTCAGGTAATTTATTTTCTTCAAGCAAATTCAAAAAATTAAAAAAGCTTTCTTGTAATTCAGATTTATAGTTACTAATATACATATGTTCAAGAATAATAGTTGGTAAATTTCTTAAATTATTTTTAAATATTATTTTTATAATCTTTGTAAACACTCTTATTGATTTTTTAGTTTCCTTAGATTGACTAATTTCTAATAAACTTTTATTATAAAAACTATCAAACTCAATATTAACCTTTTCTAAGTCAGCTGCCTCATTATATTTTTTTCTATATATTCTATAAATATTTTTATTATCCTCTATAATTAATAAAATTGAGAGTATGAAATCTCCCTTTATAAAGTCAATAGAAGATTTTGTTGAGGTTGATTCAAAAGACATATCACTTCCATTTTCCTCTTTAAAATTTTCATTAAGCAATGTTTCATATTTATTAAATATTGATAATAGTTTTAGATTATCAGTTGTATAATTCTCATTAATTTTCAAATATAGATCTAAATCCGTTGTAAATTTATTTTCTAAATGCCTTGAAGAAGAGCCTGTTGGTTTAAAATATTTCTTTTTAGTTATTTTTAAAAATTTTATATCTTTATTATTAATTTTTTTAATGCATTTATCTAATTGCTTTCTAAAATTATTAATTGTTATAATGTATTCCTGCTTAAATTTAATTTTTCTCCTAATATTATCTAATTCTTTATCCATATTAAAACATCTCCCTTATTTTACTATTGAAATAATCATATTTTTGCTTATTTAACATATGATCAATATTACTTTTTCATGCAGATGAAAACATTAAAAATTTTAAATTTTTAAAATCATCAAAAAATTTATCACTAATTGATAATAAAAACTTAGGATGACAAATTTTATTTCTAATATTTACATAATTATCAAAAATTTTTATTGGATATAATTTTTCATTATTAACATATACTAGAAAATTTTCTATATATAATTTTTTCTTATTAAGATCAACATTTTTTTTATCTTTAAAAAGTCCTCCAAGAGTTTTTCTTTCTAAATAATTATTTCTATAAAACTCATTATCATAAAAAGATAAAAATCCCCCTAATAATTCTTCAATAAACATAACAATCTTAAAGCAACTATTTCTAAAATTTATTGAATCTATATAGAATTGGTTAACTATATCTTCGTTTATTTCCTTTATTAAATTTTTTTCTCTTATATAATTAATTATTGAGATAATTTTTTCTTTACCCTTTTTATAAAAAATTCCTTCCCAAAATTTTTTATTATTGATAATAAGATTATACTCTTGTGCAAAACATGCTGCATAACTTTTCACTTTTTCTGGAATTACTAACTCCTCGTTTTTATAAATCATATTTTCTCCTTAATTTTTATTTTTGGTAAATTAATTTAAATACTATTTTAAAAATTATAATGAATACATATTAAGTTTTTAGAACTAAAAAAAAGTCGATATTATTAGTACTTTATACATTTACATTCTTAATTTATAATATAGGTTAAATAAAATGAATAAAAAAAGAGATTTACTAATGCCTATTAAAATTATTATTATAATCAATTTAGTAGAAAAATAATGAGTATATTTAAAAAATATATTCACTTATAAATTAGCTCATATTTTTTTCTAAAATTTTTAAATAACTAACCTATATTAACTCTTTAATCTAATAATATTATTAAATTATTTCAGACTCAAAGCAATAATAGAGTAAATATCAAAATTTCTAAAAGAATTAAAACAAAAGTATTTTAATTTTTATAATTTTTTTGTTACTCTTTTAAATTTTTCTAATAATAATCTCTCTCATCATTTAAACTATATAATTTATATAATAGCATTTAATCCTCATTCTTTTTTAGTAAATTATAAATTTTTTCAATATCATTTAAAATTGATTCTTTATAATAATTTAAATACTGATCCCTATTATAATTATTTTGTGCATATAATCCAAAAATATATTCTGAAAATGAAAAGTTATTTGGATTAAATGTTTTAATTAAATAATCTTTGCTATATTTAATCATTTTCTGTTTTAAAATTAGATTTGTACAAGTTTTAATTCTTGTACTACTATCACTATTTTCAACTAATATAATATTATTAATGCCTTGCAATATTTTTTTAATTTCAGTAGAATGCATTTTTTTGCTAAAAGTTATTTCGTGTATTAGTTGCAAATATAATTCATCCTCAGATATTGTTAATTCTAAATAATTAATATTAATATTAATATTATTAATTGATATTAATATATTATTATTAATTATTATTTTATTTATTGATCTATCCACTATTAATTGTGTTATTTTCTTTTTATCAATGCAGAATAACTCTAATTTCAATTTTGAAATTATAAAATTATAATTATTATGAACAGTAAATAATTGCAATCAATTAATTTTCTCCAATTTTTTACAATGTCTACTAATTTTTTTTATTTTTAAACTTATAAAAATAGTAATAAAAAATAGGAAGGGAATAAAAAGTGAAAAACAAATAATCGATGCATCACTTAATAGCACAATTTCTACAAATTTATTATCAGCAATAAAAATATATACTAAAAAAAGAATAAGTATAGTTAAGTATAACATTAGTGAAAATAATAATAAATATTTTTGATTTGAGAAATCACTTTTATATTTTTTAGCAATTTTATTATGTTTAAGTTCTTTTTCTATAATTTCTAAATTTTTATTCATACTAATTGCCTTCCTTCTAAATAAAATTTAATAGTAAATTGTTAAATGTGGACTTTAAGACATTATTAATTAAATTAGTTCAATACTGCTTATTATCATAGTTATATTTTTCTTCAAAGATTTCAAGGAAATTACTCCTAAATAGTTTATCTTCGTTAATTAAATCTATCCTTTTATCATACTCAGCATATAAAAAGGATAGATCCATATTTGATAATAAATTAATATTATTATTTGAGTCTGAAATAATTTCTTTTATTTTATTCTTGCTCAATGAAGGAATAAAATCTAATGTATTATTAAAAATATTAAAGTTTTGTTTTAAAACCAAAGATTGAGATTTATAATTTTCAATTTGTTTCTGTAAATTAATATTAAGCTCTTATAATAATCTATTTTTTTGTTCATTTTATATGTTTCACTATCTATTTCCTTTATTTTAGCATTTGTTTCTTTTAAGGTTAAATCAATTGACTTATTTGATTTTCCTTAATTATATTTATATACTCATTCTTATAACCCCTAATTTCCAAATAATGTTCGGTCATTAAATCAATTTGAATAGTTGCTAAAGCTGTATTACTAAATTTTGAAAATCTACATTTTGATATACAAAGGAGTTAGAGTATACAATATTTTCTTTGCAAATTTCTTTAAAATCCTTATCCAAATAATCATAATTTATTATATATTTGATATTTCCATATTTTTTGATTAAAAAAGTAATGGACATTGCTTAATTAACAATCCCTATTCCTGATGTTGCAACTATGAAATATTTCTTATTATATTTATAAATTTGAATAATTAAATTTTTTCATCAATACTTTTTAATGACTTTATAATTAATATCCTCATCAATACTAAAATAAGAGTTAGATATTAATATTAAATCTATTTTATTTAAAAGTTTTTCTTTTTTCATTTCCTTTAACCTCATAATTACGTTAAATTGATTACAAAATAATATAATATCTATTAATATCAATATTATATACACTTATATTTTACATTAATTTATAACTTTATTTTAATGACTAGATTATTTTTTTAAAGATAAGTGTACTTGTCCTGTACTTTTTTGAAACACCTACATTTTGTAACTAACTCTATTATTATAAAAATATTGATACATTTTCAAATTATAAATATATTCATCTACACTATATTTGTTTGCTTTCCCTTAAATCAATGTTTATAGATCATTAATATCAGTATTTTTTGCTGATTTACTCAAATAAGAATTAATTACATTAAAATGTAATTAATTATAGATAAAACAATAAGATAAGATGCAAATTTGGAAGCATAATTAAGTTTGATTGAACATGCAGATTATAGTACTGTATACATAAAAAGACTAAAAAATATTAGAAAAATAAATTTTGAAATATAGAATGAGTTTTTTTAATTTCTAATCAAATTAAAATTCTGAGATTTCAGTTTTTAATTAAATTAGTTTTATTATGATCATAAGGATACACAAAATTAAATTTAATAAAAAGTAATAAATAAAGGCATTAATAAAACTGATTTATAATTTTTGTAGTAAATTGTTTAGTTTATTATGAAATGAGTAGTTATTGATAAAAAAAATTCTAATAGAAACTATATTTAATTAATTAGATTTCCTAAAATAATCTAATATAACTTAACAATCTTTATGATTTATGTAAAATAAATCATTTAAATAAAAATCTTTATCCCTACTTAGAACAATTTCAAAGCTAATTTGATTAATAAAGTCTTCCAAAATCTCATTAATCTCACTAGTTTTATGCAAATAATTAATATTAATATTTTTAATATCGGAAATATTATTACTAAATTCATTAACTTCTTTAGATAAAAAATTGAGGTTTTTATCTATGTCAATATTTTTATCGCAGTTAATACATATAAATTTAATATTATCTTCTGAATTTATTTCCAATTCTAATTCTAAGTAAAGTTTAGAGTATCGATCTCAAATAATTTTATTTCTATAGTAATTATAAATTAAAGTTTTCTTTATTGGTAAAAGTTTATTTATATTTATTAATAAACTTCTATATATTATTGCTTGTTGAATTCTTAATTTCAAAATTTTTTCATTAACTTCGGTCTTATTAAGCTTTGCTTCATAATTTTCAGAGTTTTGATTATAAAATTGCAAAAATACTTCATCTTGAAAAGAATAATTTTTTAGAAAATCTTTTTGAAAATTATATAAAATATCACTTATATTTAAATTAACATTTAACATCTCCTTATTAAAAGAAATATTAATATCATTTAAAATTTTTAATTCATCACTATATTTCTGCTCTTTTTGTATTTTTCTATTTTTAAAGTCAATTCAATATATTAAAAAATTGATACTAAAGTCAAAACTGATGAAAAAATAATTGAAACTATTTCTAATATCATTATTCTACCCCTTTTATTTACATGTAATTAATAATATCAATAAAACACTTATAAGTAAAGTTTATCTCTTAGAAAATTATTTTCAAAATAAATAAAATTATTCCAAGAAAACTCATAAAGATGGCTATTGGATAACTCATCTACTTAGACACTCATGCCTAATAACTTATTATCTACAACTTAAATTTCACTAAATGAATAAGTTATCAGAAAATTATATATTAAATCTAATATTCAGTATATTGAATATAAATCAATAATTTAATTTTATTAGTTTAGTTATTTTTCAGATTTTAAATTTCTTATTATTAATCTTTGTTTAAATTTTTTTATTATTGTCTTTGAGTTTTGTAACAAACATTTAATATTAAATCTTAGCCTTAAAATATGGAGCATAATACTTTTATCTTTCTTAAAAATTAGATCTAAAAGTATACATTAATATCTAGTAGTAATAAATTTAGACTGTCTTTTATTATTTTAAGAGTAAATAAACATTTATAAAATGAATATAATAAAAGTTAGGATTGTCCAAATAATATCTCTAATAAAAATTATTATAAAAATACGTTCAAAAATAAAAACTCTTTAAAAAAAGATTTTAATTATTTTAGTGGTTTAATTATTTAATAATAAAATATTTTTAATAGTTTTAATATCAGTTAAAATATATTCATTATATACTTCTAAAAAATTATTTTTATTATATTTTTTTTGAGAATATAAACCTAATATTTCTTTTGTAATATCAAAATCATATATTTTTAAGTAAGATATTCCATTTTTAGTAGACCCAATAATTTCTTCTTTTGAACAGATAATGCTATTAACTACAATACTTGTTGAAAAAGTATTATCTTTTCTAATTTCTACAACATTTAAATCCTTATTTAGAATACTCTTAATCTCATCAGAAGTTATTTCACTACTAAAGGTTATTTTTTTAGCTAATTTTAAAAGATTATCCTTTTTATCAAAAAACAAATTACAATGATTTATAGAAAATGTAAAACCTTTAAAATTTATTTTAAATTTATTATTTATTTCAATAGTTTCAATCTTATTATTCAGTAACAAATTGCAGAATAAATAATCATCTATATATAGTTTATTTAAACTTATTTTTTGCACTATAAATTCATTGTCATTATAAGTTCTAAATAAGTCAACTCAATTTAATTTTTTTAATTTTTCGGAGTGTCTATTTTTTATTACTTTGAGTATTTTATCCGTGGTAATTTTTATAAAATATGAAAATAATAATAAGGAGGAAATTAGAATAGTTCCATCCCCTAATGCAAATGTTTGAAGATAGTATTTATTGCTCAATGACATTAAAATAAGAGTAACTAAAGTTATAAATACTATCATTAAAAAAAATAATGCATATAATAAAAAATTTACTTTTTTTCTTTGTATATTATTTCTATATTTTTTGCTTATTTTTTTAGACTCTAATTCTTTTTTTAAAATTATATTCTCTTTTTCCATATTAACTCTCCTTTATAATAAGCTTTAATTAAGTTAAATCTAATTACTCTATCCCTTTTAAAATAAATTATATCTAAGTTTTTTCATCATAAAAAGTTAAATATTAATATTGACTATTTTTATTTAAAAAATTTTTTTCTTTTCTCTCGTTTACTTCATGATTATTTTAAATTTATTATAATATAATAATTTTTATACACTTATATTCTACATTAATTTATAAGTGAATTTTAATAGATCAAATTATTTTTTTATTTTAAATAATAATTACTTAAAATAAAAAAGTCAACAAGATATTTTAATAGCATTTACAAAAAACAATATACTTTTACAAATTGATTACTAAAAAAATTGAGAGCAAAATAATTTAGGTTTTCTAAATATTTTAAAAAATAATATTTTACTTGTATCAAAATTGAAAATTGACATTTATATAAAAAATACGAAATCTTTTATAGTTAGATCTCGTATTTTGATATATATAAGTTTATTATCTACAATACATGGACAATTATTCTATAATGGTAGTAAGTTCAAAAAATGCAAAGCCTAAATATTTATCATTTGATGTTGGAGCAATAGTGAAACCTATTACTTCTTTTTCATTTCCATCTCAATAAATAAATTTCGTATTTTTAGTAGTTATATCGTTATTGTTTGTTAAAGCAACAGCTTTTTCTAGAGCTTCTTTTTCATCATCTTTGTCAATAAGTGAAACTTTTTCTGATTTAAACTGCTCACTAAAAGATTTTAAGTTTCGCGCCTTTAATCATCATTCTTTAATTTCTTTCATATTATTAATCATATCCTCAAGTCCTTCTACTTCCTTTGGAAATAACGAGATATCACTATTTATTATTTCTTCTACTGTTGCAGAAAAATAATAATTTTCATCAATATCTGTATTTGATGGTATATAATTTCCTATTGAGATTGAAGTTTCTTCTAAAACATTTTCCTTGTTATAAGCTCAAATTTTAATTTCACTATCATTACCCTCCTCATTTATAATTTTAAAAGCTGAAGCTGATATAATTGCTTCATTTTCTAGAAATTTATTTTTAATTTGAAAACTTATAATCTCAACATCACTCACTTCTTGTTCATACATTTCTTCAAGTTTTAATTCACTAACAGTTTGTTGTTTAGATAAATCTAATATAATTTTTTTAGCTTCATCTACATTTGCAGGAAATTTTGGAATTTCAAACTTACTTTCTTCTTTTGTATTACATGATACAACCACTACGCTTGTTGAAGCAACTAAACTAGCAGCTGCTAAAATTGATAATATTTTTTTCATTTTAGTACCTCTTTCGTCTTAATTGACATAAAAATTATATAATATTTTTATTTATATTTTAATTTTTTTTACTATAAATATGGTGCTTTTTTTGTACATTGTACTGTTGTCTTTTTTAAATATAAATATTTTATTTGTAAAACTATTCTTATAAAATATGGATACATTTTCATATTGTAAATAAAGTCATTAACAATATTTTACTTATAATATTTTTTTATTGTTTCTGTTTTAAAAGTAATTCCTAGTCCTTTAAGATATTTCTTGTCTTTGATTTACACAATTTGGAAACAAAACAAAACAAATTGTAGCTAAGAAAATTGATAAGATTTAAATGAACATATTAATATTTTTAGTTAATAAAATATTAATTTTTTTATAATTTATATAATAAAAACACAGGTATATACTATGATCTAAATTTTTTGTGATATTTACCAATAAAATATCTATGTATTTTTTTAAGCATATTTTATATTTAAATAATTTACGTTGGTTACCATTCTTTTTATGACTAACTGTACTGCTATTTATATTTTATAATTTTTAGATTCAATTTTTATACTTGATTATTTATAGAACCCTATACAACTACAATTTAAATCTAAATATTGCAATAATCCGCTCGATAGACAAATCTAAGTTTTATTTTTATAGACATAATTAATTTTTGGAAGTAAAACTAAATTAATAAACTTCATTTTTGGTTTATCCTTTGAGATTCAATCAAAATAAGCTACTTTTACTAAATCAGTTTGTATACATAGTTTTCAAATTTTAATATGTGCTCATTTAACTTCACTTATTTTTTTAATTATTTCTATTAATGCATAATTATTTAATTTTTGAGTTTTATAATTTATTCATTATTTATTTTAAACGTCTTTTATTACTAGTTTATTTCCTTTTTATTATAAATCCTTATTTAATTTTTTAGTCTTAATTTTTCAACTATGGCTACATTTTAAATATTTTTGTAATACCAAATTTAATTTTTTAAATTTATTAAATATTTATTTGAAATATAAACTTTTTCTATTTATCAAGGTATTAATACAGAGATATTCTAAGCTCACAAATAGTAAGTCATTTTAATTATAAAAAGAAACCAAAAGATTAATAAAGTTATTAATAAACACTTACATACAAACTAAAGATTTTTAGTATTATTAACTTACCTATTAAAAAAATAATTGTTATATTTTAATTAAAAACTTTGATATTAAATTTTCAATAATACCAATATCATCTCTAACAATATTTTCAAAGTGTTTTACGCAATTATAACTATTATAATTTTTTTGTCCATATAAACCAAATATATATTTTGATAGATCAATGTTATCTGTTGATAAAAACTGATGTTTAAAATCTTTAGTAAAAGTGATTAATTCTTGTATTTTACATATATTAATTATATTTACAATTTCAGTATCTTTGCAATTCTTAGAATCAGTTTTTTCAGGATTGCTTAATTTTTTAATAATATTTTGAGTTTCAGTTATTTTAACTATTTTTTTTATACATATTCTTTGTGTTAATTGTAAATAAGTATTTTCTTCATTTATTGATAAATTTAAATAATCAATAAAAAATTGCTTATCCTTTAACATTAAGGATAAAGTATTATTTATTTCTATACTTTTTATAGTTCTATCTATTAACAGTTGTTTTAATATATTATCTTCAATATAAAATTTATTCAAATTTATATAAGCTATTTTAAAATCCTTATTATAAAAAGAATGTAACTTTACTCAATTAATTTTTTTTAATTTGCTGGAGTGTTTTTCTAATTTTCTTTTATTAAAAATAAAAAATATTTTGCTAATAAAAGAAGCAAATCCAATAAGAACGATAATTGACACTATTTCAATAAATATTATTAGAATTTGAAGAAATTCAATTTTACTTATAAAAATTATATAAATTCCTGCAATAATAAATACAAAATACAAAATTAGGAAAATAATTTTATATAAAAGATATGACTTTACCTTAACCAAATTATTTTTGAATCTTTTATTCAATTTATTATTTTTAATATCGTTTTCTAAAATATCTAAATTATTATTCATATATTGCATCTCCTTTAAAGAAATTAATAAAATAGGAGTAAATTATTATTCCAAAACATTATTAATTGAATTATTTTTCTCTTATTATTTTAATATTAATTGAAAGTTTTAAAAAAAGCACAAATTTTAATTAATTTATTATTAAATTAATTAAATACTTACAATACAATTAGTCAATATATTATTTAGAAAGTTATTTAATAATAAAAATAACTTTATTAATTAAAGGAATATCTAAAAAGTATCTAAAAAGTTAAAAGTTTTTAAATTTAAGCAATCTTTTTTTACAATATCTATCATTTTTTTATTAAAATTTTTTTTATTCATTTTTCTCATACTAAAAAGACCTGGAATTATTGATATTGTATTTATTAATCTATTTTCACTAGTATAAAGTTTATCTAAATTATTTAGATCATTATATCTATCAATTTTTTTATAAAAGGTAATAATAGTATCATTTTTTAAATTTTCCAATTTATATTTCTTCTTAGTATTTAGAAATTCTGATGAATCATTAAATACAACATTTTCATGTTTATTATTTAATAATTTAACCTTTACCTTACAATAAATTTTATTAGTACTCTCTTCTAAAAATAATTCTATATATGAGATTTCTATTTCTTGCTTTAAAATTCTAAACTTTATAGTATTATTTACTTTTAAATTTTTTTGAAAATATTCTTCATTCATTATTTCATCAATAATATTTAAATTATCACTAAAAATCAAATCATTTTTTACAAATAAATTTTTTATGGGAATGAAGAAAGTATTTATATTTACATTTAATATCTCTATGCCTTTTATTGAGTTTTTTTTATAAAAATCAGTTCAATTGAATAACAATAATTTCTGATAATTTTTCTGATAATTTATTTTTCTAAAATTTTTAAGTATTTTTTTATTAATAAAAAGTGACATTACAAATATCATTACAAATAAAAATGATCCAAGTAAATAAATAATATTAAAGTCAAGAAAAGTAAATGTAATAAGAAAAAGAATTAAAACAAGTAATGAAAAAACACCAGATATAGTTAAAATTAAAATCATATCATTTTCGTGATTGAGCTTAAAGTCTTTATAATTAATTTTATTAGACTCATTTTTAATCATTATAATCTTTCCCCCTTAAAATTCTATCAATAATAATATTATTTAATTTAAAATTTTTTCTACTATATTAGTAAAGTTTATTTTAAAATGGCTTATATTATAAAAAAATATAAGTTAGTTTTTTTCGCCTTCTATATTTTAGTATAAATATATGTATTAAGTAAAAAAATAAAATCTTTAAAAGAATATCTTATTTTATTACTAAAATTAGTTATTATAGAAATAATATCTTTTAATTTTGTCTTACTATTTTTCATTTTTATAACGTTCTATTTGCGATAGGATATTGAAATCACATTTATTAAATTCCACTATAGTGACAACATTCTCTTCTAATAAACTTTTAATATTTTTTTTATCATAAATTTGGTCTGAATTATAAAAATATCCTTCTCCATCTATCATTACATAACTTGATTTAATAGTTTCTTCATCTTCAATAGATTTTATAAACTCAGTTTTTTCAAATAATTTATTAATTTTTAAAAAATTATCAAACTCTTTTTTTGTAATAATAAAATTCTTATGTGATTCCTGGCCAACTGAACTTACTTGCATAATTTTTCATTTACTTGGCTTTACTTTATTTATAAAGTCAATCATTTTTGCTTCTTTATTTAATGAGTGCACAACTGAGTTTATTTTTAAGCTACATCCTGCTTTTTTTATTTTCTTTGCAATTTCTAAGTATTCCTTTTCAGAAAGTGAATTTCTATTGTTAATTGCCCTTCCAGATTCTTGATTAATATTGTCACTTATAGAGTCCATGCTTATACCAACACTATCAAAATATTGAAGCAAATCATTTACATCATCTTGTGATTTTTTTAAAATTATACTTCCATTAGTAATTAGTGTAACATCTAAATTTAGTTTTTTTGATAGCTTTGCCATTTCCTTTAATTGATCTCAAAAAAGCGTTGGTTCACCACCAGCAAAATTTATAGCTTTAAAAAAATCTACTTTATTTATAATTCTTAATCAATTTTCTAAATTACTTTTATAATTTGCTTTTGCAATTAGAGGCGCATAAAAAGCAAAATTTACATCTCATATTGCAAAACATACTAAAATGAAAATTTAGTTTTATATTTTGCAAGTCACTAATTTTATACATATATTAAAATTCCCCTTAAATTTTTAATATTTTATCACATTTAATTAATACATTTTATTAAGTTTTTATATTCAGAAAATTTAAATCCTAATAAATTTAAATAAAATTTTGGATAAACGGTAGTTTTTAACAATTCTATTAAAATAAATTATTAAAAATAGATTAAAATATACAGTATTTAAAAGAAATTAATATAAATTATTAATTATTTATAAAAATTAATTTTATAAAAGAGATAAGACAATAGAATTAATAATGTGCAATAAATTAGTATTAAAAATATTAACAAGACAGTATTTGGCCCTTTATAAGAATAATCATGAATAATATATCTTGTTTTTCCACTATCTTCCTCTTGAAAAATATCATATTTTATTTTAATAAAATTATTAGTATGAATAAAATGTGAAGTATTTATTGTAGCTATATTGTCATAACTTTTTTCAACTAATCCAAATTTAGTAATGAACTCTAATCATAAAAATGGACTTGTATAATAATTAGACATTCCAAAAAAACCTGGAATATAATCATTTGGTTTTTCATTTGATGATAAAAATAGTTTATCCTCATCATAATTATTTATTATGTAAAAAAGAATTCCTTGATAAAGTGATTTACCACTTGATATTTCTTGTAATTCAAAAACTTTTTTCCTTTTTTCTTTACGAATAGATTCCTTGCCAAAGATATCATTAAAGTATTGTTTCATTTCAGATGAAATCAATCCTAAATTATTATTTAAAAAATATCTTACATTTTTAAAATAAAGACCCTTTTGATAAATATCTAGAATTACTTTATTAATTTTTTTAAGATCATTATAATAGAAATTAAACTCCTCACTGTTTTTAAAGTGTTTTTCAAGTTCACTAATATATAACTGTAACTCTTTTAGAAGAGAAACACTTTTTACTAGATAGATCTGCTCCTCAAATAGATCATAATCAGACTTTTTAATATCAAAATTTTGCAATTCATTAAATAAACTATTTTTCTCGATAATCTCTTTATCATATACTAATTCTCGATAATCTTCTTTATTTGCTAAAAATGCCTTATTAAAACTATTAAATAAATCAATATTATAAAATAAGTTTCCACTTCCATAAAAAGAATTACTATTTAGAAAGTCCTCATAATATTTTTTCATATCACAACTTAATTCACCTTTATCAAAATTATTGTCATTACACTCAAAGCTCTCATTTCCTTCATAATATAATACTTTTTTTAAATCTAAGTTTTTATCGTTAAAGTCTTTTAAATTTAATAAGAACTCATTTTCATGTTCATGTTCACTTTTGAATTTTTGTATATAATAATTAAAATAAATTCTATAACTAGATATTTCAGCATTATTTGAGCCAATTGAAGCTGGATTATAGCTTTCATAATCATAAACTGCAGCATTAAAAAAGTGAAATACACTAAGCAAACCAAGAAAAAAGCTTGAGAAAATTAAAGACACTTTTTGTATATTTAAACTTAATATTAATAAATTTAAAGAAAATAAGAAAAGAGGAACAAGAAATACTAAGTAGAGATTTACAAAAATTAACTTTGTTACATAAATGTTTTCATTAAATATAATTAAATTTTCTATAACAATAACAGAAGATAACACAAAAGAAACTGCTAAAATCATCAAAATTAAAGCAATTAATTTAGAGCAAAATATTTGTCAAACTTTCATTCCATTTTTAACTTCAATGGTTTTAATACCATTTCTTTTTTGATTATAAAAAAACTCATTTGAAAATAATAGTGATAAAACTACTATTTCTATCATAATTAAAATTACATTTATATATTCTAATACAAATAATTGTGCCATTTCTTTTTCCGAAATTCTAATATATAAGCCGAAAGATAAATTTAATACGACCATTAAACTTAAAAATATTGAATTAACTAATATAAAAGTCTTTGATTTAAGAATTGATAAAATAGAGTATTTAAAGCAAGTGTAAAAAATCATTTTAATTATCTCACTCCAATAATCTATCAAAAGATTTATTTTTATCATGAGTTTTTATAGTATCAAAATACAATTTTTCTAAATTCTCTTCATTTTTATCATATTTTTTATCCAAAAGTATTTTTCCCGAATCAATTATGATTACCCTATCTATTATATTTTGTAATTCATCTAAAATATGGCTTGTAATAACTACTGCCTTATCTTTCTCTTTCATATTTTTCAATAAAGTTATTAATTCCATTCTAGAATTAACATCCAAATTTGCTGTTGGCTCATCAAGAAAAATAAATTCTGGATCATTAATTAAAGAAGCTGCCAGCATTGCTTTTTTTTGCATACCAGCAGATAAAGATCTAAAGGTTTTGCTTTTATATTTTTCAAGTTCTAATAATTCCAATAAATGATTCATTCTTTTTTTTGCTTCTTTAAACTTTATTCCCGCTAATTCCGCGCTATACATACAAAAGAAACTTAATGAAATATTTCTAGGAAAAAGTGATTGATCTGTAAAAAAACTAAATTTACTTAAATTTTTATCTCCATTATTATAAATTATTTCTCCACTATCTTTTTTATATTTCTTAAAAATTAACTTTAATAATGTAGATTTTCCAACTCCATTTGGGCCAAGAATACCAGTTATTTCCCCAGAATTTATTTTTAGATTTATATTTTGGATTCCCTCACCATTTTTAAAAATTTTATTTAAATTTTTTAATTCTATCATTCCTATAATTCCTTTATATGTTTATAATAGCATAAAAAAACATAAGTAAATATTAATCAAAATAATAACTATCCAGGAAATTTAAATTTGTACTGTTCCTTTTTTTCGGACACCTATATTTTATAACTGACTCTATTATTATTATAAAAATATTGATACATTTTCAAATTATAAATATATTCATTTACAACATTGTATTTATATCCTTCCTTGATTGCTTCTCTTTTAAGAGTGCTTTAAATATTTTAATATATTCATTATTTGTTGATTTTCTAGTAGAGACATACTTAAATTAAAACCAAATAATTGTATCTAAAGATTATTGATAAGACTTAAACTCTAAATTTCTATTAGAGTGAATAATCAAATCTGATTGAAAAAGTTTATCCATTTTAATCTTATTAATATTGTTAAAATACTAATTTAATACCTTTAGTTTTTTAATTACCAAACTTGTATTCTAAACTATTTTGAACTCATTTAACATAAATTGATCTAAAATATTAATGAAAGGAGGTAAAATTATGGCAAATTGCAACTTATCTTGTCATGCATGTCAATGTTCATGTAAGGGAACTAATAGTGATCATAAATGTAATGACTGTGTAAATAATTGTTCAGAAAATCATGGTAGAAAATAAATAAAAAAAACTCTATAAAGAGTATTTTTTTATTGTTTTGTATTTAAACGTCTTAGTTTATTAACATATTTTTTTGAACTCACTGTTATATTTTTAATAGCTTAATCATCTTTGAATTTGCCATTATAAACTTTATTACTTAGTGATTATTTTTATAAATACAAGTTAAATCTAAAAACTAAATAATTATTTGAAATGATAAATTTTAATCTTATACAAGTCTTTTTTTAATTTATACTAAATTAAATGACGTTTAGTATAAGTGATTTATTTTATATAGTTTAATACTAATATAATTTTTAGTTTTATTGAATAAATATTTAAAAATTATTATTGTACAATATAAACTTATTTATAAAAATTAATTTTATAAAAGAGATAAGACAATAAAATTAGTAATGTGCAATAAATTAGTATTAGAAATATTAATAAAATAGTATTTGGTCCTTTATAAGAATAATCATGAATAATATATCTTGTTTTTCCACTATCTTCCTCTTGAAAAATATCATATTTTATTTTAATAAAATTATTAGTATGAATAAAATGTGAAGTATTTATTGTAGCTATATTGTCATAACTTTTTTCAACTAATCCAAATTTAGTAATGAACTCTAATCATAAAAATGGACTTGTATAATAATTAGACATTCCAAAAAAACCTGGAATATAATCATTTGGTTTTTGATTTAATGATGTAAATAGTTTATCTTCATCATAGTTATTTATTATATAAAAAAGAATTCCTTGATAAAGCGATTTGCCACTTGATATTTCCTGTAATTCAAAAACTTTTTTTCTTTTTTCTTTGCGAGTAGATTCCTTGCCAAAGATATCATTAAAGTATTGTTTCATTTCAGATGAAATTAATCCTAAATTATTATATAAAAAATATCTTTTGTTTTTAAAATAAAGACCTTTTTGATAAATATCTAGAATCACTTTATTAATTTTTTTAAGATCATTATAATAAAAATTAAAATCTTCACTATTTTTAAAGTGTTTTTCAAGTTCACTAATATATAGTTGTAACTCTTTTAGAAGTGAAACGCTTTTTACTAGAGAGTTATTATCTTCAAATAGATCATAATTAGACTTTTTAATATCAAAATTTTGCAACTCATTAAATAGACTATTTTTCTCGATAATCTCTTTATCATATACTAATTTTCGATAATCCTCTTTATTTGCTAAAAACGTCTTATTAAAACTATTAAATAAATCAATATTATAAAATAAGTTTCCACTTCCATAAAAAGAATTACTATTTAGAAAGTCCTCATAATATTCTTTCATGTCACAACTTAATTCACCTTTATCAAAATTATTACCATTACACTCAAAACTTTCATTTCCTTCATAATATAATACTTTTTTTAAATCTAAATTTTTATCGTTAAAGTCTTTTAAATTTAATAAAAATTCATTTTCATGATCATTTTCAATTTTGAATTTTTGTATATAATAATTAAAATAAATTCTATAACTAGATACTCCAGCATTATTTGAGCCAATTGAAGCTGGATTAAAACTTTCATAATCATATACTGCAGCATTAAAAAAGTGAAATACACTAAGCAAACCAAGAAAAAAGCTTGAAAAAATTAAAGATACTTTTTGTATATTCAAACTTAAAATTAATAAATTTAAAGAAAATAAGAAAAGAGGAACAAGAAATACTAAATAGATATTTACAAAAATTAACTTTGTTACATAAATATTTTCATTAAATATAATTAAATTTTCTATAACAATAACCGAAGATAACACAAAAGAAACTGCTAAAATCATCAAAATTAAAGCAATTAGTTTAGAACAAAATATTTGTCACACTTTCATTCCATTTTTAACTTCAATGGTTTTAATACCATTTCTTTTTTGATTATAAAAAAACTCATTTGAAAATAATAGTGATAAAACTACTATTTCTATCATAATTAAAATTACATTTATATATTCTAATACAAATAATTGTGCCATTTCTTTTTCTGAAATTCTAATATATAAGCCGAAAGATAAATTTAATACGACCATTAAACTTAAAAATATTGAATTAACTAATATAAAAGTCTTTGATTTAAGAATTGATAAAATAGAGTATTTAAAGCAAGTGTAAAAAATCATTTTAATTATCTCACTCTAATAATCTATCAAAAGATTTATTTTTATCATGAGTTTTTATAGTATCAAAATACAATTTTTCTAAATTCTCTTCATTTTTATCATATTTTTTATCCAAAATTATTTTTCCCGAATCAATTATGATTACCCTATCTATTATATTTTGTAATTCATCTAAAATATGGCTTGTAATAACTACTGCTTTATTTTTCTCTTTCATATTTTTCAATAAAGTTATTAATTCCATTCTAGAATTAACATCCAAATTTGCTGTTGGCTCATCAAGAAAAATAAATTCTGGATCATTAATTAAAGAAGCTGCCAGCATTGCTTTTTTTTGCATACCAGCAGATAAAGATCTAAAGGGTTTACTTTTATATTTTTCAAGTTCTAATAATTCTAATAAATGATTCATTCTTTTCTTTGCTTCTTTAGACTTTATTCCTGCTAATTCCGCGCTATACATGCAAAAGAAACTTAATGAAATATTTCTAGGAAAAAGTGATTGATCTGTAAAAAAACTAAATTTACTTAAATTTTCATCTCCATTATTATAAATTATTTCTCCACTATCTTTTTTATATTCCTTAAAAATTAACTTTAATAACGTAGACTTCCCCGCTCCATTTGGACCAAGAATACCAGTTATTTCTCCAGAATTTATTTTTAGATTTATATTTTGGATTCCCTCACCATTTTTAAAAATTTTATTTAAATTTTTCAATTCTATCATTCTTATAATTCCTTTATATGTTTATAATAGCACAAAAAAACATAAGTAAATATTAATCAAAATAATAACTATTCAAGGAATTTAAATTAAGTACTTATAAAAGTATTTAATGATTTCTCTACTTAATAGTTATTTTTTCACAAATTAGTTACTAATTTTAAAGAAGTAAAATTATTGATTTAGTTTAATATACTAAGTATCTTTATTCAAAATTATTTAAAATATAATTTACTTAATTGACTTACTTGATTGATTAAAGTCTATAATATTCTCTAATAACTAATAATTAGTATATTATTTAATTAATTCGAAGCCAATACAGTAAATTATTTTTATGAATAAAATCAATAAGACACTAAATTAATTATATTAATATTTTTTACGCCATTTCTTTAAATAATTTAAAAAAATAATGTTAATTATTTTAAAAATTGAAAATAGTAAAATATGTATCACTAATATTTTTGCAGTATTGAAATAAAAAATTTTTTGACTGATATGCAAAAAAATATTTTATTTATTCGCTACTATTAGTCAATAAATAAAATATTTTTTGAAGGTCATTTAAAACTGCTTTATTATAATAATTTAAATAATTATTTTTAGTATAATTATCTTGTGCATATAAGCCAAAAATATAATCTGAAAATGAAAAATCTTTTATATACAATTTCTTGCTTAAATAATCTCTGCTATATTTAATTAGCTTTTACTTAAAAATTAAGTTATTAGTAGATACAATTCTAGTTATACTATAATTTTTTTCAACTATTGTAAAATCTTTAATACCTTTGAATATTTTTTTAATTTCAGTAGAAGATATTTTTTTATTAAAAGTTATTTCATGAGTTAATTGTAAATATAATTCATCTTCAGAAATTAACAATTCTAAATAATTAACATTAATTTCAATATTATTAATCAATAATGAAATATTATTACTAATTAATATTTTATTTATAGTTCTATCCACTATCAATTGAGTTAATAATTTTTCTTCAATATAAATTAACTCTAAATTTAAATTTAAATTCTTGAAGTTATAATTATTATAAAAATTAAATAGCTTTATTCAATTTATCTTTTTTACTTTTTTACAGTGCCAACTAATTTTAATGTTTTTTAATTTTATAAAAACAGTAATAAAAAAATAAAAAGAAATAAATAATAGAAAGCAAATAATACTTCCATCACTTAATGAACAATCTCTACAAAGATATTATTAGTAACAAAGATATGTGCTAAAAAATAAATAAATATAACTAAATATAAAATTAGTAAAAAAGACATTAATAATATAGACTTTCTATTTGAAAAATTTCTTTCATATTTTTTAGGGATTTTATTATATTTAAGTTCTTCATCTATAATATTTGAGTATTTCTTCATTTTTTTCCTTCTTACTAATTTCATTTGTTTATAAGTATCATAATTAAAAGTTACATAAAATAATTAATTTTTGCAACTGTGATTCAGAACTTATAAGCTATTCTCAGATAAAATAATCATTGATACAAAATTTTTTATTAATTTATAAATAATTCTATTCTCTTTATGTCTTTTTCTATTTGTTCATTATATTTTTCTAACATATTTTTTTTATTATGTGATACAGAATAAAAAAGCCCTAAAATGTTATCATTAATTTCTTGAGTTTTATTTTTAGTCGTTTTCAATGTACGATATGTTTTTGTAAATCTATCCTTCTTAATAACTTCTAATACTCTTTCTTTTAAACATAAATCTAATTTAAGTTTAAAAAATTTATTTGGAATAGCTTCTACAATTTCTTCTTCTACTTTTAATTTAATCGAGTTGAAAATATTATTTGCTTCTTTTTTGTTTTTAATATTGAAATTTAGATTAACACAAATAATTAAAGAAAGTTCATTAGTGTCTTCATTTAAAATTATTTTCTCATATATGAATTTAATTGATACATCATTTAAGTTAATGATAATAGAGTTTAAAATGCTAATATCATCAATTTTTCTTTTTATTAACTGCTTTAGATCATAATAAGAGATATTGAATTTATTCAAAGTAATACTATCAATTTTAAAACTTTCTTTATTGCCTAAAGAATATATTTCTTTTCAATCAACTTCCTTTAATTTAAGATAAAATAAATTACTTTTCCTATCTAATAAAATACAACAAAGGTAGAATAAAATAGCTATTAAAGGTAAAAAAATTGCTGTTAATAAAGCCATTAAAATCTCAATTGTAATAATATCATTTATTTTATAAAATGTAGTAATTAATAGAAGAGTTAAAGCTTGAATAGAAATAAAAATTACAATAATATAGTTTATATACTTTACATAATTTGTGTCATAATTTTCCTTAATACTTATATTTTTTTCGCTCAAATGCTTTTTTTCCATTTTTTTCTCCTCTAAACTATTTAACTAAATATTTTTTTAGTTTTTTCAATATCTTTATCTATTTGCTTTTCATATTCTCGCAACATATTTTTTTGATTATGTAAAACAGAATAAAATAACCCTAAAATATTATTATTAATCTCTTTAATTCTATTTTTCGTTGTTTTCATTGTACGATAGGTTCTTGTACCCTTATGCTTTTTAATTTCTTCCAATATCTTTTCAATAGAGCAAAGACTGTTTTTAAATCTCAAAAGTTTCTTTGAGTTACTCTCTATTATCTCATCTGAATTTTTTAATTTAATTAAATCAAAGATTTTATTTATTTTACTTTTAGTTTCAATCCTAGAATCCAATTCAATTTTATATATTAGGTTAAGTTCATTCATTTTTTTATTTATAATTACTTTTTCATAGGATATACTAATTTTAATTTTATTTAAATCAATAATAATTGAATTTAATATATTAATTTCTTCAACTTTATCTTCTATTAATTGTTTTAATTCAAAATATGAAATATTAAACTTATTTAAAGTAACATTTTCTATATCAAATTTATTTTTATTGTTTGAATAATAAATGCTTGTTCAATCTATTTCTTTTAATTTTAATTCAAATAATTTACTTCTATATTTTAATATGCATACTCCAATAAAAACAAAAGTAGAGACAAATATTAAATAAATAAAAGGTATGCTTATTAATATTAAAATTCTGTTTAAAGAATAATTATCTTCTTGATAAATAAAATATAATGATCATATAACTATAATAAGAAGACAAAATGAGATTCATATTGTGTACTTGTAAAACTTATTATAATTTGTATCAAAATTACTTTTAGTACTTATATTTTTTTTAATTAATTCACTTTTTTCCATTTTTATTTTTCCACCACTTTTAACCTCTTATTATTTATTAAAGATTTAATATTTTTCTTATAACTAATTTATAATCTTCTAAACTGTTTAATTATTTTTATTTTAGATATCATATTAATTTTAGATGTCATTGTTGATTAAATATTTAAATTTTAATTTATTAATTTATTAATTTATTAATTTATTAATTTTAATTCCCCTTTTATTAAATAATATCAAAAAAACACCTTAAAAGATGTGTAAAATTATGAAAATTTGTAAGTACAGAAGTTCTTACTAATATACTTTGATAGACACTATCAATATAAATTAATTTTTGCAAAAAAAAAAAAAAAAGACTCTATTAAAAAAATGAATCCTCTCTTAATAAATACCTTCTTTTTTATAACTATAAAAAAATAATAGCAACACCATTAAATATAATTGTCTTATAAAAAAATACTTTTAATACTGGAAATGTTATTTTGTTAATTAATTATAATCTAGAAGTTTTATAACATAAAAGTATCTAAGGTTCTTATTCTATATAATAGTACTATTTATTGCATTTCTTATGCACTGCTTTAAGATTTTCCTTTTGATTTGTACCACCTTGTGCTTTGGGATTTAAATGCTCGACATTTCAACAATTTGAATTATTAGGTTGTCATCCTTGATATGCACCATATTCTATTTGTTCCTTACATCTAAAGCATTTTTTATGACCTCTATCGCTAGTATCTTGTTGTGCTCCACAATTGCATTTTGGTGCATTCTCTCAGGCATGTTTTGCAATTGTTGGTAAATCTTTTTTTGCCATTTCTTTATTTCCTCGTTCTACAATATTATTATTATTATTATTATTATTATTATATATAAAAAATAAAAAAAAAGCAGATTTTTATAAAGACTTTAATAAATATTAAAATAGTTAACTTTTGACTATTTTAGTGAAAAACTATTATTTAAACTGAACTACTAATAAATTTCTTATTAGTTTCCTATCAAATGATTAATATTTTAAACATTTTTTTGTTAGCTTATAATTTTAATTTACACAATGAATTATTTTTTGATATATAGATATTAAAAAAATTTATACATATAGAATTATGTATAAATTAAATTCCTATTTTTTTCTTTTTATTCATGAATCGCTTCTTGTTTAGCTCATTTTTGAATTTCTAACATATACTCTTTTGTATTATTATTTAAAGTTTCATCCTTTTGTTTTTCTTTAATAAATATGTCAAAGTAGTCCGTATTAACTATAGTATAAGTTTCTTCTGATATTTTTGATTCTAAAATTTCATATTTTAATTGCAACATTTTATAAGATGTAAAAGCTCTTATAAAAGCTTCATATATTCTACTTTTCTGTCAAGCATCACTATTTAATTGTATTAATTTTTCTTGCTCTTTACTACATTCATTACATTCATCAAGTTCATTTTTTCAAATTTCATCCGCTTGACTTTTTTCAGTAGTAATTTTATCTAATGCTTCTACAATATCATCTCCAGATTTTGGTTGATTTGGTAATTCAAATTTTTTCTCATTTTGACATGATATAACAGAAGTTGAAGTTGAAGCAAATAAAGTTATTGCTGTAAATAAAGTTAATAATTTTTTCATAATTTCTCCTTTTAAATGAATTAATAAATATAGAATTATGTATAAATTAAATTACTATTTTCTTTTTATTCATGGATTGCTTGTTGTTTTGCTCATTTTTGAATTTCTAACATATACTCTTTTGTATTATTATTTAAGGTTTCATCGTTTTGTCACCCTTCAATAAATATATCAAAGAAATCTGTATTTACTATAGAATATGTTCTTTCTAATATTTTTGATTCCAGAGTTTCATATTTCAATTGCAACATTTTATAAGATAAATAAGCTCTAATAAACGCTTCATATATTTTGCTTTTTTGTCAAGCATCACTATTTAATTTTATTTTATTTTGTTCTTCTTTACTACATTCCTTACATTCATCCAGCTCTTTTGCTCAAATCGTATTCACTTTCTCTTGTTCTAAAAGATACTTATCTAATGCTTCTACAATATCATCTCCAGATTTTGGTTGATTTGGTAATTCAAATTTTTTCTCACTTTGACATGATATAACAGATGTTGAAGTTGAAGCAAATAAAGTTATTGCTGTAAATAAAGTTAATAATTTTTTCATAATTTCTCCTTTTAAATGAATTAATAAATATAGAATTATGTATAAATTAAATTACTATTTTTCTTTTTATTCATGGGTTGCTTCTTGTTTAGCTCATTTTTGAATTTCCAACATATACTCTTTTGTATTATTATTTAAAGTTTCTTCCCTTTGTCATCCTTCAATATATTCATCAAAGTAGTCGGTATTAACTATAGTATAAGTTTCTTCTGATATTTTTGATTCTAAAGTTTCATATTTTAATTGCAACATTTTATAAGATGTAAAAGCTCTTATAAAAGCTTCATATATTCTGCTTTTTTGTCAAGAATCACTATTTAATTGTATCAATTCTTCTTGTTCTTTACTACATTCATTACATTCATCAAGTTCTTTTTTTCAAATTTCATCCACTTGCTTTTTTTCAGAACGATACTTATCTAAAGCTTCTACAATATCATCTCCAGATTTTGGTTGATTTGGCAATTCAAATTTTTTCTCACTTTGACATGATATAACAGATGTTGAAGTTGAAGCAAATAAAGTTATTGCTGTAAATAAAGTTAATAATTTTTTCATAATTTCTCCTTTTAAATGAATTAATAAATATAGAATTATGTATAAATTAAATTACTATTTTTCTTTTTATTCATGGATTGCTTCTTGTTTAGCTCATTTTTGAATTTCTAACATATACTCTTTTGTATTATTATTTAAAGTTTCATCGTTTTGTCACCCTTCAATATATTCATCAAAAGTATCTGTTTCTCTTTTTACATAAGTTACATTTGAAACTTTGGAGTTTAAAGTTTCATAGTCTAATTGCAACATTTTATAAGATTTATATGCTCTTATAAATGTTTCATAAATTCTGCTTTTTTGGAATGCATCACTATTAAGTTTAATTTCTTTTTCTTGATCTTTACTACATTCATTGCATTCATCAATCTCCTTTGCTCAAATTGCGTTCATTTTTTCTTGCTCTAAAACATAGTTATCTAAAGCATCTACAATATCCTCTCCAGATTTTGGTTGATTAGGTAATTCAAATTTTTTTTCACTTTGACATGATATAACAGATGTTGATGTCGAAGCAAATAAAGTTACTGCTGTAAATAAAGTTAATAATTTTTTCATAATTTCTCCTTTTAAATGAATTAATAAATATTTGACGATTCAATTTCTATAATTTTGTTTATAGTTGACATAATATCATTATCATAAATTAATAAAGGTATAGTTAAACCTAAACTCGTTTGGTAATTATATAAATAAGTTTTATAAACTTGTACATTTATATTACTATTTTGTTTAGCAGCCTTTTTAACGGCATCAAGTGCTAAATCCTGACTTTGATAATAAATAAAGTTAGAACTATCATTTACATCTCTAATTCTATACACAGCATATCTACCATCTGAAATAATATTATCATAAGATAATTTAAAATTTGGATCTCATGTTTTTATTTCATCTCTATGTACATATTTTGCTGTTAATGAAATATTATTATGTAATTTTCTTAATGCTGCTTCTTCACTTTCTCCAGATGATTCTACTTTTCCAAAAGCATCATAAACTATATATTTTTTTTGTAATGTTCTTTTGCTGTTTATAATTTCTTTTTCTTTGGCCTCTTCAAGAGTATTTGCCAACAGTTTACCATCTCTACTTGATAAATCTTTATCTGTTCCATATGAATATTTTAATACAGAGCTAAAAGTACCTTGCAGTGGTAAAAAATTATCTAATTGTTCTTTTGAAACATAAAAGTCTTCTCTCATTTTATACATTGTTTTATTATCAATTATATAAGGCTCTTTTAATATTCTTTCCTTTATTGGTAAAAAGTCATTATAACTTTGAATTAGTGAGTATTTGAAACCTTGATTACCATTAACATCATATAATTTATCTTTTGCAATAGATCCTTCTTTATTTAAATTTAAATTATTATTTTTAAGATCTTTAAAAGTTAATTCCTTATTTGGATTTTCAAAATTTTGCAATCCATTAAAATAATTTGAGAATCATTTACTATAAAAATTTGCTAAATTATCTTGTGTCATATCACTTGTTGTATATGCATTTCCCATCTCTGGTGAAAATCAAATTTCATCTCCACTTTTTTTATCTTTTGTAGTATATCCTGTAAAAGAAGTACGAGTTTCATCATAATAACTAAAATCATCTAATGTAACTTTTTTATTTTTATAACTAGAATGCATTAAATTAATGTTTCCATTACTACATGATTTTTCATTATATTTAAAATTAAAAGTCTTTGTTAAATAAGGTCTCTTACCTTCCTTCTCACTTTGTCAATTAGTTCTAAATTCTCCAAGAAAAGAAGATCAAGAATTAAATGTTTTATTATCTAACATTTCCAAATTAACATAGTCACCAAAACCATAATCATCACTTGCTCCTTGACATTGAACTGTTATTCTATAATCTTTTTTTGGCATAAATTTTATTCTATATTTAGAGTTAGTATTCAATAAATTTTTATAATAACCTTCATAAAATTCTGATTCTAACTCTCTTTTTAATTTAGCAAAACTCTCTTCTTGAGTTCCAAAGAAATTAATTGGTTTAATTGCTTGTTGATTTAATCCTGTTTTTTTATTGACATAATATCCAGAAGTAAATTTTGATATTAAAGCTTCAACATCATTTTGATTGAAAGCATTATAATATTCATTTGCATAAATATAGTATAAAGATTTATTAATTTTTAAATTATATTTCTCATTATTTTTGGCTTCATCTGGTGTATCAAATCATTCAATTTGATCATAACTGTACTTTGCTTTTACATTTCCTAAATTAGCATAAGTATTTAATGCATTTTCTTTTGATAGAGCTATATTTCCAAAAGCATCTCTATATACTTGACTAAAATTATTTATATTAATATCATAAATTTTTTTATCATCTAATGTCATATGCTCATAATTTTTAATAATTTTTGATGGATTTGAAGAAGTCAATTGCATTTGCACAAAGTTATTTTTTAGAATATACTCATCTAGTTCCTGAGGAGAATTAAATTTCTTTCCATCAAAATAACTATATTCAGTATCTCCAATATATAGTCTATTTTCTTCTATATCCTTATAAAGCTCTTCAATTTGTTGATTTGATAAATTGCGAAATTTTATATTACTAATATTGTTTTCACTAGTAAGTAAAGGTAATATAGTTGAGCTACTTAATACCAGAGCTAAACTTACTTTATATAATAATTTTTTAAACATGTTTACTTCACCCCTCTTTTAATAAACTTCATGAGTTTGTTGCTCAATTCATTTTCTAAATTCTCATTCATTTAAAAATATATTATCTTTAAAATCAAAGGTTTTTAACTCACCATTTTGATTAATTACTTGATAATTAATATTATTATCTAGATAAGTTAATAATTGATTTAATGTTTTAAAATACTTATTTTGCCCATAAAAATCCAACTTATAAAAATCATACTGACTTCCTTGATATTCTTCCAAACTATCATAGATTGAAGTTTTTATTAGATCACTGTTAATAATTAACTTAGATTCAATCGGTTGATTAATTCTAATGAAAGAAATAATTTCTTCTTCACTATCCTTATAAATTTTTTCACCATTTTTCATTATATAAAAATATTTTTTATTAAATTTAGAATTAGCAATGTTTTCTTTTAAACTTGATATTGCATCATACTTATTTTCAAAAGCATTTCCAAAACCATCTAAATAATATTCTTTTTTATGCATTACATATTCTTCTTTAAATAGCTGTTCAATAAATATTTCTTTTTCCTTATCTAAAGCTTCTTGATATTCAGATCAAGTAAATCCTCCTGAAGAGTTTACAGGCTTATTAAATTTATCATTTGTCAATGTATACACCTTGTTTTTGTTCATAATACTTGCAAATATTTTCCTTGAGGAGAAATAATTTTGAGGATTTTTGTAGGCGTCTAATATTAACTCTTCTTCTGCTGTATCTTTATGCAAATAATACTTATTTTTAAACTCATAAATAGTTGTTGTTGATGATTCTGGATTTTTTGGAACTAAATAATTTATTGCTGAATCTGAAATTTTTATAACGTTTACTTTTGGATTTGGTTTTTTAATTGATATATTAATTAAAGGAATTTTAATTGTAGGTACTGTATAAAATAATGATGTATTTTGATCTAATTTTGCTTCAAAACTAACTACTGACATAAAACTTAAAGCTTGACTTATACTCCATGCCTTTCCTACTCAACTTAATCCAGATACTAAACTAGTAGCACTTGCTTTTGAATTATAATTTTTATCTGTAAATCCTTTAAAACCAATTCCTTTATAAATATCTTCACTCTTACTTTCAATTTCCTTTTGATTTTCTTTATGAATTTCTTCCATGTTACTATCTATTTTTAACTGAGAAGTATCTTTATCTTTAAAGGTATTTTCAGTTTTTTTCTTATTTTTGTTTAACTTTTCAAGTGGTTCCATCACAGTTTCTGCTATTTTTTGAAATTTTACAACTCCATCCAATAATCTTTTATTTGCACCACCTTCTGAATAAAATTTATCCACATTTATAAAAAGAGAATATATATCTTCAAAACTACTTTCTCTTAAAGATTCCAATCCATTTTCAGAATCATTTGAAAAAACGTTTTCAACCATTTCTTCTTGTGAATTAATTATATCTGCTAATATATATACAAATGATTTTTCTAACTCTTCATAAGAAACACCAATTCTATGTACTCTGCTTTTAATTAATAGTTTATTAAATACAACAAGTAATTTATTGAAATTCGTAAACTCTTTATCTTTAATAAGATTTAAATCTAATGATGCATCTTCAAAATAGCTTTCATCAATGTTTTTAAGAACAGAATTTAAATTTTCTTTTCCTTCTTTACTCCATGATATACTTTCATTTAAGTAATCTAAGTATTTTAATGAATAAAAATTACTTTCTTCATCCTTATTTGGTTTATGAATTCAAGGCAAAACAATATCTATGACAGTGCTTGTCATTGATGATAAGCTGACAGCATAACTATAAGCAATTAAAGGATTAATATCAACAGAGCCAGTTTGCTCAAATTTAATATTATTATCTTTAATCTCTTCAGTTGATTCAAAATATTTTGGACCAACTAAATAACCATTTTGTAAATTAAGATTTCCTACTTGTGCTCAATAAGATTTTTTATCTGCATCTAAAACTTCTTTAATATGCTCTCTAGATAATTTTGGATCTAAAGGTTTTATTAAATTTTCATATTCTAAGTAGTTATAATCGGAAAAAGATTTTCCATTATATTCAAAACCAGTTGTCATATTTTTTCTTAATCAAGATTTAATTTCTGTTTCTGTTTGACATATTCCACTTTGCAAATAGCAAGTAGTTTTATCATCACTTTTTTCCAACTCTTTTAGCTTAATTTCTTCATAGTAAGATCTTGCATCACTTTCATTGTTTGTTTCTTTACCTTCAACGAAAATTGATGATTCATAATTAAAGTATGTTTCTAAAGCATTATCTCTTGAAAGATATGCTTGATTATCATGACCCCTATAAACTTTGACCTCTTCTTCTACATTAGAAGTTACAATATCAGAAGAAAGTTCTCCAGAAGCATTAATTGTATAATTGCCTGGATTTCTCATTGTCTTTTCTTCTGTTATTTTGAATTTCTGATTTATATATAAATCTAAATCTTCTTTTGTGTTAAATAACTGATTGTCAAATTTAAAAATATTTGTTTCGTAGTTAAAAGTTCTTTGTGCTTCATTATAAGCATAGTTATAAACTTCTTCCTTTGTTAAAAACTCTTTACCTGCAAAACTATAACCTATTGGCTGAGGTTCTACAATATTATTATTTGTTAATACAATACTAACTGGAACTATTGTTCCAATAGTTCCAATAGATATAAGTGAAACAATAGAGAGTCTCTTTTTTGTTAATCACTTGCCATTTTTTGATTTAAATATTTTATTTACTAATTCAGTAAAATTATTAGTATTTTTTCTCATTTTTTTCTTTCTCTTTTGAAAATAAATTAAATAAGCATAATAGAGTTTTTTTCATCTAATTGCTTTATTTACTAAATTTTCCTCCCCTTATTTGATGAATTTTACTCTTATGTGCATTAGTAAAAACGTCACATAGTTATTTTATACACCTAATTTATTACAAAAGCAATATTTTTACCATAAATTTAATAAATTTTGGAAAATTTTGTATTAATCTTAAATGTCCATTTTATAATGCTATACATAAATGTAATAATTTGTTAACTATAATTAGTAACATTGTGCTTGTAATATTCAACTTTAAAAACAGCTTCTTATTTGAAAACAAAAAAGACCAGTTATTAAACTGATTATTTAAAATATGAAAGAACAATATTTTATTAAATATTTATTTTATTAAAATTATAAATTGTATCTAATTCAATTATTTCAAAATAATTTGTCATTTCTCATTAAAAATTCTTTGATAAGACTTTTTAATTCGTTTTTTAAATAAATTTCTTTTTACTCTCTAATTATTGTCAAAGAATTACCAAGATCTCAATCAAGATTTGAAAAATAAGGTATAATTGGGCTTCCTCCATTTATCCATACTTTTGTATAGAATATAAAATGTAGTCTAAACAGTTTTTCTATCTCGTTATAACTTCACAATGTTCCTGCTTTTACACTATATCCAACTAGACCAATTCTAAAAACTCATAAATCATTGCTATATTTTCTAGCTGATTCAATATTATTTACATCTCCTTTAACTTCTTCATAATATTTATAAACAAATCCCTGTTCGTTTGATTTATCAGTACAAAATGATGACCCAAATTTTAATGTTGGCTCTGCAGAAGTTCTATTTCATCATCGTTTAGTAAATTCCTTGTATTTAGGTTCATCATCAAAACCCAATGTAATAACTAAATATTGCTCAACAACTGGACTACCAATTGAACTGGCATAACCCGCTATCTGATAATCATAAAGAGCTCATTTTCAAGTAAGAGATTCATTATTACTAATCGGATCTACTTCATAAACAAAATTTTCAGATTCTGAAGTGCAATCAATAAATATTTCATTTTCGGATTCACTTCTATAATTTGCTTCAACTTGTCTTTCCTCGATTAATACATTACTAATAATTGGACTTGCACCACTATTCATATGGATGCAGTTCATAATAAACATATCATTTTAGATATTTTTATTTCCTTTTCCTTAACTCCATAAGTACCTACAAATAATATATCAATTGGTCAAATAAAAATAGTTTATAAGTACTTATGGTGATTTTTTAACACCAATATTTGTAACTAAAACTATTATTATAATAAAAAGTGTTATTAATTCAATTATCTACCTTTAGCAATTTGCAATATTTGCAGTTATAATATATTAAGGAGTTTAAATAATGTCTAGGGAAGAAAAGATTTTTAATTATTGAATAAAACTTTTAAATGACTTATTTAGTTTAGATCAAAAACAAATAGAAAAAGAAAATCTATTAAATTCATCTAAAATAAAAAATCAATTAGCAGTTACAAAAAATGATAATAATAGTGTTTATAGCAGTATAAGGTATTTTTTTAATAAACATTTTCAAAATAACTATAAAAATTTAAATAAAGAAAGTGTTTTATATTACTACATAAATAGCTCTTATAAAAACTGAGACAATATAAAAAATAGAAATTTTATATACCCTTTTGGAATAAATAATAGTCAAAAAAAAGCTGTGGAAAATGCTTTTAAATCTAATTTTTCTATAATTCAAGGTCCACCAGGAACAGGAAAAAGTCAAACAATATTAAATATTGTTTCAAATATTCTTTTAGATAAAAAAACAGTTGCTATTGTTTCAAATAATAATTCAGCTATTGATAATATATTTTATAAATTGAATCCCAAAATTAAGGATAGTAATAATTATGAAGAACAACTAGAAGTAATTTGATTTTTATCTTCTTTTTTAGGGTCATTTTCAAAAAATAAAAATTACTTTACATTAGAGATGCAGCAAAAAATAGTATCTGCAAAAGAAAAATGAAAAAAAGCATTTGAAAACTCCAATGTAAATATGGAAATTAGTGTGCAAAATAGTAAATTTCAATTACTAATTGAAGAAATTGAAGAAATTGAAATTTTAAAGAAAAAAATATTAAGAGATGAAAAAGTATTACCTAAAGTTAAAAAAGAAAAAGAAATATATGAATCAAAAATTATATTAAAATATAAAGATAACACTAATTTATTGAAATTATCCCTTGATAAATTAAATAAATTTTATATTAATATTAAGGTCTACAAAAAAGATAAGCTATCATGATGATTTAAATTAAAAAATAAATTTAAATATAAACTACCTAAGAATTTTTTTAAATACGACTTCATATCAGAAATATACTTTCACGTTTTAAATAAAAAAGCTCAAGAACTAAAGGAAAACTTGATTAAAAATAAAAAATTATTAAATGAGATTGATAATAATCAATTGGATGACTTAATAAAAATATCAAAAGAAATATTATATAACTCTATTTATGAAAATTATATGTCAGAAGAAAAAATAAACTTAACAGCAAATAATTTTACTGAAGTTAGTTATGAATTTGTCAAATTACTTAATAAACAACCAATAGTTCTAAGTACAATTTTTTCATTAATAAATTCTAAGCCAGCAGATGTACTATATGATTATTTAATAATAGATGAAGCTTCACAAACAGACATGTTAGCTAGCATTGCTTCAATGGCTTGTGCAAAAAAAATAATAGTAGTTGGTGATTTAAAACAGTTATCTCAAGTTAACTCCCCTAACTATAAAAATTACTTTGAAGAAAATAAACTATTTTTAAATGAAGGATATGAATACTGAGAAAATAATATTTTAAAATCTCTTATAAAAATATATGGTGAAAAAATTCCTAATCAACTATTAAGAGAACATTATAGATGTGATCCTGCTATCATTGAATTTTGTAATCAAAAGTACTACAACAATGAATTGATTATTATGACTGAATCAGAAAATGAACAAAGTCCTTTTGAATTAATAGTTGGTGAATCTTTATACTATACTGACACAAATAACTCTAAAACTAGTAGAAAAGAGTTCGAAAATATTAAACAGTATCTTAATGATAATAAAATTAGTGACATAGGAATTATTAGTCCTTTTAGAGATCAAGCTAATATCTTAAATAAACAATTAGGTACAGATAAAATAATTGCCAATACAATTCACGCTTTTCAAGGACAAGAAAAAGATTCAATACTATTTGCTGTTACAAGACAATCAATAAAAGGAAAAGATGATTTTGTTTCTAATCCAAAATTAATAAATGTAGCTGTTTCAAGAGCAAAAAATAAATTTATACTTGCATATTCAAAAAATATTAATAGTTGTCCTGACAATGATATCAAAGACTTAATAAATTATATTCAATTTAATTTTCCAAATAGCAAAGAAGTTTATAAAAAGAATACTGAGTTTTATATTTTATCAAAAGAATATAATAATGATTTAATAGAGTTTATTAAAAACTATAATAAAAACCACTTCAATGGTGCTAAAGAACCAACTGAAATAATAGTACATACAGTTTTAGAAAAAATTATATCACTGGAGGAATTTAATAACTTAGATATTACCCTATTCAAAAAATTAAGTCATATTATTCCTAAAGCTATAGAGAAAGATATTTTTAATAAAAGAGAAAAAGAATTTTTAAATCATCACTGATCTCATATTGATTTTTTGGTTTATGATAAATTTAATTTTGAACCTGTCTTAGCAATTGAAGTGGATGGATATACATTTCACAGAAAAGAAAAACAAAAATGAAGAGATAATTTAAAAGATAAAGCTCTAAAAATTCAAAATATACCTATAATGAGAATTAGTACAGATACATATAAGAAAATTGGACTTTCAATAATTAATAAAATAAGAGAAATAAAAAATAAATAGAGAACGTTAATAATTGAATCAAATATTAGAAATATAATATTTGATCAATTTTTTAGTTGAACAATTTTTAATTTATTTTAAAAACAAGTTTCATCTTTTTATAAACTCAAAATCATATCATTGGTTTAAAAAATTTATTTTTAGAGTTAGTTTTAAAATCAGTTCTAATAAACATGAAAAAGAATTTTTAATTACAATCAAATAAGTAAAGTTATAAATTTAATAATATTTGCTTAAAGAATAAATAACTTTGCCTTTAAAATATTAATCACTAAAAAACTAATAAAATTTAAAATAAATTATTCTCTATTTATTAAAAAATCACTAACAAAATTTTAAGTCAAAAACTTTTAAAAATTTTAATATTTTATTAATAAATATATTTATTTTTATAATTGCAAAATATTAATACTTAAAAACACTTAGCTTTTAGCTTTATGTAATTCTTTATAATCGTCAAAATAAAATAAAAGTAAATTTATTGAATGAATTTACTTTTATAAAAAACTTTATTAATTTGTAATTTAAACTAGCGATTTTAAAAGAACAATAAAATATTGTTCCGCTTATAATATTTTTTTTACTTTGAACTTCTTTATGTCAATAGTTTATCTCAATTATTTAATTTATTAATTTAAATGGCCCTCTTCATTTATATAAATTTTTAAATATTTTTCCTAATAGCTTTTTTTATTAATAAAAATTGAATATGCACTAAAAATTAGGATTAAAGATATTAATGTATAAGTTATATATAATATTTCTACCTTCAAGAATCTTTTAGCTTTTAAATTTGTTATAGTTATTTCAGATTCTTTTGAATAACTCTTAATATTGTTTAAACTTGAAAATAGCTTCTGGCGTGCCCCTATTTGATTAATTAATACATCATTTTTATAATCCACTGATTGATACATCAATGAAAAATGCCTAAGAGGATTAAATACATTTTTAATATTTTCAACTTTTTGAGCATTAATAATATCTTCGGTTGTTATTACAGAACCTTCCATCTTAGTAAACGGTCTTTCTGAAATTATATAATATACTTTATTCATAAGTGTTCTTGTAAATAAATACTCATCAGGGCTATAGTTATTCTTAATTTTTTCTTGTAAATCTAAATTTAAATTAATTTTTTTTGGTTTATAAGACAGATCTAATTCTTGATAGAATAAATAGTTTACAGCATCTTTATTAATAAAATTATAAACTTCATGATACTCTATGCCATTTTTTGCTTCTATAGCTTTATTTGTTAGTTTTAATATTTCTTCTGAATTAGTAGTATAATCATTAGAAAATTCATAAACATTTTCTCATGTATTTATCTTTGATTCTGAAAAAAGAGATTCAATTTCAAGGGAGATATCTTCAAATACTACAGCTTTATTTTGAACCTCCAATTCTCAAGTTTTATAACCAGCCATTACTTCTTCAATATCCATAGACATAAATTCAGGTTGCTGTAAAGCAAAGTGAAGATTTGATATTTTCTCACTTTTTTTTATTTCCTCAAATTGCTGATTTGCATAACTAAAGTTCATTGCCATATTATTAAATTGTTTAATATTTGAAGAGGAATTAAAACTTGATATCATTCCTAATAAACTAACCACTACCAACAATAGCACTGAAAATAATGTAGCGAGTGTTCCAATAATTGTTTCTCTTTTTAATAACATTGAGAATAAAATAGTCACTGAGAAAACCATTAAAACAAAAATAGAGTATCACCCATATACTGAGATGTATATCTTATATACTAAAATATTTGCATTACCATTCGCTAAAAAAATTGAATAGAAAATAATTGACTTAAGTAAACTAATAAGTAAAAAAGAAAACAGAACAATTAATATAAACATAACTCTACTAAAAAAAATACTTTTTTTAGTAATTCCATATCTTAACTCAAGTTTATAAGTATTATCGACTATTTGATTTAATAGTATTGTCAAACTGTAAAAAATTGTAATAAATAAAAATATTATAGAGTTTATTATAATAATTAAATTAATTGACAAATATATATTTTCTACACTTTTGTTTGTATTTAAAATTAAAGACGAGATAAGTTCAGATAAAAAAATAGATAAGAATGCTATTACATATATTAATCAATTTGTCTTTTGATTTTTAAATATAATTAATTGATTAATAAAAGTAGTTTTAAGAGAATTTTTTTTATTTTTCATTCATATACTCCTCTAACCTATTTTTTATTTCCTCAGCATTGTTTGAACTATATTTATTAAATATCTCATTAATATCATCACTCTTATTAAATTTTTTATTATATGTAATTTGACCTTCATCCATAATAATTACATGGTCAATTAATTGCATTACTTCCGAGATTAAGTGAGTAATTATAACTATTATAGTATCCTCAGACTTTAATTTACTAATTACATCTAAAATAATTGTTTTATTTTTAATATCTAAATTCGCTGTAGGTTCATCAAAGAAAATAATCTTTGGTTTAAAGAGCATACAAGCATATAATGATAATAATTTTTTTTGTCCTGCTGACAAATTTTTAATTTTAACTTTTCAATATTTTTTTACATCAAAAATACTTGCTAAATAATTAACTCTATTATTATATTCTTGTTTTGAAAGTAAGTTAATATTTACTAGTATCTCAATAAAATTTCTTACACTAATATCATTAGGTAATTCATTATTTTCTGTAAAAAAATATCAATCTCTAAAATCAATATTTTTTTGTTCCAAATTATCTAATTGAATTTCTCCTGATGATTTATTCAGCTCATTAAATATTATTTTTGTTAATGTAGTTTTACCTACTCCATTATTTCCAAAAAGTCCATAACAATTCCCTTTTTCTAAGGATAAGGAAATGTCTTTAAGAATTTTTTTGTCTTTAAAGCTCTTATTTATTTTATTTATTTTTAGCATTTTATTTTCCTAACTATATATTTATTATTTGAGGTTAACTCCCTCCTTATAAAGATTCATTAATTTTAGTATGATCTTAATTGAATTAGTTTTCAAACCATAATATTCCTTATTATCTATAATAAGAGTAGAAAAATTTATAGAGTAAATACAGAAAATGTATTAATGACTCTATTTTTCAAGTTCATCTTTTTAATTATTGTAAAATTAAAATAATTTTACAATTCATTTTGACTGTCAAATAAATTGAAATGTATTATAGTAATTTATACTTTTATTACTAAATTTTTAGAATAATTTCACTTTATTAATAAATATTTATTATTCTTAATTAATACTTATTAATTTTTAGTAATTAATAAATTAATACCAATAAAATATTTTTATATGTACAAAATTTATTTATACAAAATTATTATAATGTATATTTCTAAATAAAACATAAGATATTATAAATTCTAAGGGAACTACTTATTAAGCTATTTTTTTTGAGAGATATATTTTATAAATAAGTATATTAATATAGAGATACTAATTTAAAATATTACATTTATAACTTAGACTACCTATTCCTTAACTCTATTTTATTTTAAAGAGGTTTATAAATATTTATTATAACTTTTTATTTAGTATCTTAGTCTGATTTCTCTAACACTCTAATTTCTCATACTTAGTCAAAATAAAACCTTTTTTCACTCACAAATATTTTAATATTTGTGAGTGAAAAAAGGTTATGCTATAAAATAATTTAAAACATTAGAATTAATCTTCTCATATTTTATCTTCTTCATTAAAATATTTAACAGGATTTTGAAAATGTTTAATTAATTTTTTATTTAAATAAGAACTATTACTTTCATCATTTATATCTGTAATTGTAAAATGAATTTTACTTTTTATCTGATTTGGACAACTACATAATTCTCACTCCTTTGGTTTAAAAACACTAACTACTTTTTTATTAACTACAACTAAAACTAAATCAACTTCACTAATTATTTCTGCCTTAGCAGTTCAACATCCATTTGAAATATCATATATTTCATCTCTAGTCATTAATTCATTATATCTTTTTGAACAATTTAAAATAACACCTTTCATTTTTACTTCTCCTTCTTAATTACTTATATTTTATATGATATTTTTAATAAATAAAAATTTAAATTACTTTGTAAAAATGTTTATTTCTGAGTAATAAGTAATTCTGTTCTACATATCAACAAGCAACTTTGCGCTCTATTATAATCAATAAATAGATGCTTTATGAATAGAATAGATAATCCTTCTATTGAGATGATCGGTCTCTTTAAGATTGTCAATTCTAATTATTTTATAAAGCTCACTTTTTTATTTGACTTCTATATTTCCTGATTTTCTAAAGCTTTATGAATTGACTCCATATTTATTGGTAATTTTACAAGATTTATTAATGGCAAGTTATTTTTTATTAAATATAAGAATAAGTAATTAATCTGACGATAGTTTTTAGCTGCAATTACTAAGGAGTTTTCATCTCTATCATATTTAAAGGATTTAATATTTTCTTGTAATAAAAACTCTCTAAATTTTTCTACATCAAATAAATCCTTGATAAATAATTTATACTTGGAGTAAATATTTAATGTCTCTTTTGTACCTTCAAATATTTTCTGACCGCTTTCTAAAATAATATACTCATCAATAATATCTGAAATTTCATCAATATTATGAACAGTAATAATTATTGTCTTACCCTGTTTCTTAAACTCTACTAATAAATTTTTAACTTTATTTCTTCAATATGAATCTAAATTTGCTCCAGGTTCATCCATAATAATTATTTCAGGATCTTTTATAAAGCATAGAATTAAATTAATTCTATTTTTCATTCCTCATGAAAAATCTTTAACTTTTTTATTTCTATGATTTCAAACATCAAAGTATTCCATTCAATACTTAACCTTTTCTTTTATTTTGCCTTTTTTTACTCCCATAATTAAACAACTATCTTTTAAAAAGTTATACGCAGATATATCATGTAAAGCGAAATCCATTTGAGTATAATATCCAATCACTCTATTTGCTTTATGATAACTTCTTGATTTTCTTTTTATATTATTAATTGTTATTTTACCTTTATATTTTTTAATTATTCCCAATAGTGCATTTAAAATAACAGTTTTACCACTACCACTAGTACCTAATAGACCAACAATTTTTCCTTGTTCAATTTGAAAACTTATTGGTCCAACTTTATTTGTTTTGAATTTTTTAATAAAATTATCAAACATAATTAATTTTTGCATTCTTTTATGCCCTTCTCTTCTATTATTGTAAATCTAAGGAATTAAATTTATAAAAAGCTATTAAAAACAAAATAATACTAATAACTACTTGAATAACTAAATATCAATATGGGTTAATTCCACTATCATAGGAAATTTTATCAATTGAACCATTTTTAACTTTTAAATCATATGTACTATAAGGTAAAAGTATATTTTTTTGTGAATCTAATGAAATATAAGATTTTAACTGTGGATCAAATCAAATATCTTTATAACTTAAACCAGAATAATAAGTATAATTCACAAATACATTCGATAAGAAATTAAAATGAAAGAACATATTATAAATTTTTCTTGTACTTACATAATTATTTCAGTCTTGACTTGTTTCATCTAATTTATAACTTGTTGCAATAACATAATTTGAAGTATAATTAATAAAATAATCTTCAAGAATTCTGGTTGTAAGCATTAAGGGATTATAGATTGAGGAATATATTTTTTCATTTGAATTATAGTTTTCATCCATATCACTTTCAATAACTCTCTCACCATCCGATTCTTGAATTCTCAATCCATTTAAATTCATAAAATGATTTTGATATATATCTTTTAAATAAGAAATATTAAAACTTCTCTTATTGGATGTAGATTCATATTCTAAATTATTAATTGACTGTGCTTTTTTAATTAATTCAATATACCCTTTTTTCTCTTCTGTAATAACTCCTTGTTCATCTGTTGATTTTCAACATGCATTAGAGTCAATATTTTCGCATGACTCTAATTGAATATAATCATCAAATAAATAATAGAACTTTTGCTGAAAACCAATTGTATAAAAATTAATATAATTATTAAATTCTAATAGTTCACTTAAAATTTTAAACTTATTATAACCCTTTTCATCATTAAAGTTTGAATCTCTATTTTTAATTTTATTTTCCAATTCATTAATACTAATGAATTTATATTTTAAATATGTTTCTAATCTTATTTCATCATCAAATTTTAAATCTGAAATAGCTGAATCAAATGGAACTGAAGATATTTTTGCATTAAAACGAATTTTTAATGGCTCATCATCAATTATTCCTAGTTCTTTTCAAAAGTTTTTTCTATTCTCTACATTTTCAGTTTCACTTATTGTACTTATACGATATTTATTTTTTAAGAAGTGATCAGCAATATACTTACTTAGATTAGGGTAAGCAATTTGAGATTTATTAATGTTAGAGATTAAATCAAATGAGTTATAAATATTATCTGTTCTTAAAATAACAGTCCCAGAGTCTCCAAAAAAACTTATATTTTTTGATTTCTCAGATGTTTTTAAAAACTGATATGGTAATGATGAAATAAAACTAAATGACATTATTAAAGTAACTATAATTATTGAAGCTTGTGGTGAAAGTATTGATAATAAAAATAATACAAAATTTGATAATAAAATTATAATTAAAAATAAATATAATGTATAAACCATAGATAGCTTAAAAATAACTGGATTATTAAAGTTAGTAATTGCAATAATTAAAAAATTAATAGTAAATAGTAGAAAACAATAAATTCAAATAACCATATTTGTTGTAATAAAAAGTTTAGACCTTTTTAAATGTTGTGTAGAAATAATATTTATTGTTTTATCAGTTTTTTTAATGTGAAAAAAATAATTTAATAATCTCATAGAGATTAAAATAACAATAGCACATGTATGTATTAAAACGTAATAGTTAAATACAATAACTTTCATATCAGAAGTTGGAAATATCATTAACATTAATCCAACTAATATTGATAAACTCATAGATATTAAATACATTATCATAAAAGTCTTTTCTCTTAAAATACTTTTAAATTGATATTTAAAAATTGTGAAAAAACTAATATTCATTTTAATATCTTTCATAATTTCTCTCCTTTTTTATTTTAAATTTATTACTCAGAAAATTACTTAACTTATTTAGTAAGATTTATTAAGCAAAATTATATATTCTTTATTAAGTTATTATATTATTTACCTATTTTTAATTTTAAAAGTTTTAAAAGTGATAATAAATATAAATATCTTTAATCCTTTTCAAAAAGTGAGTAATATAATAAATTTATATATTTAAAGAATAATAACTCCTTTTAAAATCAATAACTTTTTTTATTTTTTAGTGATATATTCAAAAATTTTAAATATTAAAATTAATTTTAAACAAAAAACAAACTAGTTTAAGTTTGTTTTTTACAAACCTCCATTTTTGAAAATCTGTATATTATTTACAATAAATAATTTTTTTATATAGTATGCATATATCTATTATTATTTTGAATATCCTTGAGAAAATAAAACAGTTCTTTTATTTATATTTGCTATGTAACTTGATTTAAAATAGTCCATTTCAAATGTAACAAATAATTTATAACCTCCTAAATAACTCTCTTTTTGTAAAGTATAAGCACTTCAAGTATTATAACTGTGTTTAATAATATGAGCGTATTTTCCATCTTGGCTATCAGGAGTTCATGATACGTTAAATAAAAATTGACTCTGTTTTGAATTTGAAATTAATTTATCTCTCTCTGTTCTTAAATTGGAATGCTCTAAGTTTACAAAACTATTAATATCTTGAGTCTTATTTTCTATTCCTAAAAGAGATCACTTATTAAATAATTGTGAATTTCTAGCAAAAGAGAATATTATATGTTCCTGATCATAATTTGCTCCTGATCATTTAACTGTTTCATAAATATCACCAAAAGCCTTTGTTGCAACTTTAAAATTATCTTTTAACCCATTAATAAATTCATTATCCTTTCTTGATACAACTTCCCTATTTTGAAAATATCCGAAGTTTAAAGACAAATTAGGTATGTCAATCTGCTCTTCATCATTAATTTTATAATTAAGATTAGTTAAAGTTAATGAGTTGAATTTAATAACTGAATTTATAAAAACTGTCATATTTTGATTCTTATCCAAATTTTGTGAAATCTGATTTAATTTTGATGATAAGTTATTTATCATGTATTCTTCTGAGATTTGTTGAGTAGAAGAAATTAAACTTTCAATATTCTGATCATTTGATTCTCTATTATCTAAAAATTTTTTCAATTCGTCCTCTCCTAAATTATTTTCCCTGTAAGATAATAAATTCTTAAGATTAGTAAAAGACTGTTGTTTAGATATTGTTAAATCAATTCTAAATTCTGCTTTTATAAATTGTAAAAACTTATTTGAGTAACTTGAATCATTAAAATAATTCAGTATTTCATTATTATTCTGTTCTAAAAATGACTTACTAACTAAATTTAAATCTGTTGAATAAATCCTGCTAATATCATTTAATAAAAATTTTTCTTCAACACTATCATACATTTTTTGAATATCTCCACCAATTTCTTCATCATCTGTTATAGAAATAACATTTGGCACATCTTGAATTTTATATTCTTCAAATTCTCCTGTTTTATTTTGATAATTAACTGAAACTGAATAATTAAATTTAGTTGTTCCAAATCATACTCTTTTGTTATTTTTATCGTATGACCTACTTTTAATTTCAATTTTTTCGTTAGGAACTATAACTAGCTCTTTAAAAACAGAACTAGTTCCTGCTAAAAGAACTGAATATTTCTCAACTTTCTTTAATTCATTAATTTTCTGTTTTAATTCATTTAATTTAAATAAATTATTAAAATCTTCAATAATAATTGATCTGACATTATCATCTGCTGTTTTAATATTATCACTTCCCATAAAATCTTCAAATTTATGTTTGTTAAAAAATTTTAAACTACTTCCAGTTTTATCTATTAGTAAAAAATTCTTATTAGTATTTGCAATATGTTGATTTAAGATCTTATTTACATCTTTTTTAAAATCTTTTATCAATGTTTCAAGCTCTAAAACAGGCGGAGCTACTTTGTTTCCACAAGCTAAAACACTTAAACTTGATGTACCTATCAAACCAAATGCACTTAATAAACTTAATAATTTTTTCATATATTTATTCCTTTTCATTTTTAATATTTTATTTAAAAAAAAAAAAAAAAACAAAGAATTTAGCACACTTAAAAATGTTTTAATAAGTTTAAAACATTTTTAAGTGTGCTAAACTTATTAAAACATCTTAGATTTTTTTTTATAATATTGAAAAAAGTGATATTTATACCACTAATAATAAAAAATAATTTATAATAAATTAAAACATTGAATAAGATACAAAAGAATGTTCTTAAACAAATAAAGCATATTTAACTAAATCATTTTATTCCTATAAATATATCTTTAGTAAGTAAAATATATAGTAATTTAAAAGATATATTTTTACAAAAACTGAAATAATTTTATAACTTTACTATATTTTTTTAGCAAATTAGTTAGATACACTATTATTCAAAGAATTGATAATGCTTAAATTTAAAAGAATAATTAGAATAAATAATTCATTATGACTTACACTTTGAGATTTGAATATAGCAAGTTTTGTTTACTAATTCAAATATTCTAGAATATATTCTAATTGTTGTATGCAAGTACTTAATTTAAAATATATAAAGTACTTTTAATTTAAATGAATTTTCTGGCATTTATAAATATACTTTCTTTCAATTCTTTAAGCCCTTATTTATAGTTTTAAATTCTCATTTTGATTGTTCTATTCCCACTACATTCAACTATTCAAAAAATAACAAATCATTTCATGAAATTTAATAGCAATTTAATTTGCCATTTTTTAAAACTTAGTCAAATTAAGAGGGATTTTTTAGTAAATTTACTCGGAAATGAAATCGATTTAGAGTTTATTAATGACTTAAATAAAATTGAATAAAAATTTATCTTATAAAAAGATAAATTTAAAAGTAAAACTAGGCAAACTCAGACACTCAAGCGTATATAACAAAAATAGCTCCAACTGCTGCAAATGCTGCAGGAACAGCTCATGATGATGCCGTTACTGTAGTTTCTGTAATAATTAATACTGGATAAACAATTTCTTTAAATGCTGATGCAATGGCTCTAATATTAAGAGCTCATGCTACAGAACTAAGTAAATTTGGATCTAAGTTATGTTTTTGTCTATAAAATCCAATTGATGCTGAAGCAACTCCAAGTGAAGCACTTGTAGCTGAAGCTGCAACTGCTCAGGGAATACTAACTCCAAATCATCAAGCTGCTGCTCAAAATCCTGCTGCAGCAATACCTGCTACAACTGCTAATGAAGATAAAGTATTTTGTGCTATTGCAAGATCTCTTGAGAATTTAGTTAATGAAGTTTTAGCTTCTTCCAGACTTTCAATATTTTTTGATTTTGAAAAATAATTTAAAGAATTATAAGAAACATTATTTACTTTATCACTATTTTTTAAATTATTAATTTCAGAACCATATGTATTTTCATATTTTTTTGTCATTTCTGATAAACTAATAGTAATTTCTTCAAGAGATAAGTTATTACTTTTTACATCATCATAATATTTTAAAGATTCCTCACGCGCCTTTAATATCATATCCTTGTTTTCACTTGATTCTTCCAACATTCCATCAAACATTGTTAATAAGCTTTCTTCCATTTTATTTCAATTAATTTCATTACCACTTATTTCAAGATTTGAATTATTTCTATATTGATTAGCTAAAACAACTGAATTTATTCCTGTTACTCCCAATGTTAAAGCTGATACCATACTAATTAATTTTTTCATTTTTTGTATCCTTTCTTATATTTAAAACAAAAATTTACTTATTCATATCCCTCTTTTCTATACTTGGAATTATTATAAAAAAAATTTACTTGTTATTTTAAATAAATAATAAGTAAATAAGTGTTTATATAAATGAAATAAAAATTATAAATTTTATTAAAAGAGTAAAATTATTTACTAAAATCCATAATTACTTAGTAATAAATACAGCAAAATAATAAAATAAGTTTTAAATACAAAATTAATTTTATACACTTTTATATTTATAAAATGAATTTATTTTTATAAGAATCTAATAGTGTCTTACATATAAAAACTTTTATCAAAGTTATTTAAATATTAAATGAAATATTTTTAAATAAATAAGTAGAAAGTCAACCAAATGTAAGCAATAACCCATTCATTAATATCGTTGATATACAATAGAGAATAATATTTATATCTTTTAAAGCTGGTGTTTCTATAAATATTTTAATGTTTTCACCATTTTCTATAGTTTCATAAACTAAATAACTAACTGGTTCCTTGTCAAAATCAGGAGGTAAAACATTAGAAATAAAAACTTGTAAACCAATGTAGTTAATAATTATTTTTAGAGCTTCATTTTCTGAAACTGAAATTAGAGTAATCAGTTCTAATAGACCTATTAGAGTAAAGTAAGTTAAAATTAATGAACCTATAATATTAAATAGCATAGTTCTTTCTATTAAAAGTAAAGCCACAATAAAAAATATAGATGCTAACATTAATAAAAAGAAATAAGTTTGTAATCCTCCTAAAGTTACATTAGATAGAGCAACTTTGGAATCATGTCCAAATGAAGCAATAGAAATAAGAATTACAAATGCTGGTAAGTATAAAAATGTTATGATTAAGATTAAAGTTAAATACTTAGCCAATATTATTTGCGCTTTAGAAATAGGTTGAGTTAACCATAAAGAAATTTGAGTTGAACTAATTTCTTTTAATAGTATCTTATTAATAAAGATTATTATAATCATTCCATAAATCACTCACCCTAGATTTTTAAAAAGAATATTGTATATCATTTCTAAAGGAATCATCTCCATTGAACCTGATCCACTGAGGCCCTGAGAATTACTTGTGTTTTTGATTAAAGATCCATATGCAATAGAAAATCTCTCTGACATAAAAGGCAAACAAAGAAGTCCAAAATTAATTAAACTCCAAAAAATAGTTATAAAAGTGATTAGTTTTCAGTGAATTCTAAGATGACTTGTAATAGTATTAATTAATCTCATTAGAATAACTCTTCCACATCATGACTTTTAAATAATTTTATAAAATTATTGTGTATTTCTGTCATATTTACTTCTTTAACACTATACTCTTTTACAAGAAAACCTTCCTTAATAAAGCCAACTCTATCACAGATTTTTGAAATCTCATCAAACACATGTGAACAAATAATAATTTTTGCTCTATAATCTTTTTAAAACGCAAGATCAACTCATAAAATTGAGCTGAGATTGTTGCATCTAATCCTCTTGTTGGTTCATCTAGAACTAAAAATCTGGGTTTATGCATAACTGCATTTTTGTTTCATACCACTAAACATTTTAATTATTCTTTTTTTTGCATCCAATTCAAAAAAACTTAAAAGTTTATCAATATAATTCCAATCAATATTACCTTTTAATTTAGCAATTATTTTTAGATATTGAATTCCAGTTAATGCATCATATAATGCAATTTCTCCTGGAATATATCCAGAAAACAACATAATCTCTTTTGTATTTGTAAAACTATCCATTCCGTCAATTGTAATTTTTCCAGAATCTGGTTTAATAAAGCCTAGTACTTGCCTAATAAATGTAGATTTACCTGCACCATTTGACCCCATGATTCCATATACTTCATTGCTTTTCACTGTTAAAGAAATATTAAAGTTTCCAGCATTATTTTTGTATTTTTTTGATACATCTTTAGCTATTAGCATTTTTAAATTCTCTCCTAACCTTTTCTTGGTTTATATTTTTATGAGTTTTAAATTTACTAATGAACAATATCATTTGTACCAACATTTTATTGCTAAAACACTATATTTTAATTTTGTTGCTAGAATTTTTATATATTTATATTTTAAATATATAAATTAGAAAAAACCAAAAAAATAACAAAAGTTTCAAAAAATTTGAAACATTTACTGAAAAAAATTCATTTTAGAAAAAAAAAAAAAAAATCATTTATATTAATGATTTTAAATTTATTAAATTTGTAAGTGTTTTTTAAAAATTATAAATGAACTTAAAAGTACTAAAATTGAAATTATATAACACAAAATATAGTTAATAATTATTAAAAATCTTAAGTTTTTTACTTCAAATTTCTTAATCATTGATTCATTAGGAAAGTTTGTTTTTTCTAATTCATTTTTAAAAACAAAATTATAGTAAATATAATTTTCTGATGGAAAAGCATGAAAACTAGACAATAATATATTTTGTTGATAACTATTATTGAAATAACTAAATGTTTGCATTTCATTAATTACAAAAAATGGATTTATAAAACTTTTTAAATACATTTTATTTATTTGAGAATTAGCAAATTCATTAGGATTTTTCTTTATTTCATAACCATAGTTTTGAGTTATATTATAATAAGAATCAATTATATCTAATAATCCCTTTTCAAACAACATAACACCTGGAGTCATATTTGTTCCAATCACAGTTTTTTCTAACTTTTCTTTATAAAGAAATTCATGATCTCCTAGTTCTAAAGATGACAGATCTCTACCAACAGTTAAAACATTTTTACAATAATAGTCCACCAAATTAATAATTTCTAACTTTTCTTGATCTTTTTTATAATAGTCTTTAAGTTTTTTAATCAGTTCATTAAAATTGTATTTTCCATCTAAACTAATATTTTTTGTAGAATTAACTGAATAATAACTATTACTTCATATTTCTTCAATGCTATCTTTAGAGTTATTAATTGGATTTTTAGGATCTAATTCAAACAGATTATTAGTTTTTTCAATAAATTGAAAAATTAAGTTTTTATTAAATTCTTCTTGATTGAAATTATAATATTTACTATAAGGAAATTTTTCTTTATAAACTGAAAAATAATAATAAGCACCTTTATTAGCTAAAAATTTAGCATAGTCCTCTTCTGAATCAAAAATCATATAATTTTCTGATTCACTTTTTAATTCTAAATAAATTGGTAAGTTAACATATTGTTCTGTTAATAACTTAAAATTTGAGTTATTAGCATACAATTCATGACTTTTTTTAGTAGTATCATATCTAATATTTTGCTCACTTGCTATGTAACTTTCATTTGAAAGATTAGTTAGCAAATTTAGAAAACTATTAAAAGGTAAAACTAAAATAAATATCCCAGCAATAACTCCTAATATAATTGGTTTTCTAAATTGAGAAACCATAATAAAAATAGAAGAGACAAATATATCTATTGCTAAAATGCCTATTAAAACTATAATTTGATTTAGCAAATTAATTTTAAAATACATATTATTAATAAATGAGAAAAAAAGAATATTTATAAAATAAAATGATAATAACATTACTAATAAAATCAATTTATTTGAAATAAATCTTATTCAAAATATTTTATTCATAGAAATATCATTGCGATATTCAATATTTAATATTCCATTAGCTTTATCCATCATTCAGAACCTATTTGCAAAAAATATTTCAAATAATAGTATGAAAAAAATAAGTACAGCATAGATGATATAATTATAAGCCACAACTTTACCTGGTTGTGAATTAGATGATGCAATTTTCATTAAAAAAAGCATATCTACAATAAAGGTAACTAAGATTAAACTAACAAAAGTAATTCAAAAAAACTTTGATTTTATTGTATGATTTATTATTCTTGATGCTATTGGATTAAATGCTTTCATTATTTTCTTATCTCCTTTAGATCATCAAACACCATATGCTTATTTTCAGTTCCTAGATGTTTATGATATAAATCAATTAAAGATGATTTTGATTTTTCAAATTTATCTTTATAACAAATTTTTCCATTCTTTAGAAATATAACTTTATTAATATAATCTTCAAGTTCATTTATATTATGTGAAGTTATCAAAATCATAATTTTAAATTCTGTTGATAAATACTTGATAAGCTTCAAAAACTCTAATCTCGAATTAACATCCAAATTTTCTGTTGGTTCATCTAAAATAATAAGTTTTGGATCTGTTAATAATAAAGGAATCAAAAGAGCTCTTTTTTGCATCCCTGATGACAATTTTTCAAATGTGTAATTTATATATTCTTCTAATCCAAGCATATTCACTAAATTATCAAATTTTTCTTTAATATCTTTAATTTTTATTTTCTTTAAATCTAAAATATACCTACAATAATCATAAATTTTTTCTGACTTTGGAAAGTTATTTTGATCAGGAAAATAACCAATTAATAATCTAAAATTTTTAGTTTCTCCAAAAAATTCTATTTCACCTTCATCCAATTTATAGTCACCCATTATAGATTTAATTAAAGTTGTTTTACCTGCCCCATTATCTCCAATTAACCCTGTAATGTCACCTTCATTAATAGAAAAAGAGATATTAAATATTCCCTTACTCTTTTTAAAAACTTTAGATATATTTTTTATTTCTATCACTGTATTATCTCCTTAATTTAATATTAATAAAGGACAATTAAACTAATTGCCCCTTTATTTCTATTCACTTATAAAAAATAATCTATTTAAATTAATTTTAGTACTACAACTATGCACTGCCCCTGCTGTTCTTGCATAAATATAGTAATCCACTTTAATTGAAATAGTATTATCATAAATAATATTTTCAGCTTCAACTGTTAATTTTATTCTTGATGTATGGTGTCCTCACCCTTTTCAAGAATCCACTGTTTCATCACTTTCTCATACTCTCTTATTCAAGCCAATTTCTTTAATACTTAGTGTTAAATAATCCTTTTCTTTTCCATTTGTATAAGTACCATACTTAAAATTTCCATAAGCAATAATAATTGAAGTATCCTGGAAATCATTTTCTCAATTACTATTAGAAATAGTAGTTGAATTAGTTCCATAACTTTCTTTTGATTGTGTTCCCGTTGCTTTAGTTGTAACCTCATCACTAACACTTATTGGTACAGTAGTAGAGTCTATACTTACTGAATTATTTTCTTTCATATTTGTTAAAACTTCATTATTTGTTAAAAGTAAATTCTTATTCATTATCAATGAATTACTTGTTAAAGGCGTAGATAACAATCCTATTACACCCGATAATTTTAATAAATTTTTCATTTCTTTTCCTTTTTTCCATTATTATAATATCACAATAGTATTTAAAAATAAAAATATATTATTATTGGACCGTGTAAATTTATGAGTAATAAGCAATTGTGTCCCTACATATTAACAAGCGAATTTGTCCTCCATTATAATCAATAAATGGAGGTTTTATGAAAGGACTACTATTAAATACTATGAAACAAGAACAACTAAGATTAATTAAGCCATTGTATTTGTTGCAATTTTAAAATTTAAAGTATTTACACTACATGAATGACTTAATTTTGCTTCAATTCTATGGTAATTATTAGAACTATAATTAAGTGAAGGATTTAAGAATACATAATTTCGACCATTTGAGTTTAAATTATAATTAAATGTCTTTTTTAGTTGGTGTCCCTATATTCATTCCAGAAGAGGATTATTGTACCCTTTATTTCAATTATTGGTGAAATTATATCCATAATAAAGATCAACTTTAATTACAGGGCAATTTTTTAAGAACTCTGCTTTTGTTGGAGCATATTCAAGTGTATTAATACTTAATTTTATTCATTCTTGACTTCATCATTTATTTGTATCACCTTTTGAAATTTCTTTATTATAAACATAACATGAATTAAAACCATTTAGACTACCAAAGTCACTATATCGGTGACTAAAGGTTCGTCTATCTTTGGCATAATAATTCATATTTTTTGTAAAAGTTGGATATGTTGGATTATATCTTAAACCAGTTTTATAATCATAATCATTATTATTAGAATTTGGGACACTTTCATATTCTTTTTGAACAGTTTTATCTAATTTTTGACTGTTTTCTTTAAAATTAGAGTCATTAAATTTAATTGATAACGGAATTGTAATTAAAGTTGACAATCCGATTATTGATAAAAATATTTTTTTCATTTATTTAACCTTTCTATTTTCTCAAGGAAAATTATCTTGGCAAATAAAAACTAGCTTTACAGCTATTTACATAAAATATAAAAAATATAGTCTAGCTACAAAAACTAGTGCTCCATTTACTTTATAAATATAATAACATTTATTTTTTATTTTCAAAAAATTTTTTGTTAATTCTTCAATGATATTAAAGAAAAGAAATCTCATTCAATATACTGATATAATTACATCATTCATTAAAAAAATTAGGATCTGCATGCATTAATTTATTTCTCATTTCAAAACCTTTTTGTTCTTTTTCATGATACATTAATCAATAAACTATTTTAATTGTATCCTTAGATAAAAATGGGAAAAATAAATGTATCAAAGTCTCTATCTTTAATTAGAAGCTGCGATATTTTTTGTTCTTTTATTCATTCATTTTTTTGACTGTGTTCCAAATAAATTTTTTTGATTAGTAATTCAATTGCGGAAATCAACGAAAAAAGATAAGATGAATAGCGATTTAAATTTAAATTATCAGGCAAGTAATTAAATGATTCAAAAATATTTCTTATTCATACTTTAATAAAATAATATTCTTCTCTAGTAAATTTTAGTACATTATTAATCTCAAATAAAAAAATCATAACATTTTCGTAATATTCATAATAAAAATCACAATTTTTAATAAAGAAGTTATTATATAAATTGGAATAAGCATTAAAAAAATGATGAATAATATCCATATCTATAATATTATAAGTACCTTTATTTATAAAACTCATTATTGAACTAGAAATATTATTTTTAATAAAACTTTCTGATTAAACTGGTATATTTTCTTTTGTTATTGTATCTCCAACCAAAAATATTGGTACTTTAATTTTAATTTCTTTTTCATAAAGTGCTATTTGATCAGCTTCAATTATTTCTAAATTATTATTAGAACTGAATTCGCTAAAATCTGCTCAATTAATTGATAATTTTAATTCTTCTAGTAATTTAATTATATTAGAATCATTTTTAATTTCCTTTTTATAAAAAACTCTTTTAAAATTATCTATTATATATAACTTTGAAACAGAATCAAGATTAAAAGCAAATGTCAGAATATAAACCATTTTTTTCTATTGCTCATTTTATATCATTGGTACCTTCAATAATTGAGAGAATGATTTTAAATTTTAAATCATAATTTAAATTATAATCATCCAAAAAAAATTTATTAAAGTTATTTTGACAAATTCTTTTATTTTCCATACTTAAGTTTTTAAAATTTTTAATAATTATATTTATTCAAGTTATATCAGAAGAAAAATAATTTATTAAACGTCTTGAGATTTCTTTATTTTTATTTAAATTTTTTTTAAAATTTAAAAAAATTACTTTCTAAGAAATTACTGAGTATATCATATATAATATTTTGATCTAAGGTAAGTATAATATCAAAATTATAAAAAATAATATTAAACATTTTAGCAGAGTATTCTTCTAATTCATGTATTTAAATTTAATATTATCAAATAAAATATGCATTTCTTGATTTAGTTCATCAATTCCAACTCCATTTTTTGAACCATTAAAATCCTTTAAAAAATTTAAAATATTTCAATAATAAAAATGTCAATCAAGTTTCAAAAAAATATTATTAAAATCTATTTTAAAATCAGACTTCATTACACAATTATGTTGCAATAATATTTTCTTATTTTTAATTAAAGAATAAATAAAATATTTAATACTACCTTCAAATAATGAATAATATTTTTTATAGCCTCGATTATATTCATTATATTTTCCATTTAATTATTCCTTTATATAATTTTATTAAGAAGTTCAATTTTGCCCTTTCATAGATTTATATTTATGTGTAAAATCCTGCTTGCCTTTTTCAATGTTGCAATTATAATGAACTGCAACTCAATTTGAACTAACTCCATTTGATTTATTTCCATCTAAATGATCTACATTTCAAGCATTTTTAGGATTAAGATTAGAATTTCATTTATTACCATGATGCATTATTTCTTTACATAAATAACACATTCTATATTGGCCTGAATTTAAATCATCTAATTCAATTGCATTTTCTCATGCATAATAAAATTTATTCATACTTTTATCTCTCCATTTCACTAGTATTTCTATTTTTTAACTTTCATATTTGTTTTTCAAAAAAATGTTATAAAATTCACACACTATAATTTATTATCTTTGCTTTTCTGAATAAGGGATAATAGGTGTGTTTGTTCCATTTCCACTTATTACACTAGCACGTAAAGTTGCCATTATATCTGCAATTTCAGTTTCTGAAACCACAAATTTATCTTCAATTTTATTTGAAAAAATATTATTACCTTTACCTTCTTCAAAAAAATCTATATTATTTTTATTTCTTAATTCTCTTATTTCCTTTTCAAATTCTAAAATGCGCTTTTCTTTCTCTAAAAGTTCAAGATTTTTTTCTAAATAATCTTCTTCCACATTATTATTTTTAGTCTCTCAAGAAAATAATAACTCTGCAATTTCAGTATCACTTATGCCTTCTTCACCAGGCTCTCATTCTGTAATGTATCATTTCTTTTTACATTTTCACTTAGATTCAATTTCATAAGTTAATTCAGAAATTACTCTATTTTTTGTTAAAAAATCAGATAAATAAAATTTAAATACTGGAACTAATTTATCATTATCTACATAAATAAAATCAGGAGAAAATTTTTCCATAAAGTATTCAAATGAAAAAGAGCGAATCTTAATCTTTGCTAATTCCATTTGTTGCTTGAATATAGGTTCCAACTTTTCTTTAGCCCTTCTTGTTTGATCTAATCATCATTTTTTATTATTTTTTCTTTCGTATCTTTGTTGTGCTGTTCCAAATCCTAAAAGTCAGCTTACTCCATTGAATAATGACATAATTCATATCTCCTTTTTTTCATTTTTATTATATAAAAAAATATGTATTAATAACATATTTTTTTATATAATATTTGTTCTCTCTTTAATCTATTTTTTGTAATTTACGGTTTAATTTATTATTCATTTTCTCAAATTTTTTAATATCTTTAGCCATAACTTTTTGATTATCAAGATTTTTAGCAATTTTAACTTTATTTTTACTAATAAAAGTATCACTTTTACTAATTAACTTCTCATTTTTGTTTGCTAAATTTGACTTGTAATTTTGTATTGAAGATGTTTTATTTCTTTTTCATTTAGAAACAACATTTGCAGTGATTCCACCAGTTGCAAATTTTCTAGCTGTTTTTACACCTTTTTAATAGTTGATCCCATATTAGATCACCCTTTTCTTGTAAAAAGTCCTCCAGCAGCTTAAACAGTATTTGTAAATCCTTGTGTAGTTCCTCCAAATAATCCTGGAATTCCACTGCTTGCTTGTTGCATATGTCTTGATTTATCTAAGTTTTCTTTTCCATTTCTAGTTAATGAATCTTTACCTTGCTTTGTTTTTTCCATTCCATATGCTAATGCTCCAAATCCTGTAGCTAAAGCTACGGCTTTTGTACCACTTTTTAATATACCTTTACCGCGCATACCAGATAACATTTCATTTTGACCTTCATTATGTGCAATTCCTACTCCACAAGTAAAACTAGCATTTATTTGAGGTCAAGTAATGCAAATGTCGAAATATCTAATATCACAATTAGAATCATAAATTGTTTTGTAATAAAATCAAATTTATTATTTGTAATCTTTATAAATAACATTAGAAAATTTGACATTATCATATAACTTAATATATTTCCAATCATTACAAGTGCTTTTTACATTGTAATGTCTTTTCATTGTTTTAATTCTTATTCAAGAATACAATCAATATTTTCAATACCATTAGGTCAAGTAGTATCAATAATTGAAAATTTGATGAATATGAATATATAGTTTTCTCTTATCAAAATGAAAAAGTTATTGATAGTAGACCTAGTATTAATTTTAAAAAGATAAGTGATTTATATCAAAAAGGTTTACTCCAATTTACTTGAAATCAAAATTAAAAGTAATTATTATAAAAACAAGAAATAAAAAAGTTATGCCTTAATTAGAAATAATATTTGGAATCTAGTTAAAGATAAAAATGAACTATTTACATGGTAATATTAAAATATTCGAAATTAATTCTATTTGTAAAGTTGCTAACTAATATTTTTTGATAAAAACTAGCAGACTTATCTACTAGTTTAGTTTCTTAATTTGGGACTTAATTTTTATTATATACAAAATAAATTTTTATATTCTTAACATTCCAATATCACGAGTATTTTTAATTTATATAAATAAAAAAATAAAGTTAATAGAAACTACTTAGTTTTAGTAATTTTTACCAACCTTATTTTAATAATGACATAAATATTAAATTTCACTTTTAAAAAATGCATAATTAATAGTGTATGTTACATCTTTAAATGAATTTAGTTTTTTGGAATATAGAGGTTGTATTATCTAGTATTCCTGAAGTTTTTGTATTAGAAATATAAATATTGCTATCTTCATAAATAACAAAGGTAGATAATTCTTTTTTATTTCATTTTTTTGAATATTTTATTAGTTCAAAACTATTCAAATCTACATTAACTACAATATTTTCAGTTACTCTTTTTTCGTTACTATTAGTTTTCTCAAGAGAAAAAATAATATTAGTATTCTCAATATATAAATTAGTAATTTCTACAAAGTTAATACTAGGTGAATCTCAGTTATAAATTGTAGTTATTTCTATTAAGTTATCATTAAAAAATTCTGATAAAGTAATTTTATTTTTAAATTTTTCTATCATATAAACTTTATTTTTATAATTAAAAATATTAGAAATAGAACTATTAGGAATATTAACAACTCATTGTAAATCTAATTCATTGTTAGAAAAATTAATTTTATTTAATGAAGCATCATAATTATTATTTGAACTTCATTTAGACACATAGACATCGTTATTATAATACAATAAATTTGATAATCTTGATTCTGTTCATTCGAATATTAAATCTTCACTAGTTTCTAAATCATAAACACCCAAATTATTTGATTTTCCAGTTACATTACTTGAAATTAAATAATAAATTTTATTTTCTACAAAAATCATTGAGAACATATTATGAGATTTTAAGACTATAATTTCACTAGTAATTAAATCAACTGAAACAATTGATGCTCCATTATATCAAATATCACTATATACAATAAAAAGCTTATTATTGTATATATGAAAGTCAATTCCAGAAAAATCAAATGTCGACCTAACAGCATCTTCATCTAAAAGAACCGATCCTAAATTTTCAACATTACCATTATCTAAATTTAATTTATAAAAATTTGCACTATTATAATTATTATAATCATTAATAATAAATTGATAATAAATTTCATTACCAATTAAAATAGATTTACCACTTTTCTCTTCAAGATTTTTTTCAAGCTTAATAGAATTTATTAAAACAAATTCTGAATTTATCTTATCTTCAACTTTATAAAACTCAAGTATATTTTCTTTTACAATTGTTCCATATCAATTGTTTTCAATTTTTAATGGTGTATTAAAACCATGTAGACTCCCATTAGATAATTTACCCACATTTTTTTGAGCAATAATACCTGAGTCATAGTTTAAATTATCCTTATCAACTTGATTGGAATTGATCATCATTTGCCCAGTACTTGTAGCAGACATTGTAAAAACTGCTATTAAATTTAATAATTTAATCATTTTTTTACCTTTCCTTCAAAACCCACCCTACCAACCTTAATCATTTTTATTTTATTATGAAATTAAAATAAAGGATTTTTAGTTTTTGATAAAATAACTACATTACTATCAAAAATGCAACTGATAGGTTTAATATTGCTAAAATAATTTTAGTAAAAACTGTGCATATTATATGCTTTTATTTTTTAATAGAATAGACAATTCTAAAGAGACCGAAGGTTTTAACAGAGTGGTTATCATTTTTTTAAGTCAAAAATAATAGAGAAAAATAAAATATCAGTTTTTGAAAAAGTGTACGGTCTATTACATGTATATGATACAGAAGTAAATTGTAATAATTACACAGCAAGAAGAGACAAAGGAATAGAATATTTAATTTTATTTATTTTGATTCTAAGAAACTAGTTTATCAACCAAAAAAATACTTGAAGTTTTATACATTAATAAATGTTATATCATAGATAAAAAATAAAAATATTGCAATTTATTAATTGGTAAAAGGATTAAGTATAATAAACAAGTTATTTCAAACATTAGTAGATTCATTAAATAAAATTATGGTGTTTCTAGCAAGTTTGTATGTCCTTGAGTTTAAAAAAAATGCTAGATTAATATTGGTTATAAGTTCATAAATTAATTATCATTAAAGAAATAGAGGTCTAAGGTATTTAAATATTAATAATAAAAAGTTAAAATTTCAGTGATTTTTTATTTAATTAATATACTAATCAAATAATAGTTTTTATTTTCAAAATGAAAACTATTCCTACTATTTTAAACTTTCAATAGTACTCATTGTTCCACTAATACTACTTATATTTTTCGAAACAAGTATTAACACAATATTGATCTCTTTAAAATAATAACTCTTCTCATTTAGCAAGTGTTAATTATAATAATGTAAAATTATTTACACTTGAAGGAAAACTTACAGTAAAGGGAAATTGAAATTAAGAAGCAATGGAAGTTAATCTTCTTTTAAAAAAATAAATAAGTTTTTATTTTAAATTATAGTTTTCTTTTTTTATTGTTATTTTTTTCTGATTAATCAATTTTAAACTAATTTCTTCCTTTACTCAAAGATATATTATATATAAAGCAAATAATTTTAACTACTTCTGAAATACTACTAAAGTTAATTTTCTGCAAATATGTCTCTATATTACAAATTAATTTCCTTCTAATTTCTTATTATAAAATATCTTATTCCTTTAATATCTTTTTTATTAATAATTTTCTTTAGTTTTAATTTACAAAGTTAAATTATTTTTTTGTTAAATAAAATATAATCTAAAAAAATTTATAAATCATTAATCACCAATTATTATTCGCAATAAAAAAAACTCTGCAAATATATCATAATTATTTAATTTTCCCTATCTTTTTTATTATATTCTTATAAATATTTTTTGAAAGATACCTATTTGTTAAAAAATTAGATCTTTATAATATAAATTTACAAACTACTTAGTTGCTTCAAAATTAACTACCTTATAATTACTTAAAATAAATTTTTTTCTTTCAATCATTAAGTAAGCTGTCATAAAAACAGTTGATACTATCCATGAAACAAATAAACTGAAACCAAACATATATGTAATAACTTCAACATCATATTCTAATTTTTTTATTGAGTATAAAATGATAAAAGGAGTGAAAGTTAGTAAATTACAAATTATGGCTTGAATAGCTAAAATAAAGTTTTTCCCCTCTCCATTAAATTGAGCATTAATACTAGTTGCCAAAACATAAAAAATAAAAAAGCCAATCAGTTTTGAAAATATTTCTCAACTTCTTTGAGATAAATTACTATCACTATTTGATAAAAACAACGTAAATGAGTGATAAGTTGGAATAAATATAGATAAAGCTATAAGAAAAGAAATAATTGCTATTATTTGAAATTGTAAGATAAGAATTATTCTTTTTTTATAATTTAAATCATTGCTTGTAGAGACAATTGATTTATTTATAGCAAAAATTACATTTGGTATAATTAAAACTCAGGATCATATAATTGTGTTGGATAATCAATATGCATCACTTTCAACTGCCTTATTCATATTTTTAGCAATCATAAATAAGTAAAATGAGTTATTAATTGTTGAAAATACAAAAGCTGATAAAACATTAAGTCAAAATATTTTTGTAAATGTTAATTTACTTAATTTCAAATTAAAGGTTTTTAAATTAAAAAATCTCTTAAATCCAAAAGCTCTAGCTACCATAATTAAAGAAGTTAAAAATAGCAATATTTGTGTAATTAATGTACTTATGCCAAGTCCTATATAAGCATTTTCAAATACCCTATTATTTGCCAAAGTAAAATCAAAGGTAATTGAAAAAGATAATTTACTAATAAGTAAAGCAAGAAATCCCTTATACATTTTCAAATTTAATATTACAACTGTTGAAACAGAAGTTAAGATTTCTGGAATTTTACTATAAAGTTGCAATGTAAAAAATACTCTTTGCTCATAACCCTCGTTAGAGCCAATAACTCTTACAAGATTACCTACATTTAAACTTAAAATGAAAATAAGAATTAAATAAATGAAAAATGTTACTAAATAAACTTCTCTCAACTTATTTAAGTGTTCTTTTTTATCTATTATGATCTTGCCAAATCATCAAAATAATGGAAATACTATTGTTTCTTGAATAACTTCCAACATAATGTTCAAATAATCTCATTGTGCATAAGTTTCAACACTTGCTGACATATATTGAGTTATTACTAATGTTCTAACAAGTATTCAAATAGCAGGTATTAATGAATATAAGAACATTCATGGAAATAAATTTCAATGACCTTTTTGTTCTTTAATTACTAAAATAGTATCCTCTTTTGTGAAGTTAATTAAATTCATCTTCAATCTCCTCTCAATTTTTTAATACCCAGTTTTTAGTATAATTAAGTCAATAATCTAAGTCACTATTTTTTTCACTTTTTAAAATAGTATTATTGTCTTTCTCTATTCTTTTTAAAATAGATAATTTTACAGCTATAACATCATTTCTTTTATATTTTAAGTGTCTGAAGATAATTTTAATTTCTTCAATATACTTTTTGTGTTCTTGCTTGTCATCACCAAAGTTAACTCATAATAGACAAACATAACCAATATCATCATATTTACTTCCAAAATAACAACCATCTCAATCAATTACTTTAATTGGCATTAATTGCTCATTAAAAATAATGTTTACTGGACTAATATCTCCATGAACTATTACATTTCCATTCTTTTTTTCATAAAAATTTTGATACATTAGAATTATATCTATAATTCTAAGAGTAGATTTTATAGGCATTGTCTTAACCTTTTCTAAAATTGTGCCTTCTATAAAATCATATGAATAGTTTTGTGCATCTAGATTTTGATAATTAGGAAAAAAAGGAAAATTATTTTTTTTAAGGATTTTAATAACCGATTTAAAGTTTTTATTACTATTATTTTCTTTAGAAATTAAGTTACTATTTCTAATAATTTTTTTACCAGAAAGTCCATTATGTTTCATAGATATATTTCTCCTTTTCTTTTAAAAATTTTTATATTAATTAAGAATGCTTGTTAAAATGGTTTTATAAAAATTATTTTGTATTTTTAAATACTTAATATATTTAAAATTTACATTATTTACTTGCAACTAAAAGTAATTTTATTTAACTGCCATTTAATTTATTTTTACTCATAATTTTTCTCCATTTTATAAAATTATATCACACTTATAAATTTATTTATTTGACTATAAATTATCTATAACTTTTTTTTTTTTTTTTTAAAAAAAAAAAAAAAAACATTTCATATTTTTATTTCTTTAAATGAAAAAGTTTTTTTAAAATTGAAAGCAAACATAAATATTTTAAATTACTAAAAAAATAATTATAAATATAAAAAATAAGAAGTTTTAAAATAGAAATAATTTAAAATGAAAAAACAGCATGTCTAACATGGTGTTTTAAAGAGAGTCACTTATAGATATTTACTAATCTCTTAATGCTATCATTTATAGTTTGAATATAGTTATTAAAAATTGTAAGCAAAAAAGTCATCAATTAAATATGTAAAGCTTCCAAAATAAAATTTATAATTAAATTCTGTAATTGTAGGATCTAATATTCCCAAATAATCAGAATTCAGTTTTACATTAATATAAATCTCAATTTCTGGACTTCCAGGTTTCCCAACAAGATTAATTAATTTATTTTTGTAGTCTTCAAACTGGCCACAATAATGAAATTGATCTACTTCAATATTTACAGGTGCAGTTATTTCACAAAAACCTTCTTTTGGATTTTTCTTATGAAAATTTTTAAAATTATATTTACTATCATAATTAATAACGAGTCTGCTTTAATTTTAAAAAAGAATTTACTGCATAAAAAGAAAAAGTTAATAATTTTAACTAAAATTTTATAGGCTTAGTAAAAGAATAAAATAACAAAGTTAATATACTAAAATAATTATTAAGGTAAAAACATATTTACATTTATATTCCTTAATTCTAATTTAAATATAAAAAACACCAACAAGGTGTTTTAAATTTGACTTTACTTTTAAAGTTCTCCTGTAATCCTAAAATTTTTAAATCAATGATAGGATTTTTTTAAATAACGATTTCCTGTTCCCTTATGATAATCATCATAATCTACATAGATTAAACCATAACGTTTTGACATCTCACAAGTTGAAGCACTAACAACATCAACTGGAGTTCACATTGTGTATCCAAAAACTTCAACTCCATCAGATAGAGCTTCATTAATTTGCTCAAAGTGTTCTGATAAATATTTAATGCGATAATCATCTTCTACTGTAAAATTATTATCTAACTTTTCAACAACTCCAATTCCATTTTCTGAAATGAAAATTGGAATTTGATATCTATCTCATATTTCATTTAAAGTTATTCTTAATCCAATTGGATCTATTTGTCATCCTCATTCAGTATCTTCTAAAAATGGATTTTTACCAACATCATGAAGGTTAGCATTTACTTTTTTAATTTCTTCTTTAGCCACTGTTCCAGTCATATAATAACTAAAGGTAATATATTCAACTGGATTATTTTTAATAAGTAATAATTCTTCTTCTGTTATATCCAACTTAATATTGTTTTCTTTGAAAAATCTTTTTGAATATGTAGGGTATTCTCCTCTAACCATTACATCATAATAAAATCATCTTGATATTTGTTGCATTTTAATATTTTCCATAACATTTACTGGATTACAATCAATTGAATAAGTTGTTGAATTTGCCAACATACAACCTATTTTAAAGTTACTAGATATTTTTTTACCTAATTCAATTACTTTGGCTTGAGCTACAAATTGATTATGTAATCCTTGATAACTTATTTGTTTTAATTCACCAGTTTCTTGATTAAAATCAGATTTAAAAATACCTAAACCCAATTCAGGAGCTCATATTGCAATATCAATTTCATTAAACGGCAATCAATAGGTTACAAATTCTTTATACTCATTCATTATTACTTCTACATATTTTAAATATAAATTTATAGTCTCTTTATTAATTCATCCACCGTATTTCAACATAATTGGCAAAGGAACATCAAAATGTTGAATAGTAACCATTATTTGCATTTTATTTTTTAAACACTCTTCAAATACTTTTCTATAAAATTCTAATCCTGCTCTATTAGGTTCCTTTTCATCTCCATTAGGAAATATTCTGCTTCAAGAAATAGACATTCTATAAATATTCATTCCCGCTTTTTTAAATAAAGTAATATCTTCTTTATATCTATTATAGAAATCTATTCCATATCGTTTTGGATAATGATTTTTTGTATTTGATTGAAGTGCTTTTAAATATTGATCCTTTGTTTTTGAAGAAAATAGCATTTCTTTTCTATTAATTTTTTCATTATAAGGTGTTAATTCTAATAATGTTGGGGTTTTACCATTAACGTCTCATGAACCTTCAATTTGTCCAGCACTAGTAGCTCCTCCTCATAAAAAGTCTTCTTTAATAAATTTCATTAATATACCTCTAAATTTTCTATTGCTATTTTTTTATCGTTTTTTGAAAAAAGATATTCTCTTTCATCTAAAACTCCAAAATTAATTTTTATTGAATTTATACCATTATATAAGCTATTTTCAAATTTCAATATATTCTCAAAATTTGAAATATTAGCTAACTCTTTTAAAGTATTTCCGTAACTAATTTCTAACTTATCTAAAGTCAAGTTATAGTTCATAATTATTTCCTTACTTTCAACATCCAGTTGATTAAGTTTATTATTTAATTCACTTATTTTATCTTTTAAATTGTAATTATTTGACTTAAGAATAGCCAATTGTTTTTTATCTTCTTTAATCTTACTATTCTCAATAATTTTTTTTGCTTTTTCAAAAAGTACTCTTTTATTTTTTTCCTCTTTTACAAGCAATAAATTTATTTTAGCTTCATATTTTGACTTTACTATAAAATATTTGTAATATTCTTTAAATATTAACTTTGAGCTTTCTAACTGCTCCATATATTTTTTTTCAGTATCCATTAATTTTTGCTTTGCTTCTTTTATTTCAAAACCACTTGAAACTAATATTTTTAAAAGAATAGAGTTAATTTTTTTAAACTGTTTTTTTGTAAATTTAACCTCATCTCATTTTTCAGAATAAAGAAGTATTGTAAACAACGCACCTGCTCCAATTGCTACAACTCAACATAATACAAATAAAGCTTGATTTGTAAATCCTGTTACAGCAGTAATTGAAAATACTCCTAAACCAGATACTATTGAAGCTTTAATGTTCAAAAGACCAACTAATAAGCCTCCTAAACCTGCTCCAATACATCCACCTATGAAAGGTCTAATTTTAGGAAGAGTGGCTCCATAAATAATTGGTTCACTTATTCCTAACATTCCTGCAGTTAAACAACCAATTGTATAATTTTTCAATTGAGAGTTTCTAGTAACTACAATAAGTCCTATTGCTGCACCTACTTGTCCAAATGAACCTATTGCTGTGGCAATATCAAGAGATGTTGGAATAACTGGAGATTGGAATAGAGTTCCAATCATAATACTCATAATAACTGCTACATGAACTCCAGTTAAAACCATTATTTGTCAAAGCATTGCAAATAATGCAACCCCTAATCCCAAAGGAATTTTTTCAAATAAAATACATACTTGACTTAATCCAAACTCAACCATTCCTAGAATAGGTCCAAAAGCAAATAATGTAACAATAGATACTAATGTATAAACTAAAAATGGTCTAAATACTATATCTACAGTTGGATTAATTCATGATTTAATTCATTTATCCAAATAAACCATTAACATTGCAGCTGCAATAAATGGCAATACACTACCTTCATACCCCTTTACTAAAATAGGAAAACTACCTATTTTAAATAATAATCATCCTGGTCCTGCTAAATCAGACTTAGTTCAATCTCCAAATCTAGCAGTTTCAATTGGTATAATCGTTCCAGAAAATAACATTCTTGAAGTAATGGTCAATCCTATTAAAGCTGCCATCATAATATTTCCTTTAAAATATTTGGCCGTTGAAATACAAAATAAAACCCCCATTAAACTAAAACCTATTTTGCTTAAAATATACATTGATGCTGCAAATAATCCAGCATCAGCTACATTTTCATATTGAGAAGCATCAACTATTGCTCCAGTAGATACTAACAAAGCCTGCAAAGCAGCCAATAAAGCTACTGCCATAAGTGTTGGTATTTGTGGAGTCATTATTCCAGTAATTGCTGCTAAAAATCTTTTTGAGAATTTTGGTTTTATAAATATTGACTTTCCTTCTTTTTCTTTTTCATATATTCCTGCCTTAACATTTATAATTTCGTCTTTTACTTTATAACATTCTCCACCAATAATTACTTGTAACTCATTTCCATTTCAAACAGTTCCCTTAACAAGTTCATTTTTAGCAATTGCTTGAATATCAACTTTGGCTTTATCAATAACTTTAAATCTAAGTCTAGTCATACAATTATAAACTTCTTCAAAATTTGAAAGTCCCCCAACATTTTTAATAAATTGTTTTGCTGTTATTAAGTATTTGGATTCAAAGCCAATTAACTCAACTTTATTATTTTTGTCTTTCTGATAAAGTTCATATTCAATAATTGCTATTTCTTCTCCCCTTTTAACATTACCCAATTTTAATTTTTTAATATTAAATTTTAATAAATTGGATTGATCAAAAACAATAGGAGTTTCTATTAATAACTTAGCATCTTTAATTTTTTTAAAATCTACATTCATTATTTTTGAATTTAAGTTTATAGAATCTTTTTCACTAACGTTTAATTTAAAAGGTTCTCCTTCTAAAGATACTGTATCCATACCTACATGAATCAATAATTTTAAATCATTGCTTTCAAGAAAAATAGCATGTTTTGTATCAAAGACTAATTCAACTATGGATTGTTTAAATGGAGAATACATTTGGTTTGAACTTGGCACTATTAAAAAACCATCACCCATCATTTTTTGAGCAAACATTGAATCTGAACATTCCTCAATTTTTTTAATTTCTCCATCAAACGGAGCATATATTTTAATTTCCATATTTCATATTCCTTTCTAGATTTATTTTCCATTAAAAAATAAATAAAAACTACTTTTTATAGTAAGTAGATATTTATTTCCAAAAAAGGAAATTTTTCTTATTAAATTTCTTGAAAGATTGATAAAAATAACATATTTAGTGCCATATTTCTATAAATAAATTTGCTATCATCATTTAAATAATCAATTACTAATGAATTATTAAAAATTAAGTTTATTTTTGATTGTTGGATTTTTGAAACAATTAAATAGTTTTTTTGCTTATTATCAAAAAACTGTTCAAAATCCCTAATTAATGTTTTATTATCTTTTCCACAAACTATCAATAAGTTTAATATTTCACTATCTTTAAAGTTTTCATCAAAATAGTTATAATCATTATTTATAATTAATGACTTTTTATTTAGAGCCATTAAAGTTTGATTAAAATACTGTAATGTTAAATTTATTTGATAAGAACCATAAATTTTTATAACTTTTGCTTCTTTAATTGCATTTGCTAAGGAAATAATAAATTCCTTATTTTTTTCAATTCATTCAATCATAGAAATCAAAATATCTTTTGCTTTAATATCTTTTTTTACTTTTAAATTTCCATACTTATTGTATTCATTTTTTAAAGTAAATAATAATTCTTTATATCCAGAATAACCTAGTGATTGTGAAAATTTAGTAATCGTTGAAGTAGCTACAAAAGACAATTCTCCTATTTCCTTTTGAGTAATAAATTCACCCTTATCAAAAAGAGTTATTATATTTTTGGCTATAATTTTAAATGAATTATTTTTTTGATTATTATTTATAAGATCTTCTAATTTATCATATACTGATTCCATAATTTTTCACCTCTAATTAAATTATATGGACTTTTATTGCTTAAATAAAAAAATCTTATTCAAAATATTGAATAAGATTTTAATTGATTACATTAAACTACAAACTATTTATTTCCTCAAGTTTCTTTAAATCAAGTTTCAAACATTCAATTTGAAACAGCATCATAGTTAATAGCTCATGTCATTAATCCACGAATATGAATATTGTCATTTTCTAGTAAAACATATGATTTATATATTGATTCTCTTGTTGCTGCACCTCTACCTGCAGGTTCATTAGTAGCAGCACCTAAAACGAATTTATTTGTTGGAATTTTTTCATAAAAATCATTCTGGGCACTATATTTTGTTGTTAAGTATTTTGTTACTAAGTAATAGAATTCACCTCTATATTCAATTTCATCATTTGAAATATATGAATTACTAATTCCTAAATAGTTTTTTTCTTCTTCATCAACAAATGGTCCAAATGCTCAACCATTATAATATTGAGGATTTATAAAGTCATATAGACCATCAAGTCCTTTTAAGAAAGGAATATAACTTCCTTGATTACCACCTTCTGTATTGTATTTTAAGTATGGTAACTCCGGTGCCATTGTTATCATAAATTCTTTACCTTTTGAGTTTTGAATTTTTTTAGCTTCTTTTAAAGCTGAGATTGTAGTTTGTTGACTTTCTCTATCTCCAAGTGCCCCACCTTCTCAATCAATATCGATTCCATCAAATCCATAGTCATCCATATATTTAATAAATGTAGCAGTTAATTGATCAGTTTGATCTTGTCTAAATCTCATTTCTCCACCAGTAGCTCCACCCATTGATAAAATTACTTTTTTACCAGCATTTTGTAAAGATTTAATTCCTTCTTTAATTCTAGTTTCGCTTCCTGGACTAAATGCTTCAAAAGTAGGCATTGCATATGGTTCTCATGTATATAAGAAAGAAATATCAATTACATTATATGCAGAGTTTAATAATTCATTACTATTTAATAAATCAACTGGATTATTATGTTGGTTAGCTCCACCTCATTCATATCAGTAACCTACTAAAAGTGCATCATTTGAAGGTTTTGGTTTTTCACCATTTTCTTCTAAACTAAAATTGATTACAACTTGTGACTCTTCAGTATAAAATTCAGATTTTGCTTTTGCTTTAATTGTTGCTCCAGTTGTAGAAATATTTTTAACTTCAACCTCATCTTTTTTAACATTTTTATTTTTAGCATAAACTGCTTCCAAAATTGTTGAGATATTTGCGTCCTTAATTTCTCCTAAATTTGGTTCAGTTAAATCAACAGATAAATCTTTTTTATTTGAAGGTTTTTCTTTTTCAATAACTTTAAAGTTAACTTCAACAGAACCTTTATAAATTTTGCTTCCACTAATAGAATTAATAGTTGCGCTTGTTTCTGTTATGTTTTTAACTTCTAAATGTCCTAAATCTAAATTTGCATTTTTTTGTGCTAAAGCACTTAGAATACTTACCTCTGTATTTTCATTAAGATCACCTAATTGAGTATTTTTAATAATATCATTTAATTCATCGGGTTGAGATATTGAAACTACTGTGTAAAAATTAATATCAACAGTTCCTTTATAACTATATGAATTTTCTTTTGCTTTAACTGTTGCTGAATAATTTGTAAATTCTTCAGTTATTCCTTTATCGCCAGTTTCTGTTATATTAGAAATTTCAACTTGATTTAAATCTAATCCTTTATTAGCACTATCAATTAACTCTTTAATTTTTAATTCTGTTAGTTTTTCACCTTCTGATAAATGAATTGCTGAACTTTTATTTTTTTCAAAGTTTGTTTTTGTTATAACTTGACTTAATTCTTTCTTTTCAACAGGCTTAGTATTTTCTGAAACACTATATGAAAGTCATACTTCATCTTTATATTTAGATTTACCTTCCTCATTGGGAATTAAAATTGAGTTATAATCATTAGTATTTTTTAAAGTTAACTTTGAAGTATCTAAATTTGGATTATTTCTTTTAACAGCTTCCATAATTGTAGCTTCATTTATATCTGAAATATTACCTAATCAAGTTGTTTTAACTTCATTATAAAGTGAAGATACTGATCCAGAACCTTCTGAGTTTCCTTTTAAAGTAAAGCTAATATAACATTCATCTCTATATAAAGTTGAATCAGATTTAGCAACAACTTGTGCTCCTCATTCAGTTACTGATTTAACTTCTAATTCATTAATATCAATTTCGCTATTTTTTTCTTTAACTTGATTTAATATATTTTTTTCAGTTTCTTGCTCATTAGAACCAGCTTGTATTTCTCCCAATCAGCTGTTTTTAACTGCTGAATAAAGTGCAACTGCTGATGAATCTCCACCATTAATTACATTATAAGAAACTATTGATTGTCCTTTATAAAGAGTTGAATTACTCTTTGCTTCAATAGTTGCTCCTCATGGATTAATAGCTTTAACTTCTAATTCATCTGTGTTGATTAATGGATTAACTCCTTTTAACTCTTTTAAGATTTCTGCAGCATCATTGCTAGCGATTGTTCCTAATCAAGTATTAGTAATAGCTTCTCATAAATATTGAGAATCTGCTTTTCTATTTCCAAAATCAAATGTAACACGAGCTTCTCCATCATAATCGGTTGCTTTGTTTTTTGCAACAAAAGTAGCATTTCCATTAAATAAATCAACATCTTTTAATGCTAATTTATCTGTATCTACTTTTGGATTATTTTGTTTAAGTGCACTCTTTAGAATGCTTTCACTTACATTGCTTATTTTACCTAAATCTTTGTTTTTAATAATTTTATCAATGTCCTTTGTATTATCTACTTTTAAATTACAACTAACAACAGCTGACGATGTTGAAGCAGTAAATGCAATTGTAGATAAAATTGATAATAGTTTTTTCATTTTTTATGGCCTCCCATGCTTTGTATTATATATAATTAAAAGACATTGTCAAAAATGAGAAACTTAGAATATGGTAAAAAAATACTTTAAAAGTTTACTTTTTAACTTAAATTAACTAAAAAGTGTATCTATATTGAATTTTTTTTATAAAAAGAGGAATAAAACATTAATAATGAAACTCATAATATGAAATAGTAAATAAAAAGTTTAGTAATTAGCTTAAAATATAAAAATATTTTTAAATATTAATTTTAAAAAGTAGTTTAGAATACTATATCTTCATAAAAATACTCAATTTCTTATGTAATATAGATAGATTTGTTTTAACTGAGAAAATTAATATAAAAAAAGTTACTATCTTAAAAAATAATAACTTTTAAAATTTAATTAATATATTTTTATATTAATTTGCATATCCACCTTTTGGTCATACTAAGTATAATACTCCAGGTATAATTGCTAAAATTAATAATAAAATTAATGTAATCAATTTATGTTGTGGATGTAATAATCAATAAATTATTCCAGGTATAATTGCCAATATTAATAATATTATTAATAATAATAGACTTTTATTTTTCATATGTTTTTCTCCTCAAAATAATTATAAATAATTTTACCTTAAAATTCTATAAAATATTTATTATTTTATAAAAAAATTTAACTATTTTTTATAAAAATAATGTTTGATCCATCAACAAATTCAATAATTATTCAAATTCCAATGTTCCTTCTCTAGCTCATTCTTGAATTTTCTTCATAAATTTTTTTGTATCTTTTGTTAAATTGTCATATTCTTGACTTTTGTCAATAAATTGTTCAAATTCATTAATGCTCTCTTTTTTATAAGTTATTCCTGAGTTTTTTGATTTTAATTCGTCACATTCAAATTCAAGCATTTTATAAGATTTATAAGCTTTAATAAAGCTTTCATATACTACACTTCTTTGTCTTGATTCACTTTTTAATAGTATATGACTAGTTTGACTTTCACTACAATTTGAACATTCTGCAAGTTCTTGTTTAATTATTTCATCTACTTTTGCTTTTTCTTCAGTATAATAATCCAAAGCATTTATAATATCTTCTTCTGATCGAGGTTGATTAGGTAATTCAAGTTTAATTACATTTTCTTTTTGACATGAAATAGCCATATTAGATGTAGAAACAAATAAACTAGTTGCTGAAAATAGTGTTAATAATTTTTTCATATATTATTTTTCCCCTTTAAAACTTTGTATTTTATTGATATTATTCTAATTTACATTTGTCAATAATAACCACTTATATTTTATATACTTAAAATTAAACAAAATCAAGATATTTCCTCTAAAACAACAAGATAAAAAAATCTACTAAGTAGATTTTTTTTAACTATTAAGCTTTAATAACACCTTTTTTAGCTGATTTTTTTCTTATGACAAGATAAGTTATTGTTAAAATGATTGCAGTCCCACTAACTGCTAAAATTATTACCCATATATTTCAATTATTGTTCTTAGCAACATATTCTCCAAAAGTATCACCTGTATAAAGTGATTTATAGTCCAAGGATTTTGAATGGTTCTTACTTCTATAGTAATTTAATTTACTTCCAAATCCATCCAAAGCATGACCAATTTCATGGACAACTACACTAAATTTATATGGACTACTTCAAAAGCCTTGTTGATACTGACTGTTAAATTCTTTAAATGTTAAACTAGGCCCAGTAATTACAATGTAAGAATATGCAGTGCTATTAAAAACATTTTGGCCATTTACATAATAATTTGTACTTGTATAACCCATTGTTCCATCATTCATATCTGTTCCATCATCATTTTTTAAAGGAAAATCAGGACTTAATATAAGTGCTACTAATATATTATTTACCCATATATCATTTTGTATAATGTTATAAAGAGAATTATAAGTTTTTAAAGTAATATCTCTTAATTTTTGAGTATTATTAGTTGATCATTTTTCACTATCTGATCCCAAACTATTTGGAGTATTTTTTAAATATACCTCTTCAAGATTATCATAGACATGTGATAATCAAACTCCACTATAATTATTTTCATCTTTTGTTGTTTCAACTAATGTCTTATCTAAATTATCAAATGACTCATAATGATTTGCATTAAAATCATTAAATGCATCAATTGATTCCTGACTTGCTGGAGTGTATGAATCTTGCATTCATGAAGATGCAACTGTTAATAAACTATTTTTTTGAATTTGATTAAGATAAATAGTATTTCCTGTTTGTACTCTAAGTTGAGAAATTATAAAATTTAAAGTTTGCTGATTATTTGCTCAAATAATTGAATTATTTGAATATTGCAAGTTTAAAGCATTACTTGGCATTGCGGACAAAGTTGTATCATAATATACTTTATTTTCTAAATTTTTAACTAGTTCAATAAATTTTTGTGATATTGTTACTGAGTTCTCATAAGGACCATCAAATGTCCCTCCTATTTTAATAATTTTAGGAAGAATATTAATATAAAAATTATTTGTTACTTCTCAACTTTTATTTTTTAATTCATCTTCTGTATTTAATCATTTACTAAAACTTTCTGCAAAAAACTCTGCATCACTTGAAGAACCATAAATACTTGGCATAACAGTAGATGCTAACATGTTTTGAATAAATAGTGACTCATAAATTTCACTTTGAACTCCGCTTATACTTAAAGTAGTTTGAATTCTATTAATATCACTGTTTGAAATAGAAATACTATTTGCATAGTAATATTTTAAAAAACACCCATAATACATATAATTGCTTTTTGGAGTTATTAAAGATTTATATGAAATTTCTTCATCTTGATTTACATTTTTAATAGTTTTTGAAAGATTATTATTCTCAATATTAGTTTTTACAAATTCAGATATTGAAACTGTAAAAGAAAAAAATAATGATAATAATAATGTTCAAAACATTATAACTTTTTTCATTTTTTCACTACCTCTTTATATTTTCATATATATTTTTTAGAACTTATTTCAAGATATAAATCAAGATTATTATATAGCAAAATAAATAAATAAAACTATATTTTAAAACTTTTAAGGTGTTAAAAATATTATTAAAAGTTCTTATATGAGTGCTAATCTATATTTCAATTATTTTCCTCCTTTATTTGTATAGCAAAAACTGATAATATTGAGATATTTGTTAAAGTATTAAAAATATATCAATAATCCTGAGAGCATTCTTCAAAAATATTATGAACGCTTTCGCTATTTAATGAATTATATTCAAACATATTTAAAATTATTTCTGAAGTGCTTTCAATTGTTTCAAAACTATTTGAATATTTAATAATCTCTAAACCTTCTATAATTTTTTTATTAAAATTAAAGTTTTCATTGATTAAATTATTGCAATAGTTAACTATTATATTTTGAATTTCTTTAAGACATTCAAATAAGTTCATTACTTCCTTATTATTTTTTACATTATTATAACTTTGAATTATTCACTTATCTAATAAATCTGCTATTTGTTTTATTGACTCTATATTCGGTCAATATTTATGACGATCAAAAACTTGTGTTCTATTTAAAGAAATTAGTTCATTTCAAAAATCATAATAATAAAAGTTAATCATATCTTTAACCTCTTTAAATTGATCAAGATATTCGATATTTTTAAAATAATTAAATATTTTCTCAAATTCTTTAGTTAGCAAGTTATCTCTTTTAAGTTGTATTTTTTGGTCTTCAAATAATATTGATATTATTTGCAAGGCAGGATTATAAAATTTAAATATTTTCTTAGAATTTTCGTGATTAAAATCATATTTACCTAACATAAATTATTCTCTTTTCTCTTTATACAATTAATATATAATAAAATTAATGAATTATAGAAGGTTTAATAAAATGATAAATAATTTTAAAGCATACAAATTAACATTAAAAGATAAAGAACATTTAAAAAATGTAAGTCCTTATTGAGAAAAGGACATTAAAAAAAACATTAAAAAACTTATGAAATGAATATTGAGATTTAATAAAAATCCAAATGACTTTATTATTGAATATACGAATAACTACGAATTGTATGATGTTTTATTTCAACAAATTGATAATTATTCAAATTTTTATAATCAAAAGTTTAAATTAATTAATAATAACTCTAAACTATTATCTAAATTTCATAAATTAATTGTAGACTATGTTTTTATTTTAGGCTGAGTAAAATCAATTGAATTAATATGTACTTTCTTTGAAAATATTGAAAAAAAAGATATTGCAAAAAAATCAGAGTATGCAATTGAATTGATAAATAACTGCTTAATTTCATATTTTGAAATTTATAAAAAAGAGGTTTTAAAAATAATGAAAAAAGATGAATATTTGGAATTAATTTTTGAAAGAATTTTTTCAAATAAAAGCACGATTACTAAAGTAGACATTGCTGCAAGAGATGTTATGAGTTATTCCAAAATGTTAAAGAAAAAAAATAAACTAAGTGAAGAAAAACTTATTAAAATAAATATACTTTCTATTGAATTAATTGTCTTTTCAAATTCAATAACCTATTTTTATACAAGATTTTTAAGTAATGTATATTAAAAATAAACCAATTATTGGTTTATTTTTTATTTAACAGTTTTTCAAAACTCTCTACTAATTTTTCAACTTCTAATATTAAATCTTTATATGATTCTTCTTTTTTACAATCAAAATTATATTTTTTAAATAATTGAGTAGCTTTTAGACTTCCCCCATCTTTTAAGAAATTTATTATTTGAGAGGCATCATTTGTTCTTTTAAATTCAGAATATAGCTTAAAAGATACGGCAATTGATACAGCATATTTATAAATATAAAAAGGTTGCTCAAAAATATGAGATATAGCTATTCAACTATATTTATATACTTGATCATCATATCTATCAAAAATAGATTTTCCTAAAACTTTCTTATTCGCCTTTTTTAGTATTTCTGAAATTTTATCTAAAGTAAGAACCTCACCCTTTTCGCTTGAATTATAGCACTGATATTCAAACTCTGCATCTGCAATAGCGGAAAAGAAATTAGAAAAAATAAATTCAATTCTATTTTGAATTAAAATCAATTTCTTACTTTCATTCTTTTCATTTAGAAATAAATAATCAAATAGCAAATGCTCATTAAATGTTGATGCTACTTCAGCAATCATATTTGAAAATCCATTTAATGGTTTTGGTTGATTTTGTTTAGCAAATAAATTATGAACAGCATGACCTAGTTCATGTGTTAAGGTTGAAATTGAATCTATATCTTCTGTAAAATTTAAAGAAATTAAAGAGTCATAAGTATCGCTTCCAACTGTAAAAGCACCAGTGGATTTATTTTCATCTTCATAATAATCAATTCTATTATCTGATAAGCAATAATCTAAGTTAGCAATATATTTTTCTCCAATTGGTTTTAAAGAATTTTTAATTATTTTTTGAGCTTCTTCAACACTGTAATTTTTTCTTTCCAACTTAAATAGTTCCAAACTTGAATCAGTTCCATAAAATTTTTCCAAATTTAAGTATTTTTTAATTATTTCATAATATCTATAATAAAAACTAGAGTTTTTAGAAGTGAATTTTATTAAGTTCAAAAAATTTGTAATGGAGAAATCAGTTCTATCAAAAAAGTTTTCTTTAAAACTTTTCATTCCAACAAGTTTTATTGATTCAATTTCTTCTTTTACAATAGATTCATATATTTTTGCATAAGTATGTTGTTTAAATTTCAACCCCTCTTTAAATTTTAAACTTGCTTTAATTCTTAATTGTTGATCTTTAATAGGATCTGAATAAGTTAAAATATCTGAGATAAATTTTTGATTAATAATATATTCTTTGTTTTCATACACTAACTTTTTTTCTTCATTATCTTTAAATCTCATTGATTCATACATTTCATAAATAATTGAACTAGAGTTTGAAACCTTTGATAACAACTCTCTTTGTTTTTGAGGCATAAGATATTTTATGTTTTTAAAGAATTCTTTGTAACTATCTGAATAATGAATAAGTTCAGAATCTTCTGATATTCACTTTAAAATTTTTTCTTTTCCAATATTTTTAATTTCCTCATTAATTCATGAAAATTTACCATCAAATTGTTGCATTTTATTATTGAAAATTGAGTCTAATTTTAGCAATCTAGGATTACTTTGTTCGATATATAAATGCTTTAAAAAATGATTAATTTTAGATACACTCTTATCCACTGAGATTGAATCCTTTAAAAAATTTATAAAATCCCTCTTATTTTTTAATTTATTTTTATACATTAATAACTCATTATTTTTTTCAACATACAAGTCTAAGTCTAATAAAAACTCTTTATCACTTTCATAAAGGGAAAGTAAATCTCATTTATATTTATTTTCTGCATCAATTCTCTTCATGATTTACCCAAAAAATTTATTTAAAAATTTTCTTTTCTATTATTTCAATTATTTATTAATAATAAGAAATTTAATATTTTTAAATTCGTATTATTTAAAAATATAGATATTTCAAAATTTTATAAAGAATTATTTTTTATAAATAATTAATTTTATTAACTAAATTGATTTTACATTAATTTTAATAACTTGTCATTTATAACTATATATAAAAAATAACATTATCTAATGTTATTTATTTTCTTTATTATGAGTGTCATTATATCATGATTCAAAACTTCATTTTTTAAACATAATTTGTTGACCATTACTTTCAATCATACCTTCATAAGCATCAAAGTTTATTGCTCAAGTCATAAGACCTTTTGTATAAATGCCATCTTCACTAAGCAGTTTATATGATTTTTTAATAGATTCTTCAGTAGCAGCTCCTCTACCAGCTGGTTCATTTGTTGAAGCCCCCATTACAAATCTATCTGGATCAATTAGATAAAAGTCGTTTAATCTACTATATTTTGTTGTTAAATACTTAGTCATTAAATAATAAAATTCTGCTCTATATGTAACATCATCATTTGTTATAGACCCCAATGACAAGTTTAATCTTTGTTTTTCCTCTTCTTCTAGAAAAGGGCCAAATGCTCATCCATTATAAAATTGTGGATTTATCCAATTATAATATTTATCTAATTGTTTTAGAAATGGAATATAACTTCCCCCAGATGATTCTGTATAATTTTTCAAGTAAGGCATTTCCGGAGCCATAGTTATCATAAATTCAGGATTAGCATCTTTAATTTCTTTTAAAGCGTCAATTGTCACTTGTTGACTTTCTCTATCCGCCAAACAGCTACCTTCTCAGTCAATATCAAGACCATCAAAATTATATTCATTAACTACATTTAAAATTGTTTGTTTCAATTCATTTTTTTGATCGGTTCTAAATCTCATTTCACTTCCAGTAGCTCCACCCATCGAAATAAGCACCTTTTTGCCCTTAGATTGTAGCAACTTAATGCCTTGCTTCATATCATTTGCATTTCATGGTTCAAATACAGGCATAGTATATGGAGTTGGTGAATATAAAAATGAAATATCAATTACATTATAATTAGTATCAGCCATTTCATCAAAACTTGGTTTTACTTGAGCTGTTCCACCTCACTCATAGTAATATCCCACTAGAACTTTATCTATTGTTTCTACTGGAGCATCTTTTATTTTAAATATAACTTCAACACTTCCCTTATAAATTCCATCACCATTTGATGAAACCAAAACCTTACTGTCTGTAATATTAGAAAGTTTAATTGAATCTACTTTCAATTCAGAATTTAATTCCTTCAATCTTGTAATAATTGTAATTTCTTGATTATTTACAATCTCACCCAAATCAGTAACTTTAAGATGTTGATTTAAATCAATTTCAAGTGAAGGTTCAACTTTTAAGGAAAATATAACTTCAACACTTCCTTTATAAATTCCATCCCCATTTGATAAAACCAAAGCTTTACTATCTGTAATATTAGAAAGTTTAATTGAATCTACTTTCAATTCAGAATTTAATTCCCTCAATCTTGTAATAATTGTAATTTCTTGATTATTTGCAATCTCACCCAAATCAGTAACTTTAAGATGTTGATTTAAATCAATTTCAAGTGAAGGTTCAACTTTCAAGGAAAATATAACTTCAACACTTCCCTTATAAATTCCATCCCCATTTGATAAAACCAAAGCCTTACTATCTGTAATATTAGAAAGTTTAATTGAATCTACTTTCAATTCAGAATTTAATTCCCTCAATCTTGTAATAATTGTAATTTCTTGATTATTTGCAATCTCACCCAAATCACTAACTTTAAGATGTTGATTTAAATCAATTTCAAGTGAAGGTTCAATTTTTAAGGAAAATATAACTTCAACACTTCCTTTATAAATTCCATCCCCATTTGATAAAACCAAAGCTTTACTATCTGTAATATTAGAAAGTTTAATTGAATCTACTTTCAATTCAGAATTTAATTCCCTCAATCTTGTAATAATTGTAATTTCTTGATTATTTGCAATCTCACCCAAATCACTAACTTTAAGATGTTCTTTGATTTCTTTTTCTTGAGTAAAAAGACCACATGAAATAACAGTAGTAGATCATGAAGAAATTAAAGTTATTGAAGAAATTAAACATAGCAGTTTTTTCATATTAATTTACCGTCCATTTTCTATATATTATCATATAAGAAATAATATAGGCTAGCTAAATATTTAAAATTTTTTTATATAATTTCGCAAGCATATTTTTATATTGAAATCCCATTAAATATCTAACTTATATATAGTTAATAATAAAAATTATTTTTTTAATTTCCATAATAACTTTTATTTTTCATTGATAAAACCAGTACTATTCCTTTTGACAAAATTACTTTTAAAATAATTTTAAAAAACAATGAAATTTTATTACTATTCTTGTAAATAAATATCTTTATATCACTTTGAGAAGGTTCATTTCTCTCAATAAATAATTAAAGTTTCCTTTCCTTCTCCTTGTAGTATTGATGCTATTTTTCCATTATATGCATCACTATTGATTGTTCAAGCCATAAGACCTTTTGTATAAATACCATCTTTGGCAAGTAGTTCATATGATTTTTTAAGTGCTTCTTTAGAAGCTGCGCCTTTTCCTTCAGCAACATATTCATGGGTTGAAACTCCTAAAACGAATTTATCTGGATCAATAATAAAGTAGTCATTTTTTTTACTATACTTAGCAGTTGCATATTTTGTTAATAAATAATAAAATTCTGCTCTATATTTTAAATTATCATTTGTAATACTACATTTAAGTTCTCCACTTTGTTCAACTTTACATGTGTCATCATCATCATCTCAATTTAAAATTCTTTTTTCTGCATCTTCGATAGTAACATCATAGCCAAATTGATTATATGCTTTAGGAGTTACTCAATTATAGTAACCATCTAAACCTTTAAAAAACGGAATATAACTTGGAGCCTTTCCAATTTCTGTTGCAAGTCTCAGACCATCAGGAGTAGTTGATAATGAAATTATAAATTCTTCTCTCTCATTTTTAATTTCTTTTAAAACATCAATGGTTACTTGTTGACTTTCTCTATCTGAAATACTTTGTATTTGTCAATTAATATCTATTCCATCAAATTTATACTCATCAATTACTTTCAGAATTGCTGATTTTAAATTTTCTTTTTGATCAGTTGTAAATTTCATATTTGTTGATAATGAACCACCCATAGATATGATTGCTTTTTTGTCATTTTTGTGAAGTAATTCAATTCCATTTTTTATATTTTCAGGTTTTTTTGGATTAAAAGTAGGTATTTCACGCTCTCTTAAAGCATAAAAGTCTCCAATATTAATTACATTATAATTTGTAATTGCTAACTCTTCAAAAGTAGGAATTCGCTCTCCTTCAACAACTCAATCTTTTTCATCAGTATAATACCCAACTAGAGCTTTTTCTTCTAATTTAATAGGTTCACCCAATAAATTAAATTTTACTTCCATAGCTCCTGTATATGAACCCTTTTTAGTGGCTGCAATAAGTGCTGTTTTGTTTTTATTTACTTTAGCTACTTTATATGAATTTGCATCCAAACCTGGATTTAATTCTTGGATTTTAGATTTTATTGTTTCTTTATTATCATTTTCTAGCATTCCTAAAGATGTTCTTAGAACATGATTAACTAAATGATTTTCATCATTGATATCTCCAATACTATAAGCGCATGCAACAACTGAAGTTGTTCCAATAGCTACTAATGACAATGAAGATAATAGACCTAATATTTTTTTCATTATTTTCCCCTTAATTTAATCTTATATTTTCATAAAATATTAATACTTTTGAATTTTAAGTTCTAATTTATTTTATTTATTTTCTTTATTATGAGTGTCATTATATCATGATTCAAAACTTCACTTTTTAAACATAATTTGTTGACCATTACTTTCAATCATACCTTCATAAGCATCAAAGTTTATTGCTCAAGTCATAAGACCTTTTGTATAAATGCCATCTTCACTAAGCAGTTTATATGATTTTTTAATAGATTCTTCAGTAGCAGCTCCTCTACCAGCTGGTTCATTTGTTGAAGCCCCCATTACAAATCTATCTGGATCAATTAGATAAAAGTCGTTTAATCTACTATATTTTGTTGTTAGATACTTAGTCATTAAATAATAAAATTCTGCTCTATATGTAACATCATCATTTGTTATAGACCCCAATGATAAGTTTAATCTTTGTTTTTCCTCTTCTTCTAGAAAAGGTCCAAATCCTCATCCATTATAAAATTGTGGATTTATCCAATCATAATAGTCATCCAATTGTTTTAGAAATGGAATATAACTTCCCCCAGATGATTCTGTATTATTTTTCAAGTAGGGCATTTCCGGAGCCATAGTTATCATAAATTCAGGATTTTCGTCTTTAATTTCTTTTAAAGCATCAATAGTTACTTGTTGACTTTCTCTATCTGCAAGACAACTACCTTCTCAGTCAATATCCAAGCCATCAAAACCATATTCCTTAACTACATTTAGAATTGTTTGTTTCAATTCATTTTTTTGATTAGATCTAAATCTCATTTCACTGCCAGTAGCTCCACCCATTGAAATAAGTACTTTTTTACCTTTTAATTGTAGTAACTTAATTCCTGCTTTCATATCTGCTGGATTTCATGGTTGAAATACGGGCATAGTATAAGCTGTTGGTGAATATAAAAATGAGATATCAATTACATTGTAATTAGTATTAGCGATTTCATCAAAACTTGGTTTTACTTGAGCTGTTCCACCTCATTCATAGTAATAACCAACTAAAACTTTATCAATAGTTTCAATTGGAGCATCTTTTAATCTAAATCTTACTTCCTTATTTCCTTTGTAAATAGCCTCATCAATTGCTCAAATAGTTGCACCTTTATTTCAAATATTTTCTATTTTAATTGCACTTATATCTAAGTAAGGATTTAACTGCTGCAACTTATTTTGAATTGTTATTTCTTGATTATTTTCAATTTCACCTAAGTTATATTGAGTGATGACACTACTAAGTTCTTTTTTATTATCTGGTTTTGGACTAACTAAATTACATGAAACTACTGTAGTTGATAATGATGTTATTAAACTAATTGACGACAATAAAGATAATAGTTTTTTCATATATTTTACCCCTTTATTTAAATGTTATCATAAATAACATTTAAAAGTTTTAATTTAGATATAAAAAAATCAATTAGTAAAGAAACTAATTGACTCAAAATTTATATACATTTAAATAATATAAATAAATTTTAAACTATTTATGTACTAACATATTAAATGTTCCATTAGCATCATTTGATTCAAAAGAAACATAGAAATAGTCATCTTTAACTAAATCATTACTTGAGATTATTGAACCTTTTTCAAATTTGTTATTTTTATTAATTGCATTATAAACATTTAATGATTTAACATCAGTTATATTTAATTTTAGGGTTGTATTAATATATTTAATTGCTTCATTATTTAAAGTATTTCCTGAATAATTAAACATATCCACTATTTGACCTGCTAAATAGTCAATTCCCAAGTTTGGTAAACTAATATTTGATTTATATTCATTGTCTGTATGTTCGATAGACTCACTTATTGTATATTCTGTTTTTAATGTAATAAGATAACCTGGTTTTATTTGAAAATCTGCTAAACCTTGAGTACGTTGATAACCATAAAGATTTCCTGTAACTAATCCTCCATCAGCTAAACCTTCAAAATCAATAGCATATCTAAAGTTCCCATTATTATCTGCCTTTTCAATATTAACGTTCATGCTTAAAACTTCATACTCCTTAGCTCTAATTAAATGTTGTAATTCTAAACCTACTCGTATTGTTCCCTCAGTTGCTAGTCCAGGAAATCTTGTTAAACTATCTGTGATTGAATAATTTGTAATATTGTTATCTTTAATAAAATTTCTTTGCTCATCAATTGCTTCAATTAGAACCTCTTTATAATCTTGTGTACCAACTAATAATTTACCATCTTTATCAAAATGTTTTTCATTTTTTACATCAATTCAAAATTCTCCAACCTCAAAATCTGAAGTTATTTTATTATTAATATTTTGTTCCATTGTAACAACTGGTGCTATTGCAGAACTAGAAACTGATAAAGTTCCTATAAGACTTAAAAGTTTTATCATATATACCTTTCATTCTTAAACCCACCCAACCTACCAAAAAATTAATATTTTAAATTTTATTTTTAATATAAAAATCTATTGCATTATTTATTGTTAAGTTATATTAACTTAACTAAATCGTAGCATAGAACTTTTAAATCAATTTATTAATAGAAATGTCTAAATTTTTTTTAATTTTTTAGATAAAAGAATTTTTTTGTTTAAATTAAAAAATTCTTTATTAAAGGGAAAAATACCTCATACAAAATTAAATTAGGTAATTATTTTGTTTTTCTTATAGAATGAAGTAATCTAATTTAAAATTAAAAAATACAGTATTAAATACTGTATTTTTAGATAAAAAAAACTTTCTAGTAGAAAGTTTCAATTTAAATTATTTATTTATTAAAATGTCTAATTTTTCATTAATTTCTTTTAATAATTCTAAAAGAGGTTTTTCAAAGTTTTCAATTCTTCCTGAATTTCCAGCTTGTCCACCAAATCCACCATTAGGTCTTCCACCACGGTCTCCACCGCGTCCACCAAATCCACCTGGTCTTCCACCACGGTCTCCACCGCGTCCACCAAATCCACCTGATCTTCCACCACGATCTCCACCACGTCCACGATCTCCACCACGGTCACGGTCTCCACCACGGTCACGGTCTCCACCACGGTCACGGTCTCCATCTTGTTTTTTAGGTCCATCACTTGATGATCTTCTAAAGTTATCCTTGTTATCAAATCCCATAAGTTCATTGCCTTTCTATTTAATTCTTTTAAAGGCAATAATAATACGCTATCAAAAGATGTGTAATTTAACACTCTTATTATTATATAGGAATAATCATTCAATCTTAATTTATTTAAATTAAGTTGTCATAAACTTAACTTTTAAGTAGTTAAATTGATTAATTAGTGACTGTTTTAGTGAAATCACTTTTAATTGCACTATTTAAAAGTTTTAAAATACTAATATTAAATAAAATAGCAGATAAAGTAATAATTAAAGCAACAATCGTTACTCCAAGAAACAATGCTAAATCAATATTTGCTGAAAGATAACTTGGCACTTCTTCAATAAAAATGTGACTATTTAAGCTTTTTTCAATTAAAATGAACTGTGAAAGTAGTATTGCTTTAATGATTACAATTGCAATAAGCATTATAATAGTTAAAAATACATATATATTATTTAAATTTTTAAATTTTAAAAAAGGTTTTCTAATTGAGTTATTTGTAAAGAATATTAATGTAAAGATAATAAGAATTGTTGTTAAAGATATAGATAGTATTTTTAATAATTCTAAATTTGTATTAAAAATATCATCTATTGAAGCAGTCTGATAAGTTCCTATCAAATACTTTCCAAAACTATTATAAATAACTACTCCATTCTTATTTTTATCTTCAAAAGTAAAACTAATAATAAACTTGGAAAATAGAGCAAGAAAAGAAAAAATAAATGCAATAATTGCAGTGATTAAATTATAAGTATAATACCCCCTAATATTTTTATATTTTCTTTTAAGCATTAAAATATTCTCTTTTCTTTGTAAATATATTTTAGATTTTAACATATTGTTAATCACTCTAAAAAAAAGAAAAACTACTTAAAAGTAGTTTTAACTAATGTCATTTATTTTTTTATAATATTGCTTATCCATTACTTTGTTATTAATAAAATTATATAAAAAACTAAATCCCACCAATAATCCTATTATTCCAAAAAATGCAATGAAAAATCATCCAATACCAGGAATCCCAGCTGGTCCAACATGATGAATATCTAAAAAGAAATATGGATATAATAAGTTTATATTTTCTATAAAATAGTAATCTCCTGAGTTAAATCTAAGTTCTCCACGTAACATCGCATAAATACAATAAATTAAAACCATAGTAAATTGAATTCAAAATTTTTTAATAAAAAATTCCTTAAAATTAACTTTTTCTTTATTGCTCATAAATAAATTTACGTATAAAATAAAAGCCACTGGAATAATTGCGTGATCGACTAATGTTACAAAAATACTAAAAGGATGTGTTGGAAAACCTTCAACTGGAATTAAAATTGCATTGTAAACAATTAAAGTAACAGTTATCATTGTTGCTAATGAATTAGCTGTTGTATAACTTAACATTTTTGTTTTACCTTCTTTTTTATGATTTATTGCTGCATATAAAAATCAAAATTGAACTAGAACATTTGAAAGTAAAGTAAATGTTGTAAAGTAATCTATTGTATATATTTCATAATTACCTTGATAAACACCATTAACTTCACCTGCTGTTGCTATATTTCAAATATAATATGAAAATATAGTAAAGAAAGATAGAAGCCCAAAAAAATATTTATAAATTAATTGAAATTTTAATGATTTCATAATTTTCTCCTTTTCTTTTTTAATATAATTGAATTATATATGAATCATTATAAAATTAATTTATTAAAAAAATAATCCTTTAGATTATTTTATTTTAATATGAAGTTGGTCTAATTGTGACGAATCTACTTTATCTGGAGCATTTGTCATATTGTCTATTCCTGATGAATTTTTTGGAAAAGCAATTACTTCTCTTATATTTTCAGAACCTGTTAATATCATACAAATTCTATCTAATCCTAAAGCACAACCTGCATGATAAGGAGCTCCATATTTATAAGCGTTAAGGAATCAACCAAAGTTTGTTTCAATTTTGTCTTTTTTAAGCCCAATAGCATCAAACATTCTTTGTTGGATTTTTGGGTCAGTAATTCTTTGACTTCCCCCACCAATTTCAAAACCATTTAATACTATATCATATGCTTTTGCTAATGCATTTGCCTTATCAATATCGAAATTATCTAAACTTATATCTGCTGGCATTGTAAATGGATGATGAGATGCTACAAATCTTTTTTCCTCTTCAGAAAATTCAAATAAAGGAAAGTCAATTATTCAAGCTAATTTCATTACTTCTTGATCTAATAAATTTAAAATTTTTGCAGCTTTACTTCTAATTGCTCCCATTGCCTGACTTGCTTTAAAATATTCATCTATAACAAATAAAACTGTTGACTGATTTTTTATTGAAAATAGCTTTATTAACTCCTTTTTTTCAAAATCTGATAACTTCGAACCTATTGATCCTGTTCATTCTTTTAAATCATATTTTGCAAATGCTAATATATTAACACTATTTTGTTTAGCAACTTCTGTTAATTCTTCCAAATCTTTTTTACTTAACATAGAGTCAACACAAATTGATCTAATACTTTTATTTTCAATATTAGTAAATAATGGTATTTCACTTTTTTTAAAAATTTGATTTAGTGTCTTGATTTCAAAACCAAATCTTAAATCTGGTTTATCATTACCATATTTTTCCATAGATTCTTTTCATGTAATTCTTTGAACTGGTTCTTTAATTTTAATACCTTTAATTTCAAAAATAATCTTCTTAATTAAATTTTCAATTGAATTCATAACATCTTGATCATCTGCAAAAGACATTTCCATATCAAGTTGTGTAAATTCAGGTTGACGATCTATTCTTAAATCCTCATCTCTAAAACACTTCACAATTTGAAAATATCTATCTAAGCCTGAAATCATAAATAATTGTTTATAAAGTTGAGGTGATTGAGGTAAAGCATAAAATTTACCTGCATTCAATCTTGAAGGAACTAAAAAATCTCTTGCGCCTTCTGGGGTTGATTTACCAAAAATTGGAGTTTCAATTTCAATGAAGTTATTATCCAGAAAATAATTTCTAATAGTTTGATTCATTTTACTTCTAGTAATTAAATTTCTTTGCATTATTTCTCGTCTTAAGTCTAAATAACGATAAGTTAATCTTGTATCTTCTTGAGATTCAATATTATCTTTAATTTCAAAAGGAGTTAATTCAGATCTATTAATTACAGTTAATTTTTCAACCTTAATTTCAATTTCACCAGTTTTAATTTCAGAGTTTTTTGACTTTCTTTCAATAACTATTCCTTCAACTTCCAAAACATATTCAGATTTAATATTTTCTAAATTTTTTGATTCGTCAATAACAAGTTGAGTTATTCCATATCTATCTCTAAGATCAATAAAATTCATTGCTCCCAATTTTCTAATTTTTTTAACTCATCCTTGTAAAATCACTTTTTGTTTGACATTCTTAATTGTAAGTTCTCCACATGTGTGTGTGCGTTTCATTTTTTTATTCTCCAACAATTGCATCTACTATTTCATCAAATGCAACTTTTTTCTCTTCTTTTGTTAATTGATTTTTTATAATAACATTATTTTCTTTCAGTTCATTGTCACCTACTATTATAATATTTTTAGAATTTAGTTTTTCAGATTGTTTAAAAGCTGATTTCATACTTCTATTCATAAAATCAAAGTCAACTTTTAAACCTGATTTTCTTAACATTAGTAGTAATATATTTGAAAATTGCTTTGCTTTTTCACTTAAAGCAATAATATAGGCATCCAAAGTATTAGGAGTTGAAATATAAATTCCCTCTTCTTCTAAAGCAATTAGTAATCTTTCCATACCAATACCAAAACCAGATGCTGGTAAATCAACATTTCCTAACTTTTTAACAAGTTCATCATATCTTCCTCCGCCCAATAAGGTTAAACCCTTTTTATCTTTGATTTCATAGACAAAACCAGTATAATAGTCCAATCCTCTTACTAGTTTTTTATCAATTATTGGTTTTATTCCAATATTATTTAAATTATCAACCAATGTTTTAAAGTAATTTTTGTCTTCTTCATTTAGATAATCTTTCATATCAATTACATCATCAAATTTATTAACATCTATTTTACAATCTAAAACTCTTAATGGATTAGCTTGAATTCTTTTTTTACAATCATCACAAAGTGATTTGGGCTCTAAGTATTTCTTTAAATCACTGATGTATTCTTGTCTTTGTTGACCATTTACTAAATAATTTAAGTGAATTGTATAATTTTCAATTCCAATTGTATTTAGAATTATTGAAGATAAACAAATAATTTCACTATCAATTTCAGGTGTTTTAGGTCCAAAAACTTCAACTCCAAATTGATTAAACTGACGATTTCTTCCAGCTTGAGGTCTTTCATATCTAAACATTGAACCAAAATAGAACAATTTCAATGGTAAATTTTCATTTATATACATCTTATTTTCTAAAATAGCTCTAACAGTTGGCGCTGTACCCTCTGGTCTTAAAGTCAATTCTCGATTTTTTCGATCTGCAAATATAAACATTTCCTTAGAAACAATATCTGTTTCTTCACCAACACCCTTTTTAAATAGTTCTAAACTTTCAAAAATTGGTGTTCTTATTTCATTATAGTTAAATGAATCAACAATATTTCTTATTATCATTTCTAAAGCAAAGTATTCTCTAACTTTTAAATCAATTAAATCTTCTGTTCCTCTGGGTTTTTGAATCATATTTTCACCTCTAACCTTTATATTTTACACTTTTTTTAAAAAGAGCAAAATAAAAACCCAAAAAATGGGCTTTTATTTAAAATTTTATTAACTATTTATTTACTTTTCTTGCTTCTCGTTGTTTATGTTTTTCTTCAACAAGAGCTTGATAAGCTTTTTGTTTAGTTGCCAATTCGTTTTCAAATTGACTATAATTATCTAATTTTTTATTTAAAACTGATAATCTCTCTTCTTTATTGTTAATTTTTACATTATTTTTAATATTTTCAATTTTTTGCAAAATAGACTCTTTTACTCCATTAGTTGCATCAAGAGATAATTTACCATTTTTAATATCAGCTGTTCTTCATAAACCTAAAAGTATTGCTGACAATAAACTAGCCCCTAATACAATCAGAACAGCTGCTCCTGCTCCTAAAGCAATTGAACCACCATTCATTGAACCATCTTCTAAATAACTTGAACTTAGTAATGGGAATACGAATACCCCACCATGTGATGCAAGTAATTTAATTTTTAATGCTCCAACTAATCCACCAATTAATGCTCCACCAGCCATTGCACTTACTGCAACTCTTTTTGGATCTTTAACCATAAATGGAATTGCACCTTCTGAAACGAAACATGCACCCATTAATCAGTTAGCTTTTGCAGCATCTCTATCTTTTGCTGTTCAAGCTCTTGGGAAAATAATTGTTGACATTGCTACCATTAAAGGAGGTAACATCCCTGCTAACATTGCTGATGCCATAATAATTGTTTGATCATTAAAGGCATTTCCAGCTGCATTAACATCTGTAACTAATGTACCAGCAACTGCTAAATTACCTAAAGAATAAGCAATTTTATTAACTGGACCACCCATATCAACACACATCATAAATCCAATTAGAATTGATACTAATCATAATAAGTTTAATTGTGCTAATTCTGAAATACCAAGGCTTATACCACCCATTACAAATCCTAAAGGAATATTAATAACAAACATTGTTAATGCTATTGATAATAATGATAGGACAGGAATAAAGACAATATCTCTAGCTCCTTGTAATCCTTTTGGAAATGATGTCATTGCTTTTGATCAACCAACAACTAGTAAAGCTGCAAGATAACCACCAACAATTGCACCAATAAATCCAGACTCAGTTCCTTGTAAATTAGATGGAATTAATCTTGATCAAAGACCATTTCACCCATTAGTAATTGAGTTTCCATCTGCATCATATGCGTAGCCAAATCCCAAAATATTTGTAGATAATAATCCCGCGACCATTCCGGGCATCAATCCTTGAGAACCCACAATTGAAAACGCAATAAATGCTCCTAATATTGGTACCATCATAGACATTGATATTTTTCCAATTGCTGCAAATCAACCAGCTGCTGGATTAATTGTTCCGAAATCTCCACCAGCATTTCCATTTCCTGCAGCGAAGTCTATTAGGAAAGCAATTCCTAATATAATTCCCCCTGCAACAACAAATGGTAACATTCTTGAAATTCCACCAAGTAAATTCCCTTTAATATCAAGGAATTTTCTCATTGTAAATTCACTTACTTCTGATGAATCAGATGCGGCTTTAACCTCAGTTAATCCTTCACCTTTTTTATATTTTTCAATTAATTGATCACCTTTAAAGATAGCTTCTTTTGTATTTGTATCAATAACTTTTTTACCGTTCAATCTTGAAAGCCCTTCAAGAGCTTTATCATGAGCTAAAATTATAACTTTAGCATTATTTATATCTTCTTGTGTTAACTTATTTTCAATTCCTCTACGTCCTTGAGTTTCAATTTTTACTGTTAAACCCTTTTGTTTTGCATATTCTTCAAGTTTTTCTTGAGCCATATATGTATGTGCAATTCCTGTTGGACATGCTGTAATACCTATAACATCATAACTACCTGATTTTTCAACTTTTTCAACTTTTTGTTCTTGTTTAGTTAATGCATTTTCTACATCTTTAATTGATTTAGCACTTCTTAATTTTTTTTGTACTTCTGCTTTCATTAAGAAACCAGATAGATCTGCAAGAGCAGTTAAATGCTCATTTCCATCTTTTCCATTTGTCATAATCATAAATACTAAATCAACTGGTTGATCGTCAAGTGATTGTCAATCAACTTTATTTTTTAATTTTACAAAAGCAATTGCTGATTTTTGAACTGTGGGATTTAAAACGTGAGGAATACCAATTCCATCTCCAACCCCAGTTGATCCTTCAGATTCTCTTTTGTAAACAGCTGCTTTAAAATCATCAATAGATTTAATGTATTTTTCTTTTTCTAAACTTTTAGAAAGAAATTCAATAACTTCATCTTTTGATTTTAAATCAACATTAAAGAAACTTATTTGTTTACCGAATAAATCTTTTAATTCCATGTGAACCTCCTATTTTATTTTTTGAACATCAATTTTTGAAACTAATTTTTCTATTTCATCTTTTGAAGCAAGTCATTCGTTAAAAGCAGTTGCAGCTCCACTAGCTGCTGCGTATTGAAGTGTATTTTCAATACTTAGATTTTTATATTTTCCAAAAACAAATCCAGCTAACATGCTATCTCCTGCACCAACTGAGTTTACAAGTTTTCCTTTTGCAATTCCAACTTGGTAAATATCATTATTTGAATCAAAATATAAACTTCCTTTTGAACCCATACTTAGCAATACATTTTGAGCTCCTAGTTTTTTTAATTTCTTGATTAATTCCTTTGTTTCTTCGAAACTTATATCTTCGTTAAATTTTATTCCTAATGTCGAACAAATTTCTTCAAGATTAGGTTTAATTAAGAAAGGTTTTTCTTTTAAAACATTTTTTAAAAGTTCATTTGTAGCATCACAAATTAGAATAGCTTTTTTTTGATTTGCAATTTTTCCAATTTGTTTATAGATATCTTTATCAATACCTACTGCAACACTTCCTGTTAGCATAACAATATCTTCTTTTTGAAGATTAGATATTAAATAATCAATTAAATTTTTCAGAACACTTTTTTTAGTATTAAATCCCATTCCATTTAATTCTGTTTCTTGTTTTGATTCTAAGTGTTTAATTTTATAATTAACTCTAGTTGATCCTTCATTAAGAAAAAAATTGTTATTTAAATTTATTTCTTGAAATTTATTTAAAAAAATTTCTTTATTGTTCTCTCCCATAATCCCAATTGCTTGAATATCTGCTTGCAAATTTTTTAAAATAATTCCAGCGTTTATTCCCTTACCGCCAATAACTTTATACTCATCAGTATAATAATTAGTTATACCTAATTCTACTTTTTTATTGGCTAAAACAATATGATCAATTGCAGGATTTAACGTTAATGTATATATCATTTTTATACCTCTTCATTAATAAGTGCTATTTGAGATTTATCACTAAATTTTACAAGTGATTTAGATTTATTTTTTGATGTATCTGCTAAACCAAATGAAAATTGTGAATTTTTAATAGCTATTTTTTTAACTTCTGCTTCGTCTTCATCTGTTGTAAAAAAATTAAATTCATTGTCTACAGCATTAATACCTATGAAAGCCAAATCAAAATTATATTTTGATAATGCAGTTATTGTTTCAACACCACATATTGCTCTTGTAGATATTTTTAATTTTCCTGGTAATAAATTAATATCTTTAATACCATTTTTTGCTAAAATCTGAGCATTGATAATTGAATTAGTATAAATCTTGTTATTTAATTCTGGTTTTAATATCTCTGCTAGAAAAAAAGTTGTTGAGCCTGCATCTAAAAAGATCGTCTCAAATGGTTTAATACAAGCTAATGCTTTAATTGCTATATTTTTTTTTGCATCAACATTAGTAAGCAATTTTTCATCTAAAAATGCTTCCAATATTGATTTTTCTCTAATGGTCTTTGCTCCTCCATGAACTCTTTTTAATTTAGATTCATTGTGAAGATCTGTTAGATCTCGTCTTAGAGTGGTGAAAGGAATATTTAAGTGTTTTGATATTTTTTCATTTGAACAATAATCTTGTTCATTTACAAAATCTAAAATCAATTTTAGTCTTTCTTCTCTGATCATTCTTTCACCTCCATAATATAATATTCCAAAAAAGATAAAAAACAACCAAAAACAACCAAAAATTTAAAATAAAAAAATATGGAATACCATACTATTTTCTCTTTTTCTTATTATTTTCAATTGACAACCCTCTAGTTTTTGCCATTGCTAAGTTTATATCAGAATATTTTGCTTCTTGAGCTATTCCTTCATCTCAAATTGGATTAATAACTTCTCTTGCTTCACTTTCAGCTCTAGCTTCTTGAGCAATAACATCAGGATTTGCACCTTGTTCAATTTTCATAGCTTGTTCAATAGTTAAATATGGATCTTCAGGTCTAACTCCCTTTTCAACTAATGAAGAAATTTGCATTCTTATTTTTGAACTTGAAACTTTTTTATCTTTAAAATCAACTTGTCATTGTACTGGTGATACTTTTTCAAATTTGTAAGGTTCTTTAATAATTGCATATAACATATTTACAAATTTTTCAAATCCATCTTCTCCCTTTCAAAAATTTGTTTCTTCATCTACTATTAAATTTCCATTTTTTAAGTCAAACTTTGAAAAATGCATTTCAAATATTTTATTTGATCAGTCGCCTTCTGGAATTAAATAAAAATTAGTAATAAGTGAACAATTAAATATATGGTTATCAAATTCATAGATTGAAAAATTAAATCTATCAACGCTTGTTGTATCAATTGATACACTAAAATTAGTAACATCAGACACTTTACTTAATCAATGTAAAACAGATTGTGTATATTTTAGAACAAATTTTAATTTTTGACTTGAGAAAATCATTGTTTTTCATCTTGTAAAATTAAAGTCAAATTCAGATTCTTTTCTATTTGAAGCAATATTAAAGTCTAGGTTTGCTTTAACAAATTCTTCAATTGGTAAATAAATCATTTCCTTTTTCATATATACCTCATTTTAATAATAAAATTATACCATATAAGCCTAACACTAACAATAATTAATCAGTGGTTCTATAAAAAATCTTGGTACTTTTTATTAAAGATCTCATTAAATTTACTGAAAATATTATTTTTGTATAACCTACCAAACTTATAATTTACATTATTAAATTTATATACTCTAAAAATCATTACATTAGGTTTCGCCTTTAAAAATATTTTTCTTATCACTTAAATCAAAAAAATAAAATTTATTAATTTTAAAGTAAATACTATAAGAATTCTCTACTTTTCTTTAAGAATAATTTCATAAATATTCTAATTCTTTTATTATTAAAATATTAATAGTATTAATTTTAATAATATGTTTTATACATTATTTTAACTAAAGTTTTGTTATTGCTATAAAAAAAATAAAAGCACTTCTAAAAGTGCTTTTAATTAATATTTTATTAATAATGTTAATTTTTATTTAAACTTTTATAATACATTTTACAATAAAATATAATTATGCCATTGGATTTTCTGATGAAGTTGCTCTTGTAACTTCAATCACTCCAGGAATTTCTGAAAGTGATTTTAATATCACATTTAGCTGATCAGCATTATTGACACTTATAATCATACTTCCTTTACCTGAATAATCTTCTTCTTGCGAAATAACTTTAACCTCATTTAAATTTACTCTTTGAGCATTAAAAACGTTAATTATATCTAATAAGATTCCTGGTCGATCATAGGTTGTCATTCTTATTTTAGCATTATAGTTTCTATCTTCAGTTTTTGCTTCAATTCACTGTGTTTCTAATAAGTTTTTTACTCTTTTAATATTGGTAATATTTAAACAATCACTGCGATGAACTTGGATTCCCTTTGTTTTTGACATAAAACTAGTAACTGGTTCAACAGGAACTGGATAACAACATTGTGCAAGAGTACAATTAACTTTTTCAATTCCATTAATTCTTAAGTCATCTCTTCCCTTTGCTGACTTATATTTTCTAGTTTTCATATCATTGATTACTTCAATATCTTTTAGTTCTTGTTTTGATACATATACAATTTCAACTGCTTCTGGAATAGTAAAATCCCCATTACCAACTGATAATAAAAACTCATCAATATTTTTATAATCTAAAACATTTAATTTTTTTTGAATTTCATCAATTGATTTTACTTGCCATTTTAAGTTATGAGCAATTATATATCTATCAACTTCACGTTTAACATTTCTAATTATTTTTTGATTCGTAATTTGTTCTTTTGCTTGTTCTTTTACTTTTTCAGTATTCAAATAATCTTCAATAGCTCTTCGTGCTGTTGAAGTACGTACAAAACGCAATCACTTTTCATGAGGATTTGTTTCTTTTGAAGTTTGTATCTCAACCATTTCTCCTGAGTTTAATGTTGAGTTATAAGGTGAAAATACACCATTAATTTTAGCTCCAATAGTTTTATTTCCAACTTCAGTGTGAATTTTATATGCAAAATCTAAAACAGTTGATCCAAATGGTAAGTTAACAACATTTCCATCAGGAGTTAAAATATAAATCATTGGTGCTAAATAATCTGATTTAAAAGCTTCTTCAACTACTTCTCCACTTAAATCAATTTTTTGTGACTCTTCATCATAGTCTAACTCTGCAGCTTCTGATGCCAATTTTTCTAAGTCCATTAATCTTGTAAACATATCTACTTTTAAATCAATTTCCTTTTGTTTCTCAGCAATATCAATATTTTTTTCACCCTCTTTATATTTTCAGTGGGCTGCTGCTCCGTTTTCAGCAATATCATCCATTTCATATGTTCTTATTTGCGCTTCAAAAATAATTCCATCCTTACTTGCTAATGTTGAATGCAATGATTGATATAAATTATTTTTTGGTGTTGCAATATAGTCTTTAAATCTTCCTGATAAAGGTGTAAATAGTTGATGTAATCAACCAAGAATTCTATAACAGTCATCTTGTTTTTCAGTAATAATTCTTACAGCCAAAATATCGTGAATATCACTAAATGACTTACCAAATTGAGTTAATTTTCTATAAATTGAATAAATCGTTTTTGATCGACCAAAAATAGTAACATTTGAGATACCACCAGCTTTTAATTTTTTATTAACTTCAGAAATAATTTCAGTAATTATTTCCTTTCTTGTACTTTTATCTTCTTCTAAAAGACTTTTAACCCTTTTAAATTCTTTTGGATTTAAATACTCAAATGAGTAATCTTCTAAAAGATTTTTAGCATTTTTCATACCAATTCTATGAGCAATTGTTGAGTAAATCTCTAATGTTTCTTTTGCAATTACTTTTTGCTTTTCAGGTTTCATATATTGAAGAGTTAATAAGTTATGCATACGGTCAGCAATTTTTACAATAATAACTCTAATATCTCTAATCATTGATAAGAATAGTTTTCTTAAATAATTAGCTTTCATTTGCTCACGATTTTCTTTTGTAAAGTAACTTACTTTTGTTACAGCTTCAACAATATCTGCAACTTCAACACCATATAACTCTTCAATTTCTGAGAAAGTAACAGGGGTATCTTCAATTACATCATGTAAAAGACCAGCAATAATAGTTTTTGGTCCCATTCTTCATTGAGCTAAATAATATGCAGTTGAAAGTGGATGAATTATAAAAGGATCTCCACTTTTTCTTTTTTGATTTTTATGTTTTTCTTCAGCATAATAGTATGCCCTTTTAACTTCATCAATTAATTTTTTATTTTTAATATACTTTTTCATTTCTGAAACAAGAACTTCGACATCACGACATTCAATAAAATTAAATTCTTGTTCACTCATTGAGGCTCTTGACTGCATAAAATTCCCCTTGTCTTTGATATATAATATTAACTATATTATATATAAATTAAGTTAATAATAGTGAGTTGGCTATGATTTTTTTACATTTTAAAAAAAGACAAAATATTATAATATTTTGTCTTTTTATACTAATAAGTTACTAAACTTTTTGAATCAAATTCTTTAAATAAATCTGGTTCATGTAGAAATGATAAATCAGCTACAAATACTATTCCTCCAACTTTTGCTTTTTCTTGATTAACAAGCTCTACAATAGCTTTCATAGTACCACCTGTTGCTAAAACATCATCTACAATAATTACATTATCATTTTCTTTTAAGTCTCCCACATGCATTTGAATATGACCTTTACCATATTCTAAAACATATTCAACATCTTTTACTTTCCTTGGCAATTTTCCTGGTTTTCTTACTAAAACAAATCTACAGTTTGCTGCATATGCAACTGCTGATGCAAATAAGAAGCCCCTAGCTTCTGGAGCAACAATAACAGTTGCTTTTTTTGTTTTGACATACTCAACCATTTTATCAATTACATATTTAAAAGCATCCTTATCATTTAATAACGGAGTAATATCTTTAAAGGTTACTCCCTCTATTGGAAAATTATGAACATCTAAAATATATTTCTTTATATCCATATTTATTTACCTCTTAATCATTTATTCCTTCTATGATTTGTTCTTCTTTTGAAACATATAAACCATTTATGAAACGTTTTCTTGCTAATTGATTTCTTATTCTTATTTGTTCAAATACTACCCACAATGGTAATGAAATAAACAATACAAATACACTTGAAACAAAAATCCCAATTATCATTGAAGCTCCAAATGATCAAATACTTGACATTGATGAAGCTAAGATGATTCCAAGAACTGTATATAAAACAATTAATAATAAAGATCTTACTAAACCAAATCTAAATGTTTTTACTAAAACTTCTGATAAATAGTTATTTTGTTTTGCAACTCTATTTATTTTAATTTTATTAGCTTTTTTAACTTTTCTAAACTCTATTTTTTTAACATGCTTAATTTCTTTAAATTCTAATTTTAATTTTTTCTTCTCTTCTTTTGGCAAATTATTAGTTCTAATATTTAGTCTCATTTCATTTTTAAGATTAAATAACTCATCATTCATTTTTTTCTTAACTGACTTTGTATCATAAATAATTTCAATTTCTTGTTTAAAGAAGTTTATTAATGATTTTTCATCTTTTGATGCAATTAGAGTTCTTGCTTTACCAAAGATAATGAATAAAGAAATAATTGTAAAGAATATTGAACCTACTATTGCAATAATTGCAACATTACCTAAAGGAATTTGCAATGCTGTAATTGTTGCAACTGCAACTAGTGGTGCTAAAACTATTGATATAATCATTGCTATATAATATGTTCATTTAAATCTAATAAGTATATAAATAACTAACGCTGCAATAATTATTAAAATAGAGATTGATATTTCCTTAATTGATCAGAACATTGTAGCAGGTTTAATAGCTTTTGTTATAAATCCATTATTTGAAGTTGAATTTACATTTTTATCCACACCTAAATTATTAAACATTTTTTTAATAATTGCTGATTGTTTTAAATCTTGTGTAAATACTGTCAATGTTATTCAATTTTGATTTTCTTCAGTTATTGAAGAAGAATCGTTAAATATGAATTTATCTCCATAAGAAACTGAATAATTTTTACTTTTATATGATTTCTTATCTGATAAATTTTGAGCCAAGTAATTAACATAAAAACTATCATCAAGTACAAAGTTTAGAAATTCACTAACTGTTCTTGTTTCATCTAGTTTAACAGCTTCCTTATTATCTTGATTATTAGATTTAAAGTTTTCATGCTTTTCAACTAAGTCTTCTTTAAATTCATAGACTTCTTTTAACTTTTGTTCATTACCATAACTTGTATCTTCAAAACTCTCTTCTCTAATTTGAGAATAAAGTGTTGAAGTATTATCTCCTCATAAAGTATAATCTGTTCTTCCACCAAATGTATCATCAAAACGTAGACCAAACAAGAAACCAAGACCTAGTGATAATGCAAGTAGAATTACTCCAAATAATGAAACAAACTTAGTTCCATTTTTGATGTTTCTTTCAACTGTCTTTATTTTTAGTTTTTCATTTGTAGAAGTAACAATTTGTCCCTCTTCTTCAATAATATTTTGAGTATTATCATCTCTAACAAATATTAATTCATTTACTTTGAAATTAAGTGACTGAATTTTTTTAGCATCTTTTTCAGGATTTAAACTATTAATTTTTTGTGTTATTAAATCAATTTTTTTATTTAGTTTTCCCTTAGCTAATTCTTGCTTCTTATTATTTTTTTCTATATCTTTTAAATTAATTTCACTTAATTTATCATTTAAAGACTTAAGATCACTTTCAAGTTTTGAAATTGCTTCTTTATCAATTTCAGGTTTTGAGTTTAGTTTAGTAATTTTATTTTCTATTTTTCTTATTTTATAATTAATAAAGAATTTACCTTGAGATGCAAAGTCTGTATTTAAAGCAAATAAATATGATTTATTTGCAATTAATTGAGAATTAATTATTAATTTGAATAGAATTACACCTACCAATATTGTAAATAATACTGTGAAGAATGAACCCATTGCTAACATTATTGCCATTGAAATAATCGCATTAGATGAGATTCAAAACATACACATTGATGGAATTAATAAAGCAACAACTAAATCTAATGCTATTCCAACATTTTCTTTGATAGAAATATTAAAACTAGTTTTTAATCCCCTTTGTTTTAGATAGTAACTCTCCTTCATATTTTCAAATAGAGAAGAGAATATCTCAATATTTAGCCCAAGTAAAATAAACGAGCAGATAATCGTTTCTGGTCCAACTGCAAGATTGAATCATGATAATGACAATAAAGTCATTCCTATAATTGCTAATGTAATTATCATTGAGAAAAGTCCAAGTAGTCTATAAAAGAATCCCATATAAACAATTAAACATAAAGCAATAATTAATATAAATATTAATGATGAAATTAACATCACTTGTGTTACTTTTCCATCAATAGTTGCAACAGAGTTAACTGTAAAAACAAATCCTTTACCAGATGCGTTAAATAAAGAAGCACCAATTCTAGCCTTTGCTTCTGAATCAACTTTAGTTATTAAATTGTTTCCATCAATATATCCATTAGAAGCCTGTCCTTTTGATTCAGTAACATTTCCATTAAATAAAAAATAATTAGTTACTAAGTTATTAGCAAAAGTTTCATTAAAAAGTATTTGATTTGATATAACAAAATTTAAAAGTACTGGGTTTATTAAAGAAAATATTTCATTAACTTTATATTTTTCTGTTAATGTATTTGAAGAATCTCATAATTTTACATTTTGTGAATATCTTCCACCAGTTTCAAAATCTTTTGTAACAGCATTTGAATCATAAACATATTTTGAAGTTTCTGATAAATAGTTGAATGAATCTACAACTTCTAAGAATGAGCTTGCATCATTTAAAGATCCATTTGAACCATTTCTTCTACTCATCAGTGATCCTCTATAAGTTGTACTAATTCCTGAAGAAGTTTTTTCAGTTCATTGACCATAAAATAGGTCATATAAAACTTCTTTAACTTTTGTAGGAGTACTACTTGCATCATAGAAAGTTCTTAAAGGTTCAACAATAACTTTAAAGAATTCTTCAATTCTATCTTTTTTCTCACCTTTAATTAAATTATAATAGTTTCTTATGTCATTATAAAAACCATCAGCGTCTAAAAGGATAAATAGAGGCAAAGTTCCTGCTTCACGGGTTTGTCCTTCAGCTCCTTCTTCTGTTTTAAATAATGCTTTAAAATTATCACCATTTAGTGAATATGAAATAGCAGGGTTTTTTGAATTTGATTCATTAATAAAAGTTGAAGTTGCTCCAGTAAAATATTCATTAATTCCTTTTCTTTCAATTTTATTACTTTCATTTGTAATTTGTAGATCATTAAATTTACCTTCTGTTGAATCTAATAAAACAATTCCCCCATTTTTTTGGATTTGATTTTTAAAAATTGTTTCATTTTGATATGCATCTACTGGAGATAAAACTTTTAGAAAGTTTTTACCAGCCTTTTCAATTATTATTTGATTATTTCCCATTGGATTTAAACGTTCATTTAGAGCCTTAGCTCCTTCTGTTGAATCACCATTTGGTTGACCATTTATTGATTCCTTTTCATTTAAATTACCAACCGAAACAAGAGCTGAGTAATAACCTTTAAAGTCTGAACCCAACTTAATATTTTCTGAGAATTTTAAATTAGAGAAAACTATCCCTAATACCAAAGAAGAAATAATTATTAATATAGCAAAAATCTTTAAAATTGGCTTTTTAGGCTTATTGCTTACATTTTTTTCCTTGTTATTCAAGTTAACCACTATCTTTCTAAAATAATTTTTAAATCCATTTCAATTGAATTATTTTTATCTAAAATTGCACTTACATTTAGATATTCAAATATTTTGTTAATTTTAATGTTCATAATAAAGAACGATAAATCATTTAAATCAACTATTTTATTATTCTTAAATACTACATCCTTTAAATAGCAGTATAAGTCCTTCAAAGTAATTCTACTAAATTCTTTCCTTATTTCTGTTAATTTGAGATCTAACATTTCATAAATAATTTTTTTAAGATTTTCCTCTTCCATTAAATCACCACTATAATCATAATTATAAACAAAAAAACTAATAAATTTAATAAATTTACTAGTTTCTTTAAAAAAATTAATCTTTTTTATCTTTATTATCTTGTTTTTTAGAATTTGGTTTCCTTCTTTGACTCTTTTTATGTAATTTTTCATGTTCTTTTTGAGCTCTTACAATTGCAATTTGCCTAATTTTTTCTAATTCAAGTTCATTCTTTTCAATTTTTGTTCTAATTATATCTCTATCATCATTTTTCTTAATTTCATAGTTAAATAAGCCCCGTACACTTTTTGTTATAATTGCATTAATTTTAACTTGAGGATCAATCATAAAGATTTCTCTTTCAATTTTATCTCAATCCATAACTGACATTGCTACCATGATAACACTTCTATGAAGATAATTTCCATTAATTCTATTAATACTATCTCAATTTAAAATATCATTTTGGAATCCATTTTCCAATAACATTTTGTTAATTTTTCTTGGGTTATTTGTTGTTATCATATATGTTCTTACTGTGTATTTTGGATAGAAAATATTAGTTGACATTCCTGCAAAAATTACAAGTGAGAAAGAGGCAAATAGTGATGGTCCAAAAATAAATAAAAATTTAATATGTCATACTAATCCTTGATTTATATTTACTAAATCATCACCATAACCTTTTTTACAAACAAATTGAACTAAAAATTCATATTGATCCTTTGTAAGTGAAGCTGAGCCGTCAAATAAATTCATTGCAGATTCTATTGAAGTGTAATCATTAGAATAAATGATATTACTAAATCAGGCTTCAAATACTGGATCTCATTGTAAATTATTATTATCACCCACTAATGCACCATTTTCAATTGAAAAATCTCACATTGATTTTAATAGATTGTTATCTTGATAATAACTACCACTTTGAAGAATACTAATTTTTATATCAGAATTAATAAGAGACATAGGAATAATAATGGTATTCAAAATAATAACAATTGCCAAAATAATAAAATTAACTTTTCTATTTAGTGAACCAACTGGCTTGTTTGTCTTATTAGATAAAAAAACAGTTAAAAAATCCAATCCTCCAGTCGAAGAACCAATTTTATATACAATTGAATATGAAAACCCCAATAAAAAACCACCCAATGCAGCAAAAATAAACAATCAAATACCAGTATTTCATGAACCTGGCATTGAGCCAATTAATTGATAATTTACAAGTAAATTAAATTCTCTTGGATTAATAAATGGAATATTTTGAATAATCTGGTCAAAACCAATTTGCATAATTATAAAAATAAATGTTGTAAATGTAAATCTTTTTCCTAATTTAATGTACCCAAAAATAAAAAGAGGAATATTTATAGCAAAATAATAAATAAAGTAAAATGATGACTGCAATTGCACTTGATCTTGATTTGGGAAAGTTAAAGTTGCAAAAAAACGTGCAATTGCTCCAGCACCAGCTGGAAAAAGACCCGCTCTTCCTGTTGGAGTAATAAAGTAATCAAAAGTAATAGTAATTAAGAAAGCAGCCAGTATAATTTTAAAGAAATCTCTAATAAATTTAGTTCTAAAATATTCTTGAACAAGTAGTTTTTGTTCTCTTTTAGACATAATTTTGCTTTCGAGATTACTTAAAAGTTCACCATCAATATTCCCTCCTCTATTTAATTCTTTTGCTAACTTATTAATTGATTTTTTCTCTTCACTTGATTGGAATTTAACAACTTCTTCTTGTATAATTTCTTGAGTTGTCTCTTGAATATCTTCAATTATTTTGCTTAAATTATTCTTCTCCATTATTTTTCCTCCCAAGTCTTATAAAATTTTTTATTTAAAAAATAAATATTATTTTCTTTTTTTTGCTTTATTTATTATACTTGATAAACCAAGTAATTCTTTCTTTTTCTTTTGTCTCTCCAATATTAATTGACGTAGTACATCTGAATCATATGCTGATTTTCCTTCTTTTTTTGCCTTTTCAATAATAAATTCTTCTTCTTCAACACTATTGTTTATTCATTTTGATTTACTAAATATATTATTCATTTCTCTTGCGTTTTTAATTATTGAATCTAAATTTTTTACTTCACTAGTTTCTAAAGAATTTATTTTTTTATTATCTATATTTGGACTTTGGAATTTATTTGGCACTGATTTATCATCAAACTTTATTAAAGATAAATCTAGTAAATCCTCTAAAATCTGACTTACACTATCATTATCTTCAAAAAATACTTTCTTTTTTTTATATGCCATTAAATTCACCCCTTATCCTTACTAAAATAGTATATACTAAAATTCTTTATATTAAAAAATAAAAAAATCACTTTTAAAGTGATTTTTTTATTTTTTTACTATGAATTTTTTAAACGAACTGTAACTTTAAATGATCCAACTTTCAATGGGTCGTAATCATTTCTCGTAATATCAACAACTGTATAAGTTTTTTGATCTTTACTTGAGTATCCCCCAAATACAACAGCTTGATTAGCTTTTGATTTAGTTTTAATAATAACTGGAAGTTTTGCAACTCCTTCTGCAGGAACTTTACAGTATACTATTATTTTTTCAAATGGAGATTCAACTTCTGCCAATTGTTCATTTAAGTATTTTGTAAATTCATTTGCTACTAATTGAGATCCTTGTTTTGGAGCTTCAACAAATTCATGAGTAACATTATGAGTAATGTAGAATGAAATTGGAGCATCTACTGCAACTAGTAAATGTTTTTTCAATACTGTAGCACCATCATATGTATATGCTGATTTATCTTGTGAACGATCAGCAATTACTTTTGAAACCGCTCTTGCAACATCTTCAATTGAAACAATTTTAGTTGATTTAAGATCATATTTAGCTGATTTATTTCATAACAATTCATCATCATTTACATGAATATTTGTTAAGAACATCATTTTACGTAATCATTTTTTAGGAGCATTTTTTCATTCATCTTCTCCTAAAATAATTTTACTTGGTCCTTCATCTTCTAATTTACTTTTTAAAACTTCAACAATATCAACAGCTTCAGGTTTAGCTGCTTTTTTATCAACTAACATTAATGACGGTCCTAAACCAGAAATAATTGATGTAACATCACTTTTGAAAAGTGATACTCATTCATCATGAGATAATTCAAATAATTCATGAATTACTTCTAACTCATCATTTGTATTTTTTGTAAAGTCAATAATGTATTTTGATGATAATAAATTAAATAATCTTGCCAATAAGTATTTTAAAGTATTAGCTGTTTCATAAATTTTAAACTTATGTAATGGATCATTATCTCATGGTGATAATGCATTATTATACATAATTTTCATTGCAACAAAGTTAACACTTGACTTTTTAGCTATTTGAGCTAATGCTCCAGCTTCTGAATCAATTACATCAATTGTTTGTCCGTATTTGTCAACCATTTCTTTAAATTGTTTTGAGTTATAAATTAACATATCAGCAGTACCAACTATACCATCTGAAACACCTAATTTAAAGTTTTTAACTTGTGTTACAAATTCTGTATTAAAAGTATATGCTTCTGGTTCATGTACGATTTGTCCATATTTAATATCTTTGAATACTGTTAAATCAGCATCTCTATAAATAAATTTTGTAGCCATAACTGTATCTGTTGTATCAAATTTATCATTTGTTGATAAAGCTAAGTCTATATTTAAAACTGTTTCCAAAGTTGGATATTCTTCCATTAAATAAGTAATTGCCATTGCAGCATTTGCTTTTCCATAACCGATTGTCGCGATTACAAAAAATTTTCCTCTGTATTTAAGATGTTGAATAACCATATTTCTTCATCAATATTTTTTTACAGTTTTAATACCTTCACGATCTTTAACTGTAAAGTAAGCTGTTGAAATAATACCTATCATTTCTAGTCTCCTCTTTTATTTTTCTCTATACCTTTATTCCTTATGTACTTGTACAAAAATAAAGATTAATTTAATTATACTAAAAAGTTCTTAAAAACACTAATTTTTTATTAAAAAATTGAAATAATTTTTGTAAATAACATCTGATAATATTCAATATTCATATAAATATTAACTCCTGTCATTAAAACTAAATATTGAAGACTCTACTATGAAATTAAAATGGAAATTGAGTTATATGAATAATTTTAATTATAAATAATTAAAAAAGTTATTTTTAGAAAAATAACAAAAAATAGAGCAGAATAAGTTCTTAATTACATAAAAAAGAGTATTAGAAGAAATGTTAAAGGGTTATTAAATAATTGTCTCTATTGCATTTATACATAAAAAAATGAAGCAAATTATCAAATGAATCTAAACCCTATGAAATTAAAAAAAATATTAAATTTAAAAAAGAAAAATATTATGAGTACAATATAATTTATTAAAAGAATATTTAAAAGAATACTAGAATTTATAAATCAGTTAAGTTTACTTAAGAGATTTATTATTTAAAATGAGTTTTACTCCCATTTATATGCATAAATTAAATAGAGAAGAATTAATTAGACAATCAAGACAAAATTCTTTAGAGAATAAACTAATAAATAAGGAAAAAGAGATTTTTAAAGATAAGATTATTAGTTTAGAAAAATATCGAGCATTGCAAAATAGATAAAAATATTTTGGTGAAAGATTTTAAACATAATTATGTATTCATAATTAAAGAAAAAATAAAGAATGATCTTTACTTGCTATTATTGATGAATTAGCAATAAAAGTATTAGTTGGCTATTTTGATTACCAAGAAACATTATTTGAATATTATTGAACTCCTTAGCAAATACTTATAGGTAAGAGAGCAGTATTTTATTATAAGATAAAAGAAAAGAGCCTACTAAATCAGACTCTAATATACAATATCTTTTTATTTGTTAACAATTTGGAATTAATACCTACAACTATTATCTGATTGTAAACTACAAGGCAAGTTTGAAAACTTTTTAGATTATTTTCAAAAACTACTTCTTCAAGTGCTAAGACGATTCAATATCAAAACTATTGAGTAAATAAATAATTATTTACTCAATGTTTCATCCTTATTTTAATTAAAAGTTTTTACTTAAATTTATAATAACAAAAATAAAATAAAGATTTTAAATAAAAATATAGATATTAATTTCATTTTAGTTCCAACATAAACAAGTTTATAAAGCTGAAGTAACTAAATATAAAATAATCACTTTGGCTAGTAAAATAAAATTATTAATACCTCAAATGTATGATAATAAAATCAATTTAAATTATATGGACAAGTTTTATAGATTAGTGAAAATTTAAACTAAAAATACATCATTTAGTCAAGTTAATAAGTTTAAAAAAATGAAAAACTAATGCCTACTCTACTTACTTTAGGTATACAACTATATCTACTTTTTTAAAACTTGAAAAGAACTATATAAAAATCATAAATTTATAATTTTTGGAAAATTTTTATTTGCTATTGACACTTTGATATTAAGAAATTGAGCTAATTTGAAATTTGTTACTTTTTAACATCTCAAGCTTAATAATATATTTTTTATTTTCAACTTCAACCTGGTATGAATATTTTTTTAAGTCAGTAATACTTAAAATTTCTTGATTTAAAATATTATCATTAATTTCTTTATTATACTTAGATTGTCCCTGTCTAAATTCTTCTCATAAACTATTTTCTTCATTTTTATCATTTATTACTCACGATGTTAATTTTTTACTACCTTGTAGATTTGCAAATAATGTTTGCAAATTAGTTTGAAACTTATAAAAGTCAACATCATTTTTTTCACCATTTTTTAAGTCTAATATTCTTCTGAAGTTTATTATTACTTCTGAAATATTAGTAAAATCTATTTTAAATTCACCTTTAAAATCTTCATTATTAATAATGTTTCAAAAAAAATCTCTATATGTGAATTTTCTTCCTAAAAAACTCATAGTAGTATTTTCCAAAATATTTTTAAAATTAATATATTCTTCATTTTCTTGATTAGTTAATACAAATAAAAATTTATTAATAAATTTTCCACTATACAGTTCATCTCACAATGAATTTTTGTAAATTTCTTCAATTTCTTTCAAACTATTTAGTTTTTCTTTGAGTTTGTTATCTTTAATAATAGAAAAAACTAATCAACTATTCATAATATCAATAATACCTTTAAAGTTTAAACCAGATACCATTGAATTAATTAATTCAATACATACACTTGATAAATTTACTCTATCAATTTTAAATAATTTTAAAAGTTTTATAATCACTGGAGGTAATCCTTCAGTTATATAAAAAGTTGGAAATATAGCATTCATTGAAGCTTGTAGCAAAGGAATTATTCCTTTTACTTGAATACTTTCATCTGAAATTACTCCTACACTTGGAAATCCAAAATTATTTTTTAATTTAGGTTTTTCATAACTTTGAAATAATAAAGCCAATATTAATTTTAAACCCTCACCATTTTTATATGTACTTTCTAAAAACTCAAGAAAATTCAAAATATTTATTTCATTTTTTGTATTATCAATTTTTGTATTTCTAAATACTTCAATTTGTTTAAAATAGTTTTTATTCCCATTAGATTCACTCTCTATGTAAATTGTTCCTACTCCATTTACAATATATACAATTAGAGTTCTAACAAATCTAACTATTTCAGCAATTGCAGGAATATCAATTATTAAATCTAAACTTATTGATTTTTCATTATTAAAAATTAATTTTAAATTACTTGTTAATTTACTTATTGAATTTAAGAAATATTTCCCTTCAACTTCTTCTTTTGTTGGAATTTCTAATTTATTTTTATTTCCTATAAGATAATCAATTGAGTTTGAAAAACCAATAATTGCTGAGTTTAAAGACTCTTGGTTTGTAAAATCATCATAAGGGTCATTTGAAAAAGCATTTGAAAAGGCCTCACTATTTTCTTTTGAAAGAATTTTATTTAGATAACTAAATAAATAATTATCACTTAAATTTACAATAATTGTAGGAATTATTGTAAATAATTTAAATAGCGCAGCAATAATTTTGCCATTACCCAATAATTCCAATAAATTAGGAATTTTTAAAAGAATCATTTCTAAACTATCACTATTTTGAGGTCTAATATTACCTTCAAAATTTATTTTTTCAGCAACTTTTAAATTATTATTAAAAAGATTTTTATCAAAATAATATTTATATAGTTCATCAAATCTTGAGTAAGAATTTAAATTGTCTTTAGTATAATTATCATTTCCATATACATTTGATATATCCTTTATTCTTTTATTCTTTAATACACCATTCATTTGATAATCAAAATCATAGTTATTTGTATCAGTTAAATAAATTGATTTACCTATTTGTTCAACTGCAGTTTGTAATGAAATATCATCAATTACTTTTTTATTTTTAGTACATGAAACTACTAAAAAAATTGGAGAAATAACTAATAAAGATGATGCAAAAATAGATAATAATTTTTTCATAATTATTTAAACTCCTTTAAGACAATTTCTTTCATAATTTCTGAGACATATTCATGAACCAGTTTGGTTGGGTGAACAATATCAGTAAAAAAATATGAAGTCATTATTTTATCTCTTTTTTTTAAATCATCTCCTCATAAATTTTCACTTAAAGGTTGGCCTATAACTTTAACGTCCAATTTAGTTTTTTTAAATGTATTATTAATTTTAATTATTTCAATATAATTTTTAAAATTAATTTTTAAAATGTCCCTAAAATTAAAAGTTTTTTTACCATTAACCTCTATTATATTTTTTTCAGAAAATCCTGATCAAGTATTATATTCGTTTTCAATTTGATTACTAATAGTTTCTCCATATCCTTTAATAATATTTGAAAAATCATTCTCTCCTTCATATAGTGAAGTATAAAATAAATTTCCAGAATAATAGTTATTTACTTCATTAATTAATTTATTTATTTTTATTTCATATTCTTTACCAAGATCAATAATATCTTGTTTTTCTTCTCTATTAATATATCTAGGGACAATATCCATAATTGGAGGTCCCATAAATAAAATGTTTTTTATACCATTATTTAAAAGTGTAAATAATGTTGCTCTAATACTTTTAATAGATTCATTCATATATTCTATTACAAATTTATCATTTTGATTATCTTGACTTTGAATTAAAGAAAACATATCATTACCTCCAATTTCAAAAAAAACTAAATCATTTGCTCCAATTTTTTGCTGTTTAACTAATGCTCTTGCTTGTTCTTCTGTACTAAAATCATTAATAATAATTCCATTTACAAGTTCTGATGATTTTCCAGCTGTTGCACCACCAACAGAGTAATTTTTGCCATAACCTTCTTTTGGATTACTTAATTTTGAATATTTATTACTAGGTTTCATTGCTCCAAAATTTAACTTTTCAGATAATAGATAACCTGTAGTCTTTCCATTACTAAAAGCACTATTATAAACACCATCTTCTTCAAAACCATATGCGCCTCCAAGTGTTAAATTGAAATCAACATATTGATCCAATGATGTATTTACTACAAATTTATCTTTAACATAGGTTGTTAAACCGTTAACATCGCTCAAAGAGTCGCCTACTATAAAATAGTTGGTAAAACCAAAATGATCATTTGGATTTAAACTAGTATCAATAGCTTGACTTTTATCAATATCCAAACCAATTTTTAAAGGACTTGTTTTAATGATGTTTGGTTGCTTTGGCATGCAAGAAACTGTTGAAGTAACTATTGATATTAAAAAGCTAAAGACAGTTAATACTGATAATAATTTTTTCATATTATTTTCTTTCATTTATTTTTCTCATTTCTTCTTTAAAATTAAAAATATACCTATTCCACAAGGAATAACTAAGATATTTAAAAATATTAATACAGCACTGAATCTTAAAAAAATTAAGGATGCTGTAAAATTTGGTAACTTCAAGTCATCTACTGTAACATATCTAATATTTTGATTTTTATTTAAACTTTTATCTACAAAAGGATTTGTTAATTTAAGCGCAAAATTAATAGAATCAATTTGAGTATTTAAAAATCATACTTTGTTATTTACAATTTTTGTTCCAATAGAATGTTTAACTTTTATACCATTTAATCCTGGTCCACTATATTGCATTTGTTCATCATAATCAGTTTGATTAAGAACTGTTTGTTGTTTCAAAGACATTTCATATGTATTTTTTGAAAAGATTTCTTTCAAACCACCACTTTTAAATATTCATTGAATTCCGGTGTTAACAAAACCAAAAGATTGAAATTCCTCAGCTACACTCTTATCAAATTCAATAAAATTTAATCCAATATCATATAAATCTATTTGTTCTTTATTTTCTACTTTTTTTGCTCAATTATTTTTATACCATTCATCAGAGTAGTTTGAATATTTTAAGTAGAACTGTTGTTTTTCTTGTGAATCTTCAAAATTTATTGTTGATAATGCATCTGCTTTAAATGAAGATTTAATAACGTGTTCCATCATTTCTTCATATAAGGGATGATTTGGGTCAAAAACAAATTTATTTTTAGGCATTATTCTTTTAATTTGTTTTTCAACGCTGTTAATAAAGGTTAAGGACTCAATACCCATTCCTGGTACTGTCATAATAATTGTTAATATTGGAAAGAAAGTTATTAAAGATAATATTAATATTAATATTATCTTGTTATACTTACTTTTAACATTTTTCATATTATTCTCCTTTCTATTGTTTAAATTATATAGATTTTATATTATTATTTTAGCTGAGCTAAAATAATTTTATAAATAAAAATAAAAATAAAAATAAAACAGATTTTACTCTGTTTTATATATTTCTAAAATTATATTGAATGAGTTAGCTACAATTCCACTGATCAATCTACCCTGATGTCTCTCAAATTTATCATCAACAGAGCTAACCATTATTGTTGATTCACGATTATCAACCATACCATTTAAATTTGTAACAGTAATAAGTCCCTCTTTTAATAATTTTGATAAGAAAAATGGATCGATTTGAGAAAGTACACCATATTCTAATCTTTTTAAATAACCATATCCTGTAATTTTTGCATCTATAAGTTTATATTCTCTTATTATGTTTTGAATTTGTTGGTCAATATCTTCACCATTCTCCAAAAAAATAACTAATAAATTTGATTTTTCTTTTACTAACATTATTGTATCCCTCTCCTTATTGATTAACTTGCTGTTTTTTATTTTCCAATTCCTTTAATTTTTGTTTTTGTTTTATAAGTTTTTTCGCTTTTGGATCATCTAAATGTTTTTCTCTAAAGCGCTTTTTATCTCTAATTGTATTTAAATTATTAATTTGCTCGCTGCGATATGCAACTTCTTCATCTTTTAATTCTCTTAAGTCTCTCAAAGTTTCATTTAATGACTTAACAATTTGATTTGTGGCAAAAGGATCATTTGGATCATAATACATAATATTATCAAATATTTCTTGTGTTTCAACATTTGGCATTGTTCCTACTATTAGAGAGTGAAATCTATTATAATTTTCCTTTAAATCTGCAATTTTTGCTCTTGTTGAATTTGGAAGAGTTTCCATCATAAAATCTGAAATAAATAATAAATCAGCTCTTTTAAAATCTTCTGAATGCATTTTTTCTATAATTTTTTCGAAGGCCGGTTTAGCATTAGTTTTACCATAAAAAGATTTTGCTAAAAACTCTAGCATTTTTTGAATATTTACATTTTTACCATTAATGGTAAATTCTTCAACATGTTGATTTGCAAAGTTTACAAAGACTAAATCTCTATACTCTTTTAAAGCAACTTTAGATATGGCAATTGATAATGCTTTTGCAATATATTCACCAGCACCTTCCATAGAACTTGAAGTATCAATACAAATTATAAATTTTCCTTGTTCTAATGGTATTGGTGCTTCATATTCTACTTCTTCAATTTCATGTTCAATTACTTTTTCATTTGATTCAAATAAAAAAGTTTGAAGTTGTGATTCTACAAATTTCTTATAAAATATAATTTCTAATTCCTCATCAAATAGACTTGCAAATTCCATCGGAAGTAATCTTTCAAGATCTTTTGAAACAGTTAATCCTACAATTTCTTCTGGATTATATGGTAATTTAACTTCTGTGGGATATGTAACAACTTGCTCTGTTATATTTATTTCCATTAAATCATCTTCACCATTTAAACGCCCTAGCATCTCAGCTATCATTAAAATTGAAGGATCTTTATATAAGAAGTCTGCAAATCTAGCTATTGATTCAATATTTTGATTTCTCAGTTCATCTTCAATATTGGCTACTTTTCCAAAAACATCATACATTGTTTTATAAATTTTTGCATATTTTCCATAATTTTTTATTATTGAATATATTTCAACTAAATAGTTATATCTTAAGTCCTCTACAGCTTTCATTCTATAGTCAACAATTCTCTTTGTTAACATAAAAGTTCAAGTTCTAAAAAACTCAGTTAATCAATCTCTACCTTTTAACTCTAAATATCCATTATCAATTTTTCAACTCATTGTATCAATGTATGTTGAAAAAGGAGAATCAAACTCTACTAATTTATTTTGAATTAGTCTTAAATTCTGAGCAAAACTTACTTCATCATAATATTCAGAAATATAATTATAATAGATTATTTCTTTTCTGATTGGTTCAGGAAGTTTTATTTGTCGTATTGTAGACAAATTTGAAGCTGAATAAAAATTATTAATTTTATCATCTAATTGTTCAGCTGCATATTCATGATTTTTTTTAAATGTTAAAAATTCACTATTATGAATATCTTTTCGTCTAAGTTTTTCAATCTCTTTTTTGATTTCACTTACTGGTTTTTCTAAGTCAAATTTCATAATAGTTTCCTTCTTTACTTAAATTTCTAATTTAAAGTCTAAATCATCAATTGGGTTTTTTACATTATCATTTTTTTCGTTTAATTTAACTTGCTTTTCTAATTCAGCTTCTTGTTCCAATTGTTTTTTAGTTTTTGCATCGAATGCTTGTGCAATTTTTTCATCATAAATTTCTTCAAAGAAAATGCAATTCATATTCATATATTTTTTATACTCTTTAAACATTTTTGCTGACAATGCTTTATATTTAGTTTCAAGTTCAACAATATTATCAGCTAAATTATTCATTTGTTGATTAAATTCATTTGGACTTTCATTTTGTAATAAATATTTTTTGTTTTCATTTACAAAAAGAATTTGATCTGCTTTATAAGCTTTAACCAATGTTTTTTGACTTCCTGAATATTTATTTAAATTTACTCCAAAATGTAAATCAATTTCAAATGACTCATTTGTTAAATTTCGTATTTTATTTCAATCAGCTGCAGATATAAAACAAATTTTATAGCTATCTCCACCATCTGTAAAATTAATAAAATAGTATGTTCCATTAATTGCACCTTTAAACGGATCAGTATATGGTGTTAATCTTAAAAATTGTGCCTCAACTTGACCAATTTGTGAGTTTACTAAATCAATTTGATTCATTAAATTTTTCTTTTCATTTCTTCATTCTAAACCAAATTGTTCCAAAAATGTATTAAAGAAAATTTCAGAATATTGCTTTTCTTGTTCTTCGTTATCTCAAATACAGTATGGAATTACAAATAAATCAGCAATATCAGTTTCTGATCTTCCATTATAAAATGCACTTGTTTTCATTAAACCTGATATTTTTTTTCAACGTCTATCAGAAATATAAGCTTCTCCATTTGTTTCTTTTAATATTTTTTTTCTAAAATAATGAATAAAGTCTAAAGTTTTTCTACTTATTTTTACTTGTTTTGATTGTTTTTTTCAAATTTCCAATTCTTGAATTGTAAGTTGAAGTTTTGGATCTACATCAACATCCAGTGATGATTCACCATCTAAAAGTTGCTCAAAATTATTATCACTTTTTAAACCTTCGGCTATAAATCTAATAATAAAACGGTCAAATAAAGCTTCCAATCCTTCACCTTCTGCAGGTAACTCATTTGAAGCTGAAATTAATAGTTTTAATGGAACTTTTATATCTGTTCCACCATTTCGAAAAAGCTTTTCATTAATAATTGTCAATAATGTATTTTGAATACTTGGTCCAGCTTTTCAAATTTCATCTAAAAAACCAACATTTGAAGCAGGTAGATAATTTTCAACAACTCTAACATATTTACCTTCTTTTAGTAATCTTAAATCAATTGGTCCATATATTTCTTCAGGAGTTGAAAACTTACTCATTAAGTATTCAAAATTAGTACCACCCTTAATTGCAAACTTTAATCTACGTGAGATTAATGATTTAGCAATACCTGGTTTACCTAAAAGGAAAATTGACTCTTCGCCTAAAAGAGCTAACATTGCTAATCTAAATATTGTTTCTTTTTCATAAACTTGAAATGAAATTGCTGTTATTAATTTTTTAATTCTTTCTGTAATATCCATAAAATTTCCCTCTAATACTTATTATTATAAAACATTAAGCCTCCTTTTAAAAGAGTTGTTGGCTTAATTCTCAAATAATTCTTCTCTACGTTTTTTATACTTATCTTTTTTAATTTTTGCTATTGACTCTTTAATATGCTTTCTTCTAATATCTTTTTTAAGTTTATCTACTTCAGCTTTTCTACGTTTTTTATATCCAGGTTTTACTTTTTGACCCTTATATTTATCAATGATTTTTTTAGTTTCAACATTTACTGGTAAATTTGCATTAAATTCTTTCTTCTTTTTTACAGTATTAATTTCAATTAATTGATTATTTGCCAATTTAAAGTTAGAAAATGAAATACCTTTTGACTTTAGTTCATCAATTTGATGTTGATTTGTTGAATTAAATAAAACATAACTTTGGCCAGAATATTGATTTCTTCCAGTTCTGCCACTTCTGTGAATATAATAATCTAAGTCTTTTGGCAGGTCAACTGAAATAATATGACTTACTCCATCAATATCAATTCCTCTTGCCGCTACATCTGAAGCAACAATTCATTTAAAATCTCCATTTTGAATTCTCTTTTGCATATTTGTTCTTTGTCTTGAGTCTAAATCGCCATGTAATTCACCCACATTTTTAATGCCAAATTCATTTAGTCAAGAGATAATCTCTTTTATTTGATCTTTTTTATTTAAGAAAATCATACAAACATAAGGATTAATTTCACTTACAATTGTTCTAAGAACTTCCTTATTTTCCTTATTTTTTGTTCAAACTAGAACATGCTCAATATTTTTATTAGTTGGATTTGAATCCTTATTTTCTATAAAAATAGATTTTGATAAATATTTTTGTAAAAAAGGTCTTAACCCATTATTAATTGTTGCAGAAAATAAAGAAACGTTTACATCCTTATTAATTTTTGAAAGCATAAAGTCTACTTCTTCAATAAAACCAAGATCAAAAATCATATCACATTCATCAATTACTACATATTTTGCAGTAGTAATAAATAAATTACCTTCTTCGTACATTTTTTTTAGTCTTGTTGGTGTTCCAATTACAACAGTTGGTTGTTTTGTTTTAACATTTTGAATTGATTTTTCAATATCATCTCCACCAACAAATAACCCAACTGTTCCCTTATCATTTAACTTTAAAATATCTTTAGTATTTTCATAAATTTGTCTAGCAAGTTCTCTTGTTGGAGTTACTATTAAGCATTGAATTTTATTTTTTTCATCATATGCAATATTATTTAATATAGGCAATAAGAAAGAATGTGTTTTTCCAGTTCCTGTGTGCGACTGAGCAATAACTGATCTATGTTTCTTTATAAGTGGAATAACTTTCTCTTGAATTTTAGTTGGATAGACAAATCCAATTTCTTCTAAAGCATCATTAATAAATTTTTTAAAACCAAAATCTGAAAATTTCATATTATTTCACCTATTTCATACAACATATATTATATATTATTAATCTATATCTAGATAGTCCTCTCCCTTTTCAACTTCAACTTTTGACAGATCTAAATAATCTCATTGTCTTAAAACTTCATAAGTGGCAATTCCCACAGAGTTGGCAATATTAAGACTTCTTCCTGAACATACCATAGGAATTCTAAAACATTTTTCAATATTATCCTTTAAAATTTTTTTTGGAATACCTGTTGATTCTTTTCCAAACATAATAAACACTTCATTATTAATTTTGCTAAATTGAAAATCACTAATTGGTTTTTTACCATATCTAGTCATGCAAAATATATTAGCATTTGGATTGCAATTTATGAAGTCATTTCAGTCATCATATCTCACATATTCACAACCCTCAAAATTATTAGCACTACTTCTTGCAAAATTTCTTTTATCGAAAATAAAACCAAATGGTTCAATTAAATGTAGTTTTGAATTTGTAAGTGCGCAAGTCCTCATTATAGCTCCAACATTATCAGCAATTTCTGGTTGAAACAATACTATATTAATTCTTCTCATTTTTTGTCCTCCTTAAAAATAGTTATTCCTTTTTAAAAATTCTTTTAATAAAGTTATTGAACGATTACGATGTGATATAGAGTTTTTTTCTTCTTTGGTCATTTGAGCAAAAGTTTTATCAAAATTATCTGGTTTAAAAATTCTGTCATATGCAAAACCATTTTCTCCAATTTGACTGTCAACAATAACTCCTTTTACTATTCCTGTAAATACTTGCTGAACACCCTTATTCTTGTCAATTAGGGCAATTGAAGATGTAAAAAATGCTTTTCTATCTTCGCTTTTCATTAAATTTTTCACCTTTAACTTTTGCAATAATAAATCATTTATTTTTATTCAATCTGTTTCTGGTTTAGCTCATCTTGCTGAATAAATTCCAGGAAAGTTATCTAAGCATTTAATACTTAGTCCTGAATCATCTGCAACAACTACTCCTTCAACTATCTGTGATAATGTCTTAGCTTTAAATAAAGCATTTTTTTCAAATGTTGGTTCATCTTCAGGTATATCAATTAAATCAGAAAGATCATTTAACGATTTAATTTCCATTTCAGGAATCATTTCTTTAATCTCTTTAATTTTATTAGAATTTTGTGAAGCAAATCATAAAACGTTCATATAAATAACTCCTTTTAATTTCTAATTAATATTATAATAATAATAGCAATAAGGAGTGAAATAAATGAAATTTAATGGTTATACAAACAAAGTAACCCTAGAAAATGATATTTTGAAAAAAGAGTCAATACCTTTTCATGATATTTATTTAGATAAAAAAAATGAATATAATTTTTTGCAACAATTAAAGAAAACTGAGCAAGATGTATTATTAACTCCATTAAAATTTTATTGAAAAGATAATAAATTATTTTCTGAATATAAATTTTTAAGCAATTATCAAACTCTTAAAGATATTACAATAACTAAGGAAATAATTAATAATGTAACTAATTTAATAATAAAACTTCATAAGCTTAATTCAAAAGAATTTAAAATAAATAAATTTAATTATCATGAATTTTTAAAAATTTTTAAAAATAACATTGATAATCCATTAACTGATTTTGAACCATATTTTAAGGAAATAAATAACTATATTGATAAATTTGATAAGTTAAAATTGGTTTTAAGTCATAATGACTTAGTGCCTGGAAATATTTTAATAAATAAAAATGAGATGATTTTAATTGATTACGACTATATTTCCTTAAATAATAAGTTCTTTGATATAGCAAGTTTTATCAGTGAAACTTTAAATGATGATGAAGAACTAATTAACTACTTTATAAAGCAATGTATTAAAGAAAAGTTAATAGATATTAACGAAATTGAAACTTTGAATTTAATGATTAAATACCAAGACCTTTTATGAACATTATGATCAAATTTTATGTTTGAAAAAGAGAAGCAAAAGATTTTTAAAGATATTTTTGATCATAAATTAGAAAGATTAAAAAACAGAAAGATATACTAATCTTTCTGTTTTTTTTGTCTTTGCTTTTCTTCTTTTTGATCTAATTTTTTTATTTTTTGCTTCATTTTGAAATTTCTTTTTAATTCTTGTTCTTGTAGCTCTTTTGTTATTTTTTTATCTAATTCTATTTTAAAATTCTTTAATTCTTCTATCTTGTTTTGATTTTTAATTAAATAACTTTGATATCTTTGAGCCTTTAATAATTTATTACTCGGTATAATTTCACCTTTTTTATAAGCTTCTAACACCCTTTCATAATCTTCTATTTTTTTGTTTTCCTTATTTCTAAATAAAACACTTATAAAAACAAAAAATGGAGTTCCAATTATAACAATAGCAACTATACAAATAAATCTAACAAATATTCAGATACCTGAAGTATTCATAAAACTACCAAATAAAATTAATATAATTAATGTCAAAGTAATTAAGGAACTAAAAGTGAACATATCCGCTTCATGAAATTTAAACTTATAAAATAAATACGTTATCAAAAAGCTGTATAAAAAGTACCCAGTACAAATTAGTGAAACATAACCTACATTTGGATATGGCAACTTATTTGTAAGAGAAAAAGTAAAGTCAAATCCAACACAAAATCAAATAGTTAAACCTGGAATTATTGACTCTATAACTAAGAAAAATAAACTCTTAAAAAATGGAGTCCTTGATTCATTAAAATTTTTAATTTTATTATTTAGCATTGAGTTACTCCTTTAGTAATTATTATAAATATAAAATAAAAAAATCCCTAAAGGGATTTGAATTTTCATAATGGAGCGGGTGAAGGGAATCGAACCCTCACAGTCAGCTTGGAAGGCTGAAGTTCTACCATTAAACTACACCCGCGTATTAATTACATTAATGAATATATATAATTACTGCGCAGATGTCAATACTTTTAAAATATTTTTTACAGTTTAAGATTTTATATTTTTAACTTATTTTTTCACTTAATGAAAAGAACAATGAAATTAATGCATAACATCTATACTTATAAAAGAAATTATTATCTTGAAAGTTAATTAACATGTGTTTCTGTTCTTTTATCTCTGGTAGCTCTGATATATTACTTGGAGTAGTTATAATAAAAATTTCATTTTTAGCTTTTATTAAATACTCCAAAGCAATTACTGTAGTATCAGTGTCTCTTCCAGTTAAAAGAATAACAACTAATTCATTATGAAACTCTAAGTGTTTCCCAACTTCTAAATTTATAGAAATATCAATTATTTTACTTTGAATTCCGACATTTGTTAAAACATCTTCTAAAAATTTAGCTGAATACATCGATTGATATGATGGACATATTCAAACTTTCCTTCTTTCATTTATTTTATTAGCTAAGTCATATAAGAAACCATCATTTTCCGTAACTCAGTTATTTATGACAGCTCTCATTCCTGTCATATCAGCCTCATTAGGTTGATCTGCTCTTATTTTATTTTGCATAACATTTTCATATTCTACTTTTAATCTAATTGATAATTCTTTATATCCTTCACAATAGCAAGCCTTTGCAAATTGTGTAGCCGTAGCTAAAGAAACAAAACACATTTTGCTAATTTCACTTTGACTTTTAAAGATTCCAACAGATCAATCTGCTAGAATTTGTTTTCCAATTAATTTAAAAGTAGTATTTTTATTGTCCTTAATTAAGTTCTCTACTCTTTCGTAAACAGACAACATTATTAAGTCTCCTAACTTGTTATTCAATTTTTATGTTAAGGATTTGATTTGATATATTCAATAATCTGATTTGATATGCTTTCAAAATTTTTATAATCATGTTCAAATCATTTAACATTATTTAATTGATTTTTGAATCAAGTTAACTGCCTTCTTGCATAATGCCTATTATTTTGTTGCATTAGTTCGATACATTTATCATAATCAATTTCTTTTTCAAAAAATTTTATGATTTCTGGACCTCCAATGCATTTTAAAGATTGGGCTCTTTTGTCAAAATTATTAGCTTTATAAGCCAATTGTATTTCTTCAAATAAACCTTTTTCTATTAAGCTAAGTACCCTATTATTTATTTTACTATATAATTCCTCTCTTTGAGCAGATATTCCAATAATTAATAAATTATTATAAAAATACCTTTTATTGTTCTTTATTAGTTTAGTCTTTGTAATACCAGTTAATTCAATAATTTCTAAGGCTCTAATCAACCTATATCTATTGTTTAAATGAATTTTTTTAGCTTCTAAACTATCTTTTAAATTTAAAGTATCTCATATTTCTTGATTTGATTTATTATCATATTTTTTTGAATAATCTTCAATATGATCATCACTACTAAAGTTATAATCCATTATAACTGAATTAATATAAAGTCCTGTTCCGCCAATAAGTATTGGTGTCTTCTTATTTTCCAATATTTCTGCAATTTTTTTTCTTGCATCTCTTTGAAAATCAGCCACTGAATAACTATCATTAACTTCTTTTATAGATAGTAAATGATGTTTAATTCCTTGCATTTCATGAGTTGTTATCTTATTTGTTGCTATATCTGTTCCTTTAAAAATTTGGGTGGAATCCGCATTTATACATTCTCCATTAAATTCCTTTGCAATTTTAATTGATAGGTCTGTTTTACCAGTTGCTGTAGCACCAACGATAACTATTATTTTATTCATAATTGTGCCAACCTTTCAAAAAATGACAAAAAAAAATATTCCCACCCGCTATCAAATGCATGAGAAAGGAAATACTTATTTATTGAGCGGTCTTTAATATCTCACGCAAACATAAAGAATAACAAATATTCTTGGCGTCCCTAAGGACATAATAATTATATAATAAAAAAACCTTACATAAATAAGGTTTTTTTATTATTTTTTTCCTACAGCTGTTCTAATTTTAATATTTACTTTTCTTGGTTCAACTATTGAAGGTTGGAATAAAACAGTTTTTCTTGTTTTTCCTAGTTGATTACCAGCAATTTTTACTTCCTTTTTCTGATTAAAAAGACCTGAAATATCTCTTCCACCAGTAACTACAGCTACTCAATTTTCGTTTAATTTACGTTTAACTTTTGCATTTAATCAATGTAAAGCAACAACGTTATTTACATCATCTCTTTCACCATCTTGATCAATTAAACAATAAACTCAACCGAATTCTGATGCTTGTCCATATTCGCTAACTTTAATAATTGCACCAGCTATATCTTGTCTATAAATAGATGAATTTGTTGCTGAAACTGGATCTGATTTCTCTCAAATAAATTTTTGTTGTCCATCAGTTAATTTGATGTCTTTATTTATAATTTTCTCTGGTTTTGGATCTGAAACTTTTTTTCTTGTTTGAATATGTTCAGGTCTCATTTTATTTGAAGCAGCTCTTTTAACAGCTGTTGTTTTAGGTTTCTTTGCAGTTGTGCTTTTTGCAATTAATGATTTAGTTGTTGATTTTTTAGCAGTTGTTGATTTTTTTACTGCTACTTTTTTAGCACTTGTTGCTTTTTTAGCACTTGTACTTTTTCCTGTTGTTGATTTTGCAGTTGCCATATAGTAACACCGTCTTTCTAATAAAAATACTAAATTTTGATAATAAAAATCATATTTTTATTATCAAAATATGATTTAATTATACATTATTTTTTAAAACTATTCTACTCAAATAATAATAGATAAAAAAATAATATAACTACTACACTATTTTCTTATTTTTAATTTTTCAATAATTGTTTTATATCTTTCAACATCTTTTTTAAACAAAAAGTTTAACAAATGTCTTCTTTGAGCTACTTTTTTTAATAAACTTCTTCTTGAAGTAATATCTTTTTTATGTATATTCAAGTGCTCTGTCAAATTTTGAATATCTTGAGTTAAAATAGCAATTTGAACTTCAGCTCTACCTGTATCATTTGCATTAACTCCGAATTCTTTAACAATATTTTCAATTTGTGTTTTAGAAACCATGTCTATAACCCCCTATTAATCCTTGATTGAAAATTGTTTTATCATAGAAAAGATTTAGGGTAAATCAAATCAAAGATAAAACATCAATACTTAAAAAGTATATCAAAAATAAAGCTATTTTTATACTTTTTTTAAAAATTCAATATCTAATAATTCTTTTTCGTAATTTAATTTAATAATATTGTTTTCTAATTCTATTTGAAGAGTTTCACCCTCAATTAGAACTAAATATTTTCCATTTGCAATGTTTATATTATAATCTTTCATCAAAAAACTATTTTCACTATTTCTTTCAAATCTAGCTGTAAAATTACCATCAATTATTTTATTAACTTCACTAATTTCTCCTTTTGCCAAATTATTCTTTAAAAGTGAAGTTGAAATATTGAAAATTCTTTTAAAAACTATAATATTTTCAACTCCAAAAAAGTCTTGCAAATGAGAAATATTTCCCTGACCTTTATAAGCAAATCTAAAATCATCACCTATAACTATTTTTTTAACATTTAGTTTCTCTTTTAAAAATAAACAAAATTCATTAGGATTTAATTTGATAGTTTCATTATTAACTTCTATTTCAAATAGAAAATCAGGTTTATAATTCTTTTCAATAATTTCATATTTATTACTTTTTGACTGTAAAGTGTTTTTTATTCCTTTTAAAAAATCTGAAACTTTTTCTGAAAAAGTGATTATAGATCAAACAAAATTTTTTTCCTTTGCAATCTTTTTTGCTTCAGAAAAAATTGCTTTATGCATTTTGTGAATACCATCAAAAAAACCAATACAAATAACATTTCCTTTTTGTTCCAAGTTGAAATTTTCATTATTTTTAAGAAAGGTTTGATATTTAATCATAATATCCATTCCTTTCAGCTTCAGTTAATTGATCCAAAGGAACCTCATCTCATAATCCTCTTTGACATTTATAAAGATCATGTGCAATGTGTTTATAAATTGCCATTACCTCTTTTAAATCATTAATAATAAAAATTATTGGGTAGTTAATGCCACTCAAACTAATTGCCTTACCTTGTTTAATATCTCTAATTCTATGATACTCAATTAATGTATGTTCATTTTTCATTAAAGCATCATACATTGACATTAAATCCTTTTGTTCTATTTGTTCAACTGTTTTTGCCTCACTTAAATTTAAACCTCCAGAAGAAGTTCTTTCTAATTGAGAAACTGTAGCAATTGTTTCTAAATCTTTTGCAAAATCTGTAACTAAACTTCTAATATATGTGCCTTTACTACATCTAACATTTAATTTAATCGTTCCTAATTTTTGCTTAAACTCTATTAACTCACAACTTTTAATAGTAACTTTTTTCGGTTTAATTTCAACATCCTCTTGTTTTCTTGCATATTCATATAGTTTTTTTCCATCAACTTTAACTGCTGAATATATTGGTGGATATTGATCATAAATATAACCATTATATTTTTTAACTGTCTCTTTTATCAATGACTTTGAAATTTTTCTATAACTTTCTTCTTGAACTACTTTTCCTGTAATATCTTGTGAATCAGTATGAATAAATAATTTAATAGTTACAATATAACTTTTATCACTACTTAAAATATAATTTGAAATTTTAGTTGCTTGATTAATTAAAATTACCATTAAACCTGTTGCTAGAGGGTCCAAAGTTCCTGCATGACCAATTTTTTTAATATTAAATTTTCGCTTAATATTTTGAATTAAATCATTTGAAGTAATTCCTTCTGGTTTATGTACTAAAAGTACTCCTGATTTGCCATCCATTTTATCTCCTCCAAAACATTTCCTATATTTATTATTACACATAACACATTATTGCTATAAAAATTATTTCTAAAAATATGTTATAATATACTAAATTAAAGAATTTAGGTGATTATATGCGTAGAAAATCAGATTTTTATAAAAGTATTGAAAATGAATTTAAGATTATTTCTGAGAAGGAACATTTGAATAGTTCAGGTAACCCTGTAAATAATCTCAATACAAAAATGTTTTATTTATTAAAACATCACTTTAACTCATTTGAAGAATTTGATCAAGCAATAATAGAAGAAATTTCAAATACACTACAATCACTTGAAGAAGTAATTGTAAAAAAAGCACTTTCTTTTCAAGCATTAGCTAAGGATGTATTCAATGAAAATATAAATCCACAAAAATGAGTAGATTTTGCTCAAAAAGAAGCTCAAAATTTAAGTTATGAAATGTACGATGAAAGTGAAGTCAAATATTTAAGACACTTTCATATTGTTTGACTTACATGAGTTTATTGTGATGAAGAATTAAAAAAACTAAGAATTAAAGCAAGTAGAGATGTTTATAATAATATTGGTCAAGTTGAAAAAGATTATATGAGAAAACGTGCTCAAATGTTAAAAGACCATAATGATGGAACTGACAAGTGATAATTTATAAATAATTAAAAGGCCCTTTTTAAAAAGGGCTTTTTAATTATTTTTTAAATAAAATATGACTATTCTTTAGATTTTCTATATTCGGGTTTTGGATTTTTTATTGTACTTGTTCAATCCCCTGCAAAGGCTCTAGCAAAGTCATATTCTTCCAAATAAGCTAATCCATGAGTTAATAAACTTTTGTTTATTGGCTTTTTAGTATGAACATCTAATCCTCTATCATCATTCATTGATCACATTCCAATATATCCCAAACCAATATTATGACTTCAATTATACAATTCTTTTGCATCTTCTTCAGTGAAAACTCCTCAAATAGTATCATTAACACCAATCATTGGAGTTGCTCCAATTAATTTATAAAGCCCCATGTTACCAATTGAGACTTTTCCATAGTTATTTTCAATTGAAGTTGCTAAGTTATTTTTTGTAGAATTTACTGCTTGTCTTGCTAAATCAAAGTTAGTTAATCCATCTTTAATTGCCTGTACATAAATTGGATCACCATAATCCATTAACATTAAATTAATAACTGGTAAATCTTTTTCATTTAATCCAGCCTTTTTAAATTCTTCAACAAATATATTCATTACACGATAACCAACAGAAGTTAAACCAGTTGGCAATACTGGTAAAGTTAATGAAAAATCTCAATCTTTATCTTCTTTTTTCATTTCAGCAATTGTTGCTGCTAATAATCTATTATCACCATCTAATTCTTGAGCATGTCCCTCAATATCAAAGTCAATTGCCTTTGGCATTTTAACATTTTTACCTTTTTTATTAGCTAATTTTACCAATGATTCTTGATAACTAATTAAAGCTTCCTTAAGATCATTTTTTGCTTTTTGATAATTATTCGGATTTAATTTATTTGCTAATGTTCAAGGATTTTTTTCTGTAAATCCTCCTGTTGTGGCTCCACCATAAGCTACTTTAATATTTTCAAATTTATTTTGTTCTGCCATAGGTTTTAAAATCTTATCTCAGTATTGACTGCTTTCTCATCATTCATAACCTTCAGTACCTGTTTCACTACCTGCAATTGACAAATCTAATTTATCACTATGATTATTAACCTGTTGCACAAAAGCTAATGTTAAATGATTCATTCCTTTGACATTGGAAATAATATTTCTCATATTATTTCCTTCATATAGCCCAGCATCTAAATAAGGTGAGAAATATGTTGATTTATTTGCCTTTGCTTTTTTAACAATCGAATTTTTTCTATTTGGATTTGCTTCACTTCATTTTGTATAAAGACTCTTACCTTGTCCAGTTGGAGGCATAATTACTTCTCCTCCCCCAGCTCCTGCTCCAGGTCCAGGGTTTGTTCCTCCTCCGCCTTCTCATGAAGGTCCTTCTCAATTACCACCATTTTCTAAATTATCTAATGCTTTATTTGCTTGGATATCTTTTTTATAATCAATAGCTTTTAAGATACTAATAACTTCACCTTTATCTGTAATTTCTTTTGGAATATCATCTTCTAATAAAGTCCCATTCAATGCTTCTGCATATGTAAATTGTTTGAAACCTGAACCAGATCTAATGTTTTGATCTAATGCATTTTGATCAGCTTGAGCTGGACCTGTTAATTTATTATCTTCAAAATGACTTGGTACATCTCTTGAAATATAGAACATTCCTAAACCACCAAATCCCTCTTTAACAGCTCAAGTTCTTAATTGGACTGCATCTTTTGGAGTAAAGTTATAAGCAGCAGCTTCAGCTCTTCTTCCAATTCAAGGAGTAATTTTAATTCTTTTTTTTATGTAGACTAAGCTTTTTTCATCTCCATTTGCCACTTTATTTATTTCCATTCAGTTTTTAGCTGTTTGTTTAGCTCCATCTTGAATTTTTTTTAATTCTCAATCATCATTAGTATTAACATCATTGGGTACAGTCAAATAACCTGTAACTAAATTTAATCTAAAATTAATACCTAAATATTTTGTAAAGTTATATAAAGGATAAATTTCGTCACCTAATAAATTTAAATTATTAACTCCTTCTTGACCAAATCCCTCAGCTAATGCAACTCCATATTCTGTTGACATTACAAGTGATAATTGGAAATCATAATTTAAATCTTTTTCGATTAAGATTTTTAAAGCACCTGCAAGTAATTTTTGTGAATCAGAATAATCTCCTTGACGTGATAAATATGGTGATGCAAAATAAAAATCAAATTTTTTAGTACCATATTTTTCTCCAACTTTTTGAATTACTTCAGCTAATTGTTCTGGAGTTTTATTATTTTGTCATGCTGTATGTCATAAAGAATTGGCAAAAGGTCCAAATGAAATTCTTACATTTTCAGGATTTAAATTTCCACCTTCATTATGACTTGTTATTTTAGTTTTATAGCTTTTTTTTGTTCAATCTCTATATCTATCATTAAATCACTTAGCATATTCAGTTTCTTTACCTTCTTCAGCTAAGATACCTTTGCCATCACCTTTGGAAGGTCCAGCATTTCACATTGGAACTAAATCACCAGTATCTGCTGCATTTTGCATAAATCCTAATGTTACTTCTGAACTTTGTGTAATAACATTTTTTTTGCCAGCTATTTCACCTAAATCATTATAAATAATATTTTTTCCATTTAAACTTTTTTCTGCTTCAGCTCTTGTTCCTTGACTTTTTCCTTTATCTTTCATCAAGTATTCTGCTGTATCTTCTACAATTCCCATATCTGCATAGGGAGAGAAAATAAATTCATTAGAGTTAATTGCTAATTTTTCAACACCAGCTAATGAAGATCTTTCTCCTTCTTTAATAAATCCAGAAGTTGAGCTATTTTTGTTTGTATTCTCTGTTAATAATTTTTTTGATATTTGCCTTTTAACACTATTTTGTTTCATGGTATTAATTTCATTATTTATATTTCCATGACCTTTTCATTTTTCACCTGTTTGAAAAGTTTTATCTTTTGCATCTATTACATTTCCACAAGCTACAACTGAACCACCAACAGATACAAATAAGCTTGTACTTGCTAATAAATTTAATAATTTTTTCATATTTTGCCCTTATCTATCTAGTATAAATTACACTTATATTTTTATTATATCTAAAAAATATTTATTTTATAAAAATAATTTTATGATTTAAAAATATTTTTGTGTATATAATCAGCTTTATAAAATCAAAAAAAACTCCTTTTTAAAGAGTTTTTTTTATTTACAAACTAGAATTTATACTTATTTTTAATAATTTTATGTTCTGGTTTTGGATTTTTTAATGAACTTGTTCAATCTCCTGCAAAGGCTCTAGCAAAGTCATATTCTTCCAAATAAGCTAAACCATGAGTTAATAAACTTTTGTTTATTGGTTTATTCGTATGCACATCTAAACCTCTATCATCATTCATTGATCACATTCCAATATATCCTAAACCAACATTATGACTTCAATTATACAATTCTTTTGCATCTTCTTCAGTAAATACACCTCAAACTGTATCATTAACACCAATCATTGGAGTTGCACCAATTAATTTATAAAGTCCATCATTACCAATTGAAACTTTTCCATAGTTACTTTCAATTGAAGTTGCTAAGTTATTTTTTGTAGCATTTACTGCTTGTTTTGCTAAATCAAAGTTAGTTAGTCCATCTTTGATAGCTTGTACATAAATTGGGTCCCCATAATCCATTAACATTAAGTTAACAACTGGTATATCTTCTTGACTTAATCCAGCTTTTTTAAATTCTTCAACAAATATATTCATTACACGATAACCTACAGAAGTTAAACCAGTTGGCAATACTGGTAAAGTTAATGAAAAATCTCAATCTTTATCTTCTTTTTTCATTTCAGCAATTGTTGCTGCCAATAATCTATTATCATCGTCTAATTCTTGAGCATGTCCTTCAATATCAAAGTCAATTGCTTTTGGCATTTTAACATCTTTATAACCATTTTTATTAGCTAATTTAACTAATGATTCTTGATACTCAATTAAAGATTTTTTAAGTTCTTCTTTTGCTGTTGGTGTATTTTTACCAAATAATGTATTTGCTAAAGTTCAAGGATTTTTATCTGTAAACCCTCCTGTAGTTGCTCCACCATAAGCTACTTTAATATTTTCAAATTTATTTTGTTTTGCCATTGGCTCTAAAATTTTACCTCAGAATTGACTGTTTTCTCATCATTCAAAACCCTCAGTACCTGTTTCACTACCTGCAATTGATAAATCTAAGTAATTACCATGATTATTAACTTGTTGTACAAATGCTAATGTTAAGTGATCAAATCCATTAACACTAGAAGTAATATTTTGCATATTATTTCCTTCATACAACCCAGCATCTAAATATGGAGAAAAATAAGTAAAATTGTTAGATTTTGTTTTATTAGTAATTGAAGAAGTTCTATTTGGATTAGCCTCACTTCATTTTGTATAAAGACTTTTTCCAGGTCCAGTTGGAGGAGAAATAACTTCTCCACCATTTCCTCCACCTGTTCCAGGTCCAGGGTTTGTTCCCCCTCCGCCTTCTCATGAAGGCCCTTCTCAATCTCCACCATTTTCTAAATTATCTAAAGATGTATTTGCTAGAATATCTTCATGATAATCAATTCCACCAATAGTTTTGATTCCATCTTTATCTTTTGCTTCAATTAAGGGTACTTGTTCACCTGAAATTGTTCCATTTAAAGCTTTTGCATATGTAAATTGTTCAAATCCTGAACCTGATCTAATATTTTGATCTAATGCATTTCTGTCAGCTTGTGCAGGACCTGTTAACTCATTGTCTACAAATTCACTTGGTACATCTCTTGAAATATAAAACATTCCTAAACCACCAAAGTTTTGTTCTTTTGCTCAAACTCTTAAATCTGCTGCATTTTTAGGTGTAAAGTTATATGCTGCTGCTTCAGCTCTTCTTCCAATTCAAGGAGTTATTTTTATTCTTTTATTTACAAAATTTTTATCTTTTGATACACCATTTATAATGTTATTTAATTTATTTCAATTTTGTGCTGATTGTAAAGCTCCATTTTTAATAGTTTCTAGTTCTCAATCACTGTCAGTATTAACATCATTTGGTACAGTTAAGTAACCTGTAACTAAATTTAATCTAAAGTTCATTCCTAAATATTTTGTAAAGTTATATAGTGGATATATCTCATCACCTATTAAATTTAAGTTTACTTGACCATGTTCTCCAAAACCAGGAGCTAATGCAACTCCATCTTTTGTTGACATTACAAGTGATAATTGAAAATCATAAGTTGAATCACTTTCAATTAATATTTTTAAAGCACTTGCTAGTAATTTTTGTGAATCAGCATAATCTCCTCTAGCTGATAAGTATGGTGCTGCAAAATAGAAATCAAATTTTTTAGTATTGTATCTATCTCCAACAGCTTTAATAACTTGTGCTAACTCTTCTGGAGTCTTATTATTTTGTCATGCTGTATGTCACAATGAATTTGCAAAAGGTCCAAATGAAATCCTTACATTTTCTGGATTTAATTGTCCACCTTTTCCTTTTATTTTTTCGTTACCTTTTATATCTTGTCCAGTTCAATTTCTGTATCTATCATTAAATCATTGAGCATACTCAGTTTCTTTACCTTCTTCTGCTAAAATACCTTTACCATCACCTTTTGAAGGTCCAGCATTTCACATTGGAACTAATTCTCCTGTATCTGCTGCATTTTGCATAAATCCTAATGTTACTTCTGACTCATTAGTTATAACTGTTGAATCTTCAGCAATTTGTCCTAAGTCATTATAAACAATATTATTTACTAAACCTTTTTCTGCAACATCTCTAGTTGCCTGACTTTTTCCTTTTTCCTTCATCAAGTACTCTGCTGTATCTTCAACAATTCCCATATCTGCATAAGGTGAGAATACAAACTCACCGTCATTAACTGTTAAAATATCTTTATTTGCTAAAGAAGATCTATCATTTTCTCCAATAGTAGCATAAGTTGAACTTTTACTATTTGTATTTTTTGTCAATAAATCTTTAGATATTTGTTTTTTAATGTTATTTTCTTTTAATTTAGAAACTTCTTGTTTAATAGTTCCATTACCTTTTCACTTTGCACCAGTTTCATAGTCAACATCATCTTTATCTATGATACTACTTGTACAAGCAACAACAGAAGATCCTGCTGAAACTGCTAAAGTTGCAGTTGCTAATAAATTTAATAATTTTTTCATATATTGTCCATCCTTTTCATATGATTAATTTGATTATATAAAATAACAAGGTAATAAGTAGGAACATTTTAGATATAAAAATATTTTAGTAAAAATATGAAAGCTAAAATGATTTTAGAGTTAATTATCGTTTTTTATAGCTCATTGTTCTTCATCTATCTTATTAATAGACTCAATTATTAAAGAGACCAACTGTTCTATTTGATAATTTGAGTAAAAAGGATACTTTCTATCAAAATAAGGTTGGAGATATTTTAATTTTGTATTATATTTTGTAAGTCATTGATTGGCAATATCATTAAGTTCTGACATTGCTTCTCTTTGCTTTGTAGATTTAATTTCACTTTTTAAATCTGAGTTTAATTGACCATATAATTCATTTGATTTTAATGTTAATCACTTTTGAAACATAGCATAATTTGATACACCACTTTGAATAACGGGAGAAACTATGTATCTATGTCTATAATTTTTAAATTTCTCTCATGAGGTATTTGAAATTCCATTTTCATTCGATAAATTGTTCTGAATATATGTCTTATGCTCTATCAAATCAGTATCAAATATCTTAATAGATGATAAGTAATCAATAGGTAATTTAAAATTAGAGTTAGTATTTACTGAATATCGAGAAATACCCTCAAAAATTTCTTCATTTTTAAAATTAAATTGATTAAAGTAATAAGTATTTACTGAGTCTAATTTTATAAAAATGAAATTAGTTAAATCAAAAAAACTAATGTTTCTTTTTATTCATTTTCTTAAATTTTCAGTTTTCATAAATTGATCAATATTGATTTCTAATTCTCTTTTTATGTGTCGTTCATAAATAAATGACTCTAATGTTTTTGATACATATTCATTAAATCATCTTAATAGATAGTAATCAATATCATATGAATAATTAAACTCATTTTTCATTGTGTAGTTTATAAGTCTTTTTAAATTGACTAATAACCCCGAACTTAGTTTATTAACTTCTTTAAAGTGCACTGTAAGTTTTAAAACTATATCGTTTTTTTCAATTCCATTATGATTTACCCAATATATTGACTCATTATTTACTATGTTAGCAATTACAGAAACAATTCTAAAATTTATTTTTACATTTTTATAATTAAAAACTAGATTTATATAATTTTTATCAGTATGGATTTCAGGAATAACCTTATATGTCTTTGAAACTCTTAATATTGTTTCACTTAAATCTGATATTTTAATTAAAGAAGCACTTATATATTTAATTGCACAAAGATCAAGATTAATTACATTATTTATTTTCATATATGAATGATAAGCAAAATCACCAATTTTTTTTAAATGAATTTTTTCATTTAAAAAAAGTTGTCTTAATTCATTAAAATAAGAATTTATCTTAGTAGTAACTGTTTGCTCTTCTAGAGTTAATATTTTTACTGTTTTATTAAATTTTCATATATTTTTATTTAATTTCATTTTAATCTCTTTCTATTTCAAAAGTAAAGTACTGTAAAAAAATCAAAAATAGACCATTTTCCTTATTTGTTGGATAAATTGTTCTTGAATGAATTTGTAAATCTAAATTATCATATTTATGGCTTTCCTTTTTTATGGAAATAGTTGTGGAACCTTTAGTGTTTTTTAAATAGCTAACAGAGTCATATCAAAAGAAAAAATTACCACTAATATTCCTTTCCTTATTTTGTAAAAATTTATTAATATATTCAAAATATTTTTCTAGAAAACCTTGAAGATTTGGATATGTCATATGAAAAACTCAACTTAGATTTTTTAATTTAAAGGAATTATAAATTTTTGCAATTTTTTTGCTTCTTTTATAAAAAATATACTTTGATTCCAAAACATTATCTACCTCTTTTTTACTTGAAAAATTATAATCAAAAGCAAAATCTAATCACCTTTGTAAGTAAATATTTTTAGTTAAATCATATTGTATTTCAGACATAATGCTTATTTTTAAAAATAAGCGCTCTTGTTTAGTTAATAAATTTCTAAATTTTATTCTTACATAATAAAAAAGAATTTGTAATTTTTTGACTAATAATTTATTTAGTGTACGAAAACTTTTTACATATTCTAATGTAAATGACCTATTATACATTGTTTTGTTACAAATAATTGGTAAGAAATTATTATGTCTAAGTGCTGTTCTAATAATTATTGAAAATCCAATTTTCCCTTCTTTATAAAAAGTAATTTTAATTGAGTCAGCAAAAGTAACTATTTTTTTAGGATTATTACATCTATATTTTTTCTCAATTCAACTAACTTTAATATCATTGGCAACTTTGTAAAAGTTAGTAACAAGTTTAAAAATTTCCTTATTAATTTCACAAACTCAACAATCATCAAAATGTTCTCTTGTTTCAATTTCTTTTTCATACATTTTATACATATTTCTATTTACATATTTTATTGCTAGTAAATCAATATTAAGTTCTTTATCAAAATCATAAAGTTCTCCCGTTGCAAAACTACCATGAGTCTTTAATTGAACAATATCTTTCAATTTCCTTTTCAAATAATAAATGTTTTTATCAATAAATTTTTTAAGTTCATTATCAATATAAATTTTTTTTAGTTGTCTATTAATTTGTTCAATATCAGCTGTCACTAATTTACTTGAAATTTTATCCATAATTATCACCCACTTTTTTCATAGTTTAAACAACTTAATACAAATAGTGGAGCTGTTTCAGCTCTCATTATATTTTCTCCCAAACCAATACTTTTATAGCCCATTTCATTTAATTGTTTCACTTCTTGAGTTTCAATTCCACCCTCAGGTCCAATAATTATATTAATAGTTTCAAACTTCTTAATAATTTCTTTTTTGATAAACTCACTTGAAATTTCTTCTCAACAAACTAAATTAATATCTGCTTTATATTTTTCCAAATCTTTCAAATTTCTAACAATTGAATTTATTGTTGGGATATCAACTCTTTTTGATTGCTTTGCAGCGCTTTCACAAATTGTATATCAACGAGTTAATTTCTTTTTTTCATTTTTAGTATCAATTTTTACAACATTTCTTTTAAATTCAACAGGAATAATACTATCAACACCAAGCTCTGTAGCTTTTTGTAAAATAAAATCTCATTTTTGTTCTCTAATAATGCCCAAAATTAAATTTACCTTATAGTTTTTTTTAGTTAGTTTTTCTTTCGAAATTATTCTAGCTCTGCAAAATTTTTCAGTTATTTCAAAAATTTTACACAAATACTTCTCATTTTGATAAATACAAAATATTTGTTCTTCTTCTTTTAATCTAACAACATTCTTTATATGATGAAGATTTTCATTAATTATTTCAAAATAATCATCTATAATTTTATCTAAAAAGAAACTATGCATAATAACTCCAATTCTTTATATATTATAATATAATATTTCTTGAGGTGAATATTATTTGAATTCTATAAAATTGTTTGTTTAAAAGGAGAATTTGACAATGAAGATGACTGATAATAATAGTCAAGATCAAGAATTGATTCAAACTATGGAATCAATTGATATTGATTATGAATTCAGCAAACTAAATAAGTCAAGCAAACATGCAAGATTTAAGAGTGAGACTCTAAAAATAACTCTTGTCAGTTTGTTACTAAGTATGTCCACAGCTGTTAGTTTAATAAATGTAATTATTCCATTATATATTACTGGAGTAAATTTAGGTTTTGTCCTAAAGTACTTTGTTATTGCTATAAGCTTTCAAGTGGTAGGCGTATGCTGGGGTATGATAATCGGTTTGTTAGATGGTCTACTGCAATTTCTAATCTGAGGTTATAGTCCTTTATTTAGACTAGCATCTGGAATTGGATTAGCAATTTGAGTAGCACTTTTTTGATTAATATACAATAAAGTATTTCGAGTTTATAGTAAAAATGCCTCTTTTAATAGAAGCGTTTCGCTAATATTCTCAGGAATGTTAGTATTTATTTTTGGGCCATTAAGCTCAGCATTTTTGAATTATTTAATATCATATATTGAATATGGTGAAATATATGGTATATTTAAATTTTTTCACTCATGGTTAAGTTTTATGGTATTTGATCTATTTGCAATTATTTTATTCACACTCACTACTAATAGAATTCAAATATTAACTGAAAAATTGCTAAATTAAATAGAAAGACCTGCATTTTATGCAGGTCTTTCTATTTAATATCTTTTAGTATTTTTTCAATTTTATTAGCATTTTCTAAAGTTTTATCAAATTCGAATGTTAATTCTGGCACACTTCTCATTTCAACTTTACTTGCAAGAATCATTCTTATTTCTTTTAAATTCTCTTCAATTTCAGCCTTTACTTCATCTTTATTTGAATTAACATCCATTGATGAATAAAAAACCTTTGCATGACCCATATCATTTGACAATCTCACTTCGTGAACTGTAAGTGAATTTAAGTATTCACTATCTGGAAATTCTCTTTGTAAAATTAAATTTAATTCTCTAAGAATAGTTGATTGATTTCTTTCAATTTTTATATCATTTGCCATAATTATTTCACCTCTTCTACCTTGTATGCTTCTATAATATCATTTTCCTTTAAATCATTAAAGTTTTTAATTGTAATACCACATTCTTGTCCTTCTTTAGCTTCTTTTATATCTTCTTTTTTATTTTTTAAAGAAGATATTTCTCCACTATAAACAACTATTCCATCTCTTAAAATATGAACTTTTGAAGAACGTGGTACAACCCCACTCATAATTCTACATCCTGCTATTGTTCCAACTTGTGAGTGTCTAAATAATTGTCTTACTTGTGCCTCTCCCAGAGATTTTTCTTCAAAAATAGGGTCTAACATACCTGTGGCAGCTTCTGCTATTTCTTCAATTAATTTATAGATAATATTGTGCAATCTTATTTCCACACTATCTTCTTCTGCTTTTTGTCTAACTTGTGATGTTGGTCTTACATTAAAACCATAAATTAGAGCATCAGATGCTAAAGCCAAAGTAACATCACTTGCTGATATTGCTCCTACTGTTGCACGAATTACATTAATTTTTACTCCTTCAATACTAATTTTTAGCATTGAATTTCGAACAGCTTCAACTGTACCTTGTGTATCAGCTTTTAAAATTAAATTAATTGATTTTAACTCACCAGATTCAATTTTATTTTTAATTGAATCTAAAGTGAATGTCTGATTTTTTTGTCTTGCTTCATTTTGTTGTTTTTCAAACTGAGCTTTTGCAATATCTCTTGCCATTTTTTCTTCAGTAACAACAATAAATTTATCTCCTGCTTTAGGAACTTCGTTTAGACCAATAATAACTGCTGGTTGACCTGGAGATACTTCAATAAGTTTAGCCTTATTTTCATTTTCTAAATCTTTGATAGTTCCAAATGTTCCCCCAGCAATAATAATATCTCTAATTTTCAAAGTACCATCTTGTACTAAAATTGTTGCAACAGGACCCCTATTTTTATCTAATTTAGCTTCAATAACAGTTCCTCTTGCAAATTTATTAGCATTTGCCTTTAAATCTTTTAATTCAGAAATTAATAAAATAGTCTCTAATAATGTATCAAGACCTACTTTTCCTTTTGCAGAACCTTCAATAAATGGAATATCTCCACCATATTCTTCTGCTACAATTCCATAATTCATTAATTCCATTTTAACTTTATTTGGATCTGCACCTTGTTTATCAATTTTATTTACAAAAACAATAATTGGAACACTAGCTGCTTTCGCATGGTCAATTGCTTCTTCAGTTTGAGGCATTACACCATCATCTGCTGCAACTACCAAAATTACTATATCAGTAACTTCGCTTCCCCTTGCTCGCATCTCTGTAAAAGCCTCATGACCAGGAGTGTCAATAAAGGTAATTTTATTTGACTTTATTGTTGTTTGATAAGCACCAATATGTTGAGTAATTCCCCCAAACTCTCCATCTGTAACATTTGCATTTCTAATTGAGTCTAATAATGTTGTTTTACCATGGTCAACGTGACCCATAATTGTTACTATTGGAGGTTTTGCTGTTAAATCCTTCGGATCGTCTTTTTCATTAAACGTTTCAAAGATATTTTCCTTAGTAACACTAGTCTCTTTTTTAAAATCATAGCCAAATTCAATACATAATTCCCCCATTTGTTCTTCTGAAAGAATTTGGTTTTGAGTTACCATTGAACCATTAGTAAAAAATCATTTTACAATTTCTGCTGGTCCCTTATTTAGTTTTTTTGCAAAATCTGCAATTGATAGTGGTTCTGTATAAACAAAAATACCATCAATTAAACCAGTTTCTGTTGTTTGTTTTAATTGATTTTTTATATTTGCACTATGTGCTTTAGATTTATTCTTAGACTGTTGATTCTTATTATTTTCTTGTTTTATATTTTTTGCCATAACTACTTCTCCTTTCTTATTCAATGTTTTTTAAAATTAACTTTACAAAATTATCGTCATTAATTCCAATACTTTTAATATTGTTTCTTCCAATAGCCTTGCTTAATTGTTCGGAATCAAATAAATTATTAATAATTTTGATATTATAAAATTTGGCCTTATCATTGATTTTTTTTAATTGACTTTTTCCCATGTCAGAAGTTGTTAGTACAATTTTTACTTTTGTTAGTTTAATTTGATCAAAAAGTTTTTCTCCATAAACTAATTTACCTGCAGATGAAATCATTCCTAAAGAACCTAATAATTTATCTATATTTAGTCCCAATTTAATTTTACCTCTTCTAAAAGTTTTTCATAGAATTCATTTCCCAAACTAGTCTTTAAATTTCTTTCCAAAGCTTTAGTTTTTTTTACTTTTTCAAGTGCTTCTATAGTTGGTCTTATATAAGCTCCTCTGCCATTAGCCTTCTTTGTATTATCAATAAAAACTTCACCATTTTTATTTTTAACAATTCTAATCAATTCAACTTTTGGATACATTTTATTAGATGCAGCATCTTTTCTAAGAATTATATCTTTTGACATTTTTTAAAACTATTTTTCATAGTATGAATCATAACTGTCATCAACATTATCAATACTTTCTTCAAATTCAAAAGTATTATCTTCTTCACTTAGACTCTCAAATGCTGCAATCGATGCTTGAATTTCATCAATTGATTTATCTTCTTCAATAAAAGCAATTTCTTCTTCTTGTTCTTGTTTTTTGATAAAGTTTTTATCTTTATTAAAGTTACCTGCAGTTTTTTCTCTTCTTTTATTAACTTTATTTAGGAAATCTGGATTGCTTAATTCTGCTTCATCAATATTTCCATTTCATTTAATTTCAATTTCTTTTTCCTTGGCATTTTCAAATGAAAAAATATTAATTTTCATATTTACTAGATTTGCAACTAATCTAGCTGCCATCCCTTTTTTACCAATTGCTAATGATAATTGTTCATTTGGAACAACTATAAAACATTCATTATTTTCTTCATTGATATCAATACTAATTACTTTAACAGGTGCTAATGAATTCATTACAAATGTTTTTTTATCTTCATTTCATAAAACTACATCAATTTTTTCACCATTTAATTCCTTAGTAATATTTTTAATTCTACTTCCTGATGCACCAACACAACTTCCAATTGGATCTACACCCTCTTCGTGTGAAAATACAGCTATTTTAGCTCTATGTCCTGGTTCTCTTGCAACTGATTTAACTTCAACTATTCCCTCAGAAATTTCTGGAACTTCAGTTTCCATTAATCTTGTTAAAAATTCTGGATGAATTCTTGAAGCTTGAATTTGTGAATGTTTGTTATCTCTTGAAACTTCTTCAATATAGAAACAAATTCTATCATCAATATCAAAATCTTCTCCTGGAATAATTTTTTTATTTCAAATTGGAATGATTGAACCATTAATATCAACCAAATAACTATTCTCTGTAATATCTTTAACAAATCCACCAACAATTTCATGATTTTTTGATAAAAACTCTTGATAAATTTTATTTTTCTCACCTTCACGAATTTTTTGCTTAATAATTTGCCCTACTTGCATTACAGCTATTTTTGAGAAATCCTCTTGAAATTCTACTGGTTCATATACATTGTCACCAATTGAAACATTTTCTCCATAAAGCTCTTTAGCTGCATTTAAGCCAATTTCTAATCATTCATCTTCTATTTTTTGAACAACAGTTAAAATTTTAAATACCTTAACTTGACCAGTATTTTGATCAATATCTACTCTTACTGTTGCTTCAGGATCAAATGATTTTTCATATGCTTTTTGAAAACCTTCTTTAATACCCTCCAAAACAATATTTTTGTCTATTTTTTTATCTTGTACGATTTCAAAAATCGCATCTAATAGTTTTGCACCATCTGTCATGGCTTTTAATCCTCCTATAAATTTTGTCAATTATGTTTTAACAAATATAAAAGAAGACTTGCGTCTTCTTTTACTTTAAATATGACACTTTAATTATAACTAAATTATCTAAAAATTTGTATTTTTTTATTAATTTAAGTAAAAAAATTAAATTAAAGCTTATTTTTAAATAATGCATAGACCTTTTATATATAATTTGATTGTATTTAAATAAAAAAAGGAAATAATGCAATGAAAAAAAGATGTCAATGAGCTAATAAAAATATACTAAATCAGCAATATCATGATAATGAATGAGCTAAACCAATTTATGAAGATAAATTGCTCTTTGAAATGCTTATTTTAGAAATAAATCAAGCTGGACTAAGTTGAGATATTATTTTGAAAAAGAGAGAGAATTTTAGAAAAGCGTTCGATAATTGAGATTATCATAAAATTGCTCTTTATGATGAAAAAAAGAGAGAGGAGTTAATACTAAATAAAGGAATTGTTAGAAATAGGCTAAAAATAAAGGCTGCTATAAATAATGCAAAAGCTTTTATTAAGATTCAAGAAAATTATGAAAGCTTTAGTAATTTCATTTGGTCTTTTACAAATAATAAAATAATCAATAACTCAATTGAAGATGAAGAAATTACCCCTTCTTTTTCTGAATTATCAATAAAAATGGGTATTGAATTAAAGAAAAAAGGTTTTTCATTTTTGGGAAAGACAACTGTATATTCCTTTCTTCAGGCAATTGGAATTGTTAATGACCACTATAATTATTGTTCATTTAAAAATTAGAGAATAAAGATTAATTTACATCAAATTCTGCTGTTAGATATTTTTCATTTAACATTTTATTATAAATTCCTATGCCTACAAATTTATATAATTTTAAAAACATATTTTTCTGTTCATAATTTTGTTTATCATGAAGAAATAAAAATTTCTTAATAGAATCATTATTAAAATCCTTAATTATCTTATGTTCTATTGACATAGTCTCAGGAATAGATCAATAAAATTTATTTGTTGTTTTATTATATTTGGTTAATTTACCATAACTAGTTGAGTCCTCATCAGCTAAAATAAGTTGTTTTGAATTATCAAAAGTTAAGTAACCAGCTTGAAAAGTTAGCACTTTCATCTCATCTCTATAATGTAAAAAATTAGTTCTTCCTAAAACTGATAAGCATTGTTTTACAGTATAAGTAGAATTAACTGATAATAACTTATCAAAATTTCCTTTATAGTTCAAAATTTCATATTTTAATTTATATTTTAAAATTAAAATTAGTTCTTCTGTTATTAATTTATTATTTATAATAAATTCTTCTACAAGATCGCCTATTTCCAAATAATTAGGATATAAAGATAAAAACTTTTCCATACTTGTTATCTCGTATAAAAAGGATGTCATAAGTAAATTATCGAAGTCTAGATCTATATTCTTTTTATTAATTTTTCCCTCTAACCGATTTAAGAAATAACTTATTATTTGATGATTATCTAAAAAAATAAATTGTTTTAGTATATTTTTATTTCTGTTTGTATTATTCTCTTTATCTTTAAATTTTGATATTTCCTTTGCTGTTTTTAAAAATAGATCATCTAAAGCATTATAAAAATTTTGTAAAGAGAATTCATAGTTGTTAATTATTTTTTCTAAAGAATCACTACCATATTTTTTATAATATTTTATAACTTTATTTTTTATAATATTTTTATTTCCATATCATTTTTTTAAACTTTGCAAAATTATATTCTCAGTATGTTTTTCTAATGTTATTGTTGAATTATAAGGCAGTCCATTTTTAATTACATTAAAATTAGTCCCAATTATTTGAGAACTAAATAGGTTTCTTATTCCTAAAGTAAGATCATATTTATTATCTATATTTGATATTAAATCATATACTTCTAATTTATTTTTTAATTCCGTCTTTCTAAGACCTCTACCCAATTGTTGCAAATAAACAGTTTTTGAATTTGTTGGTCTTAATAATATTATTGTATTGATCTCTGGTATATCTATACCCTCATTAAAAATATTTACTACACATAAGTAGTTTATTCTACCAGTTTTAAATTCATACAATATTCTTTTTCTTTCTTTATTATTTTCAGCTGTTAATGATTCTGCCCTTAAATTTTTTGTTTTTAAAAAATTAGAAATAATATTTGCATGTTCTATTGTAATACAAAAAATTAAAGCTGTTGGTCTGGCATATATACCCAAGTATTTCTCAATAGTCTTATATAATAATTCATTTCTAGATTGTGTATTAATTTTTTTAAATATTTCCCTATCTGAATTTATATCAACTCCTTTTAAGTCAGTGGAAGTATCATCAATACAATAATAATCAAAAGGACATAATAATTTTTGATTAATAGCATCTCAAAGTCTCAATTCAGAAGCAAATTCATTATTAAAATATTTTTTTATATCTTTTCCATCTTCTCTTTCAGGTGTTGCAGTTAGACCAATAATTTGTTTAGGTTGAAAAAAATTAAAAGTTTTTTCAAAAGAATTTGCTGCGATATGATGGGCCTCATCAAAAATTAATATGTCAAACTGACTCTTTGAAAAATTATTTATTTTATTTGAAAGAGATTGGATAGTTGCAAAAAGATGTAAAGGTTTCTCACTAATTATTTGACCATCATATAAAACCTCTCCAAAATTAGGATTATTCAAAACCTCTCTATAGGTATTTAAAGCTTGATCAATAATTTCTCTTTGATGTGCTAAAAACAAAATACTTAGATTTCTATTTGAGGTTTCTCATTGTCTTTTAAAGTCAAAAGCCGAAACTAAAGTTTTTCCAGTTCCAGTGGCCATTACAATAAGATGTCTATTTTTTCCTTGAAATCTTCTATATGAAAGCTTATCTATAATATCTTTTTGAAATTTATATAAATTTCTTTTTTTGTAAATAAATGAGTTATCTAATTCTAAAATATTTTTTTGCTCCTGATTCTCCTTAATTTTTTGAATTAGTAAATCTCTTTCATAATCATCTGAAAAATCAACCAAATTATCCTCTCATAGTAAATTAAATTCATCTATCATTTTTTGAACTAAATCATTATTTTCTTTTGAAGCAAATTTAATATTTCATTCCCTTCCACTAATCATTCCTTTATAAGTTAAATTAGAAGAACCTACTATTGCACTATTATAATTTGTTTTTCTTTTAAAGATTGCAGCTTTGATATGTATTCTTTCACTATGTCCCTCTAAATTGTCTTCTATCCTTATTTGAATATTGTCATAACTTTCAATTAATTTTTTTAGTTCTTGCAAATTATTGAATTGAGATAAATCATCAAATGTTGTAGAAATTATTTTTATTAAAATTTTATTTTTTTGACAATAATTAAATGTTAATGAAATCTTATTTAAAATAGATTTTGATATAAAGGGATAAATTAGATATACTTCATCTGATGTTAAAATTTCATTTTGTATCTCATTTAAAAGCTCCTGTTCATCTTTATTTGTAAAAAATTTATCTTCTTTCATAATTTTTATTTGCTCCTATATTTTGAATTAATAAAAAAAGATAACGAAATGTTATCTTTTTTTATTAATAAACAAGTACATTATATAACTATAATTTATATTTTATTATAAAACAATTATTTAATTAGCTCGTTATTTTCAAGAGCTTTATGAATGGATTCCATATTTATTGGTAATTTTATAAGGTTATTTAATGGTAAATTATTTTTAATTAAATATAAAAATAAATAATTTATCTGTCTATAATTTTCAACAGCTATAACCAAGGAGTTTTCATAGTTATCATATTTAAAGGATTTAATATTTTCTTGTAGTAAAAATTCTCTAAATTTTTCAACATCAAATAACTCCTTAATAAATAGTTTGTACTTGGAATAAACATTTAATGCCTCTTTTGTACCTTCAAATATTTTTTTACCATTTTCTAAAATAATATAATCATCAATGATATCTGAAATCTCATCAATATTATGAACAGTAATAATTATTGTTTTACCTTGATTCTTAAAATCTATTAATAAATTTTTAATTTTATTTCTTCAATATGAATCTAGATTTGCTCCTGGCTCATCCATAATAATTATTTCTGTATCCTTAATAAAACATAAAATCAAATTTAAACGGTTTTTCATTCCTCAAGAAAATTTACTTATAATTTTATTTCTTGTCTCTCATAAATCAAAGAATTTTAGTCAATACTCAATTTTAGTCTCTCTATCCCTTTTATTTATTCCAAGAATTATACACATGGTTCTCAAAAAGAAGACAGCATTAACACTATATAATGAAAAATCTGTTTGAGTATAAAAACTAATTAGCTTATTAATTTTATAATGAGATATTTTTTTTCTTGATACCCCATTGATATAAATATTTCCTTTAAAATTTCTTATAGATCCAATTATGGAGTTAATTAAAACACTTTTACCACTCCCACTAGAGCCAAGAATTGCTGTTATTTTTTGGGAATTAATATCCATATTAAGTTCACCAATCTGATGAGTTTTAAATTTTTTTACAAAACCTTTAATATTTATTTCCATATTTATTTCCTAACTTAAATCGAATTTGCTATATCTATAACAAATCATTACAAAAAATCCAATAGATAATAGAGATTGAATAGCCAAATATATTCATGGCTTTGTATAATTGTTATAAGAATTCTTATCTATAATATTAAATTCATTTAATTTAAAAGTATAATTGCTATAATTCAGAAACATATTTTTTTGATTATTTAAATCAATTTTTGATTTTGAACTATTTTTAAATCAAAAATCCTGATAGGAAAATCCTGATAACTCTGTATAATTATTTCAAATACCATTAAATAAGTTTAAATTATTATATAAATCAAATTTACTTCTTGCAGAATAATAGTTATTTCATCCATCATTTTGAACATCAACTGAATATTTAGAAGCAACAATATACTTACTAGTATAATTTATAAAATACTCTTCCAACATTCTTGATGCTAGCATTAGAGGAAAAAATAAATCATTTCTTATGAATGAGTTTTCAATTGTTCCAGCTTTTAAAGTCAATCCGCTTTGTAAAGAAGCTGATGAATTTAAATTATATTTATAAATATTTGTTAAGTAATTTTTTTTAAATACAGCACTTATAGTTTTATTATCTTTATAAATTTTACTTTTGGATTCATCAATAAAGACAAATTCCTCAAAGTAATCACTTGTAAATTGCTGAAAATTTGGTATATAGTTTTGAATACTATCTAGAAAATCACTTAAATCTTTTAAAATTAAGCCTAATTTCTTATCACTTTTTTCAGTATCTTTTATTAATTCCATTAATTTTTCTTTTGAAATGAATATATTTTTTAAATATATTTCTGTATCAATTGAATCATCTGCTTTAAAGTCTTTCAGATCAGTCATGTTTGAACCAACAGGTAAATTTTTTATCTTTAAATTTTTTCCAGTAATTAATGTTTCTTCTTTTTTGATAATATTTAACTTACTTCAAAAGCCATTTACTCTTTTATTTATTGAATCTTCCAAATTAAATTCTTCTCTAGTAAATTCATTTTCTTTAACCATAAATTCATTTAGAGCATATGCTAAATATGGATATTTTATTTGATAGTTTAATACATATTTTTGTAAGTCAAATGAGTCATATAAGTCATTTACTTTATAAATCTGTCCATTATTATAATTGAACTTTATTGTACCTTGGCTTTCTCTTGCTTCTATAAATTGACGAGGAATGTTTGAAAGAAAAGTAATAGATATTAATAATGTACAAATAATCGTTGTAAACTGAATATTTGAAAATAATAAAAGCAGTAAGATAAAAGCCATTAGAAAAAATGAAGATACAAATGAATAGAGAAAAAAAGCTAAATTTAGTTTTATGATTAAATTAAAATTCTCTGTTAATAAGTATCCAAATAGAGAAATTAATAAAGTAGAAATGATTATATTAAATAAAATCACAATATTAATTAAAATATATTGACTTATCAGCATTTTAACTCTTGAGACTTGATTTGCTAAAACTAAATATAAGAGTTTATTTTCTATAGAGTTAACAAAATAAAACTGCATTGATCTCAAAACTAAAAGAAAGATAAATAATGATATATAAATTAAAATATAAAAATTAAAAAATATAACTATTTGTTCTCCTGTTGTTAAAAAAAATAAACTAAGAGAAAAGAAAAATGGAAAAAACAATAATAATAAATTTAAAACTATAAATGATTTTTCATGAAATATAATTTTAAAATTGAATATTAATAATTTATTAAAGGATATACTATTTTGTATTTTCATAATTTTTAAGTAAAAAAATTAAATTTTACTTCTTTCAATTATTATTGAGTTATCTGCAATATCTTTTCCATATTCTTCAAATACAAAAACAATATTTAGGAAATTAAATTTTAAAAGGATTCCGGTTTTTCTTGAAAGATAACCTGCATATCTTTTAACTTGTTTATATCCATTTTCTGTTTTCTGAACATCTGAATAAATTCCAAAATAGGTTGTCTCTGGTGTTATATCTGATACACTTCCATTACGATGATAATTTGTAAAGTATAAATTAAAAATTCCTTGATGACCATTTTCTAATAATTTATCTCTAAAATCAATTTGATTATCATTTAATAAGGATAGACTTTTATTAACTCAGTCAACAAAACTTCCATTACTCTCTTTTTGTAAATTATCTCAAATATTTGCTTCAATTTCTTCATCTCTAACTTTACCACTAAAAGCAAATGGTGTTTGAAATTGACTACTTCCATTTAGTATTGTTGATTCTCTTGTATCGAAAACATTTTGAAATGATTTTATACCTTCAATAGTATTAAAGTAAATTGCATTTCCAAATGATGTATCCTTAATTAAATTTTCACCATTTAAATCCTTATTTTCAGCATTATCAATTGCTAAAGAGTATTTTATAGACACACTATTTATTGGTAACTTATAGTTTGAGTTAATTACTAAAGATAATCCTTCAAGAGTAACTTTACCATTTACTAATGAGTTTGTATTTTTATTAGCTCCATTATAGTTACTTTCTGTTAAAAAAGTTTGAAATAAAGCTTCATAGTTTTGATACATGGTTTTTATATTTTTATTTAATAAACTAAAAACATCTTTATTGACATTTTTTGTACCATAATCTTTAAAGTTTACTTCATTTCCACTTTCCTCTATATTTATTAAAATTGATTGATTTGCATCTTTATAATCTTGACCATCCTTTTCATTTAGAAAGGCATTGTAATTATTTGGTTCTACTTTTGAATAAATTGAATTTTTAGAAATAGTTGGCTTATTATTAGATGAAAACTCTAATCCAATATTTATTTCACTCAAATATTTATTTTTAATAAAATTTATAAATTCATCTCTAAAATCAGTTGAACCATAAATATTATCTATTATTGATGATCTTTTTTTACTATTAAAAAAATCAAATATTTTATAGCTAGTTCTTTTATCCAAATTTAATAAGCTATTTTGATAATCTAATCAAGAGAATTTACTTTCACTACTTAGGAAATCATTTTCAATATTTTTTTGAATTTTATCAATATTTTTTAATAAAACCTCATCATTTGTATAAGTAAAGACTAATGGAATTGTTGTATCAAAACTTTGCTTATTACCATCATTATTTTTAAATTGAATTATGATTTTTAAATTAATTACTGTTGAAGATAAAAAGTAATCTGGATTTGACTCTTCATTTTCTTGTCAGTCTTTATTTGTATATTTAATATCAATAGAATTTTTATCAAAGTCCAATGAATCAACTACTTCATTATTTCAAATGATGACATTAAACTTATCTGAAGAGTTTGCTAATTCATTTAATTTATTTCTTAACTCAACTGTTCTTAAAATATTATTAAAGTCAGTTACAATATCATTTTTTAAATTTTCAGTTAAGTCTTCTCTAACATTTAAACCATCTGGATTAGTATTTGTTCCATATTTTTCAATATTTTTTCTATTAAAAAAGTTATATACTCCATTATCATCAATTAATCCTAGTAATTTATTTTTTTTAGAATTAATAAATGAATCCATAATCTCGCTTGATTGTTTTTTAAATTGTTCAATTAATTCCGAAACATCATTATTTTCTTCAATTGGAGGCTGTTTTTTATTTCCACAGGCAATAACTGAAGTTGTTGCAGAGGAAGCGATTCCTAAACCTGCTAATATAGTTAATAATTTTTTCATTTTTCTCCTTCACAAAAATGTTTGAAAAAAAATTAAATAAGTACTATGCTCTTTGTTCTTAAAATCAATATTAACCAAAAAAAAAAAAAAAAGCAAGAAGCTTGATCAGTAAATAGCATAAAAAAATTGATATAAGCATATAAAAAATAATTTTCTATTATTAGCTTATTTAATAAATTTTATATTTATCTCAAATTTTGAAAATAAAACTTGTTGTATATTTTGAAAATTTTTCAGAAGAATAACAAATAGGAAATGAAATAAGTGTTGTGCCCATTAAAATTATTAAAGCATATACTATATTTCTTATAGGAGTTGGACTAAAATTTAAGAAGTTATTATTGAATAATTTCTCCATAAATATTGTTTGAATAAGATAATGAAATAAATAAACATATAATGATAATTTTCCTAGATAATCAATAAATTTATTATTATACGATGGAATAGATAAGAAAATTAAAAATAATGGAATAGACAAAAGAAATGTAATAACATTTGAAGTACTCATTGAAATTTTATACTTTATTACATTGATATTGTAAAACATAATAGGAATGTAAATTAGAAGAAAAAAGAAGATTGGAATAAGAATTTTTTTAATACCCTCTAAATTATAATACCTTTTAATTCAGGCTCCAATTAAATAAAAAGTAATCATATAAAATAAATTAAACATTGTAAATACTTGTCCAAATTTATATAGAGAAGTTGTTGCAGAAGAAAAAACAAATAATAAACATATTGAGATAAATAAAAAAGTTGATGTAGTTTTGTTTACAAAGTCATTTAGATATTTAATAAATGGTTGTAACAAAAGAAAACATCAAATATACCATCAATCTCTACCACCAAGAAATAAATTATTTACATGATCAAGTATATTTGTAAAATTATTAATTGAAAGACAAACTACTGTGTTTATTATTAAACAACACATTACAATCATAAAAAGTTTTAAAAAGTTATAATTTTTACTATCTACTTTAAAATATCCTGTAATAAGTATGAAAACACTCATAGAAGCTCCGATAATTGGCTCTAAAAAAATAATATTTTGATATCCGAAAGCAGTTCAGTCATGATACAAAATAATTAAAAATGCCATTAGATATTTAACCAATTGTAAATTACTATTATTTCTTCTCATAAATTCCTTTAAAATTTAATTTCATAAATTATTATATAGTAAAAGAGCACATAAATGTGCTCTTTCTAATAATTAAATACTAAACTCTTATGCAACTCCAACATTTTTTCAGTTGAAGTAAAGTGATCGACTATCTGTAATGCAAATTGTAAAGCCCCTCCAATTGAACTTCCAGTAATGAAGTTTTTATCAGCAATTGCAGATATGTGAGGTTTCTTAATTGCTTTTTCTAAATTAGAGATGCATCCAGGATAGTGTGTAACTTCAATCCCATCAACTAATCCTAATTTACCTAATATCTCTGGAGCAGCACAAATAGCTGCAATAACTTTATTTGCCTTTGCATGCTTTTCAAGTGAATTCATTAAAATTTCACTTTCTTTTAAATGTTCAACGCCAGCTCTTCCACCAGGTAAAATTAAACAATCATATTCAGAAAAATTAATATCATTAATTAATTTATCTGCAATAATTTCAATATTTCAAGCTCCCTTTACTTGTTTTGAATCATTAATTGATACTATATCAACAACAGGAAAACTTTTAGGAAATAATTTTTCTGCTCTTCTTAAAACATCTACTGTTGCAACAACTTCTGTATCTTCAAAACCATTAGCAACAAAAATAGCTACTTTTGCCATTTTTTATTCCTCTTTTCTTTTAATATTATACTACTAATTTTTATATATAATATTTATAGGTGATTTCTATGGGAACTATTAAAAATTTAATACTAGTAACAAAAATATTCAAAAAAGATAAAAATGAAGATTTATTTAAAGAAAATAGTTCTTCAAAACTAATTCACAATCAAGAACTATTAGAAATAAATATAAGAACTATTAAAAATGTTTCTAGAAAATTTAGTTCATTAATTTTTAAAGATAAATTTTCTCCAGAAAATGGTTTTAGACTAATTTATTCAAAAGGATTTAATTCTTTTGGTTTTAAAGAAAATATAGACTTAGTTATTTGTGATATTAAAAATAAGGTTATTGAAACTTATTCAAATTTTGGCCCTAACAAAATGACAAAATATTACGATAAGGCAGCATCAATATATGTTTTAGCAAATAATATGAATCAATTTCTTAATATCAAACAAAACGATTTGTTGAAAATTTTAAAATAAAATTGACTAGCTAAGTAGTCAATTTTATTTTTAATTATATTTTATTGTTATCTTCCAAAGATTCTTGTTCAACTTTTGACCAAAAGTCTACTGCTAACATTTTATCAACAAATTTAGTAGAAACATGCAATCCATTAAAATAAAAGTGATTTTTATTATGATTTAAGCAAATATGAATAATTGTTAAAGCTAAAAATCTATGATTTTCGTCAATTAGCTCCTTTGAGGATTTTTGTTTAAATTCTAAGTAGTCATAATTTTTAATCAACAATTCTTTCATTGTCTCAACTCCAGGATTATTTCATGATGTTAATAAGTATTCTTTTAAGGCAGCAATTTTTAATTTCCCTTCATTTCCTTTTGATAATCAATAATTAATTATTTTCTGTTCAAAAATTAATGCGAACTTCTTTATTCCCTCATCTAAAGTAGGAAAAAAATATTGACTTGGTTCCAATTCCTTTTCAAGTTCAAAATGAATTAAAAGTCATGAATCTGGAAATTTAACTACACCCAATTGATCTGAACTTAATTGATAAACTTTTTCACTCATATTTAAACTCCTTTAATTTATAAAATTATATCATAATTATAAATTTTTCTTACTTCTCATTAGTTTTCTTTTATTTCATAAGAACTGAGGGAGATTTTTTTCTAATATTTTTAGTTGTTATAACAATTGAAACAAAGAACGAACCAAAAACAAGAATAATTGCCAATATTGGGCTTCATCAAGTTAAACCATATGGTATTGAACCAAGTTGTTTACTAATTACATTAAATAATATTGATATTAGTGTGAAGTTTGCAAACACTCCTAATGCATAGAACAATGCAGATAATATAGTAACACTACCAAATGTATATTTAATAATTTTTCAATTTGAATACCCCAATGATTTCATAACAATCATAAATTTTTTATATTGATTAACGTATAAATCATTTATTAAGGTAATTGTTAAAACCATAATTATTATTAGTAAGCATATTGCAACAGTTGCCACAGTTAAAATTATGGAAGATAATTGTTTTATTAGAGCTTTTTGCTGACCTAATAAAACTGTTGATTTCATTTCAAGTGTACTTGATCCATAATTATTTCCATTCATAGTATCTTGACCTGCTTTATAATCTCTTGAAAAAGATGCTTGAGTTGTAATAAAATATGGTTCTTCTGCATTTGATAATATACCACTATATCACATACTTGGTCTAACGCTTTTTTGAAAGTCATTATCACCATAAATTAAATCTTTAATATTATTATCAGCTTTTTCAGTAAAATTATTTGGATTTATATAATCATATGTTTTGATATCGACTCCATTAACATTATAAGAACCAGCAGGTTTTGAAGTGTCTTCATATTTTAAATTAAATGGAATATATTTTGAAATACCATAACCACTTAATATATTTACAATACTTTGATCTGCAATTACTATGGGTTTTCCATACACTCCAATTGACCCAATTTTTTTAAATCTTATTTTTTCAATATTTTTATTATTTGATATTCAATTCATTTCAACGTTTCCTAAAGTTATTGGACCATCAGTTTCTCTTAAAGTTCTTGCAAAAAGATTTTCATACCCTTTTGACATATATTCAACTGGAACTCCTGATAAATTCTCTTGCTCGCGTTCAAAATTTCCTGATGCATCATAGTATAGAGAGTAAGGTTTAAATGCAAAATAATCGTTATTATTTTCTAAATTTGGATTAATTTTTGCTCAAGCTTTTTTAGTTTCTTCTGGAACAAATTGTGAAGCATCCTCTTGTCATCATTTACTACTATCTCTATTTCCACTCTGTTTCAGCTTCATAAAATTTTCTTTATATATTGATGGAATAAACATTGTTATATTGTCAAAAGAATAGTACGGTCTTATTTCAAAATCTAATTCTTCTCCTTCTGGTGTTGGAATTGAATTTAAATTGAAAAATCCATAAGCATTATCTTTAAGTTTTATATCTTCTTCTCTATTAAATAAATCAAATCCAGTTTGATCAAATATTGGAGCATATGTAAATTTACTTGCAGATAGTCCATCCATATCAATAAATGGTTTAATATTATTAGTAGCAGATGAGTTTTGATATTTTAATCAATCACCATCATCATACATTCATGCCTCATTTGGAATATTTAGAGCATTTTCTCTCAATATTAGTCTATCTTTTTGAATTTTTGGACTTTCAAGATTTTCTCAATTTTCATCTAATTCAAAATCTGTTTGTTCATTTGAAATAACAGGAATAGTTAAATTTTTTCCATCGTAAAATTTACTAATTTCTTTTAGTTTATTTGTATCAATTGTTTCACCTTTTATTAATTGTTGCAAGATTTGAATTTGATAATCACTAATAAATAAATTTTCTCTATCATTCATAGTCATTTTATAAGCATTTTGAGTTGATTGTAAACCAGTTAAGTCTAAGTTCCTATTGTTATTTGTCGCAACATTTAGTCTTGTATAAAAGTTATCAACTCCTGGAATATATTTATTTATTTGTCAACCAAAAGCAAAATTATTAAGTCTATTTTCTGATCTAGTTACATATTGTTTTATATATGAAGGTGTTTGAGCAATTATAATATTTACAATTTGTTCTTTTCAATCTCCCTCTGTTATTGATGAACCATCAATAAAATTTGTCAACAATTGTGGTAATCCGTCAGTCAATAATCCAGATAGATCTTTTATTTTTTGTAATCTATCTTCAAACTTTTCTAAATCAGGTGAATTAGAATGAATTGTTCATTCCAATATTTTTTGAATATCTGAAATTGAAATTCCTTTACCAACAAGTTGATTAATATTATTACCTAATAAACTTGCAATTATTGCAATTAAAGAGTTTTGATCTCTTAAATTTTTTTGTTCAGAACTACTTCCATTCATAAAATCATAAAGTCAATTTGCTTTTACTTGATTATTTTCTTCCTGAGTTAACAAGATTTGAGGTATTGCTGAGTTGTCTGGAGGTGGTGCAAAATCAGATACACTTTTAGATATTTTTGTTATTCCACTTCCAAAAATGTTATTGCTATCAAATAAGGAATTCTCATAATAATCAATTTCTCTCGTTGGTGACAAAGAAGTTTTTGCTAAAGGTGCATTTCCTATTAATTCTCTATTTTCAAAATAATTAGAATAATAAACATTTTTATAATAACTTCCCACCACATTTTGAACTAAACCTGGAATTGTTAAGCCAAATGATACTAAAAAACCAGCAAAGAATACAGTTGTAGCTGAAAGAACTGTTTTAGAGAAACCAGAGGTTGCTAATTCTATACTAAATCTAGTAGAGAATGACCTTTTTCTAAACATTTTATTGTTAATTGTATCCACTCATTTAATTCTTTTAACTTTTTCCATTTTATACATAATTTCTAAAGTCGGTTTTTTAACTAATAAAAATGCTGTAAAAAATGAAATTAAACATAAGAGTAATCCAAAAATTAATATAGATATTAGTAGAGCTAAGGGACTAAAAATAATTAAATTTGATTTTCCTGAAGAAAATTGCAAGAATACTTTTGCGACAAATTCTTGAATAAACGAACCTAATAGTCAAGCGATAGGAGCAACAAAAATAGTTACAATTATTCCATAAGATATATATGAAGATGAAATTTGAAAATTACCAGCACCCATTGCTTTTAAGATAGCAATTTCTCCAGAATTTAATTCAACTGTCTTTTTGACTGCTATAACAGTTGCTATTATTGTAATTATAAAAACTAATATTGAGAAAACATATGAAAATATTTTAAAGGCTAAAATTAACATTGGTGCAACAATTCAATTCAATTTAAAATTACTTGAATCAAATTTTGAATAGGTATTTATGAATCATTCATCATTTAATTTATCGTTTTTTCCAGTTATAAAATTATATGAATTGTATACTTCAATAATATTATTAAAGGAATAAGCTCTATATTTCTCTAAATTCTTGTTGCTTTCTGATATATCTTCTTTATTCTCAACAGTTAACATTGAATAAATAGACTTTGTAGCGATTTTTTCTAATTGAGTAGATATTATTTTATTAAAGTTGTCTTTTGTAGCAAAAATTATTGCATTCTTCTTATTATTTGGAAGTGGATCTTGAGTATTACCCATTGGGAAATAACTTAAAGGTTCTACAGCAAACCCTGAAATAACAAAGTTGCTTTCACCTAAGACTATATTATCCCCAAGTCGATATTTATTTGCTGTTGCAAATTGGGGATTTATTAAAATTTCATTTTTTGTTCTTGGTAAATTTCCTTCATATAAAGTTAATTTATTTTTTAAATCATTATTAATATCAATAATTCTATAATTAACTTCAGATATTACATCTGTAAATTCCATCTCAGCTCTTGCCTCATATTTAAAACCCATTGCCTTAGATAAAATTTCATTTTTAAGATAGAATGCTTTTGAAGTAGATATTTCATCATAATTATATTTTTTATTATAATTATCAAACTCTTCAAAGTCTTTATTATAGCCAATTAATTGTTCAATACTATTATTCTCATAATGTCTTAAATGTTTACTACTAAAACTACTATCATAATTATAAATTTTTCCATTATCGCTTCTTTTAACAATAATTTGATTTAAACTTCCTCTCATTCCATTTTTAAATATATCCTCTTTTGAGTTTGGATATCTATCTAAATCAAGATCTTCTGAACCTAAATCAATATTGTTTTTTCATGGTCTTTTAGAATTATCATCAACAAGAAACTTATCATTAGGCCCTAATTCTTCTTCGTTTCAATCATCTGGTAAAGTAGGATTAAATCCAAAAATTCATCTAAATATTGATAGTGCAAATTTTCTATTCTCAGTTTTATTTTCTTCTTCTGACTTTTCTAACAAAAAATCAAAACCTATTTCATTATTTTTATTTAATTTATTAAATTCTTCAATTATACTTTCTCTTTCTTTTGAATTAGAATTTTCTATTGCTTGATTAATTCAATATGAAGGATATTCAGTTGTTGAATTTATCAATTGTCTAATGAAAGTTTCTAATGCAAAATATAGATATCGATTATAAATATCAAAATCACTATTATTTTCTAATTCTGCATCAAAATTTTTATAACTAATTAGTTCTTTAATTTTTAACTCATAAAACAAAGTATTTTTGACATAACTTGGAGGATTTTCACTAAATAAATCTTCTAAATAAATCTTTTTTAGCATTTCAATTGTTGGCAAATAAAAATTTGAAATTGTGCCATTGTAATTTGCAGCTGTTTTTGTTAAATATGAATTTGAAGATGCTCCTGGATAATAATTAACATCTAAGCTCGGTTCTCACTTTACTTCATCTCTAATTGGATCATAAGTATATTGAAAAATACTATACCAATAATCTCTATGTGCTAACATTTTTAAAAATTCTTCTTGAATAATTGGAACTTCAAAAGTTTTAGTTAAAAAAGTTTTTTCATAACCCTCACTTGAAAAATTTTCAAAGTGAGAAATATTATAATTCAAATCGATTGCTTTATTACTTCTTTGACTAGTTAAATCATTTGAATCTTTAACATACAAAAATTGATTATTAAGAATATCCATAGGAGCAATTATATTTGAACCTTTTCCTTCTGATAAATTAACTCCTACTACTTGTTGGTTAACAAAATCAAATGGGTCCATTTTAGACATAGTTTTTTCATAATCTTCACTAATTCTTTTCGTAGTAGAAAAAGACACGCTTAAAATAAAGGTAGCCAAAAAACTTAAAATTATAATTACAATAAACTGTATCTTAAATTTCATTACACCTTTTATACCTTGTTTTAAATATAAAAATAATGTCTTTTTCATTTTATCTTTCCCGACTTCATTAGTTAATTTTTGAAATATTATATTAGTTCAAAAATATTTTATCATAATTTAAAAATATAATTTAAATATCGGGGGATAAAATGAAAAAAATAATTTCAATATTTGCAGTAATGAGTGTACCAATTTCTACTATAAGTGTTACTTCTTGTAGCATGATAAATTTAAAAAAAATATCAATTACAAATAAAGTTAGTAATTTAACTAAAATCTCTGAAACTTTATTACGAGGTTCAATGATTCAAAATGCAAGTCAAGAAACAAATACGGGTTTTGCATATGATTCAAATTATTTAAATAAACTTGTCTATAGTTCAAAAGTAAACTCTTTAATACCTTTTTTTAATACAGGAAAGGAAACAACTTTAAATGATCTTAGAGACCTTTATTTTGATAATCAAGATTTGAATAGAGATGCAATTAATGAGCTACAAGAAAATTTTTTAAATGATAAAGTTAAAGCTCCAATAAGCTCAATTAAAAGTATTGCAGGAACTCTTATGTTTGCAATAACTACCCTCCAATCAAATGGAGGAATTCATCCAAGTATTTCTGGTCTAATTCAGGGGGCTATACCTCAACTTAATTTAAATGATGACTTAGTTACTTCTTTAAACAGTAAAAATATTCAACCAATTGCAAAATTAATTCAAAAAATTAATGAGCCCTTATCAAAAACAATAGGTTTTTTGCAAGAGTCAAATGTTATTTATGGAATTTTGAAAAATTTTTTTAATTCTGAATTTGAAAATGCTATAAAAGAGAAAAATATTGAAGGAATATTTAAATGAATAATAAATTTTTTAAATGAGGTAAATTTATCAGGAGGAGCCAAAATACTTGATAACTTAATTAATTCAATATTAATGCAAGATAAACAAGCAGAAGAATTAAGCGGACAAATGATTCTAAATGCTTCATTGAATAAGGTTAATAATATTTTTGCCAGAGTATTAAATCAAGAAGATAAAATTATTAGCAATGAAGATATATATAATTTAAATAAAAATTTTGATAAAAACCTAGGGAAAATAATTGGAGAATTCTTTCAACAAATAGAAAAAAATAATTTAAATTTAAATATTGAAACAATAATAAAGTTAGTTTTTGAAAAGACTGAAAATATTACAGATATTTTATTTATAATTTCGGGACTACTTAAATATATTTCTTCAATAGATTTTTCAAGTTATATTCCACTATCAAATGATTATTTATTCGATAGTGGAAAAATAAACAATGATTTTTTAAAGGAGTTAAATAATTTAAGTTTAAAAGAAAATCCTTATAGTACAGAGAAACTTTTAAAAAATCTTTCTACAATTACAAACATAGAAAAAAATTTAGAAGGTAAGCAAATGCAAAAACTATTTTATTTACTTTTTAACTCTGGTGAAAAAGTAACAAATATTGATCAAAATATTGGGTTAATTGGTTTAATATCAAAATTAAGTTCTCCAATACTAGGACAAAATAAAAAAAATAACTATTCTGCTCTTCTTTATGGAATTGGTAATGGAGTTGCAATTTGAAAAGGATGGTCCTTTGGTGGAATTGGACCCGACCAAGTTGGAAATGTGCTTAGATGAGTAATTGGTGATGGTCTTGGATTTAATTCGGACTTTAGTGGTTTAAATAAAGTTATTGAAATATTAAATGGGATTGGTATTACAATAGATTTAAAAGTTAGTGAGAAGACAACAAGTCAGTTAAAACATCTATTTAGTGCTATTTGAGATGAGGATTCTACTTTAATAGAAGATTTAACTGGACAAAAAATTAGTTTATACTCTATTTTTAAAAATGAAATTGCAAGTGGTATTACAATATCAAAACTTATTGATTTAATTTATAAAAATATATCTCAAACTGATCTAAATAATAAAATTTATAAAGAAAAAATCATTAATAAAAAGGCAGAAAAATTAGCTATTGGATTAGACATCATTAGTAAAGAAATTGTAAATGATAAATATCAACTATGATATAAAAGCAATAATAGTGAAAAGCAATTCATAGAAAATAGTCTAACCGGAGACTATAACCCTCTACAAGCCTTTATACTATCTTCAACAAGAAATGGACTTTACTTAAAAATTAATGAAAACCCAATAATAGTAAATCAAAAAGTTAGGGGTTCTAAGACTTCAATGTATGCTTTGGGAACTGATTTTGATTCAAATGGAAATCAAGTATTTAGTAATTTTAGACGCTCTTCTATTATGGAAGGAATGGAATATATTTTTGATGATAAAATAACTAATTATATTTTAGAAGATATTGTAAAAGCATTTAATGATATAAATATGATTGATAATGAGGTTTCAAATAATATCTATAAAAAATTAATTCAAAGCAAAAATTTTAAAACAAAAAATTTAAGTTATATTAATATAGATAAAGCAAATTTAGTACAGTCAATAACTTATGAAACTATCTACGTTGATCCCTTTAATAATAAAAGGTTTAAGTATGAAATTAATCTAATTCTTAAACCTGATCAAATTTCATGAAAAGTAAATAATATAAAAAGAGTGTAAATTTGATTTTGATTATAAAAAGTTTCTTTATGTAAAGAAACTTTTTTAATATATAATAACTATAATTAGAGGGAGTAGTCGGGGAAAATGAAAAAAATTATTTCACTTTTAGGAATAGTTTCAATAACAGCATCTACAGCAAGTGTCACAAGCTGTAGTACAATAAATAACAAAAAAAAGTCAGTTATTAATAAAGTAAAAAATTTAACTCAAATATCATCAACTCTTTTAAGGGGTGCAATGGTGCAAAATGCCAGTCAAAAAGTAAACTATGGACTTGCATATGATGCAAATTATTTACTAGATTTAATACACTCAAGCAGAGCAGAAGAACTTATGCCAGGTTTTAATACAAATTATCAAACTGATATGAGTTCATTAAATGGTAGTTATTTTAATCAAAGCTTGAAAAGAGAAGAGATAAATAAAATAGCTAAGGTTGATGGATCTAATGATAACGGCCCTTTTCTTACAGATAATGTAAAATCTCCAGTTGGAGCTGCTGATTCGATTGGAAGTCTTTTAACAGTTTTTATAGGAATTATAAAATCTAATGGAGGAATTCATCCAAATTCTTCAGGACTAATACAATCTTTTTTGCCTCAATTAAATCTTAGTGAAGATAATGTAGATAAATTTAGTAGTCAAAAAATGGCATCGATTTCAAATACTTTAGACCAATGAGCTGAAATAATTGCCATAATAATAAAAATAGCTGTTAGCGCAAAATTACCATATACTTTAATTTCAAATTTATTAAATGTTAATTTTTTAACAGCATTAAGAGAAAATAACTGAAAGATCATTAACGAATCAATTATTAAAACTCTTTTAAATATAGACTTTGTATCAATATTAGATCTATTAGTAAACAGTATTTTAAGAGTAGATAAAATTGAAAATTTAACAAATAAAAAAATAATGAATGCTGCTATAAAAAGATCAAATAATATATTTGCAAAACTTTCAGGTCAAAAAGATAAAGTTATAAAAAATATAGATGAATTATATCAAGATATTGATTTTAATTTTGAAAATAAATTTGGCGATGTCTTTGCAGGATTTTTAAATAATTTAAATAACTTAGACACATCAAATATTTTCTCTATTATATTTGATGCCCTATTTGTTATTTCAGCTATTTTACAAAGAATTACAAGTATTGATTTCTCACAAGACACTCCACAAAGTCATGATGATCTTTATTCATATAAAGGAGAAGTTGGAAGAAGAGAAAAAAGAAATTTAAAATTTTTAAAAGAACTTGCTGATAATGAATTTGAAAATAGTCAATTTAGTACTAAAACATTAATCAAAAACTTTTCTATTGCATTAAATGCAAAAGATAATGATGGTTTAAATTTTGCAAAACTATTGGGATTATTATTTCAAAGTGGAAGTAGTAAGACCATAGACATATCAAAGCCAGGAATTCTTGGTTGAGTGCCATCTTTATTAGCAAAATTAGGAACTTTATCAGGTGATTATAAAGGTGTTGAGGGTTTTTCACCAATTCTTTATGCAATTGGTAATGGTTTTGCACAGTGAAAAAATATTAAAATTAATGTAATTGGAGAAATTGGGCCTAATCAAATAGGTAATTTTGTAAAAGCTATTATTGATGCCTTTATTGAAAACAGAAGTATTAATGGTTTGGACTCTTTATTTGATTTTTTAAAAACTTTTGGTGTTAATATTCCACTTAGATTTAACCAAGATGAAATGATGAAAAGTGCTTGAAAAACTCTATGAAGCTCTGAATCAACTTTTTTGAAAACTATTATTGGAGGAGAAAAAAACATTTCATTGCAAACTATATTAAGTTCTCAAATATATAACGGAAAAACTATTTCTGAAATATTAGATTTTATTTATTATTCAATTAGCTCAACAAATCCAAATTATATAAAAGTAAAAGATTTAAAAGAATCTACAATAGGATTAACTGATGGAATTAGAGATATTTCTTCAGCATTAATTGAGGATAAATATTCTATTTTTTATGGTCAAGATACTCCATATAAAGAAGGTATTAATAAATACACAGCTCTTCAAACATTAATGATAACAAATAATAAAAATGGATTATATATAGATATTGATCAGAAAAAAAATAAAAACGTTAAAGGTATAAAATCTGCTATGTTTGCTCTTGGAAATGATTATGATGAAAATGGTAGACAAAAAAATATATTTAGAGAAAAAACGATATTAAGTGGTTTAGAAAAAATATTAGATGACTCTAATATCAATGATCTCTTAGATCAAATACTACTTGGTTTTAAGGATGTTAATAAAATGAAAAGTGATCTTACAACATATTATTATAGACCTTTAATTCAGAATGACAATTTTAAGACAAAAATTTTAAGTTATAAAGGTATTGATGAACAAAACACTGATGCTATTATAAAATATAGAACCTTGTATACAATACCTTATTCAAATGCTACATTTACATATGAAATAGAACTAATATTATTAAATGGGTCTGATGAATGAAAAATTAACTCAATTGAAAGAAAATAAAAACTCGTTTAATATACGAGTTTTTTAAATATTACATTATAAATATAATTGCTATAATAGTTCCTAAAGTTAAAATTGGTAGCAAAAATCATAATAATCATGTTTTTGATTTTCACTTTACTCCATAACCCTTTTTTTTATCTTTTTTAGGTTTTTCTTTTTTGGGAGGAACTATTTTAATCTCTACATTTTTATCTTTTGCTTCTGGAGGAGCTTTTCTTCATTGATCAAATTCTTTAATTGGTTTTATTTCCTCGTGTTTTTTCTCCAATTTATGAGGTTTTTTTTCTTTTGCTTTTTTTAAATTCTCATCAATGAACTGTTCTTTTTCATTTTCTGCAAGTAATGGCTCATCAGAATCTGGAAGCATTTCAATTTCACCATTTGTTTTTCCACTTAAAGTATCTACAAAGTGCTGTGCTACATCTCTATTTGTAGTTCCAAATGTAATACCATTTCCAAAACTATCATTTTGAAGTGAGACATAATGTAAGCCTCCGTCATTTTTTGAAAATTGCAGTTGAATTTTTTGCAATGAATATGAGTCAAATGGCAAATATCTTATTTGTGTACTTGAATCATCATCGCCAATTTCTAAAGTAAAAGTTCTTTTAGATGTAATAAAAACAATTCCAATCATTTTTTCATCATATCTTTTAAAACTGGCTCAAAGTGCAGATAAAACTATTTCATCTTCATCAATATAAGTTTCACTGTGTTGTCAAACTTTCTCTAAAATATTTTTGTATGTAGGTAATCAAATATAACCTTGTTGAGCTAATTCTTCTCTTATTTTGGCACTAGTTTTCATTTTAAATTACCTACTCTCTATGTATTATTTTATCTTATTTCCTTTTGTAAATTTTATGTATATTTCCATTAATTTTCTTTCATAACTGCTATGAGGTTTAAAAGTAAAATAGTTTATATCTTTAATTTCATCTGGCAAATACTGTTGTTCAACTCAATCGTTTTCATAGTTATGAGCATATTTATAACCAATCCCATGTCCTAATTTATGAGCACTTCGATAATGATTATCTCTAAGATATGGTGGAATTGGAGGTGCTAAACCATTATTAACATCTTCTATTGCCTTTTCTAAAGCTAAATAAGACGAGTTTGATTTCTCACTTAAAGACATTTCAATAATAGCCAAACCCAAAATAATTCTTCCCTCTGGCATTCCTATTTGTCTAAAAGTTTGGCATGCTTGATAAACTCTTATGGGAATTGTTGGATTGGCTAGTCCTATGTCCTCATAAGCCATAATAACCATTCTTCTCATTAAAACTTCAAAATCACCTATTTTCATTAATCTTGCTCAATAGTGTAATGCAGCATCAACATCACTTCCCCTAATTGATTTTTGTAATGCCGATTTTAGATCATGATATTCATCGCCTTCTCCTGTTCCCTTAGTAACAGCTTGTTCAAATATTGCCTCAATAATTTCATTATTAATTTTAATATTTGGATATAATTCAAGCATTAATTCTATTGAATTAATAGCAACCCTTAAATCTCCATTAGAAAGTTCACAAAGTTTTACAAAGGCCTCTTTTTCAATATCCAGATTAATTTTATTATTTTTTAATACTCTTTTTATTCCCTCTTCCATTTCCTCAATAGTAATTTCTTTTAACTTCAAAATTGTACATCTACTTCTAATAGCAGGATTAATTACAAAATAAGGATTCTCAGTTGTAGTCAAAAAAACCACAACTTTTTTTGACTCTATAAACTCTAGTAAATAATCTTGAATATTTCTATTCATTCTATGAATCTCATCCACGATTAATATTAATTGTTCATCATGATTTGATGATTCAATTAACTTTTGTAATTTCTCTTTTTTATCATTTGAGGCATTAAAAAAATCATATTTTGCTTTAAGATCATTTGCAATAGAAATAGCCATAGATGTCTTACCAACTCCTGGAGGACCATAAAAAATTAAATTAGTAAGAAATTTTTTTTCAACAATTTTTGAAATTAAACCATACTTATTATTAATTAAATGTGACTGACCAATAATATTTTTTAAAGTATCTGGTCTTAGTAAGAAACTTAAAGGTTTGCTCATTTTTTTTAACTCCTAATTGAATAATAGCACAAAAAAACTAACCTTTTGGTTAGTTTTTAAGACTTACCTGCATCATGCAAATCTTTAAATTTTCCTGGAATCTTTATTAATTCTTTATAAGTTCCTTGTTGAACAATTCCCTTACCAGGAGCTAATACAAATATTTTATCAACATCTTTTATAGTGCTTAATCTATGTGCAATTATTACCGATGTTTTTTCTTTCATCAGTTCATTTAATTGAACTTGAATTTCCTTTTCAACAATATTATCTAAGGCACTTGTAGCCTCATCTAAAATTAATAATTCAGGATTTCTAAGTAAAATCCTTGCAATTACAAGTCTTTGCTTTTGACCACCACTTAGTAATAAACCACGTTCTCCTAAAATAGTTTGATAACCATAAGGTCAACTATTAATAATTTGATCAATTTGAGCTTTTTTACAAGCTTCATGTACTTCTTCTTCAGTGGCATTGAAATAACCATATCTAACATTATCATAAACATCACCAAAAATTATTGATGGTTCTTGTTCAACATAACCAACATGACTTAAGTAACTTTTTAAATTGAAGTCCTTTAAATTCTTATCATTAACCAAAATACAACCGTCTGTTGGATCATAAAATCTTAACAATAATTTTGAAATTGTAGATTTACCACTTCCAGTTTCACCAACGAACGCATAAGATTTTCCCTTTTCTAAAGTAATATCTAAATTTGGAACAATGTTAACTTCTGGCTTCTCAGGATAATTAAATTTAACTTTTCTAAATTCAATTTTTGAAATATTTTCATCAAATAAAATCCCTGATTTATCTTTATCATCAAGAATTGGTTCTTTTTCAATAACTTCATATATTTGTGCAGAAGATGCTGATGCTCTTGATAGACCCGGAATAATTGCAGCTATTTGTCATAAAGGGCGAGTTAAACCCACCATAGCTGAAATAAATGATGGTAAAGTAGTTGTCAACATCTTATTATCATTAAAAAATTCTATTGCAATAGTTATCATAATTAAATTAATTAGAACATCTGAAGCAATTAAAATTGCTAATAAAGTACCATCTATTTTTGAAATTGGTCTAAATGCCTTAATATAAGGCTTATGAAGTTCTTCTAATCTTGATTCTTCATATCTTCTTGTTCCTGTTGCTTTTACTAATTTAATTGCTCCAATTCGATCAATTACATCACCATTGACATCAGAAATTACATCTCTAACTTTTTTAACCTTTTTTTGATATTGAAGTGAAAACATTATTACAATAAATGTTAATGAATAAACACAAATACTTGCAACTAAAGCAAGTTGTCAATGAATTGCAAACATCATAGCTGTTCCCATTACAATAACTAATGGCGCTTGAATTACTCAAGCAATCATTCCTGAAATTTCGTTTCCAATAACATTAGTATCTCCAACCAATTTTGTCATTAATTTTCCAATTTTTTTATCAGAATAATAACTAATGTCTTGCTCTAATAATCTTTTTATTGTCAAATTTCTCAATTCTACTTCTATATTTACTGCAAGCATAATTGAACATGAGTTCCTAATATATGTACAAAAATATAGCAAAATTAAATCTGTAGCTGTTATAGCCATTCATGCTTTTCACGATAAATTTCAATACTGTCCATTTTGGGCCTGTGCTGCACTAAGAACATTTCTTAAAAATAAAGTATTTAAACTTACTAAAAAAGCACTAAAAGTTACAACAAAAACTACACTTAAAAACAATGTCTTATATTTTCATCCATAAATTAATACTATTCATGAAAATTTAAGCTTATTTTTTTCTTTAACTAATTTATAAACCTTATCATCTGGAATATATTTTTTAGATTCTTCTCTATTATTAGCAACAATCACATCTCCAATAGGATTATTTGTTGCATTATATGAATTATCCATATAAATTTTCCCCTCTATTTTATATTGTTGATATATTATCATAAAAATATAAAAACAACTATTAGAAAGTTGTTTTTATATTTTAATGAGTTTTTTTGCCTTCTTCTTTCGATGAAGTTGCAATTGGCAATTCTCTAACAAGATCATTTAATTTAATACCAAATACATTTTCATAAACTTCTGAATATTTTTGAACAGGAACTACTTCCAATTCTTTTCTTACCTCTTCAGGAATGTCTTCGATATCTTTAGTATTTTTAAAAGGAATTAATATTTTTTTCAAACCACTTCTATGAGCAGAAATTGATTTTTCTCTTAATCCACCAATTGGAAATACTAATCCTCTTAATGTAATTTCACCTGTCATACCTATTTCTTTTGGCACAGGTTTATTTGTTAATGCTGAAACAATTGCTGTAGTAATTGTTACACCAGCACTTGGTCCATCTTTTGGAACAGCTCCTTCAGGAACATGGATATGTATATCATTTTCATTGAATACTTCTTTAGGAATACCAAATGCTTTATAATTTGATTTAACAAAGTCATAAGCTATAGTTGCTGATTCTTTCATAACATCTCCAAGCTTACCAGTAAGAACTAATCCCCCTTTACCAGGAAAGTGGTTAACTTCAATTGGTAAAATATCTCCTCCGAATTGAGTATAAGCAAGTCCTGTAACAACCCCAACTTGAGCCTCATTTTCTTTTTCAGTATGTTCAAAAATTCTTTTTTTAAGTAATTCGTTAACTACTTTAGGAGTAACTGTTAGTGTTTCAATTTCTTTTTTCAACATTTTTACAACAAATTTTCTAGTAATTGACGCAATTCATCTTTCTAATTGTCTTACACCAGCTTCTCTAGTATAGTGTTTGATAATTTCATTAATTGCTTCTTTTTTAAAGATTACTTGCTCTTTAGTAACAGCATGATCATCTAAAACTTTAGGAATTAAATATTCTTCTGCAATTTTCATTTTTTCAATTTCAGTATAACTTGATAATTCAATAATTTCCATTCTATCATATAAAGCTTCTGGAATATTTTCAGGATAATTTGCAGTTGCAATAAATACAACATCACTTAAATCATATTCTTCTTCTAAATAATGATCTGAGAATTTTGAGTTTTGTTCTGGATCTAATACTTCTAACATTGCTGAAGCTGGATCTCCTCTATAGTCACTTGCCATTTTATCAATTTCATCAAGTAAGAAAACTGGGTTTTTAACTGCAGCTTTCTTCATTCCTTGAATTACTCTACCTGGCATTGCTCCTATATAAGTTTTTCTATGACCTCTAATTTCTGATTCATCTTTAACACCACCAAGAGCCATTTTCACAAATTCTCTTCCCATTGATTCAGCAATAGATTTTGCTAAACTTGTTTTACCAACTCCTGGAGGACCTACTAATGTAATTATTTGCCCTTTTACTTTGTTAGTATTTTGTTTGACAGCTAAATACTCAATAATTCTTTCTTTAACTTTTTCTAATCCATAGTGATGCTTATCTAAAATTTTTTTTGCAAAAGTTAGATTTGTTTTTTCCTCAGTTTTTTGTCATCATGGTGTTTGCATCATTCAATCAATATATGTTCTTGTAATATTTGCTTCTGAAGAAGACGCAGGCATTCCCTCACATTTATCAATTTCTGATAAAATTCTTTTTTTTATGTTTTCTGGGAAAGGTTCAGATTCAAGGCGTTTTTTATATTTAGCCAAATCATCTCCTTCTCCATCAATATCCCCTAATTCTTCTTTAATAGCTTTTAATTTTTCTCTTAAATAAAATTCTCTTTGTTGTTCATCAACTCTTGATTTAATTTTTTTACTAATTGATGATTCAATATCTGCTGATTGACGTTTTTCATCTAAAAAGTCATTAATTATTTCAATTCTTTTAACAGGATCTAATTCTTCAAGCATTGCTTGTTTCTTTTCAATTGGCATAAATGGCATCAAATTAGCAGCACTATCTACAATAAAATTAGGATCAACATTTGCAGCAGAAGTTTTAATAATATCACCAACTTCTGATGGGAATTCATCTTGTGAACTTATCATTGCCTTAATATATTTTGTTATCTTATCTAATGCTTCTTTATTTGAGCTCTTTAAGCTATCTTTTACTTTATAATTTGCAATATAAAACTCTTTCAACTCAATATCACTAATTTCTATACGTGATATTGATTTTATATTTACAGTTAATGTACCATCTTTTCATTCTTTTTTAATTTTTACTTCAGCCAATACACCAAATGTGAATAAATCATTTAATTTTGGATCATCTTCTAATGGTTTTTTTTGTGAAACCATTAGAATTTTTCCCTCATATTTTTCAACAGCTTCTTTAACTGCAAGTGTTGTTTTATCTCTACCAATTTCTAAAACTTGTTCAAAAGTTGGGTAAATATAACTACCACGAGTAATTAACATTGGTAATTTTTTATTCATAATATTCCTCCTTAGGTACAAAAATATAATATCATAATTTTTAGCACTTGCAAGTGTTAAGTGCTAAAAAAAGAAAAAAATACAAGATATTTTGTATTTTTAACCGTTATTTGTATACAAGAAATCAACGATTTTTTCTTTAATTATCTCTTCTTTTATCTGTGCTTCTGGTAAGAAAGAATTCTTAATAAAGTCAATTTCTACACCAAATGTTTTAGCTAAAGTTTCATATTTTTGTTTTAATTCTTCATTTGATACTTCAAATTTTTCAGTATTTCTAACTTGATCTGTTATTAAATAACTTTCAATACGTTTTTTTGCATCTTCAAATAATTCGTTTCTGATATCGCTATCAGTTAATCCAGTTTGTTTTTTATAATCTTTGATTGTTATTTTTTGACTTTGAACCTTTGCTTCAAATTCTTTGTATAAAGTTTCGATTTCCTTATTAATAGCTGATTTTGGAATTTCAATTGTTGAATTCAATCTAATTAAATCAATTACTTTATTTACAAAAATATTTTTTGATTGTAATGTTTTTTGATCTAAAATTTGAGTTTTTAAACTACTTTCTAACTCTTTAAAAGTAGTAATTCCTGGTAGATTTAAATCCTTTACTAATTCATCATCTTTTGCAGGTAAAATTCTCTCTTTAATTTCTTTTACATTTAATTTAAACTCAGCTTTTTTCCCTTTTAATTCATCAGTATAGTCTTTGGGGAACACTACATTAATTGAAGATTCTCCTAGTTCTTTACCAATCATTGCATCTTCAAAACCAGGAATCATTTGGCCACTTCCAATAATTAATTTGAAATCTAGTCCTTTGCCACCTTTGAAAGCTTTACCTTCAATAAATCCTTCAAAATCAAATGAAACTGAATCGCCCTTAGCAATTTTAGCACCTTTTTCTTTTAGTTTTTCCATTACAAATCTTTCTCTATATTGATCAATTGATTTATCTAATTCTTCTTTTGTAACTTTTAACTCTTCTTTCAACAACTCTTTATCTTTTAGTCCTTTGTAAGTTCCTATTTTTATTTCTGGTTTTAAGTCAAAAATAAAGTGTAACTCACATTCTTTTTCACTAATTTTAACAGGAGTTGGTACTGGCGAAGTAAATGGTTCAATATCAGATTTTTGATCTCTTGCAAAAGTTCAAGCTTTATCCATGATTGATTGAACTGCTGCATTTAAATATTTAACTGGAGTTAAATATTGTTCAATTTTTTCTTTTGGTGCTTTACCTTTTCTAAAACCTGGTATTTCAATGTTAGCTGCTGCTTTTGATTTACCTTTTTTTACTGCTTCTTCTCATTCTTTACCTTCAATTGTAACTATCCAAATTCCTTGTCCTTTTTGTGCAATTTTTTTTGTACTAAATTTCATATAAATTTCTCCTCTTTTATACATAACTTTTTTTATTATAACAAATAATTGACTATTATTAAGTAATTTTAATCTCTAACTTATTTTCTAAATTAATTAAATTTAAGTCAAAAATATACATTTTTTCTTTTAAAGTTTCATACTCTAGAGAATTCTCAATCGATGGTTTAAAACAAACAAATATTTCAACAATTATGGGTAACAATTTAACTATTTCATTAATGTTTGTATTTAATTTTAAGTAAGTATTTTTAGAATTTAAATACTCACTTACATCTATTAAAATATTAGAAAATTCAATATATAATTCAAGCTTAGTAATAAAATAACTTAATTTAGAAATATTATTTTTCTGCATTAATTTTACAATATATTCTGGATCATATTTTAAATCAAGATATTCTATATAATTAACCTTATTTAAACAATTTTCTACTTTTGAAAGTTTCTTAAAAGTACTTTCAATATCTTTTTTTATAACACTAGGAATGGCTTTAATTTTTATTGTCTCTTTTCAAAAATTTATAAAAGTTTCATGAATACTTAATTGTTTATCTCTTTCTTCCCAAAATTTAAATAAACAGCACAAACAACTAATAATTTCATTGCAAAGACATTCAATTATCGAACAACTGCAATTATCTTTTTTATTCTTACAATCACAACATTTCATAATTGCCTCTCCCATCGATAATTTGAATTAATATATTACAACTAAAATATTTTCTTATTTGGAAGATAAATACTAAATTAAAATATTTATTATTTAATCTATTTTTATTAATTTTTTTCCAGTTTTTTTGATGATTTTTTTTTCTGAATTGGTTCCCTTGTAAATATATATCTTATTTTTTCTCAAAGACCTACTTCAAGTTTTAATCTTTTTTTAAGTATTGATCTCTGTTTTTCTGGGTGAATGTTTAATCAAACAGAGATATTTGAAGTGTTTAATTTCTTTTTTAAATCATATCAAAAACTAAAGAACTTGTTTTTTGGGTCCATAGTTTCAGACATTGAAAACTCATATCCAAGAATAGTAAAAGTTTTTTGAGCTTCAATTGAAGAATCAATATATACTTTTTTATTATGTTCACTAATTTTAGATACTCTTTTCTCTTCTTGACTCTGTCTATATTTTTGTGCATCTTCTCTTGATCTACCATATAATTGCAGTCAAAGTTTTTCTTTTTCTGCTTGCTCTCTAAAGTAGTCTCTCTCTTTTACAGCTCTAGTCTCGATAACTCTTTCAACAGAAAACATTTCTTCTTCCCTAGCTGCCTTTTCTTCTTCTAAACGCTTTTGTTCTTCGTAAATACGTTTTTCTTCATTAATTCTTTTTTTCTCTGCTAGTTTATTCTCTGCTTCTCTTTCAGCTTTCTCTGCTTTAAATTTAGCTGCTTTCTCTTGTTTTAGTTTTTTCTCAATAGCTTTTTGTTTTTCAAATTCTTTTCTTTTTTCTTCAGCAATTCTCTGTTCTTCTGCAAGTCTTTTTTCTTCAGCAATTCTCTGTTCTTCAGCTAGTTTTTTTTGTTCAGCTAGTTTTTTTTGTTCAGCTAATTTTTGTTCTTCGGCTCTCTTTTGCTCAGCTAATCTTTTCTCTTCTCGCAATTTAGTTGCTTTCTCTTGTCTTAGTTTCTTCTCAATAGCTTTTTGTTTTTCTAATTCTCTTATTTTTTCTTCAGCAATTCTCTGTTCTTCAGCTAATCTTTTTTCTTCTATTAATCTAGCTGCTTTTTCTTCTTTCAATTTTTTATCAAGAATTTTTTGTTTTTCTAATTCTTGTTTTTTTTCTTCTGCAAGTCTTTTCTCTTCAAGTATTCTTTTTTCTTCTCTTAATTTAGCTGCTAGTTCCTCAGTTCTTTTTCTTTCTAAGGCCATTTTTTCTTCTAATTCTCTTTTTTGCTGTTCAACCAATCTTTGTTGTTCTTTTAATTTTGCATCTCTAATTTTAGCTTCTTGTTCTTCTCTTTGCTTTGCTTCCAATAATAATTTTTCAATTGAATTTCTATTAATTGAATTTAGTTTAGGAACATCAATTTCCTTAGTTTTTTTTCTTGGATCTGTTTGTATAGAACTGTTAACTAACTTTTGACTAGTTGCTGCTTTAGAGTCATTTAATTGGAATTTAAAATTCTTTTTATCAAGTTCCTTATCTTTAAAAATAGTTTTTTTTAAACTTTGATAAACAGCTTCATTAGCTGCTTGATTCCTATTGCTTAAATAAGCAGGCAAATTTGAATTCTCAATTTCCATTAAATAATTAATATAGTCAACTAATTGAAGACGAAAATTTATATCATATGCTTCATATTCTTGAGCAAATAATACTATTGTCTTACTATTAAGTCTCTTTTCAATTAAATTTTTAACTCTAGCTCTTACTTTTCCAGATAGTAATGAAAAATCACTTTCTGTTCTTACTCTAATTTTGTTCTTAACTGCCATTGTTATTTATTACCTCTTTTTCTTTTTTTAATTGTTTCAAACAATTAAAAATAAATATTAAATTAATTACTATAGTTTGTTTAAATTATTTAAGCAAACTTTTACTAGTTAAAAATATTTTACTATAAATATCATATTTTATTTACAAAATAAAGTATATAATTCAATTTAAAAGAGTTTTTTAAATATCATTAAAAAATAAAAAAAAGACATTTTTATCATAGCAAATGTCTTTTTTTATTATTTAATATTTTTTATAAATTTTCTACTAATTTTTTCAACTCTATCCTTACGTTTTTTCTCTTCCAATTGTTGAATAGTCTCTGCTTTTTGTTGAATTGCTTTGTAATTTGGAACTATTTCTTTAGCAACTTTTAATGACTCATCAAACATTTCATTATCATTAAATTTTGTAAAGTATGCTTTCATTTTTAATTCAGTACCTTTTATTAATTCTTGTTCTTGTCTAATTTGTGCGTCAATAGTTGCTATTTCAGCTCTATATTTAGCATCTCTTTCATAACGTCTCTCACGTTCAAGTCTTAAAACTGAAGCTACACGTTTTTCTTCAGTTCTTTTTAATTGACGTTCTTTCATTAATTCAATTAATTTTTGTCTTTCATGTAATCTTCTTAATCTCTCTGCTTTTTCGATTGCTTTTAAGTTTACATCCTCACGTCTTTTAAGTCTTCTTAACTCACGTGATTCGGCCAATCTTCTTGCACGAGTAACAATATAACTGTTAGCTCTTTCAATTTTCATCATGTTAACTCTATGACGACGATCATTTCTTAATTGTCTCAAATACTCAACTTTATGAGTCATTTCATCAAGTGCTAAGCTTTCTCTTTCATTTGAAGCAATTAAGTCATGAATCATTGGTCTTTTTGCAGCATCATAATTTATTGGATAATATCCTACTGGTCTTTCTTCATGATAAGGTTTTACTTGCTCTGTTTTTTCTGTTCTTTCATTGTTTCTGATTAATAAGTTAGTTTTTTCAGGATTTAAATTAATTTCGAATCCTTCTTTTGAAAGGATATTTCTTTTTTCTGGAATTATCATATCATCTTTCATACTATATTCAATTTTACCCATTTTTTCAGTAACATAAATATTAGTATTGATGTCAAATTGTTCAGTTAAATGTTTTTGAAAAAATTCTGTTCCTAATTCTAAAGCTGCAAGATTTTCATCTTCTTTTACTAAACTACTTTCTTGTACTTCAATATTGTTTGTTTTGTTAAATTCTTCTCTAGACATATTTTCACTTGTAACATATCCAATAGTTTCTGAATTATTTTCTTGAGATTCACTTTCAGAAAGTTTAGTTTCATTTGTTAACTCTTGATCTTCAATATTAACATTTTCCTCTTGAATTAAATTATTTGAAACATTTCCATCATTAATAAAATCTAACAAATTAGGATCTGGAATTGCAGTTGAAGTCATTAATTCAGTTTCTTCGTCTATTCTAATAATTGATTTAGTTGAAGCAACTTCATTTTCACTAGATTGAAGAGCTGCAAAGCTATTTTTTAAAATGCTTTCTGGTTCTCCAACTCCCTTTTCTTCTGCTGCACTTAATAAGTTCTCAATTTCAAATAAGCTTTGTCCAGTTTTAGCTGTTGCAGTAAAATTAAATTTCTCTGCTTTAATTTTATTTGAATAACCAGCTCTAGATAAAATTTCTTCCTTAGTTGTCTTGCTACCTTTAAAGTTTGATGCAGAAGGAGAAAGTCTTGATATTAAATCTTTTCTTTTTTCATCTGGTAATACTGATACCGGCTTAACTTCTAATCTATCTTTTCAACCAGAAATAGTTCTTTCATTAGTAGGATTTTGTCCATTAGCAAAATTTTCTCAGAAATGTTTAAAAATCCTATTAAATTCACCTTCTCATAAGTCAATTAAATTAGGTCTTCTTGGGTCATTCTTAGGTAATGAGTTTATTCTTTCATATGAAGAAATTAATTTTTTATAACTTTCATCAATTTGTAGATTATATTTACTAATTAAAGCTAATGCTTTGGGACCAAACTTTTGATATAAATATTCATTTGAGCCAGGCTTCTTTACAATAACTGTTTTTGTCCTTGTAGTACTTATTTTTTTTCCTAATGATTTATTATTAGCAGCCATGCCTAGTTCCTCCATTTAAATATAGATTTATTATACACTATTTAGCCCTATTTTTAAAGGTTATCTTGCCTAGAAAAGTTATAATTAAAAGATAAATAATTTTTAGTTTATAAAGTAAAAAACTAAATAGACAAGTATTTATTTAATAAATGCAAAAGATATATTTTTTGGTTTTACTTTTAAAGTTTTATAAATAGAATCATTAATAACTGAGGTTGCTTTAATTCCATCCATAAAAAATTTTCCTTGGTCAAGTGCATATACTCTTACCAAAATAAATAGATCAGTTTCCTGATGAATAGTCACACTTACATTTATACTTTTATAACCAACTGCAATTGAAATAACATCAAATTCAATTATTTTACTTAGTATTTTTTCATCTATTTCTAGATTACCTCTAGAGTTTCTTTCAATAGATATATACATATCATTCACCTCTAATTTCTTATTTTAGTTTGCTCTTCCTGCATATTTTCCATCAGTAGTATTAATTAACACTTTTTCTCCTTCTTTAATAAATAAAGGAACAGTTATTTCTAACCCTGTTTCAACTTTTGCCTTTTTTTGAGCTCCACTAGTTGTATCGCCTTTAACAGCAGGTTCAGCTTCAACTATTGTTAGTTCTATTTTTTCAGGAATAGTTATTCCAAGAATTTCACCATCATACTCTGTCATTTTTACCATAATACCATCTGTTATAAATTTTAATTCTCATTCTAATTTTTTTGAAGCAATTTCCACTTGTTCATAACTTTCAGTATTCATTAAAACACAATTTGAACCATCATTATATAAAAATTGCATATCCTTTTTCTCAATTAAAGCCTTATCTACTTTTTCTCCTCCTGTAAAAGTAATTTCAACTCTTGCTGCAGTTCTCAAGTTTTTAACTTTAACTGTAACTTTTCCTTGTTGTCTACCTGTTTTAGAAAATGAATTTTCCAAAACAACAAAAATATTTCCATCATATAAGAATGTATTTCCAGGTCTTAAATCGTTTACTGACATAAAATAGTCTCCCTTTAATGTATCTAATTAAATTATATATAAAAAATACTCTTTTGTGCTAATTTGAAAGGATTTATTTATAAATAAAAATTAGTTAAAAATTAAGCCCACTTTTATAGGTGAATTTGGATCTTTAAAAGTAGATGCACTAACCATTTTTTTACCTTCTCTTTGAAGTTCAAGAATTTTCAAAAATCCATTAGTTGTATTTACAATTATTCCCTCTTTATCAATAGCAATAATTTCTCCATTAGCGAATAATTTATCTAGTGTGATTAATTTCTCTTCATCTTTTATAATTCTCGCAGATTTTATCTTAATTCTTTCTTTGTCAATATATGTAAAAGCAATTGGTTGAGGACTTAAAGCTCTAATAAAATTGTAAATTTGCTCAGCTGATTTATTTCAATCTATTTTTTCTTCTTCATTTTTTAAATTATATGCAAAGCTAACTTTAGATTCATCTTGTTGAACTCCAAGTAATTGCCCTTTTAATATTTGTAATAAACTCTCTTCTATCATTTTTTTACCTAAAACAGCCATTTTTTTAAATACTGAATTAGCATTATCATCTTGTTCAATTAAAATTTCTGATTGGCAATACACATCACCTGCATCCATCTTTTTAATCATTTTCATTAATGAAATACCAGTTTTACTATCTCCATTCATAATTGCATATTGTATCGGGCTTCCACCTCTGTATTTTGGTAAAAGACTTGCATGAACATTAATACAATTTTTAAAGAGATCTAAAATTGGTTGAGTAATAAATTGACCATAAGCACAAGTAATCATAAAATCTGCTTTTAGACTTTTTAATTCATCATAAATTTGTGAAATCTTAAAAGGTTGAAATAATCTATAATTTTTGCTTAAACTGTATTCTTTTACTGGTGAGAATTTAATTTCTTTTTTTCTACCAATTTGTTTGTCAGGTTGAGTAATAACACCAACAATTGTTAGGCCAGTTTTTTCAATACCTTTTAAAATCTCAACTGATATCTCAGGAGTACCACAAAATATTACTTTAAACATTATTTCTCTTCCTCGCTTAATTTCATAATATCTTCTAAAAAATTAGGATTATATTCCCTAACAATATCTACAACTTTTTGTAAAACTACAATCATAGCTAATGTATCTCTGTCACAATATTTAAGCATATCTTCTTTTAAAATTACTTCGTATTCTTCTTGACTAATTACATTATCTAAAAATTGTCTAAAAGTTTGGCTTGCTTTATCACCTTTATTAATTTTTAGGTCCTTGTAACTCAAACTACTATCCAAAGCAGGTTGAGTTTTTTTAATTGAATATGATCCTCTAAACTCTGGATGATAAATTAATCAATTATCTCCTTTTTTTCTGAAAAATTCCATTAAGTCAATAGTATTCATATAAATGTAAGTCAAAGGAATTGTGAATTGAGGATAACAATAAATAAGATTTTTTAAAACACCTTTTTCAAAAGATTTATTATATGCCACATAAATGCCTGGACCATATTTAAAACAATCTCTAATAAAATTTAATAAAAATTGTGGTCTTGGATCATCTTGATTGCTTGCAATAAAGTTTAAATGTTTCATTGTATTTATTGGGTCATTAAAATCATAATTTGGATTATCAATAACATGAATTGAATATTGAAATGGAATTTGTTGGTAAGCTCAAGAATTATCATACTTAGGAATTGCTCACTTTACTGTTTCAAAGTCGTACATATAAATTGGATAATCATAATATTGTTTTAAATCTTTTAAGATTGTTTCATATGAACCAGATTTGATGATATCTTTGGCTGTAATTTTGTTATTTTTTATAAAATTGACAACAACATTAATTACTCTTTTTTGATCTTTCTTAAATAAATTTTTTGAATTATAAATGTATTTATTATCATCTAGGTCCTTGAGATTTTCAATATAAATATCTTTTGGAAATAAGGAATGTATAACTGCAGCAGAAGCTTTAAAACCTGATAATTCGTAAAGATTAAACTTACTTTTATCATAATATGGAACAACATGTTGACAATATTTTTCATCAAGTTTATAACTTAATTTTGCATATTCTAATTTAACTTTTTTACACTTTTCATTAAATAAATTCTCTTTTATTTCAAAAAAAGTCGCTATCTCCGCTATATAACCATCAAAATAGAAATCATTTGCTTCCATTCCTTCAATTAAACTATTAATTTTTGGAAGTTTTAATGAATTCTCCAATTTATCTGTAATTCTTATTAATTGTGAATATATTAAATCAGATTCACCACTAATTGGAAGTTTCAAATCCTTAATTTTAGGTTTCACATCATTTTCATAATCTATATCATATAGATCTGATACTTCAAAGTCTTGTCTTTCTTCTTTAATGCCAATTCCTCTGATATAGTCTCTATTTATTAGACCTATTTTTACATCATCAACAATGTAACCATTTTTTTCTAAAACTTTTTTTTGATACATAATATCAAAAAAATGTTCAGTCTTTGAAGAGGTTGATGCCTTAAATTCAACAATAGTAACGTGCTTATTACCATTGTTAATTAAAACATCACATCTAACTCTTAACATAGAGTTGTTAGCTTCAAAAGTGGGCTCAAACAAATACTTTATATTATTATTATCTAAAATCTCACGTGTTTTTTGAATTGTTTGAATATATTCCATTTCCTGAAAATCAAAATATTCAAAATTTGTTTTCCCTACTAAATTCTCTTCATATAATTTTTCAATGAAATACTCCCTAGCAGCTTCACCAACTGCCAATCCATCAACAATTGTTTCTGCAGGAAGACCTGATATTTCAAAACCATTAAGATCATTTAATTGTTTAATTAATAATTCCTTTTGATAAAACTCCTCTTTTGATAAAAGATTTTCTTCTTTTGTCAATAAATCAGAATATAAATCAATTGCATTAAATCCAGATGAAGAATTAAAATCATCTTCTGTGTTCATTTCAACTTTATAATGAGTTTCAAAAATCTTATTTTTTTTCAAATTAATAATTGTTTTAAAATTTTCCAAATTATGAAAAATTCAAGCTATTTTTGGGCAGACACCCATATATCTTTTAAAATCTTCTTTTGTAACTACTTTCATCTTATAATCCCCTAAACAAAAAACATATTATAAAATATGTTACTTATTTCTTCTTGGTACAAATTTAACTGTTGTTGCTTTGATAGCTTTATCCATTTGAAGAGAAATATCTTTATTACTTTTTTGAGTTTTCTTCTCAACTTTGATATTTTTAAGTTCCTCTTTAACTTGAGTTTTATGCTCAATAGTTTTTAACTTTTCTTCTTTTTTAAGTACAACTTTTTCTTGTTTTGTTAATTTAACTTTTTTTTCTGCAATAGCTATCCTTCTTTTTGTATTTTCAAGGTCAATTTCACCATTAACTTGTCAGGCAGTTACATAGTTATTTTTTCCTGATTTTGTAGTAATTCCTTCTACTTCATATGCATTAGTTGAAATTAACTTATTTGTTTTTGGTTCAAACATTTGAACAACAACATCAAAAACATCTCTATATTTGTACTCTACACCTTTTCTAGCATAAACCTTTTCATATTCAACTTTAATGTTTTTAATGTTTTGTGTTTTTGCCAAATAGTTTTTAATTTCTTCTTTAACTACTTTTTTTCTTTTCTGTTGTTCAACTTTTTGAGCTTTTTTACTTGTTATTGATGAAACTATAACAAATATTAAAACAACTAAAACAACAACTCCAATTACAATAGTACTTGTTGAACTGCTTAGTAACATGTAACTCCACACCTTCTTCTAATTCTTTTTTATTTTAACTCATTTTTTTAAATTTTTAAAACTTTATCAATAACTCCACCGCCAAGACAAATCTCATTAATATATAATACTGCTTCTTGGCCCTCTGTAACAGCCCTAACTGGCTCTTGATAGGTAATTTTAATCTTATTATTTGATATTACTTCTACTTCAACTTTAATATCTTTTTGTCTGTATCTAAATTTTGCACTACATTGAAATTTATTTGATTTAAAATACATTTCGTAATTAGAAATAAAATTAAATGCCTCAACTATACAGCTTTTTGATTCTAAAAAAGTTTCATCGCTTGCAGGAGCTACATAAATAATTTTATTATTGATATCTTTTTCAGCAACATAATACGGTTCTTTTTGACCACCAAGATTTAGTCCTTTTCTTTGTCCAATTGTATAATACATTACACCAATATGTGTTCCTATTTTTTTATTAGATTTTATATCTATAATATCTCCTGGCTGATTTGAAATATAATTTTGTAAAAAATTAGTAAAATCTCTCTCTCCAATAAAACAAATACCTGTAGAATCTTTTTTTTCAGCTGTTATTAAATCATATTTTTTTGCAATTTTTCTAATTTCACTTTTTTGAAATTTTTGAAGTGGAAAAAGCGTTTTTGATAACTGTTTTTGATTTAACTGACAAAGAAAATAACTTTGGTCCTTTTCCTTATCAAGTCCTCTTATTAATTCATAAATATTTTTATCTTTATCAAATCTAACTCCTGCATAATGACCCATAGCAATATAGTCTGCCTTAAGATCATTGATTGCATAATTTAAAAACTTATCAAACTTGATATATTTATTACAAAGAATATCTGGATTTGGTGTTCTTCCCTTTTTGTATTCACTTACAAAATGCTCAAAAACATAGTCTCAATACTCTTTGATGAAATCAACTCTATGAATTTTTATATTCAATTTTTTAGCTACTTCTAAAGCATCTAAGTAATCCTTTTCTTGAGGGCATACTTCTTCATCTAATTTATTTCCAAGAATATCATTATTTAAGTTACTATCTCAATTTCTCATAAAAAGAGCTTCAACTTCATAACCTTGTTCTAATAATATTGCTGCAGTAACAGAAGAATCTACTCCTCCACTAAGACCAACAATAACTTTCTTTTTTTTCATAATTTTCGCCTTATTTTATTTCTTTTTTTTCTGTTCCTTTTTTGATAGTTTACTAATTTTTTTATCTACTTTTGAGTCATTATATCAATCCTCAAATGAATCAAAATTAAAAGAATTTAATTTTTGATTCTTAGTCAATTTTGATTTTACTTGTAGACTTTCTACAAGTTGAGTTGTACCTCCATCTTTTTCAAAAAAATCAGTTTTCACCTTATTTTTTTTATTTCTATTTTCAAGACTATTAAAAGCTTTTTGAAGATCATCAACTGTATTTGCAATAGTATAATCAGAATTATTTATTACTGGCAATGAATAATTATTATCCTCTTTAAAGAATAAATTTAACTCCTTTGTATCTAAATCAGAACTTGGAAGTGTATTACTAATGATTAAAGATTTATTATTATTCTTTTTTGCATTTTCTTCTTCAAAATTAACATGCACAATTTTATCCATTTTTTGTTCATCATCATCTTTAGTCTCTAAATTTTGTTTGATGTTTATTTCATCTCTTTTAGTTGCCAATTTTTGAAATTTTTTATCATCTTCAATTTCCTGCAAATCTTGAAAACTTTTTTGTTCTTCAAGATTTTGTTCTTCAATTAATTTTTTCTGTTCTTCAAGTGCTTTTGATTGCTCATCCTGTAGTCTTTTTTCTGCTAGTTTTTTTTGAATTATTAATTTTCTATTAGTTAATCACTGTTCTTCTGTCATTTTTCCTTTTTCTTCTAATAGTTTTATTTCTGCTAATTTATTTTCTTCTTCTAATTCTACTTCAATTGATTTTTTTTCAGCTAAAAATTTTTGCTCCATTAAAATTTTTTCCTCATTTAGTCTTTTATTTTCAGCTAAAAGTTTACTTTCTACTAATAATTTTTCTTCCATTAATCTTTTATTTTCTGTTAACAGCTTATTATCCACTAGTAACATATTTGTAGATAATAATTTTTCATCATCTAACTGATTTTCAAAAAATTCTTTTTTATTATGGAAATTTATTTTATCTTTTATATCATTTTTAATATTATTTTTCTCTTCTTCTTTATTAATTTTAGAAAAAGATAAATTTTCATTCTCATTTTTATCGAAATTTACTTCATCTGATTTTTGAACTAAAGAACTATCTCTTTCTTTATTTTCTTTGTTTTTTACAACTTCTTTATTATTATTAAAAATATCAGTTATTTGTTCTGAAGTCATTTCCACAGTTTTTTTAATTTCATCAATTTTTTTATTTAATGAAACTTCTAACTCTTTTAGTTCTTGTTGATAATAATTTGTTTTAGGTACTAACTTCTCATTTCTAGCTAAATTATAGTTTTTAAATTTATTACTTGGTTTTAAATCAATATTTAATTTATTAAGAAGATAATCTTTATCATTTTGTTCATTTTCATAACTTCTTACTCTTAAATCAATAATTTCTTTTCTTATATCAGATCTTCTTGGCATTATCATCTTATCAACTAAATTAATTGACTCATATGTTTTATTACCAATATCAGTTTTTTGAAAAGACAAATCATTTGAATTTTCTGGAGCAAAAAAATGAGAATTAGCATTTTGAACAAGATCAATTTTTGATATGCTTTTTGTTTTAAATTCCATTGTTTTATCCAATTCTGTCAAAATTGTCTCCCCAGAGTTTTCATCAAATCATAGTTTATTTGTATGAAAATCCCCAGAGTTTTCATCAAAGGTATTTGTTAAATTTTTATTAATTTTTAAAACTTTTATTTTTTCAGACATAATAAACCTCACTAACTAATTATACAATAATTAGTTGCTTTGAAAAATAATACTTTATGTAAAAAAAATAACCTTATAGGTTATTCTTCTAAATTATTTGTAACTTTAAAATCAGTTGAGTCTAATATACTTTGCAATTTTTCTCTCTCATTTTTTTCAATTTCTTTTGGAATTACAAAATTAACTTCTAATAATAAATTACCTCTGTGAGATGATTTAACACCTCTATATAGTCCACAATTTTTAACAGTAATAATATCTCCATTTTTAATACCTTTTGGTATTTTTACATTAATATTTCCATCTAATGTTTTTATAGGGATTTCGTTTGCAAGAATAGCATCAAGATAACTAATATCAAATTTAAATTTGATATCAAAATCATTCACTATTACTAATTTTTTAGAACCATTCAGATGTATATCTGCATATAAATGTCCACGCTCTCCACCATTTGAAGAATAGTTTCCTGAATTTCTTAAAACAATTTGTTGACCTGGGACTAAACCTTTTGGGATTGGCATCATGACAGTTTCCTTTTTAAGAACAGTTGCATTTCCTCTACAAGTTTTACATGGATTCTTATTTTGTTTTCCATTTCCTTTACATTTTGGACAAGATTGTTGTGTTTGAAATTTAGCAATACCCATATCTTGAAGTACAGTAACTACACCATGTCCATTACATACTTCACACTCAACAATATCTGATTTTGATTTTGCACCAGTTCCATCACAATCATCACATTTTGAAATTAAATCCATTTTAATTTCTTTGTTAACTCCAAATAATAATTCTTTTAGAGTTAAATTAACATCTATTACAACATCTTTTCCTCTTGAAGATCTTGCTCTTGAAGAAGAATTACCTCTTCCTCCAAAAAAATTAGAAAATATGTCTGAGAAAAAGTCTCCAGCTCCTCCCATATTTGAGAAGAAATCTCCGAATCCTTGTCCAAATCCACCACCAAAGCCAGAACCCATTCCACTTAATCCATCGTGACCAAATTGATCATAAGCTTGACGTTTATTTGCATCTAACAGTACCTCAGCTGCTTCTGTAGCTTCTTTAAACTTTTCTTCTGCATCTGGTTCTTTACAAATATCTGGGTGGTATTTTTTAGCTAATTTACGATATGCTTTTTTGATATCATCTTCAGATGAAGATTTGGCAATACCCAAAATTTCATAGTAATCTCTTTTAGCCATAATATACCTTCTTTCTTATCTTTAAAAAACAACTACAAATTAGTTGCTTTTTAAAATTATTTAGTTTCTTCATCTTTATTTTTGTCTTTTTTGTCTTTTTTGTCTTTTTTATCTTTTTTATCTTCAATATCTTCTTTTGGTTGTTCAGTTGCACCAGCTTGTGTTTGTTGAGCTGCCATTTCAGAAGCCATTTTCATTGCTTGCTCTAAATCATTCATTTTTTTCTCTAAAGTTTCATAATCTTCTTTTGAAATTAATTCACGAATTTCTTTTGCCATTTCCTCAGATTGTTTTTTTTGCTCCTCATTTACTTGATCTCCAGTTTCACTAATTGAAGATTCAATTATATTCAAGTAACTTTCAGCCTTATTTTTTAATTCAATATTTTTACGTTTTTTATTATCTGATTCTTGATTTTCTTCAGCTTCTTTAACCATTCTCTCAATCTCTGCATCAGATAAACTACCTGAATTTGAGATTGTAATAGTTTTTTCTTCATTAGTAGCTTTATCTTTTGCCGTTACAGATACAATACCATTTACGTCAATTTTAAATGTAACTTCAATTTGAGGAGTTCCTTTTGGAGCTGGTTTAATTCCTGTTAATTGAAATTGTCCTAATGATTTATTATCCCCAGCCATTGGTCTTTCACCTTGTAATACATTAATATCAACTGCTGGTTGATTATCAACTGCTGTTGAGAATACTTGTGATTTTTCAGTAGGAATTGTTGTATTTCTTTGAATTAAAGGTGTCATAACTCCACCCATTGTTTCAATCCCTAATGTTAGAGGAGTAACATCTAATAAAAGAACATCAGTTACGTCTCCAGCTAAAACTCCACCTTGAATTGCTGCACCCATAGCAACAACTTCATCTGGATTAATAGTTCTATTTGGTTCTTTTCCAAGTAATGATTTTACTAATTCTTGAACTGCTGGAATTCTTGTTGATCCACCAACTAAAAGTACTTGATCAATATCACTAGCTTTTAATTTTGCTTCTTTTAAAGCATCTTCAACTGGTTTTCTAGTTCTTTCAACTAAATCCTTTGACATTTTTTGAAACTCTGCTCTTGATAATTTAGTTGAAAAGTTAACTGGTCCATTTTCATTCATTGCAATAAATGGTAAATTAATCTCTGTTTCAACTTGACTTGATAAATTAATTTTTGCTTTTTCTGCTTCATCTTTGAATCTTTGTAAAGCCATCTTATCTTTTGATAAATCAATATTGTGTTCTTTTTTAATTTCTTGACCGATTCAATCCATAATTTTTTGGTCGAAGTCATCTCCACCCAACTCATTATCTCCTGAAGTTGATAAAACATCATATGTTCCTTCTGCTAATTCTAATAATGAAACGTCAAATGTTCCTCCACCCAAGTCATAAACTAAAACTTTCATTTCTTTATCTTGTTTGTCAATTCCATATGCTAATGCAGCTGCAGTAGGTTCATTAATAATTCTTTCAACGTCTAAACCTGCAATTTTCCCTGCATCTTTTGTAGCTTTTCTTTGAGCATCATTGAAGTAAGCGGGTACTGTAATAACAGCTTTTGTTACTTTTGTACCAATTTTATCTTCAGCATATTTTTTTAAATATCTTAAAATTTCTGCAGAAATTTGTTCTGGAGAATAATCTTTTCCTTCTAAATTTCTTTTTTTATTTGTTCCCATATCACGTTTAATTGATATTGCTGTATTTGGGTTTGTTACTGCTTGTCTTTTTGCAGCTCCCCCAATAATAATGTCACTATTTTTAAATGCAACAACAGATGGTGTTGTTCTTTGACCTTCAGGGTTTTCAAGAACCATTGGTTGTCCACCCTCCATAATAGCTACACATGAATTTGTTGTACCTAAGTCTATTCCTATAATTCTTTCTTTTGCCATAATTAATCTCTCCTTTAATATTTTTCTAAATTACTCTGCAACTTTTACAGCTGCATGTTTAATAACTCTATCATGTAATTTATAACCATTTGAAACAACGATTGCTATTTTTCCTGATTTAAATTCTTCACTTTTTACTTGCTCAATTGCAGAATGCAATTCTGGATTGAAATCATCTCCTGGTTTTACAACAACCATTGCTACACCAGCATTTGTTAATGCTTGATCAATTTGATTAATAATCATTTCAAATCCCATTAAATAATTTTTAATTTCAGCATTATCAGGAGTTGATTTTAAAACTCCTCTAAACATATCTATTGCTGGAATCAGCTCTGAAGCTAATTTTTCCCCGCCATACTTTCTAACCAAAACACTTTCATTTTGAAATCTTCTAACTGTATTTTGATTATCAGCTACAGCAATTAATCTTGCTTCTTCTAGTTTTGCAATTTCATCATTCAAAGCTACAAACTCTAATTCCAATTTTTCAATATTAGAAAGTTCTTCAACTTTAACTTCCTTATTTTTTTTGTCTTCAGTTTTTATATCCTTATGATCTTTATCAGATTTTTCATCTTTAATTTCTTTTGCTTTTGGATTTATATTTAATTCTTTTTTAATATTTTCAAATAGATCCAAAATTTTTTTCATTTTTTCTTTTTCCATTTTTATTCTCCTTCCAACAAAAACTTTTCTTCAATTTTATTGCTTATTCATTCTAAAAGTTTTGATACTTTATCATATTCAATTCTTTTAGGCCCAACTAGAGCTAAAGCACCTTTGCCCCCACCTTTTGTGGGAAAGTTTGTTCCAATAACAGCAATATCATCATTTTCATTGCCTGTTTCTAAACCAATAGCTACAGTAGTTTTGTTTGTTTTACTTTGGTAATTAAATCAAACAAAGGGAGAAGCATTTTCAATAAATTGAATAATATCTTTTATCTTATTTGCATCATTAAACTCTGGGTTTTCTAATAAATATTTAACACCACTTGTTCTTGATTTATTTGAATCTGTATGTATTAAAGCTCCTATTAAAGTTTGTAATACAAACTCATATTTTTTAACTTGCTGTCTTAATACAGGAATCATTGCTTGTGATTTTGTTTCAATTTCAGAAATCTTAGAATTTACTAATCTTTCATTAAATAAATTGATTGATAGTCTTAACTCTTCCAAAGTTATTGAATCAAGATTTATATTTTTATTTTCAATAGCTCCATTTGAAAGAACAAATATTACAACTGCAGATTTATTTGAAATAGGTATTAATTCAATTTTTGATAAGAGTAATTCACCATTTACTTCTGAAGTCGCAACAACTGTTGCTAATTTTGTCATTTCGCTTAAGATTGATGAAGTCTTTTCTAAAATCTCATCAATAGTGGCTCCTCTTTTTTTAAAGATCTCATTAATCTGAACTTTGATATCTTCAATGTTATTCGATTCCATAAGATTATCAACATAGTATCTATAACCTTTTGTTGAAGGAACTTTACCAGAAGAAGTATGAGCTTTTTCTAAAAAGCCTTGTTCCTCTAGAAATGCTGATTCATTTCTAATTGTTGCAGATGATACTTCCATTGTTAATACCTCTTGAATCCTTTTAGAACCAACTGGTAATGCAGTTTTAATATATTCTTCTATAATGGATTTTAAAATTAGGTTTTGACGTTTTGTTAACAATTAAAAACACCTCCATAACAATACATTTCTAGTTTATCAATAGCACTCTTAATAATCAAGTGCTAATTTAATTTATTTGAAGTAGATAGTACAAAATTGTTATTATTAACATCAATTACATAATTTCTCTTAGGTTCTATCTCACTCGAAACTATTGCCCTTGCAATTAAAGTCTCAATATTTCTTTCAATATATCTTTTAATTGGTCGAGCACCATATTGCTGATCATAACCTTCTTCTAAAATTTTTTTTATAGACGAATCTGTAAAATTTATAATATATTCATTTGATAATAAAACTCTCTCTTTTAATTCATCTAAAGTTTTTATAATAACTTCTTTAATAACATCTTTAGATAAAGCATTGAAATTCACAATATTATCAATTCTATTTAAAAATTCAGGTCTAAAGAATTTTCTTAAATTCTCATTTAGAACATCTTGATCAATTAATTCTGGTGGTGTTGAAATTAGATATTCAGAACCAATATTTGAAGTCATAATTATAATTGTATTTTTAAAATCAATTGTCTTTCCAAGAGAATCAGTAACTCTACCATCATCTAAAATTTGTAAAAATATATTAAAAACATCGGGATGGGCTTTTTCTACTTCATCAAATAATAGTATCGAGTACGGTGCTCTTCTTACAGCCTCAGTAAGTTTACCTCCCTCTTCATAACCAATATAACCAGGAGGAGAGCCTAATAATTTAGATACTGAATGTTTTTCCATATATTCGGACATATCAAATCTCAGCATTTTTTTCTCACTTCCAAATAAATTTTTTGCAAGAGATTTAGCAACTTCTGTTTTCCCAACACCAGTTGGACCTAAAAATAAGAAACTACCTATTGGCTTATTTGGGTCTTTAATCCCACTTCTACTTCGAATAATTGCATCAGATACAAGTTCTAATGCTTGATTTTGACCTTTTACCATTTTTTTAAGTGTTGTACTTAAACCTAAAAGTTTTTGTTTCTCACTTTCAATTAGATTTTCCATTTCTATTCCAGTTCATTTAGATACAATTGAAGCAATTTCAATTTCAGTTACCTCCTCTGAAATTAATTTTTCCTTGTTATTATCAAGTGCAGAACTTAATTGTTTTTCTAAAGCTGGTAATAATGAATATTGAATTTCTCCAGCTCTTTGATAATTAGCTTGTGCTTGAACTTGCTCTAGTTCAATTTTTAAACTATCAATAGTTGACCTAAATTGATTAATTTTTTCTAATGATTTTTTTTCAGAATTTCATTTATTATTAAATTCGGCCTGTATTGTTTTTAAATTTTTTAATTCTTTTTCTGCTTGCTGTAATCTATCTTTAGATTTTTCATCTTGCTCCTTAGAAAGTGCTGCTTTTTCAATTTCTAATTGCATAACTTTTCTATCAATTTGATATAACTCTGTAGGAACTGATGCTAACTCTGTTTTAATTGTGGCACTAGCTTCATCTACCAAGTCAATTGCTTTATCTGGTAAAAATCTATCAGAGATATATCTATCGCTTAATTGTGCAGCTGCAACCAGAGCATTATCATGAATTCTTACTCCGTGATATGTTTCAAAACGTTCCTTTAATCCTCTTAAAATTGAGATTGTCTCTTCAATAGTTGGTTCACTTACAATAACTTTTTGAAATCTTCTTTCAAGTGCTGCATCTTTTTCTATATATTCTCTATATTCTTTTAAAGTTGTTGCTCCAATAACTTTAATACCACCTCTAGCAAGAGAAGGTTTTAATAGGTTTGAAACATCCATTCCTCCTCCATTTCCAGTTTTTCCTGCTCCCACAATTAAATGTAATTCATCAATAAATAATATTATTTGACCATTTTCCTTTTGAATTGCATTTACAATTCCCTTGATTCTTGCTTCATAATCTCCTAAAAAACTAGCACCAGCCATAACACTTCCCATGTCTAACTCTAGAATTCTTTTATCTTTTAAAACACTTGGAACATCACCTTTATTTATTCGTTGAGCTAATCCTTCTGCAATTGCTGTTTTACCTACACCAGGCTCACCAATTAAAACCGGATTATTTTTAGTTTTTCTACTTAATATTCTAATTACTCTCATAATCTCATCATCTCTTCCAATGATTGGATCCATTTTTCCTTCTTTTGCATCCTTTGTTAAATCCCTTGTATATTTATTTAGGATTTCTGGGTCATTTAAAGGATCTGGTTTTTGTGTAAAATCCATAAACATTCCTCCTCTTGATTAGCACTCTATGTGTCTAATTGCTAATCAATAATATATTACATTTTGTTTTAGCAATGTCAATGTTTAAGTGCTAATTTTTTGAAATTTTTATAAAATAATTTAAATTTAAGAATAAAGTATTAATTGCTTACTTATCAATTAGAAAAATATCTAGTAAAAATAAAAACACAAATTAAAAGCACTAGTTTAGACCAGTGCTTTTAAGCATTAAATTTTATTAGAATAATTTTCCTCAATAAAAATACAATATAGTTGCATAAAAGTGGAATAAGCTAATTTTGCCTTTTCTTTTAAATTTAAATTTGAAGTTGATCTAATTACTTCTCCTTGAAAGAGTTTCATATTTATTGGCAAATATTTAAATACATCCAAATTTATATTTTTATTTAGCTCAATAAAATCTTCAGTTTTATCTGATCTCAAAACTAAATTTAAAAGCAGTTTTTGTTCTTCATTAATTAGACTTTTTAAATCTTCATTTTCATTAAAATCATAAAATAGTAAAATTAACTTATAATTAATAGCATTTGAATCCTTAGAGTTTTTAATTTTTTCAGTTTGTTTTTTAGTTAACTTCAATCAAATATTTGAGTTATATCTTAATTGAGTTAAAAAAATTTGTTTTAAAATAAATACTCTTTGCAATATTTTAAATCCATTGCCAATTGTAAACTTACTAGAAAAAAACATTGTTGTTCAATAAGATATATTCTCTGTTAGTTTTCACAAAATATAAGTCTTATTAAATTCTCTTTCCAACTCTTTTACTATTTTTATAAAAGAATTACTTTTAATTGCCTCAGAAAAAAGTATATCGTACTTTTGCTCTATTTTTACCTGAGGTTGATTTGAAAAGTTATATATAATATCTTTAAAATCTATAAAATTATCATCATTAGTTACTTTTAAAAAAGATAAATTGTTATTATCAATAGTTTTTAATTGTTTAAGCATGTGTTCCTCCAAACAATTAATCGCTCTTTTTAATTTATTTTTTTAGAAAGATCATAATTAATTACAGAATTATATCCTTTTTTAATAGCATCATCATATGTAGCTTGCACACAAACTTCTAAAGCTAAACCACATATCTCTAAATCCTCTACTTTTTTAGTTTTTAATCAAAAGTCTAATTCAGATTCAACATTTAACTTCTCATTTTCTTTATCTTTAGAAATATAAAAAGCAGAATAACTATCATAATCTAATTTAGTTCCTTTTCTTATTATTAAGTCAGCATTTGATGAATCAATAATAAACTCTGCACCTTGTGAATTAACTACGCAATGTTCTGGTCATTTAATAAAAGAAATGTGATTTTGGGGATGAAAATCTCCTGAAAAAATAACATAATTTCCATTCTTTTTATATTCACTAATTTTGTTTTCAATTTTCTTTTGAATTAATTCACCCTGAGGCACATAAAGTTTTCCCAAAGGATTTGCAAAATCATATTGATAATCTACTACAATTAAAGCTTTTTTCATATTATAAAAAATCTATTAATATCTCATTTAAGATATTAAATCCCCTTTCTGTACATCTAAGATTATTATTAACTATTTCTAATAAATTTTGTTCAATTTTTTGTTCAATTTTTTGTTGATAAAAAGTAACTATCTCTTTATTTTTTTCTAAAGACACATCAATTCCCTCTACCATTCTTAAACCCATCATTATAATTTGAAAATAATAATCTTCTTGTGAAAGCAACTCAAACTCTTTTTTATAATTCAAAATATTACCTTCATTTTTAGTCAGATAATATTTATTATCAATTTGTTCAAATCCTGTAGCACCAATACCTACACCAGCAAATGTTGAATTATTTCAATAACTAATATTATGAAATGATTTATTATTTTCTCCTAAAGCATAATTTGATATTTCATATCTAATATAACCTAAATCTTTAAGACCTTGATTAACTATTTCATCAAATAACTCGTCATTTTCGGGTAGTTTCATATTTTTTCTTCCCCAAATTGATTTTTCTTTCATTATTAATGAATATCATGAAATATGATCTGGTTTTAATTTCTTAAGATATTTTAAATCTGTTGCAATATTTTCTTTAGTTTGATCGTATAAGTTATACATTAAATCTATACTTACATTTTTAAATCCTGCATTTCGAATTAATTTGAAAGCTTTTATTGCTAATGAATTATCGTGAATTCTTCCAATTTTTTTTAATAATTCATTGTCAAAAGTTTGAATTCCCATACTAACTCTATTAATATTAAATTCCTTATAAATATTTAATTTTTCTAGCGTAACTGATTCAGGGTTTAACTCTATTGAATATTCAAAGTTTGGTTTATTAGTAAACTTTGAAAGAATATTGCACATCCTTCTTGTTTGCTCTTCGTTTAAACAACTTGGAGTTCCTCCCCCAATATAAATACTTTGAATATCTTCTAATCTATTTTCATACTCCTCTAATTCCAGTTCAATTTTGTCTAAATACTTTTCAATAATTTTTGGATCTTGTGGTTTTTTGACTTTTACAAAATCACAATAAAAACAAATATGTTCACAAAATGGAATGTGAACATATAAGCTATTAATTTTTCTATCTATTAATTTATTACTCCTCATGGTTTTAATGAAAGACCTCTTTTTTTTCTAATAATTAATCAAGGTATAACAATTAAAAATAAAAGAATTGCCATTGAAGTAAAGAATATAATCATACAAACTTTATTTGCTTTTTTTCTAATTTCTTTTATTTCTTGCTGTGGTATTATTTCATATCCATAATACCCAATTAAATTATTTTTTCTTGTTCTAGTTGTTACTATGTTTAATACATGAACTATTAAAGTAATAAATAAAATAACTATATTTGTTTTAATTTCTGAATCTAGTGATTTTAGACTCCCAACTTTTCAAAATAAGAAATAAATATCTGGATTTCCATTTAAATATTTACTTTGTAAACCATACATTATTGCTAATGAAATTGCTCCAAAAATATAAATACAAAATGACACTCAATTTAAATAAACTCCTCTTGATATTAAGGTTCTATAATTTCTAGTAATAAAATAAGGTACGAGCTCTTTTCCAAATAAAAGATCTTTTTCATATTTTTTGACATTTGAATAAATAAAGGCAAAGTCAGTTAAACTAGTTATAAAAAATCCTGCCGATACAATTAATAATGTTATTGAGAAGAAAGGATACATTACTTTTGCTCTTTCTACTCCCATGTAAGTTCCATTATCTCCAGCTTTATAATAAATTGCTAACATAATTGAAGTTGTAATTATACCAACTACTCCTATTAAGAAAATTAAAAATATTCTTAATTTTTCACTTCTTATTTCCTTAGCTATTTCTTTTGGAATGATATTTGCCTTTTTCATTCTTTCTCCATATGAATTATGCTCATAAGGATTATAATTATTTGAACTAACTGGTGCATAGTCAACTTCTGGATTATATCCAAAATTTGGATTTGGATTATAAAATTGATTATTATTAGAAAAATCATTATAACCATATTGCATATTATTATTTGGCATGTGATAATTTTCATATAAAGGCTTATTATTATAAATTTCATTTCTTTGAACATTATTGATTTGATTATTTGGAGGATAAACCATTCTATTATATTGATTTTCATCTCTATAATTTCCATAATTAATTCTTGACATATTTTCAAAATCTAAACGTTCTTGTTTTAAATCATTACTATATTGATTTTGATAATTTACATATGACTGCATTTGAGTTGGCTGGTATCTTGGTTGTTGATATTGAATTAAATCTCTTTGATTATTTTGAAGATAGAATTTTTCATTTGGATCTCTTACTTCACTTCTCTTATAATCAGGCATTCTATTTTGTTGATAACTATTATCAAAATTTAATTGTCTTGGTCTTATATACCCAGAGTTTTTATTTTCAATTAGATTTTTTTGATATATTGCTGTTTCGTTAAAGTAATTAGGATTATTTTGAGGGTTTGAATTTAACGCAAAATTTCCAACATTTTGTTGGTTTTGATTTTCGTTTAATTCATCATTTTTATTTGGATTTACTAATCCCCTCATAAAAAACGCCCCTTTTTTTATGAGCATAAAAAGGTTTTATTTTTTTCTTCTATCTCTTTGAATTTTTTTAATTTTAGCTATTTCTAGCTCAAAATTATTTCTTTGATTTTCAAATTTTTCAAGTCTTTTAAATTCATCTGCTGATACTTGCTCTTTTTCAAAGTAAAATTTTGAATTTTTTCTAAAAAGTATCAAAAAATATATAGTTAAAGAAATAGATGCAATTATTGTAAAAACTAGCAATACAACTCATAAAGGAAGACTAAAGTCTAGTACTTTAAAATTTGTGTTACTCATTAATAGTGTTTTCATAACAATCACCTTTTTTAGCCCAACTGTAAATTACCCTATCTACAATCTTAATTATAATAACATATTTATTAAAAAAACTAGATTTTTTTAATCTAGTTTTATCATTTTTTTAGTCTCAACTTGCCACTAAAGCATCAATAATATCGTTTTTTCACTCTTGAATATCTAAATCATTAACAAAAAAGTCAATAAATTCATCCTTTAAAGTAACAATTAAGTTCATTGAAAAGTCATTTAATTCAATATCTAATTCTTTTAATTTTTCTAAAACTTCTTTAGGAAAATCAGGACTAAAAGCAATTGATTGTACACAATCTTCTGCAAATAATTCAGCATCTGATTCTTCTTGCAATGAACCCATTAGAGCAGAATAAACCTCTTCTTCACCTATTTCATTTTCTTTAACAACTCTTGCTATTTCTTCAAGGGGCTTTCCATCTAATTTTAATGGTTCATAATTTTTTTCAATTTCTTCTCCAAATAAAACAATAGCAAAATATAAACTCATTCCAGCTATTAATTCTTCAAACATCTTATCTGCTATTTCATCTGGTAAATTATCAATATATTCACTTATACTATTTGCTTGTACTTCTGTCATTTTATAGTTCTCCTTATTTATTTAATTATCTAACAAAAAAGTCCATTAATATAAAAAAGTTTCAATAATTATCTATTTAATTGCTTTATACTAATGACAATTATATAAGAGAATTTAATTTAAAAATAAAAAACTTCAACTTTTAATAGTTGAAGTTAATAATAAAATTATATCTAATATTTTTAAATAAATTAACTATTTATAATATCTATTTTTGTATATATTATACTGTTATAATCTCATCTTTTATCATCTGGTCCTCATATTTCAGAACCTATATTAAAATGATTTTTCTTATCTTTTATTGGATCATTAAAATCATAAGTTTCACCAAATATAAAATCCTTATAAATTGAATTTTCATATTTACTGTTAAATTCTTTATAATGAGTCCTAATTTTTTTATAAATAGATGATTCAAGTTCATATGAGATTTTTCCTTTTTGAATTTCTCCCTCAATAGTATATTCGATTTCATCGTCAAATTTAAAATTAGCATTATATAATTTTAAATTTAAATGCTGATTTTTGCTATTTGCAATAATCTTATCTTTTTCATTTACCACTTCTTCAATTTCCAAATCTGGAGAATTTAGTTGACTACTGTATTCTTCAAAAAATTCTTTCATTCAAGTGCTTAAATTATTTGTTACATACCCCACAAAATAATCTACATATAATGAAATTAAACCAATATAAATATCTTCTCCTTGATTTGTTTTTACTTTTAGTATATTTTTTCATAATCTAGTACATGAAAATGTATTACTTGATATTGGTCTAATCTCTGATCCCAAAAATATTGAGAACGCATTTTTCTTTTTTATATTTCAATGATTATCATTTGTCATTTCTGAACCAAATTCCAAAACAATTTTATTATGGCCAGGTAAAAAAGCTTTTTTTATTTCATCTTCACTTTTACCTACATAAAACCCTGACATCAATTCCATACCAAAAGGTTTTTCTAAACTTGCATCCGTTGGAAGTAAACTATCATATAAAAAATTAACATTATTATTTTCTACATCATCTTTTTTAACGATTCTTTCATATTTATTTCCATTACTTGAACCTGATCAAATTTTAAAGTGATCTTCTTTTGATGATAACTCTAAGTCACCATTTTCTAATTCATTAATTTCCAATGAACCAAATCTTTCTAAAATTTCTTCATCTGATCAGTTAGTTTTCTCTTTTTCTGGTTCAGTTGTCCCTCCAAAACAAGATACTACTGTAAATGAACTTGAAGTTACCAATGTTATTGAACCAAGTACTGCTAATAATTTTTTCATATTTTATCCCTCTTTATTGAATTAACTATAAAATATCTATTTTTGTATATATTATACTGTTATAATCTCACTTCTTATTATTTGGTCCTAATATTTCAAATCCAGCATTATAATGTTTTTGTTTATCCTTATTTGAATCATCAAAGTCTAATGTATAAGCAAATTCATAATCTTTATACGATGAATTTTCATATTTATAATTAAATTGAGAAGTATGCAAAGAGACTTTTCTTTTAAGATAAGAATCCAGTGCATATTCTATTTCTATATTTTCAATATCTGTATCTTCATCCTTCTTATAATCAATCTTTTGGTTAAATTTAAAATTAGCTTTTTTAAATACTAATTTTAAATGTTGATTATTACTATTAGTCAAAATATCATCCTTTTGATTTACAATTTCTTCAATTACTAGATCCTGAGAGTTTAGTTGACTACTATATTCTTCAAAAAAAGTTTTTATTCAAGTGCTTATATTATTTGCTACGTACCCCACAAAGTAATCTACATATAATGAAATTAAACCAATATAAATATCTTCTCCTTGATCTGTTTTGATTTTTAGTACATCCTCTCATATCCTTGTACATGAAAATGTATTACCTGATATATGTCCTGATCCCAAAAATATTGAGAATGCATTTTTCTTTTTTAGATTCCAATGATTATCATTTGTCATTTCTGAGCCGAATTCAATTTGAATATTATTATAAACATTTGAAAAAGCTTTTCTTACTTCATCTTCACTTTTACCAACATAAAACCCTGACATCAATTCCATTCCAAATGGTTTTTCTAAACTTGCATCCATTGGAAGTAAACTATCATATAAAAAATTAACATTATTATTATCTATATCATTTTTTTTAACAATTCTTTCATACTTATTTCCATTACTTGAACCTGATCAAATCTTGAAGTGATCATCTTTTGATAATAACTGTAAGTCACCATTATCTAATTCATTAATTTCTAATGAACCAAATCTTTCTAAAATTTCTTCATCTGATCACTTAGTTTTCTCTTTTTCTGGGTCAGTTGTCCCTCCAAAACAAGATACTACTGTAAACGAACTTGAAGTTACCAATGTTATTGAACCAAGTACTGCTAATAATTTTTTCATATTTTATCCCTCTTTATTGAATTAACTATAAAATATCTATTTTTGTATATATTATACTGTTATAATCTCATCTTTTTCTATTAGGTCCTCATATTTCAAATCCACCATTATAATGTTTTTGTCTATCCTTATTTGAATCATCCAAGTCTATTGTATAAGCAAACTTGAAATCTTTATATATTGAATTTTCATATTTATAATTAAATTCAGAAGTATGCGATGAAACTTTACTTCTAATATATGAATTTAAGGCATATTCAATTTCTGTATTTCTAACTTCAGATTCTTCATCATTCTTATAATCAATTTTTTTGTTAAATGTAAAATTAGCATTTTTGAATACTAATTTTAAATGCTGCTTATTACTATTCGCCAAAATATCATCTTTTTCATTTATCACTTCTTCAATTTCCAAATCTGGAGAATCTAGTTGACTACTATATTCTTGAAAGAATTCTTTCATTCAAGTGCTTAAATTATTTGCTACGTACCCCACAAAGTAATCTACATATAATGAAATTAAACCAATATAAATATCTTCTCCTTTATTTGTTTTGATTTTTAGTACATCCTCTCATATTCTTGTACATGAAAATGTATTACCTGATATATGTCCTGATCCCAAAAATATTGAGAATGCATTTTTCTTTTTTAGATTCCAATGATTATCATTTGTCATTTCTGAGCCAAATTCAATTTGAATATTATTATAAACATTTGAAAAAGCTTTTCTTACTTCATCTTCACTTTTACCAACATAAAACCCTGACATCAGTTTCATTCCAAATGGTTTTTCTAAACTTGCATCCGTTGGAAGTAAACTATCATATAAAAAATTAACATTATTATTATCTATATCATTTTTTTTAACAATTCTTTCATATTTATTTCCATTATTTGAACCCGATCAAATCTTGAAGTGATCATCTTTTGATAATAACTCTAAGTCACCATTTTCTAATTCATTAATTTCTAATGAACCAAATCTTTCTAAAATTTCTTCATCTGATCAGTTAGTTTTCTCTTCTTCTGGATCAGTTTTTCCTCCAAAACAAGATACCACTGTAAATGAACTTGAAGTTACCAATGTTATTGAACCAAGTACTGCTAATAATTTTTTTATATTTTATTCCTTCTTATTGAATTAACTATAAAATATCTATTTTTGTATATATTATACTGTTATAATCTCATCTTTTTTTATCTGGTCCTCATATTTCAAAACCTGTATTAAAATGATTTTTCTTATCTTCTATTGGATCATCAAAGTCATAAGTTTTACCAAATATAAAATCCTTATAAATTGAATTTTCGTATTTATAGTTAAACTCTTTATAATGAGTTTTAATTTTTTTATAAATAAATGATCCAAGTTCATATGAGATTTTTCCTTTTTGAATTTCTCCCTCGATAGTATACTCAATTTCGTCATCAAATTTAAAATTAGCATTATATAATTTTAAATTTAAATGCTGATTTTTGCTATTTGCAATAATCTTATCTTTTTCATTTACCACTTCTTCAATTTCCAAATCTGGAGAATTTAGTTGACTATTGTATTCTTCAAAAAATTCTTTCATTCAAGTGCTTAAATTATTTGTTACATACCCCACAAAATAATCTACATATAATGAAATTAAACCAATATAAATATCTTCTCCTTGATTTGTTTTCACTTTTAGTATATTTTTTCATAATCTAGTACATGAAAATGTATTACTTGATATTGGTCTAATCTCTGATCCCAAAAATATTGAGAACGCATTTTTCTTTTTTATATTTCAATGATTATCATTTGTCATTTCTGAACCAAATTCCAAAACAATTTTATTATGACCAGGTAAAAAAGCTTTTTTTATTTCATCTTCACTTTTACCTACATAAAACCCTGACATCAATTCCATACCAAAAGGTTTTTCTAAACTTGCATCCGTTGGAAGTAAACTATCATATAAAAAATTAACATTATTATTTTCTACATCATCTTTTTTAACGATTCTTTCATATTTATTTCCATTACTTGAACCTGATCAAATTTTAAAGTGATCTTCTTTTGATGATAACTCTAAGTCACCATTTTCTAATTCATTAATTTCCAATGAACCAAATCTTTCTAAAATTTCTTCATCTGATCAGTTAGTTTTCTCTTCTTCTGGATCAGTTTTTCCTCCAAAACAAGATACCACTGTAAATGAACTTGAAGTTACCAATGTTATTGAACCAAGTACTGCTAATAATTTTTTCATTTTAATTTTCTCCATTTCTTATAATATCATTATAAATATTTTCTGCTAGATTTCTAGTATTTATTTTAGAATTTCACTCATAAGTTACTAATTTATTATTTATAATGGTTGAATACATTTTATAAATAATAAACTCTTCAGATATTGAATTGATAATTGATAATTGATTTTTATATAACTCCAAGGCACTTTGATAATCCTTATAATAAACTCATTTCCCAGTATTAAGTTTAAATTTAAAGACAGTATATTTACCATCACTAATAATATTTTCTCAATCTTTTTCTTGATCTTTTAAATTAACTGACTCATTTTTATGAATATACTTATAACTCAATTCTATTTGTTTTTGTAATTCTATAATGACCTCTTCTTCATTTTTTCTTGAAAAGTAGACTTTTCCATTTATATCATAAATTTCATAAGCCTTTCTTAAAATTTGTAATGAATTTTGAAACATTATCTCTTTTGCCGCATTAGGATTTGATGCTATATTCTCATTTAATTGATCTGAAAAATCAGATATATCTTTTTTATCGTTATTGTCAACATAATACATTCTTTTAATTCTTATTCCATTATTATTTTTATCATTGTCTAAATAATAAAAATTATTCTTTCAATTTTCAAAAGTTGTAGTAAATTCTATATCTCCAATATCCAAAGTCACATTCTTGCTATTTTTATTTTGTACATTCTTTAATATTTCACTTTGAAAAAATAACTGACTTTCATGGAAAGAAAATTGATACTTTGTTTTTTTATTATCTAAGGTTTTTCCATATAATCAATCATCATGTATTGGAGAGTTTTTTATATCTGTATTATATAAATTTTTTAGAAGCTCATCGTAAATAAGACTCAATATTATCTTTTTCTGAGTTTCATTAAATCTGGCAAATTCAGTGAAGTTTGCCAGATTTTTTAAAAGATCTTCTTCATCTTCATATTCTCCTTCTTTAGTTAAAATCCTAAGAAGTTCTTCTACATCAAATAAATTGCTTTTAATATTAAAAACATTATTTAGTTTATTAATAAATGGATTACTTAAAAAATTAATTTCATAATTTTTTTGACTTATTTCACTTTCATCAACTATTATTTTTTCTGGATTTGTATCATTAAACCCTATTTGTCCACATCGATCATTATTTGTGTCAAGTCTAAGCATAAGATAATTCTTACCTTCTAATGAGTCATAATAATTAAAATCATGTCATTGCCTTCTATTATTTTTAACTCAATTACAATAATCAGACTCCAAATGCTCACTTCAACTTCCTCTAGTATTTAAACTATTCATAAATTCTGTAAGTACTATTTGATCTCTTCCTTCATCACTAACATTAATTTCTAATTTTTTTCCTGAGTTTAATACTTTAATGTCTATTCCTTTAAGAGTATTTTGAATTAGTTCAAATCACTGACCACTTGGAGCAGTTAGAGTAATTTTATACTTAAATTGATTTGAAATAATATTATCTATATTACTAGAAAAATAAGACCAGAAATTATCATAAAAATAATTATTAAAATAGTCTTCCTTATATCTGAAAGAATCTTCCAAAGGACTTTGATTCATAGTATTTTTTAATGGACCATTTTTTTCTTCATACATTAAGCCATCTGCATCATATTTTGTTTTAAATGCATCATAGTAGTATCCTTTATGCATTTTTGATTGAAGATCTATCATATCCTTTTTGTTAAAAGCATTATAATAAATACCATTATGAAAATAAAATAATGATTGCTTAATTGTTGCATTATTTTTTTGAAATGCTTTTTTTGCCTCAAATTCTGAGTCAAATCACTTAAGAGAATCATAAGAATACTTTGGTCTTATTAATCCCTTATTTACATAACTATCTAAAGCTCTTTCTTGAGCTGATTTTGTTTCCTTATTAATTGGGTCTTGATAACATCCTGAATTTTGACCAGGTAAACAACTTGGAAGAGTTACTTTTCCTAGTGCATTTTTATATACTTTTACAAAGTCATTAGAATTGACTCCATATAGTCTTTCTGGATCAAGTTCATTTGTTGAATAGTTTTTAATAATTTTATTTGGATTTGAAGACGTTGTCTCTTGTAAAATTGGGTTTTTTAGAAATTCTTGAGAAAGTATAGAGTTCTTATCCCTATATTGCTCTCCTTGGTAGTTATAAAGTACTTCAGAACCTATTATTTTAGAATTAAGTTTTAAATCCTTTTCAATTTCACTAATTTGCAATTCAGCCTTTTCATTAAAACTCTTTCTTGTATTTTGTTCAAAACTGTTTGTTAATAATGGAGCAGTAGTTGAAAAAAGAGCTGCCATAGATAGTAGAAACTTTGCTTTCATTAATTTATCCCCCTTGTATTTGAATTATCAATTTCTTTAATGTTTGAATATAAGTAATCTATATATTCAGCTCTATTTGAGAAAAATTTATCATTTAGTCAAAATTGTTCAACTTCAATCTCAATTAAATTATTTCTAAAATTTAATAATTTCATAATGTAATACATTAAATTAGTTTTGTCTTTAAAATAGTATTTTATTCCATAAAAATCAAAATAATAAATAGTTGTCTCTTCAAAATCTAAATTATACAACTCATCATAATTATTTTTACCTTGTACTAATTCTGAAAATAAAACCTTTTTACTTGTATAAGTAAATGTTGATAATACATATTCCTTTGCTTCTTCAAAATTTGTAAAGTATCTATATTCGTTTTGTTCAAATGAATATTTATAGAAAATTTGATATTCTTCTTTTTCCAATTTTTCTAGCATGCTTTGAAGAGCCATTTGTTCATTATCAAATCTGCCCCCGAAAAAATCTGTATATCTTTCGCCAATTTTTCCACTAATTAAATATTCCTCTAATAAAATATTTACAAGATCATCCTTATTTTCATTTTTATAGTTTTTGTCTTTAGAAGAGAAATAAACTTTTTTTCCACTTATTAAAGTCTCATTAATAATATCTCTTTTTAATTGAATAATAGCATCATCATAAGTTGGAAAGTATCTTTCCTGATATAAATATATATCATTTTTAATTGGTTTTTTTAATTGGGTCACTCTAAAGATTTTTGAAGGATCAAATTTTTTTGATGAAAGAATAAAATTTGTCATTTGATATTCTAATCTTTGATGAGTATCTGGTATTAATAATTGATAAGTTTTTGTACTACTTACAGGTATAAAATCTAGAATCTCAATAACAATTGAAGTTATAATTAAAGCCTTTTGTGCCTTAACAGATAAATCCAATACCTTTGTTACATATCTTTCAAAAACTCCATTATTTTGGGCTACTTTTTTTTGAATATCTGAAACTAAATCATTAAATTTACTCTCAGCAAAATCTAAACTCTTATCTGCAAGATGATTAAGAATATTTTTTATTTCATTTGAATCTTTTCTTGAGTTATTAAACTTACTAAATTCCTTTTTATTAACTAAAAAATCTGTTATATAAGTTGCATCTTCAATACCAATTTTTTCTACAAAATCTTTTCATTCTTTTCTTGTATCAAATTTTAAAAAGAAATTATAATAAATTTTAGAGAGCATTAAATTATCCTCTTGTGTGATATTTGTAAATCTAAAAGCCTCCTTCATTTGATATAGATAAATTGAACATAATGTTGAAAAATCCATACTTTTAATATTTTTTAAACTATTAACAGCTGCATTGGATTCTCCAATAAGACCATATTTTTTTATTAAATATTTAAAGTCAGATAGTTCCCTTTCTGCCTTAAATCCATCAAAAATAGTATTAACAGTAAAGTTTTCTAAACTTCCAAATCTATTTTCTAAAATACCTAAATCTACAATTGAATTGACATTCATTGTCACTAAAAACATTAATTGTTCTACCAAATAAACAATTGTAGAACTTATTAAATTAAATAAGGCTTCTTTTGCACTACCTGTTTCAGAACTTACTAACTCTCAATTATTTTTATTTAAAATAATATTTTGTATATCTGAAGTTGATTCAATTATTGAATCACCTGTATAGACACCATCTTTTTCATCAATTTGTTCCAGATGATAAAGCCCTGGGGAGTTATAAATCTTATCAATTTTTGCCTTATCAACTTCAGTTGGATTTATAACTGATAAATCATTAACTTGACTATCTAAAAACTTATCTCCACTTTTAGTTGTATATTCTAATTCTAATGAGTTTTCTATTTGTTGTTTTAAGCCCTCTTTTGTATATGCTAAATTTCCATAATTATATAGATCTTTACTTGGAAGGGAATTATTGTTTAAAAAATTTGAGTAATAATCCTCTTCTAAATCAGATTTATTTTCATATTCCTTACCATTTGAATAGTATACTTTTTCTATTTTATCAAGATAACTTTTTTCAACTGCTTCTTTTGCAATTTGTTCATTAGATTCAGAAATAGCTTTACCATTTGCATCTTTATAAACTATTGTTTCATCATTTGAATCAGCTAAAACCTCAGGATATAGTTGTCCTAGCGAATCCATTACATAATCATCTACATTTTTATTTGTTTTTGTTTCTTTTATTTCATAAGAGTTTTCAATATAATCAAAAACCTCTTCAAAAGTTTCAAATTTATTTTCACCAAGAATTAATTGATTATAAACATCTTGATATTTTTGAGACTTTACTCCACTTTCTTTATTATATAAAAAATAGTCGATAGCCTCCATTTTTGAGTCAAATTTTTCTCCAAATAATTGATAATATAAATTATTGTTAGGATTTTTTCAATCACCATTTTCATCAATGTTACGACTACATGCTACTACCATTGATGCAGAACTTGCTCCAATAGATAGTGTACCTAATATTGTTAGTACCTTTTTAATACTTCTCACCCTCTCTATTATTTTTTAATGTATTTAAAAATATCTTTTAAAAATTTTTGAATGCTAAATTGATTATTAATGATTCTAAATTTTATGTATGAAATAAATTCAATAAAAAATATTATTGAAATATTTAACATAAATACTATTAATATGAAAATAATAATAATTGAACTATTATTTTTTGCAATTTCATTAATAGTTGCTGAATTGCTCTTGATATTAAATTTAATATTATTATATTGAGTTAATTCACTTATCATTAATCTATTATTTTGAATATTTTTAAATAATGTTTTTTGATATTGATTAATATTAATTATACTTTTAAAAATAGTTGAATTATAACTAGAAATATCTAGCAACTTATACGTTCTTATTTTTTTAAAACTTAGATTATATTCATAAGCTATTTCCTTATCAATGCCTATTGTATTAATAATATTAAAGTAAATTGAAGGCTCAATATTTGTCTTAAAAAAATAATTAAATCCATATCTTTTAAAATCTTTATAAATATATCTAAGTTCATTATCTTCAATATCTATGTTTTTAATATCCTTTCATAAAAAAGAATTTATGACATTTAATCAGTAATCCATTTCATATTCTTTAAAGTATAAAAAACTTTGAAAAACCTCGATATAACTTCTTTCAGTTATTTCATCAATTTCTAAGGGATTACTAATATAATTTATAAGATAAAAATAAAATATATCTTTATAAAAATTGTTAATAAGACCTATTTGAAAATCGCTTGCGTTATTAATTTTTAATATAAGTTTGCCATTTTTAAAGTCCAGTTGAAAGACCAAAAATTTTAGTTCATTAATTTTTTGATCATCTCATAAATAATTATTTTTTAGTGTTTGATTAAATTTTTCTAAACCTCTATAAAAATTGTTTGATTCTTTAAATCAAACTGTTATATTCGACATTATTTTTTCAAAATCCTCAGATTTCATTAAATTTTTTCAAATTAAATTTATTCCGTCACTTTTTTTATATTCATTGTTAATTTTATAATCATATACATTACAAACTGGATATATTTCTTTATTTACATATACAATTTCAGTATTATAACCCTCACAAAAATTAAGCATATATTTAGTATATTCATCAAAAATAACTTCATTTTTATAATTAATAATATTTAAATTTTTAAAATTTATATTATGAATAGGATTATTTAAAGCTGCAGCAATTAAATTAATATCTTCAAAGGAAAAATTTAGTTTTTCCCTTTTTTTTGAAACTTCATCTACTATTTCATAAGAAACTCTTCTATCTGAAATATTTTTTTGAACAATTGTTAAATGTAAAATATTCATTAAAGACAAAATTACAAATAAAGAACTAAAAACTATACTCGATAGTTTATTTGAAATTATTATTACTCCTGAAATAATTAAAAAACAAAATGGAATATACAATATTAATAGTAGTTCTTTTATAAGAAATACTTTAAAAACAAAACCGATATTATTAAATCCTATTATTCAAAAGTGAAATAAAATAAATATTGAGTTAATAGAAGAAGTTACAATTAATAAAATAATAAAACTACTCAATAATCATAGACAAATATATCTAAAAATATATAAATTTCTATATGCATCTCTTTGAAAAAAATAGTTAAGAATTTTTATTTTTTTTAAATAATTTATAAGTACAAATGATATAAAGGGAATTATGCAAAAATAAATAAATCAATCAACATAATAAACTAAAACATTTATAAGGATTAATTTATTTTCATCAGCTGAGTTTTTTGAATTATACAATAAATTTGATTTATATGTAAAAAAGGCTATATTAAAAATTAAAAAATATATTAAAGTCAGTGAAATTAATACTATTCATGACTTTGCATTTTTAATATGCTCTTTAAAAAAATCAAAATTAATATGCATTTTCCCACCTATTATTCTTACTAAAGTTTTTAAATACTAGTTACTTAATATAAAACAAAATTTAATATGTATAAACTAAATTCAAACTTTTTAGAATTAAATACATAAAATAATCTCAATTTAAAAATTTAAATAAATCTATTTATTATTCACCACATTATACTTTTTTATTATATTCATTATTTACTTCTCCTTTCAAATTCATTTTATCAAAAAAAAAATTAAATAAGTGTTATTTTTTTAAATAAAAAAAACTTCAAAGTCTAAAACTTTAAAGTACTATCTAATATTTTTTGGAACTGGAGCAGCTTTTCTTTTATGCTCAGAGATTTTATGCAAATATTCAACTCTTTCTTTTACTTGAATATCCACTGATTTACCAATAATATAATCATCGATTAAATCATAACTAAAGCCTATTTCAGTTTCATCTGTTTGATCTTCTCATAAACTTGCAGTTGGAGCTCTATTTATAATTGATTCAGGCACACCTAAAATTTTTGCAGCTTCTCTAACTTCTCTTTTTAAAAGATGAACAATTGGTAATAAATCCACTCCTCCATCACCAAACTTTGTAAAATAACCAATATGTCATTCATCAGCATTATCAGTTCCCAAAACTAAATAATTATGAGTTTGAGCCATTGAATAAAGCGTTGTCATTCTTAATCTTGCTTTAGAATTTGCAAGAGCTATTTTTGATTGCTCAATTCCAGATTTATTTAATGAATCTGATAGAACCTCAAATGTTTTAGATAAATCAACTGATACATTTTTTAAATTAAGCTTATTAATTAATTCTAATTTGCATTTTTCATCTAACTCACTTGATTTACATGGCATTCAAACAGTCATATAATCATCTGGAAATGCTTTTTTTGCAAGAGCTGCAACAACAGCTGAATCAATACCACCACTAATTCCTACAATAACACCTTTTTGATTTGCTTTTTTAACTTCTTGTTGTAATCAATTTACTAAATAATCTAAATATTCTTTTAATTGCATACTAATCCATTCACTCCAATTCTATATCAAAAACTTTAACTACATCACCACGTTGGGCTCCTTTTTCTCTTAAGATATTATAAACACCTAAATGTTTAAGTTTTTCATTAAACAGTAGTAAATTATCATAAGTTGAGATTGGAGTTTTTTGATACGCTTTATAAACATCCTCACCTTCAATTCTTCATCTACCATTTCCAAGATTTTTGACTTGAATATCTTTTAAGTCAGATTCAAAGTTATAAACTTTATAATCTTGAGGATTTTCATCTTTTATTTCTCATAAAGGAATATCTTTTACTATTTCTAAAGTAGAACCTATTTCTAATAATAATTGATCAATATTAATTTTAGTCAATCCAGAAACTTCAATAATTTTTTTATCTTTATATTTTTCCTTAAAGTATAAAAGATTTATTTTAGCTTCATCAATATCAATTTTATTAGCTACAATAATTTCAACTCTTTTTTCTAAATTAAAATTATATTCAATAAGTTCTTTTCTAATCAATTCATAATTTTTTACAACATCTTCTGTTGCATAATTTCCTGACATATCAATAACATGACAAATTATTTTACATCTTTCAATGTGTCTTAAAAATTCATGACCTAATCCCTTCCCTAAACTAGCTCCCTCAATTAATCCTGGCAAATCTGCAACAGTAAAAGTTCTTCCACTTTTATCTCTACTTACTCCTAATTGTGGATTTAAGGTTGTAAAAGGATAATCTGCAATCTGAGGTTTAGAGTTTGAAATAGCTCTTAATAAAGTAGATTTTCCAGCATTTGGAAGACCAACAAATCCAACATCTGCTAATACTTTTAATTCTGCTTTAATATTTACTTCTTGTCCTGGGTCTCCTGCTTCAAAAATTGTTGGAGCTTTATTTCTTGAGTTTGCAAATCTTGCATTTCCTCTGCCACCTTTACCACCTTGAGCCAAAACTTCTTGTTGTCCATCACTAATAAAATCAAATAATAATTCATTTGTATCATTATTATAAATAATTGTTCCTACAGGAACTTTGATATAAGTATCCTTACCATTTTTACCATGCATATTTTTAATATCGCCTTTAAAACCATCTTCTGCACTGTAAAATTTTTGTAATTTTAAGTCTAATAATGATGATTTACCTTCATCTGCTATGAAAATAATATCACCACCTTTACCACCATCACCACCATTGGGTCCTCCATTTGCTACATATAGTTCATGACGAAAAGAAACAGCTCCATCGCCACCTTTACCTGATTTAATATTAAAATGCGCTAAATCTACAAATTTCATGAACTAAGTTCTCCTCTTTTATATACTATTCTAAACTATCACTATTCATTGATATTGATATTTCACCATTGATCAATTGAATATAACAATTATGACATAAAAATGTTGGCATACCAATTGAAGCATTATAATCATCTAACTCTTGCCATGCTTCAATTTGAGGCTCTATCATGTCATTTAACTCATCATCGTCAATTTCAGGGTTTTCATCCAATATTTCCTTTGCAATTTGCCCAAATGTTTTTGGTGCTTTTTCATCTATAAAATCTATTTCATCAATACCACAAACTGAACAAGTAACTCCAAATAATTGCATCATTACATTTTTTGGGTCATTGAATTTTACAAAATCCTCTTCTGTGAAAGTTGTTTTTATCATAATTTTTACCTCTTTTCTTTAAATGATATTATTTAACTCACTTAATAATAACATTGTATTTTCCTTATTAAAATCTATTTTTAATTCTAAACCCTCTTCTAAACTAATTCCTAATGAATCACAAGCCTTCATAATAATTGCCATTGCTAAATCATTTAATGTAAAGTTATCAAAATTTAAAATTGGAAAAGCATTATAAAAATATGCGTTTGCAATGTGTTGACAAATTGTAAATAAACTTGGATTTGAATCATAAATAGTTTGCTCTATTTTTAATTCAATATCTTTTAAAATTTCTTGTGCTTCTCTTAAATTAAATTTTGAAGGATTTATAGATATAGTAGAACCATTTTTTTCAATAAATATTTCTTGATCTATTAATTGTTCAATTAAAACCATAATTAAGAATGTTTTATATTCTGCTTTTATCTCACTATCTAGTAAATAAACTTTAATTTCCTCTAGAATTAATCTAGCATTTAATCCCCTCAATGCGTCAAAAGCCATTAAATGAGATTCTTGATCTAGTTTTTTTGACATGATATCAACAACTTTATCTGTTGTTCAATTTATAAAATTTTTTTCATTAAAATTAAGCTTTTCCATTATTTTTTTTTGCATTTGTTCCAATTGCTTTTCAAAATCATGAGGTACATATGGAGCATTTAATTCCTCACAAACAATTTTAAAAGCATGATCATAATCATTTTTAGCCATTGCTCCACTAATTTTTTGCATTATTTCTTCATAATAATTTTTCATAAAAAAGTACCTCTTAATATTTAATATTTTACCTTTTTTAAGAATTAAATAAATAGAAACAAAAAAATCTTTCAAATATATGAAAGATTTCAAATTAAATAATTATTTTTTAACTGCTTTTTTAACTGCTGAAGCATCTTTTGCTTTATTATTAATAACTTCTTTAATACGTGCAGCTTTTCCAGTTAATTTTCTAATATAGTAAATTCTAGCTCTTCTTACACGTCCACGTTTAATTATTTCAATATTTTCAATAATTGGTGAATGAACTGGGAAAGTTCTTTCAACAAAAACTCCATTTGAGTTTTTTCTTACACAAACTGAATAAGAAATTCCACTTCCTTGGGTTTTAATAACTACACCTTCAAATGCTTGGATACGGAATTTTTCTCCCTCTTTAATTTTTACATTAACTTTGATAGTATCTCCTGATGTAAAATTTGGAAGATTAGTATTCAATTGTTCATCAATTAATGCTTTTGTGTTTTTTGTTAACATATTCATAATTATTTATCTCCTTTCATTTTTTTTAATTTTTCTATAAATTCTAAATCTAATTTGCTTAATTCACTTTTTTCTAAAAGATCTGGTCTTTTATTAAAAGTATTTCTTAATCTACCTTCTTGACGATATTTTTCAACATTTGCATGATGTCCACTTGTTAAAACTTCTGGAGCTTTTTTACCTCTAAAATCAATTGGCTTTGTATAGACTGGATGATCTAATAAATTATTTTCAAAACTATCATTTATATGTGAATCTTTTGCAATTACACCATCTAATAATCTGGTTATAGAATCTAAAATAACTATACTTGCTATTTCACCACCAGTTAAAACATAATCGCCAATAGATAATTCTAAATCAACATAATCTAGAATTCTTTCATCAAAACCTTCATAATGACCACATAATAATATTATATGCTCATATTTTAAAGAATACTGTCTTGCTAAATTTTGATTTCAAGTTTGACCTTGAGGACTTGTTAAAACTACTAAACTATTTTCCTTTTTACAACTTTCAATCGCATTGACAACTGGTTCTGCCATTAAAACCATTCCTTTTCCACCACCCAATTGATAATCATCAACTTGATTATGTTTAAGGGTTGTGTGATTTCTAAGATCAATAATTTCAACATCAATGCTATTTTTTTCGATTGCTCTTTTAATTATTGACTCTGATATATAAGAATTAATTAAGTTGGGAAATAAAGTTATAATTGAAAATTTCATTATAATAAAACCTCAATTTGCTTCACATATATTTTCTTACTTTCAATATCTATTTTTTCCAAATAGAATTCAACGCAAGGAACCCATATTTGCTTATTGTCTATTTCAACTTTTATCAAGTCATGTGCACCATTAAACATTTCATCAATAACTTTTCCATAAGAATTTTTTTGATAAAAACATTCAAATCCAATATAACTAAATTCCTCTTCTACAATTTCAGATTCTTTTTTTACATAAACCAAACTATTAATTAATTTTTGAGCACTTTCAATATCTTTAATATTTTCTAAAGCAATTATGTGTTTTTTATTTAAAAAGTAAGATTTTTCAACTTCAAAAACATCTAAGTTTTTAGAACTACTTTCTAAAAAGAATTGCTCATTTTTTATATCTTTAACAAGAATTAAATTACTTTCCAACTTAAATTTTACTTCACCTTTTAAACCATGAGTTGCAACAATTTTTCCTATTTTTTGTAAATTATTAAACATGTAGTTCTAAAACCTCTAAATCTATAATAATTTTCTTAGAAAAAATAGATACCTCAGAATTACATAAATTAGTAATTGTTTCTATAAAACCTTCATTTTTTTTATTTTTAAAAAAATCTTTATTCTTTTCTTCAATTACAAGAATAAATTCATAAGTTTTATTAGTTTCGTATTTTTGCTTTAAAACATATAATATGTCTTTTGGAATAATGTCTTTTAAAATTCCTTCAAATGTCTTAAAAACATCTTGCATCACTATTTATCTGAATTATTTTCTTTTGCTTCAGTAACTTTTTTAGTTGGTGCCTTTGTAGTTTTAGACGCAGTTGTGACTTTTGGTTTTGCAACTTTTTTAGTAGTTTTTGGTTGACTTTTTTTACTTTCCAATTTAGCATTGTGTAAATCAGTCATAACTCCTTCTTTTGAAAGAATGTTTCTTACAGTCTCAGTTGGTTGAGCACCTTGCTGAAGTCATTTTAAAGCTATTTCTTTTTTAAGACTTACTTCTCCATTAATTGGATTGTATGTACCAATTAATTCGATGTATTCTCCATCACGTTTAACACGGGCATCTGAAGCTACAATTCTATAAAATGCAGCTCTTTTTTTACCAGCTCTTTTTAATCTTAATTTAACCATTTTTTTCCTCCTTTTTTCTATTTAAGAACATTATTAATATTAAACTAAAAAATAAGTTTGTCAAGTTAAATTACTTAACAAACTTATTTTAAGCACTTATTATGAGCATAAAATATTACTCTATTTGAGAATATGTCCTCTTCTTCAAAATGTTCATAGACATCTCCATCTGAAATTCGTATCTTGCATTTATAGCAAATTTTAGCGTGTATATTTCTTTTCATATAACATAATACTAAAATTAATATAACATATAATATTTTAAATTTTATATAATATTAGAATTTAGAAATATAAAAACATTTTAAAATACTATCTTGCAAAAAATTTATTTCATAAACCTATAAATATTCAAAACATTATAAGAATAGTAAAATTAATAATATAATATGTATTTTGATCTTTAGATATTGATAATATATTTATTACTAAAGTAGCAATGAATATTACCAATGGTACTATAAATGTTTCAATTGAATTTATAATATTGAATTTAGATTGTTCTAAAAGTTCTAAAAGACCACCGAATACATATGTTAATAACATTGTTGAAAATACAATATATAAAATACTTTTTAATAAATTAAGAAGCTCTGAATTATATCAAACTGGTTCTTCTGAACCACTATTTGTTGATACATCTGGAAAGAAAATAACATTAAGTATAATATTTGCAAATATTATTGAAATAATTACATAATAAACTAGTAGATGCAACCAATATATTTTAATATTGAATTTTTTTGAAGAAACAATAATTGAGATATTGTAATGAATCATAGCAACTATTAACATTGCTAATGCAAAACCAGCAAAAAAGTAATTGTTTATTTTAATACTATTTAAAGACATTATAACTCCTGCAATTACAAAAATAGTCATATTTAATAAAAATGCCATAAATAAAGAATTTTTAAATTTAGAAATATATAAACTAGATATTTTTCATCTACTTGCATGACTATTATCTAAATTATTTAGAGCTAAATTATACTTAATTGAATCTCAACTTGTATTTGTATAATAAGCTTCTGACATTTTTAATTCCTGTAATCCCCTTTGATTTTTAAGAGTTCTTTCTCTTTCCATATTAAAAGTCTCTTTAACATTGTTTGAAATTACTTCTATTGCCTCTGAAAATACTTTTATATCCTTTTCTAATAATAAGTTATTTGCTAATTTATCAATAAAATCTGATAAATAATTTGGGATATAACTAATAGATTTAAAATCCTTTAAAGCTTTTTTAGCTCCATTTAAATCATTTGCTGCAATAATTTTTTTTAAATTATCAATATAAATAATAGTATTTTCAAACTGAAAAAGAATATTATCTCTCAAATTTTTTCTATAAGTTTTAAGATTTACAAATCTTGAAAATAATAGACTTTTAATTGCTCCATAAATAATTGTAAAAATTGTACCTAAAAGAATTAATTTAAAAGGATCAAATAATTGAAACATCAATTCTCCTTCACCTTTATCCTTTAAATTATTAACTCAAGCGCTATAAAAATAATACATAAAAAATAAAAAACATATAAAAACTAACTGTATACTAAATTTTTTAATAAAATCACCTATATTCTTTTGTTAGTAAACTAACTTAAATTGTTCTAATCAGAAATTTTCTTCTGTAAAACCTAATTTTTTATAAATATTAAAAGCCATTTTACTACCAAACAGGCATGCTTCCTTTTGGCCCTTTTCTAAGCATCTATTTATTAATGACTTCATTAAAAAAGTAGCAAGACCTTTTCCTCTTGCAACTTCTAATATTGCAATATCATCAATAACAGTTATATTTTCATCAAAGTGAGTTAAATGACCTGTTCCTACATATTGACCATCATATTTTATAATGTAAAGTTCGCTTACCTTTTGATACTCTTCAAAAATTCCAAAAAATTTTTTAGAGTCTGTTACTTCATCTGAAAATATTGTTCCAACTATCTTTACAAAATTGTCTAATTGTTCTTTAGTATCAACTTTTATAAATTCAGCTTTTTTAACACTATATTTTTCATACTTTTCTATATTATTTAAATTAAGCGACATAAATTGATAATTAATTTTAAACTTAATTTCATTAATTAATTTTTGCTTTTGATAAGCTTTATTTGTAAAATTATTTACAAACTTTGGACTATACTTTTTAATTTCATTAAATCCTTCAAAATTATAATCTCAATTTTTCTTTATAATTGAGGTTGGATGATCATTAAAAGATAATAATTCGTGCTCATTTATTTCTAACTTGTTAATTTCATTATTAACTGGATCAACATAATAACTTAAATAAACTTTTGCAATTGTGTCATATTTTTTTACTTCTGATATTTTTGATTTATATTTGAATTCCATATATTATTACCTCTAAACCTCAACACACTTATTTTACAAAAAAATAAAAAAAATGCTAGCAAAAGCTGGCATGTATTTTTTTAAATTGGCGCCCACGAGAAGATTCGAACTTCTGACCCTACGCTTAGAAGGCGCATGCTCTATCCTACTGAGCTACGTGGGCAAAATAAGACAAAATAATAATAGCAAATTTTAGACAAGAATGCTACAATTTTATCTCTTTGGTTATAAAAATATAGTATTATAAATATTCTAAAATTTAAATTATTTTGCCTTTTTACCAAATTTATTAGATTTATGAGTTTTTTTATTTTTTATAGGTAGATTTTGTTTTTTATAAAATCATTTACCTAAATATTTTAATTGTAGTTTATCTCAAAATATTAAAACTAGACTAAATAAAATATTAATATATAAAGTTAAACAACCAGAGTAATAATTTGATATTATTTTTCAATTATTCTCATTTTGAAAACCATATACAATAAAAATAGACGTTAAAAATGTATTAAAAGGTAATAAAAACATTATTGAGTTTTTTAAATTTATACTTATTAAATGCTTATATAATAATTCCTGTTCGAAACCTTTTGTTACATTTAAAAAAGGAGCTAAATTAATTCTATTTTCAGACAAATAAAACGCTTCTAAAAATGAACTCTTTAGAATAAAGAATTTAATAGCATAGCTATTATTTTTTTTAAACTTATTAATATTAGTATCAATATCTTTTAAAACCTTAAAATTAATATTATAGATTTTTCATTCTGTATACGCATAATTAATAGAAGATATAAGCATTCCTCCAGTAATAGCATGCAATAAGATAATAATTAATAGTTCAAAGTTAGAAGAGAAATCCATATTAAGACTAGTAAATAAAAAGTCAAAATTATTATAATCTGTAGAATTTGAGAAATCCTTTAGACTTAAAGTAGTTATCACATTACCAATTAAAAATATTAAAGTTGATATTTTTAGATTAATTGAAATGATTAATAATATAATAAAAATCAATAATGGAAGTAATAAAATGACTACTTTCCATTTTTTAATATATATAACATTTGAAAAAGATGCTAGTTTTTCATGTCCTAGAAAAAAGAATAGTAAAATAGAAATTACTAATATAGGTAATATTATTTTTAATAAAATTACCATTATTGTTGAGTTTAACTCTTCAATTCTATGTCTTTGTTCATTTAAATTATTTAAAACACCATAGATTATTTCAATTAAACATATTGAAGATACTAATGAACCATAAATCATTCATTTTGAAGATATGTTTAAAAACTGAATCGGATAAATAAATATTAAAGGTATTAATACCAATCTAGCAAATTTATTTGGAAGAAATAACCCTATTGTAAAAGAAGCAATAAAACAAAAGCCAACAATAAATGATGGGTGAACTACACTAAAAATAATATTTCAAAATGAATATATAGTATAGTTACTAATCATTAAATATGCTGAGAATATCAGCAAAGTAATTTCTATTACATAATAATTCCTGATTTCATTTAAGCTATTCTTGGAAATGTTAATATACTTTAAAATACTACCTAAAATTAATAACATTATAAATAAAATTACTAAAGGAATATTAATATTATTAATAATATTCCCTAAAAATATTAAGGAAAATATTCAAATAGTGCTAATTAAAATTATAATAGATGACCTTATTACTTTTTGATTATCATATTTATTTTTTTTAATAGTTTTCATCTATTGAAGAATTTCTTCTACAATTTTCTTAAGTTCATAATCATTTCTAAAAGTATAAACTTTACTATTACCATCTTTATCAATATTTGTGTACATATATATATTAATTAACTCATTTGAATATTGTGTAGAGTGTGAAATACCTTCCATAACAGCTTCAAGAGCTTTTAGATAACTATAAAAGTAAATTTTTCCTCCAACAGAATTTATTGAGCTTATACCATAAATTGTATAAACACCATCTTGAACAATTTCACTATATGACCTTGGTTGACCATTTCATGAGTCTATTTCTTTTTTATTAATAAATTTACTTGTTAAATTTACTTTTTTTCTCATTGCTTTTATTGCTTCATCACCTGATTCTGCAGAAGATTCAAAGTTTCCAAAAACATCATATGCAAAATATCTATTTAAAAGAATTGCTGATTCATACTCAAACATTTTTCTTCTTGCTTCCGCCTCTGTTGATGATAAAACTAGTCCATCTTGTGAAGAAATATCTTGTTGATCAATATGTGTATACATTAATCTAACATCCATATCTCCATATAGGAAAGTATAGTTTTCCACTTGCTCTTTTGTAGCTCAAAAATCATCTCTAATTTTATAAACTACTTCATTATTTTCTATTCTAGTTTCTCCATTTAAAATATCATGCTTATTTTTTTTATGATAATTATATTGACTTTCATAATATGAATATTTTTCTCCTTGTTGACCATTTACGTCATATAAATAGTCTTTTGCTACATTATACTTATTCATTGGTCTATTAACATCACTAATATTAGTTTCACTAGTTATTTCATCTGGTATGTCTTTAAATAATTTTTTTATTTTAAAATCATTATATCAAATTTTATATAAATCATTCACTTCCTGAGTTGATAAATCCTGATAATTTGAAACAATTCTAGTTAATTTGATGTCTGAAAGTAGGTTTTTATTATTAAAATCTGCAAATAGTTTCACATTTGTTTGCCCAAGTTCTTCAACTGATTGAAGACTAAAATTTACTTTTGCAGGAGTATTTTTTTTACCTTTCTTTGCTGGATAATATTCTATTTTTGAGAATTTTTTATTTACTTTTTTATCAATACCTGAGTTTTCAAAATAATAATGATATCTTCTATTTTTATTTTGTTCATTTACTTCTCTTCAATTTTTTTGGCTTATTAAAATTTCTCTAGTGATTGATGAATCATCAAACTTAATATTTTGTCCTACAGATGAAGTAATAGATTCACTTCCATCATTATAATGAATTTTAAAATCAATTCCTTTTGTTGTAGTAAATCTAAATCACTTTTCAACATCAAGATCAATAAAGTTTTCATAATTTAAATCATTTTCACCTAAAGAGTTTTTTGATTTTGTTCAAGGAGTTCTTAAAGTTGCTTCAATTGTATCTTGTATTGTTTTTTTAGTTCCATATAAAACATTTTGTCCTGTAATTTCACTTGCAGAAACTCTATAGCCTTCTTTTAAAATATTCTTTAAAGCACTTTCATCTTCTTTATTAAATACATTATAATAGCGTCCATTTATATAGTAGTATAAAGATTTATGTAATCCCCCTTGATAAACATAATCATTTTTGGCCTCTTCTGGAGAATCAAATCAATTTAAGTTATCATAGCTATACTTATGGGTAACAGAGCCTCCATTTACGTAAGTACTTAAAGCAGCTTCCTTATTTATAGAAACATTACCAAAAGCATCTCTATAAATTCTTTGAAAGTTTTCTTGTTCTAGATCATAAATTTTTGTTTCATCTAGTATTCCATTTCCTGCATCTTTAATAATTTTATTTGGATTAGAACTAGTTTGTAATTCCTTAATATTTTCCATTTCAGTTAAATATAAATAAAGTTCATCTTCGCTATAAAAATCTAATCCATCAATAGATCATTTTTCAATTTGATCAACAGGTTTTGCATTGTCTTTAATACTATTATAAAGATTTTCAAATTCAATAGAATTTTCTATTGAATTTAAAGTGGTACTATAACCAACCACTGTTAAAGGAGTTGCAACCATATTTAAGCTTGAGAAAGCTAATACTGCTTTTAAACCAATCATTTTAATCACCTACCCCTTTACTTCTTTTGTATTTTTTGAAACTCATTGATAAAAGACAGCTTCACTTGTAAATAACATTCCTCTAAAACTTATTTCATAATAGACTGAAGTATCTGTTTTTCTTTTTATGTCTGAATTATTAAAAATATAGTACAATGCATCATTATAAGTAGCAAAATAGCGATTTTTACCTTTAAAATATACTTTAAATATTGAATAATTTATCCCATTGTATTCTTCTAATTCATTATAATATGTTGTTTTAATTAAATCAGAATTTAATATTGTTTTGCTTTCTATTTTATTTTCTAAAAATTTTTTTTGCTGTTCTCAAGCTTGGTTCAAAGTATCATAATAATAATTCATTCCAGAATTAGTTATTTTATATTTAGTAAGAAATTTCTTATTAGTTATATTTTGACTCATACTGTTTAATGCATCAGCTTTATTTTGAAAGAAATTACCAAAACCATCACTATATTGTTTAACAGACTTCGAAGCAAAATATTTATCAAATATTTTTAATTTAAATTCTTCAAACTGTGTAATAAATTGATATTCCATTTCATTTTCATTATCACTGCTATTATCAATTTTCACTTCAAATTCTTCTTGCTGAGACATTACATTTATATATAACATGTTTGTATCACTAAATCTTAAAGGATTTGAAACTATATAATTTTTTAAATACTCCTCTGCTTTTGCTATTCCAGTGAATAAACTTCCATAAACAATATAATAACCATCTTCATTTGGGTTTGTTGTTTTATCTGGCTCTGGCATAAATGCTGAATCAGTTTGAATTAATGGAACTTGATTAATATTTTTCTTAAAATCATCATTATCTATTTCAATTCCAAGAAGTGGTATTTTAAAACCTATTACTTGATATTTTAATACCTGTCCATTTCCTAAATCATTTTCATATGTTCTATATGACAAGAATGATACTATATTTCCTATATCTCAAACTGCTTTTGCCACATTAAAACCAGCTAAAGCTTTGTCAAAACCCTTCATAGGTGATATAGGTTTATTATCATTTTTTTTAAATTTAACTTCTCCTGTTTTTGAATCTACTTTTGCAAGATCATATTTTTTTATTAATTCATCTTGATATTGTTTTTTTTCTTTTGCAGAACTAAATTTTGTTTTTTCAAATTGATACAATGCATTATCTAAACTTAGTTTTTTAATTTCTTCACTTGTTTTAGAAATATTCTTTTTAAGTTCATTAATTTTATCAAAATCTCCAAAGATAATATCTCCAACATCATTTAAAGCCATTAATAATCCATCCATACCAACTAGTTTACTTGGAGAAGTATATTGGAATTTTGAGGGATTTAAAAATAAGTCTATTATATCTGAAAAGTTTAATATATTTTCTTTTCTTGTTGTTTCTAATGTTTCTTCAATAAATAGACTATCTAAGAATTCATTATCAACAATAGTAGTAGTTGATTCAATTAGCTCTCTTAAAGTTTGTTTTAAAAAATTAATTAAATCTAATACTTCTTGTTCTAAATCGTTATTATTTCTTGTAATTATGAAAAGATATAAGTTTTTGAAAAAAACTAAGTTTTTTTCAAAAACAGGTAATTCATGAACAGATGATAAATTATTTTTAATTAATTTATATTTGAAAGATTCAGAATCAAACATATCAAATTTATAAATATTTTTAAATAATTCATTGAGGGTTTTTACATTTTGTTTGACATTAGTTACAAATAAGTCTTCCAAATCCCATTCATGATTGACTTTTCTTTCTGTTAAATTAGCAGAAGCTTTAATAAAAGAAGAAATACCCATCAATGGTGCCAATAAAGCATTCATTCCTTTTGTTTCAACTCTATTTCAACCAGTATATAATTGAGTCATAAATTGAGAAGTACTTAAATTAGACTCAATATATTGAGGTCCTGAGAATGTTCCTGATAGACCATTTGAATCAAAATTTAATCAATAAGCATTTTTAATTGGTTTAAATGGTTGAATTTTTTCTTTATCTAAATTTGTTAGATTCAAATTTGATATATTAGGTATATCACTAGGTGATCAATAAAATCCATTATGCTCATATCTAGTATCAGATGTTTGACCAATTCATTGTAAAACTTGTTCTTTTGTCATGTCTAAACCAGATATATTATACTTATCTGTTTGTTCTCCAGATTCAATTTGCTTTCTTATAACACTTTCATAATAGGCAATTGCATCATTTTGATTAGAGAATTCTATATTCTCTTGTCCGTTCAAATTATTAATCATATATTGTTTTTTAATATCTTGAAATGTATCAATAGCTTCATTTTTACTTGTATAAGTTCTATTATCGCTTCCCTTATAAATTTCTATTAATTTTTCATTTTCATTTGTTATAACATTATCAGATAATTGATTAGAAGTATCAATTATATTACTATTAATATTTTTATAAGTTTTATACTCTTTAATCGAGTATTTTTTTTCTAAATCCTTTGTTATATCATATAAACTATCAACAGCATAAGGCTTGGAATCATATAAATAAAAATCTTGTGCCGTTTCTTTTGAAGTATAATTAATATTATTATCAATATACTCATTTAATTCCTCTTTTGTATTAAATGTTTTACCATCAAAAACATAGTGAGAAAAATTATTATTATAGCTATTTGTTATAGTCAAAATTCCTATAAATGATGTTGATATTACTAAAGAAGATCCAGCAATTAATGATAATATAGTCTTTTTACTCTTAAATAATTTTCTCACCTTATATTACTTTATTTAATAATGTATTTATTTGAGTTTTCAAAAATACATTTTGATTATCCTTCATTGAGATTAATAAATCTAGACTATATTTATTTTTATACTCATTATACTCATCTAGTAATTCAAAATCTAATACATTAATATTAACAAAATCTAGTACTGACTTTTCTCTTGTGCCTTCATCCGTTTTAATGCTATTTTCAAGTTCTTTTGTAATCTTATCAAGTTTTAATTCCTTGTTATTAATATCATTTAATTCACTAGTAGTTACTTTTAGAGATAGAATATTAAATATATTTGTTTTTTCAAAACGAGTAGTTGTCATACCTTTATTATTTTTATAGAGTTCTTGATTAATTATTGAATTAAATCATACATCCAAATATTGCTTATTATTATACTGTTCTGTTTGAGTGAAATTAAACTTAAACTTAATTCCTCCATTATACTCATCATTAAATTTACTATTACTTCTATATCGAAAAACTGTTTCAAAGCTATATTTAACATTATTACTTATTTTATTCATTTCCTTACTTATTATTCTAGATTTACCATGAATAAAAGAGTAACCTTTATAATTAAACTTCTCATTAATTAAATCATAAAACTGTTCTAAAGCTAAATGTCCTATAATTGATTGCGTACCGATTATTTTATTATTTATTTCATATCCTTCTTCAAATATAAAAGGCCCTTTATAATTAATTTCACCAATTTCATTGACAAATTCTTTCAATAATTCATCTGTTAAATCCTGTTTAATAACTGGTTCTGGTGCTGGATTATTACATGCTATTACACTAGAAGATGAAGATGCCACTAAAGTTACAGCTCCTAAAATTACTAATAATTTTCTCATTTTTTTCCTTTTCCTTTTCAAAAATATTATATTATATAAATATAAATAATTTAAAAATATTTTATTTTTACAAAAATATTTTTGTAAAAATAAAATATTATAACTTAAATATTAATAAGCACTTCCCAACTTTTATAATAAATAAATGGAGATTATATTTAATAACTACTGTTAATTACCATAAAAAAAGAGCCACCGAAATTAATTTGAATATACTTTGTCAACTACACAAAATGCTTTTTTATAAAGTAATTGCATTAAATGCAATTACTTCTATTTTGATTCAATTATTAAAGTATTCATAAGATGGAGGGTTAGAAGATTTAACTCGTATTCTTTCATAATTATAGAAGTGAATATGTTTACTAATAGAGCTTTCCATTTTTTCAAAAGAGTTTACTTTTAACTCTTTCCTTCCTCTTTTAATGAAGAAAAGAATATTTCGCACATTACATTATCTATTGAATTTCCAAGCCTTGATAAAGAAATAATTATATTACTCTTTTTTGAATAGTTTTTTGCAAAAAAATGATGTATATTGAGAACCGTTATCAGAATGAATTATAAGCGATTTGCTGATGTCATTTCTATATTTTTTTGAATTAATAAGAGTATATCTGTAAATTTTTATATCATTTATTTTAAACTATTTATAACCAACTATAAATCCTGTCTTAACATCTTTTAAAATGCAAAGATAAGCAAATTTATTATTTAATAGTAAATAAGTAATGTCAGTCACCATTCATTCTTCTTATAAATTTCTCATTTTCTACTAACAATATTGGGTCCATGAGTAATACTTTTCTTTTCCTTAGGTTTTCTAATCATCTTTTTAACTCTAATTACTGAATCCATCTTATATATTCTCATTATTCTTGCTACTTTATTTTGACTAATCTTTATTCCCTTACTTTTTAAACATGCTGTTATTCTAGGACTACCTTAAATACATTTATATGTAAAAAATAAAAGCTTTATTTATTTTGCCATATCAATTTCTATTTTTATAAGATAATTCTTTTTACCATTGCTAACTCACCTATAATAACTTAATCTAGTAATTTTTAAAAGCTTACATAAATCTGAAATACTATATTTGTATTTAAATTCTTCTATAATTTTATAAATATAATTTATTTTTTCTTTTTTTTCTCTCATTTCATTAAACTTTTTTATAATTTCATTTTCCATTTCTAATCATTTAATCTTTTTTTTAAGAATTGCTAGTTCCTTATCTTTTGGATCTAAAGAATTTGGTCTAATACTAGAGTGCTTGTTGTGCTTTCCTGTTTTTGAAATTAAACATTCAGCTCCATATATTTTATAATTTATACAAAAATTTCTTGGTGTTGAATAATATACACCATATTCAATTAAAAGCTCTCTAAAAGTTCTATTTTCATTATAGTGTCTATTTACTAATTATTGCTTTTGTTTGATACTTAACATATTTGTTTTATTACCTCTAACATTTGCCATATAAAAAATTCTCCTTGTATACATTTTATGTTTTTTTAACATTATGTATACTTAGAGAATTATATTCGCAGTTTCTTTTGAAGTATAATTAATATTATTATCAATATACTCATTTAATTCCTCTTTTGTATTAAATGTTTTACCATCAAAAACATAGTGAGAAAAATTATTATTATAGCTATTTGTTATAGTCAAAATTCCTATAAATGATGTTGATATTACTAAAGAAGATCCAACAATTAATGATAATATAGTCTTTTTACTCTTAAATAATTTTCTCACCTTATATTACTTTATTTAATAATGTATTTATTTGAGTTTTCAAAAATACATTTTGATTATCCTTCATTGAGATTAATAAATCTAGACTATATTTATTTTTATACTCATTATACTCATCTAGTAATTCAAAATCTACTACATTAATATTAACAAAATCTAGTACTGACTTTTCTCTTGTGCCTTCATCCGTTTTAATGCTATTTTCAAGTTCTTTTGTAATCTTATCAAGTTTTAATTCCTTGTTATTAATATCATTTAATTCACTAGTAGTTACTTTTATAGAAAGATTATTAAATATATCCGCTTTTTCTCAAAACGAAGTTGTCATACCTTCATTATTTTTATAGAAATTACGATTAATTATTGAATTAAATCATACATCCAAATATTGCTTATTATTATACTGTTCTGTTTGAGTGAAATTAAACTTAAACTTAATTCCTCCATTATACTCATCATTAAATTTACTATTACTTCTATATCGAAAAACTGTTTCAAAGCTATATTTAACATTATTACTTATTTTATTCATTTCCTTACTTATTATTCTAGATTTACCATGAATAAAAGAGTAACCTTTATAATTAAACTTCTCATTAATTAAATCATAAAACTGTTCTAAAGCTAAATGTCCTATAATTGATTGCGTACCGATTATTTTATTATTTATTTCATATCCTTCTTCAAATATAAAAGGCCCTTTATAATTAATTTCACCAATTTCATTGACAAATTCTTTCAATAATTCATCTGTTAAATCCTGTTTAATAACTGGTTCTGGTGCTGGATTATTACATGCTATTACACTAGAAGATGAAGAAGCCACTAAAGTTACAGCTCCTAAAATTACTAATAATTTTCTCATTTTTTTCGTTTTCCTTTTCAAAAATATTATATTATATAAATATAAATAATTTAAAATATTTTATTTTTACAAAAATATTTTTACAAAAATAAAATATTATAGCTTAAATATTAATAAGCACTTCCCCACTTTTATAATAAATAAATGGAGATTATATTTAATAACTACTGTTAATTACCATAAAAAAAGAGCCACCGAAATTAATTTGAATATACTTTGTCAACTACACAAAATGCTTTTTTATAAAGTAATTGCATTAAATGCAATTACTTCTATTTTGATTCAATTATTAAAGTATTCATAAGATGGAGGGGTTAGAAGATTTAACTCGTATTCTTTCATAATTATAGAAGTGAATATGTTTACTAATAGAGCTTTCCATTTTTTCAAAAGAGTTTACTTTTAACTCTTTCTTTCCTTCCTCTTTTAATGAAGAAAAGAATATTTCGCACATTACATTATCTATTGAATTTCCAAGTCTTGATAAAGAAATATTTATATTACTCTTTTTTGAATAGTTTTTTGCAAAAAAATGATGTATATTGAGAACCGTTATCAGAATGAATTATAAGCGATTTGCTGATGTCGTTTCTATATTTTTTTGAATTAATAAGAGTATCTCTGTAAATTTTTATATCATTTATTTTAAACTATTTATAACCAACTATAAATCCTGTCTAACATCTTTTAAAATGCAAAGATAAGCAAATTTATTATTTAATAGTAAATAAGTAATGTCAGTCACCATTCATTCTTCTTATAAATTTCTCATTTTCTACTAACAATATTGGGTCCATGAGTAATACTTTTCTTTTCCTTAGGTTTTCTAATCATCTTTTTAACTCTAATTACTGAATCCATCTTATATATTCTCATTATTCTTGCTACTTTATTTTGACTAATCTTTATTCCCTTACTTTTTAAACATGCTGTTATTCTAGGACTACCTTAAATACATTTATATGTAAAAAATAAAAGCTTTATTTATTTTGCCATATCAATTTCTATTTTTATAAGATAATTCTTTTTACCATTGCTAACTCACCTATAATAACGTAATCTAGTAATTTTTTAAAGCTTACATAAATATGAAATACTATATTTATATTTAAATTCTTCTATAATTTTATAAATATAATTTATTTTCTTTTGTTTTTCTCTCATTTCATTAAACTTTTTTATAATTTCATTTTCCATTTCTAATCATTTAATCTTTTTTTTAAGAATTGCTAGTTCCTTATCTTTTGGGTCTAAAGAATTTGGTCTAACACTAGAGTGTCTGTTGTGCTTTCCTGTTTTTGAAATTAAACATTCAGCTCCATATATTTTATAATTTATGCAAAAATTTCTTGCTGTTGAATAATATACACCATATTCAATTAAAAGCTCTCTAAAAGTTCTATTTTCATTATAGTGTCTATTTACTAATTCTTGCTTTTGTTTGATACTTAACATATTTGTTTTATTACCTCTAACATTTGCCATATAAAAAATTCTCCTTGTATACATTTTATGTTTTTTTAACATTATGTATACTTAGAGAATTATATTCACAGTTTCTTTTGAAGTATAATTAATATTATTATCAATATACTCATTTAATTCCTCTTTTGTATTAAATATTTTACCATCAAATACATAGTGAGAAAAATTATTATTATAACTATTTGTTATAGTCAAAATTCCTATAAGTGATGTTGATATTACTAAAGATGATCCGGCAATTAATGATAATATAGTTTTTTTACTCTTAAATACTTTTTTCACTTTATATTACTTTTTTAATAATGTATTTATTTCTTTTTCTAAATAAATGTCCTTATTGTCTTTCATTGAAATTATTAAATTTAAACTATATAAATCAAGACTTTCATTATATTCATCTAATAAATTAACATCTACAACATTAATATCTAATAAATTTAATATTGACTTTTCTTGTTTTTTTTCATACCTTTTAATGTTCTCTTCAATCTCTTTTTTAATCTTGTCAAGTTTTAATTGTTGGTCAACAATCTCATTTAATTCGCTAGTAGTTACTTTCATAGATAGAATATTAAATATATTTGTTTTTTCAAAACGAGTAGTTGTCATACCTTTATTATTTTTATAGAGTTCTTGATTAATTATTGAATTAAATCATACATCCAAATATTGCTTATTATTATACTGTTCTGTTTGAGTAAAATTAAACTTAAATGTAATTCCTCCATTATAGTCTTCATTAAATTTACTATTACTTCTATATCTAAAAACTGTTTCAAAGCTATATTTAACATTATTGCTAATTTCAGTCTTTTCCTTATTTATTATTCTAGATTTACCATGAATAAATGAGTAACCTTTATAATTAAACTTCTCATTAATTAAATCATAAAACTGTTCCAAAGCTAAATGTCCTATAATTGATTGAGTACCAATTATATCATCATTTATTTGATATCCTTCTTCAAATATAAATGGACCTTCATAATTAATTTCATCAATTTCATTGACAAATTCTTTCAATAATTCATCTGTTAAATCTTGTTTAATCACAGGATCTGGCCCTGGGTTATTACATGCTATAACGCTAGAAGATGAAGATGCAATTAAAGTTACAGTTCCCAAAATTGTTAATAATTTTCTCATTGTTTTCCTTTTTCCTTTTCAAAAATATTATATTATATAAATTTAATAACTTAAATTTGTTTTTTATTTAATTTAAAAACCAGTAGTAAAACTACTGGTAAATTTAGGTTACATTTTTCTGTTATTTTATATTAAATTTTTTACCATAGAATATATAATTAGAAAAATTATTATACTTAAAACTCCTATAAGTGATGTTGATATTACTAAAGAAGATCCAGCAATTAATGAAAATATAGTCTTTTTACTCTTAAATATTTTTTTCACTTTATATTTCTTTATTTAATAATGTATCTATTTGAGTTTTCAGAAATACATTTTTATTATCCTTCATTGAGATTAATAAATCAAGACTATATTTATTTTTATACTCATTATACTCACCAAGTAATTCAAAATCTGCTACATTAATATTTATTAAATTTAATATTGATTTCTCTCTTACTTTCTCATCAGTCTTAATTGCATTTTCAAGTTCCATTGTGAGCACATCAAGTTCCTTTTCTTTATCATTAATTTGATTTAACTGTTCAGTAGTTAACTCAATATCCAAGTGATGAAAATTATTTAAATTTTCAAGTTTAGATGTACTCATTCCTTTATTATTTTTATAAAAATCTTGATTAATTACTGAATTAAATCATACATCCAAATATTGTTTATTACTATATTTTTCTGTTTGAGTGAAATTAAACTTAAACTTAATTCCTCCATTATCAAATTCATTAAATTTACCATTACTTCGATATCTAAAAAATACCTCAAACGTATATTTAACATTATTTTTTATTCCATTAATTTCCTGATTTAATGTTTCTGCTGTTCCATGAATAAAAGAATAATCTTTATAATTAAACTTCTCATTAATTAAATCATAAAACTGTTCTAAAGCTAAATGTCCTAAAATTGAACTTGTTCCCATTATATTATTGTTTATTTCATATCCTTCTTCAAATATAAATGGCCCTTCATAATTAATTTCACCAAGTTCATTGACAAATTCTTTCAATAATTCATCTGTTAAATCTTGTTTAATCACAGGATCTGGTCCTGGGTTATTACATGCTATAACACTAGAAGATGAAGATGCAACTAAAGTTACAGCTCCTAAAATTGTTAATAATTTTCTCATTGTTTTCCTTTTTCCTTTTCAAAAATATTATATTATAACTAATCTATTTTTTTCATCTTAATAATTTTAAAGGAAGTTCCAAATTTGAAATATACATTTTAGATTTTTCAAAGTCATTGCATAATAAATTTTCATATTCTTTACACATATTTTCAAATTTTGAATAAAGTTTTTTTACTAGTTCTTGTGTTTGAACAGTGTGATCCAAAGGATGAGGACCCATTAAAATAAGAATGTTTTTAAAAAGTTCAAATAAGTCATAATTCATTTTTGAAGCTGTTGTATTTTCAACTCCAAGCAATAAACTCATTATTTTTCCAATTTTATAAAAGCATTTTTTATCATAAAAGTCATCAAGTTTTGTATATTTTAATTCTAAAACTTCATTGATATCATCTTCAGAAATTAAAAAGTCAAATTCTAATAGATTTTCAACATCTAATTTTCTTTTAAATTTATCTTCTTTAGTTTCTTCAAAAAGATTTAAAACATCAACAAAAAGCTTTTTCTTTGGTTTTATTCTTGAATCTATTAAATTTGGTAAGTACTCGTGAATTAATAAAATTAATCTTAATTTTGCAAGTACTGTATAAATTATTTCTGAAGTTCTAAAAAGAGCTTCTTGATTATATGAAATAAATCTTTCCTTTTTTGATTCAATATAAGGAATTAAAACTTCTATATTAATATTTTGATTTGCAAAAGGTGATAAGATTTTAATATTTGATTTTTTTAATTCATTATTTATTTCACCATTTTCATTAATATACTTATCATCAGATATAAATAAAGGCAGATAGTTTTTTAATTGATCAAATAACTCCTCACCATCATCAAGCATAGTAACTGCACTAATTTCTTCTTTCATAAGAATAGTTGTTAATTTTGTTAATTGGAAAAGAGCTTTAAAGCGTTCTTTTAAATCAAAATTATTTCATTTGGACGACGAAAAATTACTTAAAAAGAAAAGTCACTCCTCATCACTTTGAATCAATTCATAAGTTTCATTTAAATAATCTAACTCTTTTTCTCTTCATTCTCTTCCAGAATTAAATTTTCTTAATAGAACATCTCTTTGATAACATTTTTCAATTCTTTGATATAAACCCTGTTTTTCTTGAATACCTATTAAACTTAAAGTGAAAACAAATGGATAAATTGTTGAAGCTTTTATTTTACCATCATCAGCTTCATAATTAATGTCATACTCATAGTTAATTACTAATTCTCTGATATAAGCTTGAGATAAATTTTTTCACATTTCATATGTTCTAAAACAATATTCATTAATATAAGGTAATAATAGATTTGAGATTATATCTCAACATAATTCATAAGTTTCCTCATCTTTTAAGTTTGCTTTTCTTGGTTTGTCCTTTACAAATCTATATCTAATTTTATAGATTTCTTCATATCTTTCTAAAATATATTCTGTATAAGAGTTATTTTCTTCTAAAGGAATTTGTGTTAAAACAATTCCACGATATAAAGAATATTGAATAACTCCTAAATAAACTACTGGATATAAATTATAAATAAGTTCCTTTTGAGTTGTAATATAGTATTTAAGTTGTGCATTTTCTTGTACCAAATTATGTAAACCATACCAAAAAATACTTTGTTTATCAATTTCTCTCATATTAACCTTTCGCTATTTATACTAATGTTTTAATAAATTGCTTCATTGAATTTAAAGCTCTATTTGAATACATATCTTTTTTTTCTTCTTTTTTAATTTTAGACTTAATTGCTAAATTTTCAACAATACTTCAATTTGCTTTCATAGGTTGAAAGTTTTTTGAACTTGTTGAAATAATATAATTTTGTAATCCACCCATTACAGTATTTATTGGAAATTTTATAAGCTCTTGTTGATTTAATAATCTTGCAATATTTATAGCAGCTATTATACCTGATGAAGTTGATTCAACATAACCCTCTACACCTGTAATTTGTCCTGCAAAGAATATATTATTATTTGATTTTAATTGATTGAATTCATTTAAAACAGTTGGCGAATTTATAAAGTTGTTTTGGTGCATAACACCATATCTTATAAAGTTGGCTTTTTCTAAACCAGGAATTAATCTAAAAACTCTTTTTTGTTCTGGTCATGTTAGATTTGTTTGAAAGCCTACAAAGTTATAAAGATTATCTGCAGCATTATCTTGTCTTAATTGAACTACAGCAAAATTATTTGTTCCATCAAAATTTCTTAAACCTGCTGGTTTAAGAGGGCCAAAAGTTAAAGTGTCAAATCCCCTTTTTGCCATTACTTCTAATGGCATACAACCTTCAAAGTATTTTAGATTTTGTTCCGATTCTAAATGTACAGGAGCTAATTCAGCAGATACTAACTCCTTATAAAATAACTCATATTGTTCTCTGTTCATAGGACAATTAATATAATCTTGAGTTTCTCCTTTTTCATAACGATTCTTTCTAAATGCAATATCCATGTTTATTGAATCTTTGGTTATTATTGGTGCAACTGCATCAAAGAAATAAAAATAATCTTGTCCAATTAACTTCGAAATCTCTGACTGTAATGTTTCACTAGTTAATGGACCTGAGGCAATTAAAGTTATTTGAGTTCCATCTATTTTTTTAAATTCCTCTTCAATTACTTCAATATTTTTATTATTTTTTATTTCATCAGTAATGAATTTTGAAAATAATTCACGATCTACTGCAAGACTACCTCCTGCTGGTATTTGAGCAAATTCAGCAGCTTTAATTATTAATGAATCAAACATTCTCATTTCTTCTTTTAAAGTTCCTACCGCATTTTTTAAATCACTTGATCTCAAAGTATTTGAACATACTAATTCAGCAAAATAATCCAATTTTTGTACTGGATTTCTTTTTAGGGTCTTTTTTTCATATAATTTAACTTTGATATTTCTTTTTGACAATTGGTAAGCTGCTTCACAACCTGATAATCCAGCTCCAATAATATTAACTATTCTTTTCATTGTTTAATTATAACAAAAAAAGTGACTTAAAATAAAAGGTAAATATCAATTTATCTAAATTTTATAAATATATTTTCAAAATTAATTATCTTGATAAATTATTACTAAATAAGCAGTTAAAAACCTATTATTAATATCTTGACTCTTTTTAAGATTCATCCTTTATTTGCATAAAGAAGTAAAATTACTTTCTTTTTTACATTATTAACTATTTAATTTAAATATCTTAATCCGGTCTTATTTCTCTATTTTTTATTTTTTGTATCTTTAAAGAAGTTATCTTTTTATTTCTTAGATAAATAAAATAGAAATTTCTAATATTAAAAAATGCACAATATAAAATTGTGCATAAAATGTTTTTAAGATTCTCATTTTAATTTAAATGATGCTGTCACTGTAAAGGCACTTACCATTGCTATTGAAACTGCTAAATAAATCCCAGTCTCTAAATCAAAAATAAATCTTCCTGCTCAAGCATTTGTAAATGGCTCCATGCAATATTTAAATATATTTAAATAAGTTGCATATTTTAGAACTGGACTATTCATAATTAAATCAATTGGTAAGAATGAACCACCTAAAAAAGCAATTGGCATATATATAATATTTGAAACTGCAATATAAGTTGTTGTTGATTTAAATATACTTGCTAATAACATTCCCATTGCAACTGCTTGAACTAATGTCAACAATAAAAATGGAATTGATTCTCCAAATTGCACTGGTAAAGCAACATTTGCTCAACCAAACTCTCCACCAAACATTATCCCAGCTCAAAGTAAAGTTCATAAGAATCCCATAAGCATGAAAACAATTCCCATTGCTACAACAGTTAGTATAAAGAATATCGGTTTTATATTTGTTGCACCAATTCTTTTCATAAGAACGCTATTTTTAAATTCTAAAATTGTTTGTGGAATTATAAAAACTCCCACAGAAATTATTTGCATTATTGCTAATGAACCTATTAAGTTATGTAATAAAGCATATTTAGGTTGACCACTTGATCCAGGCATTTCCATAGTTTTGAAAACAAACCCTTCTAGAAATAGAAGAATCAATGGGAAGAAAAATAAGAAGAATGGAACTGCAAAACCCTTTGCATAGTATTTCATTAAAAGTTTTATTAAAGGAAGGTTTTTCCCTTTATTTTTTTCACTATTAATAATTCTATCTAATTTATTTTTATTTTCCTTATCTGATTTTTCAATATCCTTTTTTAAATCAGCTGATTTTTCTTCTTTAAATTTCTTTCAAGTAAAATTATGAACTGATCCATATTTTTTTACTAAGTCCTTAACAAATCCTTGCTCTTTAATTTTTCCATTGTGAATATAAATATATTTATCACAAAGCTCTTCAATTTCGCTCATCATGTGTGTTACTAAAATCATAGCTTTATTTTTACTTACAACATTTTCTTTAATTACATCAAAAATTTCACTTCTAACTTCAATATCTAATCCTGTTGAAATTTCATCAAAGATAACTAAATCAGGATTATGAATTAAGCTTAGAAGTATGTTTACTCTTTGTTGTTGTCCTCCACTTAAACCCTCTAAGAATTTATTTTTAAAATTTTCAATTTGAAATTTTCTTAGTATTTCAATTAATTTCCCCTCAGTCATTGGAATATTAAAAGTTTCTAAATAATACTTAATCATATCCAAAACTGTAATTCCAATTGGATATTTTGATTCTTGGAATTGTAATCCAATTGTCATATTTTCTTGTCTTTTAATTTTACCTAAAGTTGGTTTTCTAATACCTCCAAGTATTTCACTCAAAGTAGATTTTCCCCCACCATTAGGACCAATTATACCAATTCTGTCTCCTGGATTTATCACTAAACTAACATTATCCAATGCATTTTTATTTTTATAAGTTTTTGTAATATTAGTGATCTCAATTAAAGGTATTGTTTCATCAATGCTCAATTCCTTTTTGTTTATTTGTTCTTTTTCTATCATAATTATTCCTTTCACTTAAAATTTAGACTTATTAAGTATAATACCTTTATCTTAGTTTTAGTTTACCAATAAAAAATAAAAAATATTTTATAAATACTGATTTTTTTTAATAAAATAATAGTGTTGAAAAACACAAAGGGAGAAAAATAATGAAAAAAATACTATCGATATTATCAGCGTTTGGATTAAGTGGTACTGGATTTTTAGCAACTGCTAATGTTGTTTCATGTACAAATGGTATTGAATTACCAGAACAGCCAAAAACACTAGAAGAAGCAGAAACACAAGCAAATATTCATACAGAAAAATTTGCAAAACTTATAGATGAAGTTGAAAAAGAAATTCCCAGTTTTGAAACTGAAGAGGAAGCAATTAATTGAATTCTTAAAAGTACAAAATATCAAGAAGCTTTGATTGAGGGGACATGAGCTTTTGCTTATATAGTTAAGGTCTTATGATTTTTAGAAGGAGAGCAACCAATAGAATATATTGAAGAATATGAAGCAGATATAAACGATGCTAGTGCACAAAAAGTATTAACATCAAAGAGCAAAAAAAGTATAAATTCAATAATCAAGTGAGCTAAAGTTAGTCCTTTATCATAATTATAGATATTAAAAGACCTCTTATTATAATAAGAGGTCTTTTATATATCTTTTGAACAAATTTAACCCATTAGACCTGCATCATATAGATTTTTAAAGTGCCCAGTTTTACTTTTTAATTCACTAAAACTACCAACTTGAGCAATTCCTTTTTCTGGAGCTAATACTATAATTGTATCAACGTTTTTTATTGTACTTAATCTATGTGCAATTGTAACAGTTGTTCTCCCTTTCATTAGACTATCTAATTTAGATTGAATTTCTTTTTCAACTATATTATCTAAAGCACTTGTTGCTTCATCTAAAATTAATAATTGAGGATCTTTTAAGAACATTCTTGCGATTACTAATCTTTGCTTCTGTCCACCTGACAACATAAATCCACGTTCACCAAGAATAGTATTGTAACCCTCTGGTCAAGTCATTACTAAATCGTGTAATTCAGCTAATTTTGCTGCTTCAATTGCTTCTTCATCACTTGCATCAAAGCGTCCATATTTTATATTATCAAGAACATCTCCAAATAAAATTTGAGGTTCTTGTTCAACATAACCAACTTTATCTAAGTAACTTGCCAAATTCACATCTCTTAAATCATTGGTTCCATTTATTAAAATTTTACCTTTGAAAGGATCATAGAATCTTAATAAAAGCTTTGCTATTGTTGATTTTCCAGCTCCTGTTTCACCGACAAATGCATATGATTTACCATGTTCAAATGTAAATGAGAACTTTGGAATAATAACTTTTTCTGGTTTTTCTGGATATCTAAACTCCACATCTTTGAAAATAATTTCTTTATCAATATTTTCAATTTTAATTCCCTCCTCAGGATTATAATGTGGGTCAATTCTTGATTTTGAAGTAATAATTTCATCAATTCTTACAGCTGAAGTTGAAGCCTGAATTAATCCAATTTGTAATCTGGCAACTTGCATAATGGGACCAACCATTGTTCCAACTGATGATATAAATGATGTTAAAACAACAGAAATAGTTGTTGGATCATCATGTCATTTTATTGCAGCTGCAATAACTATTATCATTTGAATTGAACTTATTCCTGCTACTAAAATAGTTACAATTGTAGATTGTAACTTAATTAAACTACTTGATTTTTTAAAGTAGTCCTTATGAATTTCTTTAAATCTTTCAGTTTCATAATTTTCAGTTCCAGAAGCTTTAATAAGTCTAACTGTTGCAATTCTATCTGTTACATCTCCATTGATTGCTGTTATAGAATCTCTTGTTTTAAATGCAGCCTTTTTTACAATTCCAAAACTTGAAAATATTGATGTTACTATCACAATCATTGTTACTATTACAACTATTGTTAAATAAGTATCTATTGTGAACATCATAATTAGTGCACCAAAAAATGTAAATGATGCATTTAACATTGTTACTGGAATTTGTTGTGCTTGATCTCCAATAATTTGTGTATCTGAAACAATTTTTGTTAAAATTTCTCCGATTTTTTTATCAGAATAATAACTCATATCTTGTTTTACTAATTTTTCTAGAGTTTTATTTCTTAATTCAATTTCTACATTTTTACCCATTATTCCAGCTAAATAATTTGAAGCAAAAGTAAATATTGCTAACGATGCAAATAATCCAAGTTGGACATATATTCAGTCTACTCAAGTTAAATTAAAACCAAATAATGGTGTAGTTGTAATTGGTGGAGCATCACGTGGTGGCACTAATATTATCATAATATTTTGAATAATTTTAGGACTTAAAACTCCTGCAGCTGAAGAAGCAAGTGTAAGTATAACTAAAAAAATACCAACTATAGGATGTCTTTTTAAATAATGAAAAATTATAGCAAAAAATGCTTTACCACTTTTTTTCTTTTTGAAATCATTATTAGTAGATTTACTTATTTTTTCTTCTAAAATTATTTCTTCACTAATTTTTTTATTTGACATTTTTTCACCTTTTCTTAAAAATTATACATTAAAAAGTAAAAAAAAGAGAGATAAAATCTCTCTTTGAATTAAATAACTTTTATCATTTGTGTGTCGGGAATAAAATGATTAGTTAATTATACTTAGTTTTTTAGGCCTTAGCCATACAAGTGTGATATCTCTATCACAAATTTATTATATCATTATTAAATTTGATTTAATATATCTTTTGCATTTTCTACTAACTTTGCACCATCTTTTATTAGTTTATTTGTAGAATTCCCTGAATAAATACTATCAGGAATGGCAAAAACCTCTTTACCTTCATTTATGGAAAATGAAAACAATTTTTTTATTATATCTTTTTCCTTAAACTGAAGAAAAAGAATTGCCTTCGAGATACCGCAAATCATTCTATTTGCATAATCACCCATAATATTAATAATATTACTATTTGATTCATATACTTCTGTAATTGCCAATAAATTTTTTCTTTCTGGTACATCAAGTGTTTTTCTAAGATAATCTTTCATGCTTTCTTCAATTATTTTAATTAGCTTATAGTTATTTTTTAATCCATTATCCAATACTTCATTATTAACACCAATATTTTCAATTGTTGAAAATACAGTACCTTCCTCATTTAAATCTTTCATAAATATTTGAGTACTTTTAATCCCATAATCATTGATTTCTTCTCCACCTACCAAAGCAATTGTTTTATTATGTTTAGAAATAAGAGATATGTCACCTTTGTAAAATATTACAAATGGTGGTTTATGAGTATTTTTTAAGTAGTTTGGATATAATGGACTTAGAATAGTTATAAAATTACAATCAATTGAATTTGAAACTTCATCCAAATCCTTATGAGTAATTTTCTCTTTTTCATCTAATGCATTATAAATTTTATCTCAATCACCACTATATTTTATTGAAAAATATAATAATACATTTTCCATTTAATTTAGTTGAAAGATTTTATTTGCAACTAATTCATTACCATATTTATTATTTTCTGCGTTTCCGAAAGATACAATTCTTCCTTCAACACCAATATAAGATTGATCAAAATATTCATATTCTTCTCCTAAAATATTGGATCAAACTTTTACATTTATAAAATCATCAATAGTTTCTCCTGTTTTAGTTTTATAATTTCTTGGTACTTTTAAAACAAATTTATACAATTTTTTTTGACCATCTTTAGAGTCAAAGACAACTTGAGGTTCTCCCTCCATTTGGCCGATAATAGTTACATTATTCATTTTAATACTCCTCCTACTATTAATATCGGCATAAAAATAAAAAAATAATTGATTAATCAATTATTTTTAAATAATTTTAATATTAGCTTCAAAATTTGTTGCAACGTTCTCAGCAGATAAAAGAAAATTTAAATTAAATCAAGTTTGATCATTTTCCTTTGCAGTTACAATTATGTTATCCTATTTTGTATGCAATTAATTGATTCAACGATATCTAAATCAATTTTAAAGTTAAACTATTGTTTGCATTTAAACCCTCAACTTTAATATTTTTATAACCCTCTGGATTTTTAACATTTTTAAGTTCTATTACTTCTGTATATGCATTTTCTGTAGCAAATTTTATCCATTCTTTTTAAATAATAGACGTAGTTTTTATTGTAACATCATCATTATTTTTTTCTATTTCAATATTAAGATTTGATGAGCTTTAAAACCTAAGACCATTAATTTTGCTTCTATTTTGATTTTTAATTTGATTGATTCAAACTTTTTAATAATTTTTGAAGGTTTTTAAAAATTAATTATTTTAAATTTTCATACATACAATAACTAAACTTTAAAACAAAATACTTTATAAAATTGATAGTATTTTTTGCATTACTTTTTATCTTTTTTTGCATTATTTTTGTCTTTTAAAACTATTATTTTTTCTTTATATACTTCTTTTTCTTGTTTTAAATCATCTTTTAATTTGATTTTTAATTTTTCTTTTTCTTCTTTTGTTAAGTCCTTATTTTTAAGTTCTTTCATTGCAGAAGAATTTAAAGTAATAATTTTATTAGTATGTTCATCCTTTAAGCCTTTATTTTCAAGAATTTTTTGTTGAGATTTAAGACCCCTCTCACTTAAAAGATTTGATCCTTCTTCAATAAGACCTTCTGATTTTGCAACAATTGTTGCAACAGCTACACCTCCAACAACATTTGCCCCGGTTCTTCCCATATCAAATAAACCATCTAAAGGTGCAATTAATTGTAGAACACTTCCTGCATAACCACCAAAACCAATTCCTCCTAATACCCCAACAGTAACAACTGTTGCAGTTCCAGGAACACCAGCTATCCCAAGTGATGCAATAACAGTAACAAATAGAGCCATTATAAAGAATGTGAATAATCCCATATCATGAACAGCACTTCCTGAACCAGTTCCTGTTCATAGAATACTTGTAGCTAATCCTGATTGAACCCCAGCACAAGCAATCAATCCCATAGTTGTAGAAATTGGTTGAATTGTATTAGCAGCTCTTCCATTTACTTTCATATCTTGTGTTAATGTTTCCATTGCAATTGGTAAGGATGCATTGGAAGATTGAGTAGAGAAACCTTGTATTAAAGGTTTTCAAGCATTTTTTCATCAAGCTCCAACTTTGATTCCACTTAAGAAAATTTCTAGTGTTAAAAGACCCAAAGCAATTGCTACTCCTAAATAACCTACTCCTATAATTTTACCAATTGAAACTAATGCCCCTATTGGTCTCGAAGTAATTGAAACAGTAATCATAGACATAACAGCCAATGGCATTATTTTCATAAATGTCATTAAAATTGACATCATGACATCTCATCCTGTGTCCATAGCTTTTCTAATTGCTTCCATTTCAACATGTTTTCTTTTTGATAGAATTTTTACACTTCCACCAGCTAAAGCACCAACTACCATTACAGGAATAATTGTGTTTTTAGATAAAGCACCAACAATATTATTAGGTATATAATCTCAAATTATTTGCGGTAATGGTACATTATCTTTACCTGTAACAGAAGAATCAGGCGTTAATTCAAATCCTTTTCCTACTTTTACTAATAATCCTATAAAAAAAGTTATTGTAAACATTACAGCCACATTAAATAATAATAGAGCAATACCCTTTGCTGTAATTCTTCCTAAACCAGTTTCACCAGGTTTAGATGTTATTTTAAATATTGCAATAAATACAATTGGCACTGTTAATAAGTAAACTCCATTTATAAATATATTTTTAAAGAATGAAGCTCAAATATTTAACTCATAAATTCAATATAATTCATTTGAAGGTTTAGAAATTTCTTCAAATGAATCTGAGTTAGGAAAACCAACAATAGATTGTAAAACAATACCAAATATTAATCCAATTGACATTCCAAGTATAACTCTATACATAAATGCAAATTTATATTTCTTTAAAAAGAATCATAAACCTACTTGTAAAGAAATAAATATAGTTATAGAGACAAGTGATTGTCATGTACTAATAGCTACAAAATCTCTAAGTAAATTATGACCTTGTTCTTCTGCTAAGAATTGCATATAATCTCTCCTTTTTTTATTTGTTTAACTTAGATAAAGCGATATGAATAATATCGACAGTTCTTGAAAATGGTGGAGCATAAGGTAAATCAATTTGTTCTAAATCAGAATTTACCTTTGCCTTTTGTCAAATTAAGGCTGCCAAAGCATAAATTCTTAAAACAGAACTATTACTTCCAGCCATTTGAGCTCCCACTATTTCTTTTGTATTTTCATTAATTATTAATTTAAGATATAAGTCTTTTTGATTTGGAGTATAGTTTGTGTGATCTTTATCTTTAATAAAAACAGATTTTATATTCATATTATTTTTTAATGCCGTTTGCTCTGTTATTCCAGTTCTTGCTATCTCTAAATCAAAAATTCTTAACATTGAACTTTGAATAGAACCAACAAATTTTGATTTTTTTCTAGAAATATTATCTGCTATCACTTTTGCAAATTTACTTGCAACTGTAGCCAATGGTGAATAAATATCTTCATTATTAATATAATCCTTAGAGGTTGCACAATCACCAGCTGAATAAACACCTTTAATATTTGTTTCACCCTTTTGATTAACAATAATTGTTCCTCTGTCATTCATTTTTAAATCACTATTTTTTAAGAATAAAGTATTTGGTTGAAAACCAACAGAAAGTAAAACTGCATCTGCTTTAATTTCTTTGCCACTTTTTAATAAAATTGAGCTAACCTTTTTATTTTTCAATTTTATTTCTATTAATTGTTCTCCAAGTAAAGTATTAATTTTTTTCTCAATTAATTTTTCTTCAATTAAATTAGAAATTTCTTCATCGAAAGCCTTTTTCATAACTTTTGACTCCATTTCCAATAAATATACTTGTTTATTCAATTCAGTAAGAGTTTCTGTCATTTCTAATCCAATAAAACCAGCTCCAACAACAATAACTTTTTTGATTTTGTCATTATTAATTATTTTTTCTTTTAATAAAACTCCATCTTCTAATGTTGTAAGAGAAAAAACATTTTCTCCATCAATACCACTAACATTTGGCTTAATAGGGTTTGCCCCTACTGCTAAAACCAAATTATCGTAATCCTCAAATTGATTATTAAAAAATACTTTTTTATTTTTGAAGTCAACTGAATCTACTTTTGTATTTGATATAATTTTAATACCTGCTTTTTCAAACTCTTCTTTGGTTCTTGCTATTAAAATATTTTTATCTTCAAAATTATTTGCAACAAAATATGGAAGTCCACATGCTCCAAGAGAAACATAATCTTTTTCTTGTATAACAGTTATTTCTATACTAGGATCATTTCTCTTAAGTCTAGCAGCAACACCCATTCCAGTTGCACTACCGCCAATAATTAATGTCTTCATTTTTCTCCTTACCTTTGGTTTGCAATATATTAATGCCAATATTATTATAAGTATTAAATTCGATTTTTTCATTTTAAATATAAAAAAATAATGACAAGCATTATTTTTTTATATTTCTAAGAATTTTTTCAAATCTTTAAATAATAATTCACATTTAGAGATTGCAGCCTCTTCATTATTACTTACACAGATGAAATATATTTTTATTTTTGGTTCAGTTCCCGAAGGCCTTACTGCAAATCAACTTCCATCTTCAAAGTAAAACTTCATTAAATTTTGTCCAGGCATATTGAATAAACCATCAATATAATCTTCAACATAATTTAACTTTAAGCCACCCATTGATGAAAATTCTTCTTCTCTAAGTTTTTTCATAATAGGCTCTACTTTTGATTTAATTTCTTCTGGCTTAAAATTTAAATTTTCAGTGTATGTATAATAATATCCATATTTAGTATATAGTTCATTTAACACATCTATTAGAGTTTTACCTTTTTGTTTATAATATCATGCTGCTTCGACTAACATTGTTGTCGCTTGAATTCCATCTTTATCTCTTGTTGATGAATCAAGAACATATCCATAACTTTCTTCATATGCAAATACAAAATTTAAATCTCTTTCAGGTTCTTTTAAAATTTCTGAACCCATTCATTTAAAACCTGTTAGAGTTTTTATAACTTTAACATTATAATTTTCATTTGCAATTCTATCACCTAAATCACTTGTAACAAAACTTGAGTACATAGCTGGATTTTTAGGAGTTAACTTATGTTTTTTCATTTGACTTAATTTTCATTCAATCAATAATGGACCAGTTTGATTACCATCAATTCTAATTCACTTTCCTTTATGATTAACAGCACAACCAATTCTATCTGCATCTGGATCTTGAATAATTATAATTGAAGCATCTTTATGTTTTTCTCCATATTCTAAAGGAATTTTTCAAGCAGGTTCAAATTCTGGATTTGGATTACCAACATTTTTAAACGTTGCATCTTCAAATGCATGTTCTTTTACTTCTATTACTTCATAACCAAAACTTCTCAATAATGGTGGAGTAAACTCAGTTCCAGTTCCATTAACAGCTGAATAAATCATTTTAAATTTATCTCTTGATTCATTCTTATAAAATTGTAAATTTTCAATCATTTCTTTATATTTTTTTAATACATTTTGAGGAACAACTTCTAAAAGAGCTTTATCAAACTTATAATTTCAATTTAAAATATCGCTTATTTCTTCCATATATTCAGCAATAATTTTTGTATCTTCATCAATTAATTGACATCCAAATTCATCATAAATTTTATATCCATTATAAACTGCAGGATTATGACTTGCAGTAATTACAATTCCTCCAATGGCATTTAATTGTTTTGTTGCAAAAGAAACTACTGGAGTTGGTTTCATAATATTATCTTTGAATAAATATGCCTTAATTCCAAAACTTGTTAAAATTTCAGCAGCTAATTGAGAAAATTCTTTTGAGAATTTTCTATTATCATGACCAATAACAACACCTCTATTTAAGACATCCCCATATTTTGATAACAATAATTTTGCATAACTCATTGTCACTTTTTTAATTGTATATAAATTAAATCTACCTGGTCCAGCACCAAGAATACCTCTTATACCAGCAGTTCCAAATTCTAATTGTATATTAAATGCAGCATTTAATTCATCATCGCTAGCTTTTAATAATTCCTCTTTTAAATTTTCATCTAAGTGATTAGATTTCAATCACTCCTGATAGACTTCATTATTTTTATTAAAATTCATCTTTTTTCTCCTTTAGAAATTTTATTGGTTTGTAAGAAAATCTATGAATATCCAAAACACCAAATTCTTTAACTCTATTTTGGTGATCAATTGTACAATACCCTTTATTTTTTATAAAGTTGTACTGTGGATATTTCAAATGATAATCATTCATTATCCTATCTCTATAAACTTTTGCTAAAATGCTTGCAGCCCCTATAGTAATACTCAAGTTATCTCCCTTAATAATTTTTATGGTTTTACACAAATCTAATTCTATATTTTCTCCATCAATTAAGCAAATTTCTGGCTTAATTTTTAATTTTCTAATGCTATCTACCATTCCTATTTGACTTGTTTTCTTTGGATTAAATTCATCCACAAATTTTGAATCATATTCACAAATGCTATAGTCAATACAATTTTTTTTAATTTCATCAAATAATTCTTCTCTTTGTTTTTCATTTAATAATTTAGAATCCTTAATTTTAAAACTATTATACTCAGGCTTTAAAATTACAGTTGCTACAACAATTGGACCCGCCATTGCTCCTCTGCCAACCTCATCACTTCCAGAAATTAGATTAACATTATTTTCTTTTCTTATTTTTTGATCAAATAAGTATCTTGAGTTTTCTATCATTCTACTGTTAAATCACTTACTACTGTTGAATCTAAATCATTTTCTTTAATTGATTGTTTTGATATTTCCTTTATTTCAATTGGTTTTTCAAATGAAATTTTTCCCAAATTATTTTTAATAATATCATGAATAAATAACTCAATAGCTCTTTCAACATCAGCTATTTCATCAAGAATTGTAAATTTATTTCTTTTAGCAATTTCTTCAAAGATAGTAAATGTATCATCATAATCTATTGGCCTTAATACATGCTTATTAATTTTATAAGTGTTTTCAATTAATGATGGATATGAATTATAAATATATCTCATTAATTTAGTTGCCATTCTCTCTTTTGGAATGACATCTAATCTAATTGAATTAGTTGCAGCACAATTACAAGCTACAGTTTCATTTTCAAACTTTGCAGGTAAAATTCCAGGAGTATCAATCAATGTAATATTATTTGTCATTACAATTCTTTGCATACCCCTTGTTACTCCTGGTTTATTGCCTATTTTTAAAGTCTTACCTCTTGAAAGTTTTGAAATAACAGTTGATTTTCCAACATTTGGAATACCAACAACTAAAACATTAAGTTGTGGTCTTTCTATTCCCCGCTTTTTTTGTTTTAATTGTGATTCTTTTGTCATTTCATTGATAAGCTTTAAAATATCACTATAAATATCAGCTTGCTTATCTTTTACAATGTATGTTGTATTTCCAATGGATTTAAAATATTCAGTCCATTGATTAGTTATCTCTTTATCTGATAAGTCAAATTTAGTTAAAATTATTAACCTTGGTCTAGTATTTAGAACTTTTCTTAATAATGGATTTTGTGTTGAAAAAGGTGCTCTTGCATCAACAATTTCCATAACAAGATCTACTATAGAAATCTTTTGTTCAATTTCTTTAATACTTTTATTCATATGACCTGGGAATCAATTAAAGCTTGATTTTTCATCATACATAGGATTACCTCCTCAGTGATAGTATCATTTTATAGTTTAATTATTAAAAAATCTAATTTATTTTTTAATTATTTATGATACTTTTGGTTCTTATTTATTTTAAGCCCTCTATAAATTTGTTCCAATAAAATTATTCTTACCAAATTATAAGGTAAAGTGATTAGGCCAAAACTAATTTTATTATTATGAATTGCTCTAAATTCTTGGCTAAATCCATCACTTGGACCAATTATAAAACATATTTTCCCATTTTTATAATTTTGATTTTCTTCTATAGTTTCAGCAATTAGTTCGGAACTATATTGCTTAGAGTTAATATCTAATAAAAATATTTCGTAATCTTTATTTTCTTGTAATTTTAAATTAATATTTTGCTCATTTTTTACCATATTAGATTTTTTATCACCATGATCAAATTCATTAATTTCAATCATCTCTAAAATACAATGCTTTTTAAGCTTATCAATGTATGATTCATATACTTCTCTATATTCCTTATTAACTTTATTAAAACAAATTATTTTTATTTTCATATTTACTCCTAAAACTCCTATAATTATACACTTACATACTTATTCAAAAAGAAATATGATAAAATATATCTATATTTTGGAGGATATTTTATGGCTGAAAAAAATAAATTTTATTCAATTTTAGACTACAGACCACAATTTGAAAATATAGTTGATGCACTTGTGCCTGATATTCAATTTTCTTATTCTGCTATTATGAATAATTCAACTATTCAAACATATTTTAATATGATTTCACTTGAATATTATGGATATGAATACTATCAATTATTGAGATTAAATAAATTAGAATTTAAAGTTAGTGAAAGAGCATTAAACTTAACTATTTTAGAAATGGTTTATAATATAATTACACAAATCATTGCAAGAAAATGAAGATATTCTGAGTACATTGCATATGATATGTATATATTACCTTTACGTATTAAAAAATATATTAAGGCAATGAATTATGAATTTATAGAGTATGAAACTGCAAGTAAAAAACCAATTTTAAAATTAGTTGGACAGCCTTCAAGAATTGTTGTTGAAGAATTGGTGGATGAATTTCATGATGATAGATTGAACTACGTTATAGAGCAATTTAGATCTACTAGTGAAGATGAAGTTGAAATGAAATTAATATTATTTAAAAGCATTTCTCTTTTTGCTCATGAAGGTGAAGCATTAATTTATCAAAAATTTGGAAAATATTTTGCAGAAAATTATTTTAAAGATGTTAAAAGTTTAGAAACTTATAAAGCAGAGAATTTATCTGCAAAAGAAAAAAAACATGTGTCTAAAATTATTAATGATATCTTTAATATAACTTTACTTTCAGTTTTATTAATGTCAGATGCAATGAAAACTGGGGTATGAAAGAAAATGAAAGATATTGAAAAAAGAAGATTAGAATTAGAAAGTACTCAAAAAACAATTGAAGAAGCTAATAAAAAATTACAAGCTATTTCTCAAAGAGAAAAAGAAATAAAGAAAATTGAAATTAAATAAAACTCTCTAAGCTATTTTAATAAAAGAAAACTTATTAAAATATATACGGAGTTTTATTATTTTAAAATAGTAAAAGTCTAATTATCAAAAAAAAATTTAATAATTTTACTAATAAAAGGAATAAATAAAAACCAATAGATAATAATCTATTGGTTTTTTAATTTTAAAATTTCATTCCACCAAGATTTGGCATTTTTCCAGATTTAAGTGATTTAGTTAACTCAATAACTTGTTTTTTACCTTTATCAAATTGATTTAAAAGCTCATTAAACTCTTTTTCTGTTCTACCTGAACCTTTTAAAATTCTTTGCTTTCTAGTTATTGCTTTTAAAAGTCTTGGTTCTCTTCGTTCTTTTAATGTCATAGAAGTCATTAAAATATTTGCAACTCAAAGCTTTTGTTGAGCCTGATTAATTTGTGTTTCACTAACTTTACCATTTAATCCTGGAACCATTTTCATAATTCCTCCAAGATTTCCCATTTTTGCAACTTGCTCCATTTGATTTCTTAAATCTTCTAAATCAAATTGACCTGCAAACATTCTTTTCATTGTTTTTTCCATTGTTCTTTGGTCAACAACATCGGCTGCTTTTTCAAATAAAGTTTCAACATCACCCATTCCAAGAATTCTATCAGCCATTCTTTTTGGGTAAAATTCAGCAAGAGCTCCAATTCCCTCACCTTCTCCAATAAATTTAATTGGCAGTTTTGTAATATCAGTTATTGAAAATGTTGCTCCTCCTCGAGCATCTCCATCAAGTTTTGTAACAATAACTCCTGTTAATTTTAATAAGTTATTAAATTCTTGTGACACGTTTATAATATCTTGTCCAGTCATTCCATCAACAGTAAGAATTATTTCCTGAGGAGAAACAACTTTTCTAATTTCATTAAGCTCATCCATTAATTGTTTATCAATTTGTAAACGACCAGCAGTATCTAAAATTATTACTTCATAACCATTTTTTTGACCATATTCAACTGCTTGCTGTGCAGTTTTAACAGGACTTTGCTTACCTTGTTCAAAAACATCTAGATTATTTTTTTGACCTAATTCAACTAATTGATCAATAGCTCCTGGTCTATAAATATCTAAACCAACCATTAATGTTTTCTTTTTATTTTTTTTGGTAATTAAATGTGAAAGTTTACCAACTGTTGTTGTTTTTCCAGCACCTTGTAAACCAACCATCATAATAATTGATGGCTTTTTTTCTATTTCTAATGGTTTATTTGTTTTTCCTAAAATTTCAACTAGTTCTGCGTGAACTATTTTAACCATTTGTTGATCTGCTCTAACACCTTGTTCAATGAACACACCTTGAGCTTTTTCTTCAATGTTCCCTATAAACTTTTTAACTACATCAATATTAACGTCTGCTTCTAAAAGAGCTAATCTAATTTCTCTTAATACATCTTTTACATTATCACTATTTAAAGTAGTTTTTTTTAAATTCTTTTCAATAGACTTTTTCATTCTATTCGCTAAAAAATCTCCAAATCCCATAGTTTCACTCCGATCTCAATTAATTATAACAAAAAACACCATTTTTGAAATGCCAAAAAATAATTATAATTATCTAAAAACTAAAGGTTAATAATAAATAAAAATATAGTTTTGTAAATTTATAATTAAAATTTAATAAAGATAAATTAAAAACGCTAGTTGAAACTAGCGTTATAAATCTTATGACAGGATTTTATTTTCCTTATTTAACACTATCCTATAATCTTATTACTTCTCGCTTTTCACGAATTATAGTTATATAAATGTCTCCTGGAGTCTTATTTATTTTTTGAATGCTTTCTTTTAAATTTAAAGATATTTTTTTCATACTATAATCATCTACAACAGATGGATTTACCATAACTCTTATTTCTCTTCCTGCTTTAAGAACATAAACTTTGAGAACACCCTCTTGTTGTAAACAAATATCTTCAAGTTCTTGCATTCTTATAAAATATTGATCTGCATCATTATTTCTAGCTCCTGGCCTTGCAGCACTCATAGTATCTGCTATGGCTACAATTTCTGCATAGTATGTTTCTTTTTCAACATCATTATGATGTGATTCAACTGCATTAATTATTTCAGACTCTAAATTATATTTTTTTAGAATATCTACTCCTAATTTTACATGACTTCCTTCTTGCTCGAAGTCCACAGCTTTTCCAATGTCATGTAAAAGACCAGATTTTAGTCCTATTTTTTCATCAAGACCCATCTCTAAAGCAATTTTTCTAGATATTTTTGCAACTTCAATTGAATGCTGCAAAGCATTCTGACCATAACTATGTCTAAATTTTAATTTACCTAGCATTTTAGCTATTTCTTCAGGTAAATCATCAATATTTAAATTTAACAGAACTTCATTTCCAATTTCTAAACAATGTTTATCCAATTTTCCTTCTTGAATTATTAATTGTTCTTCAATTGTAGCGGGATGAATTCTTGCCGTTTTTATAAGTTCACTTAAAGTTAAATATGCAATTTCTCTTCTTATTGGATTAAAAGAAGATATTGTCACCCTATTTGGTGTATCATCAATAATTAAATCAACACCTCCATAAGATTGAAATGTTTTTATATTTCTTCCTTCTTTACCAATAATTTTCCCTTTTCAAGAGTCATTTTCAAGCTCAAAAAAAGTTGTATTTTTTTCAGAAGTGATTTCAATATGACAACTTTGCATTGCATCTATTAATATATCAGAAGCCTTTTTTTCAGCTCTAACCTTTAATTTATTTTCATAATCTTTAATTTTATTTGAAAGTTCATTTAAATATTTATTTTCTACAATATTAAATAACTCTGTTTTTATTTGATCCTCAGTTAAATTTGAAATATTTTCAAGAGCTAACTGAAATTTCTTTTTTTGAGTTGCTAATTCAATTTTTATTTTATTTGTATTAATTTTATCTTGAATTAGTTCTTCTTCCTTCTTATTCAAAATTTCTATTTCTTCAAAGAATTTTTCTTTTTTTTGTTTCAAATTTTTAGTTTCCATTAAAATTTCTTCTCGGATATATTCAGCATCATTTTCTGCATTAAGTTTTATTAAAGCAGCATTTGCTTTTGCTTCCGCCAGAATTTTCATTTTAAGTTCTTTTGACTCGTCTAATGTTTTTTTGAAAATGTATTTGCGTTGACGAGACTTAATTAAATATACTATAACTGTACCTAATACAATTAAAAGCACTATTAAAAAAGATATTATCGCAATATACACGTGTACTAAATCATCGTTCATAACTAGCATTGTTCTCCAATCCTAGAAAAGCGTGGTGTTGCCTTATGCAACCTTATTATTTTACATTATTTAATACAAATAGTATAAATACTCAAGAAGATTTTACAAATAAACAAAATTATAATAATTTTTATTTATTTTAAAATATTATCCAACATGTAGTTCAGCTTCAAAAGTAAAATTCTCAGTTGATCAATTAAAAGAAGAATTCTCATTAATTGACTGTGCTTTTTTATATGTAATAATATAGTGAATATGTTGGTGCGAATGCTCTGCTTTAGCAATTATATTTTCATTAAAACTAAAGGAGACACTTTTTCTCTCTTCTTTTACTGCACCAACAAATAAAATTTCAAAGTTTTTTGTAGGTAAAATTGACTCATCCATAATTACATTTTCAACTTTTTTTGCAGCTTCTTGAATTGCATTAATTGCTCCTTCTTCTGCTTCAACAGTTACTTTGTTTAAAGCTTTTTGCAAATTTTTTACTGTATTTTCAATAGAGTTTACATTATTACAAGCAATAACACTTGTGCTAGCTGTACCAATAAGTCCAAGTGAGCCCAATAAAGTCAAGATTTTTTTCATATATTTTTTCCTCTAATTTCTATTTCTAATATATTTATTAGATATAAAAATTATAAATTGGATTCATTATTTTTATTTATAATTTTTATAAATAAAAATAATTTAAATTTAATAAAAAATTTCAGAATAAAAAATAAAAAAAACTGTATTAAATACAGTTATAAATTTATTCAATGCTTTCTTTAAGTTTATCTTGAATCTCTAAGTATTTTTCTGGATTATTATTAAATCATTCCCTAACTGATTCTTTTCCTTGACCAATTTTTTCTTCACCATATGAATATCAAACTCCAGCTTTATTTAAAATATTATATATTGTAGCCATTTCAATAATTTCAAGATCTTTTTCTACACCTTTATTATATGCAATAGTAATTTGACAAGTTTTAAAAGGTGGCGCTACTTTATTTTTTACAACTTTAATTTTAACTTTATTTGCAGTTGCTTCACCATTTGTAGATATAGTTTCTCCTTTTCTTACTTCTAATCTTATTGATGAATAGAATCTTAAAGCTCTACCACCAGGAGTTATTTCAGGACTACCAAATATGACACCAACTTTTTCTCTCAATTGATTAATAAAAATTACTGTAGTATTAGTTTTAGAAACAATACCATTAATTTTCCTTAAAGCTTTTGACATCAATCTTGCTTGCAACCCAATTTGTTGATCTGACATTTCACCATCTAATTCTGCCTTGGGAACTAAAGCAGCAACAGAGTCAACTACAACTATATCAATTGTATTTGATTTAATTAACATTTCTAAAATATCTAAAGCTTGTTCACCTGAGTCAGGTTGAGCCACAACTAAATTTTTAATATCTATACCAATATTTTGAGCATACTTTGGGTCTAGTGCATGTTCTGCATCAATAAAAGCCGCCCTACCATTATTTTTTTGTGCTTCACAAATTGCATGTAAAGAAAGTGTAGTTTTACCACTTGATTCTGGTCCATAAATTTCTATAATTCTACCCTTAGGATATCCTCCTACGCCAATAGCTCTGTCAAGTAAAAAGCTACCTGTTGGAGTAACTTCAATTGCTGAGTTAGCTACATCTCCTAATTTCATAATTGATCCTTTTCCAAAAGTTTTTTCAATATCTTTTAATACACTTTTAAAAGCAGGATCATCATAAATATTATTATCACTCATATTTAAAAGCACCTCATTTGTATTTTTTTCTAATATTTTTTCTATCATACATTTTCCTCCTCAATTATCATTATCGACAATAAGGAATTAAAATTAAATTTCTAAAATTTTATTAATAATAAATTCACTTGCTCTAAGTTTATACTCTTCTCTTGTAATACTTTCTTTAATAAGAAATTTATAAATAAAATTTTTATTTTTGAATCTAAAACCAATAAAACTTAAACCAGATTTATTATCTTTATATTTTGGTGGAGCATAACCTGTAAAACCAATAACAATATCTGAACTAATTTTTTCACTAGTTTTTTCTAACATTAAATCTAGAACCTCTTTTGAAACAACACTATATTTTTTAATTACTTCTATATCTATTCCTAAAATTTTTGTTTTAAAATCATCAGAATAACAAATAAATGAACCCTTGAAATAGTCACTAGCTCCAGAGATATTTGTTATTTGATTTGCAAAATACCCTCCTGTAAATGATTCACAAGTAGATAATGTCAAATTATTTAATTTTAAATATTGAAATAATTTTTTCATATACAAATCCTTAAAAAATATAGTGAGATTAAATTATCATAACCCACGTTTTGTAACACTTACGTGCATCAACTATCTATCTATCGCTTATGCATGCGATCCCAAAGGCTTGTTGAATTCCTCGCCCTTAAGCTCCTCTACCAAAATTTGAGTTTCTTGCTTGTGGAGTTTACCCGTTCCATTTCACTATTTCTAGCTAATCGTCTCTGTGGCACTTTAAAAAGCTTATCATAGGCATAAATGCCCTTAGACTATACTTAAGTCGTTACCAATAAATTGGTACCTAAAGTTATTTTTTCCTCTAGCACAAACACTACATTCATCTCAGAATGTGCAAGCGTGGAGTTTCCTCTATATTATTTTTCAAATATAGCAGTTGATTCAAAGTTAATCTCATTGTTTATTTTATACTAAATTACTTATTATATCTCTCTTTTTCTAAATTAGAAATTCTCTTAATAAGATCTGAACTATTTAACCCTGCTCTTGCTAATGCTTCCATTTGACTTTCACTTAATTTTAAAGTTGCCAATGTTTCTGTTAACTCATTTGATAACCTATTAATATTTTCTTTTAAAGTTGTTATTTCCTTTTCTTTTTTAATATTTTTTTCTTCAAAAAATTTATAATCTTCTGCTATCATATCTAAAAAAGCATCAACTTCTTCTACTTTATAACCTTTATATTCAACTTCAAAATCTTTATCAAGAATTTCTTGTTTAGTTAATTTTATAAAATCTGCCATTTTATATGCCCCCATTTAGTCTAATTGTATCTCATTTTACAATTTTTTGTAAATATATATCGACTAATATATTTGGGTGAAATTTTGATAATAAAAAATAAAGGAATGTATTTAGAAACTATTATAAATAATAGTATCAATACTATTGAAGAAAATAATGGTTTTATTTATAAAATGCCAATTAATAACAATATTATTTCAATTAAAGATAACATCATCACAGCTAGATTAAATAAGAATTTTTTTTGTGATTATATTGGTTTATGAAAGGGAACTTATTTAGAATTTGAAGCCAAAGAATCTGAAAAGAACTATTTTAATTTAAATAATCTTTCTCAACAACAATTTGAAAAGTTAAAACTAGTAAATAAAAATTATGGATTAGCTTTTCTAATAATATATTTTCATTTATATGAAAATATATATATTATCCATATAAAGGAATTAGAAAATATAAAAATTAAAAAAATACCCTATCAGTATTTCAAAGATAATTTCTTGGAAATAAGTTTTTCAGGTATTAGTTTTAATTTTAATGATATTTTTAATCATTTAATCAATTATACATAGTTATTTTTACAGAAGTTTCTTTTGATTTATCCTCTAGTTTCTTCAATAAATCTTTAATATTATTAATTTTACATTCATCAATTATTGACATAATCTTTGGTTTTGAAATACCAAGTTCAATAAAATTTTCAATTTTATCTATTTCATTATCTGTAAGTTTATAGTCAAACAGCTTTTCAATAAAGTTATACGTATTATCATTTCTTAATTTAGAATGTTTTTCTTCTAACTCTACAAGTAACCTATTAAATAAAGGTGTAAGATTAAGGATAGTTTTTTTTCCTTTTTGTTCCAATTTAATAATTCGATTTTTTAATAACAAAGATATTTCTTTTTCAATTTCTTCTTTTGAAAGTATCATATGCTCTGCTATTTGTGAAGGTGTAAAATTTTTTTGATCATCATTTGATAATTCCATAATTATTAGTAAAATAGCTAATTGATTTTCATTAATTTTAATTTTTGAATAATTTAAAATTAAAAGAGTTTTTTTACTTATTAACCCTGTTTTAAAAAGTTCAAACATATTTTTTTACAAAATTAAAACTTGCTATTTGCAAGTCTTTTAAATTTTGTTCTTATTATTTAGCTACTGCTTCTTTTAATTGTTTAGCTACTTTAAATTTTGCTACTGTTGTTGCAGCAATTTGGATTTTTGCTCCAGTTGCTGGGTTAACACCTTCACGTGATGCTCTTTCAGCAGTAACAAATTTACCAAATCCTGCTATTGCAACTTCATCTTTATTAACTAGAGCATTTACAATTTCATCAAATACGAAGTTAATCATTTTTTCAGCATCAGCTTTTGTATTACCAAATTCTACTGATATTTTTTCTGATAATTCTTTTTTTGTCATGGCTATCCACCCCTATCTCTATACTACCTTAGCATGTTGGAAAAAGTCATTTACTAACGCACTAGGCTTATGATTATTGTATAGTATTTTATATAATATTTCAAACATTGGTACTTTAATTTTATATTTCTGGCTTATCTCATAAGCTAGCTTACAAGACAAAACTCCTTCAACAGTATTCTTATGAGAAATTAAAACAGTCTTTGCATCATCTTTTTGAGCAATTTGAACTCCTAATGAAAAGTTTCTTGACTTTAATGATGAGGCAGTTAAGATTAAATCACCAAGTGTTGCAAAATTCATAAATGTTTCTATTTTAGCTCCAAAATGTTTTGCTATGGTATATATTTCTGCATTTCCTATTGTAATTAATGATGCTTTTGAATTATCTGCTGCTAAAAAACCATGCAATAATCCTGCTGCAATTGCAACACTATTTTTTAATGCTGCTGCAACTTCACACCCCACTACATCTGTTGTGGGTTCCACAATAAAATATTCATTAGAAAATAAATTTGCTATATATATAGCAGTTTTTTCATCTTCATTGCAACTCATAACACAAGTTGGTTTTCTCATAATTACTTCAATTGCAACAGAAGGTCCGTAAATTGCACCATAAGATTTCATAATATCTTTACCTTGAAATCTTTTTTTAATTTTTTTACTTAATAAATCAAGATTTTCTTCATCTAAACCTTTGGCTACATTTATTATATGCATTTCACGCTTTCCAAATTTTATTACATTTTCAATTGCATTATCTAACGCAAAAGTTGGTACACTTAAAATTACAATATTTGCTTTTTCCATGGCTGCTGCAAAATCTGTTGTTGCCTTTATGTTTGAATTAATTAATAAGTCCTGAAAGAATTTAGAGTTCAAATGATTATTATTAATATCTTCAACTTGAGTTTCTTCAATTCCATACATAATTACATCATGGCCATTGTCTGCTAAAACATTAGCTAAAACTGTTCCATAAGCACCAGTCCCTATTATTGCTATTTTTTCTTTTTGCATATTATTATTTCCTTTCTCTAAAAATTATAGTTATTGGTACACCACTAAAATCAAATTGTGAACGAATTTGATTTTCTAAAAATCTTTTATACGAAAAGTGAACAAATTCAGGATTATTTACAAATAAAACAAATGTTGGTAAGTATGCTTCTACTTGAGAAGCATAGAATACTTTCAATCTACCTCCATTATGATTTGGAGCAGGATTAATTAATTGAGCCTTATTGAAAACTTCATTTAATAAACTTGTTCTAATTCTTTTTTTAATATTTTTTTGAACTAAATCAACAATATCAAATATCTTATGTATTCTTTTATTTTCTTTTGCTGAAATAAATAAAACCTTTGCATAATTTAAATACTTGAAATAAGCCTTAATTTCTTCTTCTTTTCTTTTCATAGTATTGGTTTCCTTATCTTGAACTAAGTCTCATTTGTTACCAATAATTATTATAGGTTTATTCTCTTCAAAAGCAAAACCTCCAATATTTGTATCATGATCTTTAATATTTTCACTGGAGTCTAAAATTAATAAAACGATATCTGACTTATTAATTGTACTTATTGATCTTAAATAACTATATTTCTCAAGATTTTCATAAATCTTACCTTTTTTTCTCATACCAGCAGTATCTATAATTATATAACTATTTCCATTATATTTTATTTTACTATCCACTGCATCAACTGTTGTTCCCGCAATTTCAGAAACTATCATTCTATCTTCACCAACTAATGAATTTACTAAACTTGATTTACCCACATTGGGTCTTCCAACAATTGCTAGTTTAAGTTCATCACTTTCTTCACTTTCATCAAACTTTGGAAAACTTTCAATTATTTTATCCAGCAAATCTCCTATCCCAATACCATGAGTGGAAGATATCATAAAGGGTTCTCCAAAACCCAAAGTCATAAAAGTAAAGGACTCATCAAATTGATCTTTTTTATCATATTTATTGACAGCAAGAATTACAGGTTTATGAGTCTTATAAAGTATTTTAGCAACTGCTTCATCTTCTTGAGTTATTCCATCTTTATAATTAATTGCAAAAACAATAACATCTGCTTCTTTAATTGCAATTTCTGCTTGCATTCTTATCTCTTTTGAAAATGGACTATCTTGTAAAGTTATCCCACCCGTGTCAACTACAATAAAAGGTAAAGTTAGTCATTCAGCCTTACCATACATTCTATCTCTAGTGACTCCAGGTTTATCTTCAACAATAGCTTTTTTTTCTCTGATTATTCTATTAAAAAGTGTAGATTTACCAACATTGGGTCTTCCAACAACTGCTACAATTCCTTTTCTTGCCATAAACTACACCTCCTTAAAAAGTAATTACTATTTAAGTTTTTCTATTTTATTTAAAATTAATCCAATTACTTTATTTATATTTAATTTACTTGTATCTAAGTATCAAGCATCAGGCGCTATTTTAAGCGCACCCATTTCTCTTTTTTTATCATAATCATCTCTTTGTTGAATTTGTCTTAAAATATCTTCATAAACATTTGGCTTTATTTTTTTTCTTTTATTTTGATTAAATCTTCTCTCTGCTCTTGATTCAACTGAGCAATCAAAATATATTTTTAATTCAGCTTCTGGAAGAACAACCGTAGTAATATCTCTTCCAATGACAATATTGTTCTTATTTTGAGTCATTTTTCTTTGAGCCAAAACCATAAATTCTCTAACCTTATTATTTTTTGCTACATATTTAATATTTTCTGCAACATCATAGTCAAAAATACTTTTTCCATATTCTATATTATTTACTAATATAGATTTTTCATTTATATATTTAAAATTAAAGTTTTCAATTTGCTTTTCAATTTCAGCATCCTTTAAGAAATCAACTTGATTATCTAAACAAAATTTTGTAAAAGCTCTATACATAACTCCAGTATCTATAAAATTCATTTTCAACTTTACAGCTATTCTTTTCATAACTGAGCTTTTACCAGAACCTGCAGTACCGTCTACTGCAATATTAATATATTTCAATTACATTATCCTCCTATTACAAATATTGGAATTATTATTGCTAAAAACATTGATACTGTTAAAACAATTAAAATTGGTAAAACTCATTTAAATCGATATTTTCTTTCTTGTAATTTTCAGGTTTTCAAAACTCTATTTAAACCCTTTTCATTTTTTTCGCTAACCTCTATTATCATTTGTTGAGTACTTCTATTATCTTTACTTCTCACTTGTTGAACAGTTGTCATTGAAATGTCTTGAGGATTAGTCTTTAATCAAGCTTGCTTTTCTTTTAACTTATCAATATTTCTTTGAAAATTTTTATCGTTTGCTTGTAAACTATTATACAAATTAACATACTTATCATTTCTTAGGTTAAGTGAACTTTCATCTTCTTCAACTTCACTAATAAAATTTTTATTAACTTGATTTAAACCAATTTTTTTAAGTTCTGATATCTCCAATTTCATTTCATATTTTAAATCCTCGGGAAATAAACTTGATGATTTATCTCTATCTAGATAAGGTTTCTCAAATTCATGTTTTGCATCAAAAATTGATAACTTTTCTTTAAAAAAATCTAAATCTATCATTTTCAATTTTTCAAAAGTTGAGTGTATTACTGATTTTTCATCTTGAATATTTTTTTTATAAGCAATTTCCTTTTTCACTTTTTCATGAATTGGCTTATTACGTTCCATTCTTGTTAGGTTCATCTCTTTTTCACCCCATTAACTTATATATTATAAATTAAATATGGAAATAATTGAAATTATTGTTATTATATTAAAGAAAAGGAGATGGTTTTTATGAAGAAAACTTGAATTGATAAATCAATGTGTATAGGATGTATGGCATGTGTGCAAATTGATGAAACTGAGACTCTTTTCATGGACGATGATGGTTTCGCTGAAGCAAACGAAAATGATCTAGAATTAGTTGAATGCCAAATGGTTTGCCCTACAGGCGCAGTTAAAATTGGTGATGAATAAAAAAATTCTCAAAAGAGAATTTTTTTATTCATTTATTTATTAATATTTTATAATAATAACTTATTTAATAAAACTCACTCATTAAAAGTCTATTAAATTTATTTATTACAACTATAAAATAATTAGCCTTTTGGACAGTCTAATATCTTTTCTTATTTTTTTGATAATGCGAAATTATAATTTCTTATAATTTCAAAATTATTATATCATAATTAAAAAAATATTATAATTTTTAATTATGATTTAGAATTTTTTCCATTATAAGTGAAATAAAAAAAACCCTAATATTAGGATTTATTTATTAATAGCTTATTTCTTCTTTTACTCTTCTTAATTGATCAAATACTTCTGATTGATATTTTTTTGTTCCATTAATAACAGCTAATAATGGTTGTTCTCCAACTTTAGTTGGTAATTGTAAAGTATCTCCAACATATTTTGCAATTCCATTAATTAATGCTGTTCCACCACATAAAACTATTCCATTTCTGAAGATATCTCCAGCTAATTCTGGAGGTGTCATTTCAAGAACTTGAACTACTAATTCAATAACTCTTGATAAAGGAACTTTTAATACTTCTCTTAATTCTTCTGGTGTAATTTCGATTTCTCTTGGTAATCCAGAAACAACATCACGTCCATAAACTTTCATTGATTTTTCATCAATAAATTTAGCAAGTGAACCAATATTAATTTTGATTATCTCTGCTGTTTTAATTCCAATTTCCATTCCATATTGTGCTCTTATGAATTTTAGAATTTCTTCATTTAAATAGTTACCTGCTACTTTAATAGATTTTGAAATAACTATATCTCCAGATGAAATAACTGCAACGTCAGTTGTTCCACCACCCATGTCCACAACAAGTCTTCCTGTAGGAGCATTAATATTAACTCCTCCACCTAAAGCAGCCATTTTTACTTCTTCTTCAATAAATACTTCTCCAGCACCTAAACTAATTGCAATTTTTTTAAGTGCTGTTTTTTCTAATTGTGTAATTGCTGAAGGACAAGCTAATAACATTACACAATTTTTAAGAGCTTTTTCTAATCTAAGTCTTGCAAAAATATAATTTAATTGAGCCTGAGTAGCTTTGATATCAGTAATAACACCATCAACCATTGGTCTAACAATTCTTAGGTTTTTATTTCCTTTACCAATCATTTTATATGCTTCTGCTCCAACTGCTACAATTTTATTTTCCTTAATTTTGTAAGCTACTATTGAAGGTTCATTATAAACTATTCCGTTTCCCTCAATATAAACTAATGTATATGCTGTTCCTAAGTCCATAGAAACAAATACTGGTTTTTTTCCTGCCATTTTTTTATTTACCTCACTATTTTTAACTTTCATATACATTCTATCAAATAAAAAGCCAAAAATTCAAAAAATTTATTTTTACTTGTAAAAGTGATTAATTTTTTTAACTTGAGGTTCTATTACTGCAAATAATGTATAGCAAATTGAAAATCTAACTAATTCTATTGCTGAAATAACACCTATAAATACTCCTAAATTTTCCTTTATACTTGCTCATTCTCCTGAATGAGCCTCATGATATGAAGTAATCATTCCTGTTGAGAAATGATTATGACTATGACCCTGATCACTATTTGTTGTAATGTATAAAATTAAAAATACTAATAGTGTGTAAATTATTGTTATTACAGGTACATAAATAACTATTGGTGTTCATCTTTTAAATCTATCCACACTTTTAATTGGATGCTTATGAATACTTGAATTTCTAAAAATAAAGTAATATACAAATCACATCAATCAAATTGATGCAAAATAACCAAAACTATCAATTACTAAAGTTAATGGGTTGTGAGCATCTACTAAGTGGATAAATGGCACTATAAATGCTATTATCCCAGAAAAGATTGGTCCTAGTGCTGCAAGTGATAATGTTATAACTAAAATATCTAATATTCTAAATGGAATTGCCACACCATATAATGGTATTTTATCTAATAATTGCTCATATAGCATTTCAAATGCTGATAATGCTACAGCTAATGCTAGGAAAACTCCTGTTAAAGTTATTTTAAATGTTAAATTTCTACGACTTGTAAATAAGCTATTTTTTCAATGAAAATCAGCATCGTTTATATCATCGTGGTTACCTAGAGAATCAAAGTGGTGCTCATCATGATAATGGTCTTTTTTACCCTCTTTTACATCATCATGATCTGGTATTTCATGTTTTTTATCTTCCATATTTTTTCTCCTTTTATTGTTCAAAAATATTATATACTAAATTATAAAAATTATAATTAAAAATTATAATTTTTATAATTTTTACTTTTTTTATTTGTTGTTTTATAATAATATTGTGTGTATTTTCGGGGCAAGGTGTGATTCCTTACCGATGGTAATAGTCCATGAACTTATAAAAGAGTTGATTCAGTGAAATTCTGAAACCGACGGTAAAGTCCGGATGAGAGAAAATACCATAACATTTTTATAAACTTTTTAGTTTGTAGTTTTGTTGTATGCTAAGCGCCCTTTTCTTTTTTTAATAGTAAGGGCTTTTTATTTCAAAGGAGTTAAAATGGAAAATACTTATAATTTCTGAGGTCATAAATATGACTTTGCAGAAATAAATAGATACAACTGAAGAATGGTACTAAAAGATAATTTTGTTCTAGATATAAAAAGAGTATCTTTATTGGCTATGCTTTTTGCAATTGAAATACTTTTTACTATTATAAGTAAGTACACTATTGGAGGTTTGGCAATAGCAGAATCTTTTACAATAGAAATATCTTTAATTGGAATTTTATTTATATATCTAACAACAAATGTTTTCTATGCTGCCATATTTAATATTGCTGCAAATTCGCTCAGAATGGTCCTACCTCTTCCAAGCAATTATATTGGTGTCTTAGCAATGACTATTTCTGATTTAACATTTATAATATCTTTTGCAATTATATTTTTTTCATTAAAGAAAACTATACTATTTAAAATTAAAAAAGAGAAGCAATTAAATTGATATCTATTACTGATAGCAATATCAGGAACTTTTGCAATTATGGTTTCTGCATTTATTTCTCTTATTTGTAATCAATATTTTATTTTTGAATGATATAAAGTTTTATATCCTGGAATTGTTCCTGAAAAGCATAGTTATGGATGAAATATATTGTTATGAACAGGATTTGGAGTTTCAATTGCAAAGATAGCAGTTAATTTGATTATTTTTTTATTAACTACTAAATCGCTTGTTAAACTTATCAATAAGCATTTATTTTAGAAAGTATTGCTATACTTGAAATAATTTAATATAAAATAATTTTATAAAGGAGAACTTAATGATGGAAAAAAATGTAATTAAGATGATTGTTGAAATACCAAAAGGTAGCTCAAATAAATATGAATATGATATTAATACTAATGAAATTAGTTTGGATAGAGTTTTATACGGGGCTAATTTTTATCCAGGAGAATATGGATTTGTTCCCGAAACTCTTGATTGAGATGGAGATCCATTAGATGTTATAAGTCTTGTAACATATCCTACACTTCCTGGGGTTGGAGTTAATGTTAGAATCTTAGGATCAATCAAAATGATTGATGCTGGTGAAATTGACACTAAACTATTTGGTGTATTTGCAGATGATAGAAGATTTGATTCATATAGAACAATAGAAGAAGTTCCTCAACACTTAAAAGATGAAATTGAAAATTTCTTTTTACAGTATAAAGCTTTACAAAAAAAAGAAGTAAAAATTAATGGTTGAGGTTCTGCAAAAGAAGCTATGAATGAATTAAAGGAATGTAAAGAAAGATATATTCAATACAAGGATAGATATTCTAAACCTGGTGGTAAAGAAGAAATTATGGCTGAATGAAAACAAAAAGGCTTAGGCCAAGGATAACAAATAAAAAATGAGATTATAAAGTGAATACAATTTTGTCACTTTATTTATCTCATTTTTTTATTTCTTAAAGTAATGTGAAAGGTCCAACAAATTTTAAATTTGAAGTTTTTGAATTAAATCTAAAGACTTTAAAATCTATTTTATTAAATTCTTTTGAATAAATTCTTGCTATCGAAATATCTTTTTTATAACTTTCACATTCATTCTTTACAAATTGAATAATTTCCATTTCATATTTTTCCTCTAAACTATTTTTTAAACTATTTGAAAAAAACATTAAAGTAATAATAAATAAAAAAGCACTAACGGAAACGAACTCAAATATTGGTTTTTCAAAAATAAAAATTAAAAATTTGGAAGGATTTTCTTTAATTATTGATGTCTTATCTAAAAAAGAAAAAACTATTGCAATAATTAAAGTCGAATAATAAATAGTATATAGAAATAAAGGTATTCACTTAACTATTAATTGAAATTTTTTTATATCTTTATCTTTTTGATAAAGCTTAGTATTAAATCAAATACTTGCTAATATATAATCCAATTCATATCCAATGCTTGGCATTATTCATTTTGGTATTACTATCTGTTTTTTTCTTTTATTTATCATTTGATTAATTCTTGAATAGCTTTCAGTTTCACCATAAATAACATTTAATTCTTCTGCTCTCAAATATACCTTAAATTTAGAGATTATTGAATCAATTTTTGAACTTGAAATATTGCTATCTGCTGTATTTATCTCATGGATTATTATTTTATTTAAACTAAAAGTATTAAAAATTCTTATAGTTATTAGAGAAATTAATGATAATCCTAATGCAATTAATAGTATTTTATTTAAAGAGTCCATAAGTTCACCTTCTTTAAAATAATTATATAACTTTAATATACTATCTTTTATATTTGTCAAATAAAAATTTAATTTCTGGTTTTAATGAATTTACTTTTTTTACATCATAAATAGAATTAAAGTTTCTAACTATTCCATGGGAAGACATGAAAGAATTTACATAGAATTTACCATTTTTATAGTCTACTGGTTTTAAAGAACCCCCTGCAGTTAAACCTGCCGCAAAAAAACGAGCTTTATGATCATCAATCAAATCTAAATCATGTAATATTGAATCAAAATCAAGATTATATTTTTCCAATCAAGCACGTTCTTTATTTTGTCTTTCAAATGTTTCTAATTCATTTGGTCAAACTTCTTCATATCTTACAAGTCTTGATTGCATTTTACAGTCAGCTGAAATTGCAAGAGCTGCCATTAGTGATCCCTCCGGTGCTCCACCAATTCCATAAACAAAATCAGCTTCTCCATTCACAACATCAATTGCTGCCAATACATCTCCATCTTGGATAAGTCTTACAATTATTCCCATATCATTCATTTTTCTTATAATTTCTTGATGACGCGGTTTATCTAAAATAATACACTTCAAATCTTTTGTTTTAGCATGAATTTGCATTGCTTCAATCGAATAAATTGCTCCCTTGGATAAATTAATACACTCCTTAAATTCTGTGCTAACAAAGAGTTTTTCCATGTACATTTCAGGAAGCTGCAACATTGTATTTTCTCTTGAAAAAGCAATTGTTGAAATACTTCCAGCATAATTATATGCCGCTGGATGAGTCCCCTCGACAGGATCTACACTAATATCATATGTTAAAACGCTAGGATCTTCTAAATCACCAAGTATTTGACCCACAAATAGCATAGGAGCTTCATCTAACTCTCCTTCTCCATTTACTACTTTTAATTTAAATCCCTTCTCATTTTTTAACATTACTTGAAAGGCTTCAACTGCAGCTTGATCTACTAAGTTTTTGTTTTTTTTACCAATATATTTATATGAAGCAATTGCAGCTACTTCAACAGTTCTTAATAAAATAATATCGCGATTCATTTTGAATACCCCTTATATAAATAATTATAACAAAATTATCTAAATCTACTTTTAGGTATTTTGTATTGATTATTTTGTTATTAGTCTATAATCTAATTTATATAAAGGAGATGTGTTTATGTCAAAAAAAATAAGAGCACAAGATAATTTCTTTGACTATATGAATAAGGAATGAATTGATAAAACTGAATTGCCAAGTGGATATCCATCATGAGGTAGTTTTGAGATGCTACATAAAAAATCAATGGATGATATTAAGGAATTAATTTTAGAATTTAAATCTAAAAAGTCAGATTTAAAAGATGACCAAGAAAAAATAACTAATATTTTTGAAAATTACTTAAATGTAAAAAAAAGAAATGAACAAGGAATTACTCCAATAATGGAGATAATGGAATTAATTGATTCATTAAATTCAAAAGAAAACTTTACTGATTTCTTAATAGAATCTTTTAAAAGATTTAATATATCATTTTTTCACTCAAAAGGAATAGATTCTGATTTTAAAGATAGTAATAAAAGAGCCTTAATGATAGGTTCAATGGGTTTGGGTATGTCAGATAGAGATTTTTACGATGAAAATCACCCGAGGCATAAAGATATTAAAGCAGCTTATAAAATATATTTAGAAGATATTTCAAAAGCTTCAAAATTACAATTTAAGACAAAAAGTATTTTTAATTTAGTTTATAACTTTGAAAAAGAAATATCTCAAAGTATGTTAAAGCAAGAAGAATTGAGAAGTCCTGAAAATATTTATAATGTTGTTAAAATAAGTGATTTAAATAAATATCGCTCATTTATTAACTGAGATAAGTATTTAACTCAAACAAAATATGGAAAAGCTGAAATATTAATATTATCTGAACCTAAATTTTTAGAAAAATTAAATGAAATGCTTAATAAATTTGAATTAGATGAATTAAAGGATTTCTTGAAAATAAAAACTTTAATAGCCTTCTCATCTATATTAAGTTTAGATTTATATCAAATAAATTTTAATTATTCAAGTATCTTTAGTGGTGTTAAAGAAATGAAACCTGAAATTGATAGAGCTGTTGAATTCACAAACTCAAGATTGGGAGAATTATTAGGAAAAGAATATGTAAAAAAACATTTTTCACAAGAATCAAAAGAGGATGTTCTAGGAATTGTAAAAGACTTGATTAAAGTCTATTCAAAAAGAATAAATAATTTAGAATGAATGAGTAATACTACAAAAGCAAAAGCTATTGATAAATTGAACTCGTTTACAGTGAAAATTGGTTTTCCAGATAAATTTGAAGACTATTCAAAAATTGAAATTAAAAGTTATGAACAAGGCGGGAATTTATTTGAAAATATTAGAAATCTTTCAAAACATTTTATTGAAAAAGAATTAAATGAAATAAATCTTCCTGTGGATAAAACAAAATGATATATGAATCCACAAACTGTTAATGCTTACTATAATCCCACTTCAAATGAAATTTGTTTTCCAGCTGGAATATTGCAAAAACCATTTTATGATATTAAAGAACCAAGAGCTAAAAATTTAGGTGGTATTGGTGCTGTAATTGGTCATGAAGTAAGTCATGGATTTGATGATGAAGGAAGTAAATTTGATAAAAATGGAAATTTTGAAAATTGATGAACCGAAGAAGACTATAAACAATATAACTTAAGAACTCAAAAATTGGTTGAGCAATATAACTCATATGAAGTTAATGGAACTAATGTTAATGGAAAATTAACATTAGGTGAAAATATTGGAGATCTAAGTGGAGTTGCTGCAGCCCTAGATATTTGCAAAACTCAATGTAAAGAGGATGTAAAACTATTCTTTGAAAATTATGCAACTATTTGAATGAGAAAGTCTACTGATGAATTAAAAAATACTCGTCTTTTAATAGACCCTCACTCACCTGAGGAATTTAGATGTAATGGAGTTTTAATAAATATTGATGAGTTTCATAGTGCTTATGAAACAAAACCAACAGACAAAATGTATCTTGAAAAATCAAAAAGAATTAAAATTTGATAAAATAAAAATCAATAGATACTAGTCTATTGATTTTTATTTTATCAAATTAATTTTTATCAACTACTTCTTCCTTAATTTTTTTATTATCTTTTAAAACTAATTTTCCAAAAAAATGAGTTTTATCTTCTATAACTAGTTTTCCGAAAAACTTTGAAAAACTAAAAGCATATATAAAGGAAATTATAGAAAAAGTAGTATAAATAACTGTCATCTTAACTAATAAGAATTTGGACTTTTCATTTGTATTATCAAATCCATTTAATAATTCTGGCACTCTTAGACTAATTCCCCATATTATTGATAGAACTATTATTAATAAAAAAATAAAAATATTAATTGATAGAAATATTCAATTTATTTTGACTTTTTTCTTATTTACTAAAAAAATAGTATATCCAAAAATAAATCAACCTAAAGTTACAATAGTAAATAATAAGGACATATATCCAATAAGTTCTAAAATAATCATATATCACTCAATCATTTATCTATCTCCTAAATATCTTCTAGTTTCTATTTTTAATTTATTAATAATATTTTTATAACCCTGAATTTCATCATATCCTTTTTTACTTGATATATATTTCTCAAGATTTGTTTTATTTGACATTATATTTTTATCAAATACAGTTTTATTATAATTTAAATCAAATTTTGTGCCACTAAGTTTCTTACCTAATTTAAGAGTTTGTGCTATATTTTTGTACAAAAATTCTTCTGAAAAATAATTTTTATCAATTAAATAATTAATTTTATTAACATTATTTGTTCCTACAGCTAATTGCAAAAGTCTAGTTGAAGGCATAAATTTAAAATCTTCATTAGAATTAACATCTGCAATTTCAATTATTTTTTGCTTATCTTTTTGTGTATCATATTGTGGATAAGTAAATAAGGTATCTCCAGACACATAGCTTATATCTATAAAACTATAATCATTAAAATCAGATGATCAAGCAGAATGACCTTCTTCTCACCCATTTAATATATATTTCATATAATGTGGTTCACCTTGCTTATAAAGTGAAGATTGTATATAACCCAATATTCCAGGTTCTGATCTTGTTAAACTAAAAGTACTATCTGAATCTAAAAAGTATTCACCACTTTTTAAATTATTATCATTTCTAAATTTTTTAAAATTATTATAGTTTTTGTTTTTCTCATTATAAATATCTAGCAAATGAGTCCAAGCATAATCAATATGATCATAACTTTCAATATTTTTATAATCAATATCTCTTTCTCAATCTGAAAAAGCCATTCCTAAATAATCTTTATTTGGATCAACTTTTTTTAGTCATTCATTAGTTTTTATAACTTCACCAGAATTTATTTCATCTAAATAATAATATAATTTTATTTCATTAGCTCATTTTGGTTTTTTATCATCTACATGCTTTTTAAATTCCGTAAATCATCAATTCATAAAACCCTGTCCTACACTATAATTTAAAGAACCATTAACATAAAAATATTCCTCTTCTTTTTCATTATAAATGTTAAGAGTTTTATTATCTGTAGTTCAACCATATTTTGTAGAGTTAATAAAACCATGTTTCATTCCAGCATCAGCTAAAAGATTTAAATATGCATCAAAAGTTGCTCAATCACTTTCATCAATATAAAGATCATCTTGAATGTCCTCAATAGTAATAAACTCTTCTTTAGAATTAATTGTATTAAAATCTCCTTTATATCTTCACGGAGTGAAGTTTAGAGATTTTCTTCTTAATTTTCAAGGATTATGAAACTCTCTTTCATCATCTCAATTATTATTTCAACTATCATCAATTCTTAATTGAAAAGAGTCCATTCCAAGTTTTGCAAGTGATTCATACTCATTTTTTCAATATTTATTTCAATTAAAATCAAGATATTCATTAAAAGACAATTTTTCTTCGATTCCTATTGGAACTCCTCTATTTTCATTTTCTTTAAAAACACTATTATAATAAGCAGATGTTCATTCAGGAAAATAAAAAATATTATAATCTGCTTCTTTATAATCATCATAATTTATGTCAAATAAATTTAGGGTTATTTGATTATTAATAAAGAAATCTTTTTCATTTTCTTTTTTACCAGTAATTTTAAAATTAAGTTTTTCAACTGACTTATTTTTAATCTCATTTGATTTTATAGAAACATTTATTATATAAACTTTATTTTCATAAACATTATTTAAAACTTTTCTATTATTAATTTTTTCTGGAACAAGTAGTGTTTGTTGAATACCAAATGGATTTTTCATGCCATTAGTTAATTTATAATCACTGGCATAAATAAATTCATTAAATCCGAATTCTACTTCAAAATCTTGTTCATTTATTGATTCTTCTAATTCAACTTCTATCGAGTCAAATTTTTCATTAGCCACTACCACTATTTGCGCAGTATTAAAATCATTTTCCCAAATATCTATTGAATGCTCATTATTTAAATAATTATATTTTTCTATATCACCATAAAATTCAGCATTCTCCAATGAGTTATTTTCTTCGCTTGGGATATACAAAGCATAATTTTCATAAGCATCTGTAGAAAAAGCATGTAGTTTTTCTTTACCCTTAAAGTTTTCTGTCATTTTATTTGTTAATTTGAAATCTAAATAGACACTTCTTTCTAAACTAGATTTATTTATAAATATTGCTAGTGAAAAAATTATTAAAATAAATTGTAAACAGAGAGTTGAAATAAGTAAAATTTTTTTTGCCATAGTACCCCTTTATATTTTAATTCTCAACATTATGATAAATATCTTGAACATCCTCTAATTGATTTAATTTTTCAATTAATTTTTCAAAATTAATTTTTATTTCACTATCTGTTATTGTGATCATTTCGTCTGCCAACATTGTAGTTTCTGCAATATTATAATTATTAATACCAGCAGAATCCAAAATTTTTTTAACTTGATTAAATGAGTTAAAAGGCGCATAAATCACTGTCATATTTTCTTCTTCTACAACATCATTTACTTCACAATCTGTTTCCATTAATAATTCTAATGTTTGTTCAACATTTTTCTGATCAAATGCAAAAATACTTACCGATTGAAATGAGTGAGAGACAGCTCCACTGTTAGCAATCTTACCACCATTCTTATTAAATGAATCTCTTATTTCAGCAATAGCTCTATTAACATTATTTGTTAGCGAATCAACAATTATCATTGAATTTCCTGGGCCATAACCCTCATATCTATTTGAAGTATAATTATCAGTATCTCCACCTTCAGCCTTTTTAATTGCTCTTTGAATTACATCAGCTGGAACTTGTTTTGATTTTGCTTTATCAATAGCACTTCTAAGAGCTAAATTTGAATCTTGATCTTTGCTACCAGCTTTTGCAGCCATATAAATTTCTTTTGAAGCTCTACCATAAATTGCTGATTTCATAGCAGCGGTTTTTTCCATACTTGCTTTTCTAACTTCATGTGCTCTACCCATATTAAAACTCCTTTGCATCTGAAAACTTTACTTTAAAATTTTACACTAAAATTTTAGTTTATTTAGTAAAAGTGTTATATTTATTTTTCATAATTATGTTTATATTAAAATTTTCTTAATTCAATTAATTACATCCAAATAATTTATTTATATAATTTAAATTAATTAAAAAAGTTACATATATGTAACTTTTTTAATTATAAATATTTAATTTTAATAATTATACTTTGTACTTATTTTGGAATAAAATATATTTCCTGCAATACCATTATTATAAATAGGTTGTATTCCTAAATATATATAATTTTCTGAGTTTTCATTAAGTTCTCTAATATAATGATGATTTAAATTATTTTGACCTTGATAATATCATTTTCTACCATCGGTTGAATAATAAATTTGAAAATAGCTTGCACTTGAGTTATTTGTTTCTCAATTAAATCTAATATTTATATTATTATCATTTGTTTCTCTTTTAACAGTATATTCACTATTTATTTTTGATACTATTGTTTCTTGATTAGAATTAATCTCATGTTTATTAATTTCAAATCCTCCAACAGAAAAAATAAAATTATTATTATTCTGTGGATTAATTTTTAATCCAAGTTTAGCAATTCTATTATCTTTATTTATTCCTAGAGCAGATGATAAATCAGCACTAATTTTATATCACCCATCATTATTTTTCTCTTCAATGCTTGTTTCAATGCTTTTAGGTCCTTCATTTAATTTGGAATCTGTATATGTTATTTGAGTATTATTTAAAATATTTTCTAGTTGTAAATTTGAGGACTTACCTATTTTATCTTCATCACTTGCCTTTATATAAAAGCTTACCTTATAATTACTTTTACTCAAATTAGTTCCCATTAAATTTCAAAAATAGTCATTATTTGTTCATATACCAGGTATAACTTTTCCATCGTTATTAAAGTCATAACCCATTCCTATTGATACAGAGTTACCCTTCATATAAGGATTGTAATAATCATAATATGGTGCTAACTGACCTTTATTATTTATTTGACTTACAAATTTTTCTCCGTCATTTGTTTTTATTAAGTTTGTATTCGAATTTCTTATTGAACTTCAAAAATCTCATTGATAAGTAGGATTTGAATCTGCAATTCTAGAATTAGTTCATGGATTAATTTTGTCATAAATAATCTCATTATTACTATCTCTATTTATAAAATATATTCCTGATCCTGTTGAAAAATAGGTTTTCATAGATGGATCATTTTCAATTTCCTCAGGTTGTTTATCAGAAAACTCACTATAATTATTATCAATAATTCTATCTGCAATTATTGTTTTTTCTAAAAAGCTATTACCTATGCCATAACTTTTATTATATTTACCATTATTATTTAAAACAAAGTTATTTTTATAAGTTTCATTTCAATTTTTGTCCTCTGAATTAAAATAATCAAATTTAATTCTTGGATCAGACATATAAATAGCTTCAATATTTTGTTGTCCTTGGCCAATCATCATATCGTATCCTTCGGCATCATTTTCTAGGTAACCATTCTTACCAGTCATTTGATATGTGGAATAGAGATTTGATATTTCTTGTTGCATTATTAAATACTTATATAGATCTTTTTCTTTTCACATATTTTTTGATTTTAAAAAATTTTTAAAAGACTTTGAATATTCATTTGCGCCACCAGATCCAAATATTGAAAAAGAATTATTAGGTTCATTAGCATATTCATTTAAATTATTTTTATTAAATATTTGATTTCTATAATCATAGGCACCAACACTAGGGATAGTAATACTTTCATTTAATAATGTATAAGCATTTTTTCTAGCTTCATTATTACCATTGTGTTCTAAATTTATATATTGATTAAGATTAGGAGTTGAAACACCAAAATCTAGTTGTATAGCACTAGCACTTCTAGATGCATCAACTGTCTTTTTAGAATTTGGTCGGGTTGAAACTTTATCATATTCCAAACTTCCATCATTTGTATAATAAACAATTGATAATCTTCTTCCAATTTTATCTTCTATTTTTTTTGCTTCCCTATTAAACTGCTCCATTATTTTATTTATCTCTGAATTTTTAATAACATATCCGTCACCTTGAGATCCATTTGCTTCATTATTTATCATTCAACCATCAAAATTGAATTCTATACACTGTTCAATTAAAATATCCACCATTTTATAATTGCCATTTGAATCGATTTCTAAAATACTTTTTAGAGATTCTCTAGTTAAATCTTCTCAACCAGACATATATCAAAGACCTAATACTGGAACACCATTTTTGTGCATATATTCACTATAATCTGCAAATGATGGAGTTAATCAACCTTTATTTGTTATTGCTGGTCAAGTATACATTTGATGCATATAACTTAAATTAGTTAGGTTACCACCAAATGGATTTTTTGTTCCTAAAATAGAACTTGATGAACTTGAAGGAGCATGAAACATATTAAAAAAACTACTTTTTTGTTGATTTTTTACAGTACTTTTTGCAACATAATTTCTACCTCTTAGCTTTTCTTTTGATATATTATATTTTAAATCCATATCTTTACCATCATTTCAAGTAGGAAGTGAATTAATATAATTAAATTTTCTAGACCTAGATTGAATTCCAAAATCTAATCACTTATTTCCATTTGGTCTATATGATTTTATTATTGGTGAACCTGTAACTCCTTGTTTTTTTATAAAATTTGCTCCTTTATATGATGTAGCATAATTGTCATAGTCAAAAATTTTATCAACTACACCATTTGAGGAATCAGTCTTTTTAAAAAGTGAATCGTTAAAATCAATTCCATTTTTATCAAATTGATCATAAAATCAATTATATCCATCTCCATCTTCTGTTTCTCCTGTACTTCAATCAAACTCAGGTAATCCTTCAATATAATTTCTTGTTGTTCTATCTCCAATATTACAAGATACAGCACTTAAAGAAGCTCCTGAAATAATAAAACCTACTAATAATAATTCAATTATTTTTTTCATATTTTTTTATGACCTCCTTGTTTAATATTAATAAGCAGTGTGAAAAAAGAAATTCATAGTAATGACATAATATAAGTAATTGGCAATATTATATTTGCTTTGTTTGTTAAAAATGTAAATGGAATTTCTAGTTTTGGATTTACTATTGTTTGTAATATATTAATTTTATACATTGTTATGTTAGTAATTGAAGATAAAAATAATCATTGAAAGGATTTTATTGGCATCAAGTATCCAAATAAATTTATTACAATAACTGCCCTATTATTTGTTATTAAATTTATATCAATCAGGCAATCTCCTAGTAATAAAAATACTATTATTATTACTAAATTTATTGATTGAATAATAATTAAATTTTTAAACAGTATAGACATTAAATAACAAATGGCAAGTAGGCATAACATATATAATAATGAAGTAATTAGTGAGTTCAAAATACAAAAAAATAAATTAAAGTATTCTCATGCATTATTATTAATGAAAAATATTTTTTGCATTGAAAAAAATAAATATTGAAAATTTTTAAAATACAAAAAACTATCTATAATATTTGCAATAATTAAACAAAAGAATAAGGATAAAAAAGATATTAATAAGGTGCAAATTAATATTGAGAAATATATTTTAAACTTATTTATTGCAAATATTTTAGCGTGTTTAACAAGAATACTCTGTTCTCAATTTGAAATCAATAAGGAGAAAGTAAATAAAGAAAAAGTAAAAGGTATTATAAATAAATTAAAAATCTGTCCACTACTTTCAGTATAGTCACTATTACCAAAAGATGTTTTAATTAAGTATGCACTAATAAATATAAAAGTTGGTATTAATATTGCTAATACATATACTTTAAAGTTTTTAAATATAGTTTTAAAAACATAATTAAAAGTTGACCAAAATGATATATTGGATTTTAAAGAATTAAACATATTTTACCTACTTTCATTTGAATAATTTAATTGATAGATACGTTAATATTGATACTAAAATAACTGAAATGACTACTAAAATATATATATTAGTAATAAATGTGTAACTATCGTCATCAGAAATAATTTGCTTTATTCCTCCTCTAAAATCAAGAAAAGTAAATGAAGCTGTAATTAGTAAAGTTCAAACCATATACTTTGTTATTGACATATAGCCTAAAAAAGTTATAAATCAGCTCCTAGTAGAAATAAACGAAGGTATAATAACGTCAGACATAATTAAATAGAAAATAATAATTAAAATTGGAACCACTGCTTGAATATTTTTTGAATTAAATAAATTCATAATTATGACACAAGAAGAGAAAACACTTATTTGAATTAAAATTGAGACAAAAATAAATCAAACCCAATTTCATCAAAATAAGTTTCCTAAATAATTAAAACTTATTTTAAGTTGAACTTTAGAAATTAAATAAATAATTAATATATTTAAAAGTTCTGCAACGAAAGTAAAACATGTAGAACAAATTATAATCGATAAAATAATATCATATGGCTTAGTACCTATAAATTTAAGTCTTTTAATTAATGAAGTTTCCTTTCATGAAAAAAGCATACTAGAGAAATAAGCTCCAGTAACAAAAGAGGGAATCAGAAATAAAGAAGTCATTTGGGGTGGTAATAATTCAAATGTATTTGAATAGTTTGTATAGCCTATAAAACAAATAATAGTAATTATTAATGAAGAGGCAAATATTATTATTCAAGCTCTTTCATTTCTTAAACTTAATGATGTTACTATTGATATTGTTCTTTTGAAATTACTAACTCCTATTTTAAAATTACCATTATTTCTCATCATCAATTTCCTCATAATATTTTTCTAAAAAATATCTAATTGATCCATACTCTTTAATAATTTTTTTTACACTTTCATCCCTATAAATTTCACCTTTATTTAAAACTATTATTCTATTACATATCTTTTCAATTTCTTCAGGTATATGAGATATTACTATTAAAGTAATATCTTCATTTTTTCTTAAATTATCGAAAAAATTAACTAGTTTGATTTGCATTTTTAAGTCAAGTCCTGTTATTAATTCATCTAAAATTAATATTTTTGGTTTTTTAATTATTGATATCATAGAGTTAAAGCGTTGTTGTTGACCACCAGATAAATCACTTAATCGTTTAGTTAAAATATCTTCAACCTCAAATATATTAATTAGCTTTTTTATATATTCGTCTTTATTTCATTTTTTTGAAATTAATAAATTAAGTAAATCTACCCCTCTTGTATTAAATGGTCAATCTCCTTTTTGAAATTGTATTCCAATGCTCTCTTTAATTTTGTTATCAATTTCCTTATTTTCACTTATAAAATTTACTTTACCTTCCGTTGGTTCACTTATTCCAGATATTATTTCTATAAGAGTAGTTTTACCACTACCATTTGCTCCTAAAATACCAATTGCCTCTCCTTTTGCAATTTCAAAATTTAGGTTTTTTAAAACTCATTTATTTTTTTCAAACTTTTTTCATAAATTTTCTATTTTAATCATTTTTATACCTCTAACTCATTTCACTATTTGCAAAAAGTAATAAGTTTCATGTTCTTTGTGTAAAATCCTTAAGCTGAGTATTAAATTCTATTCAGGGATTAAACGGTAGTTCCTCTCTATTGGAGTAGTTATTTGAAGTTTCATCAATTTTATCAACAATAACTTTATCCTCATTTCCTTCTTCTGCTTTAATAAATTCAACTCAGTTATTTTGATCATAACTAATATAAATGTATCTATTATCTGACTTTCCTAAATCAAAGAAAAAGATTCTTAAATCATAAAATGAGTTATATTTATAGGCATAGTAAAGTAAAGACCCAGGACTATCTTGTCTATATTCTTTTCCCTTATTATTAAAAATATTATCTATTCCTTCTAATGGTGCCACTTTTTTTTGATACATTTCAGATTTTGGATCAATGAAATTAATATAATTTAAGGCAATCTCTGCATATATTTTTATTAAATTACTTGCAATATAACACTGTAAATTTTCATTATTAGAATGATATTGATTTCAATCTCATAGCTTGAATTGAATAAAACTATCAACTTTATTATCCTGGATACTAATATTTAATTCTTTTCTTCTATAATATGGATCAAATACATTTAAAATTTCTTCTTCACCATTATTATTTTTCTTTTTTGCAAGAAAATTTAATTTAACTACCTGACCAATATCATTTTTATTAACTTCCTCATTTGTTTTAAAAAAAATATTATCCGCATTATTTAAATTCTCTAAGTTAAAATACTCATTTCCCGATTCATCTATAAAAGAATCCTCTTCATTTATATTAATTATGTCTAATATTTTTTTATCACTTACTGAACTTTGATTAACATATAATTTAAATCCATTTTCCTCTAATGCACTAAAGTTCGATATTTCATACCTTTCAACTTCATGCAAGGGAGATACTGATGGACTATTATGCCCCATTACTTGTAAACCTAAATAAATTGCATCAACACGTTTGCTTTTTATTCTTATTGGTTTTTTTTGCATTAAGTCAACACTAATTTCATCAACATTACCATTTTTAATTCTCTTTGCTTCATTTTCAAGCTCAACTTTATATTTTCAATCATAAGCAGCTGAGTAAGTTTGAGAAGAGTTTACAAGATTTTCTCAACTTGACCTATATTTTGGTTCTAAAGGAATATCTTTAAAATTTAATAAATTATCAAGTGCACCTGATCTACCCTCTTCTTTATTTTTGATTTTAGTAGTAATCAAAAATAAAGAAGAAAATAAAGGTAATACTGTTAATGATGAGATTGCAAATAATAAAAAAATTTTGCTTTTAAAATTAATGATTCCCGATTTCATTTTTTTAACCTCTTTTATAACTTTTAAAATTATAGACAAAAAAAAAAAAAAAACAATTCCCTATAACAGTATTTTTAAGATCCACATAATTTTAGCAACTTATAAACTCATTTAATAACTATTTTAAATATTAAAAAAAAGAAAACTCAAAATTAAGTTTTCTTTTTCAATTCATATAGTATATTTAGAAAGTCTTGAAATAAAAATATTTATTTTTTAAGACTATACAAGTTTATTTTATTAATTTTGGATCTATAGAATAAATTTTATTCATAATAAAGTCCATTTTTGTTTCTAAATTGTCTGTTTCAGCATCTACAACCAAAAAATCAAACATATGTTTTCTTCTTTCAAAGAAATCATCATATTTTTTATTTAATGTTTCTCAATATTGTCTTGGAGTATTAAGTTCTTGACTTCTCCCTCTCTCTTTAATTCTTTGAATTGCTTTATTTGTTGAAACTTTTAAATAAATTATCAAATCAAATGTTGCTCTATGCGCTAAATTTGGAATAACAACATGTTCATAAAAATCAGTGTAAGTTTTATAATCAATATCATTCATTGTTTTTAATTCATGATTAACTGCAACAAAAATTGGGTCTTCCAAAATTGTTCTATCAAAAATTACATTTTCCAAAGATTTTGCTGCAATTAATTGTTGGCTTCTTGCGGTAAGCATATATATTTGCATTTTAAATACATTAGCTTCCATATCTTTGTAATAATCATCAAAGTATGGATTATTATCAATTGGTTCTGGAAATATTTCATAACCTAGTCTTTTTGAAATCTCTTCACTAATAGTTGATTTACCTGCACCAACTGTTCCAAAAATAGCTATTCTCATTTATTTACCTCTCTTAACTTTCAATGAATTGTAAATTCCATAAAACTGTTTAATTTCATGCGACTTTAGTTCTCTAAATTTACCAATTGGTAAATCATCAATTGTTAAAAACTCTATTTGAGTTCTTTTTAATTTTCTTAAATAGATATCTGCTGCAACTAGCATTTTTTTTACGTGATGTTTTCTTCCCTCAGCAATTGTTAATTCAATAACAGATTCATCATATTCTTCATCATATTTAAGTAATCTTGCTTGAATTGCTTTTGTTTTGTAATCATCATCTATAATTACACCATCTACAAGTTTTTTAATTTGATATTTATGAACCTTTCCCTTACATAATGCCTGATATGTTTTTCTAAATTCATATTTTGGATGCATTACAAAGTTTGCAAATTCTCCATCATTTGTCATAATTAAAGCTCCTGATACATCATAGTCAAGTCTTCCTACTGGATATACTCTTAATTTTGAATCTTTAAAAAACTCTGCTACAGTTTTCCTGTCTTTTGGATCGTGCATTGTTGTTAATACTAATCTAGGTTTGTTAAACAAATAATAAACCTTTTCTTTATTTTCATCTAGATTTTTATTATTAATATCAATTTTTACATTTGTATCAAATTTTGAACCCATTTCTCTAATAACAGTTCCATTAACTTTTACTCGACCTTGTTCAATTAATCTTTCTGCTTGTCTTCTTGAACAATAACCTCTAGTCGCTATTATTTTTTGTAATCTTTCTTCCATTATGAACCTCTATTAAAAATGTCTTTTTCTTCTTCTATTGCTTCTTTTAGTTTTGGCAACTCATCTAAGCTATTTAAATTAAAATATTTTAAAAAATCATCTGTTATTTTGTATAACATTGGTTTACCAACATCTTGAGATTTTCCAGCTTCTTGAATTAAATTTCTTAATTTTAATTTATAAAAAATTGTTTCACAATTTACACCTCTAATATCTTCAACATTAGCTCTTGAAATTGGTCCTTTATATGCAACTATAGAGAGAGTTTCAATACTTGCTGTTGAAAGTTTTGATTCGGTTTTCACATTTGCTAGTTTTGTATAATATTCAGCATTTTCTTTTTTTGTAATTAGTCTAAATTTATTTTTTGCAAATTTTTGAATGTTTAAGCCACACGATTCATCACTCTTATATTTATCAACTAATTCATCTATTATTTTTTCAATCTCATTTGCACTACCTTCATTTAATATAAATTGCAAATCTTCAATTGTTGTTCCCTCATCGCCACTTACAAATAATAAACCTTCAACTATTGCTATTTTTTTATTCTTATCCATTATTTTCTCCTCTTAATAATCTAATTCAAATATTTTACAATAACTGCATCTCCATTTTGAGAAAGCGTTATAAATTTCTTAGCTGCTAAATCTAATACAGCCAAGAAAGTTGCTACCATCATTCTAATTGAGAATTCTTTTAATTCAATTAACTTTTCCAAATCAATTTCGTCAATATTATTATTTTTTAAAAATGCTTTAATTTCTTCTGCTACTTCTTCAGGAGAAACATCAACTCTATTAATTGTATTAACTTCCATTCTTTGGAATTTATTTTTCTCAATTGCTTTTAAGAATATATTTGAGAATTTTTCTATATTAATATTATTTTGAGCTAAAGGTAATTCATCATCATCAATTTTAGCTATTTTTATTATACTTTTTGTTTTACTAAAAGTCTTTAAAAAATCTTCTTGTTTAGTTTTAAAAAAATTTGTTACTTCTTTAATTTTGTGATATTCCATTAATCTGCGTATTAAATCATCTCGTTCTTGATCTTCATAATTTGAATCAACTTCTACTTCTTCTTTTGGAATTAATAATTTTGATTTTAATTCTATAAGGTATGCAGCCATAATCAAATATTCACTTGCGATTTCAATATCTAGTAACTCATATTCTTTAATATATCTTATATACTGTGAAGAAAGTTCAATTAAATTAATGTCCATAATATTCATTTCTTTTTCCTTTATTAAATGAAGTAATAAGTCTAGTGGTCCATTAAAATTATTTAGTTGTATTTCATTTCATTTATTCATAATGTACCTCTTAAATTAAACTATTTTTCCACTCTTAAGGAATCTAATGTTTCCTTAATTTGCTCGTTTGATTGTAAGTATTTATTCAACGCTAGCATTATTCTACCAATTATTATGAATAATAACTCTAATGAAAAGCAAATATTATATTTATATGTTGGATCAACAAAATCATGTTCAATGGAATTTCTTAACCTTCTAATATAATGTCAAGCCTTAGAATAAGTTACTATTTCAATAACATCTGATAGTTGTTGGAAATCTAAAGCACTTTTTGATAAAAAAGAAATATTTGGCAAAAAATCATTCGAAAATCTTAATGACTCACTAGAGTACTTTGTAGATTCTTTTTTACAATACTTATCATTTAAATGTTTTGCAATATAAGTTAATTTATCAAATATTGTGTAAAGATATTTAAAACTTTCATTTTGCTGATGAAATTCAACCGAAGTTACACTATACAATTCTTTAAAATTTTTTAGTGCTTCATATTCTTTTGATTTTTCTAGGAAATATTTAAAGATACTTTTAATTTCTACAAAAATTGAAAAATCGAAAGTACTTTCTTGACTATAAATTGTTTTTTCAATTGATTTTTTTACATTGCTTGTATAATTATGAATATTTTCAGTACTTAATTTAATTCCACTTGCTTTTTTAAAAGTAATATCTAGATATCTGGCACTATTATCACAATATTCAACTAATTTTTCAATAATTGCATCATTTTTGAAAAAAGTCTCATCAATGTATTTTTGAATAATATCACTATATTTATTAAACTCTATTAAAGATTCATATTCTTTAGAGGCAAGTGTTTTATTAATTTCAACTATATCTCTTAATGTAGTTTTTCCGGACATAATTTTTACCCCTTACTATATTAATTATACATAAAAAAATTTTTATAACCCCATTATGTGTACTAAAATTTAGCTTATAAAAGAGTGTATAATATTTGAGTAAAGAAAAGACAATTTGGAGAAATTTATGATAAATAGAATTAATACACGAAAAGTTATGGTTGGCAATATTGAAATTGGAGGAAATAGCAATGTTGTTATTCAATCAATGACAACGTCAAAAACTCACAATGTTGAGGAAACTCTAGAACAAATAAATTCACTTTATAAAGAGGGATGTCAAATTGTTCGTGTTGCAGTATTAGGTATTGATGATGCTAATGCACTTAAACAAATTGTATCTAACTCCCCTGTCCCTATAGTTGCGGATATTCATTTTAATTATAAATTTGCCTTAATTGCAGCAGATGCTGGTTGCGCTAAAATAAGAATAAATCCAGGAAATATTGGAATTGAAGAAAATACAATTGCAGTTGTTGAAAAATGCAAAGAAAAAAAAATACCAATAAGAATTGGAGTAAATTCAGGTAGTTTACCAAAAAAAATGGTTGCTCAATATGGTTGAACAGCAAAAGCAATGGTTGAATCTCTTAGAGAACATATTGAGATATTAGAAAAGTATAATTTTAAAGATATTATTTACTCTTTAAAGGCAACCGACCCTTTAATGGCAATTGAAGCATATGAACTTGCTAGTGAAAATTGAGACTACCCTGCACATTTAGGAATTACCGAAGCTGGTAGTTTATTAAATGGAGCAATAAAATCAAGTTTTGGTCTGGGTTACCTTCTTCAAAGAGGAATTGGAAGTACTATAAGAATTAGTTTAAGTGAAGACCCAGTTCAAGAAATTAAAGTTGCAAAAAGATTATTAAACTCACTAGGTCTATTTGAAAATATGGTTGAGGTAATTGCTTGTCCAACTTGTGGAAGATTAGAATTTGCTCTAAGAGATGTTGTTAAGGAAGTTGAAGAATTCGTAGAAGAACTGCAATTCCCTTTAAAAGTGGCAATACTTGGTTGTGTTGTTAATGGACCAGGTGAAGCGAGTCAAGCAGATATTGGAATAGCTGGTGGAAACAAAGGTGGTATTATTTTTAAAAAGGGGAAAATTTTTAAAACTGTTCAACAAGATATGTTAGTTCCGGAATTAAAAATATTAATATTAGAATATTATGAGGAATGAAAAAAGATGCAATAGCATCTTTTTTAAAATTCAATTTGTAATAGAAAACCCTTTTCTTGATTAGGTTCTAAATTTAAAATTGCCGGCTTATCTTTTAACTCCTTAGATGTTCTATTTTTCATATCAGGTAATCCATTTCAATGTTCAATGCAAATAAAATCACAGTTATTATTTTCTCTTCATAGTACTAAATTTTTAAAATCTTTAGTTTTAATTTTAAATTCTATTTCTCCATTATTTAAAATAATATCTTCATTATAATAATTATCAGTTATATACGATTTACTATTATTAAAATCTAAACTTTTATGTGTAAATTCTTTAATTTTAATATCCTTATTTAAGTTTACAATAAGTCCTTCTTCAAATTTATTTGAAAATAAGATTGACTTATCAAATTTTAAATTTCCTTTATTGAAAAATTTAAAACCAGGATGATGTCCAAGTGAAAAAAACATAGTTTCGTCCTCTAGATTTTTTACAATTATATTTAAAAAAAAATTATTCTCTATTAAATATAATTCAATTATAATTTTAAATTTAAAAGGGTATATACGATAAAAATCATTATTTGACATATATTCTATAACCACCCTACTTTTACTCTCCTCAGTAATTTTTCAATTCCTTATCTCTCTAAAAAAACCATGTCTTTCAAGTTTTAAAGTTTTGCCATTATGTTCTAAATTACCATTTAAATTACCACAAATAGGAAATAAAATTGGTCAATTTTTTTTTCATTCTGAAGTCTTTTGATATAGTATTTCTACATTAGATTTCTTAACACTTTTTATTTCAAAAGGATTAATTTCAAAAATAACTTCAATTTCATCATTAAAAATTTTATTCATAATCTTGATTAATATCCTCCTCTATAGCTTTTAAGTTCAATTTTGTTTTTGTTTTTGTTATAACTCTTTTTTTAATTAACATCTTTAAATTTTTTGTAGCTGAATTGTACTTATTATAGTCTGCAAATATTTTATTACTCATAAAGTAAAATATTAATATTGAAACAAGCACAATCACACAAGCAATTGACATTATTAATGTTGAGAAATTATCAAAGTTTCTTAAAAGTTTTTCGATTTCTTCACTTGTTGAAGTCTCTTTAAAAATAAACAATTGATCTAAATTTGAAAAATTTTTAAAAATACCTACTTTTAAACTAGATAAACTATTTTGTGTCACTTCAACAATAAAATATCCAAGAAACATTGAACTACCATAAAAACCTGTAACTGGATTTTTTTTACTTCTATAATTCCAAAATAAACAAGCTGAAAATAATGAGTAAATAATTTGGTTAAAACAAATTCCAGTAAGTATATTTAATAATATAAATATAAATGGATTAGAAATAAATGCCATTATTGTATATGTTGAAAACAAAACAAATAGATTAATATAGATTAAATATTTTTGTTCTATTATTTTTCTTAAAACTTTATAACTTAATATTGAAGCTAATATTGTTGGAATTAAATAAATAAATTCATTAATTCTTAATCAGGTCAAAACATTCTCGTCATTTAGATTTAAATTAGTTAAATTTAAAGCAATATATAACTTTATAAATAATGAGTTGTTAATTGCACTGGTCAAAGTTAATAGAAAAGCCAATGTGTAAATAATAAAAAAAGTAAAATTATTCTTCTTAGGTAAATGTTCTAAAACTTCATTATCAAATACTTGAACTAGGTTTTTATTTTCTTTAATTATAAAATTAATCACAAAGCCTGTAATTAACATCGATATTAATAACAAATTAAATAAAATTATGCTTCCATTGTTATTAGCAACCATATTCACATTATTAAAATAAATTCCTAAAGAAGATGAAAAAGAAATAAATATAAATGTAATTCAAACTGATGGCATAATATATATTCTAAAAAAGCTTTGCTCATTTAAAAATAGAGTAAATAATGTTGAACTTGCTAAACAAAATGAAAGCATAATTGATACAATAATTAACATTCATAATGGCAAATTTAGAAAACTTATCAATGCTAAAACTAAGATTAGTAAAACATTGCTTATTTGAATTCAAATTTTCCTATTTTGCATAATTCCGGTAGTAAAAGTTGCAATTGGCTTTAGAATAATTAAAAATAAAAAAGTTGAAAAAACACTAGCTAAAATATAATTTGTTGAACTAATATTTTTTTGTAAACTTATCTGATTTTTTATTTCAATACCTGCATATCCAGCTGCTACTCAAAATAAAATAATTTGAATTAATCATAAATAAGTAGTCTTTTGCAATTTTTCTTTTTTGCACAAAAATACCATTGAAATAGCACAAACTATAAAAAGTATTGGAAATAGAATTATTATATCTCAGTGTTTCATTTTGCACCTCAAATTATATTTTATTACAAATTAAAACTAAAAGGTAATTTAAATGACCTTTTAGTGTGAAATTTTTTGATGATTTTGTTCTTTTTTAGAAACTACTGGACTGATTTGTTGCTGCTTAATTTTTTTAATATCTTTTTTGATTTTTTTAATTTCATTATGAACTTTAATTAAATAGACACTTGATTCATTATTATAATTTTGAATTGAGTCAATTATTTCAACCCTATTCTCAAGTTGAAAATTATAAAAAGCAATCTTTTTATATTGTTTATCACTAATTATTATCAAATAGAAAACTAAGTAAATTAAGAAAACTAATGTTATTGATATAAATGCTATCATAAAAATAACATCTATCGCATTATTAAAATTGAAAGTAAATATTGCACTTAGATTTAATGTTTTATTTTGAACTCAGTAAACTGAACTTTTTATAAATATTCCAATTATTGGTGTAATCACCATAGTTAATAATAAAATTACTAATCATAAGCTCATTAATTTAAATTTTTTATAAATTTTAGAATTTTTTAAAGCATCTTGATTAAAATTTCTGTTAACTCCAAATAAAGTATTTGTATTATCAACATTATCTTTATATTTTTCATTTAAACTATCTTGAAAATTTTGTTGCTTATTAAAATTTTCAAACAATCTTCTAGTGTTCAAAGGTCCAGTTTCCAAAGTATCAAAGTGTTTTTCATCAAACTCCTTAATTGAGTTATTTGCAAACTTATTAAGCTCAGTTTCTTTTTCAATCACTTCCTTATTTAATAACTCAGTAAAATCATTTTTAAATAAGTTTGTATTATCTTTATTTTCAACTTGATTAATTTCTTTAATCAAATCAGAATTCAGTTCTTTTAATAAAAGAGAATTTCTTTCATTTGAAGGATTAGATTCTAATTCCTTTATTAAATATTTTTTAAATTGATCATTTTGATTAAAATTTGATTCATCAGGTGATGAGATCTCTTTTAATTTTCTCTTTTCATACTCGATTTCATGTTTTTTAAAATTTTTAATTTCTTGTATTCTATTAATTTCAGATTGTTTTTTTTCTTGTTGTAATTTTCTTGTAGGAATTATTTCAGTAGTTTTAGTAGCTACTTCCCCAACCAACTTCAGATCACTAAAAGTCTCACTTATTGGTGAAATATTTTCTAATGAAGATTTTCTCCTTGGTGTTAAGTGGACTTTTGTTTCAGGAGTTTGAAAGTTTTCAACTAATGCAGATGCCGTGTTAGATTTTTCAAATATATTTACTGTTTCATCATTTTCAAAATTATCAAAAATAATATCATCTAATGTAAAAGTATTTTTTCCAGTTAAATCAAACAAACTAATATCTTCTGTTTCTTGTGTTACACCAATTTCTGAAAACAAAGATTCAATATAACTAGTATCAGTAATTTGATTTTCAGTTACCTCTTTTTGTGCTTCTCTTCTTGGTCTTAACTCAATTTGTTGAACTTCTTGAGAATTAACTGTTACTATCTGTTGATCTATTAGGTTTTTTAATTTCAAAAATTTAATGAAAGTAGAATTAATCTGCTTTTCAATTATTTCTAATATTACATAATTTTGGCGATTATACGATACAACCATCCCTATACTAAATCCCATAAGATACACCTCTAATATTTAGTATATATATAAATAAATGTTTTACAACCTTGCCTGAAGGACTTTTATAAGGTATCTTTTAAGTTAAATTAGGGTCAAATATTAGATAAACAAAATAAAAAAAGCATAAGCTTTCTAATAAATACTAAATTTTCATTAAATCATTTTCTTTATCTTTTGCCATTTTATCAAGCATATCAATAAATTTATCAGTGTGTTTTTGAATTTGATTTTCCAAATCTTTTTTTACATCTTCTGGAGAAGAACTATCTTTTTTAATTTTATCATTCGCATCTCTTCTTGCATTTCTAATTCTAACTTTAAAACTCTCAAGTTCTTTTAGCATTTTTTTAACTAAGTCTTTTCTAATTTCTTCAGTTAGTGATGGTATATTAATTCTTACTAAATCAGCTTCTGCAATTGGATTTAATCCCAAATCTGCCTTATTTATTCCTGCTACAACTGCAGAAACCTGACCTTTATCATAAGGTTTAATAACTAACTGTTGAGGTTCAGGAGAAGATACTTGTGAAGTTTGATTTAATGGTGTTGGAGTTCCATAGAAATCAACCATAACACTATTTAGCATATTTGCGTTAGCTCTTCCTGTTCTAATTTTTAATAAGTATTCTTTAAAACTTTCTATTGTCTCTTCCATACTCATTTCAGTGATATCAATTATTTCATGTGACATTTTAAAAATCCTCTCTTATTTATTTAATTACAGTGCTTTCTAATTCACCATGTGCAATTTTGATAATGTTGTCTGCACCATTCATATCAAAGACAACAATTTCTAATTTGCCATCTCTTGATAATGCTGCAGCTGTTGAGTCCATAACTTGTAAGTTTCCTGCAACTAAATCATTATGTGTTAATTTTTTTAAAAATTTTGCTTGAGAATTAGTATTTGGATCAGAATCATAAACTCCTTTAGTTCCATTTTTAGCCATTAATAAAGCATCTGCTTTAATTTCAATTGCTCTAATACTTGCTCCAGTATCTGTTGTGAAGTAACTATAACCAGTTCCTCCAGCAAATATTGTTACATAACCTTCATCAAGTTTTTCTCTTGCATTTCTATAGTTATATGAACTTGTTACAGTTTTAATTTCCAAAGATGAATAAACTTTTACTTTATCAAATCCTAATTTTCTTAATGTCGCTTCAAATGCTAATGCATTCATAATTGTTGCCAACATTCCCATATAATCTGCTTCAATTCTAAATAATTCAAGAGTATCTGCTAACTTTCCTCTTCAAATATTTCCCCCACCAATTACAATTCCAATTTGCAAACCTTGCTTAGTTAATTCAATTACTTGCTTTGCAACAGCGTCTAGTCTTTCCTTATCATAAATGTCTCCATTTCCTTTTAAGGCTTCTCCAGATATTTTCAATAGAACTCTTTTAAATTTTAGTGCCATACTTACCTCGCTAGATAGATTATAACAAAAACCCATATTTTTTTGATAAAAATATGGGTTTTTTGCAATTTAATAATATAAATATTAAATCTGTCTATTATCAATAGCTTCCTTTTTTGTTTGTTTTTGTTGTAAATAGAATTTTAAAAAACCTATTGGAACAATTAAAATAACTAACAATATAACTAAAATAGGTTTTCAAATATCAGCAATTTTTGTTGTGCTTAACATTAACATCATTGACCCTCCAAGTGTTAATAGACAAGTTAAATATGCAAAAGTAACAAATATTCAAAATAGCCAATTTTTGTAAATTTTCTTATAAGTAGGTTCTTTTAACCTTAAGTAAATTACATTAGTTGTCATTAATATTTTTAATGCACTTACTGCTAATGAAAAATATGCTAATAATTCAATAATTTGATTAAAAATTATATACAATATAGCACAGCCAATTAAAAGTAACATAGCCATATATGGTTGATTTGATCATTTAGAAGTTTTTAAAAATGGCTTAGATAAATCTTTTTCTTCTGCCATCTTGTATATCAATCTTGTTTGATATAACAAAAAAGCATTAATTGAACCTATAAATAATAAAATTGCTAAAACATTAAAAGTCATTTTTGATCAATAAGGTAATTTAGAAAAAGCTAATAATCCTTGATTACCATTTGCCATTTCATCCCCTGATGAGGCTAATGATAAAAGAGCAATCCCATATATTAAATAAATTGTAATAACAATTATCACACCACAAATAATTACTCTTGGTGTAGTTTTTTCTGCATTTTTAATTTCTCCTGCCACATAAGTTGGAACTTCTGTACCCGAATATGAAAACATAGTCATTGTAATTGCTGGAATTAATAAAGAAGATGAAATATATGCTTGACCTAAACCTTGATTCATTTCCTTACTACTTAAAAGACCATTAGTTGAACCATAAACTAAAGCTAATAGCATTACAAATAATATAGGTAATGCTTTAATTACTAAAAAGATTATTTGACTTACTTGACTACTATTTTTTAAAAATATTTGAGTTCCCCCAATTAATAATAAAATTAAAATTGATATAGTCTTTAATAGATAAATATCATCAGCTTTTGCCATACTCATAATAATTGTAGATAAAGCTAAGCAACTACTCGCTATTGCAGTTGCTGATACAAATAATGTTAAAACTCAACCAAATCAAAAACTCATAACTTTTCAATTTGCTTTTCTTAATCAACTATAAGTAGTTCCATTTTCTTGAAAAGAAATTGCAGGTTCTACCATTAAAAATGTTTCAGGCAAAATTATTATCCCCCCAATAATTCAAGCTAATATCATAAGCAATGGATTATTACCAACCATCATAAAAACTTGATTAAAAGTAACAAGTAAACTTGAACCAATTGTTGCTGTTAATGTCAAAGCTAACACAGTTCAAAAACCCATTTTCTTATTTTTCATTTTTTATTCTCTCGCTTTCTTTTGAAAACTCTAAAGTTCTATTTATATACTCTTCATTATAATCTACAATTACATTTACATGTTCAGAACCCTTTGGTGTTCATAATATACTTCTTTTATTTTTTTCTAAAGAGATTTTTTTATTATACATATCTAAACTCATTTCATAAGGAATAAATGTATCACCAATAGCATGTATAAAAAATATTGGTATGTCTTTATTAAATTTCATATTTTTAATCAAATTGTAATTATTTTGATTAGTCTTTGTAATTTTACTAAACTTCTTAGTATAATTTAAACCATTGAATCATCAAGCCTTTTTAAAAAAATTATTTTGAATATAATAACGATATTGATATTTAATTTTATTAAAACCACAATCAGCAACTACTCAATTTATTTCATTTTTAAAAAGACCTTTTTGAGAATATAAAATAGAAGTTGAAGCGCCCATGCTATTACCGATTAAACCAATATTTTTAACATTATTGTTAATCTTTAAATCACTTATAATTTCATCTAGCATTTCAACACTTGAATAACCAATATCAGTATATTTGCCATAACTCTCTCCATGTGCAAATGCATCAAAAGATAAAATATTATATCCCTTTTTAAAATAGTGGTAAACAAGTCTTAATGCTAGATATTTATCTTCAGTTCAACCATGTAAAGCAATTACTCAATTATTGCTTTTCTTATTTATAGCTTTAATATAGCTTATATCTCCTTTTTTGGTTTCCAACTTATACTCTTTAATATCATTTTTTTTAAATGACTCCTCTTTTAAATTCATTTTTTTTAAATCTCAATAGTGATAATCTAAACAATTTAATTTACTTATAATATTTGGATACTGACCAATATTCCTGTCTTTTTCAGATCTTGGATATCTATAACAAAAATCCTTATATCTTTTAAAATCCTTTTTTGATTTTATTAAAATTAAAGGAATTAAAATAATTGTAAGTATAATTCTTAAAAAATTATACTTATATTTTTTTATATTTTTAGACATAAAATATTCCTCTCAAGAATTTCACTTTAATTCCTACAAAAAAATTTTAAAAGATATATTGTATATATTTTCATTTTTATAAAAAATGAAAATTTTTTTTATATTAAAAAAACTACCCAATATATTCTTCTTGAGTTAAGTCTCTATTATAAAAAAATCGCTCCTTTACAGTTCAAAGTGACTCACATATTGAGGGAATGCAAATTATTAAAAGTATATAATCAAAAATTGTATTTATGGAATTATAAATAAATGAGTAACCAATATTATTTGCTCAATTAAATTCTTTATTAATTACTTCAATTTTATTTGGATTTAATCAGTATACAACTCCTGAAGTAACTCTTGAGAAATATAAAAATATAATTGGTATAGAAATAAAGGCAAATCATACTCCTATTTTAATAATCATTTTATCTGATTTTACATTGGGTGTGAAAAAACCAGCTGTAAAAATTAATAGAGTTGGCAATCAATAATCAAAGAAAAATTGTCAGAACTGTAAATATGCTCCTGGCAAAAGTATTGATAAAGTTGCTGCTAAGAAACATAAAGTAATTGAAGCTGATATTGACAAAATAAATGCTCCAAAAAAAAGAGGTATATACTTAAATGTTAATGTAATATAAAAAGGCATTGGTGGTATTAATCCTGTTACAAAACCTATTGAAAAATATAAAGCTAATAATAGTGAAATTGAAGTTATATCAAATATTGTTCATCTTTTCAATTTTATTTTTTTAAATTTAAAGTCATGTTTACTTAAATAGTAAATTAAAGTCTCTAAATTTAAAGTTATAAAGGCTAAGGCAATTATGTTTTTTTTATTAATATTATCCTTATCCAGAATAATATTAAGAATTAGTGAAAAATTTATTAAAGTAAATAAAACAAAAAATAATGAAAAGCAAAAAGAGATTGTTATTATTTTTCCAAGGAATAGACTACCGTTTTGATCTCCTACATCAATAATTGTAATAATTGCTCAAATGACTAATCCTAAGCAAATTAATATTCTTATTGTAGATAAAGCTATTGATAATTTTAAAATTTTTTTATTCATGAAGTTCCTCCATGAAAAAAGCAGAATTTTTATTCTAAAGGTCTTCCTACGCTAGTATTAACTAGATCAGGTTCTAAGAGTGTTTCTCAAACTTATTTAAAAGTTACCTCTGCCTTTTTCATATTTATTTTATATTAAATAAAATAAAAACACATATTAAAATGTGCTTTTATATATTAATTTTATTTCTCTAAATCCGTCTTAGATTTTGCAACTGTCTTTTTTGCAGTTGATTCTGCTTTAGAAACTGTCTTTTCAGCTGTTTTTTCAGCTTTTTCAACTGTCTTTTCAGCTTTTTCAACTGTCTTTTTTGCAGTTGATTCTGCTTTAGCAACTGTTTTTTCAGCCGTTTTTTCAGCTTTTGCAACCGTTTTTTCAGCTGCTATTTCTACTTTTTCATTTGGTGCTTTTACATCTTTTTTAGAAATTTCTAAAGCTTCAGCTCTAACTTTAGCCACTTGTTCTTTAAAATAAGTAGCTTCATCTCCCTTTTCTGGATTAACACCCGTTTTTGATGCATTCTCTAAAAAATAAATTCCCAAAGCTGTTTTTTTACTAAATTTTATTTTTTTAATTGTTCTTCTACCTTCTAAGTAGTTAACATAAACAGCGCTTTTTTCATCATCTTCAATTATTTTTTGAATTTTTGATAATTTGATTGATTCTCCTAATGTAACAATTTTTTCATCATCAATATAAAATCATAGTTGATTTGAAAAAAATAAAACCATTGAAAACCAAATAGCTGATGATACAAATGCTATTACAATACAAGTAATAAACAATGACTTAGTTAAACTTTTTAAATCTATAAAATAAAATACCAACGACATAACAGCTCCAAGAATTGATAAAATTTGTAAACCTATTGTAATTCCAACTAATAATTTATTAGCAAACTTAACTTCAGATTTATTAGTCTTAAATAAACTTGTTAAGTATCATGAATAGATTGATGACAAAGGTGCAACAATTAAAAGTACAACTGAAAGAACTAATAGATTACTTGCTTCTAAAGATAATAAGTTATTAATCATATTAATTACCTTCCAACTGTGCTGCAACTTCTGCTGCAAAATCCGTTGTTATTCTTTCAATTCCTTCTCCAACTTCAAATCTAAACATTTCTTTTAAAGTTGCACCTTTTGATTTTACAAAATTACCTACTGTTTGTTTTTCATCCATTACAAAACCTTGATCCAATAAAGTTATTTCAGCAATTTTTTTATTTAGCTTTCCTTTTAAAATATTTTCAGCAACATTTTCAGGTTTACCAGTTAAATCAGTAGTTTCCTTAATAATATGCATTTCTTGATCTTTAAATTCTTGAGGTACATCAGTTTCTGATAAATATTTTGGAGACATAGCTGCAACATGCATACAAACATTATATGCATCTTCACTTGAAATGTTTCCATCAAAATTCAGTAATACAGATATTCTTTTATTTGCATGATTATATATTGCTAAATTTTTTCCTTCAACTGCAGCAATTCTTCTTAATTCAATTTTCTCACCAATTGTTGCTGTTGCTTCTACACAAGCTTCACTAATATTTTGCCCTGATGCTAATTTAACATTTAAAGCTTCTTGCAAATTTGTAGCTTTTGATTTTAATAAAGCATTACCAATATTTTCAATTAGTGCCATAAACTTATCATTTTTAGAAACAAAATCAGTTTCTGAGTTTACTTCAAAAATAATTGCTTTTTTACCATCAGTTTTTGCAAATGAAACTCCTTCAGCTGCTACTCTATCAGCTTTTTTAGCTGCTTTTGCTAAACCATTTTCTCTTAATCAAACTATTGCTTCTTCAATATTACCGTTTGTAGCTTCTAAAGCTTTTTTACAGTCCATCATTCCAGCAAAAGTCATTTCTCTTAATTCTTTAATTAATTGTGGTGTAACTGCCATTTTAATCTCTCCTATTTAGTTTCTTCTTTAATTACAGCAGGTTTTTTAGGTGCAGCTGATCTTTCACCCATTGAATCATTATTTCTTGGTGTATATGGTGGTCTATGACCTTCTCCATATTGTTTCTCTTCTTTTTTCTGAGCAATAATTTTTAAACTACTTGGCTGCATTTTAATACCTGCTGCATCAGCATAAACATCAACTATAAAATTAGTAATAATATTTACTGATTCTTGAATATCGTCATTTGCAGGAATTACAAAGTCAACCATATCTGGATCAACATTTGTATCACATATAGCAATAACTGGAATTCTTAATTTTCTTGCTTCTTTAACAGCAATTTCATCAGTCTTAGGATCAACTACAAACATAGCTGCAGGTAGTTTATGCATCTGCTTAATTCCACCTAAAGTTTTTTCTAATTTAGCTTTTTCTTTTCTAATTAAAATTTGTTCTTTTTTAGGTCTTAAGTTTATTTTTCCTGTTTTTTCTTCATTTTCAATATCTCATAAAGTTTTAATTCTTAATGAAATTGTTTTCATATTTGTTAATGTTCCACCCAATCATCTTGAGTTTACAAAGAAATTCCCACTTCTTAGTGCTGCTTCTTTTACTGCATTTTTGGCACTTCTTTTTGTACCAACAAAAATAATCTTCTCTTTTTTTTGTCCAATTAAAGTAACATATCTTTTAACATCTTCTAATCTTCAAATAGTTTGTTGTAAATCAATAATATGATTTTTGTTTTTTGCTCCATAAATATATGGTTTCATTTTTGGATTTCAGCGCTTAGTTTGGTGTCCAAATTGAGCTCCAGCATCTCATAATTGTTCTCTTGTTAAATCTTTTGCCATGATTTAAGGTCCTTTCAAATTTTTATTTGTTAATCTTCCATAATGGTTCAAAATAAATCCACTTGTTTAATTAAAAATAACAAGCACTAGGAGATAAAATTCCCATATGTGATTGCATACCCAAAATTAAATATACAATATTTATAGTATATCATTTTTTAATATTTGTTCTACAAAAAAATAATGCTTTAAAAGCATTATTTTAATTTTGTTAATTTAACTAAAGATTTTGCATAAATTTCCATCATTTTCTTTAAATCATCAATTTTCACATATTCGTTATATGCATGCATAGTTGAATCATTCATATCAAATTCTGCTCCAAAAGCAATCATATTTGGCATTGATTTTGCGAATGTTCCCCCGCCAATTGCTATTGGTTCAGCTTTCAAATCCCCAGTTACTTCTTTATAAACTTGCATAATGTTTTTTACGACTTCACTATCTTTTGGAAAATAAACTCTATCTTCAATTGAAGATAATTTTAATTCAAGCTTTTGATTTGAAACAAATTTTTCTAAAACTTCCACAACATCTTTTTTTGGATCTCTTGTACAAGGTATTCTGAAATTAATTGTAAATCTAAAGTCTTTTTTAGAAACATCAACTATTCCATTACAAGCAGTTAAAGTTCCAGTCTCATCTGTTAAGTCACCAAATATCTCTTTCATATCAAAATTTAGATGAACATATTTTGAAACAAATTCAGCCAAAGGATGTTTTAATCCAATCTCATCAATTGCTTTTAATAATCAAGTTGATGCAGATATTCCTTTAAATGGTAAGCTTCCATGAGCTGATACTCCCTTCACAAATAAGCAGTTATCTTTTTCATAAGAATCAATTGAGTTTTTCTTTAATCAAGCTGCAATTTCGCTTTTTTTAGGTCCATTATATTTAACTAAATCATTTACGGCGTTGTAAACTTCTCCTCCACTTAGTTCAAATTCTGATTCAAATTTTCCCATTAAATCAACATCAGCAATTCATTTTTCTGCATAGACAACAGGAAAATGACCATCAGGGACATATCCCAAATCACACAATTGCTCATTTGCAACATATGCTTCCATACATTCTCAGTTTGTTTCTTCACTTGTACCAAAAATAAATCTAACTTTATAATCTGGTTTAAAACCATTATCAATTAAATATTTAAAAGCAAAAATATTCATCATTGTAGGTCCTTTATCATCAAAAGTCCCTCTACCAATTAATTTTCCATCTTTTATTATTGGTTCAAATGGATTAGTTTTTCACTCATCAATATTTCCTGCAGGAACAACATCTAAATGACAAATTATTCCAAATAATTTATCCCCAGTTCCATAATCTGCATAACCATATCTGTAATCTGGAGCTATAAAAGTTTCAAAACCAAAACCCTTTAGTAAATCTATACAATGATTTAGAACATTTTTTATTTCTTGATGTACAGACGCTCCATATGTCAGATCTCTTCTATAAGATGGCATAGCCACTATTTTTTTTGTTTCTTCCAAAGCTTGATCAAAATATTGACCTAATAATATTTCTTTAACTACATTCATAGATATTCTCCTTAATTTTTATTTCTTTCTTTTACAACAATATCATAGGCATCATTTATTTGAGCCATTTTTTCTTTTGCGTATTCATTATTATTTTTATCAGGATGATATATTTTAGCAAGTTTTAAATAGGCTTTTCTAATTTTATCATCTGAATCAGTTGGTAACACTTCCAAAACTTTGTAAGCTTCTATTAATTTTAGTTGCATTTCATTAACTTTAAAATCTGTTTTATTTTTTTCTTTTGATTTAACTTGCAATTGAATTTCAATCATTTCAATAATTTTATTTAATTGTTTAGAAAATTCAAGAAACTGACTGTCAATATATTCATTTAAACTTTCTGGTCTAATTGATTTAAAACCTTTATTTTCTTCTTTAAAAATGATAGCTGGTATAACTGCTAAAATAAATGTCTGCTTATACAAATTAAAAGTTTTTGTAATAAACTCACTGTATATCAATAATAGAACTTTTGTTGAAAATACAATAAAATTTTTTTTGGATAAGTTTTCAAAAATTACAAAAAAATCAAATTCTTTAACTGCTCAATAATCATAAAAACTTTTTTGAGTATTTTCAATAGTAAAAATTAGTTTTTCATTTTTATATTTTTTCTTTATTTCTTTAAATTCAGATTTGAAAGGAAATCTATTAAAACTCTCAACTAAATCAATTTCCTTTATTAAAACCACTTTATCCTTTTGACTTGCAAATGAGGATTTAAAATTTTTTAATGCTTCATTAACTTGAATATTATCTTTACTATTTTTTTCACGTTTTCCTAATTTAATCTTATACAAAAAACTTAAAATACCAAATAAAAATAATAAAATAAAAACTAATACTCAAAATGACATTATTAAACTCCTCTTTTCATTAAAAAAACTCCTATTTAAAGGAGCCTCTTATTTATTATTATTTAGATTCTTGGGGAATAACAACAGCTCTAGTTCTGTTTTTACCAAATCTTTGATATTTTACTATTCCTGATACTAATGCAAATAATGTATCATCTCCACCACGTCCAACATTTACACCTGGATGGATTTTTGTTCCTCTTTGTCTGAAAATTATAGAACCTGCATTAGCAAATTGTCCATCTGCTTTTTTAGCTCCTAAACGTTTTGATTCTGAGTCACGACCATTTCTAGTTGACCCTACTCCCTTTTTAGAAGCAAAATATTGTAATCCTAATAAGAAACGCATATTAAATCATCCTTTCTATTTTAAAATTCTTTGGATATTGTACCTCAATAGTTTCTAGTTGAATAATCATAAACTCTAATAGATGATTTAATAAATTATCCTCTATTATTACTTTTATTTCTATTCTATTTGCATCAACATTAATTTCTATATTTTTATTAAATTTAATATCTAATGCATTTAATGATCCTGAAACTATCCCTGTAATTGCAGCACATACAAGATCTTCTCCATAATCTTTTAAATTTGCATGTCCACTTATTACAAATGAATTTATTTTATTTTCCTTTTTAAAAATTTTTGCTTTTACCATCAACTATTCCTCTGTTTTATTTGAAGTAGAAGTTTTTGGTGCAGCTGTTGTTTTTGGTGCAGCTGATTCTATTGATGGTTTTGAACCACTTAATGAAATAGTATCAATCTTAACCTTAGTATAAGGTTGTCTGTGACCATATACTTTATTAACATTTTTCTTAGGGTGATATCTAACAACTCTAAGTTTCTTTCCTTTACCTTGTTTAACAACAGTTCCTATAACTGTTGCTCCTTTTATTAAAGGTGAACCTACAGTTCCATCAATCATTAGAACTTCATTAAAAGTAAATTTTTTACCTTCTTCGACCTCTAATTTTTCAATATAGATTTCATCTCCTGATTGAACTTTAATTTGTTTTCCACCAGTTTTTATAATTGCGAACATCTTTATTCCTCCCAGTCTAGACTCGCCTTGTATGTGAGTTATTTTGCAAACTTCTTTATAACATACAAAAGTGCGGTTGAAACTAGCAACCTAAATAATTTTATACCAAATTAATAGATTTTTTTACTTTTTTTTACTTTTTAAGCAAATATTAAAACAAATTTACTACATTTGGAACATTATTTTCAGCTTCAATTGCAGCTTTATTCGAAGTTGAATTATCTGTCTTAAAAGTAGAATTTCCAATTTTAACATCTAGTTTATCAACTTTATTTAATGAAATTGCTGTAAAAACAGTAGTGGCAATTGCTCCTATTGAATTTGAAAAAAGTTCACCAATTGATTTTGTAATAGAACTAAAACCATTAAGCAAAGCTCCTGACATTCCTTTACCTCCAATAATTTCTCTTGATTTTTGTATAGATAATTTTTCCATATTTAGACCTCCATTATTAATGTCGTCATAATATTTAAAAAATTAATCCTTATAAAAATATTTTGTTAATTCATTTTTATTTACAGAGTATTTCTTTGAAATAGTTTTTATTGCTTCCTTTTTACTAATATTTTCTAATATTAGTTTTTCAACCTCACATATAATTAATTCCATATCTACTTTTATTTCATTCTTTAAAGAATATTTAGAATCGATAACAACACAAAATTCTCCTTTTAAAATTAATTTATTATTATTAATATATTCACAGATCTCAATAATTGTTCCCCTTAAAAACTCCTCATTGAGTTTTGTTAATTCTCTTGCTAATACAATATTTGTATTTTCATTTAATTGTAGTGAGAGCTGATTTAATGTTGCTTGAACTCTATGAACAGATTCATAAAAAGCTATAATAGTATCACCATTCTTATTCTGCTTAAAGATTTCTTGCATATCTTTTTCTATATTTTTTTTATCTAAAAAACCCAAAAATAAATTCCTTTTTGCAATAAAACCTGAAGCTACTATTGAATGAATATATGCAGGACCACAGTTTATTGAAGTTATATTCACTTTTATATCATTTTCAATAATATTTTTAATAACAATGGCTCCTGGATCACTAATACAAGGAACACCAGCATCACTAATTATCGCTATATTTTTACATTTTTTAATATCTTCCATTATTGTTGGCAAGATTGAATATTCATTAAATTTGTGTAAGGCTTTTAATTTCTTTGATAACTTTAATTTTTCAAATAATTTAAAACTCACTCTAGTATCTTCACAATAAATAACATCAGAGATTTCAAAAGTATCAATTACTCTTTTTGATATATCATTTAAATTACCAATTGGAGTTCCCACTAAATATATCGTGGTCAAATCATTTTTAAATGTGCTTTGAACTTTTAACATATGGCACTCTCCTTTTATACAAAAAAACCTAATAAAATTATTAGGCTAATTATTTAATATCTTTAATAGTTATTTTATAAGGTTCTTTTAGTTCTCTTACTTCAACTGAGTCTCCAACAACTTTACCCATCATTGCTTTTGCCAATGGTGATTCATTTGAAATTTTATTTTCAAATGGATCTGCTTCAATAGCTCCTACAATTTTAACAGTCATTTCTTTTTTAGTTTTTTGACTTGTAAATGTAACTTGACTTCCAATTTTTACTTCTTTGTTTTTTGAATTAGAATCTTTAATAATCTTTGCTTTTGAAAGCATTGCTTCTACTTCTTTAATTCTTGCTTCTACTTCAGCCTGTCTGTTTCTTGCTGCATCATAATCAGCATTTTCTGATAAATCTCCCTGTGCACGTGCTTCAACAAGTTCTTCAATAACTTGTGGACGGACATTATTGATTAAATGAGTTAGTTCTTCTTTTAACTCCTTAAGACCCTCTGCTGTTAAAATAATATCTTTATCTATCATATGAATCCCCTTTTATTAACTAAAATATTATACATTTTTTTATTATAAAAATGACTATATTATTCTATTTTTTTATTATCTAATTGTTTTTTTATTTCCTTAATATTTAAAACAATTTCATCCTTCTTAACAATACTCTTTATTTCTTCAAAACTAGCATTATAAAAGTCTATTCTTGAAGGAAATTGATTGTTTATTTTTTGAATCATTTTCTCTCCAATGCCTTTTATTGTAGCTAATTCATCTCTTGTAAATGATTTATTATGTTTTTTTCTAAAACCAGCAATAGCATAATTATGAACTCTATTTTGAATTAATTCTAAGAATTTAAAAACTTCCTGAGATTTATCTAAATATATTTCTTGCATATCATAGTTCAAAATATATTCAGTCCTGTGTTTATCATTTTTAACAAGTCCAATTATTGGAATATTTAAATCTAATAGTTCTAATTGTGACCTAGCAGCATTTACTTGAATTTTACCTCCATCCATTATTATTAAATCTGGTAAATTTTTTTCTTCACCAATTTCCTTTTGATATCTTCGATAAATCATATTTTGCATTCTTTGAAAATCACCTTTTTCATTGATTATAATATTATACTTTCTGAAGTCATTAAAGCTTGGTTGTGCTCCTTTAAAAACAACCATAGCACCAGTTACAAATTCGTCTAATATATTGGCTACATCAAACATTTCAATATGATATGGATAATTTGGAAGATTTAAAGTTTTTTGTAAGTTATCAAGTAATTCTTCTTTACTCATTGATTTTTGATTTTTATAAATTTCTTGCTGTCTAATATATTCCTTAGCATTATTTCTAGCTAGTTCCAATATTTTTAAACTAGTTTCATCATTTCCATAAGTTATTTTTTCTTGAAATAAAAACTTTAAACTTGTTTGTTCCAATATTTTAGGAAGAATAATATAATCAGGAAGCATATTTTTTAAGTATATTTGCATAATGAAATTTTCAAATAGAGATATTAAATCCTCTAGACTATTTTTAATAATTAATTGGTCCTTTAAAATTAATTTTCCACTTCTATAAAATAAGACAGCAAAACAAATATATTCTTCTGATTCAAAATAATTAAAAACATCACGATTTAAATTATCATTGATATCAACAAATTGTTCTACAATTGAAAAATTTAAATGAGCAATAATATTTTTTATTCTTTGTGCTTCTTCAAACTGAAGATTATTTGAAGCAATAATCATTTTTTCTTCTAGTTTATTTTTAAAATCATTGTTTGTTCTATTAAAAAAATTTTTAACTTTTGTTATTTGTTCTTGATAATATTCTTTTTCAACATCCTTAAAGCAAGCACCAGAACATTGGTCAATATGAAAGTGAATACATGGTTTACCCAAATTACCTTTGCATCGTCTTAGGGGATAAATTCTTTCTAGTGTTTTTAGAATATTTCTAGCACTAGTTCCATCTGGAAGTGGTCCAAAAGATATCTGATTTTTATTATCAAAATTTCTAGTATATACATAAATTGGATCATGTTCTTTTGTAATAGCAATATAAGGATATTTTTTATCATCATTTAAAACAATATTATATCTGGGACGATATTTTTTTATTAGGTTTTGCTCTAAAATTAAAGATTCCTTTTCATTGTCAGTAACTATAGTTTCAATATCAAATATATCTCTAACAAGTTGTGTTGTTTTAAAATTATGAGCCTTATTAAAATAACTTGTAACTCTCTTCTTAAGATTTTTGGCTTTCCCAACATAGATTACTTGATCTTTTTTATTTTTATATAAATAACAACCAGATTTTTCTGGTAAATTTTTAACTAGGTTTTCCATAAATCTCACCTCAAATATAATTATATATAGTTAAATAAATTAAAATCAGCAAAACTAATTTGCTGATTTTAATATACATCTTCATTTTGAATATAAACATCTCTTGGTTTTGAACCATTTTGAGGTCCAATGATACCAATTTCTTCAAGTTCATCAATAATTCTTGCAGCACGATTATAACCAATATTAAATTTTCTTTGAATTAAACTTGTAGATGCTTTTTGTGTTCTAATTACATAATCTTTAATTTCATCAAACATTGAGTCCTGACTAGCTCCAAGATTAACAGTAAAACTTGGTTCCTCTGTTTCAGCTTTTAAAAATTCTATGTCAAAATTTTGTTGTTGTTGACTTGAACAATGTTTTACCAATTTCTCAATTTCATCATCACTAATGTAAGCTCCTTGAGCTCTTACAAGGGAAGTGCTTCCAGGAATTGTATAAAGTAAATCTCCTTTACCAATTAATTTTTCAGCTCCATTTGAGTCTAATATTGTTCTTGAGTCAATTGATGAGGCAACTGAGAAAGCTAATCTTACAGGTATATTTGATTTAATAACACCTGTAATAACATCAGTTGATGGTCTTTGAGTGGCTACAATTAAGTGAATTCCTGCAGCTCTTGACAATTGTGTAAGTCTCATAATTGAATCCTCCACATCTTTTTTATTTGATGTCATCATTAAATCAGCAAGTTCATCAATAATAATTACATAATAAGGTAACTTAGTTGAATCTGTTTTTTGTTTAGCATTAAATCCTCCTATATTCTTAACTCCATATGTTGTAAATAATGCATATCTTCTTTCCATTTCATTAATAACTTTTTTTAAAGCACTATTTGCAATATTCATATCACTAATAACTGGTGCAAGTAAATGTGGAATTGCAGAGTAAACTGAAAGTTCAACTTTTTTAGGGTCGATCATTAAGAACTTAACTTCATGTGGTTTTGCTCTCATTAAGATTGAAGAGATTATTCCATTTATCATAACTGATTTACCACTACCTGTTGAACCAGCAACAAGTAAATGAGGCATTTTATCTAACTCACCAAATAGTAACTCTCCAGTAACTGTTTTACCAATAGCAAATAATAACTTATTGCCCATTTTTACAATTGGTGTATTTTCAATAACACCTCTCATTGGAACTGCTTCTGGTTTATCATTTGGAATTTCAATACCAACAGCAGCTTTTCCTTGAATTGGAGCTTCAATTCTAACATTTTGACTTGCCAGTGCTAATTTCAAATCATTTTCCAATGAAGTAATACTATTAACTTTTGTTCCTGGCTCAGGTTGTACTTCAAATTTAATTACACTAGGCCCAATGCTCATATTTTTTACACTAGCTTTTACACCAAATTGTTTAAATGTTTCATTAATGCTTCCCGCCTTTTGTTTGGCTGAGTTAGTAATTTCTTCTTGGTCTTTTAAATTTACAACATGTACTTTTAAAATATCAATTGATGGTAATTGATATGAATGGTTTACAAATTGTTCCTTTTCAACTGCTTTATTTTTGTTAACTTCCATAGTTTGATTAACTTTATTTGATGATTGATATGATGACGAAGAATGTAAAATATTTCTTGAAACGTTCTCTTGCATTGGTGAAGTATAATCACCATAATCTTCAATCATTTTTTTCTCTTCTTCTTTTTCTTTTTTAGTTTCACTAATAAAATGATCTAGTGTAATTTGACCTGATTGAACTTCTTCAATTTTAGTTGAATTTTTTCTATTTCTTGATTGTACTAATTCAATTGTCTTTCCATTTGCACCAAAAGGAGTTATATTTGTTTCTTTAGCTAATTCTTCTCTTGCTTTTTCAGTTGATACTTGACCATATTTTGTATCATATGGAAGAGAATCATAACTATAGTCTTTTTCTCTTCTTGGAATGTAATTATGTTCTTCTCTAACTAAATTTTCTGCTTGTCTTCTAGCTTCATGAATTTTTTGATCTAAATTATAATCAACTACCCTATTTTGACTTTGTTTTTGAGTTAAATTTTGATTTGAATTAACATATTGCTCTTTATAATTTTGATTTGAATTGTAACTTTCCAAATTTACATTAGAAAAATCATCATTATAAAAATCAGTATTTACTTCTTCATAAATATTATTTTCATAGTTTCTATTAAAACTTGGAAGCTCAATTGTAATATCTGATTCTTTTGATGAAGACAAAATTATTCTTTCATCAAAAGTCTCGTCATTTTGAATATTCAAAATATTCAAAATTCCTCTTCCATTACTTTCTCTTTTAGGTTTAGCCGAAGTTGGATAATTTACACTTTGAGTATTTTTTAGGGAAAGAATTCTTAATCTTTTACCTCTACGCTTATGTTTTGGTTTTAAGAAAAAGAAAGGATCTCCAGTAAAAATTCAAATCATATCTAAAGCAAGAAATAAAATTGCGATAATTAAACCAACATATATTGATGTATATGCAAATATTCCAGAAAGAAGAGTTCCTATTAATCCTCCACCAGACCATGTTGTAAAGTATGTACTTGGATCTGCTATTCAAATTGTTCCACTATTTTCACCTCAGATAGAGTTATTTTTTCAATTAGTTAAATAAGAATTTAATGAGTCTTTTAGTATTGTTCCTGATCATATATCTTTTACTATAAAATCTTGTGTTTTTACATGGTAAGCAACAATAAATAAAATTGCACTGATAAGTCAACATAAACAAATCCAAGTTAAAAAAATCATAGCTATAAACCTTTTTTTAGGTTTGAATTTTATTCCAAAATAAATTGAAAAGTCTAGTAAGAAAAATAAAGAGTATAAAAAATATTTAAATCATCCAAATGGCAAATTAAAAATTACATCATCAAAGAATTGACCAACTATTGTAATTCTTCCCAATGACATTAAATTTAAAAAAAATAATACTAAAGCTCCTACTATTCAAGAAATTGAATCATTTTTTCTTTGTTTTTTTTGAATAGAAAAAGCCCTTGTACGATCATTATCATTATTTAGCCCTTTGTTATTATTCATCATTTCACCTTAATTTTGCCCTTACCATATGATTTTAATATATTTTAACCCTTTTTTACATTCAATTAGCAAAAACTCATAGAGACTATGAGTTTTTTGATTTAGTCATTTTTGGTTGAAAAAACGAACCATCTAATTCATTAATTATTACTAAAACAATTGGTTGCTTTCCAGTTTCTTGCTTCAAAGTACTTCTAATTCTTGAAACAATTTCCTTTTTTATTGCATTTAAATCAAAACTAGCAGGTTTTGTTTTTGCCTCATTTTTATATTTCTCTAAAATATCAATTATTTGTTTTTGCATTAATTTAAAAATAGGATTTTCATCAGTAATATAAATAACACCTCTCATTTGAATATCTATTAATGATATTAATTCTTTTGTTTTATTATTTACATTTGCACCAATTATAACCGCTCCATCAGTTGCAAGTTGTTTTCTTTCATTTAGAACAACTGCTCCAATATCGCCAACACCAATTCCATCAACGTTTACATCTGCTGTTTTTATTGAATCAGAACCAATAACTAGCTTTCCACCATCACTAATTTTTAAAATTTGACCATTATTAATTAGTTGAATATTTTTCTTTTCTACTCCAGCTTCAACTGCCGCTCTTTCAGCACTTAAAAAATCTTTATATAAACCTTTAATTGGAATAAATGATTTTGGTTTCATTATTCTTGTCATCAATTTTATATCTTCATAACTTGCTCTCATAGATCAAATATTTTTATCACTTAATGATATTAATTTTGCATTTGTTCTTGATAATTCATCTAAAATTTCAGCATGTCTTTTTTCTACTCCAGCTGCTGGTGGAGTTGCTAATATAATAGTATCATTCTCTGTAAATTCAACCTTATCATCATTTCCTGCAGCTATTTTTGCTAGTCTTGCATATAGAAGATCTCCTGCTCCAGTTAAAAGCAAAATACCATCTTGAGATTTCATAAAATCTTCAATAGATATAATGTCTTTTTCAGTAATTTGTAAACTCTCTTGTATTACTTTTGATTCAACAACCTTAGTAATTGTTTTTCCATAAATTGCTATTTTTCTATCATTTGCCTTTGCTTGTTTTATTATTTCAAATAATTTAAAAACATCTTCTTCAAACATTCCTAAAATTAAACGTCTTTTTTTATCTTTCATTGGAGCTGCAATAAATTTTTCAATTCTATGATTTGGAACTGTATATCCAATTCTTGATGCATATTCTGCATCACTTATTAATGCCAAAACTCCCTTTTGAGCAATTTGATTTAAGTGATTCATATCTGTTGAGAAATACGATTGTTCATTTCCATCAATAATATAATCACCTGCATATACAATTACACCATCTTGCGTATGAATTGCATAACCATATGATTCTGGAAATGCAGCTGTTGTTCTAAAAGCTTCTATTTTTACATCACCAAAATTAATGATATCTTTATCATTAATAATTTTAAAATTATTTTCTCTATTTTTAATTCTGTATTTTAGATTTCTATATTTTAAAATTGTTGTTGTAAGTTCATTGCAATAAACTGGTACGTCTATTTCTCTTAAAATATAACTAATTGCTCCTGAATTATTTGAACTTGGATTCGAAAGAAAAATTCCTTTAATTTTTTTTGAATTTGCTTTTAAAAAGTCAAAATTTGGAATTATCACATCAATTCCTAATACACTTCTCTCTGGGAATTTAATTCCAGCATCAAAAATATATAAATTATCGTTAACACTAATAACAAAAATATTTTTTCCTCTTTCGTCTTGACCACCAAGAGCCATAAATTTAATATCTGCCATATTTTTTCTCCTTATTTTTTTAATTTCTTCTTATTATTTTGTTTAATTTTTTAATAAACGTTAACCAGAATTGAATTCTATTTAATTATAATTTATTTATAGTTAAAGTAAAGTTTTTTTAAATAAAAGAATAAAATCTTAATTAGAGAGGGAGAAATTTATATGTATATTTCAGTAGAAGATTATTCATTAAATTACGATAAATATTTCACTTTAGATGTTAGAACAGAAATGGAATTTAAGACTTTACCTCATTTTGATTGAGCAATAAACGTGCACATTGAGGAATTTATAAAAAAATTTCAAACTATTTTAAAAGAAAAGAATCCTGAAAATAAGCCAATTGTGACTGTGTGTAACGCAGGAAATAGAAGTGGCGAAGTTGCTAGATTTTTATCAGAAAATGGTTATAATGCAAAAACACTTGATGGTGGTATTTATAAGTATAAAAGAAAAATAAGATAATTAATTTATCTTATTTTTTAATTCCTCTTCTAATTTTTTTAAAAATAACTTAATTGAAAATTCTTTTGAAGTTAAACTCAATATTTTTCCCTCAAGTTCTGCCTTAATTTTTAGTTTCTTTAAATTATTTGTATTTACTAAGTGCTTTGATAAAATTAAAATCTTATCATTATTAATACTATCAATATTTTGAATAGTGCCTATTTCATTTAAAATTTTTTCATAAATAGTTCAGCCTTTTTCAATTGAGTTTATTCCAAATTTTTCTTTCCTCTTTCTTAACATACTTAATGTTGAAAAATAAAGAAATAAAGAAATAAAACAAATGATAAACAAAATGGCAATAACAATATATAGAATATTATTCATTATTCAATTATCTCCTTATCTTTAATAAAAATATCTCTTAAAATTTGAATTTTACTTGTATTTTTAGAATTACTAATATCAGTTACTACTTTTATATTTACTTTTGAAGGTCTTATTTCAATTTCTAAATCATTAACTGAGTATTCAACAGTATCAATTATCATTATCTCATTTGATTTAGCTTCAAATTTTAATTTTAAAATATATTGATCATTTAAAATTAGGGGTGCATTTAGTGTTCTAAATTTATTAGTACTTACAGGAACTAATTCTTGCAATTGATATATTTGACTATTTCTTGACAAAATTACTGCTCCTCCAGCTGATTTCATATAACCACTACTTCCATTAGAAGTAGAAACAACAAGTCCAGTTCCATGAAATTTTTCCAGAAATTCATTATTTATATAAATTTCAACATATAATGGTGTTTTTTCATTAAGAATTTTAACTTCATTTGCAGCAATTAAATTCTGAGATTTTGTTTTAATTTCTAATAATTCAAAATTATTTAAACTAAAATTATTTTTTTCAATTGAATCTATTGTAGCATCTAAGTTTTCAACTCTATTTTTATTAGTATAAAAACCAATTCCCCCTGACTTAAATGGGACAAATTTAACATCTTTTATCTGTTCTTTATATTTAGAAACAGCCTTTAGAAAAGTACCATCTCCTCCAAATATAAAGATATAATTTGGTAACTTTTCATTATAAACTCATCCTCTTGATTCTAACTTTTCTTTTAAATGAAAAACAACTTTGTCTGTTGATTTATAATCATTTTTTATAATACTAAATGAAAGCATTATTTCACCTCTAAACTATTATTAATTTTACTTATTTTTGGAAGAAAAATACATAAAGATTGTATAATATTAAATGTAAATCAAGGAGCAAGGAATTATGACTAAAAAGAGAATGTTGTCTGGTATAACCACTACAGGAAAAATGACATTAGGAAACTATATTGGAGCTATGAAAAATTTTGTAGCATTGCAAGATGAATTTGAAATGTATGTATTTGTAGCTAATCTTCATGGAATAACTACCCCAATTGATAAAGAAACTTTAAGAAAAAATATAAAAGAAATGGTAACTTTATATTTTGCTTGTGGAATGGATCCTAAAAAATCAACAATATTCTTACAAAGTGATGTTTTAGAACATACTCAACTAGGATGAATTCTTACATGTAATACAACAATTGGTGAATTACAAAGAATGACTCAATTTAAAGATAAATCAACTAAAGTAAAATCTGAAAATGGAACTGAATTTATCCCTACTGGTTTATTAACATATCCAGCACTAATGGCAGCAGATATTCTACTTTATGATGCCGAATTTGTACCAGTTGGGAAAGATCAAAAACAACATATTGAATTAACAAGAAATATTGCAGAAAGAATGAATAATAAATTTGGAGAAATGTTTACAATTCCTGGAGATTACACTCCAAAAGTTGGATCAAAAATAATGGACCTACAAGATCCTACAAAAAAAATGTCAAAATCTGCTGCTAATCCAAAAAGTTTTATTGCTCTATTAGATGATATTAATGAAGTTAAAAAGAAAATAAAGTCTGCTGTAACTGATTCAGAAAATGTTATTAAATATGATATTGAAAAAAAACCAGGTGTAAGTAACTTATTGACAATTTACTCAGCTTTGAAAAATATTTCAATTGAAGAAGCAGAAAATTTTTTCCATAATAAGGACTATGGAGTATTAAAAGAAGAAGTTTCAAATGTAGTTGTTGATTTATTAGAAAAAATTCAAATAAAATTTAAGGAATTATTTAACTCTGATTTAGTAGATTCTTGATTAGAACAAGGCGCAGAAAATGCAAGAAAATTAGCAAGTAAAAAATTAACAAAAGTAAAAAATTTAACTGGTTTAAACTATAAGAGAAAATAAAAAGAAACTCTTAAGTAGAGTTCCTAACTAATCAGCAGCACTTCATTGTGTTGCTTTTATTTTTTTAACAATTTTTGTGCAATCATCTTTATGTCTAAATTCTCTACACTGTGGATGAATTGCAATTAGATTATCTGATGTTAATTTAAAATTTTTAAGATCAATAAATTCACATACTCATGAGAAATCTCCCTTTTCAAATTTTAATTTATCCATAAAAAATTTACATATAAAACACAATCTAAATTTATCTTCATCTCTATTAATTAATTTGGGAGAATTATTTCAAGCACTAATTATATCCTCTTTTGAAAATTCAATTTTATTATTCTCTAATATTTTTGCCATAAGCTACCTCTTTTAATCATTATAATATTAACACAATTAAAAAAATGAGCTAAATTTGCTCATTTACATTATTTTTTAGCTTCTAAAGCCTTTTTAGATGAAGTTACGATTGATTCAAATTGTTTTGGTTCGTGAATTGCTAATTCAGATAACATTTTTCTGTTAATATCAATTCCTGCTAATTTTAAACCATTCATAAATTTTGAATAACTTAATCCTAATGGTCTAACTGCTGCATTTATACGAATAATTCATAATTTTCTAAAATCACGTTTTTTAAGTTTACGTCCAACAAAAGCATAAGCCATAGAACGTACAACTTGTTCATGAGCCTTTTTATAGTTTGCTTTTTTTGTTCCATAGTAACCTTTTGCTCTTTTAATTCAACGTTTTCTTCTTGCTCTAGTTACTTTACCAAATTTTACTCTTGCCATATTGTTCTACCTCCTAATTTTGTAATAATCCTTTTAGACGTTTCATATCTCCAGCTGAGACGAAAGTTGCTTTTTTCAAATGTCTTTTTCTTTTTGTTGATTTATTTTGTGCTAAATGAGATCTATAAGCTTTACCTCTTTTTAATTTACCTGCACCAGTTTTTTTAACTCTTTTTGCTAAAGAGCTTTTTGTCTTCATTTTTGGCATAAATTCTCTCCTCCTATAATTAACCTTTTTTTGGCACTACATACATATCTAAGAATCTTGTATTTAGTTTAGCTTCTTTTTCAACTTTTGCAATATCTTCAATTTTTGTAAAGAATTTATCTAATGTTTCTTTACCAAATTCTTGAAAAGTAATCTCTCTACCCTTAAATTTTAATGATACTTTAACTCTATCGCCTTGTAATAAAAATTCTCTTGCTTTTCTAGCTTTAGTATCTAGATCATGCTCTCCAATTCCTACAGTTAAACGAATTTCCTTATTTTCAACTTTAACTTGATTTTTCTTATTTTCTTTTTGTTTACGTTTTTGTTCATATTTGAACTTACCATAATCAAGTATTTTAGCAATAGCTGTATTACTATCTTGCATACCAACTTGAAATAGGTCTAAACCTGCTTCTTCTGCTAATTTTAAAGCTTCAAATTTGTTTAATGGACCATTTTTAGTCCCATCATCATTAATAATTAAAATTTGCTTTGCTCTAATTTCTCTATTTACAAAATCTGTTATTATTTTTTTATTGTCTGCCATTTGTCCTCCGAAATAAAAAGTGTGCCGTTAAAAGATTAGGAGCACACTTAAAATTTATTTATTTTATATATAGCTAATAAATAAGTTTTATACCGTTTCTTTACAAATTACGGTGAGCTGTGCGCTTCTTTCTTTAAACCTTAATTATTATAATATAGTTTTTCAAAATTTCAAACTTTTTTTAAAATTTATATTATTCTAACTGAAACTACTTATTTTTTAGCAATGACTTCTATTTCAATTAGTCCATTTTTAGGCAGCTTTGAGACTTCAAAGGCACTTCTGGCTGGTTTATGTTCACCAAAATAGTCAGCATAAATATTATTAATTACATCAAAATTGGACATATTTTCAATTAATATTGTAGTTTTAATTATATTTTTTTTAGTAAAATTAGCTTCTTTTAATATCTCATCAATATTTTGTAAAACTCTTTTTGTTTGCAATTCAATATTTTCTTCTAAATTCATTGTCTCAGGATTTAATCCTAATTGTCCAGAAATATATAAAAAGTTTTCTTCAGTTAATATAGCTTGTGAATAAGGACCTATTGCTTTAGGTGCCTTTAAAGTATTAATTATTTTCATTTTTTTCTCCTTTTGTAATTAATAATACTAATTTTATTTTATTAATTACCTCTTTTAAATTTATTTTATTTATACCTATATTTAGCCTAATTCAGATATCTTTACAATCGGCAAAGTCATCTGAATAGCTTAAAATTAAGTTATTATCTATAAAGTGTTGCTTTAGTTCTTTTAAACCCAAATTTAATCTCAGTTTTATTCAAACTAGATAGGAAGCTTGCATTTGCATAATTTCTAAACTCTTAAAACTAGATAATTCCTGAGTTAAAAAAATATAATTTGAGTATATATATTTTTTTAGCGTTTGTAATCAATTATAAGAATAGGAATTTGTATATGCACTTATCAAGGCTGGTTGAAAAAAGATATTTGAAGAAGTTAAGGAATCAGACTCGTATTGATTTGAAATTTGTTCTAATATTTTTTTATTAGAACAAATCATATACGACCCCTTTAAACCTCCTAAATTAAAAGTTTTATTTGGCGAATTACATACTATAAAATTATTAAATTGAGACGAGTAATTTAATAAAGAATTATGTTTTTGATTTAAAATCAAATCTCCATGAACTTCATCAGAAAATATTAGAACACTATGTCTATTACATATCTCTATAATTTTAAGTATTTCTGTTTCTTCTCAAACCCTTCCTCCAGGATTATGAGGATTACATCATAAAAATAGTTTTATTTTATTTTTAATAATTTGACTTTCAAAATTTTCAAAATCAATATAATAATTATTATTTTTATAAATTAGATTATTATATATTACATTTCTTTTTGTTTTAATAATTGATCTTTCAAATGGTTGATATATTGGTGATTGAATCAAAACTGATTCATTTTTCTTAGTAAAACACTTTACTACTTCAAACATTGCATTTACTGTTCCATGAACTAACTTTATCAAATCAATTTCTAGAATTATATTATGCATTTTCTCATATCAAATTTTAATTGCTTCTAGAGACTCTCTTTTCGTGTAAGTATAACTATAAGTTTTTTTCTTAGCTCTAGAAATTATTGATTTGACAATGGGTTTTGGTGTTTGAAAGTCTAAGTCCGCAATTGATAGATTATAAAATTTTTTTGAAAAATCAATTTTATAGTTTTCTTCTAAGTATTCAATAGATCATTTTCTTTCATTGTTTTTTGATCTATCAATTTTTCTATTAAAGTCTTTATTCATTATTTTCACCTAGTTTCTTATTAATTTTGCAATTTCATTTTTTAGTTTCTCAACTTTTGGGCCAATAATTATTTGAATATTATAATCATCGATATACTTAATTGCTATTGCTCCTAAATCTTTTACTGCTTCTTGGGAAATATTTTTAGGATTATTTAAAGTAATTCGCAACCTTGTATAACAATTATTTAAAGTTTTTATATTTTCTTTTCCCCCTAACAATTCAATATATTTTACAGCCACCTCATTTGAAGTATCTATTTTTTCATTTTTCTCATTACTTATTAAATTAATTTTTTCTTCTTCGCTTAATGCTTCTCTACCAATAGTTTTTACATCTCTATATTTTATATAAAAATAAAAGGTTGAGAAATAGAGTGCTCCCCAAATTGGACCAACTAGTAGAATATAGTATCATTTAGTTACTAACCCCTGCATTAATCCAAAAACAATAAAATCAATAATATTGCCATCTGTATTTCCAATTTTTACTTGTAATAATCCCACAATCATATATGCTAGTCCAATATAAAAACAATGAACTAAATATAACAAGGGAGCAACAAATAGAAATAGAAATTCTAAGGGTTCGGTAATTCCCCCTACAACACTTGCAACAATTCCAGGTATTATTACAGACTTTACCATTTTTTTCTGTTCTTTTTCTGCAAGAACATATATGGCAATTGCTGCCATTGGTAGACCAAACATTACCGTAGGCATATATCCTTGAGATAGAAATCTAGTTGCTGATGCAGAAATTGGCAATCCTAATTCTAACTCCTTATAAAAAATATTTAATGCTCCTGTAATTTTTTCTCCACTTGGAAGAACAATCGTTCCTCCAACAGCTGAAAATCTAACAATTGTATTTATAACGTGATGCATCCCTGTGGGTCTTACTAAACTTTCTGTAAATCTATATAAGAAAGGACCAAATCAGTCTACTTTTTGTACTCCTAAGCCAATTCAATATATTAATTGATTAAAACAAGGTCATATAAATGTTGTAGGTATTGCTATTGCAGAAAATATTAACAATGAGATTATTGGAACAAATCTAGTACCTCCTCAAAATGATATTGAATTTGGCAAACTAATATATTGAAATTTTTCATGTAGCCAATATACTAATAGACCAACAAATATAGCTCCTAATACTCCAATATCCATAGTTTTAATACCCAAAATTGATTGTGTTGATTTACCAATAAATGTCCCTTCTGAGGTCAAATTCTCAGGTAAAACATTTAAAGTAAAATTAATAACAAAAAGCATTGTAACATAACCAATAAAGCCACTAAAGGCAGCTGATCCTTGATTATCAGAAGCTAAACCTATTGGAATAGCCATAGCAAACATAAATGGCAAAAAAGTAAATCCAATTGCCCCAATTGTTTTTAATAAAACAAAAAAATCATATAGACCTCTAGTTTTTAACCAAGGTATTTGTACAATAGTTGCATTAGAAGTAAGTGAAGCACCAATTCCTAATAAAATTCCACAAAAAGCCAACATTGCAATTGGAAGCATAAATGTTCTTCCTAGCTTTTGAAATTTATTTAATAAACCATTTCTTGATTTTTTAGCATTAATTTTTTCCATATTTTTTTGATTTTTAAACCCTAACCTTTTCATACTTATTATTCCTTTCACTTTAATATTACTTAAAGCAAAAAAATAATTAAGAGTTCTAGTTAATGCTGTACCTTAGTTAATCAACTTGTACCTTCTTAAGTAAGTGATTTGTTAAATCCATATAAATATAGTCCAAAATTTGGATTAAACATTGACCCCTTATTGAAAATGAGTCTCAAATTTTATCTTCCAGTTGTGGTATTTCAATTACATTATCACAATACTTTTTTATTTCTCCATTATCGCCAAGAATTCCAAAAATATATGTCTTGTCTTTTAACTTTGATGCAAATTCAATTAGATATTTACTATTTCCAGATAAGCTCAAAATAAATACAACATCATTTTTATTAATCTGTTGAACGTAGGACTCTATAGAATTTAAATCTCTTTCTTGTATTATAGTTTTATTTAACCATCTAATTCTTTGAACAAAGTTTCTTGATAAATTATAAGATAAATTCATTCCAAACATATAAATTGAATTTGCTTTAGATATTTTATCTAAGAGTTCTTTTAATTTATCTTCATTTGAAAGATATCTTTTTAAAACAATATCGGAAGACTTGTTTTTAATTTCTAAATAATTTAGATATTTATCATTATTATCTATTAATTGTTTTTTGAAATTAAACTGATCATTCAATTTTAAATTATTTTTTAATAAGTTTTTAATTTGAAACTTTAATTCACTAAAACCTGATAAACCAGTCTTATTACAAAATCGAATGATGGATGGTTTAGAAGTATTTGTCTCTAAAGCCAATTTTTCAAGACTATAGTCATTAATAATTTTGAGATTGTTTAGTATAAAATTTGCAATATATGAGTTTATATCATCGATACTTTTATTGGCCATTGATTTTAAGATAGCTAAAAATTTTAATTCTTCCATACTAATTCCTCTATGTATAAATCTATTTGAGAAATTTTATTTCCTAGTTAATCTTATCTTTTTTTAAATAATATTTCAAACTTTAAAATTTTATTAAGTATATAATTTTATTAGGATGTGATTTTATGTTGGATATAATTATATTTAATTTTAAAAGAATGAAAAGTAAGTGATATTTAATACTCGGGTTTTTATTTATTTTTTATTTTTATTTTTTGATTCTTGATATAGCAACCCTTATTATTGCTGAAATAAGTTTTGAAGAGAAAATGGAATTTATAAATATTAGAGGTCAATTTATAAATATAAGTTTTATTCTATTTTTTATGTTTTTTAATTGATATCTTTATAAAGATTATCAAAGTGGAATCTGAAATCATTTAATAAGTTCAAAAATTAAATCTAAAAAAATAATTCTCGCTTATATATTAACTAGTTTTATTATTTCAATAACTAACTTAATAATTTATTTTCTCTGATCTATAATTTTTTATAGAAATTATTTAAATGACTATGGAGTTATTAATTTTTTTATAAATAATTTTTTTAAACAATTTTCATTAATTATAACTATTTTTGTCATATTAATATTAATTTTTAAAATCGCTCCTGATAAAAAAGAATTATCATTAATTTTTTTATCAGGGATACTATTGTATTTCACATGAATAGACTATTTTTTGCCATTGCTTAGTTTTAGTGTAAATAATAAAATAATAAAAATAATGGTTAACTTAACTCCACTTATTAACATATCAATGATTAATAGTTTAAATGAATACATTTGATTAGCTATATTAGTTAATTATTCATTAATAGTGTCTGGTGCACTAATATTTATTTTTAAAAAATAGGAGGTTTTTATGAAAATTAATATGAATAAAAAAATATCAGACTTTTTTCAAATTAATATTAATGATTTAGAAATAAAGGAAAATGAAATTATTGGAGTTATGGGTGCAAATGGTTCAGGTAAAACTACATTTCTAAGGTTATTGTCAAATAATTTTAAAAGGAATAAAAATGTTAAAGTTAATCAAAATTATAGCTATTGTATATTACAACAAATAAGTGATTTTGGACTTGTTAAATTAGTAGATTTAGTTATTATGTTTAATAACCTAAATAAGAAGAATATTGATATAAATAAATTTTTTGATAACTATGATTTACTACCCTTTAAAGAAACCTATTTTGTTAAACTATCTCCAGGACAACAGCAACGTTTTAAATTTATGCTTATTCAGTTATTTAAAACAGATATTTTAATTTTAGATGAGACATTTAATTTTCTTGATAGTGCTTGAAAAAATAAATTATTAAATGACATAAAAGAAATAAAAAATAATTATAGAAATATCTTTATTATTGATCATGACTTAGAAAAAATAAAACAAATTTGCAATAGAATCATTTGTTTTAAAAATGGTGAAATTGTAATTGATTCAAAAGATGTTAATTCAATTAATCAAATAGATATAGACAATATATTAGTTAAATAAAAAATTCAACTAAATTAGATTAGTTGAATTTTTTTATCTAAATTTATCTATATCAGCTATATTAGGATTTTCTCTTTCAATATTTCTTATAAGTTTATTCTTTTTACAATAAATTTTAATTTCGTCTGAAATAACTTCAATTTTATTTTTTAAGACATCAGTTGCTTTTACATTATCATATTCATACCTTAAATTTCTAATACTATTTTCCAGTTTATATAACCTCAAAACTTTATTATGCTTCAATTTTTGTTCTTCTTTTGTAATATTTTTATCTGGAATTTTTGTTGAACCAGGAAAATAATCAATATCAATATGTTTACAACCTATATGATGATACCCTTTTGAAATTGCTTCACTCATTGTAATATATTTATTATCATATTGTTCTAAAGATAAAATAGTATTTTCAAAAGGAATACATAAGTCACAACTATCTTCTTCTGGTTGAACATAAACAATTGTTCTTAATCTCAAAGCCTCTTTTTTACCAAATCAATTATAAATCCCAAGCATCGGTCTATTACTTCTATTTTCTTTTGCTTCTGTTATCTTCTTATCAACTTTAGAATCTATAAACTCTTTTGGATTATTTACTATTTCTTCCTTCTCTTTTGCTTTTTTTGTTATTTTGTTTCAAGGAATTATAAAATAAAGTAATATAAAAAATAAAACAATAATTAAAATAGCTCATCAAGGAAATTTATCCATAATTTTTATTAATTATTATGATCATTAAGATGTTCATAATAATCTCTTGCCTCCTTTAAATTTATTCTTTGTTCTTTTTTACAATTCACACAAGCTCCATTGTAAGAAGATTTTGTTTCAAAATTAATGGGATTTTTAAAAACAAATTTTTTAAAATCCCAACAACTTTTACAAAAAGTAAATATTCAATCAGTATCTTGTTCAAAATTAAAAGCCATATTTTCCTCCAAAAAAAGAAATGTAACCATTTCTTTTTTTACTATTTTTTAACTTCTTTTGTCTCATTAATTTCAACTATTTTTTTCAGTGCATTTGCTGCATGTTCTACATCTGGGCCAATAACAATTTGTAAACTTTCATTTCCTAATCGTTTGATTCCATAAGTTCCTGCAGATTTTATTAAGGCATCATCAATTTTACTATTATCTTTTAAAATTAATCTTAATCTGGTTGCGCAATTGTCAATACTTACAAAATTCTCTTTTCCAATGGCTTCAACAATTTTTGAAGCCATATTTTCATACTTATCTCCCTTTTGTGAAGTCTCTTTTGATGTTGAAGCTTTACTTGAAGTATTTAAATTACCTTTAGCAGATATTGCCTCAACATTTCTACCTGGTGTAGAAAGATTCATTCATTTAATTACAAAGTAGAATACAAAGTAATAAGTAGCTCCTGCTCCTGCTGTAAGAACTAATATTCATAATGGGTTAGATGCTATATTACCTTGATTATTTGATAATGCTCATGATTGTGGTAATGAAGCTGCATAATCAATAAATCCGGCACTAAATCCAAATCCAATTTGTATTTTCATTGCTGTAGTTATTGCCATAAATATTCCTGTAAGTCCTGCATGAATTCCAAGTAAAACAGGTGCAATAAATACAAATGAGAATTCTAATGGTTCTGTAATTCCTGATAAGAATGAAACCCCAGCCACTCCTCCAAGGAATCCTGCAATTTCTTTTCTATTATTTTTATCAGCTGTCATTATCATAGCAACAGCTGCCATTGGAAGACCACCCATCATTATTGGGAAAAATCCTGCTTGAAATAATCCTGAGTTACTAATACCTTTCGCAAATGCATTAATATCTCCCATCTCAGTTACTCATTCAGTTCCAACTGATGGAATTGAGCCAAAACCTGGCTGTACTATATTTCCACTAACTGGCATTTGGAATCAAAAGAATGTATTCATAATTTGATGTAAACCAAATGGTAACAATAGTCTATTTAAAATTGAATATGCTGTCGTTCCTGGTATTGCCACAGCTGGATTTTCTGGATTAGCAACTGCTGTACCAAAACTAATTAAACCTAATTGTATTCAAGGTCAAATAATTGCAAATACCAATGCTGTTGGGATTGTAACTACAAGAGCTATCATTGGTACAAATCTACGACCTCCAAAGAAAGATAAAGCAGTTGGAAGTTTTATATCTTTAAATCTATTATATAAAAAAGCTGATAAACATCCAGATACTATTCCTCCAAGTACTCCAGTACTCAAAACATAAACTCCTCCAATTACATTTCCCTCTTTAATTTGCTGAACATAAAGCAATTTTGAAAAACTATCTCCATCTTTAGTAGTAAATGTCATTAATTTTCCATAAAGCATTTCAGGTAAAGTTCCCTCTCCTGTTAATGCAGCAATAGATAAATAAAATATTACAGCTACAAGAGCCACCTCGCCTCGATGGTCTTTGGCTAATCCAAAGGCACATCCAATAGCAAATAATAATGCAAGATTATCAAATGGAATTGAACCTGGTTTTTGAATGATCAATGAGATTCAATAACCTATTTGATTAGTTATTTCACCATCAACATTAGTACTGTAAGTAATACCTAAAGCACCAAAACGATTTAAAATAGCTGCAAATGGTAAAACTGCAATTGGAAATTGTAATACTTTTCCCAATTCTTGAAGCATAGTTAAAAATTTACTTCATCCACTACTTGAATTATTTGAATTTTTAACTTTTTTAGTCTTTAACTTTTTTTCATTAGTTAAATGTACACTTTTTTCATTCATCTTTTATTCCCTTTCTATTTATAGGTTCATAATACAAAAAAAAAAAAAAAATGCAACAATTTTCTATAAAAAGTTGCAATTCTAGAAAAATTTTTAAATTAAATGACTTCTCCTAAGCAAATTGCTAAGAAAATTAGAGCCATTAAGTAACCCACTACTGCTAAAGTAAAAATACCATAATATTGTCAGAATCTAAATACTTTAAATTTAGTAGTAATGACTTTAAAAGAATCCTTTTCAGCTTTTTTATTTCCTTTAAATCTAATAAAAAAGATAGTTGAAAAAATTCCAAGTAACAATCCCAAAATACCAAAACTAAACAATGTTCAAAATGTTCCTGCACTTAATGAACCTAATAGCATTTTTTTAATCCTCTATTCTAAATCTAAAATGACTTCATGGACCAATAAAGTCTAGTAATCTATATTCACTTTTTTTTATTGTACCAATTCAATTATACTTTTGATGTTTATCATCAAACTTATCTTTTAAAATTATATGACATTCTCCCTTATATTTAATGTCATTATTATTTATTATTACTACATCACCTTTATTATAAATTTTTTTAGTATTTTGTGAAGAAATTGAATCATTTTTAAATTCAACTCTTGAGAAAGTTGATCTTATAAAATATTCTGTGATATCTCCTCTTCTAAAATGATTGAATTCTAATATATTTTTCTCTATTTTACTAATTTTATAAATTGGTTTTAAATTCAAAGTTATTTCATATTTATCAATATTTGCAAGTTCTTCCAACTCTGATTTTGTTGCATATGCATTACCAATTATAACCGCATCAATTTCGTTTGTATAAAATAAAATTTTTGCTTGTTCAGAAATACTTAGATTTCTTTGTTCTTCTAACGTAGGTAATTCTCTTCATCCTACAGCAGAGGTCATATTTCCATGATGGCTTCCTACAAAAGCTGCAGTAGACAAATTATATTTTAAATATCTTTTATTTGCTTCACTAAAATAGTCAAAAGGTAAACCAGTATATTCTAAGGGATAAAAATTATGACATCCACTCAATCTATCTCTTATTGGTTTAAAATCTATTACATTGTCAATTAAACTATCATTATTTGACATATTTAATTGTATATCAACTGAACTCTTATTATGTGTAATATTTGCAATTTCAAATGGTAAGCTTGGGGAATCTAATCTTAAGCAATCAATTCCATATTCTTTACATTTTGATAAATCATTAACATTAATTCCAATTAGCTCCATTGATTGATATTCAACATCTAATATAGTGTAAAATCCAATTTCCTTTGCATATTTTAAAGATTTCAAAACCATTTCAGCTTTTTTATTATCATTTTTTGATCCTACAAAATGTAAAATACTTGTAAAGACTATTTCATAGTTTAATTGTTTTGCTAGATCTAAATACTGCTTATCCTTTTCAAAATTTGATTGTTCTGGATAAATTGATATTCCTAGTTTTCTTTTCATAAATTACCTCACTAGTATAATCTTATCAATAAAAAAATCACTTTTTGAAGTGATTTTTATTTACAGTTTTTTAAAGCAAATTTTAAAACTTTTTCTCCATTTGCTTTACCATAATCTTCTTTTTCTATAACAAAAACAGGCATATTAAGATATGATTTCATTTCATCAAGTTCATAACCAACTTGAGGGCCTAATAAAACTATATCTCAATTTTTTCCATTAAGTTTAGCTTCATTTATTGAAACAGCTTTGATTTCAACATTCATATCTTCTTCAAATGCATAGTTTTGCATATTTTTAACTAAAATAGATGTGCTCATTCCTGCATTGCAAGCTAATAATATTTTCTTATTCATATTTGATTTCCTCCCAAGATAATTTAACTTTATGAATTTAAATTATTTATTCTATTATTACTTTCTAATATATTTAATTCGTCTAATTTTGGTTTTTTTGTAAACTTGCTTAATAGTTCACGTTGTTCTATTTTATTTGCCATTAAAATAAAAGGCGCATAACATCCCATTAATATAACTAGATTTATTCCAGCAACAAAACCTCCCATAATACTTTTTGTTGTTAATATTCCCCCAAGTATTGGTGGTGTTGTTCATGGAACCATGACACTTGAGTGGGGCATAATTCCTGCTATTGTTGCAAAATAAGCAAATGATCCTGCTAATAGTGGTCCAACAATAAATGGTACAAATAATATTGGATTTAAGACTAAAGGTAACCCAAATAACAATGGCTCATTAATACAAAATAAAGCTGGAATTAAAGTTACTTTTGCCATAGATCTATAATCACCCCGTTTTGAAAACATTAATATAACAAGAATTAAACCAATAGTTCCTCCAGTACCTCCCATAAATATGAAGTTATTCATAAATGGATTTGTGAAAATATATTCTGGGTTTAATCCTTCAGCTAATGATTGTTGATTTTGAGTAAGCCCATCCAGTTGAATTGGTTCTAATATTGGTGAAAGTACTCCACTGGCGTGAATTCCCATAAATCACAATATTTGTCATAAAAGAACTATTGCTATCATTCCACCGAATCCAGAAACTGCATTAACCATAGGTTTTTGAATTGCTACAGTTATTAAACCATTTAAATCAATAAATGTAACTTTTTCAGTTCCAATAGATATTTCTCCTACACTTTGACCAATTCAAGTAATTGAAAATGCAATAATTCCAAAAAATACTGCTGAAATAGTATAAGGAATTAAAATATTAAATGATTTAGAAACACCATCAGGAACTGATTCAGGCATTCTAATTTTAAATTTTTCATTTTGTGAAAGTCTACCAAATAAGACAGTAGAAGTAATACTTATAATCATGGCAGTAAACATTCCTGAAGTTCCAAAAACTCCTATATTGGTTCAAAATGAGGGACTCATAATAAGAAATGCTACAAATGCAACAACAGCAGCAGACCATTGATTCACCTTATAATAAGGTGCTAAATGATATGCAATTGCACCTGCTAGTAAAAACCCAAAGAATGCATAAGTTCCATTCCAAATATAAGAACCAATTGTTTTAAATTTATCTAAAATAGCTAATTCATCAGCAGTTAAATAAAAGAAGTTAAAAATTCCTCCATTTGCTGCTCCTAAAATTATATTATTAATTAAAATAAAGACTGCACCTACTATTACTAATGGCATTAATGAAAAAAAACCATTTTTTAATGCAACCATAAATTTTCAATTTGAAAGTTTCCCAGAAGCATTAGTTACTTTATCTACAGTCATTTTTATAGTTAAAGGATCTGCTTTACCAGCATTATATCTAATTAACAATTTTTGATGTTTTATTTTAAGTTTTTCTTCCTTTATTTTATTTTCATAAAAAATTTTATTTTCATTAATTTTTAATGAAAGATCATAGATTGTTTCATCTAATTCATTTTGAAAAGGTTTAATTCTTCTTGCTTTTCTTTGTTTTTTTAAGATATCATCGATATTAACAAGACTTTGATTATCTTTTTTTCATTTTTCCATTAGATTTTTAGATTCAATTTTATAATTTTTTCTATAATCAAATATTTTAGTTGCAACATCTAATTTAATTTCTTTTAGTTGCTCATTTAATTTTAAGTGTTGCTCTTTAATTAAAGTCTTCTTATCATTTCATTCTTTCTTAATTCTTATTTTAAGTTCCTTATTTTTGGAATTCATAGAAGTTTTTTGAGACTTTATAAAAGAAATTTTACTTTTAGTTTCTTCAATATCTAATTTATTTTTTTCAAGCCTATTTATTTTTTTCTCTTCATATTCTGAATCTAAATTTTGAATATTCTTTTCATAATCTTCATAGAGTTTATTTATATCAGTTTTTTGATATTTTGCAATTGAAAGTGACAAATCAAAACTTGCTTTTAAATCCTTTTGTTTTTCTCTTTTAATTTTATTGAAAGTAGAAGATACCAACTTTAACTTTCTTTTCTTTTGATGAAGTTCATTAGATAATTTAAATAATTCTTTTCTATTATTTTTTAACTTTATTTTGTTTTCTTTAATAATTTTTGTTGCTTCAAAAATTTCAGGATAATTTTCATACTTTTGCATAATTAAAAATTACCCCCATCACCTATTTCTTGAAAACCATATTTAAAAAATTTTTGAACTTCTTCACTATTTAAACTTCCCTCTAGGCCATTAAAATGAATTCTAGGAACAATTATTATTTTTTCTTCAAGACCAAAATCCTTTTCAACTATTGCCTCATTAATTTTTCCATCTTCTTTTTTTATACCCAAAGACATTACTTCAATTAAATCATCATCAATTTTTAATGCTTCTTCATTATTTAATTGCTCTGGAGGTTTCCCTTTATAATCTTCACATGCTCTTCAACTATTTAAATAATCTATTTTTTCATCTTCTTTCATTTCTATATAATTTAACTCACTATTACTTTTTGAAGTATTTTCGCAACTTCAATTATAAGTTAAGATCCCATCAGTATCTTTATTTATTGAATCATATCAATAACCAGTATAATCTTTTAATGAATCTTCTCCTTTTTGACCAACATTAAGATATTCAATAATGCTCTTATCAAATTTAATTTTTGTTAAAGAGTTTCCACTACTAATTACTTTTTCCATTACTATAAACTTTAACATTGGTACAAAAAAACCATTTTCAACGTATTTATTCATTTCTTGAATGCTCTCAATATAAGCCTTATTTTGAGATGTTTGTTGATAATTATTATAGATATCTTCTTTTATTACTTTATAATAGGCTTGTGTAAATTTTAAGTTATTTTTTAAAACTGCAAATCTAGCTGCATTTGATTGAAATTCAGGCTTTATTATCTCATCTCCAAAAAAATCTAAAAAATTCTTTTCTGATTCATAATTCATTATTTTAGAAGAATTACCATAAATTTCCTTATCTTGAAGTACATAGTAATAATAATCATTATTGTTATCACTTTCCTCATCAATTATTACCATTGAATCAAAATAGCTTTTTGCTGTTGAAAATAATTGTAATGACTCATTAGTTATTTCCTTTAAAAGAGCATTATTTCTTTTAATTTCACTATTAATATCCAATGAGAATAAGTTTCTACGTACTTTATTTGATAAATCAATTTTGCTTGTAATATTAAAATATTCATTCTCAGCAATAGATTGTGCATCTTTTTTTAGAATTGCTTTAAATTCTAACGCTCAAGTTGCATTACATGAAACAACTTGAGTAGTTATTAAAACTGAAGAAGTACTTAATCCTAAAGCACCAATTACAGAAATTAGTTTTTTCATATAATCAACTCTTTCTATATATATTTTATAATATTTAAGGCACTAAATACAAATAATTAAACTCAAGATTTATTTTTTTTATAAAAAATATTGGTTTTTATTTTATACTTCTAATAAAAAATTTGACTAAAAGATAGAATAGTTAATAATATAAGTATAAAAAATAAGTACTCTGAATTTAAGCACTTATTTAATTACTAAGTTAGTTATTAAATAAAATAAAAAGACAAAACCTATTAAATAAGTCTTGTCCTTTACTAAAAAATAAATTTATTTTATTCTCATTAAATTATCCATACCATATTTGTAAACTCCTCAAGCTCCAACCATATTTCCTAATTGCGCTGTTCTAATAGTTATTCTTGAGTAAAAATCTGGTAAAACATATTTTTTTAATTTTTGTTTAATAATTTTAATTAATGGTTCACCTAAATTGGAAGGACCTCCACCAATAACAATCATTGATAAATCAAAAAAATGAATTAATACTGAAATACATTTAGCTAATGGTTCCAAGCTATCTTCAAATATCTTTATAACTTCCGAATCTTTAATTTTAACTAAATCTGCTACATCAATAATATGAATATCTCCATTTAAATGATTAAATATTTGACCTAGTGGACCATTAGATTTTGAACCAACCTGTTTTAATTTTTTTTCAATACCTGTTGCTGAAGATACTGGTTCTATACAACCAATTAACCCACAACTACATTGACACTCTGATTGAAAACCACCACCATGTCCTGGTTCACTCGGCAGTCCAGTGTTATCTCCAAAAACTAACTTTCTATCAAAAATGGCTCCACCACCAACACCAGTTCCCAATGTAAATAATGCCATTGAGTCTGGTTTTCCTTTTAAAGAAATTGCTCATTCCCCATAAGCAGCAGATTTTGCGTCATTTAATACAAATACATTTTTATTATTAAATAACTTTATTAAGTTCTTTTTAGCTGGATAGTTTTTTCAACCTAAATTTGTTGAATAAATCACTGTTCCAGTTTTATTATCGACAATTCCACAAACTGCTATTCCAATGAAATCAAGTTCATTCATATTTATTTCATTTTCTTTTGCTATTTTAAAAGCTTCTTTTGCAATATTTTCAAGTATTTTATCTTTATTTATAGTATTAAAAATAAAAGTATGTCTAATTTTCATATTATCAAAAAAAGCACATTTAGCAGTTGTAGCTCCTAAATCTATTGTAAATGCTTTTGGCATATTATGCCCTCCCAAAATTTTATTTATTTATAATTTTATACATTTCAATCATTTCTTTTCCAAGATCAATAATGGCTTGAGTAGTTAGCATTTGATCTTCAGCGTGAATAAATATTAATTTTAAATCAAGCTTTTCTCCATTTGCTTCCCTTGAAACAATATCAAAATGAAGATTATGTGCTGCAGTCATTTCTAACTCAGCTTCTTGCATTAATTTATTTGCAATATCAAATTCTTTTACCTTTGCTGAACGAATTGCCTTTATTGCATTAGATTTTGAAGTTCCAATACAAGAAATCATTTCCATTGATATATTTTCTCAATTAATTTCACTCATTTTTGCTCTCCTATTTCATAAGACCTAATGTATATAATTTTTTAAAACGACCTTCTTTTTCTTTAAGTTCGCTAAATGTTCCTCTTTGTGAAACCCCATTTTTATCAAGAACAATAATCTCATTAACATTTTTTATTGTACTTAATCTATGTGCAATAACAACTGTTGTTCTACCAACCATTAATTTATCTAATTCTGATTGAATTTCTTTTTCGACAACATTATCCAATGCACTAGTTGCTTCATCAAGAATAAGTAATTGAGGGTCCTTTAAGAAGATCCTTGCAATTACTAAACGTTGCTTTTGCCCTCCGCTTAACATAAAACCTCGTTCTCCTAAAATTGTATCATAACCCATTGGGAGTTTTTTTATGTAATTATGAATTTTTGCCTTTTTAGCTGCTTCAATTGCTTGTTGGTCTGTTTTATCAAAAAAAGGATATTTAAGATTTTCCATAACCGTTCCATAAAGAATTTGTGGTTCTTGTTCTACATAACCCACTTTATTTAAATAACTAGTTGGTTCTAATAACTTAATGTTTTTACCATTAATTAGGATTTGACCTGTTGTCACATCATAAAATCTCAACAATAATCTAGCAATTGTTGATTTTCCAACACCAGTTTCTCCTACAAAAGCATAACTTTTATTTTTTTCAAAAGTTAAATTTATTTCAGCTAATATTTTCTTTTTTGGAGATTCAGGATAATTAAATGTAACTTTATCAAAAGTTATTTTTTCAATATCTCCTATTTCTTCAGGTTGATCTGCAAAGGATAATAGTGAATTTGTATCATAAATATAGTTTAATCTCATTATACAATTAGATAATTTTGTAAGTCCTCTCATTCACATTGGTAATGTTAATAACGAATAAAGAATGTTATTTGTAGCTGATGTAAATGCTACAAGTAAGTGTGATAGTTCTGATGGTTCCATAGAATTCTTATAAAGACCAATAGCTGCAATAATTGTAATAATCGGTAATGACCATGCAAAAGTATAAGAAAAAAAAGATAATAAAGATTGAAGTCAAATTACTTTACTTAATTTTTTATCATATTTATCATGTAATTTCATATTTCGCTTAGTTTCTCTATCCTCTGATGCATTTGCTTTTATAGCTCTAATATTAATTAAACGATCTGTAATATCTGCATCAATTGATTGTTTAACATCAACTGACTCAATAATGGCTCTTCGATAATAAATAAATAAAACTCAAATTATTATTACTAAAATAATAAATATCATTAAAACAATTAAAGCAAGATTAACATCTAAAATAAACATAAATATAATCATTGCTATAAAGCTAACAGATGTGAACAATAAATTTAATAAAAAATCATTAAATGAATCTCCTGCTCCTTGACTATCATTAATTACTCTCGACATTATTAGTCCTAATTGGTTTTTTGAATAGTAACTAATATCAACCTCAACAAGTTTTTTTAAGGCTTTAACTCTTAAATAAATTTCAACTTTTTTTGAGAAATAAGCCGAGTAAATATTTGTCAAATAGTCGAAAATTATAATTAGTACTAATAGTGCTAATCCAACATATGCTCAGCTAATCCAAGTCATTGAAAATCATAAAAAACTATTAGCTTGTTGTCCGTCATTAATAATATTTTTCGTCATTTGACTAACTACAATAGTCATTGAAGAGTAAAAAATTGCATCAATAATTGTAAAAATAATATAGCCTACAAAAGTAGTAGGATTTTGTTTAATACACTCTCCAATCATTTTAAAAGAGTCTATAAATTTCTTTTTAGAGAATGCTTTATCACTTATAAATTTCTTTTTTTTCATAAATACCTCAAAAATAAAAAACCCTTTCTAGGTTTTTTGTAGTTCATCTTAAAAAATATGAGAACCTGTATAATTCAGTCCAGTTCCTATTAATAGTAATGCAATATTAATTCCTAATAATGATAAATGGAACTTTCACGTACCTTTCATTATTGTACCATAACTTGTTCTACCAATTTGTGCTGCTCCAACAACAATTCCTGATGCTGGAGATACCATATTTGCCATTCCATTTGCAAATGCAAACGCTGTAATACTTCCAGAAACCATTGTTATTGAAGAAGAACCAATAGTAACTGAATTTGCTAGTGGTCCCCAAACTGGAAAGATTGCAGTAGAAAATCCTGAAGTTGAAGGTAAAGCAAATGATAATGGAATAAACAATAAGAAAGTTATTATTATAAATGCAAAAGGATTCATTGTATTGCTATTTGATCCATTAATTGAACTTAACATTAATGACTTCATTCCAGTTTCACTTAATAAATAAGTAATAGCTCCAGCTATTGAAATAATAAATGCTACTCCTATCATATCTTTGGAACCAGTTAATAAGTCCTCTACAAAAGTTTCTTCACCTTCTCAATTTAAAATAGAAACTATTAATGAACCTATAAGGAAAAAACCAGCTACAATATACATATCTCCATGTCCAAAACCAGGAACTAATGATGTAAAGAATGGCATATATTTTTGTACTCAAATACCTGCACTCTCAAAAATATTTTTACCAATTAATGTATCTCAAGGAAATAAATAGGCAATCATTAAAAGAAACATAAATAAAAATATTATACATACTGTTATCCTTTTCTTTGTCAATGGTACTTCATTAACTTGTTCTTTTAAGAAAAACTTTTTATCTTCTTCTAATGTAGAAAATGTATATGACAAATGTGGATTTTTTTTAACTTTCCTTGCATAAAACATAATATATGCTGATGTAAAACCTGTAACTAAGAACCAAGCAATTATTCTGAATGCTAGTCCATCAGTTGGATTAGAAATTCCTTCTTGACTTGAATTAGCTGCTGCTGAAGCTGTAAAAATTAAGAAAGGATCAAATGTTGCTAGCATTGGACCAATCCCACCACCAAGAAGAACAGTAATTGTGGCTGTAAATACATCAAAACCTGCAACAAGCATAAGTGGAATAACTATCATATGAAAACCTAAAGCCTCTTCAGCCATACCATATGCTGACCCACAAAAACTTAAAAATACTACAATAATAGGAATAGCTCATATTGTTTTATCCTTAAATTTTCACGCAATTTTTTGAGTCAAAGCATCTAATGACTTAGACTTCATAACAATATAAATAAAAGCACCGATTGCCATAACAAAAACGATGATTTCAACTTTATCATTAAAGCCTTGAAAAATAGAGACAAATAAATCGATGATACCAATAGCTTTAATTTTTTCATCTTCAGCTTTTACACCTGCATAGTGTAAAATTCACGACACTACCATTATGATTACTAATACAAAGAAAAGTATTGTAAAAGAAGTAGGAATTTTAAATTTCCTTTTTTTATTAATTTTTAGCTCATTATTATTCATTTTAAGTTCTCTCATTCTATAGTTAATATAATTTATTGCTATTTATTATGTGCTAATGGTTATTATTTATTATTTTATTTGTCTATTAAAAAAATTTAAAGATAAGTATTAATTGAAAATTAATCAAAAAACATAGTCTAAAACTACTTGCGTTTGCCTTTGCTGTTTTGTTTAATTATTGTTCTCATAAAATACTCCTGTGCATTTATCTATTAAATTATAATATAAAAAAATGCCATTTCTGACATTTTTAAAATATATTTTTTGATTCTAAAATTATTTACTTGATATCCTTTGAATCATTTTCAGCTTCTTGTTCCTTAATTTTTTTATCAATTCTTTTAATTTGTTTGTCAGCCTTATCTTTAAAACTATTAGTTTTTCCTTCTAAATATTCTAATTTAATTTTTTTGAATAAAATTGAAACATATTCTTTATTAATATAATATAAAATACCTGGTAATAATAAAGCTCCTGATATTCAGTTACCAATTAATGTTGGAATAGTACTTAATGCAATAAATAATAGAACATGAGAAAATTGAGGTGTTAATCCACTTTCTAAAGTTAATTGGGGATTAAATATTGTTTCAAATAGTAACATTCATAAAAAGAATGAATTTGCTGGTCCATGTTGGAACCCACCTATTGCAAAGAAAGCAATTGGAAAAATTAATAATAATACTATAGTCGCTGAGTTTTTTGTTGAACTTGTTAATGGTAATGTTGAACATACCATCATATTACATAAAATTCCAGAACAGATTCCAATACCTATTGTTGAAAAGATACTAACTGCCTTAATTGAAGTACCATTTGATAAATCATCTGCAACTAAATATAATTTATGAATAACCATATCAAAAGTTTTAAGTAAAAATGCTTCATTATTCTTAAGTAAACCCCCTGCACCTGCAAAAAGAGCTACAAATATAAAAGTTCCTAAAAAGTTTCCTAAAAGAACACCAAAGATTCCCTTAAAATAAGACCTTTTACTTGCACATCCTTTAAAAACAGGGATGCTACTAAAGACATGACTTGTAAATAAACCCCCTCCAAGAAAAGTAATTAAAATTATACATCCTGGGAAAAGAAAACCCAATAGAAGAGTTCCTACTTTTTCAAAACCAGTTCCTTGTAAAGAAACCATTGCAATAACACATGTCACATAACCAAAACCAATAATAAGACCACTCATAATTCCTAAAAGAATTTGCTTAACAAAAGTATAATGTAATTTATGAATTGCTGCCTTGAATCCTCCAAGTGTACCATCAATCATAAATGAATGTTGTGCATCTAATATACCATAGTCTTGTTCCTTTAGAAGTTTTATTTCTTCTTCAATATTTCTATTTTTATTCATAAAGTTTTTCTCCTAATTAATATACTATTCTTTATCTCTAATTTTAGTTTCAACCATCTTAATAAATTCTTTTAATGAAACTGTAGTTTGTTGCTCGCAACCATATCTTCTAAAAGTAACTGTATCATTTTCTGATTCCTTTTCTCCAAGAACTAATTGATATGGAATTTTTCTTACTTGTGAGTCACGAATTTTATAACTTAATCTCTCATCTCTTAAATCAATTTTTGATCTAATTAATTTTTCTTTAAATTGATCTCTTACTTTTTCAGCATACTCTTTATTTGCTAAATTAACTGGTATAATTTCAATTTGCAATGGTGAACATCAAAGTGGTAATACACCTTTTGTTTGTTCTAAAAGAACTGAAATAAACCTTTCATAAGTACCTACAAGTCCTCTATGAATCATAATTGGTTTTTCAAGTTCTCCATCACTGTTGATATAACTTATATCAAATCTCTGTGGTAATAAAAAGTCTAATTGTATTGTTGAGACAGTTATTTCATGACCTAAAGCAGTTTTTGCTTGAATATCCAATTTTGGACCATAAAATGCTGCTTCACCTACCATTTTTTTATAATCAATTTTTAATTCATTTAAAACATTTTCTAATTCGGCTTCAGCCTGATTTCACATTTTTTCATCATTAAAGTATTTTTCTTTATCTTTTGGATCTCTTAGAGATAAAGAAAGATAGTCAACTTTAATATCAAAAGTTAATAGTACTTCTGTAATTAAATTAAAACATCTTATAAATTCTTCTTTTACTTGTTCAGGTGTAACAAAGATATGTGAATCAGTTAATTCCATAGCTCTAACTCTTTCAAGTCCTGTTAAACTACCTGATGATTCATATCTATGTTGTAAAGCATGTTCTGCAAATCTTAATGGTAAATCTCTATAACTTCTTTGTTTATATTTATATACTGCAATATGATGTGGACAACTCATTGGCTTTAAAACCATTTCTTCTTTTGGAAGCACCATTGAAGCAAACATATCATCACGATAATGGTCTCAGTGCCCCGAAGTTTTATAAAGTTCACTAGTACCAATAACAGGAGTTTCGATTTGAATGAAATCGTATTCAAATTCCTTTTGCATTAAATACTTTTTAATCTCTTGTTTTAAAATGGTTCCATTTGGCAATCAAATTGGTAACCCTTGCCCAATTAAGGGATCTAAATGATAAATTTCTAAAATTTTAGCAATATGCTTATGATCATTTTCCTTAATTTCTTCAATTTTTCTTTGCTTTTCTTCAAAAGCCTTCTCAGTAATTGCAGTTAAACCATGAATTTTATATACAAACTTATCTTCTCTTATTTGAAAAGCAGTAACATCATTTAATTGAATTTTAAATAAGTCACTTGTTTTATTAAGAGTTGCAAATCTTGAATAAAATAAAACATCTTTTATAGCAGAAATTGGGAATTTAATATATCTTTTTTTATTTAAATCAACCATACCCATTGTATATTTTTCTTTAACATTCATTTTATTCATCATATTAATATAATCTTTTTCAGTGAAAGTATTTCCTTTGAACTCAATATCAAGAGCTAACGAAATATATTTATTTGATAGTTCTTCAACTTTTTTAATATTTTCTAAAGTTAATTTTTGATCACAATCAAAATAACTAAAAAATTCCAATTTATTATATCCTTCTTCTTCAGGGTAAAGACTACCCTCAGGAAAAACTTCTTTAAGTGCTAATCCAACAATTACCTTAGCAGTATAATTTATAACAGATTCATATAATTCATGTCTTTCTGTTATTAATTGTAATTTGCAATCTCTATCAATAAGTGCTGTATTTGGTACAACCTCTTTATCATTAATAACTGCACCTACACATTTTTTTCCAAGTGATATTGAAATTTCTTGAGCAACTTCAAGAACAGATTTTGGTTCATCATAATTTATAATATTGCCATCTAGCAGTGTTATTTTCATCTTTTTCCACCTCTGTCTTTATAAAAGATACATAAACTAACATTTTTAATTATACATAATTTTATTAAGCACAAACAAGAAAATTGACTTTATATTATATTTTATTAAAACTTTTCAAGAAAATAACAAATATTAGAATAAAAAAATATACTCTTATAGAAGAGTATATTTTAAATAACTATATTTTAAAGGCCTTAAGATTTTTATCAAAATAATTTATAACTTTTATACATTCATCAATATTTTCTAATTTGGCTCCTGATGCACTAATATGACCTCCACCACCAAATTTAATTGCAATATCTCTAACATTGAATTTATCTGATCTAAATTCAACCCTAATAAATTCCTTATACTGTGTAAAAAACACTCAAGCATTTGCTTCTTTAATTTCACCTAGCATATTAACTCAAAGTGATACCTTATTAAAATTATCCATTTTAAAATCTTGCATTATTTCTTTACTTAGTATAACAAATGCTATTTTTTGTTTTGACATTTTATAATTACTTAGAATATAACCTTTAAGTTTAACTTCTTGTTCAGCTAAACCATAAATATTTGTGTAAACATCACTTATATTAAAACCTTTTTTTAAAAGAATACTTGCCATTTCAAATGTTCTAGAAGTTACATTTCTATACATAAATCTATCTGTATCTGTTACAAGACCATGAAATAAATAATAAGCTGTTTGCTCTGAAAAAACCAATTTTGAGTTATTATAAAGTTCTGTTAATAGCTCACAAGTTGCTGGATAAGAATCATCAACAATTTCCATCGTTGCATATTGATCAACATTAACATGATGATCAATTTTAAAAATATTTGAAGCGGATTTTAGTCAATTTAAATCCTCAATATCGATTCTATCTTTTGTTGCAGTGTCTGTAATAATTACTAATGAGTCTTGAAAATCTTTTTGCTTTAATACTTGTGTTTTGCCAATACATTTATATTCATTTTGTAAAACCCCACCTAGTTTGATATCCTTATTTTTAAAGTTATCATTAATAAATTGATATAAAGACATTTGTGAACCTATAGCATCAAAATCTGGATAAATATGTCTTAGGAGTATTATTTTTTTATTATCATTTATTAGTTTAATAAGTTTTTTAAACATTTTATTTCCTCTAATATTCTAAACTTTCAATTCTAATTTTTGTTGACTTTTTAATAAAAGATTTTGATTTTTTTATTTCTTTCCTTAATGTTTTATCTTCTAATAAATTTTTAGAATTTAGATCAAGGTCTTTAATTTGTTGAATCTTATTATTTTTTAATTCTTTTATAAAGTCAATTCTCTTTTTATTAAATTTTTCTATTAATTTTTTATATTCCAAATTATGAGTATTATAAATCTTCTTAGCCTCAACTAAATCTAACTCTAAATTATCACTTAACTTAAAGTTTTTTATGTAACTCAAATATCATGCATGTTTCTTAGAAACTTTTTTCATTTTAGTAATTGTTTTTGCTTCTTGAAGAATTTGCTTATTAATATATGCATAGTAAGCTTCTGATTGAATAAATTCCATTCTATCTTTCGATAATCCTAAAACTTCATTTGCTTTGTATTTTGCAAAATTTTTATGTTTAATTACAAGAATTATTTTTTCAATATATTTAGGATTAATTCCTAAATTAATTTTATTTCTTAAGGTTGTAGAGATATATTCAATTAATAAGGTAAATAGTATAATACCAAAAAGTAAAGCACCAAATTCATTAAATAACTTATCTGCAAAATAACTATTTAATAAATAACCCATATTTCCTGATGCCACAACACCTAAGATTGCTACTTCTTTAAAGTTTATATCAAATCTATAAATTATGTATGAAATAACACTGCTTGTAGTTTGAGGCATTACGCCATATTTAAATCTTTGAAATTTATTTAATCCTGTAGACTCTAATTGATATAGGACTTTTAAATTTATATCATCAAAAACTTCTCTATTATATTTTGTAAGCATACCAACGGTTCCAGCTGCAATTGCTAGTGTTGCTGTAAATGGACCCATACCAACAAGTGCTATAAATAAAATTGCATATATGTAAGTTGGAATTGATCTTATAATAGAAGTTATTAGCACGAAGAATTTTGCAATATAATAATTTACTATATTCTCTGAGCTTAGTATACCAAAAATATATGCTATGATTGCTCCTATAAAAGTACCAACGATAGCAATTGATAAAGTTTGAAATAATAAATAAATTACTGATTGAGGTGCATATCCATAAGGAATAAATAATGATAATCAATTTATTTTAAACATCTCTAATATATTATGGTTAGTATCTTTAATAGTTTGTGAACTTTCAATACTAAATTCAATAAATGTTAATGAATAACAAAAAAGCGCAAAAAGAATAAAGTATAAACATAATCTTTTAATGTATCTTTTTGGATTCTTTTTAATAACTTCATCTATAGTTAAATTCTTTAAATAAATTTCATGTTCTAATATAGCTGAATTATCTAAAGTATTTCTCATTTCTTCTTTTAATTTAAGAACTTCAAAATTAAAATTAGTTAGATAAACTCTATCTATTCTAACATTTATCGAGTTTTTTTCATCTCAAATAAATCATGATTTGGAGTTTAAATTTTTCTTTTTAAATTCTTCAAATGAAATTATATCTTCTTTTAATTTTGAATGATGTTCATTTAAGAATTCAACTCTTTGATTTTTTAAATCGTGTTTAATTTGCTTAACTAAATCATAATTTTTATTTTGTTTTGCAACTTGTAAACTAGAATATAAATCCTTTTGAATAATATATCTTATATAGAAATTTATATTATTCATCCTTGAGATTTTTTTAATTAAAGTCTTATATTTTTTTTGTTTCTTCTCATCTAAAATATAATCCTTATCCAACAAGATATATTTTTTTAATACATATATTATTATTTCCAATAAAATTACTACAGCAACTATTAAAAATAATAAAAATCCAACTCTAGATCAATCATCGTTATCCCTTGAATTATCAATTAATTTACCAATACCATAATTTGTAACTCCACCAATAACTGAAATATATCTTATATTAGTTTCTAGTGCATAAAAAGTAGCTGAAGTAATATGATTTGATATTTGTGGTACAACAGCTGATCTAAAAGATCTCATTTTATTAGCCCCTGTTGCTTGTTGTGATATAAAAATTTTTGTATTTATATGTTCTATTCTCTCAAACAAAATTTTTGAAGTTATTGAAAATGTAAAAATTGATAAAACAATTGTGACTGTTAAAATTGTTTGTCCAAAATATCCAACAAAAATAAGAGCATAGACAAAAGCAGGAATTGTTCTAAAAATTGCAATAAAGCTTTTAGCAGTATTATTAATAAATTTATTATTTACAATATTTCCTGCAGCTAAAATTGCAACAGGAATTGCTATAAGCACACCAATTATAGTTCCAGCAAAAGCCGTTATCATAGTCATAAAAATAGAATTTAGAGCAGTATTTAAGAAAACTATTCCTACAGTATCTGGTTTAAGAAAATCTTCTCAATCCCATTTAAATAAATCTCCAATTCTCTCAAAAAATAAACCAAAAGATGAAAAAAATTCAGGTCAATTGGTTTCTAACATATTGAAACCGAATATTATTAATAAAAAAACTATAATAGATAGAGTTATAAAAAATGTTTTTTTAGGAGCTTTTGTGTAGCTATTATTTATTGCAAAAACATTTCTAGAAGTAATCGCACTAATTTTTCTATTCATTTTAATAATTTTCTCCATAAACTTCTTTTAATATTTTCTTTGTCAACTGTTCAGGTTTTCCATCAAAAATTATTTTTCCATCTTTTAATCCAATAATCCTTGAAGCATATTTTTGTGCTAATTCAACATGATGTATATTTAAAATTATTGTTATTTTTTCAGTTTTATTAACATTTTGAAAATCTTTAATAACTTGATTAGCAAGTATTGGATCTAATGCAGAGACAGGCTCATCTGCAATAATTAATTGAGGTTCTTGAGATAAAGTTCTTGCTAGTGCAATTCTTTGTTGCTGACCCCCACTTAAATTTTCAGCTCTAATATATGCATAATCTAATAAATTTAGTTTTTCTAAAGACTTTAATGCTATCTCCTTATCCTTTTTTGAAAATATTCCAAAAAGAGATCTTCAAAAATTTACTTTTGAAATTCTTGAGTTTAATACATTTGTTAAGACTGTTTGTTTTTCTAAATTATTATATTCTTGAGACATAAGACCAATCTTACTTCTTAATTCTCTTAATTTTTTATTTTTTATTTTACTTAAATTATATTCTTCAATATCATTTCAACTAATTAATATTTCTCCCGAAGATATTTTATTTATACCATTAATGGTTTTTAAAAGTGTAGTTTTACCAGCCCCTGATAACCCAATTACTGCAACAAACTCGCCATCCTCTATTTTTAAATTAATATTTCTTAAAACATGTTTACCATTAGGTCAAACCTTGTTTACATTTATGAATTTTATCATATTAAAAAAATACAAAAAAGCTTTAAGCTTTTTGTATTATATTATTTTCTATCAGTTTTTCATCTTATCTAATAGAGTTTGTGTTGCGTTTGTTGTTTGAGTAATTGATTTATCTGTTGCTAATTCAAAATCAAAACTATTTTCCTTACTTGCTGGTCCTACATAACCTGTATGATTGTAAATTTCAAATATGCTTGCATTTTCTTTATCTTCAATTAAATTTTTAAATGCAGTTCTTAAATCATCCTTAAAAGTTTCATCTTTTATAGTTTTTTTAGAATAAGCTATTAAATCATTAATAATTGGGTCAGTTGCTCCAATTATTGTTGTGTTTTTAAAACCATTTTCTACATCATTTGAAGATTTACTTTCCATTCTTATATCACTAAAACCAACTGCATAATTTGAAGTTGCATTTGAAACTTCTTGAGAGGCTTGAGGATAACTACCTTGTTCATGCTTATTTTGTCATAAATCCTTTAAATTATTATCTTCAATTTTTAAAACATCTTGTAATCAAAGCATTGGGTATAAAACTCCTGCACTTGATGTTTTGCTAGCTCCAAAAGTAAATTGGAATTTTTTGTCATTTGTTCCTTTTAAAATTAATTCTTTTAATGCTTCATGATAACTAGCAGAATCTTCAAATGAATCAATGTTAAAATTGTTATCACTTAGAAATTGATTATTAGCATATATATATGATCTATAGTATGATGCTTCATTCTCTTGATCTAATAAAAGATTCTTTGCTTTTTCTTGAGTTTTTAATTCATTAAGATTATCTTTAACCATTTTATTATAATGTTTAGATAATTCTCACGAAGTTTCTAAAGTAATTTTTTCCATTGCTAATGTCGAACTAAATTTGTCATCTTCACCCTTAAATTTTTCAAAAGTAGTCTCGGGTTTTGCTCCTGCTCTTGAAGCATTTAAAAGAATTCCTTGTTTATCAAATACTCCATCTTTATCTGTTCCTCTATATTTTGTATATGTATTTACAGGTAAGAAAGCTAAATGAGCTTTACCATCTTGTAAAGTTTTTCCAGCAACTTCATAATTTGTTGAAGTTGATATCTTAACTTTCTTTGTAGATGTTCTATTATCTGCCTGAGCAATTTTTGATAACTCATTTGCTAATTTTTCCTCTAATGGTTTTACAGTACTTATGATTTCTGTACTATTTTGAGATGGTACAAATAATATGTTTATTGTATCCTTATTTGGATTACAAGATACTACATATGTACCTAAAGATATAACTATTGATGACGATCCCAAAATTGAAAGTAGTTTTTTCATTTTTTTCTCCTATTAATTATGTTGAAACTATAAAGAAAAAGAAAACATACTAACTATATTTTTATAGATGTATGTTTTCTCCTATTCCTTATTAATTTCAAAAAAATAATAACATTTATTTAATAAAAATTTAAAAAAATACATAGAAAATTTTCTATTTATTATTTTAAGTAATAAAAAAACCTAAACTTTGAGGTTTAGGTTTATGATTATCCTACTGTAATTTCTTTAATATCTTCATTTCTAACAAATAATATTCTTTCACCCTTTTTTGCTCCTCATGATTTTGCAACTTCTGATATTGCTTTATTATCTTTCATAAAGGCATCTAAGTTATCAACTTTATTCATGAAAATTGAGTGCATTGATCCAAAACCAGTTCATAATTTTTCACTGTCACAAACACCTAAGATTGTAACATTTGGTCTAAATTTTGAAATAGTTCTTAATAATTCACCAGTTCTTGAAACCACAATTGCATACTCATAACTTCCACTAATTGTAGTATTAGCTAATTGATTTGCAATTTCTGCTCTTTTACCTGAGCTTGATTTTCTAGCTTTTTCCAATTGTTTTGTATAGTAATTTTTTTCATAAAATTCTACTTCAGCACGCTTATTAATTGTTGACATAGTTTCAACAGTAATAAATGGGAAATCCCCATTTGCTGATTCACCACTTAACATAGTTGCATCAGCTCCTAATTCAGTAGCATAATAAACGTCAGTCACTTCAGCTCTTGTTGGTTGTGGATTATCAGTCATTGATTCCAACATTTGAGTTGCTACAATAACTAATTTTCCTTTATCTCTACATTTTCTAATTATTTGTTTTTCTCAATATGGTACATCATAATATGGGATTTCTAATCCTAAATCTCCACGAGCAACCATAATTCCATCAGAAGCATCAATAATTGAATCAATATTATCACATCCAACTTGTGACTCTATTTTTGAAATAATTTGAATATGTTCAGCATTTTTCTTTTTTAAGATTTCTCTTATTTCATTAACATTATCTGCTGAGTTAACAAATGACGCTGCAATATAATCAATATTATTATCAATACCAAAATTTATATCGTTATAATCTTTTTCTGCTAAAAATGGTAATGTAAATTCAATACCTGGTAAATTAACTCTTTTATTAGTTTTTACTAAGTGATTATTAAATGCTTTACAAATAACTTTAAATTTTTCAACTTTTGTTACATGCATTGTTAATTTTCCATCATCAACTAAAACAGTATCTCCTACTTTAACATCTTGTGACATATCATATGACATTTGCATTTCAGTTGCACTACATTCTCTAGTAGAAAAATCTTTTGGATTTGTGTAAACAATTACTTCTGTTCCAACTTTAACTTCTTGTTTTCCATCTTTCATTTTACCAATTCTAATTTCTGGACCTTTTGTATCCAATAAAATTGAGATTGGTTTATTAATTTCTTTTCTTAAAGTTTTTACTCATTCAAATCTTTCACCATGTTCTTGAAAATCTGCATGTGAGAAATTTAAACGAATTGTTGTCATTCCTTTATCAAACAATTCCTTTATAGCTTCTTTTGAGTGAACACTTGGCCCAATGGTTGTAATAACCTTTGTTCTTTTCATTTTTTCATTTAAATTAAATTTATTCATTTTTTTCTCCTTGTTAATAACAAAAAAATTATATCACTTTATTAGAGTAATTGCTTAAATACACAATTCTATAAAAAAATACCACATTTAAGTGGTATTTTTTTATACTTGATAAACTTTAATATCTTCATTTTTTACAATTAAAATTTCTTCGCCTTTTTTTGCCCCTCAAGATCTTGCGATCTCTATTAAGACATCTTTATTGTTAATAACTTGATCAATGCTCTTTACTTTATTCATAAAGATTGAATGCATTGCTCCAAAACCAGTCCATAATTCCTCTTTATCACAAACCCCTAAAATTGTAACATTTGGTCTAAATTTTGAAATAGTTCTTAATAATTCACCAGTTCTTGAAAGAACAAGAGCAAATTCATATTTACCATTTCTTGTAATATTTGCTAATTCATCAGCAATTTCTGCTCTTTTACCAGTAGTTGATTGACGAGCAACTTCTAAAGCTCTATCATAATAAATTTTTCCATAAAACCCTAATTCTGCTCTTTTATTAATTGTTGCCATAGTTTCTGTAGTAATAAATGGGTAAATTCCTGCAGCTGATTCACCACTTAACATAGTTGCATCAGCTCCTAATTCAGTGGCATAATAAACGTCAGTCACTTCAGCTCTTGTTGGTTGTGGATTATCAGTCATTGATTCCAACATTTGAGTTGCTACTACAACAACTTTTCCAGCTTTTCTACACTTTCTAATCATTTGTTTTTCTCAATATGGTACTTCATAATATGGTATTTCTAAACCTAAATCTCCACGAGCAACCATAATTCCATCTGATGCTTCAATTATTGAATCTATATTAAAAATTCCTATTTTTGATTCTATCTTTGAAATAATTTGAATATGTTCTGCCTTTTCTTTTTTTAGTATTTTTCTAATTTCATTAACATTATCTGCAGAGTTAACAAATGACGCTGCAATATAATCAACTTTTACCTTAGCTCCAAATTTAATATCATCAATATCTTTTTGAGCTAAAAATGGTAAAGAGAATTCAACACCAGGCAGATTTACTCTTTTATTTGTTTTAACAATATGACTATTAAAAGCTTTACAATTTACTAATCCCGGTTCTACATTAATAACATTCAATGTTAATTTTCCATCATCTACTAAAACACTGTCTCCAGGTTTTAAATCAATACTCATATCATATGAAACTGTCATTTCATTTGATTTGCATTCACGATTTAAATATTCCTCTTGTGTTGTAAAAACTCTAATATCCGTTCCAGCTTTTATTTCTTGAGCACCATCATGAACTTTTCCAATTCTAATTTCAGGTCCTTTTGTATCTAACATTATTGAAATTGGTTTTTCTAACTCATCTCTTAACTCAATAACTGATTTAATTTTTTCTGCTTGTTCTTCTTGTTTTCCATGTGAAAAGTTCAATCGAACAACATTCATACCAGCTTCAAAAAGTTTTCTAATATCATCTTTTGAATGTGTACTTGGTCCAATTGTTGTAACAATTTTAGTTCTTTTTATTTTTTTTGCTATTTTACTTGGTTCATAAAATTCTATTTCTTTATTCATTATATCTCTCCTTGTTAAAACTATACTGCTTTATTAATTTCTCTTAATTTTTTATATTCTTCATTTTTATCTACTTTTGGCATATTTAATGTTGATTCTATATCTCTTGCAACTAAATTATTGTTGCTCATTCCAATATATAAACCACCTTTACCAGCTATTAATTCTTCAACTGCAAAGATACCTGCCTTTACTGCTAAGTATCTATCCATAGCTGTTGGTTTACCACCTCTTTGAATATGGCCAAGTATTGTGGCTCTTGTTTCATAACCTGTTTGCTTTTCAATTTTTTTTGCTAATTCATTAACATTATAAATTTTTTCAGCAACAGCAACAATCACACTTCTTTTATTTTTATCATGAAGTACTTTAACTTGTTCAATGATTTCTGCCTCTGATAAGCAATTTTCCTTTGTAGAAAATACTTCAGCTCCACTTCCTGTTGCAGCATATAGTGTTAAGTCTCCACAACCATTTCCCATTATTTCTACTATTATACATCTGTTATGAGATTGTATAGTATCTCTAACTTGATCTAAAGCATTAATAACTGTATTTAATGCTGTGTCAAAACCAATTGTATAATCTGAAGAAACAATATCATTATCAATTGTTCCTGGAAGACCAACACAATTAATTCCCATTTTTGTTAATTTTTCAGCACCTTGATAACTTCCATCTCCACCAATTACAACTAATGCTTCTATTTTTAAAGCTTTTAAATTGGCAACAGCTTTTTGTCTAACTGACTCTTCTTTGAATTCAGGTAATCTAGCTGAACCAATTACTGTGCCACCTTTTGAAATAATATCTGCTGTAAAATTAATATCTACTTTTTCAATTCAATTATTAACAAGACCTTTATAACCATCTCTTATAATATAAGGTTCTATTCCTTTTGAAATTGCAGTTTTAATAACTGATGTAACAGCTGCATTCATTCCAGGAGCATCGCCTCCTGAAGTTAATACTCCTATTTTTTTTATCATAATAACTTCCTCCATATATAGATTATATAACTTTTTTAAAAATCTAATTAAATAATAGAAAATGCTATTATTTTCATTTTCAATTCTCTATTTTTTCAACATCACAAACTGCAATGTAAGGAAGATTTCTCAATCTTTCATCATAATCTAAACCATAACCAATTACAAATTCATTTGCAATTTCAAAACCGACTCAATCTGATTTAATTGCAACAACTCTACCTTCTTTTTTATCTAAAAGAGTCACTATTTTGACTTCCTTAGCTCCTTTAAAAGAAATATACTTTTTAATATAATTTAGTGTTATTCCTGAATCAATTATGTCTTCAATTATTAAAACATGCTTATCTTTAATTGATAAATTTAAATCTAAGTTAATCTTTGGTTCCCCACTAGTTTTTGTTCCACCCATATATGATGAAACAACCATATACTCTGTTTGACACTCATGATTAAAATGCTTAATAAAATTTGCCATAAAAGGAACACAACCTTTTAATAGTCCTACAATTATAACTGTATTATCCTTTACATTTTGTTGTCTATAATAATTTTCAATTTCTGTTGCCAATTCACTAGTTCTTTTGTCAATCTCTTCTTGATTAAATAAAATTTTTTTGACTAAAGGATGTGTTTTCATTGATACCCCCACTTATTTATATTGTAATTATATACTACTTAATTGAGTTCAAATAGGTTTCTAAAATTAATTTAGCTGCTAATTGATCTTTATTTTCTTTTTGTTTTTTTCTACTAAAATCAGCTGAGATCATTATTTGTTTTGCAAGTCTTGTAGTTAATCTTTCATCAACTCTTTTAATTTGCTCTTCACTCACAATTTTTTTTTCTAAAAAAATTTGAATAAACTGTTCGACCATTTCAACTCTTTCTCCAGAAGAACCATTCATATTTTTAGGGTAACCTATCACTATTTCTTCAAAACATTCCTTATTTAAAAAAATACTTAATTTATTAACTGCCTCTAAAAAATTATACTCTTGAAATCTAATTGTTTCTTTTGGATTTGAGAAATAACCTTCACTTGTTGCAATACCAATTGTTTTACTCCCAAGATCTAATCCGATATATTTAGCCATAATTATTTTTTCCTTTCATAAATTTTTTTGACTATTACTTTTGATAAAAAATAATAAATACTTACCAATAAAATAGAAAACAGTACATCTGTTAAAAAGTGCTTGGACATTAATACTCTTGAAATACCTGTGAGTAAGATTAAAGAAAATATATAAGTAATAAAAATTCTCTTTGAAACTCTTTTATTATCTAAAAAATAAATTAAACTTAACATTGCTCCTGCTGCAGCTGTATGACCAGAAGGAAAACTACTTCCTCTTACTTTTGAAAAATTTATTTGCAATAGTCACTGAAAATTTTCTCCCTCTATTAATACATCATAAGGTCTATTTCTTCCAAAAAGAATTTTAAAAATGCCTACATTGATAAATAATAATGATATAAAAAGTGCTCCTGACAAAGCTTGTTGAAAATATATATTAATATAATTATTTTCACTGTCAAATAAGTGTCTTAAATATATATTTATGAAAATAATAAAAATAACTAATATTATTAAAAGAAATATGGAAAAGCTAAATCTTGAAATATCAAATGAGTTATTTTTAAGAGAAAATTGTTTTTTAAAATAAAGAAAAATAGTTAGAAAGACAGAATAAATAAGATTAAGTAAAACGACATAAACTATTTTTGCATTTTTATTTATTTTTAAGTTACTTAAAAATTTTAATAAAAAGATAAATAGAAATAAATAAATGGGAAAAAATATACAAAGTCTACCATACGTATCAAAAATGGATGTAAATCATGTTTTGTTTAAACTTTCATTTATTAGTTTAGATATTCTAAGATCAAAGATGGAACTTAAAATAAAAAAGATTAAAATTACTAGAAATAAAGTTAATATTAAATATTTATTTTTAAACATAGATTTTTTACTCATAATTTAATTATAAATAAAAATCTACAACAAAAAAAAGAATCCTTAAGATTCCTTTATAAATTATTTTGTTAAATTATAAAATGATTTCAAGCCATCATAAATTGCAGCTTCTCCCAATTCAGATTCAATTTCAAGTAATCTATTATATTTTGCAATTCTATCAGATCTTGACATTGATCCTGTTTTAATTTGACCTGTATTTAAAGCAACAGCTAAATCCGCAATTGTTGAATCTTCAGTTTCACCTGAACGATGTGAAGTAACAGCTGTTCAACCTGCTTTTTGAGCCATTTGAATTGTTTCAATTGTTTCTGTTAAAGTTCCAATTTGGTTTAATTTAATTAATACTGAATTAGCAGCTTTTTTTTCAATTCCTTCAGCAGTAATTTTTGGGTTTGTAACAAATAAATCATCTCCAACAATTTGAATTTTATGACCCATTACTTTTACTTGTTTTTGGAATCCATCTCAATCTGATTCAGCTAAACCATCTTCAATTGAAATAATTGGATATTTATCAACTAATTTATCTAAAAATGAAACCATTTCATCAGTTGTTAATGCTCATTCTTTTCCTGTTAATTTTTCAATTTTCTTAAAGTGATATTTTCCATTAATGTATAATTCTGAGTTTGCACAATCCATTGCGATCATAATACCATCTTTACCTGTTTTATAACCAGCTTTTTTAATTGCTTCAACTAATAAATCTAAAGCAACTTCAACTGGAGTTTTTGCCTTAAATGCTTCAATAGTTTCTTTTGGATATGCTCAAGCAAAGTTTGGTGCAAATCCACCTTCATCACCAACAGCTGTAATATCTTTTTTATCATGTAATAAAGTTTTTAAAGCTTGGAAAGTTTCTGAAGCTCATCTTAATGATTCACTAAAAGTTGGTGCTCCAACTGGCATAATCATAAACTCTTGGAAATCAATTGCAGAATCTGCATGTTCTCCTCCGTTAATAACATTTAACATTGGTACTGGTAATCTTCTTGCATTTGTTCCACCAATATATCTATATAATGGAATTTCCAATTCACTTGCTGCTGCTTTAGCAACAGCTAAAGATACACCTAAAATAGCATTTGCTCCTAAATTTTTCTTGAAATCATCACCATCTAATTCACACATTTTTGTATCAATTTTTACTTGCTCTGTTACTTCCATTCCAATTATTTCTTTTGCAATTTTAGTATTTACATTTTCAACAGCTTTTAAAACACCTTTACCATTAAAGCGTTTTTTATCTCCATCTCTTAATTCTAATGCTTCTCTTGAACCAGTTGAAGCTCCTGAAGGAACTTTTGCTGTTCCAAATCCTCCAAATTCAGTTGTAACATCAACTTGAACTGTTGGGAAACCACGTGAGTCTAAAACTTCACGTGCAATAATACTAGTTATTTTTGACATATTAAATTCTCCTTACATTTTTATAATAAACCTATTTTTGTATATTTAAATAATTTTTTGTAATATAATCCTGGAACTTTTTTTAAAAAAAAATTCCATAATGGAATTTTTAGTGTGGATCATTTCTATGTTGTTTTCTTTCATTCTCTGTAAGTCATTTTTTTCTTAATCTAATATCTTCTGGTGTCACTTCCACAAGTTCATCTCATTCAATAAATTCTAGTGCTTCTTCTAACGTGAATTTTCTTGCAGGAGTTAATTTAACTGAGTCATCACTTCCTGAAGCTCTTGTATTTGTTAACTTTTTACCAGTTGTTGGATTAACATTTAAGTCGTTATCTCTTGAATGTAAACCTACAATCATTCCATCATAAACTTCAACTTGAGGTCCAACAAATAATATTCCTCTTTCTTCAAGATTATTTAGTGCATAAGGAAGTGTAATACCATTTGCCATTGAGACAAGCGTACCATTTTGTCTACCTTCAATTTTTCCTTTATACTCTTCATAACCAATACTTGATTTTACCATTACACCTTCACCACGTGTATCATTAGTAAACTCTGATTTAAATCCAATTAAACCTCTTGTTGGTATATGGTAAGTTACTTTATCTCTTAAACCATCTGAATCCATGTCAACCATCATACCTTTTCTTAAATTTAATTTATTAATAACTGTTCCAGAAAATTCTGTTGGTACGTCAATAATTACTTTTTCCATAGGTTCAAATTTTTGACCCTTTTCATCAATTCTTACAACAACTTCTGGTCTTGATATTCCAAGTTCAAAACCTTCTCTTCTCATTGTTTCAATTAAAACAGATAAATGAAGTTCTCCTCGACCTAAAACTTTAAATCCATCTGCTGATGAGTCAGTTAAAGCCTCAACTTTTAAACCAACATTTACTTCTAGTTCTTTATCTAATCTCTCTTTAATATTTCTTGTTGTAACATATTTTCCAACTCTTCCAGCGAATGGAGAAGTATTAACTAAAAAATTCATACTCATTGTCGGCTCTTCAATAATAATTGGAGGTAAAGCATCAATTTTATCAATTTCACAAACTGTATCTCCAATTGTTAAATCACCAATACCTGAAATAACAACAATTTCACCAGCTTGTGCTTCTTTAACAGCAACTCTTTTCATTCCTTCATAAATAAATAAACCTGATATTTTTCCTTTAGTTACTGAGCCATCATTTTTAGAAATTGCAACTTGTTGGCCTTCCTTAATTACACCTTTAAATAGTCTTCCAACTCCTAATCTCCCAATAAATGAGTCATAAGCTAAAGATGATATTTGTAATTGAATTGGTTCTTTTGCTAATTCTAATGGATAGTTTCCAACTTGCTTAATGATTGTTTCAAACAAAGGTACTAAATTTTCGCTTGTCTCTTCCATTGAATACTGAACAATACCATCACGAGCTGTACCAAATAATGATGGAAATTCGATTTGCTCATCATTTGCATTTAGTTCCATAAATAATTCAAGAACTTCATCAACTACTTCTAATGCTCTTTGATCTTTTTTATCAATTTTATTAATTAACAGTATTGGTCTTAACCCCAACTCTAATGCCTTTGATAAAACAAATCTAGTTTGAGGCATTGGCCCTTCAGCTGAATCAACTAACAAAATAACTGTGTCTACAGTTTTCATAATACGTTCTACTTCACTTGAAAAATCCGCATGCCCAGGAGTATCAACAATATTAATTTTGTAATCGTTATATTCAATAGCACAATTTTTTGAATAAATTGTAATACCACGTTCTCTTTCTTGGTCATTGCTGTCCATTACTTGTTCTTTTACTTCCTCATTTGCTCTAAAAACGTTAGATTGATTTAAAAAAGCATCTACTAATGTAGACTTCCCAGCATCAACGTGAGCAATAACTGCTATATTAATAATTTTTTTATTCATGATTCTCTCCTATTTAATAACCTATTGATAATAACAAATATTTAAATATTATACCAACAAAATGACCTATTTTATTTCATAAAATTTTGTTGATAGATAATATTTAGTATTTAATTAATATTAATTTTTTAATGTTTTATAAAAAATCTCTTTAGTTTGATCAGATAGCATTTTAGTTTCTGCTATTCTTAATTCTTCCTCCTCAATTAAAGGTTTATTTTCTTCAATAATTGTATTTGTAATTCTTTCTTCTTCTGAAACAATATACTCTCGTAATAATAATGAAAAGTAAATTTTTGTTGAGTGATAAATTGCAAAATTATAAAGTATTACTTCTTCATCTGTACCAAATTGAAGGCTATTATCTTCATCTTCTTCGAGTAAATCTAATAAATCACTTAATAAGTCATTTATTTTATATGTCTCTTTAATTACTAAATAGAAATCATTTATCTCTTCACATCTATGTATAATTTTCTTGATTTCATTTGCCACTATTGTGTATTTGTGTGAAATTTTCATAGTATCAATTTCTTCAATAAAACTTTTATAATTGAGATCAATAAGTTCTTTAAATGCATAATCATATATTTTTAGACTATTCATAATTTCCTTTTTTGATTCTAAAAAGAATATCCTGCTCGAATCATATAGATATTCATACTCAAAAAAATTATCACAAATTGAGATCATTCTTAATAAACAACTTAGACTATCTCTATCAACTTGATTTTTTTGTTTTACTTCAATCTCTTCAAATTTTATTTCAATAAAATCTCTAAATTTTTCAATATCTTTTGTCTCAAATCATTCTTGTTGAATTACTTTTAAGAATTTACTTTCTTCACCAAATACTGAATATAAAATAAAAATTTCTTTACTTATTAAATCACTTTGTATAAAACTATATTCTTCATATTCTTTAATAATCATTAATTATCTCCTACTATAAAATGGAAAATCCAAGTGAGTCATTTTTAAATAAATTAGTTATTGATATCTTAATAAGTTCCAAAATGAAAACAAATTTTTATTACATTTAAAGATTTCTCTATTACTATATTTTGAATAATTTTTGGCTTAAAATCTTACTTTTAAACTTAAATAATTTCATACTTTTCATAATACTTCTCAACAATTTCTTTAAATAAATTAATTTTTTTCATTTCCATTGCAGAGTTTTCATCTGAATTCAAATCTGGATGGAATTGCTTTGCCATTTTTCTGTAAGTTTTTTTAAACTCATCAGGCTTTGCCATTTTTGAAATACCAAAGTAATTAAATGCATCATTTACTTCGTCATTAAATACAAGAGTTTTTGTTTTTTCAAAGAAAGTATCAAATTGCTCATCATCATCTACTGAGAAAAAATTTGCTTGTATAGTTGAATTATTTGTTGATTTTGATTTACCATATTTACTTTCAAAAATAAATGTTTCAACTGTTAAATCAATAACTTGATCATACATTCTAGCTCAGTGATAAGTAAAATCGTCACCTAAATCAATAATTTCTTCAATTAAAAGATGATGCTTATACGGATCTAATTTTCTTTTATCAATTAATAGAAAAGCCTTCTCAATAATTCCGTCCAATGCTTCTAACGAAGTTCTTTGCATTACTTCAAAAACCCTTATTAGTGGAGTATCATTTATATTTTTATTTGCAAAAGTATAATTAAATAGTTTTCAAAATTTTTTAGTAATGTAAAAACTAAATTTAGAAAGACTATTAACAATTAATGCGGCTTCATAACTACCTAAACGATTAGAAACACTATTATATGTTTCTTTGAAATAACTTGCCATAGGATAAGAATAAAACTTTTCAACTATTGATATTGAACCTAAATTTCAAGAATACTTGTCCATGTTTTCAGGTAAATTTTGATTTTTTATTATTTCTTGAATTAAGTCATTAAACTTTGAAATATCAATAACTAAATTATCTATATTTCAATGATTAGCAGGTTTCATTGTTCTATCTCAAGTAATCAAACTTGAGATATCTTCAGAGTTATCAAAAAAATTTGATGCTTTTTTAGTCTCTTTTTGCATTTTTTTAAATTCTCGTTTTCATCCCATAAGTTTTCTCCATAAAGTTATTATACTTTATAATACATTCACTTTTAGCATTTCACTTATGTTTTTATAATTTGGCATATATCTTTCAACATATCTTCAAAAATCTTTTGAGTGATTTTTATGAACCAAATGACTTAATTCATGAATAACAACATACTCTAATGCAATAATAGGAAAATGAATCAATCTTGTATTTAAAACTATTTTTGATTTTTCAGGGAAACAAACACCCCATTTACCTTTCATAACTTTTACTGAAAGATTTTTAAAGTCCAAATTCATTACTTGCTTATATTTATTAACAATAGTTTCAAAATAGAAAAAATAATTAATTGCTATTTTTTTATACATTCTTTTTATTGTTTCTTCCTTAGTTTCATAAATTTTGAAATCAAGTTTTTCTTTTTTATCAACTTTATCCAAAAATCTTGCAACATATTTTTTATCATTAATCTTGAAAAAGCCGTTTTCTGAAATCATATAAAACTGGTTTTTTTCTCGATATTCAATTATTTTTTGAATCTTTTGAATATTTTTATAAATTAATTGTTCAATTTCTCAATCATACGCATGAAATGGTGCAGAAACATTAATACTAGTATCTTCTAACTTTAATCTAATAAATTTTTGGTCTTTTAAAGTCAAACAATAATCTATTTGTTGACCCTTATAACTTAAAGTCTTATTTAGTTTTATCCTTTTTCTTTCTTTTTGCATTTTTTCTTTCTTTTTTTTCTTTCTTTTTATTTAATATTTCTTCTTCCATTTTCTGAAACTTTTCAAATTTTTCTCTTTTTTCTTCTTCAATTGTTTCTCTTCTTACTCTTTTAACTTCTTTATTAACTTGATCTGGCTCAAATTCTCCAAACTCAATTTTTCCCTCTATAACTTGAGTTACTAAACTTCTTGAGTTCTCATCTCTAATAAAAAAATCACTATAATCTAATTTCATTTTTCTAATCATATGTGCTTCAAAAATTGAAAATAATCCAAAAATTACTATAACTCCATACATACATTGTAGAGCAATCATTCAACTACTAAATGGAGAAAAACTATCCTTTAAAGATTTTCATGCTTGATATTTTAAATCATAATTGGGATCTGTTGGATTTGTTTTAATTCCTACTTCAAATAAAGGAATTATAAAGTATATTCCATATATAAAGCCCACAAACAATATTGGTCAAAATATTAAACTAAAAGCTAAATAAGCTCTTTGCCTTCATTGTTTTTTATTAAAAAATGGTTTTACATCTGCAAGAAGTATGATTATCAAAGTCATTAATCATGAAACAGGAGCTATTATATTAATTACAAGTGTAGTATTAGATGTTAGTCTATCTGGGTATATAAATACTCCAATAAATTTTACTAAATTTCTTATTCCATCATCAAAACCAATTGTAAAACCAACAATAATTGGAGCCAATAATCAAAAAATTATCATTAATATTCTAAAAATCAGTAAAATAGTCATAAAAAAAATTGAACCAGTTTTAAAATTTTTAAAATTGATTTTTTTGACTTTATTTTTTTCTTTTTTTAATGCTTTTTCTTTTTTCATAAAATCCCCTAATACTATAATTCTATATAAAAAAAAATTTAAACAAAATAAATGTTTAAATTATTTTAATGTTTATTTTCATCAGTATTAGTTCTTCTTGACATATATTTAAATTCCCCTGTATCAAAATTAGAAGAATTAATATTATCATAATCTTTATCTTCATTAGAATTTGCAATTGGATCTTCTAAATTTAATGGTAATTCTAATTCATCATCATCTTTAACTGATTCATTTGATAAATTCTTTTTAATTTCTTCTGGTTTAATTTCCTGTTCAATATCATTTAATATTAGTTGATTTTCCTCAATTGAATATGGAATTATTTTATTATTTTTAGGTTCTTCCTCTGTAATTAAAGAAGACATATCCATTCCGCTTAAAGCACCAGTTCTTTCAATTTCTTCAATTGCTTCTTCATATGATTTATTTAGACCACTCTTCATGTTAAGAATTTTATTTTTTAAATCTGACACATCTTTAAGAGAATCTTGAGATTGATAACTTTGATCAATTATTTTTGCAGGAACTGATTCTAATTTTTGATTATTATTTTTAACTAAGAAATTTTCTGGATTTATTGAAATATTAATAATTGTAATAATTAAATCTACAATTAAAAGAGAAAGCAATGGCATAAAGTAAGTCATTTTAATTTGAACTTCTGCATTTAAATATAAAAATGTATGAATAGATAAAATAATAATTACTCAAAAACTTATAATAATATCAAATATTCCAAATACTTTTTCTACTTTATTTTTTCCTAAACTTGAAAATAGACTAATTCCAAAGTAAGCTAAACCACTAAATAATAATGCAATTCTATTTATATTAAACTCTTTAAAAGAGAAAACTATATTATTGTTTGAATCAACAGTTATTCAAGGCAAGATTAGAATAAGAGACACAGAAATTAATAACATTATTATAATTTTTCATACTTTAATTTTTTTCATCTAAATACCACCTATATTATTAATTATATAATTTTATTAAAAATAAATATATAAAAATTCCTAAAGAATTATATATTTATTATCATAAAAATTCAATTTATAAAAGAATATCCGAATTTAATAATTATCAAATAAAATTATTTTAACTAGAACGGCCTAAAACTTTTTTTTCATTTTGTAGTGCCATATTTCACCATCTAAAAATTTGTTTGAAATAACTTCAAAACCATTTTTTTTATATAAATTTAAAGCAGATTCTTGGGCATCTAAGAAAATCTCTTGAGCATTTAAATTATTTTTTATAAATTCTTCTAAGAAATTAATAATTTTATTTCCTATACCTTTACCCCTAAATTCTTTTAAAACCGCAATTCTTCCAATATATCATTCGTTTGCTTTTTTTAAAATTCTTGCACAACAAACAACTGCATCATTTTCAAAACCAATAACATGAAAACTTTGTGAATCATACTCATCATACTCATCATCTTCTGGGTATTTTTGTTCATCACAAAACACCTTTTTTCTAATTTGACATGCTTGATTAAAAATATCATTTTGTGTTGAGTACTCAATTAAAAAATTCATTAATTATCCTCCTAATCATCTAATTTAAGAACAGCTATGAAAGCTTCTTGTGGTACTTCTACAGAACCTATTGCCTTCATTCTTTTTTTACCTTCTTTTTGTTTTTCCAATAATTTTTTCTTACGTGAAATATCTCCACCGTAGCACTTGGCTAAAACATTTTTTCTCATTGCCTTAATAGTTTCACGAGCTATTATTTTTCCACCAATTGCAGCTTGAATTGGAACTTCAAAATTTTGTCTTGGAATTATTTCTTTTAACTTTTCAGTTAAAATTCTTCCTCTTGTTTGAGCAAAATCCCTATGAACTATCGTTGATAAAGCATCAACAATATCTCCATTTAATAAAATATCCATTTTTACTAATTTTGATTGCTTATAACCTATTAATTCATAATCAAAAGATGCATAACCCTTTGACATTGATTTTAATTTATTAAAAAAATCAAAAACAATTTCGTTTAATGGCATATCATAAACTAAAGTTCTTCTCATATCATCAATATATTCTATATCAATATAATTTCCTCTTCTATCTTGACATAGACTCATTAAATCTCCCAAATATTGATCTGGGGTCATAATTGTCACCTTAACAAAAGGTTCTTCAATAAATTTTATTTTTTGAGGATCTGGTAAAAAAGCCGGATTATCAATTTGAATTGTTTCATCATTTGTTTGAGTAACTTTATAAATAACAGACGGAGCAGTAGCAATTAATATTAAATCATATTCTCTTTCAAGTCTTTCTTGAATAACATCCATATGTAATAAACCTAAAAAACCACATCTAAAGCCAAATCCCAAAGATTGAGAACTTTCAGGTTCATAAACCAAACTTGCATCACTCAAAGAAATTTTTTCTAATGCTTCTTTTAGATCTTTATATCTTGCTGTATCAACAGGATATATTCCACAATAAACCATAGGATTTAATTTTTTATATCCATCAAGGGCAACTTTTGCGCCATTTTCTTTTGTTGTTATTGTATCTCCAACTTGCACATCTCTTACTGTTTTAATTGCTGCAGCAATTCACCCAACTTCTCCGGCTTCAAGTTTGTCTTTCTTTACTTCATAAGGTGTTTTAACTCCCAACTCTGTAACTTCATATGTTGCTTTTGATTGCATCATTTTAATTGTTTGGCCAACTTTTATTGTTCCCTCCATAATTCTTACAGAGACCATTACCCCTCTATATTTATCATAATAAGAATCAAAAATAAGTGCTTTTAATGGTTTACTGTCATCAGGGTCTAAAGGTGCAGGAATAAACTTTACAATTGCCTCCAAAACATCTTCAACATTTAAGCCAGTTTTTGCACTTATCATTGGAGCATTTGAACAATCTATTCCAATCACTTTTTCAATTTCTTCTTTTACTCTTTCTGGATCTGCTGCAGGTAAATCAACTTTATTAATTATTGGTACTATTTCTAAATCATTGTCTAATGCCAAATAAACATTAGCTAATGTTTGCGCTTCAATACCTTGACTAGCATCAACAACTAGCAATGCTCCTTCACAAGCAGCCAAACTTCTAGAAACTTCATACGTAAAATCAACATGACCTGGCGTATCAATTAAATGAAAAATATATTCTTCACCATCTTTAGCTTTATACTTTAATTGAACTGAATTAAGTTTTATTGTAATTCCACGTTCTCTTTCAATATCCATTGAATCTAAAAGCTGTGCTTGCATATCTCTTTTTTGAACAGTTCCAGTTAATTCAAGTAATCTATCTGCTAAAGTTGATTTTCCATGATCAATATGAGCGATTATACTAAAATTTCTAATTTTTGATTTATCCATTTTTAATCGCCTCTTAGTTTTCTTTAAATATTATAACCAATAATCTATTAATAAAAATTAATTTATTATGAGTCACTAAAAAATAGTTCTTAAAAGACTTAAAATTATATTCTCAAAATTAAAGAAATTGATTCAAAAAAATAATTTTTACTCTATTATTTTTTATTTTTTATTTCTAAGTATTTTTTTCAAATTTCATTTACATAATCATGAATAAAAGGTTTTTGTCTAGTTTTTATCATTTCTTTAATTTCATCAACACTTTTTCATACTTTTTCTATAATATCTCTTGAGTAATTCCAACTAATTCTATTTCTATTAAATTCTTTTAAATCCAATATTTTATAACTATAGTCATTAAAAACTTTAAAATCTAAATCATAATCTATATATTTTACTGTATGTTCTTCAAAAATATAAGGTGATGCTAAATTACAATAGTAATTAATTCCACGTTCCTTAAACATACATATTATGTTATATCATTCGTTCTTAAAAAAGAATCATATAGCTGGTTCATTTGTTTTTCATTTTCTACCATTAATTTCAGTAATTAATACTTCCTCATTAATTAATATTATATGATTTTCTGTTTCTTCAAAAATACTAACTTTTTCTCATGATCTATATAATTTTCCATTGTGTTTATACGCATGAACAAAAACTAAATCTCCAGTTTTTGATTTCATTCAAAAACCTCCTTTCAGTACCCATTCTATATTATTATTAATATATAAAATAATTATAACTACAATTCAAGCTATATTTAAAAAAACAAATACTTTCATATTTGTTTTTTTAAATAAAATTATTAATATGCTCTTGCAAAATATACCATTAAATTTGATTCTTTATTACAATTAAAACATTTTGATTTGATTTGATCTACGCCATCAGGAATACATCTTGAGTTTGTTGAAGTTTTTTGTTTTACATCATTTTCACATTCAATGTCTCCACAAAAGGGCACTAATACAAATCCTGGTGTTTTTTCAATAATTGATAAATATTGCTTTACACTATCTGCTTTAAAAGTTTTATCAAGTCTATTTTTTAAAGCTTTTTGATAAAGATTTTTATCGTGCTCTAAAATTTCATTATTTATATAATTTTCAACATCCTCTAATTTTACTTGTACTTTATTTCTTAAGTCTCTTCTAGAGATAGTAACAACTCCATCTTTTAAGTCTCTTGGTCCAACTTCTACTCTAATTGGAACTCCTTTGATTTCAGCTTCAGAAATTTTAAAACCAAAAGACTTGTCACTTTTATCTAGTTCAACACGATAATTTAAATTTAAGTTCTTTTGCAAATTATTTGAAATATCCATTACTTCCTTGGAATCATTAATTGCAATAATTGATATTTGAATTGGTGCCACTTTGCTTGGTAAAACAAGTCCAAAATCATCTGAATGAGTCATAATAATTGCACCGATTAACCTTGTAGATATTCCCCAACTTGAAGAATATGCATATTCTTCCTTTTGGTTTTTGTTTTGAAACTTAATATTAAAAGCTTTTGCAAAATTATCTGCAAAATAGTGACTTGTTCCAGACTGCAATGATTGTCCATCATACATTAATGATTCAATTGTATAAGTTTCTTTAGCTCCAGCAAATTTCTCTTTTTCAGTTTTTCTTCCAGAAATTACAGGTAACAAAAGAATATTATTTGCCAACTTTTTATAAATTTCTAAAATATCCAAAGTCATTTCCTTAGCTTCAACTTTTGATGAATGAAAAGTATGCCCCTCTTGTCATAAAAACTCACTACTTCTTAAAAATGGTCTTGTTGTTTTTTCTCATCTCATAACATTTGCTCATTGATTATATTTAACTGGTAAATCTCTGTATGAATTTATTTCCCTAGATAAAAAATCAGCTACTAGAACTTCGCTTGTTGGTCGAATGAATAAGTTTTCTCCTAAATTTTTATCTCCAACTTTAGTAACAGTTGCAAGTTCTGGAGCAAATCCCTCTACATGTTCTTTTTCAGCTAGAAAAAGTTTCTCTGGTATTAAAAGTGGAAAATAGACATTCTGAATTGCTATTTTTTTAAATTCAATATCTACAATTTTTTGAATTAGTTCTCAAATAGCATAACCATGTGGTTTAAAAATCATTGTTCCTTTTACAGGCCCATATTCCATAAGTCCAGCATTTTTAACAACGTCTGTATATCACTTACTAAAATCCACATCTCTAGAAGTTATTTTTTCCATTTTATTTGCCATTAATTATTTTCTCTCTTTCTTTTTATCAATATTTCCAGTTTCTCCAAAGAAAACATCAATATCAATATCATTTGCTTCTACATATGTTTGAATTCTTTTCAAATTTGCCTTATCTTTAATTAATATAAATTCAATTGCTTCTAAAGGTAATGTTTCATATATATAAACAATATTTTTTGCCTCATCAAATGCTCAATCATTTTTAGTTAATTTAGCTAAATTATGAGGGTCAATTCCAATAACACTAATTTTTTCAATATCTACTTTTGACTCACTTGCTCATTTTCAAAAATGAGCTCTTGTTGATGAATCAAATTCTAATCCAATTGAGTTTTCATTTTCTAGATAAGTTCAGACAATATACTCTTCATTTTTTTTAAGATTTTGATCTTTTAAAAGTCTAATACCGCGCTCTAAAATTAGTAATATATTATTTACATCAGTATAAAAATATAAGTTATTAATATTTTTAGTCTTAATAATATTTAAAACTTTTTTTTGTTGTTCTTTACCTTTAAATAATTTTTTAAAAAAACCCTTTTTAGGTTTATTTTCACTTAATTCCTTATTTTTATCATTTTTTTTCATGTTATAAACCTCTTAATATATTTCATATTACTTATTCTATATCTAATACATTATATATTCAAATAAAAAACCAAGATTTTAAAATCTCGGTTGTATTTTTTAAAAATGGCGGATTGAGAGAGACTCGAACTCTCGCGCCAGTTACCCGGCCTAACACCTTAGCAGGGTGCCCTCTTCACCAACTTGAGTACCAATCCATTTACATTTTTAATTATAACAAAAATATTGCTTTAACATAAATAGATTTTTTTAAATTATTAAAAACAATTTAGTTTAATAAAATGACAACATTTTTGAAAAAAAAAAAAAAAACATTAATGCATATATAATAAAGCAATGGAGAAAAACAAATGATAGAAATTAAAAACTTAACAAGGGTCTTTAAAAACGATACTGGTATAAAAAATGTCAGTTTCAATATTAATGACCAAGATATTATTGCCTTTGTTGGTGATAATGGTGCTGGAAAAACAACAACAATAAAAGCAATTTTTGGAGAACTTCACTTAAAAGAAGGAGAAATTTTAATAAATAATGAAAATTTATTTATTAATAATAACTTACAAAAATTGGCTTTCTTTCCAGATACTAACAATATTCCACTAGACATGAAACTTCACGAATATATATTATTTTTATGTGCTGCTAATGGAATCAACAAAAAACAATTAGAAAATAAAATTAAAAATATCTATGAAATGCTTGATTTAAATAAATTTAAAAATAAAAAGATTAAAGAGTTATCTGCTGGATGAAAGAAAAAGGCAATTATGGCAAGTGTACTTGTTCGTTCTCCAAAATATATTATTTTAGATGAACCAACAGCAAATCTAGATGTTGAATCAAAAATAGAGTTTATTTCAATTCTTAAGGAGTTAAATAAACTAGGTGTTACAATTCTTATCACAAGCCATATCATTGAAGAGCTTCAAGAAATAGCAAATCATTTAGTTCTTATCAAAAACGGAGAAATTGTTTATGATAAACAATTTGATAATAAGAAAGAGTTAATAATTAACATTTATAAAAAGTTTATTGATCCAAAAAAAGTAAATATTGAATTAATTTCAAACTTATATAAGGAGGATAAAGAAAATGAAAAATAAAAATGTAAAAAGTTTATTTATAATTTATTTTTTAAACTTAAAATTGGCTTTAAGAAATAAATCTATTATTATCACAGGTTTAATTTTCATTTTTGTTAGTTCCTTATTTATTCTTATGCAATCACTTTCAAGTAGTTATCCTAAAATGCAACTAATGAATTTATCATTATTTAAAACAGTGTCATATATCTGTAGTGGATTTTGCTTTAGTATTTTTCTCACTTTAATTTCATTCTTCTTTTTTAAAAAACAAAAGGATGATGGAATTCAAAATATAGAGTTAAGAGCAGGAATACCCATTTGACAATCATTTTTGTATAGATATTCACTTGCAATATTAATTTCAATATTATATGTTTTAATAAACTTTATTTTAGGTACTTTATTTACACTAATTTCAAACTACGAGCAAGTTATTGTCAATGATATATTACTAACTCAATTGGCTTTTTATTTCTTTTTACCCATAGTATTAATTCCTTTTATAATAGCTATTTCAATGACTTTTAGTGTAGCAATTGGGATTTTAAACAATTTATTATTAGCACTGTTAATTTTTATATATCCCTTTGGTGCTGCAATAAGTAGTCAATTAAATGGAACTTTCAACAAAATATCAGAAACTAGTTATCTAAATGCCAACATTAATATGCATCTTGGTCACTCATTCTATAATAATTTAAAAAATGTTGAGAACTATAATGAGATCTTCAAAGAAAGTGAAATTGATTTTAGTTATAAAGATTTTGATAATATTAAAAAAAGAGCTTTTTTAAATGGTCAATCTAATTTACTAAATAATAAAAATGAAGTTCTAAGTGAAAATGAAGTTCTAAGTGAATATAAAATTTCTAGTCTTATGAGTGAAATTTTTGAAAAAGCACAAGATCTTAAACCTTATAATTCAAATATTGAAAATAAATATTGATTACTCTCTAAAGAAGGATGATCAGAAAAACAAGTGTATATTGAAATTCAACCGACTTTAGAACATTTAAAAAAACAGTTGCCAGAATTATTAAGTTTATTCAATTGAATTGAATATACTTATAATAATTATTTAACAATTATTAAAGACGGTGAACCTGGAGATTCAAACGGATTAGCCTATTCAATTTTTAAAAAAAACTCTTTGGATATTGAATCTACTTTCAAATTTGAAAATGAGGATTTAAATAAGACAAATGAAAAAAGATTTGATATTTATAAAAATCATCCTGAAATTATGATAATTAATTGACTAATTATGTCAGGTTATAGAGCATCAATGTACAATGATTTTAATAACTCAGACAATGATATTTTAAGTATTAAAAATAATGGCATTAACTATGACTCTGAATTTAAATCAAATAATAGTTCTGCTAATGGTAATTTTTTAAACAACTGATGATATATTTATAGAGGCAATAATACAAAGCCTTTTGTAAATGATTATGTTTCTTCAATTTCATCTATGATGCAACCAACTAAGCCTTTAAAATATTATTCAAAAAATGATATTGAAGAGATTATTCAAAGAACAAAACCAAAAGAAGAAAAATTAAACGATGAAGATTTATCTCTTTATAAAGATTTAGATATGAAATTAATTGGTGGATTTAATATGACATTATGCATAATATGCTGAATAGCTTTTTCTGCAATATTGACATATTTAAATTTATTAATTTATAAGAAAAAATCAAAAATATAAATATTTATATATTTTCTAATTTTAAATCCAACATTTATCTATGTTGGATTTTTTTCATTTAACTAATAAAAATATAATTTAGAATTATTAAAGGTCTTTTTTAAAAATGAAATGCTTCATTTCCTTTTCGTTATAAATTTTTTTAAACTCTCCTATTTTAATAAAATCATTTTTTAAAACAACTTTTTGAGAGATTAAATTATCATATTTTATTAAAGAATAAACTTGCTTTAATCCATATTTATTTTTTGCAATATTTAATAAATCTAAAACAGCTTTTGTAGCGTACCCCTTTTTTCAAAATTCATATTTAATAATATATCCAATTTCATATACAATATTTCCATTTACTTCTTGTAGTGTTATTCCTGCTTGACCAACTACTAAATTATTTTCTGAGTCAGTAATAAGTTTATAACCTAATTCATTTTCTAAATATCTTTTATGTTGTTTTTTTATTCAATCATGTACATCTTTTTCATTGAAGTCATGTTCTCAAGCTTTCATAACTTTTTTATTTAAAAGCATATCAGCAATATCTTGATAATCTTCAATACTCATTTTTTTATAAGATAATTTCATATTATAAGCTCTTTCCATTTTATTTAATTATAAAGTATAAAAAACCATATTAGTATTCTCTTGTAAGACATACTTAATAAGGTTTTATCTTTTAATTTAAAATATTTTTATTTACTAAGCCTCATTGTTTTTTTTGGCTTTTCGTTGTTCACCTAGAATTTTTATCATACGTGGTTTAATGGCTTCTTGTTCTCCACCATAAACAATCTGAACATTTGTTCCTCTAATAAGAGCTCCATTGGCTCCTCCTAAAGATATGATACCTTCTTTATCAACAACACTTCCGTCTTTTACAGTTACACGTAAACGACTTGCACAAGCATCAACATCGACAATATTGTTTTCTCCACCTAAAAACTCAATTATCTTTGTGGCTTTTTGAACTCTTGCATTTTCAGAAGAGCTCTTATTATTTTCAATTTTTATATCATCAACATTCTGACCTTTTGCTTCTTTGTAATCAGCTTTTGTTGCTAATTTAACATCACTACTTCCATCTCTTCCTGGAACCATTACATTTCCATATTTTACTGCAAAGTAGAATGAGAAGAAGTAAGCTGGTGCCATAATACCTGCAACCCCTAGAATTGCAAATACTGATGTTGCACTCATAGCTTTACTTCCAAAGAATGGAATTATTCCAAATACTATGTAATCAATAAATCCTCCTGAAACTGTCATTGAAACGTGAGTTCTAAATAGTCCAGATAATAAGAATGAAATTGATGCTAATGGCATATGTACACCATAGAATAATCAAGGTGCTAAGAATAAGAATGTGTATTCTATTGGTTCTGTAATTCCTGTTAGGAAACAAGTAAAGGCAGCTGAGAAATAAATTCCCATTACTGATTTTCGATTTTCCTTAGGAACATTTAATCACATTGCTAATCCCGCCATTGGTAATCCTAACAACATAAATCCAAACTTACCAGATTGGAATCTTCCAATATTTAATCCTAAAATATCTAAATCTTTAAAATTTAAAACTTCAGAATTAGCAATAACTTTATAAGCCATTGTCTGATCTCCCATTGATTTTCATAAATCAGTATAATTAGTACTTATTAAATTTCTAATTTGTTCAAATGATGGTGTTGCTGTTCCTAATAATTTAACTGCATCATGATTTTTAGCTCATAGATCTGCAAATTGTTGTTGAACAATTGGATCAATTGTTTTTTCAAAAGCTTCAGCAATTGAACCTCCAGCGTTTGTTCATCACAGCGGTGCATAAAACACATGGTGTAATCCAAATGGCACTAATGAACGTTCTGCAACTTCATAAATTAATGAATCCACACCATAAGGAAGTTTTCCTGATGCTTGTCCAAATGCTGCTAATCCCATACCTAGATATGGTCATAAAAACATAAATATAAATGACAATGGAATAACTGCAACAAATGTTACAATTGGAACTAATTTTGTTCCACTAAAGAAACTTATTGCAGAAGGTAATTGAGTATCATGAAACTTATTGTAGCATTTTGCTGCAATTGCCCCAACAAATATACCTGCAAATACCCCTGTATTTAATGAATTAACTCCAATATTTGAAGTAATTAATCCATTTGGAATTCAATTAATTCATAGTAATGAATAATAAGCGCTTCCAGCAGCATCAATATGTTCTAAACTTGAGTTAATTGCTGAACCTTTCCCAGCTTCAGCAATTTCTTGATTAGCTGCAGATACATATTTGGCAATATCTTGTAAGCCAAAATCAAAGTTTTCTCAAATAATTTCTCATTTATTGTCTCCAACATTTGTATAAAGTTGGTGTCAAGTTTGATCATTTAATTGTACTCAAACTGTACTTTGATCTACTACGCTTGTATGTAATAACGCAGCTTGCATCCCATTCATAACAAGAAAACCAACAACTGCTGTTAAAGCTGCTATTCCTGAGTCCTTAGTATAAGCTAATGCAACTGATATACAAAATAATACTGGTAAATTTCCAAAACAAACATCACCCATTTTATTTAGAAGTGATCCAAAATAAAATAGAAATGCAACATCACCAGCATTAGATGAAATCGCTGCACCAACACCAAGAAATACACCCGCTATTGGTAAAAGTGCTATAGGTAATAAGAACGCTTTACTTAATTTTGAAAGTGTGGGCATAATATTTTTACCCATGCTTTTCATTTTAGCAGTAAACTTATTTGAAGACTTTTCACCAGTTTTTTGAGTAATATTTTTCATTTAGTTTATTTCCTTTCTTTTGTCGTGGTTGCTAACTAGAACATCATCATTAAACCAGTAAATGCCATTATAAAACCAAAAATTGCAACAAAAATAGGAAAGTTTTTTTTAGTAAACTCCCAAATTGTTTGGCTTTCTTGATTTCCAGTTTTAAAATTTGAATTATCTTTTACTTTATTTTTGGCATAATATGCCCAATATCCAAAACCTACAATTATTAATAATCCAATTATTAACAATGACAACCCTATAATTTGATTTTGTTCCATTTTAAAATTCTCCACACTTTTATTATATAATGGAAAATTTTTTATTGCAATAACATTTTTAAGTTAAAAATATATAAGTGTTTCCAAAAGGTTTTTTAATTTTATATATTGAAACCTCTAGTATCAGCTTTAGTTTTTTTTATTCAATACTTAAATTTATTCTGATCTTCATTTATTTCTAATTCAATGAATCTAATATCTTCATTTTTTAAACCCTTTTCATTCATATAGTCTTCTATATTTTTATATTCCTTACTTTCAATTTTATTTACAATCTCTAATGTTGTTTCACTAAAATTGCTACTTTTGAATATTAATATTGGTCAAAAATACTCTTTTGAATTAAAATTATTAAAAATTAGGGCATAAATACCTGACTTATTTTCAAATTCATCACCATATTTTAATAACCTTTTATTTTTAAAGATCTTTTTAATGTCATTACTTTCCATTTCCTTTTTAAATTTAAAAACAGAAGAAGCACCTCAAATTGAAACAACTAGACCGATAATAAATAAAATTATTATTAATGATAAAGCTCATACTGGAATACTTGTGCCTTTATTAATTTCATTCATATAATAAAACTCCTTTTCTTATATAAAATTTTTTATATACAGTGGTTTAATATCTTCCAAATTTTTTATTTCAACAAAAAATGACTTAGTTTCAAAATAGCACTTTTTAAAATCAATATCCTTATAATCTGTAACTAAACTAAAATCTGAAAATTGTTTTTGAAAATCTTCAAGATATTCAAAAGGTAATAATTGATCTTCAATAATATTTTTACCATTATCATAAATTCCTAAATATATTTTAGCTCCCCTTGCATCTAATATACTTATGGTTTTATTATTACCAGCTTGAAATGCTAATGAGGATAAAGTAAATACATTAAATTTCTCATTTAAAGTTTTCAATGTTTTTACAATAGTAATAGCCACTCTTACACCTGTGTAACTTCCAGGACCCTTTATTGCATATAAATTCTCTATTTCTTTTATTGTTAAGTTATTTTTATTTAAAAAACTATCAAGTTGATTCAATACAATATCACTTACTCTTATTTGATTGTCTAAAAATAAAGTATCAATGACTTTATTATTTTTTTCTAAAATGATAATTAATTTATTATTACTAGTATCTAAAAAAAGATTCATTTAATTGTTCTCCTCTATAGAAAAAATTCTTTTGGTTTCAGAAATTATTTCAATTGATATTTTTATCACATTAAAATATCTAAAATAATCAATTGCTAAATTTTGACTTCATTCAACTATATTAAAGGAATTAAACATTTCTTCTAAATACATTTCACAATCTTCTTTTGGAGTTAACCTATAAGCGTCAATATGATTTATTTTTAATTTATCAATTTGATACTGGTGCATTATTGTAAAAGTTGGTGAAGTCACCAATTCTTTTAATCCCATTGCTTTAAGCAAATATTTACTAAACGTAGTCTTTCCAGAACCCATTTCTCCCTCAAGAATTAAGCAACTATTTTCCTTAATTTTGGGCAAAATTAAATTAATAACTGTAGTTAATTCATCAAGATTGCAAATTTCTAATCTCATTTAGCAATACTCCTTTGCCTATATGTATATATGATATAATGAATTTGCACTATTTTGGAGGTAATTATGGTTAAAGATATTTTAATAATTGGCTGTGGTTCTGCGGGACTATATGCTTGAAAAATGGCAGCCGAATTAAAATTAACTGGAGATATAATTGAATCAAAAGACACATATGGTGGTCAAGTTAGTACCTATTATCCAGAAAAATATATTTATAATTTTCCAGCAATTCCAAAAATTCAAGCGCAAGAAGCTATGGATCAAATGTATGAAGCAATTAAAAAAGAAGATAATGAAATTATGGCAATTTATAATACCTATGTTTTAGAAATAAATATAATAAAACCAGAAGAAATTGGCCATGATAATTGATTTGAAGTTAAATTTTCTAATAAAAAAAAGAAAAAATATAAAAGAATTCTTTTTACAGATGGAATGGGCTTATCTAAACCAATACCACTGGTTAAAAAAGATTATGATAATATATTTTATTCAATTACAAATATGAGTGCTTTTAAAGACCATAATGTATTAATTTTTGGTGGAGGTGACTCATCACTTGATTGAGCAAATGAACTTAGCAATAATATTGCTAAATCAGTTACTATAATTCACAGAAGAGAAGAATTTAGAGCAAAACCAGCAAGTATTGAAGAGGCACAAAAAAATAATGTTGTATTTTTAACACCATATAATTTTGTTAAAATTTTAGAGCATAATAAAGATATTGCAAAGAAAATAAAAATAAGCAATATTAATACAAATGAGGAGTTAGATCTAGAATTTGACTCAATTATTGTTCAATTTGGACAAACAATTGAGAAGCAAAAATTTGAAAATTTAAAATTAAATATAAATAATTTAAATAGATTTGAAGTAGATTATACTATGCAAACTAATGTAGTTGGAATTTATGCAGCTGGTGATTGTTGCATTTATCCTACAAAAGTTAGAAACTTAGTTTCTGGAGTTTATGAATCTATGCAAGCAGTTATACATATTGAAAAAACTTTAAAAAATAGAAAAGTTGTAAATAATGGTTGATAAAAAATAAAAATTTAATGTTCAATAATAATTTAATTAGAGGTAGAGAATAAAATGAAAAACAGAATGAAAATAATAGCATGATATATCTTTTTTATTTATTTTTTTGCTTTTTTAATGCTCTCTGCAACTATGGCTCAGATTGATCCTGCACCTAGATATCATATTTTCGCATGATGAAATAAGATTTTTGCAGATATGGCTTTTTGAACTACGCAAACAAACTGAATGTTTTTTATATTCTTTTTATTTGTTGCTTTAAATGGAAAATGGGGTTTATGAAAACCAGGAAAAGTTGCCTGAATTAATTTTTTAAGTTATTTTACTTTAACAATGGTGCTCTTTTGGTCTGCTTTATCAGGTTCAAAAGAATATCCATTAGTACTATGATCTAATCAATATAATACTTTTATTAAATGATTTATTACAGTTACTACACATCTTGTAACATATTTAATTGCTATGGGTTACTATTTTTTTATAGTAAAAAGAGAACAAGTTGATATAAAAAGTTGATATAAAAAAAATTTATTAATAGGTTGAATATATCCAATGTTTTATTTATTTTTTGTTTTAATTAGAATGCTGATAATGAATAATTTAGGTACTGAGCATTTTATTATGCAAACTCCAAATAGTGAAATTATTTGGATTCAGGAAAACCATGAATGAGTTTTAGATTTATCTGTTAGTGTTCTGTCAACCCCCTATTTTTTCTTTAACCCATTTGTTCTTAATGGATTAGAACTTATTGTAATTGGTTCTATAGGTTGTTTACTTTTAATTACTTTGTGTCAATATTTATTAATATGAATTAATAATACTTTTTTAAAAGAAAAAAAAGTAACTAAAAATAAAGAGATAATTATTTTATCTCAACAAGAAAAAATAATTGCTTATTCAAAAATTTTTCTGGGTTTAATTTTTATCTCAACTTCAATTTATAAGTTAACAATATTTTCAAATTATAACTTCAGTGAAAAAGACAATGAATTATATTATATAGCATATATTCTCTTATACTTATTCTCATTGGGAACTAATCTCATAATGACAATAGTTACAATATTAAAATTGCTTAAAATATATGAAAATAAAAATATTGAATTCGTCTCATCAGCTTTTTCAGGTTTCTTTTTAATACATATTTATTTTTTATCTTTAATAATTCTTATTCCTATTATCTTTGAAAGAGTTACAGAAAATAAAAAAAGTTTGTTACTCAATAAATAACAAACTTTTTTAGATAAAAATTTAAAATTAATTCAAAACTCGCTTTTTAGTATCAATTTTAAGTAAGATTTTATCAATAGCTGAATTAATATCATTGTTATAAAAAATTACACTAATTTCTTCTCCAGTTAAAGAATCACTATAAGTATACATATATTTATCAATTGATGTTTTATTTACATCACCATTGACTCTAGCATTTGAAAGAGCTGCTTTTAAAGCCATTTCCTGAGAAGCATAATAAATGTAACTATTAGTTTTTATATCTTTTAATTTATAAACTAAATACCTTCCATCGGAAATAATTGAATCATAAGACTTTTTAACATTATTTCATGACTCTATCTCTTTTTTATGTGTCATTTTTGACTGTAATGAGATTGTACTTTTTAATGCCCTAATTGCTTCTTCTTCTGAATTTCCACTCTCTATTGATTGACCAAAAACATCATAAGCAATATATCTTTTTTTAAGACTCAGGTTACTTTGTAAAAATTGCTTTTCTCTGGCTTCTTCATAACTATCTGCAAGTAATTTACCATCTGGACTAGATAAATCTGGTGTTGAACCATATGAATATTTTAAAACAGTATTAAATTTTCCTTGTAATTGTAGAAAATTATCTAATTGTTCTCTTGTTGCATAAAATTCAGGTTTTAATTGATATTTATTTTCTCCATCCACTATTACTGGCTTTTTTAATATATCATTTTTCACAATTAATCAATCATAATAACTTTGAATTAATGAGAAACTTGTTCCTTTAGCATAATTTATATCATACATTAAATCCTTATAGACACTGCCATCAATATTTTTTATATAATTCTCATTTAAAATATCAGCATAATCTACATATTTATTATCATTTCCTCTAAAATTTGTTAAATTTTTTTGAAAATATTCTTCGAATCAAGCATCATACATAAAAGTTTTATCCTCTCTAGTAGATTCATGAATTGAGTATCTTTGATTTAAATTACCTAATGATTCAATTAACTGACCTTTACTTGAATCATAATAAGTGTTTATTTTAGAGATTGTTTTATCTTCATAATTATAATTATCAAAACTGGGCTTATTAAAGCCACCCCCATAGCTTCATTTAGGAACTAATTTAATAGTTGCATTATATATTTTATTATCATTTGGTTTTTTTAATCTAAAGTTTCTATATCAATACTCTCTTCCAACGCCTAAAGATCCTTCACTGTCTTTTGATCATTTTGAAGCATCTTTAAAATCTTGAATCATTTGAGTTTTAGAATTATATTTATCTGCAAAAATTATTGATGGTTGTTGCCCTTTATAATAAATGTTTTGTTTTTCACCTTCAAAAGATATTCTTATCTCATTTTTTTCTTTAATTGTAAACTGAAGTGAGTTAACATATTCCATTTTAGAAATATTATAATAATAACTATCCAAGAAATTTTCCTTAAGCTCTCTTTTCATTTTTTTATAAAGTATTTCCTTATTTCCATATTCAACAATTGGTTGTAATAAACTTTGTCCTTCTAAATTAGTAGTTTTATTTACAAAATAACCTTCTTCAAAGTTTTTCAAAAGATTATTAATATCTTTTATATTAAAGGCATTATAATATTTATTATTATATTGATAGTAAAGAGATTTATTAATTTTCATATTATTTTTTTGATTTATTTTTGCTTCTTCTGGAGAGTCAAATCATTCTTCTTGATCATAGCTATATTTTTGCCTTACAAGGCCACCATGAGTATAAGTTTCTAAAGCAGCATCACTTGTTTTTGCAATATTTCCAAAGGCATCTCTATAAACTGGAGCAAATTTATCCATGTCTATATCATAAATTTTATTTTCATCTAAAGTCATATGTTCATAATCTTTAATTATTTTACTAGGATTAGACGAGGTAAATTCACTTTCCACTATAGAATTAGATAAAATATATTCATTTAAAGATTCTTGACTTGTAAAAATTTTGTTATCATATTCACTATAAATTTGATTTCCTAAATAGACTTTATTTTCTTCAATATCTTTTCTTAAGAAATTTACTAGCTCTTCCTTGTTTGATGTGTTATTTTCAAAATTTGTAATACCAGCAACTGAAGCTGCTGAAAAATTAGTTATAGCGCAAGCTGTTAAAATGTATTTTAGCATTTTGTTTTTTACCCCTTTCCATTAAATCATTTTTTTCATAAACAATTTCTATTTGTTTATCAACTCATTGTTCTAAACTTTTCTCATTTAAAAATTCAATTCCCTTAAATGTATAAGTTTTTTCTTCTCTGTTTGATGTATAAACTTCATAGTTTACTTTTTTATCTAAATAGTTTAAAGCTTCTAAATATGATCTAAAGTATTTTTTTTGACCATAAAAATTCATTTCATAAATACTAAAATCATAACCATCATTTTCTTTTAAATCATAATAGTAACTACTTTCAATTAAATCTGTATTCATAATTGATTTAGATTCAATAACTTGATTATTTCTAATGAAATCTTGTATTTCTTTTTTTGATTCCTTTATAACTTTATTATTATTCATTTCATAACTATAAACTTCCTTATAATTAGAAAAATCATCTGCTTTTCGTTCTAATTCCTGAATAGCCATTTGTTTTGATTCATATCCACCACCAAAGCCATCCAAATAATATTCTTTTCCATTTTCCTTATAATATTTATCAAATAAACTTCTAATATATTTTTCTTTTTCTTCTGCCAATCTTTTTTCATAATCATAACTTGATATACATCCATTTGAAGAAGAATTTCCTTGACATATACTTGGAAGATTCAAGATATAATTATTATCTTTACTAATAACTGAAGTTAAAAGTTGTTTTGTTTCAAGATAATTTTCTGGTTTTTTATAAATTGAGTATTTTAAATCTTCAATAGCTTTATTCTTATCTTTATAATATTGACCATTAAATTCATATAGTTCTTTAATTTCTTTTCCATCTCTTGAAGGAGAAAAATATTTTAAAGGTGCATCATTCAAAGTATGAATATTTTGATCTTTTACTTTACCAAAAGATATATTTAATAAAGGTATTTTAAATGTTGGTTCAAAATAAAACAGGGACTGATTACTATCTAATTTTGCTTCATATGTTTTTAAACTTACGAAACTAAACATTTGACCTAAATTTCAAGCAGCAGAAACTAACTGAGCAAGAGCTAATGGAGAAAATCTAAATCTAGATTCCGAAAGATTTAGTCCCATGGCCTTAGTAAATTCATCATTATTATCAACTAAAGCATTAGTTATCATATCTGTATTTCTTTTTGTGCTTTGTTGAAAATTTTGATCACTTTTATTTTGGCTTTTTTGTAAATCCTTTACACCATCTTTTGCTTGCTTAATTGCTCCAGTAAAATTTCCCATTGTATCCATAGCAGTATCAATTCCTCTAAAAATTTTCTCTGATATATCTCATAAGAGTTTCTTAGATCCACCATCATTAAAGAAATTTGAAGTATTTAAAAATAAACTATAAATATCATCGAATGAAATACTTTCATCCAACAATATATTTGCACCGTCTTCATCATCATTAACATCAATGAAATTATTCATAAATTCTTTTTGAGAATTTAAAATCTCTACAATAATTTCTTTTATAATTTTTTCAAGATCTTTTGTTTTTACTCTAAGTTCATATACTTTTGATAAATCTAGAAATCTTTTAAAAGATACTAATAACCTATAAAAGTCACTAAAATCATTATCTTTTACCTCATTCAGACCATAAGATAGATCCTCCCTTAGATTTTCAGAAATTGAACCATAGAAGTCAAGCTCAAAAGAATCTAATAATTTACTATCTAAGTTTAAACTATTAAACGTATTTTTTAAATATTTTAACATTTCATAGTCACTTTCAATCGGTTCTTTTATTAAAGAATCTAATACAATAGTCGTAATTCCCGCAAAAACTCATCCTGTTATGGGTAACATTAATGCATTAATGTCATAAGATTTAATTGGCTTAAATTCTGCTACAGACGAAATATTTTCTTTACTCTCAAAATATTTTGGACCTACAAAATAACTAAGACTACTTCTACTATTTTGTGTAACTCAATAAGATGATTTATCTGCATTTAATACGGGTTGAATATTTTTATCAATTATTTCCCCATCTAAATCTCTCATTGCATCTAAAAATTCAATGTAATTTAAGTTTGAAAAGTCTTTTCCTTGATATTCAAATCCTTTTGAAATATTATTTCTTAATCAAAAGTTAATTTGTTCTTCTGTTTGACACATTCCACCTTGTTCATAACAAATAGTTTTTGATTCATTTTCTTCTAAATTTTTTAATTTAACATTTAAATAGTGCTCTCTTGCACTAAAAATATTATCATATTGTTGTCCATCAATTTCATAATTTAATTTAAAATCATTGATATAAGTTTCTTGTGCATCTTCTTTTGAAGAATACGTTAAATCATTATTTCCTTTATAAATTCTTTGAGTTTTCTCATTATTACTAGTTTTAACTAATCCAGATAACTCTCCTGAATTATTAATTAGATAATCATTTGGGTTTCTCTTAGTTGTAGTATCATTTAAGTGAAACTTATTTTTAATATACAAGTCTAACTCATCTTTAGTATTAAAAATTTCATCATCAAATATGTATATATTACTTTCAAAAGAGTAGTTATTATTAAAAGAATTTAATTTTGAATAATCATATATCTCTTCTTTTGAATTAAAATAGTTATTATCAAACTTAAAGTAAATTGGTTGTTCCAAATTATTTTTTAAAATCAAAGGTAATGATATGCCCAATGATATAGATGAAAATAAACCAATTATTGAGCTTGTTAATAATATTTTTTTTATTTTAGCCTCTTTTGACTTAGAAAACAATCTATCAACAAACTTTTTTATACTATTTTCTTTATTTTTCATTTTTTTAATTTTCCTTTCAAAATTATAATATTTAAAAAAAAAGAAAATACAATATTTTTTGTAGATAATAACCGACTATATATGTAAATAACAAGAATGCGATAGCCTGAGTTTGCAATATTTGCAAGCTGTTTTTTCTATTTATATTATATTTAAAATCATGATTTAAATTTCACATTTCCACAAAATTTGCGAACTTATTATGAAAATCTTCCATTGAAGTGAATTCATTACTATATTGTTTATAAAATTTATTTTTCACTCATCCATTAAGTGATTCGGTTGGAGCATTATGTTTAAAACCCGCTTCAGACATAGAATGAGTTAAAAAATTACTATTCTCATTAATGAAACTAAATATCATTTTATTTGCAAATGCTGTGCCTCTATCTGTTTGTATTAAAAATTTAGATATTGAGAGGTTCTTAACATAATTTTTAATTTTATTAAAAACCTTAAAAGCATTATTACTATTTTCTGTTCTATCAAAGAAATAAGAGACCATATTATTATTAGATCAGTTGTATCCAAAAATGACAACTTGATTTTCTAATACTCCTTTGATTCTTATTTTCATATGGCTTCCATCAACTCCAATAACATTTTCCTTTTTAAAATTATTCATAACTAAATCTTTTCTAATGTAATTATTGTTTTTATTGATGCCTATGTTAGTTCTCTTATTTCTTTGAAAAGTAGGCATTTTAAATATATTCTCCATTCAAATTTTCTTATTTCTCTAATTGAAATATTTAGATTGTAAGTTTCCAGAATTCATTTACTAATCATATTAGCCCCTGAAACAAAACCTTTAAAAGCTTTGAGGTATTGTTCAATATAAAAAGTAACATTTTTTAAAACTTTTCTTTAAAAAAATGAAAAAATAGGTAATAATAATTTTTATTGGTGATATCAGAACAAATCTTCTTTTAAATTTTGAATAATCTTGTTTAAATACTTAAAAGAAATTAATTTATTAGTTCCCATTCCATATAAAGCTTCAAATTTCATATTATACAAAAATAATGCTTATAAATTTTTGTCTTTTTTATCTGAATTAAATCGTTCTTGCTCATTTTCATCATGTTGATGATTATTTCCAATGCCAAGAAGGAATGGACTTTTTCAAAATTTTATATCTTGCATTTAAAAGTAGTACTAATTCATTTGACTCCTTTAATCTAGCTATTTCTTTTTCATAATTTTTCATACTTTTATCTTTAAAATCTTTTTCAATTTATTTGCCATTATACTAAGTTCCTTACAAAAGTTAGTATTATTATAGTTTAAATTTGAGTATTTTCTGATTTATAAATAAACTAATTGTACTCCAGAAGTTAAATTATATTCTACTACTAATTTTTTGATGTGTGACCTTGATTAAACTTTTTGCAACCTCTATTTTTAATGCTTTACTTTTTTTGTTTTAATTTTTTTCTTTAAAAAAACCAGCCTTAAACTTCCGATAAACTTGGTTATTTTTTTCTATATTACTTATTACTCATGAAAAGAATAAAGAAAATATAATATTTTTTACAAAACAAAGATTTTATTGTAAAATTTAAAAAGAGGTGAATTATGAAAAAATTATTATTAACTTTATCTTCAATTTCATTAACAGTTATTCCCAGTTTAAATATTATTAGCTGTCAAACTAAAAATGATGATGAAGACTACTTTATACCAACTGAGCAACCAAAAAACATTGAAGAAATTGAAGAAAGTGCAAAAATAGCAACAGATAAGTCTGAAGATTTTAAAATTAATTTAGAAAAAGAGTGAAGTGAATATAAAATAAAAATTGACTTTGAAAATATGACTGAAGAAGAGCAAGAAATTGAAAGAACCAATTTTAGTTTTAATTCAAATGATCTACAAAAGGATAATATTTATAGATTTTGATTATTAATATATTCTTATAAGGTATTTCAATTTAATGAAGAATATTCAAATGAGTTTAAAACAGATAAAGGGAGAACAGTAAGATTATCAGCAAGAAATAAAAATGAATTTGAAGAAGCATCAAAAATTTTCTTTAATAATAAATACTCAAACAAACAAACAAAAGAACATTTTAATAAAATGTATAATTGAGCAATACAAGATAACCCAAATGTAAGTGAATAATAGATTCTAGTATATAATCTATTAAAAATTTATATGATTAAAAATGAAATAAAATAGTAAGTACAATAAAAAAAATAGTTGTACAATTACATGAATATAATCCTCTATGTATAGAGTTAGGATAAAAAAGTTCTAATATAGTCTATACATAAGAGGATTTTTTTATGAAAAATTTTATAGGAATATATCAAATATCTTATATTTAAAAAATAAATAAAAGATATAAATAATTACAAAATGAATCAACAAAATTAATAGCAATTGGAAAAAATATAATGTCTAATATTCTGTTGCAGAAAATAAGCATTAAGATATGAACAATAAGGAATTGAACTTTTAAAGATGATTTTTTAAAGAAAGCAACACAATCATCCTATTAAAGATAATTAAAAAAAGTAATTCCTAATTTAATTATATGTTTGATTATATTTAGCAAATTATATTATAGAGATATTTAATTATTATAATCCCATCCATGGTTATGCTAAGTCAATATAATTTTGAAGAGTTTTTTAATATTAATTTTTCAAATAAATTAGTTTATAAATATCTAAATCTATGAGGACTAAAATCAAAATTAGAGCAAAAAGATATTTTATAATTAATATTATATGTTTAAAAATACTCTGTAACTTTTTAACTTAGAGTATTTTAATTTATAAATTTTAAAAATTAAAACTCCCTTTTATTGTAAAATAAGGATTTTATTGTAAAATTTAAAAAGAGGTGAATTATGAAAAAACTATTATTAACATTATCTTCTATATCATTAACAGTTATGCCCAGTTTAAATATAATTAGTTGTAACACTACTAAAGATGATGAAGACTACTTTATACCAACTGAACAACCTAAAAGTATTGAAGAAATTGAAAAGAGTGTAAAAACTGCAGTAAGTAAGTCTGACAATTTCAAGACTAATTTTGAAAAAGAATGAAGTGAATATAAAATAAAAATTGACTATGAAAACATGACAGAGGAAGAACAAGAGAAAGAGTGAATGAATTATAATCTTAACTCTATTAACACACAAAAAGATAGCATTTTTAGATTTTGAAAATTAGTATATGCTTATAAGGTATTCCAATTTAATGAAAACTATTCAGAGGAACTTGAAATTGATAATGGAACAAAAATTATTTTTTCAGCAGTAAGTAAAGAGGATTTTATATGACTTTCAGGAGATGTTTTTTTAAATGATAAATACTCAAACAAAAAAACAAAAGACCATCTAAAAAAAATGTATGATTGAGCAATCCAAGATAACCCAAATGTAAGTTATTAGAAATCAAACAAAATAGTAAGTACAATAAAAAAACGCCTATACAATTATATGAATATAATCCTCTATGTCTAGAGTTAGAATAAAAAAATTCTAATATAGCCTATACATAAGAGGATTTTTTTATCAAAGATTTTATAAGAAATATATCAAATATTTTATATTTAAAAAATAAATAAAAGTTATAAATGATTGTACAATAAATCAACGAAGTTAATAGCTATTGGGAAAAAATATAATGTCCAATATTTTGTTGTAAGAAAATAAGCATTAAGATATGAACAATAAGGAGTTGAATTTTTATATATTACATTTTTTCAACAAGGTAACACAATCATCTTATTAGAGATAATTAAAAAAAGATAGGTCCTAATTTAATTATAAGTTTGATCAGATTTAGCAAATTATATTATAGAGATATTTAGTTATTATAATCACATCTATGGTTATGCTAGAGTCAATATAATTTTGAAGTTTTTTTTAATATTAATTTTTCAAATAAATTAGATTATAAATATCTGAAAATATTAGGAGTAAAATCAAAAATTAGAGCAAAAAGATATTTTAAATTTGATACTATATGCTAAAAAAATGCTCTGTAACTTTTTAACTTAGAGTATTTTTAATTTATAAATTTTTAAAATTAAAACTCCCTTTTTTTACAAAACAAAGATTTTATTCTAAAATTTAAAAAGAGGTGAATTATGAAAAAATTATTATTAACTTTATCTTCAATTTCATTAACAGTTATACCAAGTTTAAATATAATTAGTTGCAAAACTACTATAGATGATGAAGACTACTTTATACCAACTGAGCAACCTAAAAGTATTGAAGAAATTGAATAAAGTGCAAAAATGGCAACAGATAAATCTGAAGATTTTAAAATTAATTTGGAAAAAGAATGAAATGAATATAAAATAAAAATTGACTATGAAAATATGACTGAAGAAGAGCAAGAACTTGAAAAAATCAATTTTAGGTTTAATTCAATCAATCTACAAAAGGATACTATTTATAGATTTTGATTAAGAATATATTCTTATAAGGTATTTCAATTTGATGAAGAATATTCAAATGAGTTTGTAACAGACAAAGGGTTAAAAGTAAGATTTTCAGCAAGAAATAAAAATGAATTTGAAGAAAGTGCAAAAAATTTCTTTAATGATAAAGACTCAAACAAAAAAACAAAAGACCATTTAAAAAAAATGTATGATTGAGCAATACAAGATAACCCAAATGTAAGCGAATAATAGATTATAGTACAACCATTGATTCAGTATATAATCTTTTAAAAAGAAAAATAGAAAACCTTATGCGGTTTGTATAAGGTTTTCTATTTTTTTTATTTTTCAATTAATGAAGGTTGGGTCATTTCTTTTGGAGTTTCTACACCCAGAATTTCACATATTGTTGTTGCTACATCAGCAATTGCGGCATCTTTTTTCCTAATTTTAATTGACCTGTCTGTTATTATAATTGGTACTGGCTGACTTGTATGTTTTTTGTTAGGTCCACCTTCTTTATCAATCATAATTTCAGCATTACCATGATCAGCTGTAATAATCATTGTAGAGCCACTTTTTTCACACGCTTGATAAACTCTTTCTAATTGTTTATCTAAAGTTTTTACACCTTTAATTGCTGCTTGTAAATCACCTGTGTGTCCAACCATATCACAGTTAGCATAGTTTAAAACAATTAAGTCAAATTCTTGTGACTCTATTCTTTCAACTAATCTATCAGTAATTTCAACAGCAGACATTTCTGGTTTTAAATCATAAGTTGCAACTTTAGGTGAAGCAATTAAATCTATTGAAGCACCTTTAAGTTTTATTTCCTCTTGTGTTGCTAAACCATTTTTAAAATAATCTTTTCCTCCATCAAAAAAGAAAGTGACATGAGCTATTTTTTCAGTTTCAGCAATTCTTAATTGTTTATAACCCTTTTTACTTAATCATTCACCTAAACCATTGATTACCTCAATTGATTTAAAAGCAATATGATTTGATTTAACTGAATCTGAATATTCCATCATACATAAGAAATATATTTGATCACCTAAGAAAGTTAAATTTTTAAAGTTTGAATCACTTCACGCTTCATAATTTTTATTTGTAAATGTACTTGCCATTTGAATTGCTCTATCTGGTCTAAAGTTTATAAAAACTACTGTATCACTTTTTTTTATAAAACCATTTTCACAAGTTTTATTATAAGCTGGAAAGATACCTTCATCATCTTTTCCTAAATCATATTGAGATTGAATATATTTTACAGGATCTGTAAATGAGTTTTCACAATTTCTATCCACTAATGATTTATACCCCTCTGCAACTCTTTCCATTCTTTTATCTCTATCCATTGAAAAGAATCTTCCTGAAATTGAACCTACTTGTCCAACTTTATATTCTTTAAATAAAGCATTTAATTGTTCTAAGTAATTTAAAGCAACAGTTGGTTTTGTATCTCTTCCATCTGTAAATAAATGAATATAAATTTCTTTAACTCCTGCCTTTGCAGCAGCTTTAAAAGTTGCAAACATATGATTCATATGTGAATGAACTCCACCATCAGAAAATAACCCCATTATATGAAAAGCACTATTTTTATCTAATGAGTTTTTAATTGCCTTTTGAATTTCATCATTTGACTCAAATTTATTATCACTAATTGCTTTATTAATTAGCGTTAATGATTCATACTTAATTCTTCCCGCTCCTAAGTGAATATGACCAACTTCAGAATTCCCCATTTGTCCTTCTGGAAGTCCAACTCATTCACCACTTGCATGAGAACTTGCTCACGGATATTGCTTTTTAAGACTTTCTACAAACTCCATGTTTGCTTGAAAAACAGCATTACCTTCTTGTTGTTCTGCAATTCCTCATCCATCTAATATTGCCAATACTACTGGTTTTTTTGTTTTCATTTTTACTCTCCTAGTATATATTTTTTTATTGCTTTGGCCACAGCACCTTCTAAATTTGTATATTGAGATACTTCAGTTGCCTTTGCCTTAATTTCATCATGTGCATTTGCAGGAGCTATTGATAATCCTGCAAATTTAAACATTGGAACATCATTTGCACCATCACCCATTGCCAAGATTTCTTCTTTTTTAATAGAAAACTTTTTAGATAAAAATTCTAATGCATATTTTTTATTAATTCCTTTTTTAGTAACTTCTCCTGCTAATGAACCCTCTGTTCAAGAAACCTCTAAACCAATTTCTCTTAATTTTTCAACATACTTTTTATTAGTATTCATTGTCAAGATTTTATGACAATCTAACATTTCCATACTTGAATTATAAACTACAGGTTCATAGTCAAAAAAATGAGTTTCATGTTTTAAAACTTTTCCTTTTTCAATTGGCATATTAATATAGCTCAATTTATCATTTACAGTATAAGCTCAAAGTTCTATTTCGTTAAAATCTTTGTCAGTTTTTAAAATTTCAAAAGCTTTAAGAGCTGTTTTTTTATCAATTGGATTTGCATCTATCGCTTTATTCTCTTTTAAATCATAAATTAATGCTCCATTAAAGGCAGCAAAAATAGCTCCATCATTTTTAAAATTAAATAACTCTAATCTATTTAATTTTGTGTGAATTGGTCTTCCAGTTACAAAAACAACTTTTATATTTTTTTCAATGGCTTGATTAATTGGTTCAACATTTTCCATTACAATATCATCTAAAGATTTAAAAGTGGTACCATCCATATCTAAAGCTAAAATTTTATAACTCATATTTATAAATTAACCTTTGTAATTTACTAATCCTAGATAAGAATCTTCAATTAATGATGCACCACCAACTAGTGCTCCATCTATATCTTCTTGTTCTAAAATTTCTTTAATATTTTCTGGTTTAACACTTCCACCATATTGAATTAAAATTTCATCTGCAACTTCTTGATTATAAAGTCCCTTTATAATATCTCTTATTTCCTTGCAAACATTTTGAGCTATTTGCGGAGTTGCAACTTTTCCAGTTCCAATTGCTCAAATTGGTTCATAAGCAATAACTACTTTTTTAGCATCTTGTGCTGATATTCCTGAAAATCCCTTAGTAATTTGATTTTTAACTCATTCAATTGTTTTACCACTTTCATATGTTTTTAAACTTTCTCCACAACATAAAATGGCAGTTATATTTGCTGCTAATAAGCTTTTTGCTTTATTATTTATCATCTCATCAGTTTCACCAAAAAGATCTCTTCTTTCTGAGTGACCAATAACTGCATATTTAATACCTAAATCCTGCAACATTGGAACTGATATTTCACCAGTAAATGCTCCTTCTTTTTCAAAGTAACAATTTTGTGCTGCAATTGCTATATTCTTAGCAACTTTTTGTACATCGCTTAGCATAATTGAAGGCACAGCTATACCTGCAATGATATTTTTATCTACTTTAACTTTCAAATCTACAGCTTTAATAAATTTGATTGCTTGTGAATTTGTTTTAAACATTTTTCAGTTTCCTACAATAATTTTATTTCTCATTTTTATACGCTCCTCTAATGATTACACTATAATTTTACACCATATTATAATGTTGCAAATTAATTAAAATAAAAAACCCCTTAAGAGTTAATTTATTTTAATAACCTAGCAGCTTCATTGTCAATTACTACTGTTACATCTTTGTGATTTAACAAAACTGAACAAGGTCAATTTTTTGATATTGGCCCCTCTACTAAGTTTTTAACAGCTTCTGCTTTTGCTGATCCAGTTGCAATTAAAATGATTTTTTTCGCATTCATAATTGATTTCAAACCCATTGATATTGCTTGAGTTGGTACATCATTTTCATTTTCAAAAAATCTTGAATTTGCTTCAATAGTAGATTTTGTTAATTTAACTATTGAAGTTAACCCCTCAAAGTCACTCCCTGGCTCATTAAACCCAACATGGCCATTAATACCTAAACCTAAAAGTTGTAAATCAATTCCACCCTTTTGAGAAATTAACTCATCATATTTTTCTGCTTCAATATTAGTTTCAATCATTCCACTTGGTACAAAAGTATTTTTATGATCAATATTAATGTGATCAAAAAGTTTATTGTTCATAAAGTATCTATAAGATTGACTATGTTCTGAACTTAATCCTTTATATTCATCTAAATTAAAAGTTGTAACTTTACTTCAATCAATATTTAGTTCTTTTGATTTAACAATAATATTTTCATATGTTGTAATAGGTGAACTTCCTGTTGCTAAACCTAGAACAATATTAGAGTTAGACTTAACTTCATTTAATATTAAATCACTTACAATTTTACCTGCTTCATTGTTATCACTAATTTTTATAATTTTCATAAGTATTTTCTCCTCTTATATTCATATATTAACTAATTTTTGAAATTAATTTATTTCAAAAATCAAAATAATTATATAACCCCTCTGTTGCTTCTAATTTGAGACCTAATCTTGGAATCATTCTTTGCAATAATACATAGGTTAGCAATCTATTTTTTCCTCTAAATAAGTACTTTTTGTTTTTAGTAGAAATGACCACCCCAAATGTTTCAATCGATACATCTAAAATTGAAGAAAATTCAATTTTTTTAAGAACATTTTGATTACTATCAGTTAGAAAAATATTTTGATTTGAAAAATAGCAATCATAAGTTCCTATTAATTGAATCTTTTTTTCATCAGCTTCTGGATTATATTTGTGAATATTTACACTAGTTTGGATTAAATTTATTCTTTCCTTTTTTTCTAATTGAAATCTAACTGGAAATTGCTTTAAGGGTCTTCAGGAATTAAAAACCAACTCTTCCATATCTCTAATAAATCTTTCCTCTTTAGAATTTAAAGTTAGTTCTAATTTTTTTAAATTTCTTTTTAGTTTACCAATAAAACCTTCCGAAAGTTTAAAATTGGCATTTATTCATCTTCAAAGAATTCAATGCTTAAAATAAGTAAATGTATTTTTATCATTTATTTTCTTCTCAACTCTTTTAATAAATCACTTTGATTTTCTAGAAAGATTATTCTCATCAAAATACTTAATAAAACCTGATCTTTTTAGATAATAGCTTATATCTCCATTTACTCTTAAAAACATTTTTACCACCTTTTATTTAAAAAATTATTTATATTCATTTTATTTCAAAGAAATTATTCCAATTCTTTTAAAATTGCTACATTATTCATATATTATTATAATGTAAAAAGATTAAGGAGCAAAAAAAATGAAAACAATAGTAATTGGAACTAATCATGCTGGAACAACAGCAGTTAGAACTTTAAGAAGATTAGATAAAAACATGGAAATTACAACTTATGATCAAAATGATAACATATCATTTCTAGGTTGTGGAATCGCTTTATGAGTTAGAGGAGAAGTAAAGGACCCAAATGGCTTATTTTATGCTTCACCTGAAATTCTAGAAAGTGAAAATATTAATGTTAAAATGCAACATCAATGAATTGGTATGGATGCAAAGAAAAAAACAATTAGAGTAAAAAACTTAAAAACAGGAGAAGAATTTGATGATAATTACGACAAATTAGTAATAGCATCAGGTACATGACCAATATTCCCTCCAATTGAAGGAATTGATTTGGAAGGTGTTCAAATTTGTAAGAATTTCCACCATGCCAAAGTTATTAAGGCGGCTAATGATAATCCTGCAATTAAAAAAGTTGCTGTTGTTGGAGCTGGATATATCGGAGTTGAATTAGTAGATGCTTTTGTTGAAAACAAGAAAAAGGTATCATTAATCGATATTGCAGATAGAATTATGCCAGTTTATTATGATAGTGAGTTTACTGGATTAGTAGAAGAAACAATGAAGGAAAAAGGAGTTAACTTAGCTCTTGGACAAAAAGTTGTTAAATTTGAAGGAAAAAACGGAAAAGTAACTAAAGTTATTACAGACAAAGGTGAAATTGAAGTTGATTACGTAGTATTCTCTGTTGGAGTTATTCCTCAAACACAATTATTAAAAGGTGTAATTGATCTTGATGAAAGAGGAGCAATTAAAACAAACGAATTTATGCAATCTTCTAACAAAGATATCTATGCAGTTGGTGACTGTGCTCAGGTTTACAACTGTTCAATGAAAAAAGATACTCAAATCGCATTAGCAACTACTGCTGTAAGAACTGGTATCCTAGCAGCTGCTAACATTACTCAAGGAAATAAATTGAAAAGTCCAGGATTCACTGGAGCAAATGGAATTGAAGTATTTGGATGAAAAATGGCTTCAGTTGGTATTTCTATGGAAGCATGTAAACGCTTTGGACTTGATGTAGAAGAAGTTATGTTTAAAGATTCTGATAGACCCGAATTTATGTCAACTTATAAAGATGTATGAATTAAAATTATTTGAGAGAAAAAATCAAGAAGAATTATTGGGGCACAGGTTGCTTCTGTAAATAATCATACAGAAGTTATGTATATGTTTGCTTTAGGAATTCAAAAAGGACTTACAATTGATGAATTACCATTAGTTGATATCTTCTTCTTGCCTCACTTTAACAAACCATATAATTTTATTACATTAGCTAGTTTAGAAGTATTAGGATTAAATTATTTCAAAAAATAATTTATAAATAGTAAAAAAATGGAATTTTAAATTCCATTTTTTTACTTCTATTTCAATCCTAAAACTACACCATTTTGCAAATCAATATCTTTTGAGTTTGGAGTTTTATTTAATCCAGGCATGCTCATAACATTATTGGTATAAACCAAAATAAATTTAGCTCCACTATTTACAATTATATCCTCCACAATAATTTTATAGTTTTTTAGTTTACCATCATTTCCATCAATTGAATTTGCTGATTTAACCATACATACTGGAAGATTTTTATATACTGTTTTATTAATAGATTTTATTTTTTCTTGAGCTTTTTTGCTAATTTCAAAATCATTCAAATAATAAAAATTGTTAATTATTTTTTTTATTTTTTCTTCAATTTTTTCATTCTCTTTAATTAAAATTTTAAAATTTTGTTTGATATCACAAATTTCAACTACTTTTCTAGCCAAGGCTTGCGCCCCTACTGCTCCCTTAATATAAGCTTCATTCATTTCTCATAAATAGTTATTATCATCCAATCATTTTTTTAATTGCTCCAATTGCTCTAAACTATCATTTTCAATAAAATTTATTGCAACAATTAAATTTAAATTATATTGGCTAACATGTTTTAAATGTTTTTCTAAATGATCAAAATTATTTTCAAAATCTTTGTGCAAATTTAGTGCTCTTAAAGTGACAACCATTACTGTACAATCTGGAATTAAGTCATTATCTTGATTTATTACATCGATATACTTTTCAAATCCTAAATCACTGCCAAACCCTGATTCAACAATACAATAATCTCCTAAATTTAATGCTAAATTTGTTGAAATAATTGAGTTTGTTCCTGTGGCGATGTTTGCAAAGGGACCACAGTGAATTAAAGCTGGAGTATCATATTTTGTTAAAACTAAATTTGGTTTAATTGCATTTTTTAAAATAGCCATTAGAGACCCTGTAATTTTTAATTGTTTTAAAAATATATCGTTTCCTTCTAAATCATAGGCAATAAGAGAGTTATCTAATCTAATTCTTAAATCTTCTAAACTTTTAGATAAGCTTAAAATTGTCATAATATTACTTGCTGCAGTTATTGTAAATTGTTCTTTTCTAGAAACTTTACTACTTATTTTAATATCAACATTTCTTAAAGCTCTATCATTTAAATCTAAGCATCTTTTTCATATAACTTGATTTGGATCAATTTTAATATCACTTTTTCAATAAATTTCAGAATCTATCTGTGCTGAGATTAAATTATTTGCTGTAGTAATAGCATGAATATCTCCAGTAAAGTGCAAGTTAATTTCATCCATTGGAATAACTTCGCTTTCTCCTCCACCAGTTGCAGTCCCTTTTCTACCAAATACTGGCCCCAAACTAGGTTCTCTAAGAGCTAAAATTACATTTTTACCAATATCGTTCATGCCATCAGCTAAACCAATTGCTGTCGTTGTTTTACCTTCTCCTGCTGGAGTAGGATTTATTGAAGTCATTAATATTAACTTTCCCTTTTTATTATTCATATATTTCTCATAGTTAATTTTTACAATATTTTTGCCATAAAAATCAAAATCTTTTTGATTAATTTTTAGCTTATTTAATACTTTTAAGATTTTTTCCATTATAATCACCTTTAGAATGTTTCTTAGAAAGGATTTAAGTCATGAATAAAATAATAGATGGTAAATTTTATGCTCAGGAATTAAATACTAGTCTTAAAAATAGTATAGAGCAAATAAATGAAAAAAGAAAACCAAAATTAACAATAATTCAAATTGGAGATAATTTAGCAAGTAGTAAGTATATAAAAAATAAATTGAGTGCTTGTCAAAAAGTAGGAATAATTGGAGAGTTAAAAAAGTATCAGGAAAATATTAAACAAAGTGAAATAATTAGAGAAATTGAAAAATTAAATAAAGATTTAACAGTTGATGGGATAATTGTGCAACTTCCATTGCCTTCACATATTAATGAAAAAGAAATTACAGATACAATTTCTCCTTTAAAAGATGCTGATGGCTTTACGCCTATAAATTTAGGAAATGTAATGTTAAATAAATCAAATATTTACCCTGCAACACCTTATGGAATTATAAAGTTACTAGAATGAAAAAAAATTAATTTAATTGGGGCAAATATTGTGATAATTGGAAGAAGCAATATTGTAGGAAAACCTCTTGCTAATATGCTTATTAATAAATCAGCTACAGTTACAGTGTGCAATACTAAAACAAGAGATTTAAAAAGTATTTGTAAAAATGCAGATGTTTTAATTAGTGCTGCTGGTGTTGCAAACTTAGTTACCAAAGATTTTGTGAATGATCAAATGACAATAATTGATGTAGGAGCTAATTTCGTGGATGGCAAGTATTGTGGTGATGTCAAATTTGATGAGGTATTTGAAATAGTTAAATATATCACACCTGTTCCAGGTGGTGTTGGCCCTATGACTATATCTTGTTTATTAGAAAATACATTTAATCTTTATAGTCAAAAGGAGAACTAATTGCTCTCCTTTTTATTATTTTTTAGTAAAGAATTTGTTATTAATAAAATTGAAGCAATAACTACAAAAGAGGACATAAGCAAAATCATTCCTAATATAGAAGCCTTAGTTAATAAAATAATCATAAAAAATATACTAGCTATAATTAATGAAAAGAAAGCATTCCCCATAACATGATCAATAATCATAGCTAATGAAAATTCTTCATTAGTGACAATGCTTTTAAATCTCTTAGCTTTAGTTTTCTCAATTAAAGCATAAGCGGTTCCAAATATAAACATTAGAATAATTAATAAAGAGTAGTATACATTATTTATTCTTGAGAAATTGACATAAATACTTGTTATTAAAAAACTTATAAAGACAATAACAGATAAGATAGTTAACAGCATTGCTATTCTATTTACATTACTATTTTTAAATTTAATAGTTGCAAAAATTGCTTGGGCCAAATATTTTGAAATAAATCCAAAAATTAAAAATAATAACAATGAATCATCCTTTATTTCAGTGCTTATAATAATTTTATTATTTTCAAATCTTAGAAAAAAGAACAGTACTAAGGACCAATCTAGAAATTTAAAAAATCCTATAAAATAATTTTGAATAAATATCTCGGTAAAAAATTTTTTATTATTTTTTAATGTTTTAAAAGAGTCCTTATTAATATTTAGCACATTTCCCTCAGACATAATATTTGCATTAAATAAAAATAAACTAATAAGAATAATCATCAATACGATGAATAAGAATAATATATATAAACTTTTTGAATAATATTCTATTAGAAAAGGTATTGGCAGTAATAAAAAACCATAAATAGAATTATATTTAGAAGTTTTATTTTTTAATCCATTCCTTCTTTCAAAACTTTTTATAATTTCAATATTTATTGGTAATAACCCTGCTACAAAAATTCCGAATAAAGTTAGACCAGTAAATAATAAAGAATTAGCTAAAGTAAAATTATTTGTTTCAAATGAACTAAATGTAAATATCAAAGCAAACAATAATCCAATTGAATTAATTTTTAAAATATTTAGATTGCCAATTTTTTTAGCTAATTTAATTCATAATGGTGTTATAAATAACATCATTATGGGAACAATTATTATTGCTGCCAAATAATTAATATCATTAAATTTCGTTACCATTTTATATGGAACAAAACTAAAATAACATATTAAAATCATCATTGAAATAATCATTGATGCTAATTGAGTATTATAATTTATTTTTTTATCCGAAATTTTCAAAATGTTATTCTCACTTTCTTCAATATATTTTTTAAATGAAATATTATATATAGATGAATATCTTCCTTCAATTTTTAAAAATAGATTTTGAAATCTCTTTAATAACAAAGGTGTTATTACACAGTACATAAAGAATATTATATAAGCCTCATGTAAATGTGTTAAATACAATGAGTAACCTTCAGTTTTACCATAAGTAAAAATGGATACAAGTAAATATAAGGATGTAATCATTAATGCAAATACTGGTGCAATTATATAAACTACAATTTTGTTTTTTAATAAAAAATGTCTAAATAAAATTATAGTTATATTAAAAAATAAGTAAATTGTAATCGTACAAATGCTTAAAATAATATCTATTGGCATTAATAAACTTAATAGTGATATTCCAACTGTTGATAAAATTGAAATATCTGCTTTCAAAAACAATGCCGTTAATATAATAATTAAAAGTGTTAAGTCTACACCTGGTAAAGGTGAAAAAATTAGTTTTAAACACACTGCTAATGAAATCATCATAGCACTGGAAGTAAGATCTAAAATCTTATTACTGACATTTTTATTCATTTTCTATATCCTCTCTTTTATAAATTTATAAAAGAGAAAACGAAAAGAAGTTCACCATACTCTTAACCAAAAAGCTCATAATTATTTCCTTCTATCTTATTTTGAAATTAAATTCTCCATTTTCATTATCAAATATAACACCATCTCCATTCATTGAAAGTCTATCATTATAGATTTGAATTTCAACTTCTGAATGTGGTTGTTCAAAATAATCACAGTTTTTATATCTATCTGTTATTTTTATTACTCTTTGATTTTTACTACCAATAAGTCTTCTATTTTTATCTAAAAGTTTCATAATGAATGGTCCATCAATTAAAATGTCTATATTTTTTAAAATATCATTATGCTCTTCTAACATTTGTTCATAAATATATCCTGTAAAACAAATAACTGATAAATTATTTTTTTGACTTCAAATAACAAGTTCCTTTAAACCATTCGGTTGTAAAAAAGGTTCTCCTCCAATTAGAGTGATGCCTTCAATATTAAATAAAGTCTTTGCCTCTAAGATTTTCTCATAAATAAACTCATTTGGCATAAACATCTTTTTTTCTAAACCTAATAATTCCTGATTTGAACATCCATTGCATCCTATAGTGCAACCTTGAAATCAAATAACAAATCTAATTCCTGGTCCTTCAATTTCACTATTCATAAGAAATTTTCCAATATTTAAATTAGCCATTGATATTAAATATTATTTTTCCTTCATTTGTTGAGGCTAAAATTTTAGTTCCTGTTCTTATGTTTTTTAAATTCTGAAATAGAAATTCCGAAAGTGGATCTACTAAATTAGTTTCAAGAGAATTTAAAACATCTCTTCCGCCTCTTCTTTCATCAGCATTTTTTAATATAATTTCAATTAAAGCTCTATCAGTTAAATCAATATGGAGTTCAGCCTTATACTTTTCATAAATTGCAATTTGAATTGGTTTTACTTTTTGACGTATTATTTTTGCCTTTAAATTTAAATCCTTTATAAAATTGAAAGGAACTATATTATTTCCAAATCTACCTAAAAGTTCAGGTCTGTTTAATTCATTTGTAAAATGATTTTGAACTTTTTTTATAAATTGATTTTGAACTTCGCTTGCACTTTGATTAGGATCAACTTCTGCTGCTCCAATATTTGAAGTAAATATTATAAACGACTCACTAAAACTAACTGTTTGACCAGTATTATCTGTTAATCTACCATCTTCAAGAATTTGTAAAAATTTATCAAATATTTTGGGACTTGCCTTTTCAATCTCATCAAATAAAATTACACTAAATGGCTTTTCTTTTACTGAATTTGTTAATTGTCCACCACCCTCAAAACCTACATATCCAGGAGGTGCTCCAATTAATTTCTGATCTGCATTTTCTTGTCCATACTCTGACATATCAAATCTTATAAGATTCGCCTCATCATTAAATAAAAAAGTAGTTATAGCTTTTGCAAGTTCTGTTTTTCCAGTTCCTGTTGGACCTACAAAAAATAAAGTTCCTTTTGGTTTACTTCTTTTTGAGGAAAACGTTATTCCAGTAAGTCCAGTATAAGCCTTATAAATTACTTTTGCTACTTTTGCAACAGCCTCATCTTGTCCAATAACTTTTGAAGAAAGTTCTTGCTTTATAGTCAACATTTTTTCATAACTTAATTCTTCTCATGGGGAAGTCTTTTCTCCATAATTATATATATTAAACATTTTATTAAAAGTAAGTGGTGTTGTAAAATTACAACTAAACTTCGCAAAATGAGATAACTCCTTAAGTGTTCAACCTTCTGTTGCATCAACTATATTTTCAAACTCAGCTAATATATCTGTAACTTGAATTCTTAATTTAATTGTAGATAAAAATTGCTTTCTTTCAGCTCTACTTGGTTTTGGTAATGTTGAAATAATAATTTCAGGATTATCTAAGTATAAACTAGGTGGTAATTGATTTATTTTCTTAGTTAAAAAAACAATACAATTTGTTAGTTCATCAATTTTTGAAATTGAGAATTTAGATTCTTTTAATGTCTTTGAAAATTCTGTTAAAACAGCTCTATCATCAACATCTAATCCTTGGTCACTAAAAACAAAATTAGTATAATCTGCTACAAAACCAATTTTTCTTTCATCTTCTCTATTAATATTTTTATTTAAAAGAGTGAAGAAATCAATTGGTTTTTTTAGAACTAAATGATCTTTAAAATCACTTTTATCAATATCACCACTAAATAGCTCATCAAATTCATTTCCAATAAATTCTGCACTACTTAATTTACTTGAAGAACTAGTTATTAGACTAGTTATTTTTTTTCCTTTTAGTCCAGAATTTTGGTCAAAAATAAATTTATCAGAGTATTTTTTTTGATCAAAAATACTAAAAATTATATCGTGGATGTTTACATATTTACCCTCAAATTCATAAATATCATCTATATTCCCCTCAATTATAATTGCTTTTTTAATACCTATTAAATTTTTTAATTGTTCTAATTCTCTCTTTACACTCATAAATTCACCTACTTACTTGAGTTATTATTTTTTTTGCTATTTATATTTTGCTTGTTTTTAGCAATATATTTTGGTTCTCTATACTGCTTATTAAATTCTTTACTTGAATGTAAGTTAAATTCTTTAAGCCTATTTAAAAAAGCCTGAGCATCAGCATCATGTTCATGACCTTCAAACCCTTCTCAATTATAAACAAAACTTCCATCTAATTTTACAGCAAAGTCTGCTGTTTCACCAGTCAGTTTTTCACCATGAATAAGAATTAAATTTTTTTCCTGTATTTTTCTTATATTCTCTTCTTTTACTATATAACCAACTTCTCTTATTGACTTAATGATTTTTATTACATTATCTTTTCTAATTGCTTCTTGTTCTGCCAATTTTGATGAAATTAGAAAATAGTTTTTTATATCTTTTTGATAATTTTTTGTTTCTTTTAAAGAAGTTAATTTATTAGCTTGCTCTTTAATAGCAATTAAAACATCCGAATCCTCTTTATATAATTGAATTGAATTTTCAACTATTTCCTTACTCATTACTCTGTTAGAAGTTTTAAACTGCTTTAGTTCTTCAGTTATTAAATTAATTACTTCTTCAGGTTTTTTATTAATTATCCTGTGCTGATTTTTTTCAAACATTTCTTTAATGTAAATCCTATCATTTTCATTTTTATATTTAATAATTAATTCATTTTTAAAACTTATTAAATCCTTAAAATTATCTTTAGTAAATACTTTTAAAATATTCTCTTGCTCTTTTATTAATACATCTCTTTTTAAGTTAACCACCTGAGTTTTAAACTCAGCTATCGTATCACGTTTTCTCTCTGCATATCTTTGAATTTCATGATAAGTTTCAATTGCAACATGCGTATTTGTAGAAAGATCTCTTTCATAAGTATTTCTTGCTAAATCCTTTTCTTCTTTTCTTAATTCTTCTAACAATTTTTCAATTTCCTTTTTATAGAATCCTGAATTATCAATTTGTTCACAATGTGATATTAATTCAATAATATAATCAATTAATACATCAATATCTTTTTTGATAAATGAAAACTGTTTTTCACAATTAATTAAAATTTCTTCAGCTGACATACTCATACTTATTTTCCTCCAAACATATTCATATACTTTAATAAATCAGTTTGCGTATATTTTCTTTCTTTTCCAAAAATAATATTTAAGGCTTTTTTATAATAATTATCATTATTTTTTAAAATCTTATCTACAACTTCAGGCATATTTAAAACATTTTTAACTCACACTAATTTTAACTCAATTGGCATATTATATATTTTTTTATCTATAAATTCATTTATATCATTTTCTATTTTATTTATATAATTTCCAGCCATAATTTTAACTTTATAATCTATTATCTCTTCTGTTTTTTGAAGAAACTGTTCACTTTTATATTTGTAATAATATCTATAAAAATCTGTTAATGAGTCAGATAAGTTTAAGAGATACTGATCAAAATTTTCAATATCTAATGAATTGCCAACCAACTCTATAATAGAATCCAATAAAAATTTATAATTTTCTTCTACAAATTTATAGTTAGAAATATATAATTCCTTAGTTATTTTTCCAATAATATTTAAAGTTTGAGCATGTTGAGCTCATACATCAGAGTTATATTTATTATCAGCAAACATCTCTGCTCTATTATTTGTTTTGAAGTATTTTGTTAATACACCCAAAGAATCTCTAACATTATATTTTCAACCATCAATTGAATTTTTTTCCAAATAACTATTAATTCTATAAATATTTTCAATTGTACTTTGTATATTTATTTTGTCAAATATATCCAATATATTTTTTGTATTAATAAATTGATAATTTTCTAATATATCAAATAATTCATCATCTGTTCTTTCATTAGATATTTTTATAATTAAATTTTTTGCAACTTTTTCTAATATTAGAGATAATTTTCTATCGGTTTTTTCTGCTAAATATTGCTTCATAGCATTATAATTTTGCCCAAATTCAACTGTCTTAAGTAAAAATTCTTCAAGAATTGTAGATACCTTTTCTTCTAAACCAAGACGTTCCAAAATTAAATATATATTCATTGATATATCATACTTTTTATTTATAAGTGAGTCTTCAAATTTTTCTAAGATGTTATCTATACTAGATATAAATATATTTGTTAAATCAACAGACTCGCTCGGGTTTTTATACTTATAAATAACAGGAATATTGATATTAATAGAATCAAAAGATTTATTTGCCAATAAAAAACTGTTTGATATATTTTTTGAATCCAAATAAACAAAAGAATTATTTTGTAAAATTTCATTGTCAATATGGCCAACATAAAAAATTAGTTTATTATCTATTACACTTATTATTTTTGTATTTCTTTTGGAATTATAGAAAATAATTATTTCAATATTTTTTGCTAACTCTTTGCTCTTTATAATCTCATCATCTGATTTTATAAATTGATCATTTATTAGCATTAAATTATAACTTGGTTTAATATTTAAATTTGAAAATAAGTCTGGGTTAGACATAAAGTCATTTTTATTTTTTATATGTAACTCTGGCATAAATAATTTTTTTATTTTTTCATCATACTTACTTAAGATACTTTTTAAAATATCTAATGTCATATTGGGATTAAATCTTAAATAGTCATCAAAAAAATTACTTTCAGTTTTAATTTTATAAGTACCATTATCAAATAATTCAATTCAAGCTTCTATGGCTGCTGTATCCTTTTTAATATACTTTTCAAAGTTACTGACATCATTTATTGATTCTTGCCCCTCATTTATAACATCCCTTAAAAAGGAATTATCTCCAAAAATATCAGGATTTTGGTTTATAAATTCAGAACATGAATTATAAAGTCACTCATTATTTGAAAATTCTTTTTTATCCATTGTTGTGGAAAGTTTGTGTGTAAATTTAACGTCGTTTACTCTCTTTTTTCAATTAATTTCTTTGATAACTTCCTTATTCTTATAAACAGGATCTATATAAAATTTTATATCTTGAAATTTATTATCTTGAGAAATTGTGTAAGTTCCCTTCTTAAACTCTTCCTTTAGTTTTAAATCAATTGAGAAATTATTAATTGGTGTATTCATATTTAATAGTCCCACACCAACTTTATTCTGACCAATTTCTATTACCTTAAAATTTATTAGCTCTCTTAAAGCTCTCTCAAAAAGAATTTTATTTTTAATATTAAAATCTTCTTCCAAAATATCATTAATATTTTTATTTTTATTGGGATGTTCTATTATAATTAATAAAATTAAAAATTCCATAAATGTAGGTTTTCTTATTTCAGAATACTTTATTTTTAATGGTATATAAAATTTTTCATATTGAATTTCAATTTTATTAAATATCATATCTCTAATCCTCCATTATTTCATTAGGTTTAAGTAAACAACCTTCAAATTCAAGTTTTGATATTATATCAGCATAAACTTGATAACTATTTGAGACACTAGGGTCATCAATAGTTGGTATCTTAACAGTTATATCATTAACTGCTCTCTGAGCTCCTATTATTATTAATAATTCTCTTGCTCTTGAAAAAGCCACATTTATTCTTTCATATTTTTTTAGAAAGTCTCTTCCAGATTTAGTTGATAACTTTTCTGGATTTCTTACTAAGTTTACTAAAACATAATCTGCTTCTTTTCCTTGAAAATCATCAACTGTATTAATTACTATATTGATATTTTCAAAGTTAGTAATATTGATCTCTCTTTTTAGTTTATTTACATGTAGCCCATAAAAACTAATTACAGCAACACTTGGCTTTAGTTTTTGTTTTTTTTCTAAAACTGCTTTATCAATTTCAATTAATAATTGCTTGGTTAATTTTATTTCTAAATCATTAAATAAACTAGTTGAAAAATCTTCACTTTGTTCATAGCTAATTTCATTTTTTACATTATATGTAGAATCCACTCAATATGAAGAATTCCTTGAGTTAATTATTTCTTTATTAAAATGATTAATAATTTTTAAGTCATGTCTTTTTTGTTCACTTACTTGTGACTCAACTTTTAATTGTCCATCATAAAATTTATTTACAATTTCCATAATCTGTTCATGACTTCTATATTGAGTTTTAAGAATAGTAGTTATATTTTTATTTTTTGCAGATATAAGTTTCTTAAATGCAGAATTATCTAATAATTCATACATCAAATTATAATTGTAATCTTTATTAAAATGTTTATTAACATCCTCAACATCATTTGGTTGTAATTTTAAGATTGGTGGTAATTGTCTATAATCACCTACTAATATTAAAGCTTTACCATAAATTAAAGGCATTAAAATTTCCAATATAGTAGCCTTTGAAGCCTCGTCAATGATAACTACATCAACATCCATGTTTCTTAAATTTAATTCCTCCAACCCTAATTTATTGGCAAAATTATCTTTTGTAAATTTAAATAAATTTGTAGATGTTAGTGTCATTGAATATACGTTAACTAAGTTATCCAAAATAGTTTTTATGTATTTTTGACTATCTTTAAAGGTTTGACCTGTAAAATTCTTTGAAGCAAGTTCTTCATCAAAATTATTTGTTATTTTATAATTGTCATTTAAATATTTTATTATTGAGGAGTACATTTCTGAAAAGTTTTCTTTTCTTATTCTACCCTGTTTCAATTTTTTTTCTAAACTTTTTAATTCAGATTTTACTTGTTCTTCTAAATCAATATCAGTTAGACCAAGATCTAATGAAAATTTATCATTAACTACTTTTATCAATTCTCTAAGTTCTCTAGCACTTGAGCCAGCATTCTCAGCTAAATTATTTTTTGTAACTATTAATTGATTTTTTTCAATTTCAAATTTATCTAAATCAAAATCTGAGAATGGTTCATTATCCTGATTTTGTAATTTTAGTTCTATTTCTACTTTTAAATTTCTTAGGCTAATTAAAAAAGTTTCAAATATTTTATTTAATTCATTAACTTTAATATCAGCTCTTAAAATTTGCTCAAGACCTTCAATTCTGCTTTCTTCTTTTTCAACTAAATCAAAGTCAGCATTTCTTTTGTACTTGTTTAAAATTAATTTTGATTTTTTAATTTCTAAAAAAGATTCATTTTTATAATAAACTTCATTTACAATTTCTTTTATTAATAAGTAAGGGTTTAAAAAGTCTTTTGGATCGAAATTTAAATTTATATAAACAAAATTATCTAATTCAAATTTAATTGAGTTTTCATAGCATTTAATTATTCTTTCGCCCACATTAATTAAGGCATCAAATTCTTTTGTTGATATAGTTTCAATTAAATTTATTACATTTATTAATTCTTCTTTTAATAAATTTTTTGATCTAACCTTTTCCAAATTCTTTTCCTTAAAGGCTGTTATTTGATTATTTAAATCGTCTATTTTTTCTTGAATACTTCTAACCTGATTATTATTTTGATAAAAACTTTTATTAGCGTTTATTAATCTTTCTAATTCATTTTTATAATTATTAAACTCATTTATTAAATTTTCATCATTGTTCATATCATCAAAAGCTCTTTTTCCAATAGCCTTATAATAATTGTAAAGAACTCTATCAGGTGAATAACCATTTGAAGATTGTGATTTTATATTTAATTGATTTGTTAATCTTATTTTATTAAGATTTGGGTCAATTGGTAATCTATCAACAACATTTTTAATAGCTTCATGATTCTGACTTGATATAAGAACTTTTCTATTTATTTTTGCTAATTGAGTTATTATTTCACTAATTACTTGAGTTTTTCCAGTTCCAGGAGGTCCTTGCAAAATAAAAATATCTTTTGTATTAACAGCTTTTCTTACTGCATCCTTTTGTTCAGCATTTAAGCTAAAATTGAAATCTATATCTTCTATTTTAATATCATTTGAAACTTCTGATAATTCGACAAGCTTTGTATTAAATAAATAATTTATTAAATAAGGGTTTTTTGTATTTCCTTCTGAAACTTTTTTTATTACTTGTCTAGATCTTTCAATTAGAACGTCTTCACCAATTCCAGTATATGCAATGTATCCTGAACTTAAAGATTCTAAATTACTATTTAAAAATATTGACTCATCAAAATCCTGCTCAATTTCAAAGTTTATTTTTTTAACTTTTCATTGTTGCATTTCCTTTGGATTATTTTTCATTAATATGTCAAATTCATTTTTTTCTCCAAGAAAAATATTTTTGCTATTTTTCATTCAATAATTTGCAAAGCTTATTTCTTCTTCTGAAACACCTAGCATATTTGATACTTGTAATATATTTTTAATTTCATTAATTTTATCAAGATCAAAATCAAAAATTTCATGAATATTTTTAATAAGTTCATGTGTAGTTAAAATATTTTTATTCATTTTTATTGGTACAAGAGATAAGTCTTTTGTTTTTTTAATTCTATTAATTTTTTCTAATTCATCAGTTAAAAGGTCCAAAGTAACCACATAAGAAATTTGATATGGAATTCTTTTATTTTTTAAATAAGATTCTGAATTTACTAATAGATATTTATATGCTCTAGTTTTAAATTCTTTAATATCATATTCGAATAAGTTTGACTCAAAATAAATTTTATCTATTCTCATTACCTTTTGATAATTTAATCCCAAATAAGGTAAAGATTTTTTTCTATCTAGTTTTAATAAATCATCACTAAATTCTAAATAGTTTAATCATTTATCTTTTTCTTCTTCAAATGTAGATAGTAATTTTCCTATTTCAGAAAGATTAGAAGAATTCAAAACATTTCTTCTAATTAACTCCTCATCTTTAATTTGACCTTGATTTCTAACTATTAGAATTTGTGATTCTTGTATTATTGTTTCAAATTCCTGAGCTGCTGGTTTTAATCTTGTCATAAATATAGAACTTATAATAAGAGAAGCATTCATAGTGTCAATGTTTACATAAAATCCAAGATAAGTTCCTTCTGGCAAAAGACTTTGATTTTTTGAGTCTAACTCAATTCTTATAATTCCATTATAGGAAGATTTGCTCTTATCTTTTTTAGAGAATTGTCTAGTTTTGTTGTCTAAAAGACAGATAAATGATTTTTTAGCAAGAGAGCTTCTCAAAAAATTTTGAAACTCCACACAAGTATTTATGCCTCTTATATCTAATTGCTCTATTATTTGATCTAAACTAGATGGATTTTCCTTAAATTGAACATTTTGTAAAAAAGAGAAGTCTAATATTATTTCTTTAACTGCATTATTCTCAATAATATTTGACATAAATTAACCCTCACTTTTGTCTTAAATTATTATAACATTTTTAGTTAATTAAAAAATATCAACCAAAAGGTTGATATTAGAATTTAATCTTGATGTGGTGCGAATGGATCAACCACTGCCAAAGTATTTGGGTTTTCTCTTTTTAATACTTTTTTATCTACATCATAATGATTTCCATTAGACATTCTAATTCAATCAAGTAAATCATTTGTTTCTGAGATTTCTTCAAAGAAATCAATTGCAAATCATTCATAGAATTTCACTGTTGTAAAATCTGATTTTTCCTTTGCATTTTTTGTGAATTCATCTGTAATTTTTGCAAAATGTGTTCTACAACTAATGTACTCTTGCAAAATTTCTACAATGTTTTTAAAATCCTTATTTTTAATTTCTATTGAAGATATTTTATATCCTTGACCCTTATCTAAAAGGTAATTCATTATTCTTCTCTGATGTAAAAATTCATCTTGAGCTTGTACTTGAAAAAAGTGTGTAAAACCTGGATAACCAAGTTCATCACATTTTTTACTCATATTAAAACAATTTAATTGCATCTTAATATGTTCGTTAATGTAATCTTGAAGATTACTTAAAATTAATTTATCCATAAAAATCCTCCTTTAATAATTTTATTATAATCTCTTGAGATTATAAAATATGTAAATTAAGTAAAAAACTTTTAAGTTAACTTATTTAATAACAATATTTACAATTTTATCTAAAACAGCTATTTCTTTTAATATTTGCTTGTTTTTAATTTGCTCTCTTATGACATCTAGAGATTTAGCTTTCTCTATTAATTCCTCTTTTTGAGTGCCTTTATCAACTTCAAAAGTTGCTCTTAACTTACCATTTATTTGAACAGCAATAGTAACAACTGAAAGAGATAATTTAGATTCATCATAATTTGGTCATACTTCTAAACACACACTTGATTTGTTACCCAATTTTTCTCATAATTCCTCAGCTAAATGTGGAGCATAAACAGAAAGCATTTTAATAAAATTAAAAATGTATTCTTTATAAATCGGTTGAGTTTCTTTATAAACTGAATTTACAAACATCATTAATTGTGAAATTGCAGTATTAAATTTGCAATCTTCAATCATTTGAGTTGTTTTTTTAACAACATCATTATAAATGAAATCAAGGCTATGATTATTTTTATCTGTTAATTTAATATTTTCAATCATTCTATATACTCTATCAAGTCATTTTCTAGCTCCGTCAAGTCCTTTATAACTTCAAGGTAAAGAAGCCTCTAATGGTCCCATAAATACCTCGTATAACCTTAAAGTATCAGCTCCATGTGACTCAATAATTTCGTCAGGGTTAATTACATTACCCTTAGACTTACTCATTTTTTCACCATTATCTGCCAAAATCATTCCTTGATTTATTAATTTTTGAAATGGTTCTTTTGTTGGAACAACTCCTAAATCAAATAATACTTGATGTCAAAATCTTGCATAAAGTAAATGAAGAACTGCATGCTCTTGACCACCAATATAAAGGTCAACTGGTAATCATTTTTTAAATAATTGCATTGCCTCTTTTGAGTTAATATCTACTAAATTATTAGGACTTGTTGTCAAAATGTAGGCCAAATAATATCAACAACTTCCTGCTCATTGAGGCATTGTATTAGTTTCTCTTTTTGCTGATTTGCCTTTAAAATCTATATTCACTCAATCAGACAAATTTGCTAATGGTGATTCACCAGTTCCTGAAGGTTTAATATAATCTGTTTTAGGTAACTCTAATGGTAAATCCTTTTCATCAATTAAAGCTATTTGACCATCTTCTAAAAAAACTATTGGAAATGGTTCACCATAAAATCTTTGTCTTGAAAACAGTCAATCTCTTAATTTGTAGTTGATTTTTTTTTCAGCTTTTTTTATTTTTTCTAATTTATTAATTACTAAATCAATAGCTTCTACTTTTGATAAACCATTTAAAAAATCTGAGTTAATTATTTTCGATTCACCCACAAAGGCCTTTGATTCATCTTTGGTTTCTAATACAAATTTTATTGCTAGATTATACTTTAGTGAGAATTTTCAATCCCTTTCATCATGACCAGGCACAGCCATTACTGCACCTGTTGCATAATCATTTAATACATAATCTGCTACCCAAACAGGTAATTCTTCTTTTGTAAAAGGATTTATAACATAACTTCCCGTAAAGATACCAGTTTTATCTTTTGAGTCATCTTGTCTTTCAATTTCAGTTTTACTTTTTGTTAAAGTAATATATTCTTGAACTTTCTTTTTATTTTCTGAAGTAGTTAATTTTAAAGCTAATTCATTTTCTGGAGCAAGAACAATATATGAAACTCCAAAAATTGTATCTGCTCTTGTTGTAAATACATTTATTTTTTCCTTATTATCTTTAACATCAAATTTTATAATTGCTCCTTCAGATTTACCAATTCAATTTTTTTGTAATTCTTTTACTGAATTTGGTCATTCTAATGAATCTAAACCTTCTAATAATCTATCAGCGTATTTTGTAATTTTTAAAACTCATTGCTTCATTGGTTTTTTCACTACTTCAAATCCACCAATATCAGAAACCATTTTTCCATTCATTGAAACAACTTCTTCATTTGCAAGAACAGTTCCTAGTCCTTCGCATCAATTTACACTTGCTTGTCTAATTTCAGCTAATCCCTTTTTATAAAGTTGTTGAAAGATTCATTGCGTGATTTTATAATAATTTGGGTCACTTGTATTTACTTCTTTATTGTAATCATAACTAAAACCCAATTTTTTTAGTTGTTTTCTAAAAGTAATAATATTTTTAGCTGTAAATTCTCGTGGATCATTTCCAGTTTTTAAAGCATATTGCTCTGCTGGAAGACCAAAGGCATCTCACCCAATTGGATGAAGTACATCATATTGTTGCATTCTTCTCATTCTTGCAAAAACATCTGTTGCAGTATAACCTTTAGGATGACCAACATGAAGTCCTGCTCCACTAGGATATGGAAACATATCTAAAATATAAGCCTTTTTATCTTTATTGCTAGTTGTTTTATATGTATTATTTTCTTCTCAAAACTTTTGTCATTTTTTTTCTATTGCTTTATGTGAAAATTCCATTTTATTACCTCTTTTATTAACTTTAAATATTTTACATTAAATATTAATTAGTGGTAATGTTTAATGATAACAAAAAAAACTTAAACATAAGTTTAAGTTTTCTATAATCATTCTTTAAATATTCTTATATATAACATTTTTACAGCTTGTGCTAAAAGCATATATGCTGCAACAAAACTTAATGCAATTGGTAAGAATGATCATTTTGGTACACCCATTTTCATACCATCACTAATTGCATCAATACTCATAAATCCATATGGCACAATTATAGCCATAGAACAAACAAAGATTGTTGACACTGTAACTTGTCATGAACCATTAGATTGAATAAATGGAATTTTTTCAGTTCTATACATTTGCATTACTGCAGTTTGTGTCATTAACCCCACAACAAATCAGCTACCATTAAATATTTCTAATCCACCTTCACTAGGAGGTTGTACTCCAGCACCTATTCCTGGATTAACAATATGATATCCATATAGTAAAACTAAGAATGTTGAGATATCAAATATTGAACTTACAGGTCCATTTATGACTGTAAACCATATTATATTTTTTGTTTTTAATGGTCGAGGTTTATCAGTAAATTTACTATCTACTTTATCAAAAATAAATGCAAACATTACTATATCATATAATAAATTTTGAGTTAATAAATGCAAGGGTTGCATTGGCTCTGACATTGTTAAAAATAAGGCAACCAAAACACTAAGAACATTACCAAAATTTGAAGCAATTGTAACTTTAATATATTTTAAAATATTTGCTAATGAAACTCTTCCTTCATGAACTGCGTGACTAATTGGAAGTAATGATTCTTCCATTAAAATAATATCTGCAGCTTCTTTGGCTATATTTGATGCTTCATCAAAAGAGATTGCAACATCTGACTCTCTTAAAACTGGAGCATCATTTATTCCATCTCCCATAAATCCTACAACATGTCCTTGCTCTTTAAGAGTTTTTATTATTGTTGATTTATGTATCGGACTTAATTTAACAAAAACATTTCCTTTACGAACTGCTTTATGAAGTTGATCTTCATTCATTGCTTCAATTTCTTTTCCTGTATATAATTTTTCAATTTTAAAATCTACTTTTGAACAAATAGCTCTAGTAATAATTTCATTATCACCTGTAAGAATTTTTGTTGAAATTCCTTTTTCAGCTAATTCCTTAATAATTTTTTTTGAAGTTTTTTTTGGTTCGTCAAAAAATGTACCAAAACCATAAAATACTAAATCTTCTTCAATATCTTCATCTTCTAATTCATTATGTGCAATTCCAATAACTCTAAACCCATCATTATTATAATCATTAGATTTTTTCATAATTTTATCAATGTGATCTTGTTTTAATTTTACTATTTGACCATTTATATAAATACGATCACATACTTTTAAAACTTCTTCAATAGCTCCTTTTGTAAAAATTTGTTTTTCTCCATTTTTTGAAAGGATTACTGATAATATTTTTCTTTGAAAATCAAAAGGTACTTCTCACTCCTTTGAATATTCATCAAGATTTGGCATACTAATTTTTTTACTTAACAAAACAGCTTGATCAATTGGATTTTGAAATCCTGTTTGGAAATAACTATTTAAATATAATATATGTTCAATCATTTCATTCTTTTGACTTTTTATATCAAAAACATGATCAAGATTAATTTCTCCACTTGTGATTGTTCCTGTTTTATCTGTACATAAAATATCAATAGCTCCCATATTTTGAACAGCATTTAGATTTTTTACTATAACATTTTCTTTTTTTATTTTTGAATAACCCCTAGAAAGATTTGCAGTAACAATTACTGGTAACATTTCTGGTGTTAACCCTACTGCAATTGATATTGCAAATAATGCTGCTGAAAGTCATCTTTGATCAATTGTTGCTGGTCTTAATCCAAAAACTAAAAAAACTATTGGTGTAACTGCTAACATAAATGAAATTAGCAACATTGTAATTTTTCAAACTCCCTTTTCAAAAGAATTTTTACTTCTTTTTTCTGTAACTTTATCATTAATCGCAGAAAAGAAAGTTTTCTGTCCAGTTTGAATAACTAAACAAAGTGCAGAACCTGAAACTACTTCGGTTCCCATATAACAAACATTTTCATACTCTAAATAATTTTCTTTATTATTTATTGTTTTCTTTTGTACTGGAAAAGATTCTCCAGTTAAAGATGATTGATTTAAATATAAGTTATTTGATCAAATAACTTTTACATCAGCTGGAATTAAATCTCCATTTGAAACATATATTAAATCTCCAGGAACAAGTTCTGATGTTTCAATTTGTTCACTTTCTTTAATTAATTTTATTGAGTTCGCATTATCAATATCTTTAATGACAAAATCAACATCTCTAATAACCTTTGTCATATGTTTATTTTCAAATGTCATTTTTTTAATAACGTGAAAGGATCTTATTTCTTGAACAAAATAAATAGTTCCACTAATTATAATCATTGTTAAAACTAATAATGCTCCAACAAGATCTGATAGCTCTGGATCTGTTGCATATTGATAGAAACTGAATGTATCAATTACAATCAGTATTAAGTTAAATGGACTGAAAAATGCCTTAATAAAAGACAAAACATAATTAAATTTTTTCTCCTTTAGTAAATTATCTCCAAATTTATTTTTTTGAGCTTCTACCTGTTCTTCTGATAAACCAAAGTTAGAAATCTCTAATTTTTTTAAAGTTTGTTGCTGATCTAACTCAACAAACTTTGCAAGTTGATTATTATAATTGTTATTTACTTTTTTATTTTTAGTTTTCATAACATCGTTCTCCTTATTTATGAAAGCTAACTTATAATCTTATTTTGAAAATACAAAAAAAAGCGATAAATTAGCATTACTTCTTATCTTGCTTTGAATAATTAAACTTCGTACCTGTTCGGAAGGAATACTCATATTTACCACCTCTCTTTAAATCTTTAATTATTATACATACATAAAATAAAAAAAGACACCTTAATGGTATCTTTAAAATCTAAAATGGTCGGAATAAGTGGACTTGAACCACCGACCTCACCCTTATCAGGGGTGCGCTCTAACCAACTGAGCTATACTCCGTAAAACAATATTAATTATAAAATATTACCTTTTAAAATTCAATAAAAAAAGCATTTTTAATTAAAAATATTTCATTAAAAAAACGTCATTTAATGACGTCTATTATTCATTTAATGGTGGTTTTGGACGGAATTGAACCGCCGACACATTGAGCTTCAATCAATTGCTCTACCAACTGAGCTACAAAACCAATAATGGCGACCCCAACGGGACTCGAACCCGTGATCTCCTCCGTGACAGGGAGGCGCGATAACCAACTTCGCTATGGGGCCAAAAATGGTTGCGGGGGTAGGACTTGAACCTACGACCTTCGGGTTATGAGCCCGACGAGCTACCAACTGCTCCACCCCGCGATAAAAATGGCGGAAGATGAGGGATTCGAACCCCCGCTCGGGTTTCCCCGACTCTCGGTTTTCAAGACCGACCCCTTCAGCCAGGCTTGGGTAATCTTCCGTATTTTGTTTTGCCCCATCCTGATCATTATAGAGTCATCATGATGGTGGACCTTATTGGACTCGAACCAATGACCATCCGGTTATGAGCCGGATGCTCTAACCAACTGAGCTAAAGGTCCAAAATAATAAAAACAATAAAATATATGGTAGCGGGGAAGAGACTTGAACTCTTGACCTCCCGGGTATGAGCCGAGCGCTCTAACCAACTGAGCTACCCCGCCATATATGGTGGACCCGAACGGGTTCGAACCGTCGACCCCCTGCGTGCAAGGCAGGTGCTCTCCCAGCTGAGCTACGGGCCCATATATAAAAAAATATTAAATTATAATGGTCGGGAAGACAGGATTCGAACCTGCGACCCTTCGGTCCCAAACCGAATGCTCTACCAAGCTGAGCCACTTCCCGAAGTATGAATATTTAATAATATTCATGATAATTTTCAATAATGGCGCGCCCTAAGGGACTCGAACCCCTAACCTTTTGATCCGTAGTCAAACGATCTATCCAATTGATCTAAGGGCGCATTTTGTGCGAAAATAACCAAAAATATTATATTACAATTTGTAAGTTTTTTATCAACTTTGCATAAAATTGACAATATTTATTATAGCAAATAAAAAGATAATTTGTGTCTTTTTACAAAAAATAAATAAAATAAAAAGAAGTATTTAAACTCCTTTATTTCAATAATGGAGGTACCAGTCGGAGTCGAACCGACGATCAGGGAGTTGCAGTCCCATGCCTTAGCCTCTTGGCTATGGTACCATTACCTAAATGATTATACTAAAAAAAATAAAGAAATTACAAATATAATACCTTTGATTCTAAAAAATATTAGGTTAAAAGATTATGTTTAAAAATCTTTTTAAATTACAAATTAATTTAATAATTTTAATATAAAAAAATATGCTTTAATATGCATATTTTTTACACTTAATTAGTGTTTAGTTGAAATTATCTGATTGAATTTATCAACTAAGTAATTATCAAGTTTTTCATCAAAACTAAATGAGTCTCCTTCTTGAGGCGTAAATCATTTCTCTCATTCATCGCCTTTTGCCATTCCATATTCCAATATCTCTTGAAATCCAGTAGGCATTCCAGTTTCATCAACAAGAGCCTCTTGAGAATCTCTACTATAAATAAAGTTTATAAAAGCATAAGTTGCTTCTAAATCTCTATTTCCACTTGAAATAACAAGATTATCACTTCATAGATTTGTTGATTCTTTTCTAACCTCTTTATCTAAAATTTTAATATTTTTATGTGTTAAATCTTTTCTAGGTACTTCTGATATTATTGTGAAGTCAAAATTATTTGATTGTACCTCTTCTCGATTAACTACTAAGTTATCTTCTTCCACTTCACTTTCATAGTCTTCTTGAGTTGCATAAATTAAATCTCCATTATACATTACTGCAATATCAAAATCCTTATCATGAACTTTATCTTGAAGTTGATCTCCATACAATCCTACATTTCTATAACTTACAAGATTTTTGATTTCATTTGAGACATCATCAATTTGTTGCTGTTTATTTAATGCTACATTGTTAACTGTAAGACCATCTTTTGCTTCGACATTTCCATATAGCTTTTCAAAACCATACATAAATACATTTTTAGGGTCTTCATTTAATGCAAGATTAAATCCAGCTTCTGCTCCTTTTCATAAAATATCCCATGATAATTTATTAGGATCAATTTCATAAAACATGCTTTTTTGATTTGTTTGTTCTGTGAATATATTTTGTTCCTTTAAGAAATTTACTAATTTTGTATTTTCCTTAAATTGATCATTCACCATATCCCCTAAATTAAATACAATTCTAACATCTCCTCAAAATCAAGGAATTGAATAATCTAATAAGTTAGAAGAAATATCATCAGCATCTTTGAATTTATGATTTTCATGAGCATCTAAAATATTACAATTATAGTGTAATACTTCCTTCTCTAATTCATCTTCTTGAAACAAAGCATCATTGCAAACTTTAGAACTAAGATTTTCAATTGGATTTTCAATTGTTTCAACTTTATCTCAATTAATTTTTTGTAAAGCACCTTCTGTAGCTAATTTTTCAACCATGTAATCACTTGGCACCATTATGTCATAGTTAAATGTGTATGTTTTATTATACAGAGACTCATTTGAATCATATTGTTGATAGTTAACTCTATATCCTGTTTCTTTTTCAAACTTAGTAATTAAATTAACATCTATATAACTTCCTCAATTTCCAATTACTAAATCATAAATATTATTCATTACATATGCTGTTGTTAATAATGAAAATGAAATTAACAGAGCTGAACCCATAGTAAGTTGTTTTCAGTTTCTTTTAATTCATCTATTTGACTTAGGAACATAAGTTTCTTCTAATACATCAGGAAAATACTTATCTTTTTTAGCTTTGACATAATTATTAATTTTTTCTAATTTTTCCTCTTTTAAATCTAACTTAGAATTAATTGATTTAGTTGCTTCTTTAAGTTTTTCTTCTCTAATTTTTTGTAATTCAGTTAACTTAGATGAGTAACTTTGATCATCTTTATTTAATAAATTAATTTGCTTATCTATAGAATCCACAAGTGAGATTTTTCTAAATACTTTTTCTTTAATTAATTTTAATTGATTATATTTTTTTATTGATTTTTCTTCATTTTCTTTTTGTAATAAAGCTAACTTTTCAATAGTCATTCTTAGTTTATATTGATTTCTTCCCTCAAGTAAACTGTCTCTTTTAATAGAAAGTTCTTTTATTTTTTTATTGTATCAAGAAATTTCTTTTGAGTTTGGATACTCTAAATTTGCCAACTCTTCTTTTAAATCAATTACTTGTTGACCAATTTCCAAAGCCTTTTCTTTGTCATTTTGATTTCTTTCATTAATTCATTCAATTTCTTTTTCATACTTATAAATCTTTCTTTCTAATTTACTTAAAACTTGTTCAAATTTTCTTATTTTTTTCTCATTTGTCATTTTTTTAATTTTTAATTCAATTTGTGATTTCTTAATATTTAACTTTTTGAATATTGTAAAATATCTTTTTTCTGTTTTAATTTCTGATGAAATTAACTCTTTTTTTCACTCTAATTTACTAATTTTTTTATTGTTATTTTTACTATTTAATAACTTAAATTGAATTTTAAGTAATTTAAATTTAGCCAAAAGTTTTAAATTTTTAGTCTTTTGTGTTCTAGTTCCAGTTGAGAGACAACTTTGAAGATACTTAATTTCACTTTCCATTCTACTTATCACTTTTATTTTATATTCACCTTTTTTGATTTGAGCTTTTACATCTTTTGATTTCTGTAAAGCAATTTGAATTATATTTCAAATTAAAACTATAATTACAATTGAAGCTACCAATAAAGTTCCAAAAGCATTTATATAGGGTTGCATTCTTTTAGCAGTATAAATAAAAGTTGATACGTTAGTTTGTCCTCCACCAGTAAAGTAAGAAATAATAAAATCATCAAAACTCATTGCAAAACAAATTGCTGCTGCTGTAATAATACAAGGTGTTAAAATTGGAAGAACAACTTTATAAAAAGTTTGTCTTTGATTTCCACCAAGATCTTTAGAAGCTTCAAGAATGTTTTTATCAATTCTGTTCATAAACGGAAGAACTGTAATAATTACATAAGGCACATTAAAAGAGATGTGCGCTGCAATTAAAGTAACAATTCCAAATTTTAATCCTGCAAGAACAAATAATAACATTAATCCTACTGCAGTAATAACATCAGCATTTACCAAAGGTATATTTGCTATCCTTACTCAATTATCTGCTGATCTCTTTTTAATTTTTGTTAATCCTACAACAGCCATCATACCAATTAATAGTGACATTATTGTAGAAACCATTGCTACAAATAATGATACAGTTATTGATTTCATAAATGGAGAGTTATTAACTAAAGCACTATATCATTCCAAACTAAATCCACTTCAGCTTGTAACACTACTACCAGAGTTAAATGAAAATATAATCATAACTGCAATTGGTACATAAATAAATGACATCATTATTAAGAAGTAACTTGATTTGATGAATTTTTTCATTTTTTTGACCCCCTAACTTCAAATTTATTTGAAATTAATTTCATAATTCCCATTATTGCAAATAAAAGTAAAGCCAATGCAATTGCTATTGTTGCTCCAAAAGTGAAGTCAGTTCCTCTAAAGAAATAGTTTTCAATAATTGAAGTAATTAAATTTATTTTTCCATCACCCATATATCTAACAATTAAAAGTGATGTGGCAGCTTGAATTAATACTAATGTAAATCCAGCAAAAACACCTGGTAATGATTGTCTAAAAGTTGTATGTCAAAATGCTTTTGACTTACTTGCTTTTAAGTCCAAAGCAGCCAAATAATAGTTTCTATCTTGATTCTCAATTGCATTATAAATTGGTGATATGGCAAATGGTAAAAACATATAAACCATTCCAATAATAACTGCTATTGGTGTTCCCAAAAAACTCGGTGAGATCACTAAAAATAAACTTCGTAATCCAAGAATTTTTAATATCATACTTATTCAAATTGGTAATGTAACAAGTACTCATACATTTTTTGCTAGTAATTTATTTTTTAATTGAGCCATTATTAAAGCTATTGGATAAGCACAAGCGACACATATAATACTTGCTATAAATGCATACATTAACGATAAAAATAAGACATATAAAATTGATCCTGATGTTAAAAGTTTAACAAAGTTTGAGAAATCAAGTTTAAACTTAATACTATTACCAGTTGCTTCAATTATTGAGAAAATAATTATTCCTAATAATGGAAGCACAACTAAAAATCCCATTACAACCATAAATGGCAACATTATTGGTCAAACTTTTGATTTGATTCCTTTTACAATTTTAAATTCCTGAATTTTTTCTTTTAATTTGATTTTTGGTATTTCTGTTTCTATTTCTGTTCCTTCAGATTCTATATTTTCAATATCATCTAATTCTTTTTCTACTTCGACACTATTTTTTTCATCTATAATGTCTTTTTCGTTATTTAAATTATTCATCTATCTCTTTTCACATAATATGTAAATCATCAGGATTTCATTTAATAGAAACTTCTTTATCAAAATCATGAAATTCAGTTGTGTGTACAATATAACTTCTATTTTTTGTTTTAATAGTTATTTCATAATGGACACCTTTAAATATAATATTTTCAACTATACCATTAAAGAATCCTTTGTCTGGTTTTTGAATTTTTAAGTCCTCAGGTCTTAAAACAATATCAATATTTTTTTCATTTTCTCCAAAACCTTTATCAGTACATTCAAATTCTTTACCATCAAATTTAACTTTTAAATCTTTTATAAATTCCCCATCTTCAATAACATTTGATACACCAATAAAATTAGCAACTCAGTTATTTTCTGGTTCATTATAAATTTCTTCTGGAGAACCAATTTGTTGAATTGCTCCGTCATTCATAACAACTATTCTGTCGCTTAAAGTTAATGCTTCTTCTTGATCATGGGTAACTAAAATAAATGTTATTCCAATTTCTTCTTGAAGCTCTTTTAATTCATCTTGCATTCTTTTTCTTAATTGAACGTCAAGAGCTGACATAGGTTCATCCAAAAGCAGAATTTTTGGTTTCAAAATAAGTGCTCTAGCAATTGCAACACGTTGCTTTTGACCACCACTTAATTCATGAACCCTTTTATTTTCCATACCTTCTAATGAAAATTTTTTGATATATTGCATTACTTCTTTAGTTATCAAATCTTCTTTAACTCTTTTAACTCTTAATCCATAAGCAATATTATCATAAACATCATAATGAGGGAAAAGTGCGTAATTTTGAAAAATTGTGTTTATTTGTCTTTTATTACTTGGAATTGGAGTTAGATCTTTTCCTTCAAATAATAAATCACCAGAGTCTTGTTTTTCTCTTCCCCCAATGATATTCAAAGTAGTTGTCTTACCACACCCAGATGGTCCTAAAAGAGTTATAAACTCTCCTTCTTTAATATTAAAACTAACACCTTTTAAAACAACTTTTCCATCATAACTTTTAGTAAGATTTCTAATCTCTAAAATATTATTGTTGTTCATAATATGTCTCCTTTTAAAAAAATATTAAATTTTTAACGCGTAATTTATTAAAACTAATTACGCAATCAGGAGGAGCATTTCAGTCTCTAAGACTTTTTCAAATCATTCTACACGAGTAATTACTACATTAAATCATTCAGAAATTAAGTACTGGTTAATATTTATTATTGCTTGTAATTTCATAGTAATTCTCCTTTAATTTTTATAACATTATTATATATATAATAATGTCAATTTTTTTATAAACTTCAAAGAAAACTAAAAAAAGATTTTATTAGTAAAATCTAATTTAAGTAAACATAATTATTTTTATAATTTATAGTTTTTAATTAATCAATTTATATAAGTTGCTTGACCTGATAAACTTTTACTTGAAAAATTCTTATTATAGTCATAATAATTTAAATTTCATTTTTCACTAATATATCTATTTTCATCATCTGTAACGAACTGAAGTATATCTTTATAATCATTATAGTTATAATTATCATTTAGAATAACTTTAGCCTTATTTACGAGGTTAATACCTTTAACCATGTTAGTATATCTTAGACTATCTAGCATTTCATTACCATCTCCAGGATAAATATAGAACGAATCTCCGGGCTCTCTTGAAGCATCTAAAACCTCACCATCTAATGAAATATCATTTTTATAACCATCTACTTGATATCTATCATAACCATCAGCTCCAAGTTTACTTGAAAATAACATAGCTCATAGCATTTCATATCCATTACTATTTAAATAAGTAGCTGGATAATTATTTCATGAAGAATATATATGAGTTTTTTTATTCTGATAGTTTCTCTTATTAAAATATTTAATTAAATCATCTAGTTTTTCTTTGCTTTTACTAAACTCATAAATAAATTCTCTTTGTTGTAAAGTAACATAATCATAAACATCTAAACCTTTTTCAAGTCCCTCAAAATCCTCTGATTCTAATTTAAATTCTCAACCACCATATAAATGACTTTTTCAAAAATTTTTATATGTATCATTTATCTCTTTAAAAATATCTATTGATAAATTATTTACTTCTGCTGAAAATTCATCATATGAATAATAGATATTTATATCTTTATAAATATCACTATTTTTACTTGCATGAATTGCAAGTTGATCACGCAGTAGCGGAATCATTTGATTTATTATTGCAACTCCATCTTCAGTTATTTCACCTTTATTATTTACATATAAACTATTTGCAGAAACCTGATAAGCTCTTTGATCAGAATCTTTAACAAAGAAATTGAACATATTAGAAGAACCTCTTGAACCAATAGGTATTAAGATATTTTTAACTCCACCATCCTTTAAAAATTTAACATATCTATCAAAAACCTTAAAATCTAATTTTCAAACACCTTTGTTATTAGTTTCCATAAATATCTCTTCTAGATTATCACCCATGAATTCATTTATAATATTTTTCTCTCCATCATTAGGAGTAAAAACATACTTGATAAAATTACCCAAACCAAAATTGGGTACTGAAATACTTTCATAGTTTGATTTTTGAGACATTTCTTTTATTTTTCTGCCCAAAATATTATCTCTTGTAATTAAAGGATTGACATCCAAATACTTTGGAAGAGTTCTAGTAATATCATCTATTATTGCATAATCATAATTTCCAATAATTTTTGTTGCTTTAGATTCAGTAGCTAATAACCCTAATTTTTCTAAATTGTTCTCTTTATAAAAGTCAATATTTATATAATCAATTTGTTCACCTGTAGTTGTAACATATTTATAACTTTTTGATTTTAATCAAACTCTTATAAATTCATCTTTTTGCTCTATTTTATATACCTCAGAATCCTTTGGTAATAAAGGATTTTCACTTTTAATTATTTTTTTTAAAGTTTCATAATCATCAAAATCTATATTAGCCTCTTCGCTATAATCAATTTTTCTTTTTGTAACTACTTCATTTAAATTTTTTAAAATAAATTTTGAAGAAGTATTTGGGAAAAACATTGCACTAGAGCCAAAATCTGAAGTTTGATACTGTAAATTATCATTAATTTTATATTCTTTATCAATAATAATTTCTTTTTGAATATTATTAATACTATAGCTAATTTTAATTTTTAACAAACCTTCGGCAGCTTTATCATTGCTAATATATCTAATTAATACTGGTTGAAAACTCAAAGGCATTTTATCAAGACTATTTTCATTAGATACTTGATCAAATGTATAAAACTCTCCCAGGGGAATTAAATCATTATTTGCAATTGTAGTATTATTATTTTTAATTGGGTTAACAAAATGAGCTGAAACATTGATATCTTCATTATCATTTAAAATTTCAACATTAATATTTTTTACAATATCGACATTAATATTTTTAAATAAAATAATTTGTTCTTCAACAATATCATTTTTTCAAAGCTTTATTTTATTATTATAAATTTTTGTTCTTTTAACATTTGCTTCATCTCCATAAAAATTATATTTACTATTATTTTTTTTATAAGTAGCATAATTGAACTCTGTTTCACCAAAAAAATAAGATAATTCATTAGAGTTTTCTAACTCTCTCTTATCTTCTTTATTTAAAGGCCCACTTTGTCAAACAGCTAATTGCTTATTATTAATAATAATTTTTTCATTATTTTTTAAGATAATAAATGTCATTGCCGTAACTATTGAAGTTATGAATATTAGACTCATTAAAAGCATTATTATAATCTTTGGTTTTGTTTTCATTTTATCTCCTTATTGAAATAAAATTATTATCCCTTTTTGTTTTTTAAACTAACACTGTTTTTTGAATTCAGTAACCCACACCATGTTTTTTATTTGTTTTTGTTGAATTTGAAGCAAGTTCTTTTAAGTGTTTTTTTGAGTTTCCCATTGCAATTCCTTGACCTACTCATTCGATTGCTCTTTGGTCATTATCACTGTCACCAAAATACATTATTTCTTCTGCTTTTATACCATAAGATTTTGCTACATTTTGAAGTGAGTATAATTTATCTACACCTTTTGGATTAATTTCAACATTAGATGAGTGTGGGACATAACTCCATGAAAACATCTCAAATTCCTTATCTTTTAATTTTTCTTTAAGATCAGAGATACCACTTGGTTTTCCATATACAACAATTTTATATGAAGTATCTTTTACTGTATCACGATTATATCTAATAAGTTTTCTGTGAGAAAATTTTTTTAATACATATGTAAATAAATCTTTTTTTAATACATATGCAATATTTGGATCTTTTGCATAACTAAAACAGCTTAATTTATTTTCCTTAGCAACATCATAAATGTATTTAAAATCTTCTAACTCAAATAAATGCTCTTCAACCATAATTGGTTCAGCTTTTTCATTGTATTTAAAAGTAGCTCCACCATTTAAACTTATTAAAAATTCTTGAGCTGAATCAAGACCAATTGCTTTTGCAATGTTTTTAGCTCTTGATATATTTCTACCTGTGGCAATACAAATTTTTATTCCCTTTTTTCTTGCCTCTTTAATGGCCTTAATATTTGTTTTCGATACTAAATTTCTTCTTTTTACTAAAGTTCCATCAATATCAAGTGCTATTAACTTTATCAATTTCCTATGCCCCCTATTTAATAAATTGTTTTAATATATCTTTTGGCATAAAACCACTATTTTGCTTAATAACTTCACCATTTTTAAACATAATAATAGTTGGAATTGACATCACATTATATTTTAATGCTACTTCCTTTAATTTATCCGTATCAACTTTAATAAAATTTACTTTATCTTCTTCGTTTGATGTTAAATCAAAAATTGGTGCAAACATTTTACATGGTCCACATCATTCTGCATAAAAGTCAACTACTGTTGCTTCTTTTGATATTTCTTGATTAAATTCTTCCACTGTTTCTATTACTTTAACTGCCATATTTTTCTCTCCTTATAATATATTCTTAATTATATACTCTGCTACTCCATTTTCATCATTTGTCTTAGTGACAAATACAGCTTTTTCTTTTAGTTCTTTTAATCCATTTTCCATTGCTATAAAATTGTCAACTTGTTCAGCTAATTCAAAATCGTTAAAACTATCACCAAATCCAAATGTTGTTGTATTTGATTTATCTAAACCCAAATAGCTTAGTACATCTTTAACTACAGATCCTTTATGAATTCCTTTAATTGCCAATTCATAAACTCTATCTGTATATTTGATTATATCAAGTTCATTACTTATAATAGCAAAATTTTTATAAAATAATTCAATACTTTCTTGAGATGGTTCTTTCTCCAAAACTACTGTAATATGATTAATTTCCTTATCAATTTCTTCAAAAGAGTCAATTACTTTATAATCAATTTTCATAATTTCTGATCAATATATTGAATTTTCACCTGGTCCATAAACAAAATATGCGTCATCACTAATAAAGTGAACTTTATACTTTCCAATTTTGCCATAAGTTATATTAAAGATTTGCTTTAAAGTTTCCTTAGAAATATATTCTTTTTTTATTCAATTCTTCTTTTTGAAATCATATATATGGGTTCCATTATTTGCTGCAGCAATTCCACCAAACTTGTCCAGTTCTAAGTATATAGATTGTTGTTCAAAAGTATCTTTTGTGCATCTTGCAGTTACTGGTATAAAATAGTAGTTTTTTTCATAAACTTTTTTTACAACTTCTTTTGTTAATTTACTAAATTCATGTGTACTTGCCAAAGCACTACCATCTAAATCTGAAAAAATAAGAACATTTTCTTTTAATTCCATAATATCACCTCGATTTATCAATAATGATTATAAATCAAATATATTAGTTTATGAAATCAATTAAAAAATGATTCATTTAATTTGAATCATTTCCTAATTTTTATATCTATTTATTTGATTTTTTAACCTTTTTTTCTTTTAATTCAATATTTTTCACATTTTCCTTTTTTTTCCTTATTTTTAACCCATGAAATATTGTTAAAATTCCCGCATTGTCATGTTTTGGAAGTAAAAGGTTTAAAATTACTCCAGAGAATGTTGCTAAAAATAAGCCTGTAATATGGAATGAACCAATTATAATATCTTCTTTCATAATTGACATTCCAATTCCTATTGCAAGAATAACTGATATCACAACTAAGTTTTTAGCATCTTTAAGATCAACTTTTGCATCAATCATAATTTTTATACCATTTGAAGCAATCATTCCAAATAGCATCAAACTAATTCCACCCATCACAGGAACTGGAATCATTTTTATTACCTCATTAATAGGAGCAATAAAACTCATTAGTATTGCAAATATTGCAGCTAAGCCAGTTACTCAAACACTTGCCACCTTTGTCAAACCAACAACACTTGTATTTTCTGCATAGGTTGCATTTGCAGGCCCTCCTATTAGTCCTGCAAAACTCATAGCCACTCCATCAGCCATTAAGGTTCTACTTATTCCAGGATTTTTAATAAAATCTCTTCCTGTCATTGTTCCAATATTTATATGATCTCCTAAGTGTTCAACCATTGTAACCAATGAAATTGGCACAATGGCAACTAAAGCTGGTCCAATTGTATTTGGATTTACATCTCATATTTTTTTAAAACTTGGGTATCACTCTCAATTACTTGGATTCGAGATATCTTGTGTATTCAAGATTGTTCAGTTAGTTTTAGCAAGAGAAAAATGTAAAATTATACAAACAAGATAGCCAATGCTTAAAGCTATAAGTATTGGAATAACTTTAACAAAACTTTTTGCCTTTAACATAGAAATAGCAGCTACAAGAAAAGTTAAGACTCCAATTAAAATTGCCAGTCATTGAGGATAGTTTCCTCAAGCATTATTTTTTGCAACAAAACCAATATTTTCTAAAGCACTAGGAACAGCACTAAGACCAATTGTTATTATTATTGGTCCAACAACTATTGGAGAAAAAGCCTTTTTAATTCATTGAACACCAGTTCAATGAATTAAAAATCCCATGAATATATAAATCATTCCTACAACAAATATAGCTATGAAAATTGAGTTCCCTCATTCATTTCAACCTACTCCTAAAACAGTCATATAAGCAAAACTACTTCCCAAATATATTGGTACTTTTGCCATTGTGAGCGCAATATAAATTAAAGTTCCAACTCCCGAACAAAACAAAGCCATTGATATATTTATAACTTCTCCCTTTTCAGACAAACTATTTATAATAATTGGAACCAATACTGTAGCTCCAAACATTGCAAATACATGTTGAAGCGATAGTACAGTCCACTGTCCAATATTTTTTGGTCTCTGATTGGGTTCTAAAACCAAATCAATTTTTTTAATTTTTTCCATATTATTCTCCTTTTAAACCAAAATATTTACAAAAAAAATCAACCATTAAAATGGTTGATTAATTAAATATAAATAATTTAGAAAATTGAAAAGATTGAGAAATATAAAAATCTCTAAATTTTAATTTTTTATTTTTTATTTTCGAACTAAAATTTTCCATAAATTCCTCAAACTTTTCTTAAAAAAGAATATACACAATATAAATAGAAATTGCAATATTTAAATTAAAAATAAAAAAATCACTGGCAAGTGATTTAAAATTCTTTATGGTCCGGAATAAGGGACTTGAACCCCCACGTGTTACCACGCCAGATCCTAAGTCTGGTGCGTCTGCCAATTCCGCCAATTCCGGATGAATGGTGTCCCGTATAAGACTTGAACTTATGACCCACTGGTTAAAAGCCAGTTGCTCTACCGACTGAGCTAACGAGACGATTAAAATAACAAATTTATAATAACATTTTTTTTGTTTTAATCAAATAATTAAATGTAAAAATTATAAGTATTCTCTTGTTGTTTTTAAATGTATTGAACCAGGGATAATAAAACCCAGACCACAAATAATATTTATTATTCCAAATATTCAAGTAAAAGAAATAATAGTAAAGAATAATATACTTCCCAAAATTATTAATATAATTGATCCCACAAAAGTGGATTTAATTGTATTCCTAATAATAAATACTAAAGCAATACAACCAATTATTAATAAAAATACTATTGATAAAATGACCATTATATAAACTATATCATCTAAATTTTTATCATTAAGTTTATAATAGATATTTTTAATAAAACTGATTACCAATATTTGATTTAAAAGAAACATTGCCAAAAAAGTATAAATAATTAAAGATAAGCTTTTTTTCATGCATTTGCTCCTCTAATAATATAATACATATATTTCAGAATAAAAAAACAACCAAATATGGTTGATGATATTTTCCTTATGGTGCTGATGATAGGACTTGAACCTACAACCTACTGATTACAAGTCAGTTGCTCTGCCAATTGAGCCACATCAGCATAAAAAAAATGGTGGAGTGTGACGGGCTCGAACCGCCGACCGCCTGCTTGTAAGGCAGGAGCTCTCCCAACTGAGCTAACACTCCAAAGAAAAATATAAAAATGGTAGCCTGTACGGGGTTTGAACCCGTGTGTGCACGGATGAAAACCGTGTGTGTTAACCGCTTCACCAACAGGCCATTAAAATGGCGGCTTTTGCAGGACTCGAACCTGCGACCAACCGGTTAACAGCCGGTTGCTCTACCAACTGAGCTAAAAAGCCATAGATAGATTTCTACCTATTCATAATAGCATATTAATATTATTAAAATCAATCTTTTTTATTAAATTTTTATAAAAAAATGCTTTTTTTATAAAAATAAAAAAACAAATAGTCTTATTTGTTTTTAATATTATTCAATTAATCCTGCCTTATAAAGTTTTTGGAAATGTCCTGGTTGATCTCTTAGCTCATTAAATTTACCTCTTTGAACTATCCCAGCTCCATTGCCACCTAAAACAATGATTTCATTAGCATTTTTTATAGTGCTCAATCTATGTGCAATAGTAACAGTTGTTCTGCCCTTCATCAATAAGTCCAATTTTGCTTGAATCTCTTTTTCTACAATATTATCCAGTGCAGAAGTTGCTTCATCAAGAATTAAAACTTGTGGATTTTTTAAGAACATTCTTGCAATAATTAATCTTTGTTTTTGACCACCACTTAATAAGAAACCACGCTCTCCTAAAATAGTTTCATAGCCTCCTGGTCAAGTCATAACCAACTCATGTAATTCTGCTTTTTTACATGCTTCAATTACTTCTTCATCTGTTGCATCAAATGAACCATACTTTACATTTTCAAATACATCACCATAAAGGATTTGAGGATCCTGTTCTACATATCCAACATGTCTTAAATAACTTGCTAAATTTACATCTTTTAAATTTGTTTTACCATTAATAAGAATTTTACCTTTTGAGGGGTCATAAAATCTTAAAAGTAATTTTGCTATTGTTGACTTACCACTTCCAGTTTCACCAACAAAAGCATAAGATTTTCCTTCTTCAAAAGTAAAACTAAATTTAGGTAAAATAACTTTACCTGGTTTTTCTGGATATTCAAATTCTAAATCTTTAAATTGAATATCGCCTTTAACTTCCTTAACAATCTCACCATCAAAGTAATGAGAATTCATAATTGATTTAGCATGGATAGTATCATCAACTCTTTGTGATGCAACAGATGCTTGAGCTAGTCCAAATAGTGCTGCCATTATATTAAATAAGGGTCCTATCATTAGGCCTTGAGCTAAATTATATGATGCAAATGTAGTTCCAAAGAACTCTTTTGAGACATTTCTATCAGCATTACCATAAATTAGCATAGCACTTACAACTGTTGAAAATTGAAGCACAAATATTCCACCTCACATAATTGTCAACATAAGTGCGAGTCTTGTACCAACTTTTTTTGATTTTTTATAGAAATCTTTGTGAACTTCTTTAAATCTTTCTGTTTCATAATTTTCTGTTCCACTTGATTTAATTAATCTTACAGTTGCAATTCTATCAGTTACATTACCATTTATTTCTGTAATACTTTCTCTTACTTTAATTACTTTTTTTCTTGTTGCAAAGAAACAAATCATCATTAAAGCCATTATTAATGCAAAAGTAATTACAGTAACTGTTGCTAATTGTCAACTTAATATATACATTAAAATTGCTGCACCAATAATTTCGAAAAAAGATAGTCCAAATTGCAATGGTACTTGAACAGCTTGATCTCCTACTATTTGAGTATCAGAAACAATTTTTGTTAATATTTCTCCAATTTTTTTATCTGAGTAATAAGAAATATCTTGTCTTACTAAGTTTTCTAAACACCTATTTCTTAAACTAATTTCTATTCTTCTTCCTAATATAAATGCTAAATAATCATATACATAAGAAAAGACACAATATATAAGAACAACTGCTATAGAAATATATACTAATAGCAATCAATCTTCAGTTCATATTTTTGTAATAATATTTGTTCCTTGAACTACTTTTTCCGGATCATTTTTTAATCCTATAGCTCCTGTCATCTGAAATGTTAGTATTGGTAAAAGTAAAGCTAATATAACAATAATTATACAATGAGCTAACATTACTAATGATAATTTTCATTCTTGTATAAAGTAGTAGACTAAAGTTTTAACAAACTTACCTCCACCAACTTGTAATTCAAAATCTTCCATAATTTCATTTTTTCCTTCTTTATATTAAATACAACTCTTATTATATAGTAAAAAGAATACTATAAACTTTTCTTATCAACCTAAATTCATTTAAAAACTAATTTATATGTAAAATAAATAAATATTGTAGGTAATAAAGAATTTACAAAAAATATCATTGCCAATATTGGATTTAATCCTATTGTTGTGAAATCAAAAAAGTCATTAATTATCCCTACAGGAATTAAAGTTAAGCTTGTCACAACAAAAGCTACTCCCATTAAAATTAATAATCATTTATTTGGTCGATATTTATCAACATCACTAATGTTTTTTGTTGATTTAATTGGTAAGAAAAAATTATTATATAGTATTGAGTAAAATATTGGTGAATACATAATTGCTATATAAACTCCTGTCTTACCAAATGCTAATGAACTTTCACTACCATAACCAAATCATCAAACTGCAATTTGATAATTTAAAACAGCAAATAAGGTATTAAAAAATGTGGTTATAAACATTTGAACTCAAATTCCTTTTAGTAAACTTTCATGCTTACTTGTTGGAGGTGGGTTCTTCATAACACCTTTTCTTTCTTTTTGCATTCCAATAGGAACTGCAACAATAGTTTCAATGATAAAGATATGAAATAAAATATTAACTGAGTTTAAAGCAATATCTTTATTTATTACAAGTATTAACAATAGTGTAATTATCTGACTAATATTTGCTGCAAGTAAAAATGATATTGAATATTTAATTTTTTCATAAACATTTCTTCCTGAGTTAACTCCAGATATAATACTTTTAAAATTATCATCTGCTAAGATAACATCACTTACACTTTTAGCAACTTCTGTACCTGTAATTCCCATTGATATACCTACATCAGCTTTAACTAGACTTGGTGCATCATTAACACCATCACCTGTCATGGCAACAATATTTTTATCTTCTTGAAGTAAATCCACAATTAATGCTTTATGTTCGGGATTTACTCTTGCAAAAACGTTTGTTTTTTGCAATCTTTCTTTTAAATCAGTTTTAGATAACTCATTAATATCTTGACCTGTTAAAACTCCATCAAATATTTCATCTGCAATTCCTAATCTTGATGCTATTTCAAAAGCAGTTATTTTGTGATCTCCTGTAATCATAATTACACGAATACCACCTTTTTTAGCTTCTTCAACTGATTTTTTAACTTCTTCTCTTGGTGGGTCAATAATTGCCACACAGCCTAAAAAAGTTAAATTACTTTCATAAGTATCTTTAGAGTTTTTATACTCTTTTTGAGCAAAACCTAAAACTCTTAATCCACTTTTAGCAAACTTGTAAAGTTGTTCATTTAAAATATTTCTATCTTTCTCTGTTAAAGGAGTTACTTTACCATTTACAAGTTTATTTGTACAAATATTTGAAAGATAATCAACTGCTCCTTTTACATAAATTATTTCTTTTTTATCAACAAAATTTAAAGTAGTCATTAATTTTCTTTTTGAGTCAAAAGGAATTTCATCAATTCTTTCATTATTTTTTCTAATTTTAATATAATCAATATCAAATTTTTTTATAAATTCAATTGTTGCTATTTCAGTTGCACTTCCAATTTTTTCTTTTTCTACAATTGCATCACTACACAATGATATACAATTTATTAATTCTTTATGTTTTGTTTTATCAAAATCCTTTAAATCTTTTTCACAAAAATCAATAAAAATTTTATCAACTGTCATTTTATTTTGAGTTAGCGTTCCTGTTTTATCTGAACAAATTACATTAACATTTCCTAAAGTTTCAATTGATTTAGGATTCTTTATAATAACATTTTTCTTGGCCATTTTTTTAGTAGCCACCATTAAACAAATTTTTACAATAATTGTCAGTGATTCTGGGATTAAAGATATAGCAGCTGAAACTGCAACTAATAAAAGATTTTTTATGTCTGCTCTTCCTCCCGAAGAAGGATGGATTGAATCTCTTAAAAATCATGCTGTTAAAAATAAAATTAATCCTAATATAATTGATGTTAAACCAATAATTGCAGTTAATAAAGTTACTTTCTTTTCTAGAGGTGTTTTTTCAGGTTTATGAGAAGTAATCTTATTTGCAATTTTTCCAATTTCAGACTCCTTACCTGTTCCAAAAATAACACCCATCATTTTACCTTCAATAACCAATGTAGACATAAAAGCTATGTTTTTTTGATCTCCTAACATTAGATTTTTATCTTTAATAGAATCTGAAATCTTTTTAACAGGTTCATTTTCTCCAGTTAAAGCTGACTCATCAATTCTAAGCAATTGATTATCAATGATTCTTGTATCTGCTGGAACAAATCCTCCAGAATTAACAAAAATAATATCTCCTGGTACAAGTTCTTCAATATTGATTTCAATTTTCTTTGAATTTCTTAAAACAATTGCAAATTGTTTATTTTCATTCAAATTAGATACTTGATTTAGAGACTTAACTTCTTGTATTGTTGCTATAATAGAGTTAGTTAAAACAATTATTGCAATAATAACTAAACCTGTTATATCAACAGTTTCAATTTTTTGTGAAATTGCAGATACTAAACCAGAAGCTAAACCAGATAAAATCATTATTAAACTTAAAGGATCTAAAAAGCTCTTTAAAAAAATTATAAATCAATTAGGTTTTTTGCTTTTAGGAAGATTATTTTTACCATATTTTTCTAATCTTAATTTAGCTTCATAATTTGATAATCCTGTTTGCGGATTTGTTTCTAATATACTACATATTTTTTTATTTGATAGTTTATACCAATCGTCGCTTACAGCGACATTTTTGGAGTCTGCTATCTCTTTATTATTTTCATTTACATTCATTATGCACCTCAGAGATTTTAAAATCTCAATATTTAAATCTTACTACTTTAAATATATAAGTCAAATATAAGTAGATTTTTTTTAAATATTTATATAATTTAACCTCTTGTTTTTGCCTTTCACTTTGAATATTTCTTTGTTTTTGCTCTATTTTTTTTATAATTATAAACTCTTGGTGAGCTAAAAATATTAACCTCATAATTTTGATTAAACAATGTAAATGTCTTAATAAATACAAATATAAGAAAAATAAGTATGATAAAAAGTATAAAAGCCAAATAATAACTACTTTTTTTAAATCCATTAATTTTTATATTTTCTTTTAAATCTTGCTCAAAATTTATTTTATTTATTTTTTTTAAAGATAAATTTTGTAAATTTAAAACTGCTGGCAAATCAAGATTATATTGATTAGGAAAAATCTCGTAGTATAAATATTCAATGCTTTTAGAAAAATTTAGATAATCTTTTTTAATCATTTTATTTAAATTTGAATTTATGCTTTTAATATTTTCTAATCTCATATTAATATTGAAGAGATTTAGAAAAAAACAATTAGTTAAATAGACTTCAATAAAATCATACATATAATATTTTCTATGACTTTCTAATATACTTCCTTCTAAAAAACCCTTATTCCATGAAAAATCATCATAAATATTTCAAAATTCATATTTTGAAAAAATAGATGTATTTAAAAAATTCTCAAATACTCTAAGATATAAAATGTTAGTTATTGGATCAGTCTCTATTGGATTATTTGAATAATTAATTAAATAATAATAGAATAGCATTTTTAAAAAATCTTCTAGTGTTTCATATTCCTCTTTCGAATCTCCATAGAAATTAATTCCGTTATTTGTGAAGTAAATCCCATTTATAAAATCATAAGTTAATAAATGCTCATTGCGAATTTTATAATTAGATTTTAAAGATAATTTAATAATTTCTAATTTATCTCTTCAATTTTCTTCTAAAATTGAATCAAAAATAAATTTAAATTTTAAACTACTTTCTTTATTATTAATTGAATTAATCCAAATTAAGTTAACACCCTCCTTAGAAGCAATTTCCTTTGCTATTTTTTCTTCGTTTACTTCACAAGTTGCTTTTAATTTTTCCTCTTTAATGAATACATTAACTTTAGAATCACATGAGATTTTTAAAAAGTCACTATATAAATTAAATATCTCCTCTTGATTTCATTTATTAGCTTCTAAGTATGGAATATCATAATATAAATTATTATTTGTCATATATGAAAAATTAACTAATTCTTCTGTTGTTATTTGCTTTTCTTCAATTTGATTAAAACTATTAGTATATTTTAACTTTACAACTTCATTATTGCTTAAAGTTAATTGAGCAAATAATAAAATAGCTATATTAATGCATAGTATAAAGCTTAAAAATAATTGCATAATAATATTTTTATAAGTAAACATTAAATAACATATTAAATGAACCAAAAAGGTGAGCATTAAGATTAAAGCTGTTTGAAATAAAATAATTTCCATAAAGTCCAATTTATTATTTAATCACCACAAATTTGTTATAAAAAATATACATGAGTAAAAAAAGATATAAAAAGAAAATTTTAATGTAGTAATCAGTGACCTAAGCAATATTGTTAATAATTTTTTATTAGCAATACTTTGCAACACTAGTTTTTTATTAAACTTTAATATATCAAACGAAATTAAAGGTATAACAAAAAGCAATATAAAAAATATTGAGTAACTTAATAAAATTTTTTTTGTAATTAAAAAATTATAATTTTCATTATAATTTTCAGTGTTTAATAAAATAAATGCTAACTTGATTAAATTAACTATAAAAATATAAATAATTAAAATTAAAATTAATTTAAGTCATAGACTGAAATTTTTTATTTCCCTTATAAAAATGCTTTTCACATTGAATACTCTTATCTTTCCTTTATTTTTAAAAAAATAATAATTTTATACTTCTTCTAAATTAATAATTAGTGGAAATCTATATTTTTCTTGATAGCCCTCTACAGTATCAAAACTAACTTCATACAATGGCGACTTTTTCAAAAAACCTAACTCAAGTTTATCATAGTTTTTATCATTCCCTGCTTTAACTTCATAAGAGGTTTCCTTTAAATAATCCATCTTAGATTCTTTTATATTAAAAGTATTAATTTGTTCTTCCAAAATTAAACATTTTGAATATAGTCAGCCTCTCAAAATTAAATAAATATTACGTTCTTTATTTTCAATTTCAAGATATTCATCAAATTTCATTCCCTTTAATATATATTTCTCTCCATCTTTATAGAAGTCCACATTTTCCTTATTATTTTTTAGAGCAAGTTCCTTAAAATCTATTATAATTTCTTGCATTATTTTGTCTATATTTTCATTTATATAACCAAATATAAAATCAAACATTATAGTAGTAAAATAAACAGTAATAGGGTTTTCTCCATTTTTATCATATACTTGATGATTAAATCTATAGTATTTATGATAAGGTACACCCGCAGTAAATCAATTCTCAGAGAAATTTAGAAAAGGTTTTTTTGTGTATATTATTGTATCATTGTAATCTTTAATAGCATTATCTGCATAAGCATATTTAGAAAGAGAAATATATGAAAGAAGTTCATAATTATATTGATTATCAATTGTAGACTCACCATACATTTTTCCATCAATTTGTTTAAACTCGTCTTCTTTTAAACTTATTTCTTTTTTTCATTCAATGTCTTCAGGATTATTTGGTTTAGTATAAGCGTTAAATTTAAAAGTTTCAGAGATTATTTTAATCTCCCCTCCATTATTTTCATAATGCAATTCACCTAAGTTTTTAATAGCATCTTCTTTTACTCAATCTGTTTTTTCTTTAATTTCAGGTGGTTTTGTATCACCACAAGCAACAACATTAATACTTGCTGATGCCACTAACCCAAATGCTGATAATATTGTTAATAATTTTTTCATAATTAATTTTCTCCTTTTATATCTAAATAAATTTTATTTGACAATTGCTTAATATCTGTGTTCGTATCTCAATAGTAGTTTCTTTTAACTCCTTTGATTGTTATTGTATAAATGTAGTAGCTTACTCATTTTTCTTCAATTTCTCCAATTAGTGAGATCTGATTCTCATAAATTGCTTTTGCACTATTGTAATCTTTAAAGTACATAATATTGCCATTACTTGCTTTAAATTTATAAACTGAGTACAAACCATCAGTTATTAAATTATTCATATCAATAAACTGATCTTTATATAAAAGAAAATATTTTATGCCTCTTCTAAATTAATAAATAATGGATGTTTATCTTGCTCTGGATCATCCAGTCATGTATTAAAATTACTTAGGTAAATAGGTGATTTCTTTGAAAACGCTAATTGAAGCTTTGTCTCTTTTTTATCTAAACCGCTTGGTACTTCATAAGATGTTTTCTTTAGATAATCAAATTCAGATTTTTTTATATTAAACTCGTTAATTTCTTTCGATAAAATATAGCATTTTCATTCAAATCACAGAAATAAAATAAAATAAACATCTCTTTCTTCACCCTCAGCAGTCATAAGGACATCACTCAATTTAATTCCTTGCAATATATATTTATTTTGGTCTTTTACTAAGTGAACATCCTCTCTTTTATTATCTTTACAAAGTTCTTCAAAATCTATTATAATTTCTTGCATTACTTTATCAATATTTTCATTTATATAACCAAATATAAAATCAAACATTATAGTAGTAAAGTAAACAGTAATAGCATTATCTCCATTTTTATCATATAGTTGATGCTCTATACGATATATTCTGTAATGATGTGCATCTCCCCTAAATCAATCTTCAGAAAAATTTAAATAGGGATTGTTTGTATACTTCAATGATTCATTATAATCTTTAATTGCATCCTCTTCTGAACCATATTTAGAAAGAGAAATGTATGACATAATTTCATAATTTCATTGATTTTCAATTGTAGAATTCCCATATAGTTTTGTATCAAGTTTTTTAACATCTTCATTTTTTAATTTAATTTCTTTTTTTCATTCCACTTCTTCAGGGTTGCTTGGACTATCAAAAGCTTCAAATTCAAAAGTGTCAGAAACGATTTTAATCTCATCTCCATTTTTTTCATAATGTAATTCACCCAAATTTTTAATAGCATCTTCTTTTACTCAATCTGTTTTTTCTTTAATTTCAGGTGGTTTTGTATCCCCACAAGCAACAACATTAATACTTGCTGATGCCACTAACCCAAATGCTGATAATATTGTTAATAATTTTTTCATAATTAATTTTCTCCTTTTATATCTAAATAAATTTTGTTTGACAATTGTTTAATATCTGTATTTGTATCTCAATAGTAGTTTCTTTTAACTCCTTTGATTGTGGTTGTATAAATGTAGTAGCTTACTCATTTTTCTTCAATACCTCCAATTAGTGAGATCTGATTCTCATAAATTGTTTTAAATTTACAAACTCAATACAAACCATCAGTTATTAAATTATTCATATCAATAAACTAATCTTTATATAAAGGAAAATATTTTATTCTTCTTCTTCTAAATTAATAAATAATGGATATTTATATTGTTCTGGATCATTATGTCATGTACTAAAATTACTTATATAAATAGGAGATTTCTTTGAAAATGCTAACTGGAGTTTTGTCTCTTTTTTATCCAAACCACTCATTACTTCATAAGATGTTTCCTTTAAATAATCAAATTCAGATTTTTTTATATTAAACTCGTTAATTTCTTCTGATAAACTATAGCATTTTGATTCAAATCACTGAGATAAAATAAAATAAACATCTCAATTTTTACCATCAATTGTAAGGTTTTCATTCAATTTTATTTCCTGCAATATATATTTATTTTGAACTTTTACTAAGCTAACATCATCTCTTTTATTTTCTTTACAAAGCTGTTCAAAGTCTATTATAATTTCTTGCATTACTTTATCAATATTTTCATTTATATAACCAAATATAAAATCAAACATTATAGTAGTAAAGTAAACAGTAATAGCATTATCTCCATTTTTATCACATACTTGTTGCTCTATACTATATATTCTGTAATGATGCGCATCTCCTCTAAATCAATTCTCAGAAAAATTTAAATAGGGATTCTTAGTATACTTCAATGATTCATTATAATCTTTGATAGCATCCTCTTCTGAACCATTATTAGAAAGAGAAATGTATGACATAATTTCATAATTTCACTGATTTTCAATTGTAGAATTTCCATATAGTTTTGTATCAAGTTTTTTAACATCGTCATTTTTTAATTTAATTTCTTTTTTTCATTCAATTTCTTCAGGTTTACTTGGACTATCAAAAGCTTCGAATTCAAAAGTGTCAGAAACGATTTTAATTTCATCTCCATTTATTTCATAATGTAATTCACCCAAATTTTTAATAGCATCTTCTTTTACTCAATCTGTTTTTTCTTTAATTTCAGGTGGTGATGTGTCACCACAAGCAACAAGATTAATGCTTGTTGATGCCACTAACCCAAATGCTGATAATATTGTTAATAATTTTTTCATAATTAATTTTCTCCTTTTATATCTAAATAAATTTTGTTTGATAATTGCTTAATATCTGTGTTTGTATCTCAATAGTAGTTTCTTTTAACTCCTTTGATTGTGGTTGTATAAATGTAGTAGCTTACTCATTTTTCTTCAATACCTCCAATTAATGAAATCTGATTCTCATAAATTGCTTTTGCACTATTGTAATCTTTAAAGTACATCATATTGCCATTACTTGCTTTAAATTTATAAACTGAATACAAACCATCAGTTATTAAGTTATTTATATCAATAAACTAATATTTATATAAAAGAAAATATTTTATTCTTCTACTAGATTAATAAATAGAGGAAATCTATATTGCTCTTGATAACCTTCTATTGTATTAAAACTCTTATCACGTAGAGGTGATTTTTTTGCAAATCCAAGTTTAAGTTTTTTCTCTTTAGGATAATATCCATCAGGGACTCAATAAGAAGTCTCTTTCAAATATTTAAGTTCATTTTCCTTTAGATTGAACTCATTAATCTGATTTGATAAATTATCAAACTTTAATTTGAGTAAATCATTTAAAATTGAATAAACATTGGACTTTTCACCTTCAAATTCAAGACTCTCATTTAATTTTATTCCAGTCAATATATATTTCTCTTCCCTTTTAATTAAACTAATATCTTCTCTATTATTTTTTCTACATACTTCTTCAAAATCTATTATAATTTCTTGCATTGCCTCATCAATATTTTCATTTACATAACCAAATATAAAATCAAACATTATAGTAGTAAAACAAATAGTAATAACATTTTCTCCAGACTTATCATATACTGGATATTCAAATTTGTAGTTTTCATTATAACGTATACCTGCAGTCAATCAATTCTCAGAGAAATTTAAATAGGGATTCTTTGTATACTTCAATGATTCATTATAATCTTTAATAGCCTCATCTTCTGAACCATATTTAGAAAGAGAAATGTATGATATAATTTCATAGTTTCACTGATTTTCAATTGTAGAATTTCCATATAGTTTTCTATCAAGTTTTTTAACTTCATCATTTTTTAATTTAATTTCTTTTTTTCATTCCACTTCCTCAGGGTTAGTCGGATTATCAAAAGCTTCAAATTCAAAAGAATCAGAAATTATTTTAATTTCATCTCCATTTTTTTCATAATGCAATTTACCCAAATTTTTAATAGCATCTTCTTTTACTCAATCTATTTTTTCTTTAATTTCAGGTGGTTCTGTATCACCACAAGCAACAACATTAATACTTGCTGATGCCACTAACCCAAATGCTGATAATATTGTTAATAATTTTTTCATAATTAATTTTCTCCTTTTATATCTAAATAAATTTTGTTTGACAATTGTTTAATATCTGTATTTGTATCTCAATAGTAGTTTCTTTTAACTCCTTTGATTGTGGTTGTATAAATGTAGTAGCTTACTCATTTTTCTTCAATACCTCCAATTAGTGAGATCTGATTCTCATAAATTGCTTTTGCACTATTGTAATCTTTAAAGTACATCATATTGCCATTACTTGCTTTAAATTTATAAACTGAGTACAAACCATCAGTTATTAAATTATTCATATCAATAAACTGATCTTTATAATTTGCTAACTCATCTTTATGAACTAATTTATAATCTAACGAGATTTGTTTTTTTAACTCTTGTGCTGCAGCTTCTTTTGTATCTTCAAAAATTTGTTTTTCCTTCCCATTAATATCATACACAAGATATGATTTTCTTAAAATACCTAAATTATTATTAAAGACAATATCTTCAGCTTTTTGTTTGGTTTCTGCTAAATTATTACCCAGGGGATCTGAATAAATATTAATTTTATTATTCTCATGATTTACTCTATTGTAAGAATAATATCTAGGAATTAATTCAATTCCAGGTTTATTTTTTGAATTCTCTAGAGGCACAAAATAATTTTTCCAAATATCTACATTCTCTGTAAATGCTTTTCCTTGTCAAGTGAAAGTTGCTCTATTATTTTGATCAATAATAGCAGTATTTTGAAATGAATCTTCAAATAATTTTTTTGTATTTAAATACGAATAATTAAAAAGCTTCATACCACTTTGTTGTTCCTTAAAAGATCCATATAAGTAATCATTTTTTATTATTTTATTATTATCTAGAGATGATTCAAATATATTTTGGTATAGTTGATTAAATATTGAGGCATATAAATCATTTTTTATTTCTGTTGAATAACTACTTACTTTTTCTCATTGAGTTAAATCTATATTATTATTTTTATTATTATTTCTATTTTTTAAAATCTCCTGAAAATTTAAAGTCATGTTCAAGTCACTGTTTAAATAATTTCATAGTTTATCATTACTATTTTTTGAGCTTAATTGAACCTTTGTATTTTTTTCTGTATTTAAGATTTCATAATTTGCTAAATTTGGATTTGAAGACCATATTTTATTACATTTGCTTGGATCAGGTACATCTAAAGATATTTTAAAATCATCACCACTACTAAAGATATAATTCGTCTTCCTTCCTTTACCTTTTGATATACCTTTTTCACATCCCTTTCAATAATTAGAAGAGTCAATATCCCATGAAGATGTATTTCTAAGTCTATCAACAACTGTCTTATAATTTAAATTTGAAGCTGCAGATCCTTTTAAAACAATTGTTAAATCATTATATCCAACCATTTCGCCATCTACTATAACAGGTTCTCCTGGAATTATTTCTCCCTTTTCTTTATCAGCAAAATTTTGTTTTATTGTAAAAGCTTCTGCATGTGAATTATTCCCAAAACTTGTAAGTTTGATTGTATATTGGTTTTCTTCAACTTTTATTATATCGTTTACTCTTTCATTATTTTCCATATGAGCTTTTAAGTTATCAAAGAAATAACTTACAAAATCTTTTTCATTAAAACTAAACGCTTTTTTGAAGGGTTCTAATACTGTTGGATCACTAATCAATGATTCATCAAGCACCTCATAGCGATAACCAGTTGTAAATAAATTGAATAAAACATCCATATCATTTTTATTAAAAGCATTATAATATTTTCCATTGTAGAAATAGAATAGTGACTGACCTACTTGAAATTCACTCTTTTTAAATTCTCTTTCTGCTTCAAAAGTAGATTCGTATCATTGTTGTCCATCATATGAGTACATTGGAACAAATAAACCTTTATTTGCAAAACTATCATAGGTTCTTTCAATTTGGCTGTTAAGTATTTCTCCTGTTACTGAATCTTTTATTGATTTAACACAACCTACTACTAAATCATTTTCACAGTTAGGTAAAACTGCTTTACCTAAAGCATTTTTATAAACTTTTACCATATCTTTTGAATTATTATTATAGATTTTTGATCCATCTAATTCATTTGTTGCATAGTTTTTAATAATTTTATTTGGATTACTTACTGTTTGTTCTACAGTAATTGGAGACTTTTGTAAATGTTCATTTAATATAGTGTTTTTATCTCTATATATTTTATCTTGATATTTATATTCATATTCTGATTTTATTAGTTTTGAATTTTTTAAAATATCTTCTTCTAAGTATTTTAATTCTAATTTTGAGTTACTTTTTAAATCTAAATTATTATTAAGACCTAAAGTAGCTGATGTAGATAAACTTAAAGTTGATAATGAAATTAGTAGTTTTCTAAGCATAATTCTTTACCCCCTTGCTTACATTTATTTCCTTTATATTTACATTTAAGTATTCAATAAATAGTATTTTATTTTCAAAAATAGTATCGTTGAAAATGTATTTTTCAACTGTGGTTTCTATAGTTGTACTTTTATAATTTAATAATTTCATAATTGCATAAGTTGCATTTACTTTATCTTTGTAAAAGTAGTCCATTCCATATAAATTAAATGTATAGATTGGTTTTTCGAATTTAGATAAATCATATAGTTCATCAAAGTTAGTCTCCTTAGATAAATCACTTGAACTTACTAATTTCATTTCGAAATCTTTGATTTGATTATCAATAAATAAAATCATTTCTTCATAATCTTTTGTATAAAAACTTGAGTTAGAATTAGCTCCTGTTCCAAAATTATAATAGTGATATCTAGTTAAATTATTTGGGTCTTTTAATTTTTCTTCCATTGCTTCAAGGGCATCACGAACGTTTGAATGAATTCCTCCAAAGTGATCTGAATATGCAGAATAATTTACTTTATTTTCTGTTAAAGTTTTATTAGTTAAATATTCTATTAACTCTTTTTTATCACTAAGTTGAATTCCAGAAAAATAATCACTTTCATATATTACATTATTTGATTCAATCATTTCATCAATTAATACTCTAATTAAATAATCATTTGCAGTTTCTTTTGATGAGAAACTTCTATTACCTAATTGGTATACTTCGTTATCTCTTGGTTTCTTAATTGAAAAAACTTTAAAAATTTCTTCCGGATTAAATTTTACTTTTTCTCATTGTCAAGCAGTAATTGAATAACTCAATTTTTGTTTAGTATCAGGGATAATTAATTCATATACTAAAGTTTTTTGTAAACTAATACTATTAATAAAATCAAATATATCTCCAATAATTGGCACAGCGCTTACTGCTTTTTGAACAACTTTATTCAATTCATTTGTAAGTTGAGTAGCTATTTGAGTTGCATGTTTTATAAGTAATTTTTCTGTTTCATCTATTGCTTTTAACATTAAATTTTGAGTAAAAGAATTACTTAATGCATCATTTAGTGAATTAATGTTTTTTTGAATCACACTTGTATTTTCAATATAGTTTAATTTTTCAAAAAAATCATTTTTCTCAATAAGGAAATCTAAAGCCATTAGTACATTATTTTTTCCTAAAGAATCCACAAACACTTTTCACTCTTTTATTTCACTTGTGATATTTACAATTACTTCATACATTAATTCATTTAATAAATCTGAGTCCTTTACTGAAATTTGAGAAAATCTAAAAGTATCTGCAATTTGATATAAATAAATTACTGCTTTTTGTATGAACTCAATTGTTGTTAAACTATTAATCTCAGATAGAATATATTCAGACTCTGAAACTAGTTCGTATTTTTCTACTAAATTTGAAAACTGTTTATATGTAGATTCGTCACTAAAACAGTTAAAGATAGACTCTCCACTTATTTTTCCATTGCTTGGAAAACAATAATCTAACTTATTGAAATCTTTGTTATTCTCAACATTAGTTTTAAATTTTTCTAAAAGATTAACACTAGACATTAAGGTATCACTCATTAAACTTTGAGTAATTTCCATTAAGTTTTTACTTGTTTTACTTGCCAATGTTCAATTTTTTTCATCATAGAAATATGTATTAAGATCTGATTGAGAAGTTATTACTTTGTCACCAGTAAATTGACCACCTTTGCTTCCTTTTGTCTCAATAAGAAATTTACCTGGCGATTTTGAATACTTCTGAATTCTATTTTTATCTTCAGTTGAAGGATTAAATGAGTTTTTTGTGTATAAATCAAAATCCTTTATTTTTTGATTATTATACAGATAGGTAGTTCTAATTGAGTTGGCAATCTCACGCTCTACTTCCTTTTTATTATAACTGGCAGAACCAATTGTAAATAACTCTTCTTTTTCTATTCCACCTTGTTCAGAATTATTAATAAAATTTTTATAATAGTGTTCCTTTGCTTCACTAATATTATTATAAAATTTATCTTCAACATAAAAGTTTGATTGAATTTTATTATAATATGTTTTTTCTACAATCTCTTTTGCTTTAATAGCATCTTGTTCATAAACAACTTTGCCATCTGCATCTTTATAAACATAAATCTCATCATTTTCATTTTTTACAACAGTTGAAGATAATTGATTCATTCCATCAATTACAAAATCATCAATATTTTTATTTGTTTTTAATTCCTTTATTGGATAATTTGAGTCAATATATTCTAAAACATCTTCACTAGAATTATGTTTTGATTCACCAAGAAAAATCTCTGAAAAATAGTCACTTTCAGAACTAATTTGTAAACCATTATCTAAATCTAAATAATAGTTTATGGCATCTTCTCTTGATTCAAATGCTTCTCCAAATAACTCAAATTGCTTTTTATCTTTATTTAATTCAGGCTCTTTTATTAAAGAACCGCTATTACATGATACTACTGCTATGGTTGGTGTTATTAATAAAACCAAACTACATATCACTTTTATCAATTTATTCATTATCTTTTCTTATTTTCCTTACTCTTTTTGGTTTTCCTTACTCTTTTTGGTTTTCCTTATATACCTAAAGATATATTAACATGGTAAGTTATTATTTTGATAATATTTTTAAAATTTTAATAAAAAATAAAAATTTTTTCCAAAAATAATTTATTTTTAACTCTATTTTTAGGAAAAAAAATCCCATATAAATGTTTTACATAGGATTTCTAGATGATAATTACAAGATTATTTATTTAGCTTTTTAGAAATAAATCACACTATAGTTTACTTATTTTATTAGAGGTTTTTATAGAAGTTTTTATTAAATAATTCTAATTTTTTTTACATTAAACCAACTAATATAAAAAGTTAAGATATATAACGAACTTAATAAAAGGAAAACTAACAATGGATGTCATCATATAAAAGTTGTGAAGAAGACAAGACTTGTAGATAAGGAAGCAAAATTAATAACTCCGCTTAACAATAGTAATCCCAATAAAAAACCAATAGAGAACATAAATAATATAATTCCATTATATACATTAAATATCTGACTAATTATGTAAAAGTTTGAGTAACCCATTATCTTCATACCATTTATAAACTCTTTATTATCAGTAATTATTAAAGTTGTAGCCAACATTAATATAATAAAAGTTATTATTAATAAAATAATAATAAATATATATATTGAAAAGTTAAGAGTAGCAATTAAGTCCTTTGTTATTTCAGTCAGTGAGTTAACAGGCAATAGACCTTTTAATGTTGAAATCGAGAATCCCTCATAATAGTTATTTTTATCTATAATAGGTTCACACTCTTCTTCTGTTTCACAATTTTCTGGATAAATTAATCCATAACTACCCCTTGTTCCAAATTGACTATAATCTCCATATCTTTGTGAGTTGGATAATCCAGAAGTTAAATCAAAGATCTCTGCTTTTGAAGAGAGTTTATAATTAAATATTGGATATTGATTTATAAAAAATTCATACATATTTTTTCATTTTTCATTTTTATTTCTATTAGCTTTAAATTCTTTATAACTAATATTTTTAAGTTTATTTTTCAACTCATCATCATTAAATTGTTCAAAAGTATATATCTCTTCAACATGAGCTCATTCAGGAATAAAGAAATTATTAAAGTTAAATTCCTCTACGTTATCATAGCCAATAATTTCATTTGCATTGTCATTTGTTATTCAAGCCTTTGGTGTACCATAACTTTTTTCAATACCCACAATTTTAAATTTTTTATTACTTTTATAAATATTATTTGTTATTTGTAACTCATTGTCTGTAACTCTTTTATGAATTGGTGGTTGGTTAGAAGCTCCTACAGCTCCACCATTTGTTATTGCAAAATCTACTCCACCTATCTTGGCTGAATTAAAACTAACAGGTATACCTAAACTTGTATCTGAAAAATTTCTATAGTCTGACATAGATTTTGGAGCAGAATAATAACTTCTACTTGACTGGGTTCTAAAATCTTTGAAAGGACTTTTTGATCATCCCACCTCTAAATCTTTTATGCCAATATCACTATACTTGTTATTAAAGTATTTTTCTAATTTTTCAATGTATACATTGAAATCTATAACATTACCTTCTTTGATTTTTAAATTTTCAGAAAGAGCTTTATTAATTATTAGAGGATAATAGAAATTTGAATCATTAAATAACTGATTATTAATAACTTTATTTTTTTTATTTTTAAGTAAATTTAATTCTGATTTTTCATTTACTCCATAAATATTGAAATCTTGATCTTTATAATTTGCTTTAAAGTACGTTCCTAACTCATCCGATTTTTTATCATATGGTACTAAACTATTACTTACATTATAATTTTCATTTAACTCAATTGACTTAATTATTTTTTGTTGAATAAAGTAGGGAGAATTTGTATAAGTTAATAATAATATTCCCATACCCAATCTTCATTCAAACACTGAAGCAAATCATAATGTAAGATTATTATTTAATCTAATAATGTCTTGATTTTCTCAATCACTTATTGATGAGAGCTTTAGATTTTTTACATCTACTAACTTATCATTATATGTAAAGTTAAAATCAGCTATTTCTGAGTTTTTTATTTCATAAAAGTCATTGTAATCTTTACTTATTTTCCAATATTTATCATAATTAGAAAAATAATCACCTTTATAAATAGTTTCCTTCTTTAAAATATTATTAATTTCTTTTATGTTAATTTGATTATTTACTATTATTTTTGAATTATATTTTAATGGTAATCCTCCAATATATTTCTTATAAAAATTTAGAAGTAAATTATTATAACTTAATAGTTGCTCTCTTCCAGGATTTTTATTTTTTAAACCTACTAATTCTTGTTTAAAATTATCATAATCTTTTCATTGAGAATAAATATTTTTAATAGTTTGTTTTGATCCTATATTTCCTATCGGTCATGATGAGTCAATCTCTGCATTATCTAAATCCAATAAAAAACTTGTAGAAAGATTTTTTCAGTTTAATCAACTAAATTCGGCTCATGCCGTATTATTTTTTTGAGCAATATCATATGAATAGTACTCTGAATGTATATCAGAGCTTAAAATATTTTCAGTAACTTTATTTCAGTTAATAGTTTTTTTATCTTCTAAAAGAGGATATGCCGTACTTACTTTATCCTTATTTTTTGATCCAACATATTGATCTATTATTTTATTTTTAAAATCAAATCCTCATTCATCATCTTTAAAATTTGGATTATAGGTTTTATAAAAACTTAAAGGATTATTTGGTAAAGGACTAGTATACTCAATCTTATTTTTATAATAAATATTTGAAAATACAGATTCATAATTTCTCTCAATTTGTTTTGGAATAACTATTGTTGCAGTTGTTAATGTCGAACACAATAGCATAGCAGCTGCTATTCCTGTTATTTTTGTTATTGAAGATAAGAAAAGAGCAGACCTTAATTTCTTATTAAATTTAGAACTCTTATATAATTTTTTATATTGTCTTGCTAAGTATGAAATTTTTAATGTTTTGACACCATTATTTAAATAAATAATTCCTTTATTAAAAATTGTAAAGGAAATTATTTTTATAACAAAAATAAATATTAATATAAAAATAATTAAAATAGTGAAAAAAATTAAAGGTAAATAATTAAAATTTTTAAAGCTAAAATTAAAAAAACCTGAGAAAATATTAAGCACTAGTATTTCTAAAGAGTAAAAGAATATTAATGAGAAAATAAAACCTACTAAAATTGAAAAAAGTATATTTGCTAAATAATTAATAATTATATTTTTATTTTTATATCCCATAGACTTCAAATAACCAATTTCATTTAATGAACTTTCAAAATCTTTTTTTATTACTAAATAAATTATAAATAAACAAATTGAAAAAATTAAAGTCAGTAAAAGACTTGAAAATATATTAAATAATAGAATTACCTTGTTAGGTCCATTTACACGTGAATAACTTCTAGAATTTTTGTCATTATTATTATAAAAATAAGTTGAGTTATTGCTTAAATTTCCATATTCTTTATATTTTTTATTTATAGAATCTAAATCCCAGTTACCATCTCTATTATTAAATTTAATAGAAAAATATGAACTACCATCATATTCAGAAGTTAAAGATATTAAAGAGTTTGAAGAGTTATATATTTTCATATTTCTTTCTTCATATTTATCATCTCCATATTTTACATTAAATTTGTAATCACTAAATCCCATATTTCTATAATCTAAATATACAATAGCTTCTTTGTTCATATTTGGTAAGAATGACATATCACCAAATATTGGATATGCAAAATCTGCAGAACTACCAAATCCTATTACTTGGTATCAGTTTAATCCATAATATTGATTAAGTTCAAGTAAATCTTCAATATTTGTTATATTTGAAATATCTAAAGCAACATTTTGATTTTCTTTAACAAGAAGAGAATCTCCATATTCATCTGGGTGTAATCTAATAACTTCTCCAATTTTAATATTATTTTCCTTCCCAAACTGCTTATTTATTATTACCTCTCTTTTAGATTTTTGATATGAATTAGAAAAACCTCTACCTTTATCAATTACTAGACAATCTATACAGTTATTGCTAATTGAATGAGTTTTAGATAATACCTTTAGTTTTAATATTTCATCATGATTTTTAATATTATTAATATTTCACTCTTCCGTCTTACTTCATTCAAAGTTATTTTCTAAAGCTAATCTATTTAAAATATATTGCTGATACAATTCTTGATTTTCAGGCAGATTATCTTTTTCATCTTTTGAAGGATCTATTAGACGATAACTTTTATCAACTTCCATTACACTATCTCTTACATTACTAATTTTTTTAAATTCATTGTAGCCTCAAAGGACTTTTAAGTTAACAGAAAACATTGAAAAAAGAATAAAGAAAGTCAAAAAAAGCAAAAAAGAAACAGCAAGAATTGAAATAAAGTTGTTTCTAATTTTTCTTATTGAATTTTTAAAAAATAATATTTTTGTTTTCATTTTTAACCCTTAAAAAATTTGTAAAATAAGTATTTTTATAAATTTTTAAATAAGGTTATTATTTTTTATATTTATAAATAAATTTACTTTTAATTAAATAATTATAACATATTTATCAATATCTTTATTTATAAGTTTTTTACTAAAACCTATCCAATTGTTACTTCTTCTTCTAAGTAACTAAAGTTCTGTTTATTTTTAGGTTTTACAAAAGCTAATAATGTATTAGATATTCCCAATTGTCCTACAAACATTGTCATTACTAACATTATTTTACTTATTACACCTAACTGAATAATTTGTTCATTAGGGAATGGTTGAAATCCAACTGTACCAAAAGCACTACATACATACATTATCAATTTAATAATTGTTGCCTCTGTATTTTGAGTTTCGTCTGTTCTAAATAGCATTTTATTACTATCCAAATAAACAATAAATATACTTGTTGTTACAATAAAGAATGAAATAAATACTACAGCAAAAGCTCTTTTAACAGTTTCATCTGGTATTTTTCTTTTAAATACCTCAACTGATTTTTTATTTCTCATAATTGAAAATATTGCTAATACACAGATAGCAAAAGTTGTTGTTCTTATTCCCCCAGCAGTAGATGATGGTGCAGCTCCAATAAACATTCAAATAGATAATAAGTATTTACTTCCAGCAGTAAAACTATTAACATCCACTGTTGCAAAACCAGCATTTCTAGTTGAAGAGACATTAAAAATTAAATCCATCATTCAAACATGAGTTGGTTTCCAAGCCCCACCATCAGATACTCATTTATGAGAAATATTAATCTTTTCATTTCCCAATAACTTATAAGTCTCTTGATAATGACCACTTAATAATATTTGACTTTCTTCAACAGTAAGATACTCTGTTAAAAAAACTAATATGGGTCCTAATATAAATAAAGTTATATAAGTTATAAAATTTAGTTTTGTGAACAAAGAAAATTTAACTTTTTTACCTTGTTTTCTTGCCTTAATTTTTTTCTTAATATCATGATATGTTGGATATCCTAATCCCCCTATTACTCATTGACATAGGAAAGTAACTTGAATTAAATAAGCATGTGAACTTCCTTGATTATAAGGAAGTAGTGAGTTACCACTTACAATATCAAATCCAGCATTATTTGTTGCACTTATTGAATGAAATATAGCAAATCAAAGTGATTTTCCAAAATCATTATAAGGATTTGTAACAGTTGAGGGATCTAATTTATGAGTTCCTTCAAGTGAAAGTGGAGTAAAATAAAATCCGAAAAATAAGACTATTGAACCTACTAACTCCAATATTAATAAAAATACAAAGGCATCCTTTATCATTTCCACAGTGTTTGATAAACTATTATTTCCTCTTTCTTTTTGAGCAATATTTTGATCATCTAAGGAAACTTTTCTTCCTATCATCACTAAAAGAGTAATTTTAATTGTAAGAATTCCAATTCCTCCAATTTGACACATTATTATTATTAGTAATTGCCCTAAAAATGAATAACCTGTATTTGTTTGCACCATAGTTATTCCTGTATCAGATATAGCACTTGAAGCTGTGAACATTCCCGTAATGAAATTTCAATGATTTTTTGAATCAACAACAACTCCCGGAATTGAAAGTAAAAAACCCCCTAATAGGATAGAAAGTAAATAAGCCAAAATTATTTTTCCACTTATTCTAGAAAAAGGTAATCAGTTTTTTAACTTATTAAAGAACTTTTCATTCTTATTTTCTAAACTTTTTTTTACTTCTGTCTTTTTTTTATTAGATTTACTTTTAACAATATCTTTCTCATCATTTGAAGAATTTTTCATAAAAATAGCCTCTTTTTAAATCTATATTAAATTATACATTAAAGATTAAAAGAGTTGTATAATTAATAAGTTAGAAAGTTGGAGTAAATATGGCTAGAAAAAAAAGTTTTGCTATATTTGGGGCAAACTACTTTGGTCTATCAGTTGCACAAACACTAGATGAAAGAAAACAATTAATAAAGATTTTTGACTATGATGAAGAAAGATTAAATTTATATATTAATCAATTTGAATCAGTTGAAGGAGTTGTATTAGATGCAACAAATAAAAATGCTTTAGAAAAAAATGGTATTTCACAATATGATGGAGTTATAGTATGTTTTGGTGGAAATATGGAGTCGAGCATTTTAACAGTTCTAAATCTGATAGATTTAGGTGTTGAAAATATTATTGTTAAAGCAAGAGATGAGCGACATAAAAGAATCTTATTAGCGCTTGGTCTTGAAGAAGACAAAGTTATCATTCCTGATGTTATTACAGGGAAAATGGTTGCAACTAAATCCTTATTTGATATTGAAAGTGAAGTTCAATCAATTGACAACGAATATGTTTTTACAAGTATTACTGTTTATGAAGAAGAAATTATTGATAAATCAATATTTGATGCTGGTTTAGTTTCTAATAAGGACTTTAATATTATTCAAATAAAAAGAAATGGTAAAACTATTTTACCGGATGAATATACAATTCTTAAAGAAGGAGATATTCTTGGAGTATATGCAAAAAATAATGTTGTAAATGATCTAGTTTTAAAAATTAGAGGAGAACAGGAAATAGATGAATAAAAAGGTTAACCTTAAAATATGGTTAACCTTTTTTATAATTTTTCTTTAATTTTTTTAATTATTATTTCTGTTGCTATTGTAGGATTTACATTACCACCAGTATCTTTCATAAGTTGACCCATGATTGTTTTCTCAACTCTCTCTGGTCTTTGTTCATATTGTTCCATTATTAAATTTAGATTTTCCTTAACAATAGGGTCTAAAAATTTTTCAATTTCACTTATATTTGAAATTAACTTAAGATTATTTTCCTCTACTATATCTATAATTTCCTTATTAGTTTCAAATGCTATTGGCAATATTGTTTTAACATGCTTTGAAGAAATTATTCCCTCGTCTAATAATTTTATTATTTGATTAATATCTTGTGGTTTTAATTTTGATTGAGATAATTCAATTCCATCTTTATTTAATAAAGATTTAATATCAGTTAATAAATAATTTGCAATTTTTTTAGGTTCCGAACCTAATAGAATTGTCTCTTCAAAAAACTTTACTAATGTTAGGTCGGACAAGATATAATTAGTATCTTCAATAGAAAGATTATAGTTTTCAATATATTTTTTTCTCTTTTGTGATGCTAACTCTGGAGAATTCCTAATAACCTCTTCAATTCAATTTTTATCCAATTGGATTGGGAAAATATTTGGTTCTCTAAAATATTTATAATCAATTGCATTTGATTTTTTTCTCATTAAAACAGTCTCTTGGATTGTCTCATCAAATCTTCTTGTTTCTTGATCAACAATCCCTCCAGATAACAATATTTTTGATTGTCTTTTTATTTCAAACTCAATTGACTTTTTTACATTATTTAAAGAGTTTAAATTTTTAATCTCTACTTTTGAGCCTAAATGTTCATAACCATAAGGTCTTAGTGAAATATTTATATCACATCTTAAAGATCCTTCATTCATTTTTACATCACTTACTCCTAAAAACAATAATAACTCTCTCAATTGATTTACATATTCAACAGCTTCAAACGCACTTCTAATAAGAGGTTTTGAAACAATCTCAATTAGACCCACACCACTTCTATTAAAATCAATATATGTTAATTGATCTTTATGTGTTTGTTTTGCAGTATCTTCTTCAATGTGCAATCTTTCAATTTCAATAACTTTCTTTTCACCATTCTCTAAATTAATACTAATTTTTCCTTCTTTTCCAATAGGAAAAAACTGTTGTGTAATTTGATAACCTTTAACTAGGTCGGGATAAAAATAATTTTTTCTATCGAATCTTAAAAGAGGATCTATTTTCATATTTAAAGCATTACAAGTGAGTAAGGCTAATCGTACACCTTCTTTATTTACTGATGGTAAAGTACCAGGATAACCCATATCAATTTCTGATACTTGTGAGTTAGGAGTTTCTCCATAACTTACTGGACCTAAACCAAACATTTTTGATTTAGTTTTTAACTCAATATGATTTTCAATTCCTATAACTACTTCAAAGTTATTCATTTAAATCACCTACTTGTCTAAAGTTTTTTGCAATTATATCTTCCAAGTATTTTGCTGCTTGTAGTACTTTTAAATCTTCTTTAGGTTTTGCATTTAAGTTAATTCCTATTGGCATATTTTCTTGTGAAACAAAGGGTATTGTAATTGATGGCATACCATTAAAATTTGCAAGAATCAAAATATCTTCTGCAAATACAAATTCTCCCTCTCCTTTTTGTTCTACATCCACACCATATACTTGGTCAACAGTTGGCGCTGGCTCAAAAGTTGGAGGCAATATTAATATATCAACTTTTTCATATAATTTTTCTAATGCCTCTACAATAAGTCTTCTAACTTTTTTTGATTTAGCCAAAAGTATTTCTTGATTTTCCGATTTTAACTGATAACTTCCGATTAAAAATCTTCTTTTAACAGTCTCTCCAAAACCTTCGGTTCTAGAGTTTTTTATAATTTCTTTATAATTATTTCCTTTAGCCCTTAATCCAAATTTAATTCCATCCAAATTATAATTTGAAGATACTCCCTCAGCAAAAGAAATCATCATATATGCTGCCGGTATTGCTTCAAGTAGTTTCTTATCAAATTCCAATTCAATAATTTCATGGCCCTCTGCCGTTAAAATATCATATAGTTTAAGATAATCTTTTAGAAGTTGACCTTTTAAAAGTTTATTAACATTTTTTATATAACCAAATTTTATTTTTTTATTAAAATTATTAATATTTTTTACAAACTCTTGTCTATTATCAATTGAAGTAAAATCTCTGTCATCTTTCCCATAAGTTGCCTCACATAAATATGCTAAATCCTCAACATTGTTTGTGAAAAAACCTAAATGATCTAAACTAGGCGCATAAGGAATGGCTCCATATCTTGAAATAGAGCCATATGTTGGCTTGAAACCAACTATCCCTGTTAGACTAGCTGGTTTTCTAATAGAATCACCTGTATCTCCTCCAGTTGCAAATGGTACAATTCCCTTTGCAACTGCATAAGCACTTCCACTTGAACTTCCCCCAGCAATTCTATTTTTATCATGAGGATTTCTAACTTCACCATTAAATGAGAATAAACCTGTTCCACCCATTGATAATTCATCCAATGCAGCTTTTCCTATTAGTATAGAGTTTACTTGATTAAAGCATTCAGCAATTCTTGCATCATATGATGGGATATAATTAGATAAAATTTTTGAACCTGCAGTTGTTAAAATATTTTTTGTTGTAATATTGTCTTTATGAATAAAAGGAATTCCACTTAAAATATTTTCTTTATCGATTTTATTTTCTATTTCCTCTGCTTTTTGCATTGCCTCTTTTTCACATAAAGTGATTAAAAAATTACTATCCCAGTCAGCTTTTGATGAATCTAAAACACTCTTAATTAAATCAGTAATTTTTAATTCCTTATTTACTAATTGATCATGTAATTTCTTTAATGTAGTTTTTTTAAAATTCATATTATTTAACCACCTTTACAACTGTTATAAAATCTTCAAAAGTACTAGGTGCATTTTTAAGAATTTCATCTTTTGATAAAGTTTTTGTTTCTTCATCTTCTCTCAAGTCATTTATAAAAATTTCAAAGGGATAATGAAGTTCTTCAACATTATCAGTATTAACTAGTAAAACTTTTTCAAATTTCTTTAATATACTATTTTCATATTTCAAAATATTTTGCAATTCTTTTTCTGATAAATCTAACATAGCATCATCTTGAAGCTCTTTTAATAATTCTAAATTAATTGTCATGTCTATTCTCCTATCATTTCTAAAAAATCTTCTTCTGATAAAATATTAATTCCCAACTTTTGAGCTTTTTCTAATTTACTTCCAGCCTCATTTCCTGCTAATAAAAAATCAGTTTTTTTACTTACTGTATCAATAACTTTTGCACCATACTCTTCAAGTAAATCTTTGAAATAATTTCTTGGTCTGCTCAATGTTCCTGTTATAACAAAGCTTTTCAATGTTATTTTATCATTATTTTTAGTACCTTCATTACCCAAATATTGCATATTAATTTTAAGTTTTTTTAGTTCTTCAATTAATTCTCTATTTTGTTTAATTTCAAATCAATCACAAACTGATTTAGCAACTATTGGTCCAACATCATTAACTTGTTCTAATTGATCAAAAGTTATTGAAGATATCATATCTATATTTTTAAAATTAAGTGATAATGTTTTTGCAGTTTTTTTACCAACATGTCTGATTCCTAAACCAAAAAATAATTTTTCTAAGGAATTTGTTTTTGAGGCCTCTATTGACTCTAACAAGTTATTAACAGATTTTTCACCCATCTTATCTAGTTCTATTAATTGATCTTTATATTTATGTAATTTATAAATATCAGAAACTGTATTGACAAATTTATTATCAAAAAGCTTTTCAATAATTTTTATGCTTAACCCCTCAATATTCATAGCATCTCTTGAAACAAAGTGTTCCAATCCTCTAACGATTTTTCTTGGGCATTGAGAGTTTATACAATATTGATCAACTTCACCATATACTCTTTCCAGTATTGAGTCACATTGTGGACAGTTTTTTTCTTCACTTCATTTTTCTAAAGAATTATAATTATCATCTTGTATTGGTGAAATTACTTCTGGGATTATATCACCAGCTTTTTTTACTTTTACTTCTCCACCAACTCTAATATCTCGTTGAATAATAAAATCTGCATTATGAAGTGTTGCTGCTTGTACTGTTGTTCCTGCAATTTGAACAGGTTCCAAAGCAGCATTATATGTAATTCTTCCTGTTCGTCCAACAGTTGCAAAAATATTTTTTAATTTAGTTTGCTTAGTTTCAGCAGGAAACTTAAAAGCTATAGCTCACTTTGGAGACTTTGCCGTATATCCTACTTTTTCGTATAGATCGAAATCATTTATTTTAACTACAACACCATCTATTTCATATTGTAATTTTTCTCTTTGTGAAAGAATAAATTGAATGTGGTTGTATACTTCTTCAATGCTGTTACAAATTTTACCCAAACTATTTATTTTAAAATTCATTGTTTTTAAATAGTTTAAAGAATCACTGTGAGTATAAAATTTTTCTCTATCCATAAAGTAATACAAAAATGCATCAAGTTTTCTTGAAGAAGCAATGCTTGAATCAAGTTGTCTTAAAGTTCCTGCTGCAGCATTTCTTGGATTTGCAAAAATCTCTTCATCATTTAATAATCTTTGCTTGTTTAATTTTTCAAACTCAGTTTTAGATAGGAAAACTTCTCCTCTAATTTCTACATAATCATTTTTATCTGATATTGAAAGAGGAATACTTTTTATTGTTTTAACATTTGAAGTAACATCCTCACCATAAATTCCATCTCCTCTAGTAACACCTTTAAACAAATTTCCATTTTTATATATTAATGAAATTGATAATCCATCTATTTTGGGTTCTACAAAAAAATTGAATTTTTTATTTTCAATCTCTTTTATGATTTGATCATTAAAATTTTCTAAATCACCTTTATTAAATGCATTAGCCAAACTTAACATTGGTTGCTTATGTTTATATTTTTCAAACTTATCTATAACAATTCCTCCAACTTTTTGCGTAGGAGAATCTGATGTAATCAATTCAGGATATTCTACTTCTAATTTTATTAATTCATTTAAACTTTTGTCATATTCTGAGTCATCAACTAAAGGCTCATCCAATACATAATAAGCATGACCTCACTTATTTAAATTCTCTTTTAATTTTCCAATTTTTTCTAAAATTTTTTTCATTAAAATGCCTCCTATTAAAAATTCACTCTTGAATATTTTTTTATAATTACTACATCATTTATTTCTTCAATTGTTTTCTTTGTTCTTATAGCATAAGGTAAAGTATTTATAAATGTAAATAACAAGACTATTAAAACCATTCCATTTGTTTCAAACATTTTTGGATAAAATGTACTTATAAATCTTACAGAAATTGGATTATAGAACGTTAAATAACTAATTAAAAATAAATCAATAGAATTAGTTATTAAATCATACTTAATTTTTTTTCTAAAGAAAACTCATATAAATGAGCAAGTCAGTAAAGTCATTGATATTATAAAAGTTAAAAAATGTTTTGCGATATCATTCTTTATTAAAGAAGTTCATATGTAAATTATATTTAGAGAGTTATACGCTTCAGATAAAATATTTTCATTAAAAGCTAAAATAAATCCTGTTGATATCATCATAAAAAATAAAGGTACAAGTAAAACAGTGAATAGACTTCTTGTTTCTAAAAAAGTTTCAAATTTCACAACAAAAGAGTATCTCCTATTCATCAAGTAAGAAGCTAGTAACATAACTAAAAGTATAAATCCAAAAATAATAACTTGCAGATATAAGCTTAAAATAATATTATAAAATATGAATCCTATCATTGGAAATATTGCAATTTTTAAAATATCTTTTGTAAAGTTTTGATTAAATCTTCTTTGAATTGTAAAAATAAATGCATACAATAAGAATAATATTTGATAGGAACTATCTCAAGAAAAAGATATATATCCCCCTAATACAAATCCTATAAAAATTGGACTATACCTTTCCCTAACATTAGCTGTTGTATATCTTAATAATAATGTCGCTGCATAAAATATTAAATAGAGAAGAATCATATCACCTGTAAAAATGGAATAATCCAATCACCAAAAAATTATTCTTGTAATTATAAATGTAATAAAGCTAATAATGAAAACAGTTATTCTATTATTTATTTTCATTTTTGGAGTAAAAGATTCATAAAATAAGAATAATATTGAAGTAATTATAAAAGCATCTAAAATAATTAATAATGGAACAATTAAATCTTTATACTGATATGGCTCAATATTTACCATCATTATTACTGAAAGTTGAAAAGTATATCAACCCTGAAACGGCTTAAATCCAAGAAAGTTAAATAAGGTTGAATCATTAAAAAATGATACAGGGTTATCTTTTAATCAATACAAAATAGCCAAAGTATTTTTATGTCTACTAAAATTTTCTCTTGAAATATAGCTAATTGATGCATAATCAATAGCTATAAAAATAACAACTACCACTAAAAATATTAGTGAGTCAATTTTTAAAAAATTAGTGTTTAATCAAAACTTTATAAAAATAAAACAAAATAGAAGATAAATTAAAGAAATTGCAAATGTATAATACACAAAGAAAACATAAGGAAGAACTGATATTAATTGTAATGGAAAAGTGAATACTGATATAAAAGTAAAATAACTAAAAAAACCTGTAGCTATTGCTACAAAGTGATTCTTAATCTTAAATTTAAAAAATTCAATGAATATTAAGCCTGATGTATAAAACATAAACAAATATAACATTGATATTCCTATTGCAATAAATATTGAAGAACTTATCATATTTTCACCTTTATAAATTATAGCACCTAGAAAGTGCTTAAAGATTCTTAAAAACTAAATAAAAAAATTGATTATATCAATTTTATTTTCCTTTTAGGACATAAATATTTTCATTTTTTGGATTAACATTAATTACTGTTGATTCATTAATTAATGAAGAACTAACTGTTGTATCTTCAATACCATACATAGCATGAGAAATTAGATTTCCTTTATCAACAATTTCATCTACATCTATTCCATATTCTTCTAAGTTTTTCTTTCTTAATTGAGAGTTTTTTCTTAAAAGAGTTTTTTGAATAATTGGAAGATTTCTTATAATACCATTAAATAGTTTAGCATTAAGAATATATGAGAATAAAATTAGAATAAAAATTGTTGAGAATATTGTTCCAAAGAATAAACCAATTAGTGGAGCAATATGAGCTCCTTCTCCTGTAGCACTTCTAATATCTAAGTATTTACTAATTAAAAATGCATTTAATAAAACAGCAATAAATGTAGGAACAATCAGTATTAAGAAATTATTTATAACATATTTTTTATTAGAATTATAAGTGACATACTTTCAAACATAAATTCATAAATAACAATATCTAATAATTAAGCAAAGTAACTTAATCAAATACATACTAACAACACCAATAACTAAACTATTAATTCCCCCAACACCAGCTGTAACTAATATAAATGGCACCAGAACAGCTGTAATTATATAAACAACACCAATAATGTTTTGAAATTTTGAAACTTCACCATATCTTCCTTTTGCCTGAATTAAAGTCATTTGACTGTCACAAAGAATTGAAAATGCAGTAACTGCAGCATAAAGCATTGAAAAATTTGGTGTATAAAACATAAATTCAAAGGCCTTTGTACTTGGGTTGGTTGGATCAGTTAAAGTAATGTTTTTACCATAAAGTGCACTAACAAAATAAGGAGATAATATAGACATATTAATAAATGTAAAAGCAGCTATTAAATAACTATAAAGTTCATATTTTGCATAACTATTTCAATTAATTCTTCCTCTTTTTGCAACTAATGTAACAAAAAATTCTCTAAAAGATACAATAAAATTTGTCATTATTAATCTAACATTTAGAGCAACAACTAAATAAAGTGAGAGCGTTGATGAAACATTTAGACCAAAAATTACTGAAGCTATGGCAATATCTGAATTTAATAATAATGTTGAACCTAAGTTAGATCAAGTTATTTTTGAAGTTGTTGTATTTAATTTAAAACTATTAAAATCTCTATAATATTTTAATCATAAATATTTTTTTCTAACATATAAATATATTAATAATCCCTTTACAGGAGAGTAGAGCAATATAGGAATAAATGCTATTACTGGATTATTAGCATTTGCCAATAAATAAAAAGTTAATCCATTTACTAAAATATCTGTAAAAAGAATTGTTATTCTTCTTATAACATTTTTATTATCCGCTATAATTATAGTTTCATAAACACTAAATCAATAAGCAGAAACAAAGTTTTTTGACCCAAAGATTAAAGCAATAATCATTAATTGTCAATATGGGGCAAATTTTTCATCAGTTAAATTTAAACCAATATTAGTTCAACTATTCGAATCAAAAATGCTACTATCTTGTGCATTTACTCCTGCATATAATGGATAGGCAAGTGCAGTTATAGTAACTAAGACTAGTCCAACAATAGCTGATCTTCTAAAACTCTTTTTTGCTGTTGAGTAAATCTCATTTGCACTAATTCAATCATTAGTTACTAACGGTTTTACAAGTAAAATTGAAGCAGCTATCCCTAAGGCTCCCTCTGCTGTTGCAATAATTGCAGAGAATGATGTTACTAAACGCACAAACCCATTAAATTCAGTTCCAAATTTTTCTAAAACTCAGTACATTGTTAAAAATTGAATTATTGCATTTAGAGTAGAAATTGTTGTACCAACAATAACACTAAAAATACCTTGTCTTGTAGATAACATCTCAAACCTCCTAATATATTATTTTAATTTTAACATTAAAAGCTATATTTTGATTTGTATTCATTACCATTTAAATACTCTAAATGACCTTCAAAATTATTAAAAACTATCTTATAGGCAATTAAATCAATTTCTCTTAGATGACTTCTCTTCCCACCATATCTGAAATCCTTACATATTGGAGATTTATAAAAATTGCAAACAGCTCTAATTTGGTGTTTTCTACCTGTTAATATTTGAATTTCATATATATTATTTTTTTCATCAATTAATTTATTTACTTGTTCAACCTTTTTAGCATTGTTAAATTTATCGATTCTAAATTTTGCCTTTTGATTATCATTATCATATTTAATATATCCTGATATTTTTCCTGTGTGCAAATTATCATTTTCTGTTTTTGCTAAATAAAGTTTTTTAATTTTAGTTTTATTATTTAACTCATTTAAAAGAATATCTAAAGTAATTTTATTTTTTGCATAAATGACTAAACCTTTTGTTAGTTTGTCAATTCTATGAACATGACTAATGACAAAACTATTTTCCAAATCTGGATCATATTCATTTTTATTTTTCAAATAGCTTTTTACCATTTGATCCAAATTTATATTCACTGGTGAATGCACTTCAAGATTAGCTGGTTTATCTACAATTACAATATTTTTATCTTCATAAACTATTTCCAATTCAGAAAAGTCTACTTCCAAAAACTGATCTCTTTTCTCAGTTTCGCTACTATCATAAATTTTGACTTCATCATTTAATTTTATTTTTTGTTTTGTATCTTTAATTTTAACATCATTAATTTTGATTTTTCCTTTTCTAAATCATTTATAAATAATAGATAAATTAGTAGATTTAAAATTTTTTTTAATAAAATTAAAGGCTGTTTGATCTACATCGTTTTGATTAACTTTTATTATTGTCATAAGTAACCTCTTTTTTTCTGTTTTTAAATAATAAATAAGATTAGAATAAATGCTAATAAGTTATTTAGCAAGTGCACTATTCATGAGAAAGTCATATTTCCTTTAGTAAATAAAAATACTCCTGATAATATAAAACCCGCTGAAGAATAACTAAGAATATGTTGAAAATCAAAGGCAGATCCATAGTGAACGAAACCGAAAAACATTGCACTTCCTACAAAACCTAATCATCTATTTGAAGCATTTAAATTAAAACAATTTCTCAAACATAATTCTTCACAAAATGGAGCAACAATTACAGTAAGTATAAATAATAAGATAATATATGTTATTTTAATTGACTTATCACTATCTCTCAGTATACCAATTAATTTTTTTTGATTCTCACTTTCTGAAGCTCCAATTAAATTTGTCTCAATTAAATTTAAAAATATAAAAGTTGAAACAAAATACAATATTACTGTACCTGCAAATCCTATTATAATAATCTCTTTTCATTTATTTTTTAAAGTTTCTTTAAATCTTTTAAATATTTTTCTATCATAAAATATAGCTAAAATTATAATTATAACCTCTGTTAAAATCATAGTCAGAATTGAAGAAAAGGCAGATATTAATTCTTCATCATTATTTAAAGCCGAATTAATTAAAAGCATTATAAGCCCAGTAAAAATAAAAACAATCTGCGGGCCTATAATTAGTAGATAAATTCAAAAATAACCACCTTTAAAAAATCCAGGTCCATTTCTTAAAATATTAAAAACCATTCCAATAATAACTGATATTAAGTATAAAAGAGCAAAAACTTCCTTATTATTATTACCAAACAGAGCAATAAATAGAGACAAAATAAATGGAACTATTAGTACGGAAGTTATAAAAATCATTCCATCAGTTTTATAATTTAATATATCAAATCTAAATTTTGTCTCTTCGCTTAAACTAAAGTGCTTATCTCTAAATTTATTTACCTTTTCTTTCATTAAATCACCTTTTTAATTTTACTCCAAAAAGCTTCTAAAAAAATAAAAAACCCTAACTAATAGGGTCTTTTAAATATTTTGTACTGTTCCTTTTTTTCGGACACCTATATTTTATAACTAACTCTATTATTATTATAAAAATATTGATACATTTTCAAATTATAAATATATTCATTTACAACATTGTATTTATATCCTTCCTTAATTGCTTCTCTTTTAAGAGTACTTCAAAAACCTTCAATATATCCATTGTCCGTTGATCTACCAATTCTAGACATACTTAAGCCAAAACCAAATCACATTGTAGCTAAGCGATATTGATAAGATTTAAATTCTGAGCCATTATCAGAGTGAATAATTGAGTTTGGTTTAAAAGTTCCAAACTCATTAACCATATTAAAAAATGACTCTAATACTAATTTCATACCTTTAATATTTTTAGTTACCAAACCATAAACTTTTTTAGTGTTTACATGATAAAAAGCACAAGTATATAGTTTGCATCCTGCTATTATTTTCTCTGTAATATCTACAGAGAAAATATCTCCATATTTTTTCAAATCTGTTTGATATTTGAATAATCTAGGATACTTACCAATTTTTTCTGGAGTAACTGATTTATTCTTTTTTATTTTATAGTTATTAGGTTTTAACTTTAGAAACTTCATTATTCTCAGAATTTTTTTATGACTACAATTTAAATCTAAATACTTCAATAATCTTCTAGATCCATAGATTTTAACTTCATTTTTATAAACATCATTAATTCTCAAAACTAAATCTCAATTAATAGCCTTAATTTTTGGTTTACCTTTTGATATTCAATCATAGTAAGTACTTTTTGCTAGATCAATTAGTCTGCAAAGTCTTCTAATTGCAATATTTGGGTATTTAATTGTAAAGTTATAAACTACTTTTGATTTAAATGTGTTTAACTCTCACTTATTTACTTCTTTCTATCAATCATTTCTCTTAATTCTTTAAACATTTCATCTCTTAATTTGAAATCTTCACTCTCTCTTTTTGATTTTTTAAGCTCTTTTTTTAAATTTATAATCTCCTCATTATTGGCTTTAAAGGACTTTTTAAATCCATTTCTTCCATTTTCATCATAAATTTTTATTCAGTTTTTTAATCTTGATTTATCAATTCCTACTGCTTTTGAATACTGCGTTAATAATAAATTGGATTTATAAAAATTTAATACTAATTCAATTTTTTGATTTATTGAATACTTAGTCAAAATAAAACCTCTCTTCGTTCACAAATATTTTATATCAATATATAAAGTATTTTTAAAATGTGTCCGAAAAAAGGTTACACTACATCTTTTAAATATTTAAATTACTTAACTTCAATTATTAAATCACCTTTTTTTACTTTACCACTTTTTAAAACTTCATATTTTCTTCCACTCATAGAATCAGTTGTAAAAATTAATGGTGTATTCATTGAAGGTACTTTTTTAGATACCTTTGCCATATCTACGTTTACTAATAATTCTCCAGCTTTAATATTTGATCCTTGTTTTACTTTAATATCAAATCCTTCACCATTTAGTGAAACTGTATCTAAACCAATGTGCAACAATATTTCAACTCCATTCGAGTTTGCAATACCATATGCATGACCACTTGGAAAAACTGTTACAAGTTTTCCATCTATTGGTGCAACAAATTCTCCATTATCAGGAATAAATGCTATTCCATCTCCAAGCATTTTTTCTGAAAATACTTCATCTTCTACTTTTGATAGGTCAATAATTTCACCATCAACTGGTGCAAAAACTTCTAACTTTTTATTTTTTGTGAATAATCCCATAATTTACCTTCTCCTTAAAGATTATTTTACAATAAAAAAAATGTTATTATTATATTTTTAAATAAAAAAAATAATTCTTATGAATTACTTGTTTTTCATTGCTTCTTTAACTAATTTTAAAACCTCAGAAGAAGTTTCACATTCCAAAGCTTTATCCGCTAATTGTTTTACTTCTTTTAAAGTTAATTTTGACATAATGCTTCTAGCCTTTAAAATACTTGTTGCTGACATTGAATACGCATCAAGTCCTAAACCCATTAATAAGGGAAGAGCATCTGGTTCTCCTGCCATTTCTCCACACATTCCAGCTCATTTTCCATGTTTGTGTGCACCATCAATTGTCATTTTTAATAATCTTAAAATTGAGGGATTATATGGTTGATATAAGTATGTAACATTTTCACTCATTCTATCAGCTGCCATTGCATATTGAATTAAATCATTTGTTCCTACTGAGAAGAAGTCTGCATGTTTAGCAAAATTTTCAGCATTGACTGCTGCTGCTGGAATTTCAACCATCATTCCAATTTGTAAATCCTTTCCAACTTTAATTCCTTCTTTTTTTAATTCTGCTTTACATTCTAATGTAAATTTTTTTGCAGCTAAAAATTCATCAATTGTTGCTATCATTGGAAACATTATTCCTACTGGACCAAAAGCACTAGCTCGTAGTAAAGCTCTTATTTGATCTCTAAAAATATCTTTTCTATCTAAAGTAAATCTAATTGCACGGTATCCTAAAAATGGGTTCATTTCGTGTGGGAATGAGAAGTATGATAACTTTTTATCGCCACCAATATCTAAAGTCCTAATAATAGTGATTTTGCCCTTCATATCTTCAACAACTTTTTTATATGAAACAAATTGCTCTTCTTCTGTTGGAAAATGATCATTGTCCATGTATAAGAATTCACTTCTAAATAAACCTATTCCTTCTCCACCATTTTCAAGAACAGATTCTACATCCTTAGGACTTCCAATATTTCCCTCTAAAATAAAGCCCTCAAAGCCATCTTTAGTTAAAGTTGGCTTATCTTTTAATTTTTTTAATTCTTCTTTTTCTTTTTCAAAGCTTTCCGCCAATTTTTTTCATTGATTTTTATCTGATGGATTAATTTCAATATCACCAGTTTCACCATTTATTGCTAAAATATCTTTATCCTTCACGTCACGTAAAATAGTTTTTAAACCTAAAACTGCAGGAATTTCTAAACTTCTTGCCATAATAGCAGCATGACTAGTTCTTCCTCCAATATTACATGCAAAACCCTTTACAAATTTTGGATTTAATTGTGCAGTTTGAGATGGAGTTAAATCTTCAGCAACAATAATAACTTCTTCACTAATTGTTGCTAAATCTGCTACAGGGAGATTTAAAACATATCTAATTAATCTTTCAGTTACATCTTTAATATCTGCAGCTCTTTCTTTAAAATATTCATCATCCATTGCTTCGAACATGGCCATATACTTATCGGTTACTTCTTTAATAGCTTTTGCAGCATTATAATTTTTATCCTTAATTAAAGTTGTAAATTCTTCTGCCATTGCTGGATCTTCCAATATTGAAGCATGAGCTTCAAAAATAGCTGCCTTTTCTTCCCCTAGTTTTTCTTTTGCAACTACTTGCAAATTTTCTAAATCAACTTTAGCTTTTGCAATTGATGAAGTTACAAGAGTTAATTCCGATTCAATATTTTTTGGTATTACATCTGAGATAATTATTGGTTGCTCATCTAATATATAGACCTTAGCGATTGATATACCATTACTTGCACCAATTCCTGACATTTTTTTAGACATTAAAATCTCTCCTTTAAAACAAATATATTATAACAAATATTGCATATATAGAGTGTAAACAGAATATAAAAAACAACTAATTATTAGTTGTTTCTAACTTTTTTGATTTTTTATTTCTGATTTTTTCAATTATTTCCTTATTGACCTTATATGTTACTTTTTTTTCTACATAAATATTGTAACAGCTCATAATTATAAAAATTGTTGCAACAATAAACATTAATGCTTGTTTCAATTTTCCTAATCTTGCCTTTTGCAAAACTTGTTCAGTAATCTTCCCATATGCATCAATTCATTGAACATAGGCTACCATATAATTTATTGTACCAATTAATAAGAAAAATGAGACTATTAAAATAATTGATGCACTCGCAATCCTTCTAGTACCACCAGTTTTTTTTAATAAATTAAAGTGATTTAAAGTAAGTAAAAGAAGAAAAAAGAATCAACCAAAATAACTTCAAAGATTTTGATATGTAAATAAAATAAAAGTATAATCAAAATCTCATAAAATTTTAGCCTCATAATTCTCTATTTGTTTTTGTGCAAAATAAATTGAACCCTCCTTTTTACCAATTAGATTTAATTTTATAAGGTTTCCACTTTCAGTTTCAAATACCATAGGCATAAAAAATAATATAAGAATTGAAAGTAAAGACAAAATTAAATATAAAATAAATGTAGTTTTTCAATTATTTTTTGCATTAAAAATATTTTTAATTTTTATCATTTTATTCTTCTCCCTTATCTACTTCATATAAATCCTTAAATAAACCTTCTTTTTTTATTAACTCGTTAAAGGTTCCAACTTGTGCAATCTTTTTAAATGAGTCTAATACAAAAATTTTGTCATAATTTTTAATTGTAGTTAACCTATGTGCTATTGTTATTGTAGTTTTTCCTACTATTAATTTATCCAGTTCAATAGATATTTCCTTTTCAACCAGATTATCTAAAGCACTTGTAGCTTCATCTAAAATAATTAAGCTTGGATTCTTTAAAAAAGTTCTTGCTATAACAAGTCTTTGTTTTTGACCACCTGATAATTGTTTTCCTCTTTCAAATAAAAATGTATCATACTGATTTTCTCAACTTATTATTAAATCATGAAGTTTGGCTTTTTGACAAGCTTCTATTATTTCATCATCAGTGGCATCATTTTTAACATAGAGTAAATTTTCTTTAATAGTTCCTGAAAGAATTTGTGGTTCTTGATCTACATAACCAATATTTTGAAGTCAGTTTTTTAAATCTATATCCTTTAATTCCATATCACCATTTATTTTGATTGAACCTTCATAATTTTCATAAAATCTTAAAAGTAATCTTGTAACTGTGGATTTACCACATCCTGACGGTCCAACAAAAGCATATGATTTTCCTTTTTCAAAACTTATTGATAAATTGTTAAGAATATTATTCTCAGTAGAAGTTGGATAAGCAAAAGAAACATTTTCAAAAACAATGCTTTCTATTTCTTTTTTTTCAATAAATTTAGGTTCTTTAATATCAACTATGTTGTCTTCATTATTTACAATACTTGCAATATTTTGAGATGATTTATTTGTTGAGCTGATACTTTGGAGAATTGTATTTAATTGAAATATTGGAGTTACCATAACAAAAATACCTGCAGTAAATGTAGAAAAAACAGTTATTAATTTACTTGTATCTGAAGCATAAATGAAAACTCCAAAAACTATTGATGATAAAGTTAGACATCCTACAGCTCCAATTATAATTCCCGGGATTATAGATATTGCAAAATTTAATTTTTTATTATACTTATTTTGCTTTTCATTTTCTTCACTAAAATGTTCAATTTCTTTTTCTCATGTTCCTGTTGATTTAATTAATCTTATTGCAGATATTTTTTCAGTAATCTCAGAGTCACTTTTTGATTTGGCCTCCATACTTTTTTTTACTGGTTTTGCAATAAGTAAAACTACAAATAAAGCAATTAACATTACTACTAGTATTAAGCTAAACATTAATATTGAAATTAATTTATCAATGTAAACTAGCATTGCTGTAGATCCAATTGTTGAAAAAACTATAAATAATAAAATTATTGGAGCAACTTTTAATTGCTCAGAAATATTTTTGCAATCTTTAACTATTGTTTCAGTGATTTTACCCTGAGAGTTTTTATTATAAAAGTCTACATTTTTTGTTAATAATGACTTAATTAATTTATTTTTTAAATCAGTTTGAGCTTCCTCACTGATAATTCCACAAAAACAATAAGCTATATACATACAAATTATTACAAATACTATTGTTGCCAAAAGAATATATACTCATTGAATTTTTGTAATAGAAAGTCCGAAAAAGATAGCAACCACATTTTTACCATCATAGCTTAAATAATCAAAATAAAATTTTTGTAAAATATTATTAATAAGTTCTTTTGGCATTTTCAAATCATTACTTAGAATAAATTTTTCAATTTCTTGAAAAATCTCTTTTTGATCCTCTTCAATAAATGGAATTAGACCTTTTATAATTTCAGATAATAATTCTTTATTATTTAAAGTCTCTATTAAAGACTCTCCAATTAGAATAGAAGTTATTTGTCTTGCTATTAGTATATTAAAAACAGAAAGACAAGAAACCAAAATTATAAAAGTTATTGCAAAAATAGATTTTAATTTATGTTTTTTTCAATAAAAAAACCAGAGTCCAAAAAAGCCTTTGCTTTTTTTAAATTCTGTTTTTTCTTTATATTCAATTAATGATTCATCATCTATGTATCTTACAAAAAAATCTTTATTCATTTACTTATTTTACCTTTTTATATTTTTGACTTTCTTGATCAAATTAAGTAAGCCAAATAGTTTAAACCAAATGATATTAATAAGTATATCAAATAAATTACCGGAACATTATAACCAACTTTTTTCTTTAAGTTAACTTTTGAAAAAATAGGACTTAAAGCATCATTACCTTCGTTTTTTCTTAAATCATATCTAGCCAAATCTTCATAGTTAGAATAACCTGTTGTTATTCCTGAATACGACAATACAGAAGAAGAGAACATTAGATCTTTATTTAAGGAACTCCCAAATAATTGACTATGCATCGTTGAAAAATGTTGAAAAATGTTAATATTATTTTTTAAAATAGACTCATTTGCCCAACTTTGATATGCTTTATAAGCTTCTTGAGGGTTTTTAAATTTATTTTTTTCTGATGCTGAACTAACATAATCTGCATTATAAAGTTCTCCTCTTCAGAACATATTATTTAGTCATGATTCTGTAATAATATTATTGATAATTATTAATTCAGGATATCTTAAGTAAACTTTATACATCTCATTATTTTCTTCTATATCATTATTAATAATTGAATTTGATAAGTGACTAAAATTACTTGCAAATACATAACTACTACCTTCAAAATTATCTCTTGTTGCTAACAAAGCAAATACATATTTAGAGTAAATTGAGTTTGTTCAATTTAATAGTGAACTATATTTTTTTGTTGCCTCTTGTTTTTTTAATCATTTAATTAATGGTGATAAATTATGAAATTCAGTTTCACTCTGATAATCAGATTTTAAATAACCCCCTTGATAACCAGGATTTGATATAGTAGGTTTATTATTGTCTGATTTCATACCTTCATAAACAGTTTGATAAATCTCATCTAAAATTTTAAAAATCTCTGTATTTTGCAAAATTTGTACTGGTTTTATTTCATCAGTCTCAATTTCTTCATCCTCTTCATAATAAAGGTTTGGCGCTCCCCCATATAATGCATTCATTAAATTACTATAAGGTTTTCCTTCTTGCTTACTCAAATTTGATAAATTATAATAACTAATATCTTCAGCATTTAAAGTTTCTAAATTCAAATTTTTTTGAACATCACTTAAAAATATTGAGTTCTCTTGATTAACTTTTGTGTCTATGAAAATTGAGTTAACCGCTTCATCATCTTTAAATGATTCATAAAATGATTTAGAAATATTTATTTTTAAATTTGTTTTCATAACCGAAACATAATTAAGTGGCTTTGAAAATTCTATGATTGATGGTATTGAAGTAAACATTGAAGATAAACAAAGAATCATTGCAATCATTATATTTAACATTACACTTCAAGCAATAGAACAAATAATTGTTATTAAAAATACAATAGGACTTCAAGCAATAGTTAGAAAAAAATAAAATACACAGTTACTTAAAATAATGCCTGATATTAAATCGAATTTAAACACAATTGAAGAGGATATAATTATTTTTATAGCAGAATTTATAAGTGCTACTCCACCAACAAAGGTAATAAATACAAATCATCTTAATAAAAAGGATTTTTGAAATTTAATACCCGATCTTGTTTCAATATTTTGAATACCATCCTGCATTTGTTTTTTTATTAATTCTGTTGAAATTATAATCATAAATACTATAAAGAAGAATACCTCACATATAAATGAAATTGAGACAAAGATAACTCCTGTATTAACAGCATCCATTGGAGTTTTTAAAAAACTTGCTGCTGTTGAAGAAAAGATAAAAGTTACAATAATTGATATTATTGCTGTAGATAAAATTGCTCTATTTCTAATCAAACGTTTAAGATTGATAAGAAATAAAGTTCTAAAACCATTAAATTCTTTTGGTTTTTTAATTTTTGAAACTTCAATTTTAATTGCGTCCATATTAAACCACCATTTCCTTAATCATATAAATCTCTTTTAAAAGTTTTTCACCATTATTTTTTTCAGCCATTATCTCTTTATATAATTTGGCTATTGATTCAGTTTTATTATCAAAATCTTTTTCCAAAACAACTTCTCCTTCTTTTATGAAAACTACATAGTTTGCAACTTCTTGAAGTTCTTCTAAGATATGACTAGTAATTAAAATTGTCACTCCTATTTGAGAAAGTTCATGAAGAATATTCATAAAGGATAATTTTGCTTCAACATCAACATTTGCTGTTGGTTCATCAAAAACAATATATTCAGGTGTTCTTACAAGTACACTTGCCATAATAGCTCTTTTCTTTCAACCAGCACTTAAACTTTTAATTTTCTTATTTATATATGGTTCTAATGAAAGCATTTTAAAAACCTTATCAGCTTTTTCTTTCGCTATATTTTTAGATATATTATTAACTGCACAAATATATGCAACATAATCTTTTAATTTCATATTTAATGGAACACTATTCGAATCTGGAAAAAAAGCGATTCTTTGAAGATTTTGTTCTTCAAAAATACTTTTACCATCCATTAATATTTCACCTTGTTCTAATTTTAATTCTCCAAAAAGAGCTTTAATTGTTGTTGTTTTACCAGCACCATTATCACCTACAAAAGCTACTACTGATCCTTTTTTTATTGTAAAACTAACTTGGTTTATAACAAAACCACCTAGATCTCTTGTAATATTTTTTATTTCAATCATATTAAAGCTCCTCTCTATAATTTAGATTTCTTATTAAAAACTAAATATCCAACATAACCAAATGGCATAATAATTACAATATAGATAAAGTAAGCAAGTGGTATTATAAATGTCGTTGTTTTTTTAATTTTATTTTTTTCATAAACAGGTTTCATAGAGGAACCCTTAATTTGATTTTCTGAACTAGAGTTTTCAAAATCAAAAATGTTCTTTATATTTAAAAATTGACCTTGGAAGAAAACATTATTTAATGAATTATATGAATCATTTAATAATTTAGATGAGAATAGCCCAGTTGACATTGCTGCAAAATGTCTAGATATATCTGTAGTTAAAGTATTAGATTTTTTAGAAATACTAAAGTAAGAATAAAGACCATCATCAATAGTTACAGACTCAACATTAAAAATTAATGGTCTAACCACATCAAATTCCATTGATTCTTTTCATAAATTAATAATTAATGCATTAATAATTGTCAATTCAGGAAACTTTCTATATACTTTTGCCATTTGGTTATTTTGTTCTATAACTTTATTATTTTTACAAATTTCTAAATAAGTACTCTCTCCTTCATAACTTAATGTTAAGTTACAAAAATCATCAGTTAAACTCTCATCATATGATTGATTGCCAAATTCATATATTTTTTTTCAAGAGAAAAAATCCAATGTTTTATAATAATCTGAAGGTCTACTATCTATAATAGGCAAATCCAATATTTCATTATAGCCTTTTATTCCTGATGAATATGTATCCTTATTATCAGCTAAAATTGAGGTTTTATATTTATTATAAAAATTTTTAGTAAATACAAGCATATTTGAATACTCAGGTAAGAGCTTTGAGAGCTGATCTACAAAATTATCTATATTTATATCCTTTGATTCTATTTTATTTCAGCTGCTATTGCTATAATACTCATCTTTTACAAATAAAGAAGGGATTTCATTTTCATTTTCAGAAATAAGTGAATCTTTGTTTTCTAATGTAGTTCTATTTATTTTTTCAATTACTTTTCAAATAGGTGTTTTTTCTAGTAAATATTGTTGTTGTATTTCTTTGTTTTCATCAAAAACATTGTAATTATAATAAACTTGACCATAACCAATATTTTTAAGAAGAATATGTGTTGCCTTTTCATAATTAAAATTTTGATGATTATTAAACTCATTTTTACTTAAATATTTTTTTGAATTTCACCCTGGGAAAAAATCATCTGTAGGAACAATTTTATATCAAAATTTTTCCTCAGAACTTTCTTCATTTTCCTCAGCTTTTTCATATTGTTTTAAAGGTTCCAAAGCATTAACCAAGTAGCTATTCATTCCATTTAAAGATAACGATTTACCATTACCATCATCATCATCAAATAGCTCTTTATCTTCTTTAAAATTATTATAAAATTCTTGTGCAGAAAACATTTTAATATTTGTTTTTCAATTATCTGCCTTTGAAGTACTTATAATGAATTTTATTGAAGCAAACATTGGTGCTAATCCAATTGTAATCATAAATAGCATTGAGAATAAAGTTGCAAGTGAAGTTTTAAAAACAACCATTATCAAAGATATAAAAATAGTTGAGAATAAAGCTAAAAAATAGAAGAAAAATGTTTGTGAATAATGTAAATTAAAGAATAACTCACTATTATTTAAACTGGTTAAATTTAAAATGATAGCAAACATTAACGGTACTGTTATATAAATACAAGCTATAGTAAAAGTGATAAGAATTCTAATTAAATAAGATTTTCAAGTTTTATATCCTGCTCTTAATTCAATAGATGCTATTCCGTCTTTTACTTGTTTTTTAAATAGATAAAGCGTATTTAATAATATATGAAAGATTATAGTTATACCACTTACTAAAAAAGTAAAGTATTTTAACGATGAATAACTTGAAATATCTGATGCTTTAATAATATCTGTATATTCAACTATAAAAAAAATTATTGTTGCAATTGCAAATATTAAACCACTAATAATTGAACCAACATTTTTCATTGTCAGTTTTAAATTAATTGAATAAAGTAAAGTAAAATTCTTGAAATTTTTCTTTTTAAAACTTTTGTCTACTACCAATTTTTCCATATTAATTATTTTCCTCTTTATTTCGATATAAATCTCTTAGAATATGTAAGTCCTTAATTGGTTCATTCATATGCTTTTTATAAATATCCATTATGTGTTCTTTCTTTCTATCAAAATCATTTGCGTACACAATTTGTCCTTTTTTAATTAAGACCAGATAATCAGCAAGTTCTTGTAATTCCTCGATTATATGACTTGTAATTAAAATAGTTATTCCAACTTTTGATAGGAGTTTAAAAATATTCATAAAGTATAATTTTGATTCAACATCAACATTTGCTGTTGGTTCATCAAAAATAATATACTCTGGTGATCTAACCAAAACACTTGCCATAATAGCCTTCTTTTTTCAACCTGATGATAATTCCTTTAGTTTTTTATCTTTATACGGTCTAAGTTCTAATAATCTATAAACATTATCAATACTTAACTCTGTTCTATTTTTATTCATATTATTTGCAGCACAGATATAATGTAAATATTCATGAACTCTTATATCCAAAGGCACATTATTTGAGTCTGGAAAAAAAGCCACCTTTGAAAGATTATTATTTTTAAATAGACTTTGTCCGTCAATTAAAACTTCGCCACTATCTAATTTAAGTTCACCAAAAAGTGCTTTTATTGTTGTTGTTTTACCCGCACCATTATCACCTACAAAAGCTACAACTGAGCCTTTTTTTATTGTAAAACTAACATCTTTTAAACCAAAACTCCCTAATTTTCTGGTTATATTTTTTATTTCAATCATAACGTTCCCCTTTACAACTATTGTAAATTAATTAAACTGCTTTTTTAATATAAAAAAAAAAAAAAAACATCTTTTAAGAAAATTGATAGATAACAAAATTTATTTTATTATCTATTTCTTTTAGATGTTTTTAAAAAAATTTTAAATAACACATGCATCACATTCATAATTTTCACTATCTTCAAGAACTTCTTGACGCACTCTAACATAGTATATTGAAGCACATCCTTTTTTAAAGGCTCTTACATACGCTTTATTTAAATCTCTTGTAGTTACTTGATCAGTCATAAATAATGTTAATGATATAGCTTGATCAACATGTTGTTGAGCTGCAGCTGCAATATCAATAATAGGATCTGGACCAACTTCATAAGCTCCTAATGAATAGTAACCCATATTTTCAAAGTCAATTTTATAAGCTGGCACATAAACTCTTCCAAGTTTTCCTTCTTTTCTAACTTCAACTGGTGCAACTACTGGTTGCAAACTTGGAGTACAAGAAGATAAATAACTTATTGAACCTGTTGGGGCTACTGCCATTAAGTGTGAATTAGCTAGTCCTGTTTTTTTAATTTCGTTTGATAATTCTATTCAATCTTTTTGAGTAGGGATTGAAACTTTGTATTTATTAAATAAATTTTTAATTAATTCTGATTGAGGAGCTCATTTATTACTTTCACATTCTGTATATTTATTAAAATATGATCCATCTGCAAATTTTGAGATTTTAAATCCAGCAAAAGAACCATACTCCTTTGACAATTTATTTGAGGCTTTAAAAGCATGAAAAGCCATTGTATAAAAAAACATATTTGTAAAATCAATTGCTTCAGGTGAATTATAGTAAATGTGATTTGTTGATAAAAAGCCATGTAAATTCATAGCACCTAATCCAACTGCATGATTATTTTTATTTCCATTTTCAATTGAAGGTGCACTTGATAAATCACTATTTCTTGAAACATGATCTAAAGCAAGAATTGAGTTATAAATAACATCTGAAAATTCTTCGCCACTTTCCATTGTTTTAGCAATATTCATACTTCCCAAGTTACAACAGATATCTTCACCTGTTTTCTTAAATGATAAATCCGAATTATATTCACTTGGAGTTGAGACTTGAACAATTTCACTACATAGGTTACTCATAACAATTCTTCCAGCTACTGGATGAGCATTATTATTATTTACAGTATCATCAAATAGTAAATAAGGATAACCACTTTCAAAATGTAATTCTGCAATTGCTTGAAATAATTTTCTAGCATTAATATATGTCTTTTTAATATCTTTATTTTTTAGCATATTTTCATATTCCTCAGTTACTGAAATATCTGAGAAAGGTTTCTTATAAACTTTTTCAACATCATAAGGACTGAAAAGAGCCATATCTTTATTTTCTTTTGCCAAATCAAAAGTTATATTTGGAACTACCACTCCTAATGATAAGGATTTTATTCTAATTTTTTCATCAGCATTTTCACGTTTTGTATCAAGAAATGACATTATATCTGGATGATGAACATTTAAGTATACAGCTCCAGCACCTTGTCTTTGACCTAATTGATTTGCATAAGAGAATGAGTCTTCTAAAATTTTCATCACAGGAATTACACCTGTTGCTTGATTTTCAATATTTTTAATTGGAGCACCAAATTCTCTTAAATTAGTTAAACAAATTGCAACTCCCCCTCCACGCTTTGATAGTTGTAAAGATGTTGTAACTGCTCTTGCAATTGACTCCATGTTATCTTCAATTCTAAGCAAGTAACATGATACATATTCCCCTCTTTGTTTTTTTCCTGCATTTAAAAAAGTTGGGGTAGCTGGTTGAAATCTTCCTAATATTATTTGTTTTAAAATATTTTTAGCTTTATCAAAATTTCCACCACCTAAAAATAGTGCATTTAAAAGTACTCTATCTTCATAAGTTTCAATATATTTTTTGCCATCAAAACTTTTTAAACCATAAGCATTAAAAAATTTTAATGCACCCATAAAACTAGGGAATTTAAATTTAAATGAATATGCATAATTGTTTAATTCATCAATTTGTTTAATTGTATATTTAGAAATAACTACTTCATCATAATATTGATTTTTTATTAAGTAATCAATTCTTTCTTTAGTGGTTGAAAACTTCATCATGTTTGGTTCAATGTGTTCTTTCATATATAGTTCTGCTGCCTGAATATCTAGTTTAAAGTTATCCTGACCAGGCACAAATAATTTTGCTCTAGCATTTAATTTTATATACTCATCTGATTCATTTGTACCAGAAAGATTTTTTATATTATCTTTGTTCATTATTTTATTCCTCTCAAAAATCTTCCAAGATTTTTCTTATTGTCTCAACATCATGTGCAGTTCCTAAAAGCTCAAATTGATATAATAAAGGAACATTCAACTTCTTAGAAATTATTGGACCTGCAATTGCAAATGTATCACCAAAATTAGTATTTCCAGAAGCTATTACTCCTCTACATAAATTTCTATTATTTTCATTATTTAGAAATCTTATAACCTGAGCTGGTACAGCCCCTTTTGTATCTCCGCCACCTCCAGCATAAGTTGGAGTTATTAAAACATATTCCTTTTGAACAATTAGTTGATCATCTATTTCATAGGGAATTCTTTCATCATTTACATCTAGTTTTTCCATAAATCTATGGGTATTATTAGACACTGAAGAAAAGTATACAACAAATACTTTTCCCCTTGGTTTTTTAATATCTTTATTTGATATTTTAATAACATCGTCATGCATTAATTAAAATTCTCAATCCTCATCAGATGTTTCTTCAGTTACACCCATAACATAAGATGATCCATTACCTGAGAAAAAGTCATGATTTTCATCAGCTCTTGCTGATAATTGTGTAAATATTTCTGGTTCAATTCTAGTTTCTTCTTCTGTAAATGGAGATTCATAACCCAAGTTTTGTAAAAACTTACCTGCGTTATATAAACTAAATCTTACAGCATCTTCTGCAATACCGAACCCATCATATAATTCATATAAAAATTTATTCTCTAACTCTATTAATTCATATAGTAAATCAAATACAAAGTTTTTCATCTCTGCTTGCTTTGCAGGAGATAATTTTTCAACTTTTCTTTGATATTTGTATCCACTGTAATAATTATGAATGACCTTATCTCTTAAAATTAATCTTATAATGTCTGAAGTATTTGGCAATTTTCCTCTTGCTGATAAATAAAAAGGTAAATAAAATCCTCCATAAAGTAAAAACCCTGGCATAAGTGCCGCTGCAACTTTTGATTTTAATGGATCATTTCCTGTGTAATATGGTATTAATGCTTTTGCTCTCTCTTGTAAACTATCACAATTAATTACTCATTCATGTGCTTCCTCAATTTGGTCACTTGAACATAAAGTTGAAAAAATTGTTCCATAGGATCTTGCATGAACGGCCACCATAAATGCAAAGTTAGTATAAATAACTTGCTCATGATCTGTTAATGAGTTTGATACTTGTGCAACATCTCCAACAGTTGCTTGAATAGTATCTAATAAAGTAAGCCCAGTAAAAGTTCTTGTTACTAATTCTTGTCATTCTGGAGTTAGTGTTTTTCATGAAACTAAGTCATTTGAAACTGGAACTTTTTCAGGTAATCAAAAATTTTGTGTAACTCTATTTCAAACTTCTAAATCCTTATCATCATTCATTACATTTCAATTTATAGATCTCATTCTTCCATTGAATTTATTCATAGCAAACTCAATTGGAGAAAGTGAGTCATAATAATATTGATTTTTTTTATTTGCCATTTTTTATTTTCGCCTTTCATTCAATTCTATTTTTATAGAATAATGCACTACAATAGTGCCTGTAATTATAAATTATACTTAGTTTGGTTGTCAAAAATGATACCTAGAAAAGTAGATTATTTCACGTAACAATTTTTACTAAATAAATATTAAGTGAAACAAAAACACTATATTTGTATCGTAGTTAAAATATTATCCTATATTAATCCCTTTATAAGCCAATAAAAAGATTAATATAAAAAACCCCTTGTTTAACCTTAATTGTTATAAACTCACTCATTTATACTACTTCTAGGCATTTATCCTTAACGCCCTAAGTTAAATCCGTTGATATCCTTTATTTGAAAATTTGTGTTTTTTATTTCTATAATGTTATAACTAAAAAAACCTAAAAAAGGTATAGTTTTTTCAAAAAAATTTAAGAAAATAATTTATTTAATTTCTCTAAATAAGATTTTTTTTCTAAAATAAAATGTTAAGAATAAAAAAAGCCTCATCAAGGCTTATTAATACTAGATAATTGAGTTATCTTTCATTGCTTTCTCAATTGCCTCAATAGCTTCGTTTTCGTCTTGGCCATTTGCTTCAATTGTAATTTCAGCACCGGTTTTAACTGCTAATGCCATAACATTCATAATTGATTTTAAATTACCTTCTTTATCTCCACATTTTATTTTAATTTCTGATGCGTATTTTGAAGCTTCTTTTGTTAAAACTGATGCAGGTCTTGCATGTAATCCAACTGGATCAATTACTTTAGCTGTGAATGAAGTCATATATTATCCTCCTTAACAATATTATTGTATATAAAAATGTTAGATATACAATAAAAAAGAAGCTTTAAATTTTAATTAATTAATTTTATTCTATTTTTTCTCAAGAAGCAGAGTTTATTGGTATCATTTTAACTCCTTGCTTTGGATCTGTAAAAGCCACTGAAATATATCTATCAATAATTTTAATTACTAGTCCATCTCCAAAAATCATATGCCTTATTTTATTGCCTTTAACTACACCAGCTTCTAATTTATCAGGTTTTAGTTCTAAATTCGCTTTTCCTTTATAAGTACTTGAAACATCAGTATTAGAGTGAAAATAAATGCTTTTTTCTATTTCATATAATTCAGGATTAAGTTCTTGAATAAATCTAGAAGGTCCTAATTCACCATTAGATATATAAGAATATTCTCCTGAAACATAAGATATAAAAAGTCTTTCCTGAGCTCTTGTAATTGCAACATAAAATGCTCTTCTTTCTTCTTCTAGATTTTCAATCGATAAAAAACTCATTTTTGATGGAAATACATCTTTGTTTAGACCCACAATAAATACAACCTTATTTTCTAATCCCTTTGCAGAGTGAATTGTTAATAGCGTAACCTTATTTATTTCATTTTGATTTTCTTCATCACTTGATAAAGCCTCTTCTTGTAAAAAGATAACTGCTCTATTTAAGTCATTTTTAGTTTCGTTATAGTAAGTATCATATTTTTCCATTTGATCATAATATGCTTCTAAGTTTTGTAATGCTTCAATATCTTCTTTATCTTTTAAATCCAGGCGATCTCTATAACCAGATTCTTTAATTAGAGTTTCTGTTAATTTTAATATACTTTTATTTTCTTCAAATATTTTTCTTGCATTTTTTAAACACTCTATAAGTTCATTTAAATTTTTTGATATTTGATTAACTTCTTGACTTTTTGTTGTTAATAAATCAAATAAGCTTAAATTTAATTGCTCTGATGCTGCTTTTAATTTTGAGGCTGTTACAGTTCCGACTTTAGGAGTAAATGTAAAAACTCTTTCCATAGATAAATCATCTTTGAATACAACTGTTCGTAGAAGAGCAGTTACATCTTTAATTACTTTTCTATCTCTAAATTTAAACCCTCCAATAAGCTGAAAAGGAACTTTTTGATTTTGAAATTCCTTTTCGAATTCCTGAGACCATGCATTTGTTCGATATAGAACAAAAATATCTGAATACTTATAATTATTTTCCTCAACAAGTTCTTTTATTTTTTTAGATACAAATTTTGCTTCAAAGTTTCTTGAAGCAACTTCCTTAACTTGAACTATTTCGCCCTCTTTTTTTTGAGTAAAAATATCCTTCTTTTCCCTATTTTTATTGTTATCAATAAAGTTATTTGCAATATCCAAAATTGGTTTTGTTGACCTATAATTTTCATTTAGTATTATTGTACGAGAGTTTGAAAACTCATTTCTAAAATTAAGAATAATATTTACCTTCGCACCTCTTCATGAATAAATAGTTTGATCTGGATCTCCAACAACTGTCAAGTTATTTTTTTTGCCTGTTAATCATTTTACTAAATCAAATTGTATATAATTTGTATCTTGAAACTCATCCACCATTATATAGTCAAATCTATTTCTTCATTTTTCTCTTATATTTATATTATCATTGAATAGTTTATGAACTTTTAAAATTAAGTCATCAAAATCCAGATAATTTTTTTCATATAAATATTGTTGATAATCTCTATAAGCTTTTGCTCATTTCTTTTCTTCAAAATTAAAAGTTTCTTCATATGCTTCATTCCAATCAATTTGTTTCGACTTTCAATTGCTAATTTTAGATAGAATTTTTCTTTCTGGCCTATTTTTTTCTGTACTAATATCGAGTTTTTTAATTATATCTCTAATTATTTTTGCTTGATCTGAAGCATCAATAATAGTGAAGTCATTTGATATACCAATATCTTCACAATCTTCTCTAAGCACTCTAACGCAAAAAGAGTGAAATGTTGTAATTAAAGGACTTCTATCTAAATTTGGAATTATTTTACTAACTCTATCTTTCATTTCCTGAGCTGCCTTATTTGTAAAAGTAACTGCTAATATCTTTGAGGGATAAATTCCCTCCTTTTCAATTAGATATGCTATTTTTGTTGTTATAACTCTTGTTTTACCACTTCCAGCTCCTGCTATTATTCTTACAGGCACATCAGTAGTAATTACTGAGTCAAGTTGCTCATCATTTAATTCTTTTAATAGTTCTTTTATCATGTAAATAACTCCTATAACTTTTTTATAATATCAATTTTTAGAGATAAAACTTCAGAAATTAAAATAATAATTTAAATACTTTTTAAGTCTTGATAAAGTTTTTCAAAAAATTCTGATTCAATTAATTTATTGTGTCCTGGTTTGGAACTTAACATTAAGCATACACTAAATTTATTTAAAGGATCAACTAATGCAGTAGATCCTAATAAACCATCTCAGCCAAATTCTCCAATTTCAGTCAGTGGAAAGTTATTATTTTCTATTCTTACTCTAACACCATAACCATAACTATAGTCTTCATTTAAAGTTCATCTAAAATTTGATCTCAAGTTTTTTAGTCTATCTGTTGTCATTTCTTTTAAAATTTTTTCACTAATTACTTGATTTCCCTTTAAATCTTTTCCATCAATTAAAAAATCCAAAAACTTTAAATAATCTCCTACTGTTGTAAATAAACCAGCTCCACCCATTGGCATTTTTGGAACATTGTCAATTTCTTGAATAAAAAAATTGAAATTCTCAACTTTTTCTAAAATGGGCTTATCTTTTAATAAACTTCAATTATAAACTTTCGCCTCTCTTTTTCTATCTTTTAAGTAGAAATCGCTGTCTAACATTTGTAACCTGTCAAATATTCTTTGCTTTACAAAATCTCTATAACTCATTGATGTAGCTTTTTCTATTACAGCTGCAATAACATCTAGTGATAAACCATATCTTCAATTTGTTCCTGGTTCAAATTCTAAAGGTATTTTTGAAAGTTTATTTATAAAAGTAGGGTAATCCATAAATTTACCATCAATTGGTTTTGCAAATTCTGATAATAGTAGGGTTGTCTGTTTTTGGGTTATGGTTTTATTTCCAAAATATGCTAATCCTGAAGTCATTGTTAATAAATGCTTAATTAAAATTGCATTCTTAGCATCAACTATTTCATTATTATTTTGACTATTTAAAACTTTAATATTTTTAAATTCAGGAAAAAATTTATGTAGAGGATCATTTAAATTTATTACCTTCTCATCAATTAAAGTTAAAAATGCAGCCACTGTTACGGTTTTTGTTAGTGAATAACCCCTAAAAATCAAATTCTCATTCATTTCAGATTTTGTATCTATATCATTAATTCCATAAGAAAATGAAAAAATGCTTTTTTTATTTTTATTAATTTTTAAAACTGCTCCTGTAAAATATTTTTTTTCAATTAATTCTATCAATTTCTTTTTAGTATTTTCAAAATTATTCATCTTCTTCTCCTGTTATTTTTTTTATTTCTTCCAAATCAATTTTACCTGGTCTATTTTTTTGTAAATGAATATGATTAATACTCTCATATTTTTTTTCCACAACTACTATTTTTTCTAAAAAATAAGCTCTTATTTTTAATTTTAGATCTATAGAAGCAATATTATCTTTTTGTAAATAGATTGTTAAAGGAATATAAATAAATCACATTGCTAAAAAAGTATATCCTATATTATTTATTATTTTTAAAAGAATCATATTATCAGAATCTTTTGGAGTAGTAAAAAGAATAACTCCCATAATAATTTGAATAATTAATAAAAAAAATAAAGGAACATATAGAAAATATAATTCTCTTAAGAACATTTCTGATATTCTTATTTTTTCATTATTTATTTTTTTTAATCTTAAATTAAAAATTAATTTTCCCAAAGTATTGCCTTTACATAAGTATGGTAAAAGTACAAAGTAAAAAAATAATACTATTTGGCTTACAGGAATATTTATAAGTAGACTTTTTAAATCATGGATAGGATTTAAAAATGACAATAGTAAAGTTGGAATTGAACAGATAATGATATCAAAAAGTCTTGCAAAAAAGATTCTTCCTAAATGTGGCTTTACCAAATTATGAGAAAAATCTTTTTTATTATTTTGATTTGTCATTAAAAACCATTCCCTTTATTTTGCTAATTTTAATAGGCCTTTCATATATGACGAAAAGTCTATTACTACCTCTTTAAATTTTTCATCCTTGGTCTCTAGAAAAGCTTTATTATTTTTCATAAATTCTTCTCTTTTATCTTCAAATTTTCTAGTTGCAAAACTAGATGCCTTTTTAATTAATAATTTATTATCAAATTTTCTAATATTTCATAATCATATATGTATCATAGTTTTATAATAAGCATAATTTAAATAATCTTTTAAATTTTTAAATTTACCAATTCTTCTAAAATAATTTAAAATATGAGTTCATTGATTAACTAAGTCAAAAACTGAATATTGAACTTTTTGCAAGTTCATTTCTTCTAAAGGTTCTTTTATGTTTAAAAATAAATAAGAACTTGCTTGTCCTAAAAATTTATATGCAAATAACATATCATATCTTACAAATCTTCTAAATTTAAAACCAAATTCCTTTAATAAATTTGTTTTAAATAATTTATTTGATAGAGTACTACTTAAATAAGCAAATGGTTGAAATTCATTATTTAAATTATAAATTTTGCCTTTTTCTAAAAAAGTATCAATACATTTATCCGATAAACCAGTTAATTGAGTGGTATATTCTAAAATATCAATCTCTTGATTTTTATATTTTCCTAATTCTTTTTTTAATAGACTAATAAAATTAGGATTAATTTTATCTCCTTGAGATATAAAATGTATGTACTCACCATCTGCTAAATCAATTGCTGTATTTCAACAAACCGAAGCCCCTTGAATTGAACTATTTATAACTATTTTTATATTTTCAATATCTCAAAAATATTTTCTTGATATTGAAAGTTGCTCATTACTTTCTAGCATTTTATCTGCAATTAAAATTATTTCATAATCATTTTCACTTTGATCTAAAATACTCTGTAATGTAGCGTCTATATTTTCTTCAATATCTTGTCATGTAAGAACAAATGATACTAACATAGAATGCCCCCCTACTTATTACAATAATTTTACACTAATTTGTAAGTACAAAAAATCTTTTCTAGAAATACATAAAAAAAGCAAAATAATTTGCTTCTAAAAGATTAAATTTCTAGGAGTTCTTGGGAAAGAAATTACATCTCTTATATTTGAGGCCCCAGTTACATACATTATTAGTCTTTCAAAACCAAGACCAAATCCAGATGATTTATAATAGCCATAATTTCTAAGTTCATTATATCAACTTAAATCACTTGGATCAATTCCTATTTCTTTACATCTCTGAATAATTTTATCAAAACTATCTTCTCTTTGACTTCCACCAACTAATTCACCAATACCTGGCACTAATAAATCTGCTGCTGCCACAGTTTTATTATTATCATCTTGTTTCATATAAAAGGCCTTAATATCTTTTGGATAATTAGTTACAAAAGTTGGACATTTATTAATGACTTCACATATGTATCTTTCATGTTCTGTTCCTAAATCAAGACCAAATTCTATATTTGATTCTTCAAATTTATGTCCTTCTTTAACAGCTTTTTTAAGAACCTCAATTACTTGTTCATATTTATTTATGGCAAATTTTGAGTTTCTTACACTATTTAATTTATCAATTAATCCTGCTTCCAAATTTTCATTACAGAATTCCAATTCTTCTTTTGCAGTTTCAAAAATATAATTAATTGTGTATTTAATTAAACTTTCAATAATTTCTAAATTTCCCTTTAAATCACAAAATGCCATTTCTGGTTCTATCATTCAAAATTCAGCTGCATGCTTTGATGTATTAGAGTTCTCTGCTCTAAAAGTTGGACCAAAAGTATAAATATTTTTAAAGGCTTGTGCATAAGACTCACCATGTAATTGACCAGAAACAGTTAAACTTGCCTTTTTACCAAAGAAATCATCTTCATAATTAGCATCTTTTATAGTAGTAACTGTAAATGATTCTCCTGCTCCTTCAGCATCATTAGCTGTTAGAATTGGTGTATTTACATAAATATAGTTTTTCTCTTGAAAAAATTTATGAATAGCAAAAGCCGCTACTGACCTAATTTTAAAAATAGATTGAAAAGTTTTAGTTCTTGCTCTTAAATGAGATATTTCTCTCAAAAATTCAGGTGAGTGTTCTTTTTTTTGAAGAGGATAATCTTCAATTGCTTGATCCAATAAAATAATTTCTTCAGCTTGAACTTCAAATTCTTGCTGTTTTCCAGGCGTTAAAATTACATTTCCCTTTATTTCTATAATAGAACCCACTCTAGATTGACTAGCTTGTTCATACCCTTTAACATCGGACTTATAAACTACTTGAATATCTTTAATTGTTGTTCCATCATTTACAATTAAAAAACTGACAGCTTTACCTTGTCTATTATTTCTTACTCTTGCAATTAAATTTACTTGCTTTGCTTTTTTATATTTTAAATATAATTCTTTAATATCTTTCATATTAATACTTCCTTTTGCAATATTATTATACAAAAAAGAAAGTTAAAACTCCCTTTTATTTTTATTAACTAATTTAGTAACAAAGAAATTTTATCCTTTTTCTCAAATTTCAATAAACTTCATTCTTCCACTAAATTTTTAAAAATTTCTTCATCTTTTTCATACAAATTAATAAACTCAGCTAATTTATAATTATATGTTTTAAAATGATATCTTATTGACTGAGTATGCATTGAAAAATTAAAAACTAAATAGTCATCCTCCTTACAATTTCTTTTCAATAATAGTTCATAAGTATCTGAGCAACTTGTAACTTTGTCATCTATTGAATGAAAAAATAACGTTGGAAATAGAGTTTTTTTATCAATATCTTCTAGAAGTTTAAATATACTGACATCATGCAAATTTAAATTATTTTCCTGTCGATTGTGTTTCTCAATTAATCTATTAATAACTTTTTTAGTTCTTCTCTTTGGCAATAAGAATAAATAAATATTTCTAACATGTAAAAATAAACTAAATACACTTCCATAACCTGCATCTGAGACTAGAAATTGTAAATTCAATTTTTTAAATTCTTCATTGTATGCTATCGAACAATAATTAATTACAAAGGCTCCCATACTAGTTCCCATTAAAGCTAGTTTATCAACTTTTTTATTTTCTTTAATTCAATCTACTGCCCCCATTAAATCATGCTGCTCTTTTGCTCCCATTGTTGTAGAACCATTTTCTGATTGACCGTGACCTCTAAAATCAAAAACCAAAATATTATATCCCATTTTTGCAAAAGCCATTGCATGATGAATTGATCAGGTTTTATGTCCAGCAAATCAATGACAAGCTATTACTCACTTATTAGAATTCTTATTTGGTTCATAAACTAAACCTGAAATACTTAAACCATCTCTTGCTTTAAAATTAATTGAAGATATATTTTCAATATCTTTTACTTCAATTTCTGGTCTTTTATAGAATCTTTTAACAATTTTATTTGTAGTAAGAATTTCTCTAAGTCAAATTTTATCTTCTCTAGATTTATTGTATTTTTTAACCTTTTTTGAAACCCTTAAAGAAGATTGCGAAAAAGGTTTTTCTAATCCTGAATAGAAAACTCTAAAACTTCTTTTAACACTATTTAATAAGGTATTCTTTCTCTGTTTTTGGGATTTTTTCATAAACTAATACTCATTCCTATAAAATTAATTATCTGAATTTAAAAAATGATAAATTAATAAGTCATTAAAATAATTAAATGGTACAGAACTTGAAATATGTCCTTTATAAATACTCTTATCAGGATTATCTACTATTAAAGTATGAATAGAATTTAAATATTTTGTAATATCACTTGACGCAACTTTTCCTGAAATATATATTATTTTTCTCTTCATTTCTCCTAATTTTGTTATTGCTTTGTCTAATCTTGAAGAATTACCATATCTAGTAAAGAAAATGAAAATATCCTCTTCTTTTGAAGTTTTAATTCTATCTTTTATTGTTTCTTGATCACTATCTAATAAATAAACATTAAATCCACTTTTATAAAAAAAGTTCGAAAGCTCATGTGCTGGGCCTGAAAGTAAATTTTCTCAATAACAAAAAAATATCTTTTTTGAAGATTTGATAATATTTAAAGTATCAAATATTGATTTTTTTTCTATTAATGCATAATTTTGTTTAATTATATTTATATAACCTGAAACAACATTTTCATCATTTTTTGCTATATTAATTTCTTGATTCTCTGCATCGTTTGCAAGAGAAATAGCAAAATCTCTAAACCCTTTAATGTTTAATTTTTTTAATAACCCATAAATTGCGCTATAACCAGTTCCGGCTTCTTGTGCCATTCTTTCAATTTTCATATTTGTATCAACAATTTCTTTTAAGTGATCTCTAATATAATCAACAATTTTCTTTTCCTTTATTGTTAAATCTTTATCATCAATTGTTGTTAATTTGCTTAAAAATGATCTCATAAATCTCTCCTACTTTTTATCTTTAATTAAATATTCATTTGTCAGCTCAGCTATCATAGCTGCATTATCTGTACAATACTTTAAATTAGGAATATTTACATTTTTTATATTATATTTTTTTCCTACTTTATAAAAAATATCTCTAATACTTTGATTTGCACTAACTCCTCCAACAACAGTTATTGTTTTTGGTTTAAACTCCCTAATGGCCTTTTCGAACTTTAACATTAAACTATCAATTGCTGTTTTTTGAAAACTTGCACAAAAGTCTTCTATTATAATCTTTTCATTATTTTGATTTAGCTTATTGATTAAATTAAGACTAGCTGTTTTTAATCCCGAGAATGAAAAATCATAACTATCATCATTTTTAGTAATAGGTAATTTATATTTTTTGTCATTACCTTTTTGTGCTAATTTATCTATTTTTGGACCGCCTGGATAATTAAATCCTAAAACTCTTGCTACTTTATCATAGCATTCACCAACAGCGTCATCTTGAGTTGTACCTATTAATTCAAAAATCAATGGCTCTTTTAAAAATTGAATTTGAGTATGACCCCCGCTAACCACTAAAGCTAATACTGGATATTGAAATTTTTTTTCAATATTTGCTCCATATATATGGCCCTGTATGTGGTTCATATCCATTAATGGTTTTTTTAAATACATCGCAATAGTTTGTGCAACTAATTTCCCTATAATTAGACTTCCAATAAGTCCTGGATTTGATGTGTAAGAAATATAATCTATATCTTCTAACTGAGAACTACTTTGTTGAAGTGAGTCTAATAATACCCAATGGAAATTCTCCACATGTAATCTTGAAGCTAATTCAGGAATGACTCCACCAAATTCAGAGTGTTCTTTTATTTGACTTGAAATTATATTAGACAAAATTTTTCCATTATCCATAATTGAAATACTAAATTCATCACAACTTGACTCAATAGCCAAAATTCTCATTTAAATCCTCCCTTTTAAAGTTAACTTTATTTTACTATATTTTAAAGTCTAGTAAAAGATTTAATAGAATATTTCTCCAAAATGCAAAAATACACCAATATTAAGTTATTAAATAAAATATGCAGTTTATCACTTGTTTCTATTCATAACTTAATTCTTTAAGGATTTTCAACATAAGTTATATATGTATCATAAAAAAATTAACTCTTAAATTAAAGTTTTTCAAAGTTGTAAATATCTAATATTTATTAAAAAGTATTTAATAAATAATATAAAAAATTCTGCACATATTAGTATGCAGAATTGCTTATATTGATTTTAAAATTATTTTTATTTTTCTATTATTTTAAATCTATAGATGCTTCCAATGCTAATTCTATCATTCCCATAAAATTATTTTGTCTTTCTTCAGCTGTTGTTACTTCTTTAGTAACTAAACTATCTGAAACAGTTAATAAACAAGCTGCTTGTTTATTTGTAAGTTTTGCATTTGCAAATAATGCAAACGTTTCCATTTCAACAAGAGCTAAATTATTAGCTTTTGCAAAATCTAATATATTTTCATATCTATAAAAAACATCAGATGAGTGACATCTTCCACTATGAATTTTAATATTTTTTTTCTTTGCCACTTCCTCTATTTTTTCAAATAATATTTTACCAGCCTCAATTATATTTGAATCAATATTAGCAGCAATTTTTGCATAGTTATTTTCTCCAAATGATTCTTTAACATTAAAAATATCATAAACTTTAATTTCTTCTTTATAACTTCCTGCACTTCCAACTCTTATTATGTAATCAACATCATAAAATTTGAAAAGTTCATATGAGTAAATTCCAATACTCGGGCAACCCATTCCACTTCCAGCAACAGTTATTTTTACACCTTTGTAAGTTCCTGTATACATAAACATATTTCTAACTTCATTTACAAGTTTTACATTTTCTAAATATGTTTCTGCTATTTTTTTTGCTCTTAATGGATCTCCTGGCATTAATACAATTTTTGCTATGTCTTCTTTTTTAGCATTAATATGTGGTGTTGGTATATTCAATGTAATATTCCTCCTCTTACCAAGGTTATTTTAACTAAATAAAAAAAAAATTTCTATGGAAATTTTTTTTTATTAATTTATCTTTGTGTTTTATCAAATGGTACCCCATTTGCTTTTGGTGGTTTTGATTTTCTTGCAAAAATCATCATAATTACTAATGACATTACAAATGGTAATATTCTAAATAATGAACCATTTGTTTTCATTCAATCTCCAGCATTTTCAATTACTGGAAGTCTTGTACCAAATGCAAACATTAAAGAAAATACAAATGAGAATAATGCTATCATACTAATCCTTCATTGTCCTAGAATCATAATTGCAAGTGATATATAACCATACCCTTGTACTGATCCTGCAAAACTACCTAATAGTCTTGATACAACAAATATAGCACCGGCTAATCCAGCAATCATTCCTGAAATTAGTATACAAACTATTCTATATTTTGTAACTGAGATCCCAGCTGAATCTAAAGCATGAGGGTTTTCACCCGCAGCTATATGTCTTGTACCTGTTTTTGTAAATGTAAAGTAAAATCCAATAATAAGAGAGATAATTATAGCTATAACAAGATATAGCGTAATTATTATGTTAATTCCTGAACCAATCCCAATTGGCATAAAATTAGTGGCAATATAGTTTTCTGGCCCTGTTAATGTTGAAGTTGCAAGAACTAATGCAATTCCTTGGGCCAAAATATTTATTGCAGTACCTGATATTATTTGATCTCCCTTTAATTTTATTGCTGTAAAAGCATGGAGTAATGATAATAGTCCTCCCATCATAGCTCCAATAAGTAATCCAACTAATTGTCATCATTGACTTATTTCAGCCCCTGATGAATGAACTACATATCCAAATATACTATATCCTAAAGCTCCCATTGTCATAAATCCTTCAATTCCAAGATTTACAACTCCAGACCTTTCAGAAAACATCCCAGCAATAGCTGCTAACATAAATATTGCAAAGAAAGTAGATGTATCACTAAACAATGCACTAATGAAGTCTGTCATATTTATCTTTCACCTCCACTAATCTTTCAAAATATTCTTTTTTAATTTTTTCAGTATCTTGATTTTCTTTTAAGTTTTCCTTATATTTAATTTTTAAATCTTTTATGAAAGTTTTTGCTTCTAATTTTGAAGCAAGATAACTTTCCTTTAATATTTCTATATCTTGTTTTGTATTCTCAATAAGTTCTCTACACTCTTTAGAAATATTTGCTTTTTCTTTTTTATCATGACGACTTATTTTTGCAATTATTATATCAAGAGTTATAAACTGTCTTTTTGTTTTTTTATTATGAAAATTAATATTTAAGCCCTTAATTGAATTTAATTCATAATTTTTATATCCATTTTGAATTGCATCATTAATTGACTCTTTTAAAAAGGAAATATTTTTTAAATATTTTCTATTATAAAAAGTTTTTAATTCATTATATTGATAAGAAAGCTCTGAAATTTTTTGTTTATCTGATTTAGAGACATTATTAATTTCTTTTTTAATATTAGCCAATTCTTCCAAATTTGGAATTTCTTTAATTAATTTTTTTATATTTTTGATTTCCATTTTATAAATTGCTATTTGGTTTTTTGTAACTATATCCTTTTCAAGATACAATTTCTCTTTTATTTTTGTTCACAAATTTAGTTTAATAAATATGATATAAAGTGTTGAACAATAAATTATAATACCAAAAATTAAATCTGCCACTTCTGGTTGTAAATTATTGAATCCTGGTGTTGTTATTGCAACAGCTGCTCCCTCTTTGACAATTGCTCAAAATAATGCAATTGGGACAATACCTAAAATATTGTTAAAGGCAACCAAAGCAATTGGAATACCATCGAAACCAAGTTGAGGAACTAAGTCTTTATTAAAAGTTATACTACCTTGAATTAAGAAGTAATAGAAGAACCCAGCCATACTTATTAGAGCTCCTTGAATAGCCATAACCATCAAAATGTAATATTCACTTTTAATACCAGCATATTTTGCAGCAGTTGGTGAGTTACCAATTACTTTAACCTTATAACCTGTTGTTGTAAACGTAAATACAATATAAACTACAATAACAGATATTAATGCTAACATAACACATAATGCTCACAATGAATTACCAAGCATAGCCATTGATTCATTTAATGAAGGAGACGCTGCAGGTGTTCCTGAAACTGTCATATATCATTTTAATAAGTATCAAAATATTCAGTTAAGTAATATTGAAGAGGCAACCTCATGTACATTTAAGTAAACTTTCATGGCCCCACAAATTACAGAGATTAACATTCCGGAAATTATAAACATTATAAAAATTAAGAAAGCATTTTTCGTATCATTACCAATTGAATTCATTATTATGTATGTCATTAATAATCCTGATAGAATTTGTCCTGAACCACCCATATTAAATATTTTTAATTTAAATCCCAGAGCTAAACCTAATCCAATTAGTATATATACTCCAAAGTAAACTAATGTTCTTTCAATATTTGTTGATAATGCTCTTACAAATGCTGTTCCTAAAAAGGCAAAACCATTTTCACCATTAGTAAATATAAATAATACACCTACAAAAAGACCAAGTAAAATTGATATAACTGAAGACTTAATAAACCCCAATTTTTCTATAAATCCTGGTGATTTAACAAAAGCCTCTGTTTTTACTTTCATAGTTCATAGCTTAATTTTAAACATTTACACTAACTCCTTCCACATTAGAAGTCATTAATTGACCAATTTTTTCTTTAGTCGCTTCTTTTTTACTTAACTTACCAATAATATTTCCAGAGTTAAGAACAACAATCTGATCTGCTAATTGCATTACTTCTGAAAGTTCATATGAAATTAACAATATTGCTTTTCTGTTTTCTTTTGCTTTTAATATTTGTTGATGTATAAATTCAATTGAGCCAACATCTAATCCTCTTGTAGGTTGAAAAATAATTATAAAATCATTTTCTCTTGAAAGTTCTCTACCTATAATAACTTTTTGTTGATTACCTCCAGATAGATCTCTTACAACTCTAAAACCAGAGTCAGAGTTTCTTATATCATAGTCTTTTATTATTTTTTGAGTATGATTTTGTACTTTTGCAAAATTTACAAATCCCCATTTACTATACTTGCTAGTTGAAATATCTTGTAAGGTTGTGTTATTTATAATATTTGCATCTAAGACTAAGCCATGCTCATGTCTATCTTCTGGAATAAAACTCATTTTATTTTTTAAATATCTTTTTGAAACTGAAGACTTCGTAATTTCTTCACCTCTATAAAATATTTTTCCACTTACTGGTTTTGTCAAACCACTAAGTACTGCGGCAATTTCGTTTTGCCCATTACCTTCCACACCAGCAATAGCAACTATTTCACCCTCTTTTAATTCTAAATTAAAATTTTTCAAGCCAATAACTTTACTATTACTATGCTTTTTAACATTAATATTTTCAAATTTAATTACGGTTTCACCTGTTTTAGAAGTAGAATTATTTTTAACTTCAACAAGTGATCTTCCTACCATTGCTTTTGAAATATCTTTGATACCTATTTTTTTAACATCATATGTACCAACATATTTTCCTTTTCTTATAACAGTTGCTTTATCAGCTACTTTTTCTATTTCAGCAAACTTATGAGTTATAAAGATAATTGTTTTACCCATCTTTTTAAACTCTAACATAACATCTAATAATCCATCAATCTCTATTGGAGTTAACACAGCAGTAGGTTCATCAAAAACAAGAATATCTGCATCTCTATATAGAATTTTTAATATTTCAACTCTTTGCTTCATACCTACAGATATATTTTGAACTTTTTTATTTAAATCTACTTCTAAATTATACTTATGCATTAATTCCACTGTTTTTTGAGTCACTGTTTTTTTATTAATAAATTCTCAACCTATTACATCTTCCGCACCTAAAGCTATATTTTTCCAAACAGGTAAAATATCAATCATTTTAAAATGCTGATGAACCATTCCTATTCCTAATTTTGTGGCCTTTATTGGAGAAGTAATTATTTCTTCTTTACCATTTATTTTTATAGTGCCTTTTGTAGGTTGATATATCCCGAACAGAATTGACATTAGTGTCGATTTACCAGCACCATTTTCACCAACTAAACAATGTATTTCTCCCTTTTCAACTTTAAAATTAATATTTTCATTTGCAATAACTTTTTTATTAAAAATCATTGAGATATTTTCCATTTCAATTGCATAATTAATCATTTAAAAAGTACCTCCTAAAGTAATATTTAGAATTTTATTTGCATAAGCCTTAATTGTTTTTTCATTAATTAACGATTTTTCAAAGTTATTATTATCAATTGTTTCAAATAATTCTATTGATGCTTTTGTTAATACATCAGGTTCAAAAATTAAAAGTATTTTTTCTTTCAAATCTGGTGTGGCTAAATTTCTACCACCAGCTGACATATTTCCACCAACTCAAAGTGTTCTTCCAACTTTGCCTTCTTCTCATTGAGAACTACTTCAAGCTTTTTTATCATCAATCTCAACTGCAACAAATTCTCCTTTATCATTTTTTTCAGTTAAATTAATTTTATCTTTTAAATACTCTGCGGTTTTTTCAACAACATCCTCATGATTTTCAATTCAATATGGTGTATGTGCTAAACCAACTATAGTAGCATTCTGAAGATCCTTTTCAGCACTTGTTAAGAATATTCCTTTATTCTGAGGAAAAGCTTCTGCTTGATTAGTATCTACACCAATCACTTTTACTGTTTCTCCTCCATCTTTTTGTTTTGAAAGACCAACTACGTCTATAGTTTGTGGTCCTGCAACTGGCATTATAAAGTTTGCTCCATTTTGTATCAAAGTACTTGATACAACTAGTGCATCTCCTTGTTGAAATGAATTAGAGTATCAACTAGCATCTGATGGAGAATTAGGAAATTGACTTTGAGTCATTTTGACTTTTTTAGTGAAATCTTCTTCATTTAAATCAAAATCTTTCTTAAGTTTTTCCTTACCTTGATCAGTTTTTTTTAATTCATTGAATACCTCAATAGCTGCTAAATATCCAACAATAAATGCATCTACTGCTCTTGGATTTGATATTCCGCCAAAAGATCCAAGAGAGATTTCCTTGTATTTATCTTTTTGTTGGAGACCTCAAATTATAGCACTCATTCCTGCATAAAAACCAGAGATATCTCCTCTAAAGCTAAATGCAAGTTCATTTGTTGCAGAACTTTCTCCATCTAGGAAAATAGTTGAGCCTTTACCACTCATTACTTCTGGAGCATAATTTTCACCTTCCCCAGGCATTGCATGGTGAAAGCCAGGTAATAAAATAGTTTTTGCCCCATTATTTCTAGCATTTCTATATTGATTTTTCATTACCTTTGAACTACTATTTTCTGGTTCAATTTTAGATATTTTTAAATCTTTTTCTTGAATAACTTCTTGAAGAAACTCATTTCCTGCTTTAAAAGTTGATTCATTAAAAGATTTATCAGAGATTTTACCTGCATCTGTTACTAAATATATTTCTGATATTGCAGATAATTTACTACACGAAACTAGACTAGAAGTTGATGAGCAAACAACAACCCCAGCCATTAATCCTGAAAGTAATTTTTTCACTTCGTTTTTTCTCCTATATTTATTTATTTGTGTAAACTAATTATTGCTATTATTTTTGATAAAAAGGACTTTATATATGTAAATTAAAAATTCCTTTAATTTATTTGCTTTTAGGAAATGTATCGGTACATTGTAGAAACATCAACCCTTTATGTCGACTTATAAAAGCTTTTATTTAATTTACACTTTTATTATAGAATGAATAGTTTTAAAATAGGAATTTTATTTATATTATTTTCAAATTTTTTAGATAATAAGCGATTATCTTCCAAAATACAAGATTTATTTAATAAATGGATCTTGTATTTTTGCTTTTTCTATTAAAAAATATCAGTTAGTTGCTTTCCAAGAAGAGTTAATTTTTGGTATTTTAGTATTTTTTAATTTCTCATTAGATAATGTTTTCCTACTTAAATTTAAAAATTCATCTTCCACTTGAAAGAGATTGTAAACTTCATTACCAATTAATACATAATATTTTTTATTTATTGTTTCCATAGCCACTATTTTTAACTTTGGTTAAAGTAAATTGGAGTAAACCCCTTACATATAAATAACTTACTTTTTTTAAAATTAATACTATTGGCATTATCAATAATTCTTTCACTTCGATAAGAGAAAACAATATCTTCATCTTGATGAGATTTTCTAGTTACTGATTCTGCTTGGTCTAAACGTCTTGAAAAATCTTGATTGTATCCCTAAGTGAGATACTGTAAATAATTATTTAACTGTTCAATATTTTTTAAATCTGAGAGTTTAATTATTTGAGTTCGTCTTCTTTGCAATGGTCCAAATGTTCCTTTAACTAATACTTTTTCTTGAGGGATTGAAGTTGTTTTTTACTTACTCCTTAGGAATGAAAATAAATTATAATTGTATTTGAAACACCATCACCAAAATGGTTATGATTGCCTTTAATACTAAAACTTTATGCTTATCACTAACATCTAATTTTAATAGCTTTCAGTAATTTCTTGTTCGCTCAAATATCCTACCTAAAGCCTTTTACTAGCCTTATCGATTAAAATATGCAAATGATATTTTAAGTTTTTAATTTGCTGATGATTTGAGCATCATTTTCATATATTTATCTAAATTTTACAATTTTTTTACGAATAGGATGGGGTTTGGTTCCTTTAAACTTTTAAGATTTTTTTTTTTTTTTTGTGTTTAAAATTTTAATTAAAATATTTTCCTATATTAATATGTGTATGATGTTAGAGTATCTATTTTCTTTCTTCAATTTAGTTCTAAATAATGTTTAATACTAAAGTCATAATATTTAGTTTGAAATAACTCAATTATTTCATCTTTAAAGAGTTACTGAATTTTATCTACAGCTGTTTTAAAAAATTTTTACTCAAACTCTTGATATTCTTTAAGTTTTTACCTTGTATGTCCAATACTATAATTTAAAGGTTGTATTTTAATAGAGTCTTTTCTTACAGATAATTCCTTAATTGTTCTTGTTTGATGGTATTTAATAGTAGTCCTTTCCTAAAAACTCCATTTATTGATTATAAAGGAGGACAAAGTCCCTTGTTAATATGTCAGGACATAATCACTTATTCTCATAAGAATTTTATTTATATTATTTTCAAATCTTATTAATAATAAAATATAATATAACAAGGTGAAAAAAATGGACTTTAAAATAATTAAAAAAGACTTAAGAAAGCCAATACTATGATTTGCATCATTGACATTATCTTTCATGGTTATTTTCTCAATTGTAATTCTAAGTATAGGTAGTTTAGAATTACAAAAAAAAATATCTTTATTTTGTCAAATCAATCTTAATTTTTTGTTAGTTTATATTGTATGTTTATTGACAAACTTAAGTAAAATTTCTATATCTCTATTTTACAATATAGAGGTTGTAACAAACTTAGAAACAAATGAAAAAGATATTAGAATTTTAAAGACAAAATTTGTAACTATCTTTACAACTATCTTTACAATTGGAGCGTTCTTTATTGAATTAACAAGTGGTTCAATAATTGATAAAGTAAGTTGAACTCAAAAAGCAGCTGAAGCTTGATGAATATACTTTATTCTTTTTATTATAAATTTTATATATTTGTATTTATTTTTTGAAATAAATAAATATTTGATTACACAAAACTTAGAATTCAAAAATTCATATTTAGAATTTATTAAAAATCCACCAAAAAAGAGGTTATAGAAAAAAACTAAACCTCTTTTTTAATTATAATTTTATTAATTTTTTTACCAATAGAATGAAATTTTTGCTCATATTCAGTTGGTATATTATCTTTTAATAAACCTTTATTTGAGTATAGATCACTAGTATTATAAAGAACTTTAAATTTAGATTCTTTAATCTGATCTAAACTAAAATTATATAATTGATCATTATCTGTTTTAATTTCAATAATCCCATTATTTTCTAATAACTCTCAATAAATCTGTAGGAAAGTTAAATAAGTTAATCTTTTTTTATAATGCTTTGCTTTTGGTCAAGGATCTGAGAAATTTAAAAATATTCCTTTTAAAGAGTTTGCTTCAAAAATATCCAATAAGTTTTCGGCAAACTTATTTAAAAACAGTAAATTATTTAAATCAAAATTCTCTTTATTAATTGCTTTTTTTAAAGCAACTCCTATTACAGTGCTTTCTTTTTCCATGGCAATAAAATTTTTATTAGAATTTTGAATTGCTTGATTAATGATAAATTGACCTTTTCCACAACCTATTTCTAAAAAAGTATCTTGCTTTTTTAGAAATAATTTTGTTGAATTAATTTTTTCTTCTGTAGTTATCAAGAACTTTAAGTTTTGATCAATAAAATCTTTTGTTCAATTTTTATTTCTTAATCTCATATAATTTCCTTAAATATAACTTGCAAAGAAAATCAAACCTACAGAGAAAAATAATGCAGTTGATAGAGCATCTACTAAAGTTGTCAATAATGGAGCTGCCATAAGTGCAGGATCTAATTTAAATTTTTTAGCAATTATTGGAAGAGTTCCTCCGATTAATTTTGCCATTATTAATGATAGATACATAGCAATAGAAAGTGTAGCAATTGTATATCATATTTTAGGATCTTTTAAATTGCCTTTAAACTCAATTGAATAGATAATTACCATTCTTATAAAATTAACTAAAACAAGTATTAAACCTGTAATGATAGCCACTCTAAATTCTTTCCACATTACTCTTGCATAATCTTTGGTTTCAACCTCTCTTAAGGATAATGCCCTTACAATCATCGTTGAAGATTGACTTCCAGCATTACCTGTAGTTCCAGAAATTACAGTTAATAACGGAGTTAATAACATCATAATAATGTAACTTGGGTCAGAAATATTGACTTCAGTTTTGGAGTGATAAATTTTTATAAAAACTGAGATTATAATTTGTGAAAAGGTAGCAGAAATCATTAAAAGTAATAATCAAACACTTCTAGATTTAACCATTTTTCAAATACTTGTCTTAAAATATTCATCATCTGTTGGACTTATACCGGCCATTTTGTGTATATCTTCAGTTACTTCTTCTTCAATAACATCTAAAACATCATCTACAGTAACAATTCCTACAAGTTTCTGTTGAACATTAATAACTGGAAGAGTTGTAATATCATATTTTTTAAATAGTTCTATAACGCTTTCTTGATCATCTTTTGTGTAAGAAAATATAACTCTTTCATCCATTACTTCAGAAAGTAGTAATTCACCTTTTGAAAAAACTAAATCCTTTAATTCAACTATGCCCTTTAAATTATTTAAATCATCGACTACATAAAATGTATTATGATCTTCGGACTCTTCAGATCTTTCTCTAATTTTTTCAATTGCTTCTGTAACAGTTCAATTAATTTTAAATCTAGTATAATCAACACTCATTATACTTCCAGCAGTATCATCGTTATATTTTAAAATACTATTTATTTGAGCTCTAGCTTCTGGAGTTGAAGATCTTAAAATCTTCTTTACAATATTGGAAGGCATCTCCTCTAATATATCTACAATATCATCTGTATATAACTCCGAGAATAACTGACTAACTTGTTTTGAAGACATTTTGTTAATTATTTCTTCTTGTATATCTGTATCAAGATGAGGAAATATTTCACTACTTGTATCATTTGTGAATAATCTTAATGCAATAATTATTATTTTCTCATCTAATTTTTCAAGAGCCTCAGCTATATCTTGTGGATAGTGATTTTCCTCTAATTTTCTTAACTCGTTTATATCATTTGCTTGAATTGTTTTTTCAATTTGCTCCCTTAACGTCTTTAACTTTTCTTCTCTTTCCAACATATTATTCCCTCTTATTTCTTATTTATTTAATAAGTATTTTAACTCATCTGATATATTTTCTCTTGGTTCTATTGAACTTCCAATTAACTCACCAGTAAATAATTTAACTCCTAATTGTTTAAGGTGTTTATAAATCAAATAGCTATTTACTGATGATGCTACTAATTTTGCATCTAATTTTTTTGCTATTTTTAAACTTTCAATTACTATATTTTCATTTTCCTTTACAAAATTTATTTTTTTTGATATTTCATTTTCTAAAACAATAAAATCAGGTCTGTAAGAATTTAATAGAGTAAAGTCTGTTTTAAGAGAACCAAAATTACTTATTGATATTTGAATCCCGTGTTTTTTAAGTCCTTCAATATTTTTCTCCAACTCTTTTTTATCATCTACTTCTTTATTTATATCAAAATTAAGAACTAGTTTAAATAAGTTTATTTTAAGATTTTTTAATTTTAAAATAAACTCGTCTGAATCAAAATCCCTATCAGATAAATAATCGCTGTCATAATTTGTAAAAAATTTCTTGTTCTTTATTTTATCATTTTGCTTAGCTATTTTTTTTAATGAATGCAGCGAAATATATCTTAAAAATAAAGATGATAAACCCATATCCATTATCAATTGACCTTTTTGAGAAAATTCATCTGCATTTATATCCATACCACCTATAAGACCATTTAAAAAATAATATTCAAAGTCATTTTTATCAGTCGAATAAATTGGTTCAAATAAAGTTACAAACTGATTTAAATTTGCAATTTCATTTAGAGACAACATTTTTTTATTTTGATTTTTCTCTTTTATTATTTCCATTGGATTAACAACTATATTTTCATCTTGATATTTAAGCAATAAATCCTTTTCTACATGTAAATTATATTCTAATAGGGTATCCAAATTATTTGAATGTAAACCATAGAAAGAACAAATTGATTTTAGTTTTACACTAATCTTATAATTGGAAATTATAAAAGATGTATTAACCTTAGAAAAAATATATTCTATTTTTTCTAACTCTAAATTATTTTTTTCACTAAATTCATATTTAATTTCAAATGGGATAAAAGTTGCAAATGTTTTATAATTTGGTTTAAAGAATATTGCATTAGGAAAGTGTTGTTGTAATAAAGTATAACTTTCCTCTGAAATTGAATTTACAACTTTTTCTCTTATACTCCCATTTACTTTTGATTCAAACTTTTCAAAATTTGAAATAAAATATGTTATATATAATCCATACTTATATTTATGTTCTTGAATCTTATTTGAAATTTGTTGATGAGCTGATGTAAAGTTCAAATAATAAGTATTATCATACACTACAATATTTTGAAGTTTTAAAGCATGCAAGTATATTTGATTTATAACAGCAATATATGCATAAGCCAAATAACCACTTCCCAATCAAAAAAGTAAGTTTGTTAAATTATCAAGAGATAATGAATTTTTAATTGTAGCCAAAGCTCAAATTAAACCAACTATAAGTATGCTAATTGTTGTTATTGACCAATTTGACCAATTTGAAACTTTAATTCAAAATCTTGATATTAAGTAATTTACAAAAGGAATTATGTAAGCCAACGTTAACATTGTTATATTCCAAGCACCAGTAGGTTTACCAAAGTAATCACTAAAAAGTGAAGAAAAAACTGCTAGATTTAAAATATTACAAGTCAAAATTCCAATGCCAGTAAATGGTGAAATAAAAACTATAGCAACTCAGTATAAGAAAGTTGGTAGTAAAATCGTTATTCCTAAATTCCCAGTGTTAATTTTAAGAATTGAAATTATAATAAGAGAAAATGTTGAAATAAAGCCTAAAATAAAGCCTAAAAGTATTTCATAATATATTTCTATTTTCTTAAATAGATGTCTTGTTAAACCTCAAACTAAAGTATAACAAATAGCAATAATTGCTGTATAAGAGAGACATGTAATTAAAACACTTATAATATCCATAAAATTACATTCCTTTCTCATAAAACAATTAAACATAAAAAAATGGTGGAGATGGCGGGAATCGAACCCGCGTCCAAAATACTCCAACCCATAACGTCTACAGTTTAGTTGTCTCTAACTTACACTAAAAACTAACAGAGTCAACAAGATTTAAATTTCTAGCGCTAATAATTATTTTCAAACAAATTTATTATTAGAATCATTTGTTCTATTGTGCTAGGTAATACGTTAATCAATGAAGCACAAACACACTTCATAACGTTGAAACACTATAAACTTTAAAAGTTTATTAAGCTGCTAATGCAACTCCAGCTGATGCATTATTGATCATAAATGCTGGCATTTCAAATTCATTTTTTTCTTCGTTTGCATTTTATCAAACCTAGTAGTATTAAGGTCTACCAAACCACTGCAGTTATGAGTCGGCCATATCCTGTCGAAACCGGGACACCCCCATAGTTATATTATAAAACATTATTCATACAAATTTTAGAGCTATTATATTTTCTATAAATAAGTTGTTTTAGCCTAAAAATCAATTATTATTTAAGAGGAGGAAAAAAATATGACTAAAACATCAAAAAATTTAGGTATAGCAGGAACTATAATATCAATAGTTTTTAGTGCACTAGTAACAGTATTAGCAATTCTTGCAATAATAGGCACTACTTTAATAACACAACAAGGAATAGAATCAATATTTTATATAGGTTCAATTGTTTTTCTAATTGTTTCATTCGGAATTTCACTGATTTTATACATTGTAATTCTAGTATTTTTAAAGTCAAAGAACAAAAAAAGAGTATTTACAGCAGGAATAATGGAAATAGTTGTAGCAGGTTTATCACTGTTATCATTATTGACAAGTAACTATGGTTTTTTAAATATAGTACCCGCTGGTTTAATGCTTGCAAGTGGTATTATGATATGTGTAGAATATAGCAAATACAAAAAAGAAAATAAAAACAATGTAACTGAAGAAAATCAAACAATTTTAACAGAGGAAAATAAAGATATTTAAAACTGATTAAAATTTAAAGATTAAATATAATTCTCTAAATATAGATATGATTAAAAATCAAAATTTATATAAAGAGATTTTTTTTATTTATATATAAAAAAAATCTTATAAATTAATATAAGATTTAATAAACTATTATTCTTCGGGAATTAAGATTAATATACCAGATACCAACCCTAATAATCCCATAAAGAATATACTACAAATTCCTAAAGCGATATGTGGTTGATTATCACCAATAGTTTTTTTAGTAGCTATTGTCATTGGAATCATTCAAATTAATGGTATTAATAAAAACGATGCTAATACAGTACTTATAATTGAACAAATATATGCTGCTTGTCTCATTTTTTCTCCTTTTTACAACAAAGAGATTATAGCATTTATTAAAAGTTAATAAAACATTTTATTTTCATAAAATAAATTCTTATTTTATTTTATTTAACCTTCTTTCAATATCTCTTTTTTTAATTGTTTCTCTTTTATCAATTTCTCTTTTACCCTTACCTAAAGCTATCTGTAATTTTGCCAAGTTATCTTTTAAATATAATTTTAAAGGAATTAGAGTAAGGTTCTCTAATTGAACTCTTTTAATAATCTTTTTTATTTCACTTTTATGCATAAGTAAAACTCTATTTCTAGATGGATCTTGCTTAATGTGATTTGCAAATTCATAATTTTTTATATTCATATTTAAAATTTCAACTTGACCTTTTCTGATAAGAATAAAAGATTCCTCAATAGAAACATCTTTATTTCTGATTGATTTAATTTCTGGACCAGTTAAAACAATTCCTACTTCTCAAGTGTCTAATACTTCATAATTAAAATATGCCTTTTTATTTTTTAATAATACATGCTCACCCATATTTATCACCACCTGTTAAAGAAGCACAAAGTCTATAATTCTTTTTTTAACATCTGCATTTTTTACTTTTATTTTTATTTTTTGACCCAATCTAAAAATTTTGTTTTGTTTGTTTACCATAATATTTGTCTTCTCTTCAAAAGTAAAGTCAGGAAGTTCTGAGATATGAATTAGTCCTTCAACACAATTTTCTAGTTGCACAAAAATACCAAACTTCAAGACAGCGGCAACTATTCCCTCATACTCCTGACCAATTTTAGATTGCATATATTCAGCCATACATACTTTATTAACTTCTCTTTCAGCTGAAACTGCCTGTTTTTCAGTATCATTAATAATTCCACAAGCTTTTAAAACAAAATTTTTATTTTGCTCTAACTTTAGATCTCTTAAATCCTTACTAATTAAGTACTGCTTTAAAAATCTATGAACAATTAAATCACTATACCTTCTAATTGGACTTGTAAAATGTGTATAGCAATTACTGGCTAACCCAAAGTGACCTATATTCTCCAATTCATATGCAGCTTTTTCCATAAACTTTAATAAAGTAATATTAATAACATCTCTTTCAGTCGGATCTGTTATTTGGCTTTCAATTTGAGTTAAGGCATGTTTAATCATTTTTGGATTTATTTTATCTAACTCAGTTAATTTTACATTTACTCCTAAAGCTCTTAATATTGAATGCCATTCAATAAGATTTTCTTCTTTTGGAACGTCATGATTTCTATAAATAAAGGGCAATTTCTTTTCAAAAATAACACTTGCTACACATTCATTTGCACTTACCATGAAGTTCTCAATTAATTTTTCACTAATACCTCTTCCACGCTTTGCAATTTCGATAACATTAGAATCCTTATCCAATATTATTTTAGGTTCTGCAATATCAAATTCAATTGCTCCTCTATTTGATCTTTCCAAATCAATTATTTCATGAAGTTCCTTTGCTGTCATTAGCATATCTATAATTTCCTCTTTAATCTCTACATTTTTTTGAGAATAAAGTTCATTAACTTCTTTATAAGTTAAACGTGCTTTTGATATCATGATTGATTCATAAACTTTTTTATTTATAACATTTCCTTTTAAATCAAAATCCATTTCTGCTACCATACAAAGTTTTTCTTCATTAGGATTTAAACTACAAACTCCATTAGATAATTTTTCAGGCAACATTGGTATTACTTTGTTGGCTAAATAAACAGAATTACCTCTAAATAAGGCTGTATTATCTAAAGGTGAAAATGGAGTTACATAATAACTTACATCTGCAATAGCTACAATAAGTTTATATCCCTTATTTGTTTTTTCAACATAAATTGCATCATCTAAATCTTTTGAATCGGCACCATCTATTGTTACTAAATTTTTATTAATTAAAGAGTTAGAAAGTCTTCTTTTAATTTTTTCATCTTTATAATCAATTGGTTTTGCAACTTCAATTGCATTATCTAATGTTAACTTATTAAATTCTGGCTTAATATCAAATTCGTAAGCAATTGAAATAATTCTATCTATTGCCTTGTTTGCATCTCCAATAATTTTTTGAATTCTCGTAAATAGTTTTCTATCTCTTACATCTAATATTTTAACTTTTACAATTAGATCTTCTTTTAGTTTAAAATCTTTCAAATTAACTAAGACAATTCTATAATTCTTAAATCCGGGTTCATTCGGAATGAAATCTATAAATCTACCACAACTACTTTTTCTCATTTCTCCAATTAATGATGTTTTTGTTCTTAAAACAATGTCTTCAACATTTGCTTTAAGTCTATCATCATTTTCTTTTTGAACAGTAAAAATAACTTCATCAGATGAAATAGAACCATTAAGTCCATTTGGAGGAACAAAGAAATCATCATCTTCACTGTTTAATTCTTTTATAAAACCGTACCCTTTATCATTTATCTTTATTGATCCAATTCTATATTTTTCTCCAACAAAATAAATAACATTTTCTTTAGTCCAACCAATTAAATGCTCTTCTTGAAGTAATTTTAAAGCATCCGTAATGCTTTCATATTTTCCATTAATATTATTAGTTAAATCATTCAAATGCAGTCTATCTTTTTTCTTTAACCGCTCCAATATTATATTTTTCATAAATTCTCTTTCTATTAAAAAAACACTATTAACTTAGAACAGTGTTTGAAATAATTCCCATTACAATTGTAATTATAAATAGTGTAATTCCTAAGCTGAACATCCAAATTGATGTTGTCTTATCCATACCTCTCTCTTTGGAGTTTGAAAATAATTCATCATTACCACCATTTAATGCACTCAATCCTGTTTGCGAACTTTTATTCTGTACCAAGCCAACAATTATCATTAATATTGATACGATTAATCCAAGAATTTCAAAACCTAAAATTATTTGATTTGCTAGTGTTTGTTGTGACGCTGTTCCGGCAAGTAAATTCATACAAGGCCTCCATTCATTAAATATATAATACTACAATTGATACAAAAAAAGAATATTTTATGCATCTATCTTTCTATAAAATTGAGTAATTAATAGAATTATTCCAATAAGCATTATGAAAATTTATTATTTTCAAGTTATAATTAGTTTGGTGATAAAAAAATGCAATGACTAGAATATGTATTTAAATTTTTAGAAAAAATTTTTAGAAAAAATGCTTTTAAGGCTAAATATAAAACAAAGAATATGAAAAGTCTTAATAATATTTTAAAGAGTAAAAAATGACAAGTAATTGATATTAGAAATAGCATTTCGTATAACCAAAATCACCTTAAAGGATCTATAAATATTCCTCTACTTACTTTTAATTTAAAGTATTTTAAAATATTAGATAAAAAAAATAAGGTACTTATTATCGATGAAGATTCTAGAAGTCATTTATCTATTTATAAGAGTTTAAAATCAAAGGGTTTTAAATCATACATTTTGTATGAAGGTTACAAAAATATTAAAAATAATGAAGATTTTGATAAATTAACTAAAGTTATTGTTTATTAAAAAAAAAAAAAAAACAGAATCTAAATTCTGTTTTTTTAATACTAATCTACGTCCCTAAAAAATTCAATTGGCTCTACATTTAGTGCTTTTGCTATTTTTTCAACAGATTTTAATGATATATTTCTTTTACCTCTTTCAGTATCGGAAATATAATTTCTGTGTAGCTCTGAAGTGAAGCTTAATTCTTCCTGTGTTAATTTTGCATCTACCCTTATTCTTTTCATGTTCTTACTAAATGTTTTTATAATGTTTTTTTCCATATTTATTCTCCAATTGTATTTGCTAATTTATTTATCATTCTAAATAAATTACTTATTCCAGATTTTGTTATCGATATATTTTTATCGTTCATTAAGACTTCCAATTCTGAAAATGATGCGTCTGGATTCTCTAATCTTATTTCTGACAGTAACTGAGCTTTAGGCGATAATTCTAAGAGAAGATTATTTTTTATAATCTTGTTAATCTCTTCTATCTGCTTTAATCCAGTCTCTGATGATTTCTGCTGATTATAGATATCTATATTTATCATTCTATTTATATTGTTGCTAACATCTCTATTAATCCTTGTGTTTTCAAATTTCATAACAGAAATTGGAGCATCTATGAATTTTAGGAAATCAGAAACAACTATAGATTTTTTAATATAGCAAACTATTTTATTTCTTTTATTTGTAGTTTTAAAGTTAAAATTGTATTTCTTTAAAACTTTTCTAATATATTGAGCTGATTCATTTTCTTTAAATTGTAACTCTAAATGATAATTTGTAGTTTCAGGAGAATTAACACTTCCAATAGCTATAAATAGTCCAGAAATATAGGCTCGTGTTAATCCTTCTCAAGTTTTTTTAATATATTTTTCTAAATTAATTTCAATTATTTTATTTGCTAACTCTGGATCAAATATATCATTCTCTGATAAAAATTCAATGATATTTTCAGTTAGGGTAAGTTGATAACTTTTACTATTTCTAAGTTTTTGAACTTGTATAATTGATATCTCAATTTTTCCATTATATATTGTTTTCAAAAATGAAAATACATGTCTAATAATATTATTACTATTACTTGTAAGTCTTAAAGCAACTCCACTATTTGCATATATAATTTCACCGTTATATTTTATAAAACCAGAGAGTAACATAATCTTTTGCTCATTTGTAAAAGTGTGATTCAAAATTTCTTCTTTAACTTCCATTGCAAAAGACATATTACCCTCCTATTTTTTTTCTAATTTTTCTTTTAATTTTTGTCTTGCTTTTTCTTCTTTAATCTTGTTTTTCTCTATTTTCTTTGTTTCTATTTCCTTTTTAAACTCCTTATTATTTTCATGGTCTAAGTAGAAATATTCTTGTTCATATATAAAACCTGTAGTTCTAAATAAATATGGAAAAACAAATTGTGCCATTATTGCTACTAATAAACCAAAGAACATTGATAAACCAATTATGGTTAAAGATAAAGTTCTTTGATACATTAAGAATAAATGATCATCTGGTCTTCCTACTTCTAAAATGAATCTTACCAAGTTTCATGCAAAGAAATATGCTCCTGCTTGCACCCCCGATCTAATTAAAGTATAGTTTTCGGGATTGTTACATTTGGATAAAAGTTTTCCTTGTTTTCATTTTCTTTTAATATAATTTTTATCATTAATTGTAGTTATTTCTGTTTTATATAATTCAATTTCTTTTTTATGATGATTTGCATATACTTCTCTTTTTCAAATATTAAATTTAGAAAGTTTTCAAGCTTCATAGTTAGAAAGTCCTGCAAATGATGTTTCTTGTTTTCAAGGTTTTTTTCCAAATCATTTACCAATATTAGGAATTATAAAAGTTATTATTAATCATGCTGCTATTAAACTTATTGACTCATATAAAAATATTGGAGACATAATATAATCTTTACCATTTTCAAGTATTAAACCGTTTAAAGTTTCCCCATCTTTTCCAGAATAAGTTCAAACCATATTTCTTCTAATTACTTGTGGTAATCAATTTAAAGTAGTAGAATTTGAATTCCATTCTGCTAAGGGTTTACCAAATATTTCATGATTAAAGAAATTTCCTCATCTTCCAATTCCCTGACCAATAAGAATATTTGGGATTATGCAATCAGTATATACCCATAATGATACTTTTGTTCTTCTACCTAAAAAATAAAATATTATTAATCCTGCCAAAGTTCCAACATAAACTCCTCCATGAATTGCCATACCACCATTTCAGAAAGCAAAGAGCCCAAAAAAACCAGAGTTATTTTGACCATAACCTGCTGCATTTAACTTACCAAAAAAACTTGCTCCTATTAAAGAAACTGGAACAATTATAGCTGCTCCAATTCATAATTCAGTAAGTGAGACTCCTCTTCTATAAAGTTTTATTGCAGAAATGCCGACAGCAAAAATAACTCCTAAAGTCATTGTTAGTGCATAAACATGAATAATGCCATAATCATCTCTAACAGTTCATCATTCTGTAGCTTCTTTTCAATTGTCCTTTTGTATTCAGCTATAAAACATTTTTTCAACACCTTTTTAACTTAAATTATTTTAACATAGCAATTAATAAAAAACCTTGATAATTAATCAAGATTTTCAATATAATTTACAGCATTTTGACCCGCAATTGCTCCATCCGAGGTAGCTGTTGCAATTTGTCTAAATGGCGTATTTCTAACATCTCCAGCCACAAATAGACCCTCTATTTTAGTTTTCATTCTTTCATCACCAATAATGTGTTTTTCTTCATTTAGTATCTGAATTTGTTTTACAAAACCTGAGACTGGATAATGTCCAATAAATGGAAAAATAGCATTTACATCAATTTTTGATGTAGTATTTTCTAAAATATTTTTGATTTTAATTAGTGACACTTTCTCACTACCTTCAATACTTTCAACAATTGAATCCAAAATAAATACTATTTTTTCATTAGATTTAGCCTTTTCCAATGTTTTATTATCCACTCTAAATTTTTTACTTCTATGAATTAAATATACTTTTGAGACAAATCTTGTTAAAAATATAGCCTCTTCAATTGCACTATAACCTCCACCAACAACTGCCACAGGCATTTCCTTATAAAAACTTCCATCACAAACAGCGCAATAAGAAACTCCCTTACCATAAAGTTCAATTTCTCCTGGAACCCCTAATAAATTCTCCTTTGTTCCAGTAGCAATTACTAAAGCTTTTGAAGTCAAAGTTTTTCCATTTTCTAATGTTATATTAAAGGATTCTTTTTTTTCAAAATCTTTTAAACCAGAGAACTCAAATTTTGCCCCCATTGCTGTTGCTTGCTCAAAAAAGTGCATAGCTAAATCTGGTCCTTGAATATTTGTAAACCCTGGGTAATTTTCAATTTCTCCAGTTTTAATAACTTTACCTCCAGGTGCTTCTTTTTCTAAAACTAGTACATTTAAACCTGCTCTACCAGCATATATTGCTGCACTCAAACCAGCAGGTCCTGCACCTGCTATTATCAAATCATAATCAACATTAATATGATTTTTCATATAATCAACCTTCTTCCCTTCATTTTTTTGGAGCTATAAATTGTGCAAATATAACTATAGACAATCCTAATAGCAAAAATCCTGCTAAAAATAAATAATTTAAAACCTCATTATCTTTTACAGTTAATTCATAAGGATTTCTTAACTGATCAAGGATAAGTCTTATAATACTATAGCCTAATATATATATACCCGCTAATACTCCACTGTGAATAATTTTATAATTATTTGGATTATTTATCTTATATAGTTCCTTGGAATCACTTTTTACAAAAACTCTGAGTAGATTTTTTTCTAATTTTAATTTCTGCAATTCCACTTTACTATTTTTCTTTAATTCAGTTTTAAAATTATAAAAGTCTTGTTTGGTTATTTTATTACTTCTTAATTTAATTCTTTGCTTTTGAATTTCTTCATTATTTTTTCTAACTATATAGTGATATTTTTGCTTTGCCTTTATTGCTAATATTTTTCTTTTTTCTATTTTTTCTTGTGCTTTTTCAACTAAATCTTTTGGAGGTTCATACAATGTATAAGCCTTTTTTCAAGCTCATGATGTTGATAAATATAACTTACCATCTTTATCTTTTAAATATTCAATAGTAGTTTGTGTATTATAACTTCTTAAATCTTTTTCATAAATAGACTTAAAAGTTTTATTTCATTTACATGGGAAGTTTTCTGGATCAACTTTCCATGGCTTTTTACTAATCACTTTTCACAAGTTAGTAAAAACAAAAGTAATTAAAATTCAAAGAAGTAAGGTTGCAAAAGATTCATACAAAAATAGAGGTTCACGAAATTGAATAATTTCCAATTCCGTAGATGTAGTTAAATCCTTAAAATAAAATAATCTATGTCATATAAAGTCTGGCAATCAGTTTATTTTATTTAAATCGCTTACTTCTCTTCCTAATATTTCGTGATTAAATAAGTTACCTCATCTTCCAATTGATTGACCTAATAATATATTTGGAACAATGCAATCTGCATAAACATAAATTGAAATTTTAGTATATCTGCTTTTATGCCATAACCATAAAAATGCAGCAGTTCCTCCGCAAAGCATCGAACCAAAAAAACTCATTCCAGGCTCCCAAAAGAAAATTAACATATATAACTTTCACTGATCTCCTGATGACCCTAATTTTCCAAATATACTTGCTCCAATAATTCCCATCGGCAATGATATATATATTCCGTTTATAAAATCTTTTAGTGGAATTCCTCTTTTATATAATTTAAAAGCAGAAACAAATATTACACTTAAAACACCAGCAACAACCAAAAGCGAATATAAAAATGATAGTGAGTCAGATTCATATGGAATCTTTTCTCCATTTTCTCAAATAATATTAGATAAAAAATTAATCATTATTAAACTTAATTGCTCTTTCACTTAGGATTTCAGTTTCATCTTTATAAAGTCCACTTTGTTTAATTTTTAATTTAGCAACTGCTGCTTCAATTATATTTGGAATATTTCTTCCTGAAGAAACTGGAATTTTAATATAAGGAACTAAAACACCTAATATTTCATATGTTGCAAAAGAAGTTCCCAATCTCTCTGAATCATCAATACCATTTTTTTTAAATTGTGTCAATTCAATAACAAGATCAATCTTTGTTTTTTCTAAAATAACTTGATAACCATTTGTTTGTGAAACATCCACTATACCAATTCCTCTAACCTCAACTAAATTTTTTAATATTTCATGGCTTTTACCATATAATTCATTTGACTTTTTAGTAATAACTATTCTATCATCACCTACAAATAGATGATTTGTTTTTACTAAGTCTAATGTAATTTCTGATTTTCCTATTCCTGATTCTCCAATAAGTAATACACCCTTACCAAAAATATTTACACAAGAGGCATGTACTTCAACTACAGGTGCAAAATAGTCATCCATAAATTCAAGAATATTTTGAGTAAAATCGCTTGTTGATTCTGTTTTAGTTCTTACAAGCAACGAATCAGTTTTTTTTGCAACTTCAATTGCCAAATTATCTTCAAATTTATCTGTAAGAATTATCATTGGAATATTTTTTAAAAAAAGTTTCTCATATCTTAATCTTCTTTCGCTTTCTTCAAAGTTCATAATATATAAATATTCCTTTGTAGACATAACAATAATTCTATGAGACTTTTCTCCACTTTCAAAATATCCTGTTAATTCCAAACCAGCTCTATTAATTCCATAAACATCAATTTTATTTTCTAATTTATTATGGCCTGAAACTACACTTAGTTTAAACTCTTCAATTATTTTTTTTGCATAAAGTTTACTCATTTTTTTACCTCAAAGTAATTATATCTAATAAATTGATTAAAGGAATAAGTGATAATAAAAAGGCACCAAAATTTTTTAATAAATTATAATATTTTCTATTTAAAACTAACAGAAATTTTCCAAAATAGTATATGGAAGCATTCTATAAGAAAATACTTAAAAATGAATGAAAAGAAAAAATTAGATAAAATCAAAAATTTAATAATGAATAGAATAAGTAAAAAATTTGCAAAAATATTAATTTATTAATCAATAAATAGAATAAGTATGGTTATAGTTCTTTTATGCATAAAAACAGTAGAAGGTTATTAAACAGAAAATTGATAATTTATTAGAAAATAAGATAATTAATCTATATGAAAATGACTATTATCTATCTAATTAATCTCACTTTAAAGGACTATAGAAAAATAACACAAAATTATAGTGTCCTATAATCACCAAAAAATTGTATTATTAAATAATAATCTGCATTTTTCAAGATTGCATAGAATAATTGAAAAAGCATTGGATTAGAATTAATTGAGGAAAAAAGTTCACAAAAAATAAGTATTGTTAAAAAACAAAGTACAAGATTATTAGATTTAGTGAGAATTCAGAAAATAGGAAAAAATATTTTGGTGAAAAAATAAAATTAATGTTTCCAAAATTATTGAATCAAAAATGACAGTTACGTTGAATGCTCGATTATGCAAGCTGAAAAGAAAATTGACTTACACTTTTCCAAATAAGAAAAACTTTAATAGTATTACTAAATTACTAATTAAAAATTCCTAAATTATGGTTTAGGGGAGTAAATTTTAGCATGTAAAAAACTATTCAAAAAAGGGAGAATCTGACATACATTCAAATTCCTCAGTTCAATTTAGTTTCACTTTTAATAATCTAGGAATTAAGTTAATTACAACAAGCGCACCCAAATAAAGGACCCCATTGAAAGATTATGATAAATTTTATAAGATAGATTTGTTTCCCAAAGCAAATCTGAATAATCTAGATGAAGCAAATAAATTTATTTTAACTATATTTATAAGTTCAATAACAGATTTTCTCAATATCTTAATAATATTAATAATTTTTTTAGGAGGTTAAAAAAACATCAGAATATTTATTTTCTGCATATACTCATAATTCTAAATTTAATTGAGCTTTTTATCAAAGAAATTTTAAATAAACTCTTTTTGAATTTTTGCAAAACTAATCTTTTATTCAATATTTAATTCTCTCATTCTTTTGTTTTTCATTTAGATTATTTATAATGTCAGTACTATCGACTTATGCTTTTTTTCTTCCTAGTCTTTTTCTATTATAGTTTTATTCATACCTAATTTGTGCCCTAAATTTGACTTATTTTAATTCTTCTCTCAACTTCCCTTAAAATTAATAGGTCCTTCTAACTTTCATACAAATTTTAGTGGTCTCTAAAATTCCTTTACTTTTATAAATTATTATTAATCCTTACTCACTCTAATTATTTTGAAATAAAAAAAACCTACACTTATATTTTAAATTTCATGTAGAATTTATTTTTTCTTAGTTTAATAATTGACTAATTGAATTCATTTTGTATTGAATATTTTCCCTAAATCCAACAATTAAAATATATAATTCTAATAACTTTTGTCCATTTTTTGTAATAAAAAAGTGATTATTTTCTTAAAATATCACAAAACGAATTTTCTAAATTACTAAATTTAATAATCCAGTTTTTTTAATAAGTATTCCCTTTTAAAACACCAGACAAACTCAGTATTTCAATTTTTTAACATTTTTCTTATAGGTAAAAAAGTTGAATAAGTAAAAGTTATATAAATTGGTAAACTAATTGGCAGCTTAATTAATTTAGCAAAAAGATCAAGTCATGCTGCGTTTCCTTTTCAAGACATCATTCAAATTTGATTTAATACTAAACTTTGAAGAATATATGCTACTGAATATAGAACTATTACCTTCAACAATATTTTGTTTTGTGACTTTGTTAAAAAAACAAGAGAGCCAAAAAAAGCTAAGACACATTTCCCAAACATATAACCACCATGATAACCATAGCTACTAGGCATTGTAATCGACATTAATGTGTCAGTACAAATAGCAGCTATAACTCCACACAATGGTCCAAATAGAAGACCTAACAGGAAAATAATTCAATCACCTAAAGCTATATGAACATTACCAACAATTGGTGGAAAACTATAACTGAAACCAGTTAAAACAGCACTACAAGCTGCAAATAAAGAAATAACTGTTAAATGCTTTAAACTAATTTTTTTAAAAGTAAAATTTTCAAGAGCTAAAGCACATACTAAAATACCTAAAACAAGAAGTATTGCCGCAATATTTGTATATAAATATAAAGACATTTTATCCTTCCTCCTTTCATTTATATATTAAAGGAATAAAATATAAACTTCCACAAACTAATATATTTTTATCCTTATTTTCTGAAAGAAAAAATTTTCAATCTTTAACAACTATAAAATCCTTAAAATCTTCTTTACTTATTTTTCAAGACTTTTCATGCTCAAATTCTGTTAGATATATGGTTCTATTTCCCTTTTTAAAAATCTGAAGCATCTTTTTATAATTCTTTCCTTCACTTGCTCCAAATAAGATTATAAGACTTTCTATTTTTTCAATTTGTTTAGACAATTTAAGTGCTGCATCATAGTTATGACAGCCATCAATAATAAGCATTGGTTCTTTTTTTAATATGCTATATCTTCCAAGTGGAGAATATTGAAATGAATTTATTGTAATACCCAAATAATTAAGTAATTCAAAAGCTAATCCCTTATTAAAACCTTGAAAATATACTGGATCAATAATTTTTTTTGCAAAAACCTTTGTGTTATTATTTACTTTTTTGATAATTCTTTTATATTTAATATTATCTTGACTTAAAAATATTTTGACATTTTTTTTCGCAATACATAATTTTTGATAGATAATTTCTTTAATTGTAAATCCTAAAATTTCTTGATGGTCCAAACCAAGTGAAGTTACACAAACCGCTAATTGTTTTTCAAAAACATTTGTTGAATCCTTTAAACCCCCAATTCCTGCTTCAATAACAGCTATATCAATTTTTAATTCATAAAAATATAAAATTGCAATAAAAGTTCAAATCTCAAAAAAAGTTAACTCGTATTTTTTAATTAAATTTTTATTTTTTGCAAGTAGTCTTTTTAAATTCTCATCTGAAATCATCTCACCATTATATTGAATTCTTTCATTTTGATTTAAAAATGCAGGAGATGTAAATAGACCAACTTTTTTAAATTTAGTCTTTAAGCCCTCAAAAATAAAATGAGACGTTGATCCTTTACCATTTGTTCCTACAACATTAATAACATTAAAACTATTTTGGGGATTACCAATATCTTCTAATAATTTTTTTAGATTATAATTCTTTTTAAAAATTATTTCAGAGGGTATTAACTTTTCTTCGACACTAATCATTTAAATACTCCTTTAAATACTTGGCAGTAAAACTGTTTTTATTTTCAATTATTTGCTCTGGTGTACCCGTAACAATAATAGCTCCACCTCCAGCTCCACCTTCGGGTCCTAAATCAATCACATAATCTGAAACTTTTATAAAATCAAGATTATGTTCAATTGTTAAAACTGTATTTCCTTGATCAACTAAAATATTTAAGACACTTATTAGTCTTTTTACATCATCAATATGTAGACCTGTTGTTGGCTCATCTAATAAAAATAAAGTTTTTCCAGTTTGTTTTTTTAATAAGAATGTCGATAATTTAACTCTTTGAGCTTCTCCTCCAGACAAAGTTGTTGCATTTTGTCCTAATTTTATATAACCAAGACCTACCGCTAGTATTGTTTCCAATTTCTCTCTAATTTTAGGAATATTTTCAAAAAAATCATGGGCTTCTTGAACAGTCATATTTAAGACATTTCAAATGTTTTTTCCTCTATATTTTATTTGAAGAGTTTCTTCATTATATCTTTTTCCATCACATATTTCACAAATGACCTCTACATATCCAAGAAATTGCATATCAACACGAACAACACCATCTCCTCAACATGAATCACATCTACCACCAGGAACATTAAAACTAAATCTTCCTTTTTTATAACCCCTAATTTTAGACTCGGGTATTTCTGTGTAGAGATCTCTAATATCATCAAAAACAGATGTATATGTTGCTGGATTAGATCTTGGAGTTTTACCAATAGGATCTTGTGAGACATAAATTATTTTATCAATGTTTTCTCAACCTTTCATTGATTTATATTTACCTGGACGAATTAATTCTTTGTTTAATTCTTTTTTTAATCCTTTATAAATTATCTCTTCAACCAAAGTTGATTTTCCACTTCCACTAACTCCTGTAACTGAGATAAATTTACCTAATGGAAGAGTTACATCAATATTTTTTAAGTTATTTTCAGTAGCTCCCTTTATTTCAATTTTTAAGCCATTACCACCCCTACGTTTTTTTGGTGTGGGAATTGATAATTGCTTAGATAGATATTTTCCTGTTAAGGAATTTGGGTTTTTACAAATATCTTCATATGTACCTTGAGCAGTAATGTTTCCACCTTCAATTCCAGCACCAGGTCCAATATCAACAATTCAATCTGAAGCTTTCATTGTATCTTCATCGTGTTCTACAACAATTAAAGTATTTCCTAAATCTCTTAGTTTTTTTAAAGTAGTAATTAATTTATCATTGTCTCTTTGATGTAAACCAATTGAAGGTTCATCCAGAACATAAAGAACTCCTGATAATTTTGAACCCAATTGTTTTGCTAGTCTAATTCTTTGAGCCTCTCCTCCGGAAAGAGTTGTTGCACTTCTAGAAAGTGTTAAATAATTTAAACCAACTTCATTTAAAAAACTAATTCTTGAAACAAGTTGATTTAAAACAAGACTTGCAATTTTTGCTTGTTGCTCATTTAAATTCAAATTTAGTAGGAAAGTTAACTCCTCTTCAATAGTTAATTCTACAAAGTCTGCAATTGAAATGTTATTAATTTTAACGCTTAATGCAATATCATTTAATCTTTTTCCCTTACAAGTTTTACAAATTTTTGACATCATATATTTTCCATAATATTTTCTATTATCTTCTGATTTAGTTTCAATATATTTTCTTTCAATAATATTTGCAATTCCTTCAATATAATCAAAAGCCCTTAATGTATTTCCACTTACGGTATTAATTTTAGTTTCAATTGGTTCATCACTTCCATATAAAATAACATTTATTTGTTTTTCACTTAATTTATTTATTTGAGAATTTATATCAATTAAATAATAATCGCAAAGTAACTTAAATTTTTGTCATTCAATATTTGTTGAATCAACAATGTTTTTATAATATAAAATACCACCTTCACGAATAGATAACGAAGAGTCTGGAATTATTAAACCTGGATCTGCTTCTAAATTAACTCCTAAACCTGAACAAGTTTCACAAGCTCCATTTTTTTTATTAAAAGAAAATAAATTAGCTTCTAAATTTGGGATTGAGAAACCACATTCACTACAAGAATATTTTGTTGAAAATAGTTTTGTCTCATTATTTCTATTTGGATAATAAATTTTAATAAGGCCCTTTGAGTATCCTAAACCAACTTCAATTGCTGAATAAATTCTCGATTGAAGTTCTTCATCACCTGCTTTAAAAATTAATCTGTCTACCACAATATCAATGTTATGTCTTTTATTTTGCTCCAATTGAATATCTTCTTCAAGATTTCTTACTTCACCATTTATTTGTACTCTTAAAAAGTTTTCCCTTTTTAATTTTATAAAGAGATCTTTATGAGTTCCTTTTTTATCTCTTACAACAGGAGCTAAAATAAAGATTTGATCATCTTCTTTTGTTTCTTTTTTTAAAGTTTCCATAATTTCTTTAAGTGATGATGTTTTAATTGGACCATGACCATTTACACAAAAAGGAGTTCCAATATTTGCAAATAGTAATCTAAGATGATCATGTATCTCTGTTGTTGTTCCTACAGTTGATCTTGGATTATGACTTGTTGTCTTTTGATCAATTGATATAGCAGGACTTAAGCCTTCAATTTCATCAACATCAGGTTTTTCAACTGATTTTAAAAATTGTCGTGAGAATGACGATAATGATTCAATATATCTTCTTTCACCTTCAGCATAAATAGTATTAAAAGCCAGCGATGATTTTCCACTACCAGAAAGCCCTGTAAAAACGACAAGTTTTTCTTTTGGAATTTCAATATCAATATTTTTTAAATTATGCTCTCTTGCTCCTTTTATAATAATTTTTTTATTCATAATAACCTAACCTTCTGCTTGTAATTCTAAAATAAGATCTCTAAGTTCAGCTGCCTTTTCATAATTTTGTTCTTTTGCAACACTCAACATTTGTTTTCTTAAATCAGAAATTAAATCTTCCTTTTTCTTTTCTTTTTCTTTTTTCTTCAACTTTCTTAATTCATCTACTTTGTTTCTAATATTTGAATCAGAGATAATATCTGTAATTTTTTTAATAATAGTTTTTGGAGTAATTCCATGAAGTTTATTATATTCTTGCTGAATATTTCGTCTTCTATCAGTTTCTTCAATTGCTTCTTTCATAGCTGGAGAAGTTGAATCTGCATAAAAAATTACACGACCTTCAGAGTTTCTAGCAGCTCTTCCTATTGTTTGAATTAAACTCCTTGTATTTCTTAAAAAACCCTGTTTATCTGCGTCGAGAATACAAACTAAACTCACTTCAGGAATATCTAAACCTTCTCTTAATAAGTTGACCCCAACAATAACATCATAAACGCCTTTCCTTAAATCAGTTAGTACTTGATTTCTTTCCAAAGTTTTTAACTCTGAATGTAGATAAGTTACTTTTAAGTTTCTTGATTGTAAGTAAGTTGTGATATCTTCAGAAATTCTAATTGTAATTGCAGTTATAAAGACTTTTTGTTTTTTTGCAACTACTTTATTAATCTCATCTACAATATCATTCATTTGATTAATAGTTGAACGAATTTCAATTTGTGGATCTACTAAACCTGTTGGTCTAATGATTTGCTCAATTACATCATTATTAACTAAATCAAGTTCATACGGACCTGGAGTTGCAGATGTATAGATTACATTTTTTAATTTATCTGCAAACTCTTGAAACTTCAAAGGTCTATTATCAATAGCACTTGGTAATCTAAAGCCATGTTCGACCAAAGTTTCTTTTCTACTTCTGTCAGTATTATACATAGCATTCAGTTGAGGAATCATCATATGAGATTCATCTATAATAGTCAAAAAGTCATCACCAAAATAATCAATTAAAGTAAATGGTGGAGTACCTGGAGCTCTAAAATCTAAGTGAGGCGAGTAATTTTCAATTCCACTACATATTCCAAACTCGCTCATTGTTTCCATGTCATATTTAGTTCTTTTCATTAATCTATCTGCTTCAATAAATTTCTTTTGATCTTGAAATCATTGAACTCTCTGATTTAATTCCTTACCAATATTTTCTACAACTAATTTCATTTTATCAAAGTTTGTAACATAAGCTGCAGCTGGATAAACTGTAAACATTCTAATTTTTTCTAAGACTGTATTATTCAAGACATCTATCATTTCAATTGCTTCAATCTCATCTCCAAACATTGAAATTCTAATATGATATTTATCAGTTCAACTTGGTGCAATTCTTATAACATCACCCTTCGCACTAAAATAACCCATAGCTAAATCATTTTCATCTCGAGTATAACCTGTTTGAACAAGAAAAGTTAATAACTTTTTCTTAGATAAAACTTGACCAACTTCTAATTCAAAAAAGACATTTCCATACTCTTTTGGATCTTGTGTTGCATAGATACATGCGACAGATGCAACGACTATTGTATCTCTTCTAATCATTAATGCATTCATTGAACTTAGTCTCATCATTTCTAAATCATTATTTCTTTTTGCATCTTTATCTATGTATAAATCTCTTGATGGAATATACGCCTCTGGTTGATAAAAGTCGAAATTGGAAACATAATATTCAACTCTATTATTCGGAAATAGTTCTTTTAATTCAATATACAATTGCATTGCTAATGTTTTATTATGAGCTAAAACAAGAGTTGGTTTATTCATTTCCTGAATCACATTCGCCATCGTGAAAGTCTTTCCTGTTCCTGTTGCACCCATTAAAACTTGATGCTTTAAATTGTTTTTTAAACCAGAAATTAACTTCTTAATTGCGCTAGGTTGGTCTCCATCTGGTTTATATTCTGTAACTATACTAAATTTTTGATTTTTACTTTCCATTTTATTACCTCTTTAATAAGACCTAAAAATTCTAAAGATTGACACCTAGAAATAATATTGCCTAGCAATATTTTACATAGATTAATTAAAAAAACAAGACAAATGTCTTGTTGTAAAAAATAGGAAAAAATATTTTATCCAATTTTTGTTTTTGTTTGAACTTGTTCAGTGTCTTCAATATCTTCTTCTGAAATTGAGCCATCAGGATTAGTTTTAAATGTTTTTTTAACTTTACCATTCTCATCTAAAACTTTAAATTCTTTTTGTTTTTTTTCTAATTCAGTTGCTAATGCCATTAATATCTGCGTCTCAATCAATAGTTTTGTTTTTTCAGCTTCATCAGTTTCTTTTTTAGATAATTTTTCATAACTTGCTTTAACATCTTTTGCAGTAAAGATTTTCTTCAACTTGAATTTAGTTAACATTCTTTCAACTTCTTCAAAAGGGATTTCAGCTGATTTTTGTTGTTGTTGAGAGAAAATTTCATCAAGTTTTTTCATTAATCCCTCAAGAATTGCATATTGAAATTTAACTTTTTCTAACTCTTCTTTTTTACCTTTTAAGCTCTTTTTAAGTTCTTTAAATCTTTTATCAACATTTGCTCTTGCAAATTTTTCTTTAGGAATTTCTCATTCTTCTAGAATTTGATCAATATCTTTATCACTTATATTAATAGTTTTTGGTTCTTCATTATTAAATTCAATAGTTTTTTCATTTGGTCCAACTTCTCTTACAAATGATCCATATAGTTTAATAATTGTTTCTTCTGCAATCATTATTTTCATTTTATTGAATAACCTAGCTGATTCTTCTACATATTCATGCAGTGGATTATTTTGTGCATATTGTTGTAAATAAATACCACTTCTTAATTTTTGATTTATATTAATGTGTTTTTGTCAATGATAGTCAAGTGATTGAAGAATAGTTCTTCTTTCCATTTCACTTATAACTTCTTGTGGCACAGAGCTTGTTTTACTTAAATATAATTCCATCATACTTTCAGAAATCTTTTTTGCAATTTGTAATTTTTCTAATCCACCAAAGTCCTTTTCACTTAATGAACCTTCAATAACAAATCTTGAGTTAATTTCTTTTATTAGAGAAGAAATATTGATTGTTCTTTCTCCTCTGACAAGTTCCGAGTTTCTTTCCACAATTTCATATGCAATTGTATATTGAAATCTAGCAATAACTCCTTTTAAAGTTTCTTGTTCTAAAATTGAATCTCTTTGTGAGTAAATAGCTTCCCGTTGTTGTGAAAGAATATTATCATAGTCAAGAACGTTTTTACGTTGGTCAAAATTTAATCCCTCAAGTTTTTTTTGAGCATTTGTAATTGCTCTTGTAAACAGTCTTGATTTAATATGATCATCACCCAATTTTAAAAACATCTGTCTTAATTTAGGAGCTGAAAAACGAATCATTAATTCATCTTCCATAGAAATATAAAATCTTGAACTTCCTGGATCACCTTGTCTACCAGCTCTACCTCTTAACTGATTGTCAATACGTCTTGCTTCGTTACGTTCAATACCCATAACAAATAGACCACCATTTTTTCTAGCTTCATCTGAAAGTTTAATGTCTGTTCCACGTCCAGCCATATTTGTTGCTAATGTTATAGAACCTACTTGTCCAGCTTTTTCAACAATTTCAGCTTCTCTATGGTGATTTTTAGCATTAATCATTTCAAACTTTAAACCAGCTTTTTGTAAATAATGAGAGACTTGTTCAGAAGAATCAACTGATGTTGTTCCAATAAGTACTGGTCTTCCAGATTGTGTTACTTCTTCTAAATCTTTTACTAAGTGTTTTAATTTAGCATTAATTGTTCCAAAAGTTAAGTCTGGTTCATCTACTCTAATAATTGGCTTATTTGTTGGACAAACAATAACTCTTGTATTGTATATTTTTAAAAATTCTTCTTCTTCAGTTTTTGCAGTTCCTGTCATTCCTGAAAGTTTATTATAAAGTCTATAAAAATTTTGATAAGTAATTGTAGCTAGAGTTGTTGTTTCTTCTTCAATTTCAACACCCTCTTTTGCTTGTAATGCTTGTTGTAAACCATCACTATAAGCTCTACCTGGCATTGTTCTTCCTGTAAACTGATCAATTAAAATAATCTCATTACCTTGAACAGTATACTCAACTTCTTTTTTAAAAGTAAACATTGCTTTTAAGGCATTCATAATCAAGTGAAAAACCTCAGTGTTTCTAAAATCAAATAAATTATCAATACTAAAGAATTTATGTGCTTTTTGAATTCCAGGTTCAATTAAATAAACTTGCTTTGATTCTAAATCAATTTCAATATCTGTTTTTTCATCCAATGATTTAGAAAATGAATCAGCTGCTTTATATAAATTAATTCTGTTTTGGCTTCCCCCAGAAATAATTAAGGGTGTTCTTGCCTCATCAATAAGAATTGAATCAGCCTCATCAATAATTGCAAAATTAAGTTTTCTTTGAACTTTTTGATCTAAACGATATACCATATTATCTCTTAAATAATCAAATCCTAATTCTGAATTTGTTGTATAAGTAATATCTTTAGAATAAGCAGCTCTTTTTTGCTCTTTAGATAAATCTCTACCATTTAATCCAACACTAATTCCTAACATGTCATAAACTTGACCATTAAGTTCACTATCTCTTCTAGATAAATATTCATTAACAGTAACAACATGAACTCCTAAACCAGATAAAGCATTTAGGTATGCAGGAAAAAGACCAGTTAAAGTTTTACCTTCACCAGTTCTCATTTCTGCAACATCTCCTTGATGTAAAATAATAGCACCAATTAATTGAACTTTATAAGCTTTTAGTTTTAAAACCCTAAATGCGACTTCTCTAACTACTGCAAAAGCTTCAACTAAAAGTTCATCTAAAGTTTCACCATTTTCTAATCTCTCTTTAAATTCTTGTGTTTTATTTAATAATTCTGTTTCACTTAATTTTTCATAGTCCGCTTCTAGTGAAATAATTTGCTCTGCTATTTTACCGTGCTTCTTAACTATTGATTTGTCTCTTGCCATTAAAAACTACTCCTTTTTTGCTAAGTCAAAAATCTTAATCATTATACAATTATTATTGCCAAATAGAAAGTTATAAACGGAAAAATATTTCATAAAAAATTTTTAATATATTAAATATGCAATGATTTAAAATTTCTTATGTAAAATTTTAAATAAAATCGCAATTGTTCTTATCTCATTAAGAAAACCAGTAAATAAAAATTACTGGTTAATTTAATTATAACTATGAATTTTTTAGTAACTGACTGATAAACCTACAAAAGTTACTGTACTATTTTAAATTGCAAAGTTTCTCTAATTTAAAAAGTTAAAGGAACTTATTTATTAAATTTTGCCCTCTGCTTTTAATTTTTCTTTTAATTTCTCTAACATTTCTTTTGTCATTGCATCTAAGTTATACTTAGGATTAAAGTCTCATTCTTTTCTTGCACAACTATCATCAATACTATTTGGTCAAGAATCTGCAATTTTTTGACGAGTAGTATCAACTTTATAATCCATTTTGAAATCAGGAATATATTTTTTAATTGATTCAAAAATTTCTTCTGGTGCGAAAGACATAGCAGTTATATTAAATGAATTTCTATGAATTAATTTTTTTGGATCAGCATTCATTAATTGGACAATAGCGTCAATTGCATCATCCATATACATCATGTCCATTTTTGTTCCTTTATCAATATAACTTTCATAGCTACCATTTAATAGGGCTTGATAATAAATATCAACAGCATAATCAGTAGTTCCACCACCAGGCTCAACTTTATATGATATTAATCCTGGGAACCTTACTGATCTTGAATCAACACCATATTTCTTATTATAATAATTTTCTAATAGCTCTCCCGCAACTTTTGTTACCCCATACATTGTTGTAGGGTTCATAACTGTATCCTGAGGAGTATTGTTTGCTTCTGCATCTGGTCCATATGCTGCTATTGATGATGGAGCAAAAAATTTAGTATTTAATTCTTTAGATATCTCTAAAGCATTCATTAATCCATTCATATTTAAATCTCAAGCAAATTTAGGATTTTTTTCAGCAGTTGCTGACAATAAAGCTGCTAAGTGAATAATTGTATCTACTTCATATTTTTTTGCCAATTGTAAAAAAGAATCATAATTAGTGACATCCAATTTTTCAAAAACTCCTTCATCACAAATAAAATTATCTTCAAGTTTTCTTATGTCTGTTGCTATAACATTATCATTTCCCAAATCCTTTCTTAAACGTAAAACTAACTCTGAACCTATTTGCCCCAAAGCTCCTGTAATTAAAACTTTTTTCATATCTATTTCTCTCCTTTTGTTTTAATTTTTTCAAACTCTTCTGTAATAACTTTATAGACTTGATCTAATTGACCTTTTGAATGTAATGATGAAATCATTAATCTTATTCTGGCTTTTCCTTTTGAAACTGTTGGATAAATAATAGGAGATACCAAAATTTGTTTCTCAAATAATATCTTAGTTAATTCTGTAGCAATTGATTCTTCTCCTACCATGAATGGTGTAATTGGAGTTTTTGTATTACCTATTGAATAACCATTATTAGTAAACTTATTTTGAATATATTTTGTATTTTCTCAAAGTTTTTTAATTCTATCATTTGATTTTTTCATCTCTTTTATAATTTTTATTCCAGCATAACAAATTCCTGTTTGCAATGAGGACGAGAATAAAAAGACTCTCGATTTTTGCTTTAGATATTCAATCAGTATTGAATTACCACAAATAAAACCTCCAACAAGTCCATACGCCTTTGACAATGTTCCAACTTCTATATCAATTTTTCCTTCCAGACCAAAGTGTGCAATTGAGCCTTGACCATTTGGCCCAAGCACTCCTTCACCATGGGCATCATCAACAATGCTATAAGCATTATATTTTTTTGCTAAGTAGTTAATTTTATCTAATGGAGCAACATCTCCATCCATAGAAAAAACACCATCTGTGATAATAAAAATATTGCCTGTTATTTCATTAGAATTAATTTTTAATATATTTTCTAAATCACTCATATCGCAATGTTTATAAACAGCTCTTTTGGCTTTTGATAAACGAATTCCATCAATTATTGAAGCATGATTCAACTCATCAGAAATGATTAAATCATTATCATTTGTAATTGTTGGTATTAATCCAGTATTCGCTTGAAACCCACTTTGAACAACTAAAGCATCTTCAGAGTTTTTAAACTCTGCTAAAATTTTTTCGAATTCTCGATGAACAGAGTAACTACCAGAAATTGATCTTACAGCTCCAGGTCCAACGCCATATTTGTCTGCTGCTTCTTTAATTGCTTGGACTGTAATTGGATCATTTGCAAACCCCAAATAATTATTTGAACACATATTTAAAAAATCTTTATTATTAATTTTTACAACATCACTTTGAGCTCCCTCAAGTATTTTGATAATGTTATAAAGTTTATCTTCTTTTCTAATTTTTAATTCTTTTTCTAAACGATTATATAAACTCATTTTATTCTCCTTTATTTACTTTCTGTCTTTTTTTAATTAAATAAAATTCAACTAACATAGATATTGAGACATAAAATATAACAGCTATTGCTAATCATTTAAGAACAATATCAAAAGTTCTTTTGTCCATTCCTGCTCCCATTTGTAAACCTACAAAGATTAATAAAAATGAACATACTACACCAAAAATGGCTGATATTAAAATTAAATTGGACGTTTGTTGTAAGTATTTTTTTCTTTTTATAAAAGTATATGCTGCAGGCAACATACATAAAGCTGATCCACAAGCCATTATAGGAAACACTACTTCTTGTTGCAATCCTAAAAAAGATAGTGTTGCCATTGCTGGTGCATATAGACCAATTCCAAATGATTGAATCATTCCTAAAAAGAAAAATACAATTGTTCCAATAATAATTCTTCAAGGTTTATCCATAAGTGAAGTTTTATCTCCAATATTTGATGTGCTGATTACGTTAACTTGAGGATGAGTTAAAATCATTAATATTGCTACACAAAATAAAACTACCCCCATAATAATTTTTATTGAATTTTGATTTTTTATCTTTGATACAAATAAGGAACCTACAAAAGTCCCACAAATAATTGATATAACTAAAATTAATAGAGTTGCAATGTTTACTTGAATCGAACCAACAAATAAAGCTGACTCTATCAAAGCACTTACACCTAAAGCAACATTTAATGTACCAGGTAACTTTGTATCATCTTTTATTGTTCTTGTTCCTTTTAATAAACCAGTAATAACTCCAAAAGAACCAACACCAATTGTATCTGTAAATCCTCCAGTGAAACCTACTGCCAAAATTGCTTTTTCCTTATTATTTACATCTTCGTATTTGACTTTTAATGTAAATCAAAAATAAATTACACAAAATACAACTGCAGATAATAATAAAAATATGCAAATTATAAAAGCAATTAATTGTTCTCCCTCTCAAATAATTTTCCCAGGGTTTTGTCAAGGGAAAAAAACTAAATAGTTAATTAAAATTGATATAATAGTTACTACCATTGCAATAGAAAAAAATAACATCCATTTAGCAAATTTTTTCTTATGTTCTTGCTTTGATAAAAATAACTGTGATTCTTCTTTCACTATAATATTTTCCTTTCTCATTCTTTTCTTTCTATGGCTATAAAAACTTATAACCACTAATATAATATAAAAAAAAAAAAAAAACCAATATTTTCTCCATTTATTTTTAAAAAAGTATAAAATTTTCCAATGCAATAAAATAAAATATTTCTATAAAAACTACTATTTTTTGCAATAAAAGAGTAAAATAATTGTTGGTAAAGTTATGATAAGTTTAAAGATATTAAGCAATAACAATATTGTGATAAGAAGTTTCTTAGCTAAGAAATCAAGATTCACTACCTATATTTCAAAAGTAACAAATAAAACTGAATTAGAAAATTTTATAAAAAAGTATATTGATAAAAGAGCAACTCATAATTGCTATGCTTTTAAGTATGGCCATGATAATTTAAATTATGGATATAACAATGATGGTGAACCTAGCGGAACTGCAGGTGAACCATTGTTAAAACTAATTGAAGTAAACAATGTTACTGATATTATAATATTTGTTAAAAGATATTATGGTGGAGTAAAACTAGGAACAGGCGGATTGCAAAAAGCTTATACTAATTCAGCAATTAAAATAATGAAGGAAACTGACTTTAAAAAATTAAGACTTCTAAATAATATAAAAATAAATTTTAAAATAGCAGATATTAAAGCTATTAATTTATTTTTAGTAAAACAAGCTGAAGACATTAATTATACGTATACTGAAGATTTAGTTACGGTAGAATTCAATTTAGATAAAATTGAAAAAATGGACTCTATTAAAAATAAAATAAATATTTTAAAAATTAAGCATGGATATTATTAAAGGAGAACAATAATGGATAAGAAAAAAGTTGTGATTATAGATGGTTATCATCTTCTTCACAAAGGTTATTATGGAAGTTTAAAGAGAAAAAAAGTTGCTATAAATAGAGATGGAGTTTTAATAAATGCTGTATACGTCTTTGTAGCAAATGTTTTTCAATTAGTTCAATCAAATGAATATCATACTGTACTAGTTACATTTGATGTGGGAAAAGAATGTTGAAGAAAAGAAATATATCCAGAATATAAAGCAACAAGAAAAGAAACACCATCAGATTTAATTCCACAAATGCAATTAGTAAGAGATTTTTTAACAGCTGCAAATATACCATGATATGAAAAAGTTAAATATGAAGGTGACGATATAATGGGAACTATTTCTAGAATAGCTGTTAAACTTGGCTATCAAGTTGAAATAGTTTCAAATGATAAAGATACATATCAATTAATTTGTGATGATGTAAAAGTTGTTTCACAACAATCAAAAAAATGTAAACAGGAAATAATAACAAAAAAAGAAGTTTTTGAAAAATTTGGTTGTAAACCTTGTCAAATACCTGATATAAAATCACTATTAGGTGATCAATCAGATAACATAAAGGGTGTTAGAGGAATGCATTATAATACAGCAACAAAATTAGTTGCGAAATATGGATGTGTTGAAAATATTTATAAAAACTTAACTGACTTTCCTGAAGAGCAAAGAAAAAAACTTGAACTTTGCAAAGAAAAAGTTTTAATGAATAAGCAAATTGCAAAAATATTAAAAAATGTTGATATTGGGAGAATTAACTTTAAACCTTTAAGAATTAACTACATAAGATTTATGGGTTTTCTAAAAAGAGAGAAAATGTGAGCTTTTACTAAAATGATTGAAGATAAAGTTAAACAACAACTTAGTTATAGAGAAAAAATAAAAACAGAGATACAAGAACTTTCTTAAATCTCTGTTTTTATTTTTTGACCTTTTTCATCAACTTCATAAAGTCTTTGAGTTAATATTCTAATTTGATCTTTTGAAACTCTTATTATTCCTCTATGAAGATGAATATATTTTATAGTTCCATCAATTTCATATTTCATATCACCAATAAGAAGTGTTGAAACAATTGAGGTATGGTTAGCATAAATTGTTATTTGTCCATCTGAAGTTCTTACATTTGCATATTCTACTTCTAAATCATCTATATACACACCTTCAGGAGTAATGATTTTCAATTTAGTTAGTTGCATTATTTTTTAGTTTTGAATCTTTCAATAACTTCTTCAACCGAACCTGCATACATAAATAAAATCTCAGGAATATGATCTAAACTACCATTTAATATGGATTCAAATGAACTTACCGTATCTTTAACTGCAACATATTTACCACTTCTACCTGTAAACTTTTCACCAACAGTAAAGGGTTGAGACATAAAGTTTCTTATTTTTCTTGCTCTATTAACTACAATTTTATCTTCTTCTGAAAGTTCTTCCATCCCAAGAATTGCTATTATTGATTGTAGTTCCTTGTATTTTTGTAAAGTTTCTTGTACTTTTAAAGCTATCTGATAATGATTCTCTCCTACAATTTGTGGATCTAACATCCTAGAATTTGAATTTAATGGATCAATTGCTGGATAAATTCCCAATGATGCAATATTTCTATCCAAAACTACAGAAGCATCTAAGTGAGTAAATGTTGTAGCTGGTGCCGGATCAGTCAAGTCATCTGCTGGTACATAAACTGCTTGTACAGACGTAATCGAACCTTTTTGAGTTGACGTAATTCTTTCTTGAAGAGCTCCCATTTCAGTTGCTAATGTTGGTTGATATCCAACAGCTGAAGGCATTCTTCCTAAAAGAGCAGAAACCTCTGAACCTGCTTGAGTAAATCTAAAAATATTATCAATAAATAAAAGTACATCTTGATTTTTAATATCTCTAAAATATTCTGCAATTGTTAAACCAGTAAGTGCCACTCTCATTCTTGCTCCTGGTGGCTCATTCATTTGACCAAAAACCAAAGATGTTTTATCAATAACTCCTGCATCTATCATTTCAAAATATAAATCATTACCTTCTCTTGTTCTTTCACCAACTCCTGCAAATACAGAAATACCACCATGGGCTTTAGCTACATTATTAATTAACTCCTGAACAAGAACTGTTTTTCCAACTCCCGCTCCACCAAATAAACCAATTTTACCTCCTTTTGCAAAAGGCATCATTAAATCTATGACTTTAATTCCTGTTTCCAAAATCTCAGCAGAAGTAGCAAGTTCGTCATAATTTGGAGCTAATCTATGAATTGGCATTCTTTCTCCTTTAACTGGAGGTTTATCATCTATTGGGTCACCCAAAACATTGAACATTCTTCCTAGAACTTTATCTCCTACTGGAACACTAATTGGTCCCCCAGTATTTCTTCCAATGATGCCTCGAACTAAACCTTCAGTAGGACCCATAGCAATAGTTCTAACTAAGTCATCACCAATATGTTGAACAACTTCTAAAACAAGTTTTATTCCATTATTATCCAACTCAATTGTATTATAAAGTTTTGGCATGTCGTCTTGTTTGAATTTTACATCCACAACAGGACCCATTACTTGAACAACTTTACCTTGTGTAATTTTTTCTGTCATACTTATTACCTCTAATCTTCATTTTGAGCATTAGCTCCTCCAATAATTTCACTAATTTCTTGTGTAATATTTTCTTGTCTTTTTCTATTAAACACTACGCTTAAATTATCTGAAAGTTCTTTCCCATTTTTATTTGCAGCTTCCATAGCCATCCTTCTGCTTGCATGTTCTGAAACTTGTGATTCAATGACTGTACCAAATAAAATTGTATTTAAATACATTGAAACACTTGTTGTTAATACAGTTTCTGGATCTGGTTCTAAAATTAAATCTTGATGTAATTCATTCTCATCTTGTTTTTTTTCAATTGGAAACATATCCAAAACAGTTGGTTCAAAAGTAACATTGTTAATAAATTTTGTATAGACAATTTTTATTTGATCAAATTCTTTTTGAACAAAAGAGTTTAGTAAATTAACTGACATTTTTCTTGATTGTTCATTTGAAAAATCAACATCAATATCTAAAAATTCCTCTTTAATATTTATATTATTTGCTCTACAAAAGTTAACAACCTTTGTTCCAATTGCAATTACACTATCTGTTTTTTTATTTACTAATGGTTTTAATACTTTAAAAATACTTGAGTTATATCCACCACATAATCCTAAATTAGAACCAATAACAATTCATAAAGTACTGTTTAATACTTGGTTTTGCTTTTTTAAATATATTGAGTCCTCTGAGTGTGAAATAATATAATTAAAAACATCGTATACTTCATCTAAATAAGTTTGAATGTTTCCCATCCTTTTAGATATTTTTTTTAATTTTGCTGTTGCAACTAATTCCATTGCCCCAGTAATTTTACCAATATCTTTTATTGAACTTATTCCAGCTTTTAATTCACTTAAATTTGCCATACTAACCTAAACTTTCATACTCATCTTTTTTACCATAGTCATCAACTTTATAACCTTGTAACTTTGAAGTAATATTTTTTAAAACCAGTATCAATTGAGATTTTACAGAAACATATAAATTATCACTAAACTCTTTTTCTGCTTCTAGCATTTTTCTAAGAGCTTTAGCATTTTTATCATTTTCAAAATGGTAAAAAACTGACTCTTTAAAATTAATCATTTCACTTAGTGGTAATCATTTTATTAATCTTTCTTTAATAGATAATAATAAAATTGCTTGATCAATTTGGGCTGTTGGTTTATATTGCCTTTGCTTTAGAAGTTCAACAATTTTTTGACCATGATTTAATGTTTCTTTTGTAGTTTCATCTAGATCACTTCCAAATTTTGCAAATGCTTGTAACTCATAATATTGAGCCAATTCTAATTTTAAAGTACTAGCTACTTGTTTAACTGCTTTAATTTGAGCTGCAGAACCTACCCTTGATACAGACAATCCAGTATCAACAGCTGGTCTAATACCTGAGTTAAATAATTGCTCTGATAAAAAGATTTGCCCATCAGTAATTGAAATTACATTGGTTGGTATATATGCAGATATATCTCCAGCTTGAGTTTCAACAATTGGTAAAGCTGTAATACTTCCTCCACCAAAATTTTCATTTACTCTTGCTGCTCTTTCAAGTAATCTTGAGTGTAGATAAAAAACATCTCCTGGATATGCTTCACGACCTGGTGGACGTCTTAATAATAAAGATAAAGTTCGATAAGCAATTGCATGCTTTGATAAATCATCATAAATAATTAAAACATCATCGCCTTTAGACATTCATTCTTCTGCAATTGAAACTCCAGTATAAGGTGCTATATATTGAATTGGTGCTGATTCACTTGCTGATGCTGAAATTACTGTTGTATATTCCATTGACCCAGCTTGTTTTAATTTTTCAACAACTTGAGCAACTGTTGACTCTTTTTGACCAATTGCCACATAAATACACTTAACATTTTTTCCTTTTTGATTAATAATTGCATCAATAGCAATTGCTGTTTTACCAGTTTGTCTATCACCAATAATTAATTCCCTTTGCCCTTTTCCAATAGGTATTATTGAGTCAATTGACATAATTCCGGTTTCCATTGGTTGATTAACTGATTTTCTAGACATAACTCCCGAAGCAATTTTTTCTACTGGTGCAAACTTTGTATTCTTTAATGGTCCATTTCCATCAATTGGTGAACCCATTCCATTTAAAACTCTTCCCAGAAGAGTATCACCAACTGGAGTTTCAACAACTTTGCAAGTTCTAACAACTTTATCACCCTGACGAATTTTTGAATCATCACCCATAATAACTGCACCAACTGCACCCTCTTCCAAATTAAGAGCCATACCATAAATATCATTTGAGAAAATTAAAAGCTCACCCATCATAACATCTTCAAGTCCAAATAAAAGAGCAACACCATCACCAATACTTGCAACAGTACCTTCTTGTGATTGAATAATATTTTTGCCATATTCTTTAATTTGTTTTTTTATAACCTCTGATATTTCATTTATTTTAAGTGACATATCTTTACCTCTGCTCTCTATTTTCCAAAATAATATTTTTCATATCTTCGACTTTTCCCTTTAATGAAAAATCAAAAATATTATTAGCCACTTCAATTCTAATACCAGCAATTAAAGAGTTATCAATTTTATTTTCCAGTTTTATATTTTGATTTATTTTATTTTTAATTTTCTCTTCAATGGTAGAAATATATTTTTGATCAATTTTTAAAGTTGAGTAAATTATTCCTTTTTTAATATCTAAACTCTCTCATAATTTTTTTATCGCAGCATTTAAGATATATTCTATATATGAAAAAATTTCTCTTTCAACAATTAATTTTAAACAATTTAGAACTAATGGTTCTAAATCTTTTTTAAAAATATTTTCAATAAATTTTATTCTAGTTTTAACATTAATAAATTTATTTGATAAAAAGTATATTGCTTCTTGATTTAACTCAAAAATATTTTTTAATTCTTCTAAAGTTTTTGTAAATGATTTGGCTCTTTTTTCTTCAACAATTAATTCACAAATTGCTGTTGCTCAATTATTAATTAAAGATTGTTTAATCACTTAATTAATCCAAACTATTTATAAACTCTTTAATCATTTTTTCATTTTTATCTTTAGAAATATTTTCGTTTAAAATTTTTTCTGCTGCTACAAATGCTAGATCAATAACTTCTTGTCTCATTTGCTCATACATTTCATTTTTTTCAAGTTGAATTGTCTTTTGAGCATGGTTTTGAATATTTGCAGCTTCTGTTCTTGCATTTTCCATAATCTCTAACTTTAAATTATCAGCAGATAATTTTGCTGAATTCATTATCATTTTAGATTCTTCTTTTGCTGAATCCAAAATTTGAAAAGCCTCTTTATTATTTTTGTTTGCTTTTGCCTGTTTTGAAACAGCATCATCCAATAATTCACTAATTTTTTTTCTACGTTCTTTTATTGTTTCTCTAAAAGGTTTATAAACTAACTTAGTTAATAATATTAATATAATTATTGTTGATAGAACATGAGCAATAAAATTTGCTAAGTTAGGAAATAAATTTTCAATAATATTTGGTATTCCAGCATCTAAAAACATAAAATTCATCTCATCTTTCTTAAGCTACAAAAATTAATAAAATTGCAATTACAAGTGCGTATATAGCTCCTGATTCTGCAAAGCCAGCAGTAATAATTAATGTAGAGGTAATTTTTGGTGCTGTTTCTGGATTTCTGCCAATTGCGATACAAGCTCCATATCCCACTATTCCTTGTCCAATTGATGCTCCAACCATTCCCATTCCTGTAAGTCCTGCCCCAAGAAGTTTTAATCCATCTCCTACTTCATTTGCTTCAGCAAAAAACATTAATAACGTTGAGTATAAGGGCATAATTGAAATAAAGTTACCCCCTAGATTTGTAAGTATTTGTGCAAACATATTTTTTTCTCCTTTTATAAATTATCTTTCAATTTTTTCTTCTCCATCATTAAGACCTTCACCTAGTTTAGCACCAGATCAATAAGAAAGAGTTAACATTGAAAAAACAACTGCTTGAATGGTTCCATCAAATAAATCAAAGTATAAATGTAACCATGGTAATGAAACTACTGAAAAAATATTAAATCCTGCTCATCAGTAATTTAGCTTATTATCTCAATCCATTCCAGGACCATTTGGTCAAAATATATTACCTTGAAGTTGTATTAGACTTGCATAAAGTAATCCTAATAAAATACTACCTCCAAGCATATTTCCAAATAGTCTAAAAGAAAGAGATATTAAAGGGACAAACTGTCCTAAAATCTCTATTGGATTATAATATCTTTTGAAAAAAGCTAGCTTTTGATACCTTAATCCGTAATAATAAATTCCTATAAATGTTACAAATCCCATTGAGAATGTAACTGTATAAGAAGTTGTTAATGACTCTATTCCCAAAATTGATACTACAGAAGAAACAATTATATACATAAAAATATACATTATGTATGGAGTTAATTTTCTGTATTTTTTACCCATGATTGTAATAACCATATTTTCAACCTTAGTAATAAACATTTCTGTTAAAACTAAAAAACCAGTTAATTTTTTATCTTCTTTATAATTTCTAATTTTTACATTATAAACTATACAAAATGTACAAATAATAATGCAAGTTATTAGTATAGATAAAAGTTGAGGGGTAATTGAAAATAGAGCATCACCAAAACCTTTGTCATCTGCAAGGAACATATATACTCCTTTCTCTTTTAATAGTTACCATATAAAAATTCACTTACTTGGCTTTACTAAAATAAACTGAGGGAATTCAATTTACTATAAAAGCAATTACTAATCCATATATATTAAATATGTTCGGTAAGTAAAAACTTATAAGGAATGGAACAATATAAAACCCCATTCGCAATGTTGTAATAAACATATAACTATAAGGATTTAAATTATCGATCAAATTTTTTATTCCTAATTTCATAAAAAATAATGAAAAAAACAAAAAACAAGAACCTAAGAGATACCCCGTAACTAATGAAAAATTTACTAATTTTAAAACAAATAAAATTGTTAATAAGCATGTAATCATTGATATAAGAGATATTAATATAATTTTTTCTTTATTTTTAAACAAATTATAATCTCCTTGTTAAGTTCCATCTAATTAATAATACTCTTATTAATTTATAAAATCTAGGAAAATTATAGTCATAATAAAAAAATAGATACATTAAATATATCTATTTTGTTCCAAAAATTCTATCTCCAGCATCTCCAAGACCAGGTTCTATAAATCCACTTTCGTTTAAAATTGGGTCTAAACTAGCAGTATAAATATCTACATCTGGATGGTCTTTAATAATTCTATCCACACCCTTTTGCACAGCAACTAAACAAACAAACTTTATTTGAATTGCTCCTCAAGATTTAGCTATTTCAATTGCCTTTGAAGCACTACCTCCTGTTGCTAACATTGGGTCAACAACAATAACATAACTACTTTCAATATCTTTTGTTGTTTTTGCAAAGTATTGTACAGGCTCTAGAGTTTCTTCATCTCTATAAAGACCAATATGTGCAATTCTTGAAGTAGGTACTAATCTTTGTATTCCCTCTGTCATTCCCAATCCTGCTCTAATAATTGGTACTAAAACTACCGGAACATCTAACTTATATCCCTTTGTTGAAGTCACAGGTGTTTTGATATCAACTTCTTGTATAGGAACATCTCTAAAAATTTCATAAACCATTAGTTGTCCTATTTCATTTAAGTTTTCTCTAAAGTCTTTAGACGATGTATCCTCTTTTCTCATTCTAGTTAATTTATCTAGAATAAGAGGATGTTTAATAATTGTAAAAGCCATTTGATAACCCCCTTATTGATTATTTAATTTTTCTACTCTATTTTTATGTCTTTCTTCAAATTCTGTATTTAAAAAAAAATCTACAAGTCTAAGTGCTTTTTCATTTGCGATTATTCTTGCTCCAAGAGCTAAGATATTTGCATTATTATGTTGTCTTGCCAAGATTGTTGTTTGATCTTCATAACACAAAGCGGCACGTGCACCCTTTACTTTATTTGCAGCTATTGATATTCCAATACCTGTACCACAAATTATTATTCCATAACTATTATTTTCAACAACTTTTTGTGCAACTTCTATACCAAAATCAGGATAGTCTACTGAATGACTATTATCTGCTCCAATATTTATCACTTCATGACCTTTTGTTTTTAAAAATTTCACTATTTGATTTTTCATTTCAACACCTGCGTGATCATTTCCAATATATATTTTCATAATTAAAAGCTCCCTCAAAATGAATATACACTATTTTAAAAATAAAAAAACTTAAAATAAAAAAAGGTTTTCACCTTTTTAATATTCTGAATCGTAAGTTTCCTTACCCTTTTTAATTATATCTGCACTACCCGTTAACCCTGTTCCAGCTGGGATTAAATTTCCTAACATAATATTTTCTTTTAATCCTTCTAGTTTATCAATTTTTCCTTTGATTACAGCTTTTACAAGAACTCTTGCTGTATCTTGGAATGAAGCACTTGATAATCAAGAATCTGATTCAAGCGGAGCTTTTTTAATACCAAAGATAACATGTTTTGCAAGCGGTGGTTTTTTACCAGCAATAATTGCAAGTTTAACTTCATTTCTAAATGTTCTTGAAGAAATAACTTCTCCAGGAAGTAATTCAGTTTCTCCTGAGTCAATAATTTTAACTTTATTTAACATTTGTTTAACAATAATTTCAATGTACTTATCAGAAATTTCAATACCTTGTAGACGATATACTTTTTGAACTTCTTTTAAAATATAGTTTTGTACATCTTCGATTCTTGCAACCTCTAATAATTCTTTAATATTTATTGCACCTTCTGTTAATTTTTGACCACGAGTTACAAATTCACCTTCTGTTACTCTTAAGATAGCTCCATATTGTGATTTGTATTTTCTTTCGTCTTGTTCAGAAGCAACAACTATTGTTATAATTCCTTCTTCTTCTTTTGCTTCTTTAATAACACCATCAATTTGTGAAATTATAGCAATTGAACCTTTCGGATTTGTAACGTCAAGTAATTCCTTAATACGAGGTAACCCTTGAGTAATATCTGCTCCACCAGCAACCCCTCCAGTATGGAAAGTACGCATAGTTAACTGAGTACCTGGCTCACCAATAGATTGTGCTGCAATAACTCCAACAGGTTCACCAATTGTAACAATCTCTCCAGTTGCTAAGTTTATTCCATAACATTTTCTACATACACCACGGTTTGTATCACATGTTAAAACTGTTCTAATTTGAACTTCCTCAATTCCAGCATTAATAATATCATCTGCTAATTGTAATGTAATAAGTTCATTAGCTTCAACAATTGTTTTTCCTTTTGAACTAATAACATCATTGAAAGTAAATCTTCCAACTAATCTATCTTTTAAAGGAACAATTATATTATCATGTTTAGTTTCAATAATTGAATGAACATCAAATCCTTTTGTTGTTTTACAATCATCTTCAGTAACAATAATCTCTTGTGATATATCAACAAGTCTTCTTGTTAAATAACCTGAGTCAGCTGTTTTCAAGGCAACATCAGCCATACCTTTTCTTGCTCCGTGAGTAGAAATAAAATATTCTGAAACAGTTAAACCTTCACGGAATGAAGACTTAATTGGAATTTCTTTAATATCACCTTTTGGGTCATTCATAAGACCCCTCATACCTACTAACTGTGTAAAGTTCGAAACATTACCACGAGCTCCTGAATCGGCCATAACAAATACTGGATTTTTTGGATCTTTTTTTAGAACTTCTTCAAGTTTATTTTGAATTTTATCTTTTACTTGAGATCATACAGTAATTACTCTACGTTTTTTCTCAGTTTTTGTTAACATACCCATATTATAGAAATTAGTAATTTGAGTTACCTTTTCATCTGCAATTTTAAAATCTTCAAATTTTTGTGTATAAGCAACAACGTCAGCTGCACTAATTGTTGTTCCAGATTTTGATGAGAATTTAAATCCTAAATCCTTCATATTATCTAACATTTGAGCAGTTCTTTGTGCTCCAAATAATTTAAAGTATCTTTCAATAATTGAAGATAATTCTTTTTTCTTAATTGGTTGTTGAATTTGATAATCCTTTTGAATATAAGCTCTTATATCAGTATTTCCATCAATCAGAAACTTCTCAATTTCTTCTTCTGCATTGTTAATATTTGCATTAACAATTCAAGGGAATTCTTCAACAAACATTTGGTTAAAGAATATTTTACCAACAGTTGTAATTAAGAATTTATCTTTATGTTTATCTGATATTTTTTTATTTTTAAGTTCACTAATTGGAATAGCAACAATTGCATTTAATGAAACAGAATCAGTTTCATATGCAATTTTTACTTCATCATAATTTGTAAATAAAGTTCCTTCACCAAGTACACCTTTTTCCTCTGTTGTTATGTAATAGTTTCCTAAAATCATATCTTGAGTTGGAGTAACAATTGGTTTACCATCTTTTGGTCCAAGAATAGCTTTTGAACCTAACATAAGTGCTCTAGCTTCAGCAACGGCTTCATCACTAATTGGTAAATGGACAGCCATTTGATCACCATCGAAATCGGCATTAAATGCTGTTGTTACTAATGGATGAAGTCTAATAGCTTTACCTTTAACTAATTTCGGTTCAAATGCTTGAATACCTAAACGGTGAAGAGTAGGAGCACGGTTTAATAAAACCGGTCTATCTTTAATTACTTCTTCTAAAACATCTCATACTTTTGCATCATTTGTTAATATCATTTTTTCTGCAACTTTTACATTTTCAGCAAAATCTTTTTCTTGTAATCTTCTAATGATAAATGGTTTAAATAATGTAATTGCCATATCTCTTGGGATACCAGCTTGATACATTTTTAAATCAGGTCCAATTGCAATAACTGAACGCCCTGAATAGTCAACACGTTTTCCTAAAAGATTTTGACGGAATCTTCCTTGCTTACCTTTTAAAATTGATGTTAATGATTTTAAAGGACGCTTATCTTTACCAGTTACTGGTCTTGGTTTACGTTCATTATCTAATAAAGCATCAACTGCTTCTTGAAGCATACGCTTTTCATTATTAACAATAATACTTGGAGCTCCCATTGATTTAACTTTTTTTAGACGCTCATTTCTAATAATAATTCTTCTATATAAATCATTGATTTCAGAAGTAGTAAATCTACCACCATCCAATTGAATAATTGGTCTAATATCTGGTGGAATTACCGGAATAACATGTAAAATCATTCATTCCGGTCTTGATTTAGATTTTTTTAATGAGTCTAAAACTTCTAAACGTTTCATTAGTTTATTTTGTTCAGATGATCCTCTTTTTTCCTTTAAGTCATATCTGATTTTTTCAATTTCTTTTTCTAAATTAATATTTTTTAATAAGTCTTCAATGGCATTAGCACCAATTCCAAACTTAGCATTAATATATCTTGAAATAAAAGTTGCAGCTTCATCCATTGAAAATGGTAAACTTGGAGTTCTTAATTGATTAATTAAATTCTCAGCTCTTTTTCAAGAAAATGTTTCTGGTTCAATTCCTGCTTTTATATCTTCAAGTGTTTTTAATAATTTTTCTCTTGTTTTTAAACTTGCTTTTGCATTCCCTAAATCTAAAACCATTCCTTTTTTAAGGTGTTTTGAATTTCCAGGATCTAAAACAATATAACTTACAAAATAAACAACTTCTTCAACTTCTTTAGTTTTTAAATCCAAAATTGAAGCTATTCTTGAAGGAGCAACTTTTAACATTCAAATATGAGTTACTGGCTCTTCAAGCTCAATATGTCCCATTCTTTCACGTCTAACAATTGATTCAGTAATTTCTACTCCACAACGCTCACAAATTTTACCTTTGTTTTTTACTTTTTTGTATTTCCCACAGGCACATTCATAATTTCTAGTTGGTCCAAATATTCTTTCGTCAAATAAACCTTCTTTTTCTGTTTTTAATGTTTTATAGTTAATTGTTTCTGGTTTTGTAACTTCACCACGTGATCAAGATCTAATCACATCTGGAGAAGCTAATTCAATTTTAATCATTCTCTTATTTGAAATTGCCATCTTAAAACTTCTCCTCTTTTATTCTTCTATACTTTCATCTTCAAAAGTAATAACATCATTTTCGCTAGTTTCACTAAATCCTGCAAGATCAGCATCATTGAATGATGAATCTGCTAATAATTCTTCGTCTATTTCAAAATCGTCGTCATCGTCATATGCATTGATTTGCACTTTTTTGCCATCTTGGTCAATCATATGCATATCAAATCCTAATCCCATAATCTCTTTTGTAAGAACATTAAATGATTCAGGAATTCCTGGTTTAGGAATTGGTTTAGATCTAACAATTGATTCATATGTTTTAATACGACCTTTAATATCATCAGATTTAATAGTTAAGATTTCTCGTAGTGTATAAGCAGCGCCATAAGCTTCAAGTGCTCAAACTTCCATTTCTCCAAATCTTTGACCACCATTTTGAGCTTTTCCTCCTAATGGTTGTTGAGTAATTAATGAGTATGGACCAATATTTCTTGTATGTAATTTATCATCAACCATGTGAGATAGTTTTAACATGTACATTACACCAACAGAGATTGGTTTATCAAACGCTTCTCCCGTTTGACCATCAATTAATGTCACTTTTCCATAGTTATCCATTCCAGCTTCTTTCATAATATCTTGTAATTCTTGTTCTTTAACTCCTTCAAAAACAGGAGTATTAACTTTAATTCCAAGTTTTTTTGCAGCCATTCCTAAGTGAATTTCTAGTACTTGTCCAATATTCATACGTGAGGGAACCCCTTGTGGATTTAACATAATATCAACTGGTGTTCCATCTTCCATATGTGGCATATCTTCAACAGGTAAGATCTTTGAAATAACACCTTTGTTACCATGACGTCCAGCCATTTTATCTCCCTCTTGAATTTTACGTTTTTGAACAACATAAACTTTAATAATTTCTAATATATCAGCTGGTAGATCATGTCCATCAACTCTTGAAAAACGTTTAATTGATTTAATAATTCCTTCACCACCATTTGGTACTCTTAAAGAATTATCTTTAACATTTCTTGATTTTTCTCCAAAGATAGCATGCAATAATTTATCTTCTGGTGATAATTGAGTTTGTGATTTTGGAGTAACTTTACCTACTAAAATATCTCCAACTTTGACCTCTGCACCAATTGCAACAATACCATCTTCATCCAAATATTTTTTACTTGCTTCAGAAATATTTGGAATATCTCTAGTAATTTCTTCTGGTCCTTGTTTTGTTTGTCTTCTTTCAATTGTATATTCATCAATATGAATTGAAGTAAATCTATCTTCAATTACAATACGTTCAGAAACAATAACAGCATCTTCATAGTTATAACCATTTCAAGTTGTGAAAGCTACAACTACATTTTGCCCAAGAGCTAATTCACCATTTTCCATTGATGGTCCATCAGCTAAAATATCTCTTGCTTTAACTTTATCTCCAATTTTAACAATTGGTAAATGAGTTAAAGCTGTTCCATTATTTGAACGACTAAAATCATTTAAATCATATGTTTTAATTCCATCTTTTTGTTCAACCACAACTTTTTTAGAGTCCACATATTTAATAATCCCTGGAGCTATCGCAACAATAGCATCTCCTGAATCACGAGCAGCTTCATGTTCAACACCAGTTCCAACAATTGGAGATTCTGGATTAATCAATGGTACAGCTTGACGTTGCATGTTAGCACCCATAAGCGCACGGTTAGCATCATCATTTTCTAAGAATGGAATACATGAAGTAGCAATTGAAACAATTTGTTTTGGAGAAACGTCAACATAGTCAACATCCTTAGGACTAACCATAATGTCATCTCCTCTATAACGAGCAATTACTTGGTCATCTAAAATTGTTCCATCTTCACCAAGATTAATATTTGCCTGAGCAACAACATAATCTTTTTCTTTATCTGCAGTTAAATATTCGTATTCTCCTGACATAACTTTAGTATTTTTAACTTTTCTATATGGAGTCTCAATAAACCCATATTCGTTGATTTTTGCATAAGTTGATAAATTATTAATCAATCCAATATTTGGTCCCTCAGGGGTTTCAATTGGACATATTCTACCATAGTGAGAAGGGTGAACGTCACGCACTTCTAAAGCAGCTCTATCTCTACTTAGACCACCCGGTCCTAAAGCAGTTAATCTACGTTTATTTGTTAATTCTGCTAATGGGTTAGTTTGATCCATAAATTGTGATAATTGTGAAAGATTAAAAAATTCACCAATTATTGCAGTTAATGGTTTATTGTTAATAATACTTGATGGTTTCATTTTGAATGGATTTGAAGTAGCAAGTTTTTCTCTTACATTTTTTTCAATACGCATCATACCAATTCTAAATTGATTTTGTAATAATTCTCCAACTGTTCTAACTCTTCTGTTTCCTAAATGATCAATATCATCTATTTCACCAATACCATCCATTAGATTTATAGCATATGAAATTGTTGCAACTATATCTGGTAGATTAATAAATTCATCTCTTGATTTTTTTGTAATCCCAATAATTGTTGCTGTTTCATCTCTTAAGTCATTATCTTTAAATACTTTTACTTTTTGAATTTCATTTCCTGAAGTTATTTGCTCATTAAAATTAATTTTTTGAACCATTGCTCCAGCTTCTAAAACTCTATCTAAGTCATCTAAAATATCTTTTGTAATTTCTGTTCCTTTTTCAAAAGCAATTTTACCTTTTACATCTATAATGTCTTCAGCTAAAACACGTCCAATTAATCTATTTTTTACAGATAATTTTTGTTGTAATTTAAATCTTCCTGCTTTTGTTAAATCATATTTTCTTTTATCAAATAGTAAACCATATAAATATTTGCTTGCTCCATCGGCTGTTGCTGTTTCACCTTGACGTATTTTTTTATAAATTTCTTGAACTTGGTTTTCATAATCTATTTCAATATCACCAGTTAATGTGTCTAAGTCATAACTTGATGAAATTACTTCATTATTATCAAATAAGTCTAAAATTTGTTCTTTTTGCATTTTAAATGCAGTTAATAAACTTGTTGCAGTAGTTTTTCTAGATTTGTCAATTTTTACATAGAATACATTTAATACTTTATTATCCAAAGTTTTTTTTGAATCTAATTCAAATTCTAATCATGTTCCTCTTGAAGGAATAATATCTGCAAAGTAAATCATTTCCCCATTTTTACGGTTCATTTCTTCTTTAAAATAACTTCCTGGTGAACGAACTAATTGTGAAACAACTACTTTTTCACTACCATTAATAACAAATGTTCCTCTATCTGTCATTAGTGGGAATTCTCCAAAGAAAACTTCTCCTGTTTTGTAAACATCAATATTTGCTAAATAGAATTCTTCTTTGTCTTCTTTAATTTCAATTTGGATTGTATCTTTTTCGCCAACTTTACTTTTGAATTCAAAAAAGTAAAGTGCTCCTTTACTGTCTTTAAATTCAACTCCAGTTGATTCTAATTTTTCTTGTAATCATCCTTTTAGAAATGTTTCCATTGATCCTGAAATTTCTTCTTTAAAAACTTCAACATCTTCCATATGAATAGTTAAAGATAAATTTGAATAAATTGGTGCTTCAAATATTTTTGACTCTTCTTTTGCTTTTGTTATTGAAAGTCTTGGTTCTCTAAACTCTCAATCAGTCATTGATAATACTATATCTCCATCAGCTGAAACAACTGGAAAAACTTCTTCAAATACTTCATTTATTCCCTTATTTTTAAATCAATCAAATGTGTCTGTTTGTAACTCAATAAGATTTGGTAATTCCAAATCACCTGATACCTTAGCATAGTCACGCCTTTCCACTAGTGCATTAATTTTCTTGATTTTGTAATTCATTTAATAGTGTCCCCCGTTCAAATAAAACATACGCAAAAAAATTCTATCTTATTTTAAAGACTAAATCAATAGCAAATAGCAAAGAATAATTATTTCTTTGCATTTTTTTTAGTTATTTAGTTAATTTCTCTAACATAGTCTTAATTGATTCTATACTTTCATTTCATCATTGCAAGTCTTCCAGCTCTTTTATTTTATTTTCTTCAAATCTCTTTCTTTTTACTTTTGCTGGATTTCCAGCAACAATTGAGTAAGGTTCTACATTTTTTGTAACAACAGCTTTTGCTGCAATAATACTCCCATTACCAATCTTAACTCCTGGCATAATAGTTGCTCCATAGCCAATTCATACATCATGACCAATAATCGTATCTCCTTTACTTTTAAAAGGTTTGATGTTTTTTTTATTTACTTCAAATTCATCAAACATTTCAAAAGGATATGTTGATAATGAATTAATTCTATGATTAGCACCATTCATTAGAAATTTAACATCTTCTGCAATAGCACAAAAATTACCAATAACTAACTTATCTTTATGAACATTTGGAAAATGATATAAAATATTTCTATTTTGAAACTCTTTTGCTCCTTTTTCATTTTGAAAGCTATAAAAATAACTATATTCTCCAACCTCAATAGCAGCATTAGTAATGTAATCTTTAAGTAAATATATTTTTGATGATTTAGACATATAAAATTCCCTCTAATAAAAAAATGACCTTCAAGGTCATTATAAATTAATTCTTATTTCAAATCCACTGAAGCTCCTGCTTCGATTAATTGTTTTTTCATTTCTTCTGCTTCTTCAACTTTTACATTTTCTTTAATAGCTACAGGTAATGTTCCATCAACTAATTTTTTAGCATCCATTAATCCTAAACCAGTCATTTCTTTAACTAATTTAATAACTGAAACTTTGTTTCCTCCAGGACTTGTTAACATAACACTAACTTCACTTGGTGCTGCTGCTGCTGCTGCAGCTGGTGCTGCAACTGCTGCTGCAGCTACAACTCCGAAGTGATCTTCTATTGATTTAACTAAATCGTTTAATTCTGTTAATTTCATTTCTTCTAATGCTTTAATAATATCATCTTTTGTAATTGCCATTTTTGTTTTCTCCTTTTTTCTTTCTTTTATTTTATTGCTATTTGTACGCTTAATTGTTTTTTATTCTGCTTTTGTATTAGCTATTTCTTTTACAGTCAACATAAATTGACGTAATGGGTAAATAAGTGATGAAGCAAACATTGAGTATAACTCTTCTTTTGATGGAAGAGAAGCAATTTCATTTATTGCTGCCGTATCCATAACATTTCCTTCATAAATACCTGCTTTAAGAATTAGATCTGAATTTAATTTTGCAAATTCAGAAACTAATTTTGCTGGAAATAAAGCTTCTTCATCTGAAAATATATAAATATTTTGTTGTACTAAATATGAATCTAGTCCTTTAATTTTTAATTCTTCAGTTGCTCTTCTAAATAATGAATCTTTATAAACTTTAATAAAAATCCCTTTTTCACGAGCCTTATTTCTTAAGTCTGTCATTTGTGCTACAGTTAAATTTTTATATTCAGCAATTACCATACCTTTACAGTTTTGGATTCTGTCTGAAATTTCTTTAACTATCTCATTCTTTTTAGCATGAGCTGGTCTTGTGTTTGACATTATTAACAACCTCCTTTTTTTACTTTCGCATTTAAAATCAAAATAAAAACCTCAGATAATTTCCGAGGTCAATTAAAAATACAATAAACATTGCAAGCATTCTTACAATTAGTATATGTAATTTCATTCCTCGGTAACAAATTAAGGGATCAAATCCCAGTTACTTTCTTCGGTACGAATAGCACTTATATAATATCATATTTGTAGTCCTTGATGAGAATTTTTATTTTTTTAAATTATTAATTATTTTGTATTGTATAAATTTGATCAAGCTTTCTATATACAAACTCATAGCCCACTACATGTTTATTTGAGCCTTAAAGAGAGATTTATACTTATATTTAAAATTAGGATAAAATCCCTCTATCTGCAAGAGTAATTATATGAAGTTCTTGGATTTTAAGTAATCTAAATATTTATAGACAATATTTAAAGTTCTGCAAGTATGAATAATGTCTTCAATTATTAAAAAATTTTTATTCTCGACAATTGGTTTGTTACTTTTTTATAAAATTTAACTTCTCTTGTTGATCGAGTATCTAAGTAACTCTATAAAAAAATAAGCATTCATTTTAATTTGCATATTCAACTTTCTTGCTAATCTGCAAAAAAGAATACAGAGCTATTATGAATAAATATTAAGCTTATCTCATTTTCCTTAAATTGCTCATTTAATTAATTTGCTGACTTTTTTATTTATCTTTATTTCTCCTGTTTTGAAATTAATAATTTTAAATTATCTTTAATATACGCCATAGTTTTCTCCTAAAAAATTAGGAATTAATTAAAAAAACTATTTCTTATTAAACAACTTTTCATTAGTTTTAAATATTTTTAAGTTCTATCAATTGTCTTATTTGCAGCTTCATTATATCTTTCACCAATAAGTTCAATTTTATCAAGTCTTTTTTTAATCTCATTTAATTCTTCTTTAGTAAATTTAACATCAGCCCCTGTCAAATTTTCTTCCAATCTCTCAAGTTTTTTTGTACCAGGGATTGGAACAATTCATTCCTTTTGAGCTAAAACTCAACCTATTGCAACAGCTGCAGCTGTTGTTTTTTTTCTTTCCGCTAGTTCTTTTACAAATTCTACTAACTTAAGATTTTCTTTTAAGTATTCTCTATTTTGAAATCTTGGCATTGTCAGTCTAAAGTCTCCTGGTTCCAATTTAGTATTTAAATCAATACTGCCTGTTAAGAAACCTCTTCCCAAAGGAGAAAATGATACAAAACCTATTCCCAATTCTTCAAGTGTTGGTATTATTTCTTTTTCAGGGTCTCTTCAAAATAATGAGTATTCACTTTGTAAAGCTGTCACAGGAAAAATCTTATGAGCTCTTCTTATAGTATTTGCAGAAGCTTCACTTAGACCTCAATGTTTGATTTTTCCTTCTTTATGAAGTTGTTTCATAACTTCTGCAACTTCTTCTATTGGAGTATTTGGATCAACTCTGTGTTGATAAAATAAATCTATATAGCTCGTTTTTAATCTTTTTAAAGAACCTTCAATTGCTCTTCTTATATTTTTCTCACTACTATCTGTGCCTTTTCTTGTTCCATCTTCATTAAAACTAAATCCAAATTTTGTTGCAATAACAACTTTATCTCTAATAGATTCTAATGCTTCTCCTAAGATTTCTTCATTATCAAAAGGACCATATACTTCAGCAGTATCAAAAAATGTTACTCCCTTTTCATATGCTTTTTTAATAAAATTAACAGCTTCTTGTTTTGTTGGAAATGGTGGGAAGGAGAAACTAAGTCCCATACAACCCAAACCAATTTCAGAAACAATTAAGTCTCTTCCTAATTTTCTTGTTTTCAAAATATTTATTACCTCTCTTAATTATTTAACTTTTCTAAATATAAACTTTTTTTATACTCAATAAATTCAATTTGTTCATGAATATCTTTGAGTTTATTTAAAACAATATATTCTTGCTTCAATATCATTTCATATCTTTCTTTAATAGAGGAATCTCCTTTTTCAATAAAATCCAAATATTTCTTAATTTCTTTTAATGACATCCCTGTTTTTTTTAAACATAAAACTGTTTTTGGAAATTTTAAGTCTTCTTCAAGAATAAAGCGATAGTTATTTTTATCTCTTTGTAATTTTGTTATTAAACCTTGTGAGTCATAATATCTCAAAGCAGATTCACTAATTTTAAGAATTTTTGCAAGTTCATTTAAATATATCTTGTTCATGTTTGTCTCCATTTTCTAAAAGACTTACTTTTAAAGTGATCCCTTATTAAAAATTATAATTCATTAAAGTTACTTTAATGCAATAGAAATTCTAATTTATTTAAAAGTTTTTTATTTCAAACACATTACTTATAATATATTTTGCAGCTTTATCTACTCCTTTTTGGTGATTTTTCATAGCAAAAGAGTTTTTTGTAAATTCTAACATTTCAATATCATTTTCACCATCACCACTTGTATAAACGTCTTTAGATGAAAAGTTGTTAAGTTCTTGTATAACTTTAATACCATAGGCTTTTGAAACATCTTCTCTCATTATTTCAATAACATTTTTATGAGTTCTTACTGCTTTACATCCTTTTATTTTTCCTACTAATATTTTTTTAACTTCTTCTATTTCTGATTCTGCTAAGAAAAAATATAATAAATTTAAATTCTCTGAGTTTAAAATATCATAATTTCCTTGTTCAAAATTATTGTGTGTTGAAGCATATTTTTTTAAAAAAGCATTACCATAAACCTCAGTTTGATTAACTTTTGAATAACTCATTCTCTTATCTTTTAAACAATATCCTAAAACATATTTTTCTTTTAGACTATCAAAAATATTTATTATTTCTTTTCTTGATTCCATTGGAATTGATGCATTTGCAATTACTCCCTTACCATTTTCATATATAACAGCACCATTATTGCAAATCATATAATCATATGGTATTTTAGCTTTTTCTAGTACTGGTTGAATTTCATGTTCCATTCTTCCTGTAGCTATTGCAAATTTATTTCCCTTATTAATTCAATTTTTAATAAACTCTAAATCTCTTGGGTCAATATAATCATTGTGTGTTAAATTAATTGTTCCATCATAATCTGAAAATCATCATTTCATAGTTTTATATTCCTTTCTTAATTATTATAAAATAAAAAAATAAAAATCTCACAAATGTGAGATTTTTACTAACTTTCAATAAGCACTTTAATTCCAGGTCCCATAGTTGTTGAAAGAGATATATTTTTAATATATGTTCCCTTTACAGCTGCTGGTTTTGCTTTTTTTATTACATCTAAAATAGCTGTATAGTTTTTCATTAAATTATCTTCATTAAATGAAACTTTTCCTAATATTGAGTGAACATTTCCCTCTTTATCAGTTCTATATTCAACTTTACCTTTTTTAATTTCATCTAATGCTTTTGCAACATCCATTGTTACTGTTCCTGTTTTAGGATTAGGCATTAATCCTTTTGGTCCTAAGATTTTACCAATTTTACCTAATTCAGCCATCATTTCTGGTGTTGCAACAATAATATCAAAATCAAATCAATTTTCTTTTGCAATTTTTTGAATTAAATCTTCTGCTCCTACAAAATCTGCTTTTGCATCTTCAGCTTCTTTAATCTTCGTTTTTGTTAGAACTAAAACTTTTTGAGTTTTACCAGTTCCACCAGGCATTACAATAGCCCCTCTTATTTGTTGGTCTGCATGTCTTGGATCTACATTTAAGTTAAATGCAATTTCCACAGTTGAGTCAAATTTAGTAACTGAAGTTTCTTTTACTAATTTAATAGCTTCTACAATTGGGTATAGTTTAGTTTTATCAACTTTTTGGTTAACAGCTTTTAATTTTTTACTTAATTTTGCCATTATTATTTACCTTCTTTTTCTGGCATTCCAGTAACTTTAATACCCATGTTTCTTGCTGAACCTTCAATAATTCTCATTGCTGCATCAATTGTATTTGCATTTAAATCAACCATTTTGTACTCAGCAATTTTTTTAACGTCTTCTACTGTAATAGTTGCAACTGTTTCAGTTCCTGATTTTGATGATCCCTTAGCAATTCCTGCAGCCTTTTTTAACATAAATGCTGCTGGAGTAGTTTTTAAAATGAAGTCAAAAGATTTATCATCATAAGCTGTAATAACTACAGGCACTACTTCTCCAGCTCTATCTTTAGTGGCATCATTAAATTGTTGTGTGAATTGAGGCATGTTAATTCCAAGTGAAGCTAACTCTGCACCTGGTTTTGCTTGCATTGCCATAAATTCTAATTTTGCTATACGTGTGATTCTTTTTGCCACGAACAACACCTCCTGTTTTCGCTGTGGTCCTAACGTAATGATAGGCATTTGCTTATCTTACTTCCACAATTAAAATCTGCCATAATTAATAATAACATAATTTAAAAGTAAAATAAATCTCTTTTTACTAAATAAGATTTATGGTTTCTATAACAATTTGCTCTAGTGGTACATCTTCATGAAAACCATGTGTTGTTGTTTCACTATTACTAATTTCCAATGCAACTTTCAAACTTTCTTCATTAGATAACTTTCCAAACGATGCATATTGTCCATCTAGAAAACTTGCTTCTCCTGTTACAATAAAAAATTGACTATTTGCACTATTCATATCATTTGTTCTTGCCATTGATAAAACTCCAGGAGTGTGCTTTAAAGTAGTTGTATTCTTATTTCATCCATTAATTGAGAACTCTCCCTTAATTGGTTTTAAACCACCCTTTTCATTCATTTTAATATCCATTCCACCACCTTGAATCATAAAATCTTTTATAACTCTGTGAAAAACTAGACCATTGAAATATTTATCTTGAATTAAACTCACAAAATTTTTAACTGTAAGTGGCGCTAAATCAGGAAACATTTGAGCTTGCATTTCTCTACCATCCCCTAAAATTATTTCAAATTCTATTATTTTCATACATTTTTACCTCATAAAATAATAATACAAGAAAATAAAAGAACTTTGTATAAACAAAGTTCAAATTAATCAATATATGCTTTTTCTAAATTTGAAAATTCAAATTCTGTTTGCGTAATTCTCCCAAACAATTCAATATTAACAACGGCAATTCCTTTTTCGAAATCCATATCCATTACTTGTCCTTCGGTACCTGCAAAAGGACCATCTTTTACTCTAACAACTTCCTTTGTATTGAATTTCGCAGTAAACAACACTTTTTCTTTTTTAGGTTGATTTGCATTACCTTTTGATGTCTTTTCGCTTTTATCTTGTTGACTATTTTGTTCTAACATTCTTGAAACTTCTTCAACTGTTAATGGTAAAGGTTTTGCACCTTTACCTGATGAACCAATGAAACCAGTTACTCCTGGTGTATTTCTTACAATAAATCAAGTTTCATCAGTCATATTCATATTTATGAACAGATATCCTGGAAATTTATTTTTTTCATTAATTTTATTATTTTTTCCTACAACAGGTCCTTTTGAAATTCTAATATCGAATATTCTATCCTCTAATCCTGATGTTTCAATTTTTTGAAGTAAGTCAGTTCTAACACGATCTTCGTGTCCACTATTACAATTAATTACAAATCATTGTCCTTTATATGATGATAATTCATCTTCTAATTCAAATAAGCGTTGTTCCATGATAATCTCCTTTTAGATAATTTTAATAAGTTCAAATAAGCTTTGAAAACCTCAGTCAACAAAGAAAAAGAATACTCCAAAGATTGCAATAAATATTATAACTCATAGAAATTTAGTTCCCAAATTTTTTCTTGAAGACCATTGAATTTTATTTACTTCCTTCAAGAATTTAATAGGAGCTTCTTTTATAGCTAATTTATAGTTTATTTTTTCTTTTTCTTTTTTTACTTTTCTTTTTTTAGCAGCTTTGATTTTTCCTTCTTGTGTTCCATCATGCCCTTCAAACTCATTAAATAATTTAGTAAATTCCTCTTTTTTTTGTTTTTTTTGAGTTTTTTTACTATCTTTTTGAGTTTTTTTGTCCTGAATTTTTTTCAATTTTTCCTGAGCTTTTTGCTCTTTAGAATTATTTTTATCAGACATTTTTATCTTGTCTCCTTATGTAAAACATGCGCATTACAAGTAATACAATGTTTTTTAATTTGTAGTCTTTCTCTCTGAGAAATAGTACTTTTTTGAATAGTATAATTTCTTGAAAGACATTCACTACAAACTAGTATAACCTTTTTTTTTGATTGTGGCATGAAAACACTCTCTTCTTTTCCTACATATTATATATTAGAAGTATCTTTAATAAAACCCTTAAAAAGACTTTTTAGTTTTTCTTTAAACTCTAAAAAATCTTTTCTTTTAATCTTTAATTTCTCAATAATCTCTTTTTGGCTATATCCTTTATACAGCATTTTTGCCATATTTGCCTCTATTGTTGCACACTCGTACTTAATAAAATTTTTTAAAGTTTCTCTTATATAAAGATTTTTTTGCTCATCATTATATTTTTGTAAAGAAAATCTATCTATATCTCTATCTATAAAAGTTTGGCCTTCTTCTGTAAGTCCACTTCTAAATGAGTTTATTATTAATAGAGTAATTTTTCTTTTATCTCTTTTAAGATACTTTGCGTAATCTAAGATACGTCTTTTTATTATAAAATTTGCATAAGCTAATAAGGGTACTTTTCTATTTATATCAAATTTGTTTTTAATCTCTTTAATAGCAAAAAAAACATGAGATGTAAAATCATCTTTATCCAATTGGAGATAACCTAACTTAATATGTTCTGTATTGATAATTTTTATTACGGATTTTTGAAAATGTAGTAATTCCTTTTCAGAAATATCATTTCCAAATTCTATTCTTATACTTTCTTTAATTGCGTCTACCGCGCCATATTGATTTGGCATTTGTTTTTCCTTTCAAAATCTATTTTTTAGATAATTCAAAAAGGATTATTCCTGCTGCAACAGAAACATTTAACGAGTCAATCACGTTATTAGTTTCAATTTTAAAAGTAAAATCAGACATTTCTATGATTTTACTTCCAATTCCATTTCCCTCATTCCCTAAAATTATTACTGACTTATTATCAAAATCAATTTCCCCAATGGATTTACTATTCTCACTTAAATGAGAACTATATATCCAAAATCCCCTGTCTTTTAGACTGCTTATTGCAGACTTAAGATTACTAACTTTGATGATCGGTACATTGTAAATTGTTCCTGCAGACGCTTTCATAACTGATGGTGTAACTTGAACTTGATTGGATTCTTGTATAATAATTCCATCAACTCCAAAAAGACTAGCTGTTCTAATTATTGATCCAAAGTTTTGTGGATCTTGTATTTTGTCTAAAATTAAAACCTTTTGTTTTAATTTTGAATTATTATAGAAATCCTTTAATTCAAGATAATTGAAGTCTCTTACTTGTGCAATTATTCCTTGATGATTGACTCCCTCTTTTATTAGTGAGTTAAACTCTTGCCTTTCCAAAGAATGTCATTCCAAATTATTTTGTCTTATTATACTAAAGACCTCTGGATTAAATGAGTTTCCTTTTAAAATAAAAACTTGCTTAATTTCAATCAAGAAGTTTCTTATTGTATTTTCAACTGCATTTTTTCCATAAATATAGTTTTTCATTAAATGATATTCCCCTGTTTAAGAGTTTCTCTCAATTTATCTGCTTTGTCAAACTTTTTCTGAGAAATTAATAATTTTCACTCTTTTATTTTCTCAATGTCTTTTTCATCTAATTTTTTAATATTAAAATTAAATCCCAAGACCCTTATTATTTTTAATAATTTTTTATAAGTTAAATCAACTCTCTTATTTTTAATTTGAATATTAATATTTTTACACATTTCATCAATAAGAGAGATTATCATAGGTGTATTTAAGTCATCATTTAATAAAGACTCAAAATTTGTAATATATTTATATGAGTTAAAGTCCTCATCAATTGGAGTTTCATTTATTAAAACTATCTCTCCAATTGCCGTACCCCAATTAACTGTTTTTAATAGAACTTCTACTTTTGTAACTCAATCAATTGATTGGTTAATTAAATCTTGATTTATATTTAAAGGTTGTGTATAATTTGAGTTCAAAAATATATATCTTAGTGAATTAACTCCATTTTCCTCTAAATAATCCTTTACAAGAATTGTATTTTTTAGAGATTTAGACATCTTAATATCATCAATTGACAAGTGACCATTGTGTAGTCAGATATTGGATAACTCTTTTGAGTTTTTTGCCATATATTGAATTCTTTCATTTTCATGATGGGGGAATTTTAAATCTATTCCTCCAACATGAATGTCAATTGTTTCTTTAAAAAAATCATCTATTAAAAGTGCACATTCAGTATGTCATCCAGGTCTTCCAAAACCTCATTTAGATAATCATTTTTTACCAGTTTTAGTCTTTTTTCAAAGAATAAAGTCTTGAGGATTTTTTTTATTCTCATCTATTTCAATTCTTTCACCCATATTTAGATTATTAATATTTTGATTTGATAAAGCCCCATACTCACTTTTTCATTGACCAATATCAAAATAAACATTTCCTTTTTTTTCATAAGCAAACCTTTTTTTTATTAAATCATCAATAAAAAATAAAATTTCACTTATTTTTGAAGAAATTGGTGTTACTAAAGTAGGATTTTTTATATTTAGATTTTTAAGATCATTAAAAAAAGCATCCTTATATATTTGAGCGTGATCTTCTTCTGAAATATTTTGCTCAGCTGCCTTTTGAATTATTTTATCGTCAATATCTGTAATATTTAAAAGGTACTTATATTTTATTTCCTTATATTCCAAGTATCTAACAATAATATCAGTTAGAATTAATGGTCTTGCATTACCAATGTGAATATAGTCATAAACTGTTGGTCCACAAGTATAAATACAAAATTTGGGCACATTAATTTCAATAAATTCTCTTTTTAAAGAATCATATAATTTCATTTACTTTTACCTCTAGGTACATTATCTATCTCTCTTAATTAACGGAGCGACAGCTTTATATGTTAAATATAAAACTGCTGAATTAAATATTATTTTTAATGGTGCTTGAATAAGTCTTCCAATAAACATAGCTGTATATCCACCTTCTGATGGTATTCCTAAAAAACCAGCATCTCCTCAAGCTGAAATAACAGCTGTTACTAAATATTCTGAAGCCGTTGCAAAAAGTATTATTGGGAGTAATACATGCAATGTCTTCTTTTGCCCTCTAATGAGAAGAATAAAATAAATAACTCAAAATAAACCAAGACAAACAATTATTGAGCCTAAAAAAATTCACTTATAAACTTCCTTAGAAACTTCAAAACTTAAAATTTTTATTGATTCACCCTCGGGATATGCACTAATTACATATACAATAAAAATTGCAAACAATATTAAAAATAAATTAATTAAAGCTACTGGTACTCAATTATATCCTTTACCCAATCTTAAAAAACTTGACCCAATACCTGCAATAAAACCATAACAGATTATTACAATTATAAATGCAGGATGTATAAATGATGGTACAAAAATCATTACTAAGACTTCTGTTATAAGTGCTACTAAAACTCCAATAATTGGTCCAAAAATAAAACCAGTTATTTTTACCATAACACCTTCAAAGGCAATTCTAATTGGTGGAAATACAGTTATTGGCAGTGTTAATGAAATAACAACAGTAACACTTACATTTATAGCGGTAAACATTGTTATATAAGCAATGTTTTTTGTAGTAAATCTTATTCCATGATATCTTTCCTTAAGAACTCAATATGATATTGCATTGTAAAAGAAATAAACAGCAATAAAGAAACCTATAAATGCAGACATCGCATAGGCCATATTATTTCCCTCTAATAACCATTTACTAATGTTATTCATATTATTGCTCCTTAATCTTCTCAATAAATTTTTTCTTCATTATTATTTTCCAACATTAAGTTTATTTTTGAAAATGGTTTACTATTTTCAAATCCTCTTTTAAAACTAAATGGTGAGGGATGAGCAGAAAAAATAATTTTCTTCTCATTTTTACATACAAGACTATTATATAGTTTTTTTGCAAAATTTCCCCATAAACAATAAATAATATTTTCATTAAGATTATTAATCTCATTTAAAATTTTTAGAATTACTTTATTTCATCCCAAATCTTTATGAGAATTTGGTAAACCTTTTTCAACAGTAAGAGAAGAATTGATTAAGAAAACACCTTGCTTAACTCAATTTGATAAGTCATTATTTTGAAAGTGATCAATGCCTAGATCACTTTTTAATTCTTTAAAAATATTTTTTAAACTTGGTGGAGTTCTAACATTATTTGATACACTGAAAGCTATTCCATTTGCTTGCTTTTTACCATGATAAGGATCCTGTCCTATAATAATGACTTTAATATCTTTTGGCTTAATCAATTTAAACACTCTAAAAATATCATCTTTTTCAGGATATATATTTTCAAAACTTTCAATATTATTAAAAATACTTTCAATGTCCTTAATAATATCTTTAGCTGAAAATAAATCAACTCACTCTTTTGTTAATTCTTTTAGTATATTCATTATTTAAGTAACTTTTCATATTTTTTTCTAGAACTTTCTTCTCTTCTTTTGATTCTTCTTAACTCTTTTTTTTCTTTTTTAGAAAGAGAAATATTATCTAAATCTTCTAATTCTGCATCTCTTCTTGGAGTAGAAAATATTTCATCATCTTCATTAACAGGGCCTAAATCTATTACATTTGGATCCCTTTTTTTCAATATATTATTTTCAGGAATTAAATTATTTTGGTATATTTCTGATATTGCCTTTTTTTCAAATTCATCAGACTCATCATCACCAATAGTAATATTTTTACTTGTATCTGGTAAATCATCAAGTCCAAATACTTTTTTTTCTTCAGGAATTTGATCAATTATTTCTATTCCATTTTTTTGTTCTTGATGTTCTTTAATTAATTCACTAGCTACTTCACTTAAATACAAAGTTGGGGTTTCTTCAAAATCTGCATTAACTTCAGGTAAATCATCAATTCCATTAATTTTAACTTTTTTATTTTGCCTATCAATAAAATCCTGATTAACTATTTTTAAGTCATCTTCTAAATTAATATTTTGTTGCTCAATTTTACTTTTATTATTATTTTTAAAATTATTATAACTTATTAAGTCTTTATATGCAGAAACTTCCCCTAAACTATCATCATCAGTATTATTAATAAAAACTTTATTTTCTTGAATAATAGCTCCTAATTTATCCTCTTCAAACAAACTTGAATCAATTGAAATAGTATTATCATTGAATCCAAATTTAAAATCTTCTTCATTATTTTCTTCTAATTCTTGTTTATCTTCAAATTGAGATTCACTTTCAAATTCCTTTATATTTGCTTGTTCATATCTATCTTCAAATTCATTTATTTTCTCTTGCTTATACCTATCCTCAAACTTCTTATTAGTAAATAAATTATGTTTAGAATTTTCAATAACCTCATTCATACTTTGTTCATTGACATTTAAGAAGTTACTAATTTTTTCATTAGGTTCTTTAAAATTTATGTTATTAATTTCAGATTCTTTATTATTTTCAATATTACTATTTTTAGTATTTTTTAATTTATCAGAAATACTATTTACCTGACCACTTAAATTTAACAATTGATCAGAGAGATTATTTATCTGACCTGATAATATTTTAGATTTAGAATCCTCGTTACTTAATTTATTATTGTCATTATTATTTTGATTATACATTTGATTATTAAAGTTTGAAGAATCAGAAACATAACCACCATTTTGAAATGGTATAAAAGGTACACTACTTTGACCATTCATAATTCCAAAATTTTGTGTTGGCCCATTATATGTAGGATGCGAAGGTTGTTGCATATTTGGATATCCATAAGGTGGTTGTTGCATATTTGGATTATAAAAAGGTGGTTGTTGCATATTTGGATATGGCGATTGAATAAAGTTTTGCACAATACTTGGAATTTGACTTTTTTCACAATTTTGTTGAGGAATCCCATTTTGTACGTTGTTAACTGGTTGAGTGTTTGATCCTCTATTTTCATTTAAATATTTATTGGAAACACCATAAGGAGCTGATTGACCTAATTTTAATTGAAATGGATCTTCATGAATACCAATTTTTTTACTACTAAAATTGTTATCATATAAAAAATTATTTCTTTGAGGTTTTTGTCAGTTTGAAATAGCTCTATTAGTAGTTTTAATAAGAGATTGTATAAATTTATTTGCTTCCAATTCACCAATAAAAGATGCCACTATTTGATTTGTTCTTCCGTCAACTATATTAAAAAAATCATTTTCAAATTTTACATAATAATTCATAGTGACCCTCACCCTTCTTATTTTTTATTATTTATTAGGTCTATCTCTAGCTTTGCCTTTTGTAAATCTTTAAATATATCATCATTTCCAGCTCTAAAAATTTCTTCTTCAGTAAACTGATAAATGCTTGGTTCATATCAATATATAACTTCATCTGTTCTTTCTTTATTTTCGTTATCAAAACCTTTTTCTAATACTATTCCATTTAATTGATAACCCACAATCAAATTATCTAAAGTAATTTTTAATTTATAATTTCTATCTTGAGAATCTTTTTTATCTGCAGGAGCATTAAATAAAAAATCTATACTTAATTTTTGATCATTATCTGATTTTCCATAAATAAAAGTTCTTTGGTCATTTTCCTTTGAACCAACAACTTGCGCTTGCATTGTTTTCCCATCATTTGCAGTATAAAAAGTAACTCCGGTTGATATGTCATGTCTTGCTTCTACACTACCACCACTATACTCAATAAATTTTGCATCACTTTGAACAAAGTTGTTATCAAATTTTCCAGGCATTAATATACCATTTCTAAATTTTTCATCAACTTTATTTAATTGTGTATGTAATGTTTTAAATTGTGCTTGAGTCAAGCTGTTTACACCTAAAGCCTTTTTCATTTCTTCACTTCCAGAGTCTTTAATCTTTGTGTAAAGTTCATTTGCATTTTCATCAGTCATATTATAAATTTTCTTATCTTTGTAACTACTAAAACTAGCTTCTTCAAAATATTTTTTATGGTGACTATCTTCTCATTTAAGTTCAATATAATCTTTAAGATTCGTTTTATTTCCATCTTGATTTTCTTTAATTTTTTGAACCTTACCATCTTTATAATCTATCTCTGTATTCATTGTTAAAGCATTTGATGCTTCATATACTGAAGCATTTGATGCTGTTCACTTTTCATTTTCACTTATCTCAGATTTAGTAATACCTAAATTATAATTAATTTCAGTGAAGTTTGAATTTTTTGGAGCTTCATAATCTGTTTGAAAAGTTCCACCTGTATTATCAATAAATTCAATATATTCTTTTTCACCATCGACAAAAATATTTTCCAAGGCCATACCTAATCCTATTTCACCCAGGACTTTTTTTTGCTCTTCTCTTTTTTTAATGTTTGGATATTTAGTTTCACTAAAAGTTAAAGACTCCAAAATTAAATTAGCTAAAACTGGTAAAGTTGCTGCACTACCAAAAAGTTTTTGAAAGTTAACTTTATTATTAGCAATTTTAAATTCTTCCTTTTCATCAATTGTAATTTTTATTGGATTTGTTTCAATACCACAAGATACAACAGCTGATATACTTGGGGCAACAACTAATAATGAACCTAAAACCGATAATAATTTTTTCATAATTTAACCTCTTTTAAAAAAATCTTTACTATATTTTACCTTATTTGAAGGAAAAAAGCATTAGGAATTTTTAGACTGATCGATAAATTTACCATAACTTCTAAGAAAATTTACTTTAATAACTCCTGTAGCTCCATTACGATGCTTTGATATTATTACATCTGTTTCATCAGTCGGGTCTTCAGAAGCAAGACTATATTCTTTTGTTTTATAATATGCATCTCTATATAAAAACATAATTATGTCTGCATCTTGTTCAATAGCTCCACTATCCCTTAAATCAGACATTAATGGTGTTTTTTCTTCTCTCTTTTCAACACTACGAGATAATTGTGATAAACAAATTATTGGCATATTTAATTCCCTAGCTATTTTTTTCAAATGTCTAGATATAGTTGCCACTTCATTTTGTCTACTATCAAACTTATTCGACATTGAAGAAATTAATTGTAGATAATCAATAAAACAAATTTCTACTCCAAAATCTCTTTTCATTTTTCTAAGTTTTGATTGCAACTGTAAAACAGTAATACCCGGAGTATCATCAATAACAATATTCATATTTTTTATTTGCTCACCGCTAGCTGTAATTCTAGACCATTTTTCTGTTGTTAGCCCTTGAGCATTTCTTAATGAACTAGATTCTATACCTGAAATTGAACTTAATATACGTTGAACTAATTGCTCTTTTGGCATTTCCAAAGAAAAAAATGCTACACCCTTTTGTCTTTCTGCTGCATTCACTGCCAAGTTAAGAGCAAATGCTGTTTTACCCATTGATGGACGAGCAGCTAAAATTATAAAATCTCCTTTTTGTCATCCATTAGTAATTTGATCTAAATCAGAAAACCCTGATGGGACCCCATTTACTAAGCCTCCATTTTTTTCTAAAGCTTCAATTTTTTTAATAACATCAACTACAGTTTCCTTAACTTCGGTTGCATCATCTTTTTTAACATCCGTTTTTATATTAAGAATTTTTTGTTGAGCAATAACAAAAACTTCATCAATAGGTGATTTACTATCTCTTAATTGCTTAATATGTATTAAAGCTCTATCCAGTTGTCTTCCAATTGAATTTTTAAAAACTATTTCTACATAATCTTCAAAACCCTCATCTGTATAAAAGTAACCTGATACATCAGATAAATATGATACCCCTCCAATTTTTTCAAGTGACTTTTTGTCTTCTAAATACTCAGCTAGTTTTGTAATAGTTATATTTTGACTATTAATTGAAACCGTATTTATTGCTTCAAAAATAATTTGATGTTTTTCTAAACTAAAATCTTCTGAATTTAATTGAGTTAAAATATCAAAACTTGCTTTTGGTGAATGCATTGCTATTGCTAAAACTGCTTTTTCTGAGTCAATTAAAACACTTTCAATACTAATGTTCATATTTTCTTTCACTATTCTGTACCCTCTACAAAGACTTTTAGAGTGGCAATAATTTTAAAATCAAGCTTAATTTTTAAATAAAATAAACCAAGCTTATTAATATTTTCATGCTTCTCAAATTTTCTTTTATCTAAATCAATAAGAAATTCTTTTTTAATTCTATCTGTAATTTGAGAAAGTGAAATTGAGCCAAAAGGTTTCCCATTTTTTGTTTTTATTTTAAAATTTAATTGAATATCTTCAATCTTTAACTTTAAATTATTTATTTCAATTTCTTTCTCCTCTTTAATTTTTTCTTCTTTTACTTTTCTAACGTTTAAATGACTTAAATCACCTTTTGATGCAACAATTGCTAAGCCCTTTGGAATTAAAAAATTTGTTGCATATCCATCAGATACATTTACAACATCATCTTTTTTACCATAGTTTTTTACATCACTTAATAGAATTACTTTCATTTTTTTCACCTTAATAATTATAACAAATAAAAAACACCTTGTTGGTGTTTGAAAAATTATTATTGAACAACAAAAGGTAATAAACCCATTCCTCTTGCTCTTTTAATTGCAATAGCTAACATTCTTTGATGTTTGGGTGATGTACCCGTTACTCTTTTGGGCAGTATTTGTCCATTAGCTGATATAAATTTTTTTAAAAGATCTACATCTTTATAGTCAATATAATCAATATTATTTTTTGCAAAGAAATTAACTTTTTTTCTTCTTACAAATTTTTTCATTTTTTATTCTCCTTTTTTAGTCTTCTCATAAAATTGAATCATCATTTGATGATTTTGAATCGTCTATTAGATCAAAATCAAAATTATTTGATGTTTGCTGGGTAGATGATTTTGATTGGTTTGATTCAAATGAATTATTTGACCCAGATTGATTATTATTTGTAGTTCCAGTACCACTCAAAAATTCTATTCTATTAGCTCTCACTGTAACTATTTGTGAAAATTGGCCATTATTATTTTCTTGTCTAACATTAATAGAACCCTCAACAGAAATCTGAGCTCCCTTTTTTACAAACTTTGCAAGATTTTCTGCTGTTTTTTCTCATGCAAAACATGGTACAAATTGTGTAAATTGATTACCACCAGAAAATTCATTAACAGCCAATGTGAATGGAACAAAAGATTTACCATTTGATGAACTTCTAAGTTCAGGGTCCTTTGTTATTCTTCCAATTAAATTTATTGAATTCATTTAAATTCTCCTTCAAATATATTATGCAGCTTCTTTTTTAACCTTTGTTACTTTTACTTCTTTATCTTCAGTTTTAATAGCAACTTTTGGTTTTAATTCTTTTACTTCTCTATTAGTTTTTGCTTCACTAAATTCTTGTGAACTACTATTTTCATCTCTTCTTGGCATTCTTCTATCGAATCCTCTTGAAGGTTTTTTCTCTTCTTTAAATTTAGACATATCAGTTTTTGAAAATTTTGTTGATTGAATGTATCTTTTTTCATTTTCAGTATTAATCACTTGATATCTAACAACATTTTTATCAATTCTTGATACACGTTCAAATTCATTAATATTTGCAGAATCTGTTTCAGCTATTACAATAGTATAATAACCTTTCTTCTTTTTCTTAATCACATATGCAAAATCCTTTAAACCTCAGTCCTCTGATTCTAAAATTTTTCCACCATTATTAGTAAGTATGTCATGCAATTTTTTTTGTACAGCTTTAATATCTGTCACATCTTGATCAATGATATACATTATTTCGTATTTTCTAATCATATTCTATCTCCTTGTGGTCTTTTGGCCTAATTAAAGGCAAGGAGTTAATAAAAATTAACTCGCTTATTTATTATATAGTAAAAATTAATGTTTATTCAATATAGATTGAATTTATAAGGAACCTCATAAATCTTTTCTAAAAGTAATTTTTATATTACTTTCTTCACCATCAATAAATTTAACTTTATTACTATATTTTTCAATTAATTGACAATCATCAAAATTTTTATAGTTTTTTTTAGAATAAGCCCTTTTTATTATTTCAGTTTTAAAGCCCTGAGGTGTTTGAGTTTGAATATAAAAATCTCTATTAACAGTTTTTATTTTATTATTTTTAATGAACTTTAAGCAATTTATAACTTTTAATGTTGGAACTACGCAATCATAATTTTTTAAATTTTCTATAATTGATTGAATAAGTTTTTTAGACACAAAGGGTCTTGCTCCATCATGAATTAATACATAATTTTCTTTGCTTAACTCTAAACCTTTTTTGACAGATTCAGCTCTTGTATCTCCACCTTCAGCTAAAATAATTTTCTTATCCTTAATTAAATTAAAGACTTCCTTATTTGATACTAAAATAATCTCTTTAATTTCTTTAATATTATAAAAACTACTTATTGTTTTATTTATCAATAACTCATTTCCAATTTTAACTAACATTTTATTTTGTCCGAATCTTTCACTTGACCCGTTTGCAACAATAATTAAAGATATCATTTTTTTATCCCCAATCTAATTATAAATAAAATCACAACATTGTTGTGATTAAAAAATATTGATATTATTTATTTTACAATATTCCATAAATTCCTTGCCTCATATTGAAGAATGAACTTCTCCAATATGTTGCTTTTCAAGAATTGTCATAACAACTCTATTTATTAAAACACCAGCAGATAGAGTTAATGGTAGTTCATTTGATTTAATTAAGTGATTATAATCGTTATTAATTTTACTATTTTCTTTTAGTATTAAATTTTGTTCCTTTAAAGTTTTTCTATCAACTTGAAATCCTGCGTAAGAAACTGAGATAGATTTTTCACATTCTCCATTATAAATATAAAGCTTAGAATAAGTTTTTAAATTAAAAACATCTTCGGAAAATTGACTAATATTTTTTTGATTAAAAATTTTATCTGCATAATTTTGAATTACAAAACTACCATTATCTTTACCAAATTTATTTAATCTTTCAGTAAAAGTTAATAAAGGATATAATTCTCTAAGTTTTTCATAAGTTATAAATGTTAAAGTTTTTGAGTAGTGAAAGCTATTTAAGTTTTGAAACTTTTCACTTATCTTTAAATCAATAAAACACAAAATTTTATAAATATCTATCAATTTATTATTCAAAAATTCCATATCAACTTCATCAACAAGAATTTCTAAACCAATTTCTTCATATATTAAAGAACTTGTGTTATCTAAATTAACATCTCTATTAACTGTAGTAAAATTAGTTATTATTCCACTTATAGTTTTATCATCATTTTCTAGATTTCTTAAAAAATATCTTCTTCATTTATTATTTGCTTGTATTACTTCACCATATTCATTTTGACTTACAATATCAAAATCAATTGTTCTCTTTGTTTGTTGAAAATCATCATTTAGTCATACCGATTTATTTGTGATTAGACCACTAGACATATTTAATAAATTAAATTTATTTTTTAAAGAAGAGAAAATATTTTCTTTAATAAATTCTATTCCCACTATAGTATCTTTAAAATTTAATTTAGATACATAACCTAAAGCAATACCATATTTCATTAGATACCCCTTGGTTTCATTTGAGGGAAAAGTAAAACATCTTTTATTGAATCAGAATTTGTCAATAGCATAACTAACCTATCTATTCCTATTCCTATTCCAGCTGTTGGAGGCATTCCATATTCTAAAGCTTCTATGAAATCAATATCCATATCATTTGCCTCATCATTTCCTGCTTCAGCTTCTTTTATTTGATCAATAAATCTCTCATATTGATCAATTGGATTATTCAACTCAGCAAATGCATTTGCATATTCTCTATTAATAATAAATAATTCAAATCTATCAGTAAACCTAGGGTCTTTTGCATTTAATTTTGAAAGAGGAGATATTTCTTTTGGATGTCCTCAAATGAACGTAGGCTCAATTATTTTTTCTTCTACAAATTCTTCAAAAAATAAATTAATAATATGACCTACTGAAAAATGATGTTTATCTACTTTGATATTATGTTTTTTTGCAATTGTGCATGCTTCTTTAAAAGTCATTTTTTTTCAAAAATCTACACCACATACATCTTTAATTGCATCAACCATATGTCATCTTTTAAAAGGCTTTTCCAAGTTTAAATCATGTCCAGAATAATTAATTTTTGCAGTTCCTCTAACTGCAATTGAACATTTTTTAAATATTTCCTCACATAATGTCATTAGAAAATTCATATTTTTGTAAGCAACATAAAGTTCAACAGAAGTAAATTCAGGATTATGTCGTGTGCTTATACCTTCATTTCTAAAAATTCTTCCTATTTCATAGACACCATCAAACCCACCAACAATGCATCTCTTTAAGTGCAACTCAGTTGCAATTCTTAAAAAGAATTCATTATCTAATGCATTATAATGAGTGATAAAAGGTTTTGCACTTGCTCCTCCTTTTACAGATTGTAAAATTGGAGTTTCAACTTCCATATAACCTTTAGAATCTAAAATTGATTGAATAGTTCTTATAATTTTTGTTCTGTCGACAAAGACTTGTTTCGATTCAGGATTAACAATTAAATCAACATATCTTCTTCGATATTTTTCTTCAATATCTGCAATACCTAAGTGTTTATCTGGTAAAGGCTTTAAAGCTTTAGATAATAATTTAGCATTTTTAACTCTTATAGTTAATTCACCATGATCTGTTTTCATCATAATGCCTTCAATTCCAATTATATCACCAAGATCTAAATTCCTAAAATACTCAAACTCTTTTTCCCCGATTTCATCTTGTCTTACATAAATTTGCATTACATTATCTTGATCTTGAATATTTCCAAAAATTGCTTTTTTACCAGCTTCTCTAAATAACCTTATTCTTCCTGCTGTAGATATTTTAGTATTTATTTTTTCTTGTAATTCATCTTTTGAAAATGAAGAAAATTTTTCTCTTAGTTCATTTATAGAATGACTTTTATTAAATTCATTCTCAATAAATGGATCTCTATTATCATTAATAAGTTTTTTTAATTTTTCTCTTCTAATATTTTCTTGTTCTGAAAAATTTCTTTCAAAATTATTACTCATTTTCATATTCTCCTAAGTTTTCATCTTCATAAAATTTAAATATTTTTTGTATATCCTCTAGTGATTCTATAATCATTGCCATTTTTTTCATTTCTTTTATTTTATTATCTGAACCTAATGTTGCAAGATATCAAAGAAGTTGTTTTCTCATTTCTCTAATTGCAAATTCTTCTCCACGCATTTCAATTAAAATATTTGCATGCCTTGTCACTGTTGCTTTTCATTCTTGATAACTTGGTCCTTCTAAAAATTTACCTGTATCAAGATAGTGTTGTATCTCTCTAAAAATTCACGGATTGCCTTGTGCTGCTCTTGCAATCATAATTCCATCACAACCTGTTTCTTTAATCATTGCCTTTGCCGAAGGACCATCAAAAACATCACCGTTCCCAATTACAGGAATTTTAACTGCCTCTTTTACTTTTCTAATTCAGCTTCAATCTGCTTTACCATTATAAAATTGATTTCTTGTTCTTCCATGCACAGCTATAGCACTAGCTCCATTTTTCTCAGCTATTTTTGCAAGTTCAACCACATTTCTGTTTTCATCATCTCAACCAATTCTCATTTTTACAGTAACTGGTTTAGAAGTATTTTCAACGACTGCCTTAATTACTTCTCCAACTCTTTCTGGATATTTTAATAAATTTGCTCCTGCTTGACTTCTCAATGCAACTTTTGGTGCAGGGCAACCCATATTTATATCTATAACATCACACTCAGAAAACTCTTCAACAATTTTTGCACCTTCAACAAATGACTCAATATCAAAACCAAAAATTTGTAAAGTGATCGGATGTTCCAATTCAGAAACCTCAATCATAGTTTTAGTTTTTTGATTATTATGAACTAAACCTTCTGTACTAACCATCTCAGCATATACTAAAGAGGCTCCTTTTTCTTTACAAATAATTCTAAATGCTGCATTTGTAGTTCCTGCCATTGGACCCAAAAATACTTTACCTTTTATATCTATATTCCTAATTTTCATTAATTTTTATTTTCTCCATTTATATATAATAAATTATTTATTTCTTTAAATATAACGTATATATTTTTTGATATTTTTGAAAAGAATTTTTGAATATGATTAACAACCTCAGCTTGTTTTAAAGGTCTTGCAATTCAATCAATATTTATTTGAATTACATTCTTTTCATAACCATCTCCAATTAAAGTACTAGTGTCATTTCAAAAAACTATTTTTTTAGAATCAGTATTTATAATTAAAGCTAATTCATCAATTTTTTTAAAATATTCTTGAAGGTGAGTTTCATTCACACCTTTAAAACTAAAAATTGGCATAATTTCTCCACCTTTAACAACTATAATTATATACTTTTTTAAACCCATTTTTAGATTAAAAAAACTACAAATTATTCATTTGTAGTTTAGAGTTTTTGAACTATGACCAATCAATTTGAGCTGGTCTTTTTGGAGATTTATTGTGCTTAATTTCATCAATCAAACCATTTCTTACGTGTATTACAGTATCTCCAATTTCACTAATATTTGGATTATGTGTAACAATGATTACAGTTGTATTATATTTTTCTTTTACATCAACAAGAATATCTAATACTTTTCTACCCATCTCTTCATCTAATGCTCCAGTTGGTTCATCACCAAATAGAATTTCAGGGTTTTTTGCTAATGCTCTAGCAATAGAAACCCTTTGTTGCTGTCCACCAGACATTTGATGTGGGTATTTATTCATTTGTTCTTCCATACCAATAGTTTTAAAGATTTCCTCAATTGACATTTTATTTTCTTTTGATTTACTTAAGTTTTCTCCAACTTCTGCATTTTCTTTTGCAGTTAAGTTTGAAAGCAAATTGTATTGTTGGAATATAAAACCAACATTTTCTCTACGAAATTTTGTTAAATGAGAGTCTTTCAATAAAGACAAATTATTACCTAGAACGAAGACATCACCCTCTGATGCCTTATCCAATCCCGAGATTGTATTTAATAAAGTTGTTTTTCCTGAACCAGATGGCCCAAGTATTACAATAAATTTACCCTTTTCAAGTTTCAAGTCCACACCGCGTAACACAGGAGTTAACATATCTCCAGTCACATATCATCTTTTTACGTTGTATAGCTCAATAACATTTTTATCTAAATCAGGGTTATTCCCTGTTGTAGATACTATTTTACCTTCTAATATTTTTTTTGAATATTTTGAAGTATTTTGTTTCTGAATCTTATTTTTTAATTTCAATCCTTTAACACCTTCTTCAGTTACTAATGGTAACTGAACATGTTCAAATTCTCTTTTAAGACCTTGATCCATGCCAACCGAAGTTTTTTTAGTTAGCTTTTTATTGTCAATCCTTTCAGATTGTTTTAAATCTGCTTCAACCCTTTTTTGTTGTTTTAAATCTTTGTTTTCCATATTAAACTCCTTAATATAGAACTTAAATACACCTATAATAGTATAACATAAAACTTATTTAATCTCATTTGGTTTTACATTATATTGTTTTTTACAAAAATCACAAATAACTTCTACTAACTCTCCTTGTTCAATAATTTTTTTAATCTCTTTTTCTCCCAATAATTTAACTGAAGATATCACCTTATCAATATTACAAGTACATTCAAATTTTAACTCACTAATACCTAATATTTTTGCATCACTACAAATATCTTTTATTAATGACTCATAGTTAGTTGTATTTACTAGAGTTTTAACTAAATGATCTAATGTTCCTAACTTCTCTTCTATAAAATCAATATCTTCATCTTTAAATCCAGGAAGTAGTTGAATAATTATTCCACAAGCCTTTTTAATGCTGGAATCTTCATTCAATTCAATTGTTGAAGTAATTAAAGAATTAATTTGATCACTTTGTTGTAAATAATACATAAAATCAAAATTAATCTCACCTGAAATTATTTCCACTCTAGAAGTATAAGGAGTAGTTTGACCGTTATCTCTAGATATTTGTAAAAATCCTTGTTTACCAACTACTTGTGATAACGCACTTCCTTCTTCAAGACTAATTTTATCAATTTCGAAGTTTGGATTTTGAATATATCCTCTTACTTTTTTATTCTGAAACTCAGCAATTATTGACCCACCAAGACCCATTCCATTTAAATTAGTAGTCATCTTATTTCCATCTTTTATAGATAAACTCAAAAGAGCAATATCTATAATTGTTCTACCTAATGCTACTGTAGCAAGAGGATTTGTATTTTGCAATACTGCAATTTCATTAAAACTTTCTGTAATATCAACTATTGATATTTTCACATTATTTTTTTTACTTATAGCTCTAATTTCCATATCCATAATTTTGTTCTCCTTGAAATTCACTTTTATTATTATACTTGTTTAAAAAATAAAAAAACACTTTAAGATAAAGTGTTTTACTTATCATCTTCATCTGGTTCAAACTCTAATATTGCTCCAGCTTCTTTTTTCTTATCTTCAGCATCTTTTCTGTTTTTTTCTTCTACAACTTCTTTTGGTAATTTATTATGTTTATCAATGTAATCAATTTGCTCAGCAGTAATTGTTTCTAATACTCTTAAAGACTCTGCAATTAATTCTAAAACATCTTTATGTTTATTTATAACTTCTAATGCAGTTTTGTAACATTTCTCTAAAATAGTATTTATCTCTGTATCAATTTTAAATGCCACCTCATCTGAATAAACTCCCTTTGTTTGTCCATACGATTCCTCTTGCATTGTTAAATATTTTGTAAGCCCTAAAGTTGACATACCAAATTGTGTAACCATTCTTCTTGCAATATTTGTAGCTTTATCTAAATCATCATGCGCTCCTGTTGTAATTTTATTTTTACCAAACATAATTTCTTCAGCAGCTCTACCCCCAAGATAACCAGCGATTGATGCAAATAAATCTTCTTTTGATGAAAAATTTGATTCATCCTTTGGAGTCATAATTGTATAACCCCCAGCATTACCTCTAGGAATTATAGTAACTTTTTGAACCTTTGATGCAGATTCTAATCTTAATCCCATTAATGCATGTCCTGCTTCATGATATGAAACAATTTGCTTATCTTGCATTGTCATAGCTCTTGATTTTTTAGCTGGTCCACCAACTACTCTGTCAATAGCTTCATCTATATCTAAAATATTAATCATTTTTCTTTTATCTCTAACAACAAGAATTGCTGCTTCATTAAGAACATTTTCTAGTTGTGCTCCTGAAAAACCCGGCGTTCTCTCAGCAATACGCTTTCAATCAATTTCAGGTGATACAGATTTATTTCTTGAATGAAGTTTTAATATTGCTTCTCTTTCACGAATATCTGGTAATGATATTTGAATAGTTCTATCAAATCTTCCTGGTCTTAATAAAGCACTATCTAAAACATCAACTCTGTTAGTTGCGGCCATAACAATAACTCCAGTATTTGATGCAAAACCATCCATTTCAACAAGTAATTGATTTAATGTTTGTTCATTTGTTGAAGCTCCCATTCCACCACTACGTTTTCTACCAACAGCATCAATCTCATCAATAAAAATAATACATGGTGCTGCTTTTTTAGCGTCACTAAAAAGATCTCTTACTCTACTTGCTCCTAAACCAACAAACATTTCTTCAAACTCAGAACCAGCCATTGAGAAAAATGCAACACCAGCTTCTCCAGCAACTGCTTTTGCTAATAAAGTCTTACCTGTTCCAGGAGGTCCCTCCATAAGAACACCTTTTGGTACTCTAGCTCCCATTAATGCATATTTATTAGGATTTTTTAAATAATCAACAAGTTCAACAAGTTCAATTTTTTCTTCATTAATACCTGCAACGTCTGAAAATTTAACATCTGATTTAATTTCTCTTGGTCTTGTGTTTTTTCCTGGGCCAAACATTCCCCCACCCATTCCACCTTTTGACATAGATGAAAATATTCAAATATAAAAACCAATTAAAATTACCATTGGTAATAAATTAATTATTAAAGTCATAAACGGTGAATTTCCTTGTGATAATGTTATTATGTTTTGAGTAAAATCCTTAAAAGCATTATTATCATCACGGAGTGAAGTGTAAGATGAATTAGTTAAAGTTAAAACAAACTTCCTTACTACTCCAGAACTATTAGTATATGATCCAGATATAATGTGTAAACCACTGTATACCTGTTCTGTTGAATTTTTACTTATTTTATTATTCATTAATAGTTCAAGGAATTCTGATTCAGTTAGTTTATCTGATGTCCCTGCAATAAACTGTCAAATAACAATTCCTATTACTATTAACATAACTATAAATAAAACCCATAATCATATAGATTTTTTCTTTTTCATTTTTTTTCACCGTTTTCTAATTTCTTTATAATTTTATCATTATATGTTTATTTTATTTAAAAGTATTTTGTTTGTTTTATCAAATATTAAAATATTTTGATATCTTTTAAGATAATTTACCTTTTTATCTTTATATATTTTTGATAACAACTTAGTATTTAAAAAAATCTTAGATTGATATTTTTTTCAGTTATTTGTAACAATAATATTTTGACTATTCACTATATTATTTTTAATTAATTGCTCTTTAAAATAGTTATTTTGACTATCTTCAATTTCAAAAATATTTAAATCACTAGATTTTAATACTCTAATAGTTTCGTAATCCTTCATTAAAACTAGATTACCTTTTTTTATTTCAATTAATTTTTTTTTGGATAATAGTTGTTTTAGAAATTCTTTAACAATTGCTTTTTTTGTTTTATATAAAAACTGTCCAAAGTCATTTTTCTCTAAAAATCTAAATAAAAGATATTCATTTCAATCATTATCATTACAAAAATTATTTAATTCTAACTCATTGGAAATATATAAACTTTTTATTTTTAACTGATGCTCTAATAATTGATTATTTTTATTATTAATTTCTTTAATTAATTCATTAAAATTACTTTCTCTAAGATTTGATCTTATTCTATTTCTTTCATATATTAAATTAAAATTTGTATAGTCAATAATATAAGAAATTTTCATATCATCCAAATATTTTAAAATTTCAGATTTTTTAGTAGATAATATTGGTCTTAATATTTTCTTATTTTTATAAAGGGATTGATTATTTATACCAAAATAAGAGACCTTTTTATTACTTTGTTTTTGCATCAAATATGTTTCAATATGATCATTTAAATTGTGAGCAATCAATATTGCATCAGCTCCGTGATTCTCCAATTTTTTACAAAAAAAATCATATCTTATATTTCTTGCTCATGATTCAAAATTTTCCTTTAATTCATTATAATTTTGCTTGATAGTTTTAATAAAAAAAATAATATTATTTTCTTTGCAAAGCTTTTTAATAAGTTCTACATCCTTATTAGAATCTTTTCTAAAATTATAATTTACATGACAAACTACAAAATTTTTAAATTCATTTTTCAAAAGATAATTAAAAAGAAAAACACTATCAGGTCCACCTGATAATCCTAAAATATATTTCTCTTCTTTTTTTAGCAATTTAATCACCAAACATTTCTAATATTTCTTTTTTGTAAGTTCCATCATTGTTGTGAATATATAAAGGTTCCAAAATTTTCATTCCATCATTACCATCATTAATTGCTTCAATAAGAATTCTTTTTGATTCTTGTTTTTCTTTAGAATAAACCATTTGTATTTTCTTTACTGAGAAATTATTTTGTTTCAATAAAATAATAATTTCATCCAGCCTATTACTTAAATGAATCATAAGAAATTTACCACCATTTTTTAATGCTATTTTTGCACTTTTTATTATTTCTTCTAAAGTTATTAATACCTCATGTCTTGCTGGAACTAAAAATTTACTTTTCTTATTAAGTTTTGACTCTTTATCTACCTTGAAAAATGGAGGGTTACAAAATATTAAATCATATTCGTTATTTTTATCCAAAACAAATTTTTTAATATCCATATTAACTATTTTAATTTGTTTTTCTAAATTATTTAATAATATATTTTTTTTCGCAATTTGGCATGACTCTTTTTGAATTTCAATAGCTGTAATTTTTGATTTAGTATACCTTGAGATTATTAATGGAATAATTGCATTATTTGTTCCAAAATCCAAAATACTTTTATATTTATTTGAAGGCTCCCAAAATCTAGCCAGTAAAATTGAGTCAATACAAAAATTAAACATTTTATTATCTTGAATTATTTTAAGTTTCTTATAATTTAAAATGTCATTTTTTACTTCCATTAAATCACCTCATAAATTTTTATAAATAGATTCTCTAAAATCAAATTAGTATAATTTGTTTCCTTTATTTCATTTATCGTATCTAATAAAAGTTCTTGTAAAAATTTTATATTTAAATTTATTGAGTTTTCAAAAGCTATATCCAAGTTTTTTATAATTTCTGATCTTTCCATTTTTTTGAAATTTATTAAATATTTTAATAAATTTCTCTTATTCTTATTTAAAAATAAATTAATAATTTCTGAATCAATTTTTTCTTTTTTCTTTTCATTTTCTATCGAGAAAAGTTTGCATCTAGATTTAATAGTACTCAAAATTTTATTTCTATCCTTTGTTAATATAATTGCATACGTATTTCTAGGTGGCTCTTCCAGAAATTTTAGTAAAGCGTTCGATGCATTTTCACTTAAATTTTCACCATTTGATAAAACATAAACCTTATTTTTATTATTCTCAATTCCTGAAGATGAAAATTTTATAATTAATTGTTTAATATCTTCTTTTGATATTTTTGATATTGAATCTCCAATATAGGAAATATTTAGATTATTTTTATTAACTGTTTTTAAGCATCAATCACAATTATCATTTTCAAGCGAGTTATTTAAACAATATATCTGTCTTAAAACTTCATTTGAGATATTACCAAGATCAGTTTGATTTTCATTTGAAATTATTAATGAGTGATAAAGTCTTCTTTCATTTATCAGTTCATTAATAATTTTAAATACCTCTATTTTTTTCATTATTTTTTTGTTCTTTCATTAAGAGCGTTATCAATTAAAAAATCCACTTGTTGCAAAACCTCGTTAATTTGTTTTCTAGAATCAACAACTTTAATTCTATCTGAATTCTCAGAAATCAAAATTTGATATCCCTCATAAACTGCTTCATGGAACTTTTGATTTTCTTGTTCCATTCTATCAGCACTTCTTTTTCTATTCATTAATCTTATTTGAGATTCCTTTGGAGTTATATCAAAAAATATTGTTAAGTCCGGCTTTGTTGATCCTAAAACAATGCTTTGTAATTCGTTCACATCCGCCATACCAATATTTCTTGCATATCCTTGATAAGCAGATGTTGAGTCCATAAATCTATCGCAAACAACAATTGTTCCTTCTTTTAAAGCAGGTAATATAATTGAGTCTAAATGTTGTTTTCTTGCTGCTACATATAAAAGAGTTTCAGCTCATGGATTAATTGAATTTTTTTCATCTAGAATAATTCTTCTTAATTCCTCTGCAAGTGGTTCTCCACCAGGTTCTCTTGTTAATAGAACTTTGTATCCCTTTTGAATTAAATTATCTTTAATCATTTTTGAAATTGTTGTTTTCCCTGAACCATCAATACCCTCTAATGAAATAAATAACATATTACAATTCCTCTAAACTAATCATCTAGTTTCTTTCTATTTAAAATTGCATCATTTAATGTTTCTTGGTCAATATAATCTAAAACTCCACCCAATGGAATTCCTCTTGCAATTCTAGAAATTTTCTCGCTTATTCCCTTTGCCTTATTAGCTATATAGTTTGAAGTAACTTCTCCTTCAAATGTTAAATTTAAAGCTAGCAATAATTCTATACCTTTATTAATTCTAACAAATAATTCACTTATTTTTATTTTTTCGGGACCTATATTTTTATTTAAATTTATTTCACCATTTAATACATGAATTATCCCATTGTAATTACTTTTGGCAATTTTTATAGCATCAAGTTTTGTAGAAACGACACAGATAATATTTTGATTTCTATTTTTATTATTACAAAAAGTACATTCTCCATTTTCTTTAAAGTAAAAACATATATCACATTCACTATATGAATTCTTTATTTGAGATATTATAGATTCCAATGAACTAATTTTACTTTTGTTAATTATTAAATCAAAAATAATTTTTTCAGCTGCCTTTTTACCAATTCCATCAATATTTTTTAATTCTTCAATTATTTTATCCATTAATTCACAACCTTAATATTTTGATCTCCTAAAATCTCTTTAGCTTTTTTTAAATATTCGTTTTCTTCTTTATCATCTTTTGTTTTTAACATTTCATAGAAAGACTCAGCATTCATACTTTCAAAGTTAGTTAATTTATTATTATCTTTTCTATCCATAAATTCAATTCTAATTTCAGATCATCTTTTTTTATCTAAGGAAATTATTTTTACTTCCCTACCAAAGTATTTATATATTAACTTTCTTATCTCTGAATTTTGAAGTCTATTATTAATTCATTTTGATATAGTTCTTTCTTCAGATACTAAAATAATAGAATCTTGACTAGAAGCTGTTATTTTTGAACCATAAAACATAATAAAATTTTCTATAAATTTTGAACTATTATTAATTACATCTTCATCAAAAATACGCTCAAATTTTTCTTCAAAATATTTTCTTGCTTCTTTATTGGCCCCTATTAAAACATTAATAATCTGATCATTTGTAAAATCTATAAAGTTTTTATAAATATTTGATTCCGAAATTAATAATTTCATCTGTAGCTTTAGAAATTTAGAGTCTCCTTTTTCTTTAAAAAAATCTACTATATTATTTTTAATTTCAAAACTATTATCTTCTATATATTCCTTTTGAATATTTTGAGATTTAATTTCTTCCACATTTTCTATTGGTTTTTCAATAGTCTTATGAAAAAAAATATCTTTGGAATTATTTAATTCTTTTGCATTTGGCTCATCTCAATTTAATTTAGAGCTGTAAATATTAGAAGTATCTTCGTCTATATTTTTAACACTAATAAGTTTATTTAAAGAAACAGTTTTTAATATATTTATTAATATATATTGAAAACTTATATTTGAGTTTTTAGACTTTGTATAAGAGTCAGATATATTATCTGCTAAATCAAAAAAAATTTTTATATTAGTTTCATTAAAACTATTAAATTCATCAATTGTTAAATTTTTCAAAAATGTATAATCCTTTGTGAGTTTAACTTCAATTATCTCTTTAATAATATCTAATAGGCTTAAAGTCATTGTTTGGAAATCAATTCCTTGATTATTTGAAACTTCAAAATAGGATATTATTTCTTTTGTATTACCTTGAATTACATCTTTAATAATATTAATTTTTTCTATTTTTGTTGCAATATAAAATATTTTTTTAAGAATTTCAACGTTAACCTCTTGAATAGAAATTGTTAAAGCTTGTTCTAAGTAATTAAGAGCATCTCTTAAAGATCCATCTGACATGTAATAAATCTCGCTTAAAGCTTCCTTAGTTATTTCTTTTCCTTCTAAATTACATATTTCCTCAACTTTTTTTTCTAAATTTACTTGAGCAATTTTTTTAAAATTAAATAGCTGACATCTTGAAATTATTGTTGCTGGAATTTTTGAAAACTCTGTGGTTGCTAAAATAAAAATTACATGTTTAGGAGGTTCTTCTAAAGTTTTAAGTAAAGCATTAAAAGCAGAGTTTGAGAGCATATGTACTTCATCAATTATATAAACTTTATATTTAGAAAAGCTTGGTAATAAAGATATATTAGATTTTATATGTCTAATTTCTTCAACTCCATTGTTTGAGGCTGCATCTATTTCAAATATATCAGAGTGTGAATTATTATTAAATTCTTTACAGCTTGTGCAATTATCACACGGGTTGTATCCATTTAAATTTTGACAATCAACTATCTTTGCAAATATTTTAGCAATTGATGTCTTTCCTGTTCCTCTTTGACCAGAAAATAATAAAGCATGACCAAATGAATTTGAATTAATTTGAGATATTAATATTTCTTTAATTCCAGAATGTCCTGCAACTTGATCAAAATTCTTTGGTCTATATTCTCTATAAAGTGACTTCTTATTCTCCATTATTTTTACTCCCCTTGCATAAATATTTTACCTAGTTATTTCCTCAAATTTGAAAAAAATTCTTTTAATTCACTTTCAAAAATTTTATATTCATTATGATTGCCCATTTTTTCAAATTTTATATCAGTTAATAGTCTATTATAATTACACTTTATATTATCTAAATAATATAAAACATTCTTTATATTGGCTTCTTCAATAACTGTAATACACATCAAACAAGGCTTTAATGTAGTTACTAACTTATATTCTCCCAAATTTTTAGTTCTTATTCTTTTATACATTTTATTTAAAACTCTAATTTCGGCATGATTTGAAAAATTATACTTTTTTTGTCTACTATTAAAGGATTTTGCAACAATTTTATTATTAGTATCAATTAATAAGGCTGATACTGGAACATCCTTATTCCTCTTACATTTCTTTAATTCTTTAACTAGTATATTAAAAAATAATTCCATAAAAAGTTCTCCTAAAAATAAAAAAAGTCACTGTACAAGGCACTAGATTCTTATGGCTGCTACCTTCCGGTCCTGACCAACTTCGAACGTCACCCTTACAATGACATTTATATAATAACATTTTTTAGAAAAATTTGTAATCTTTTTATTTTTTCTAAATTGTTTCACGTGAAACAATTTAGAAAAAATAAAAAAAATAATGTTTCACGTGAAACATTATTCCAAAAAACTAATATTACCTAAATAAGGTTTTAATATTTCAGGAATCAATAGTTTATTGCCATCATAATAATTTTCTAAAATAGCTGCAAATAATCTGTCAATTGCTAATCCTGAACCATTTAATGTGTGCACGTTTTCATTCTTACCATTTTCATTCTTATATCTTGCCATTATTCTTTTTGCTTGAAAATCTAAACAATTTGAGCATGAAGATATTTCTCTATATTTATTTTGATGTGGGAATCAAACTTCTAAATCGTAAGTTTTTGCTGATGAAAACCCTATATCTCCTCCACATAACTCAACAACTCTATATGGTAAATTAAACATCTTTAAACATTCTTCTGCATCTACAAGCATTTTTTCTAATTCAAAATAAGATGACTCACTATCGGTAATTTTAACCATTTCAACTTTATTGAATTGATGAAGTCTTATTAAACCCTTTGTATCTCTACCAGCACTACCAGCTTCTTTCCTAAAACATTGAGTAAAAGCAGTTAAATATATAGGTAATTGAGATTTTTCAAATATTTTATCTCTAACAATATTTGTCAAAGGAACCTCAGAAGTTGGTATTAAATATTGATCACCAATTTTATATGCATCTTCTTCAAATTTTGGAAGTTGTCCAGTTCCAAACATATTTTCCTTATTTACTATTAAAGGAAGAAACATTTCCTTGTAACCATTGCTTGTATGTCTATTAATTAGTATATCTGCAAGAGATCTAATTATCTTTGCGCCCAAATTAGTATAAACAACAAATCTTGATCCAGACAATTTTGAACCTAGTTCAAAATCTACTAACCCTAGCTTTGATGCAATATCTCAATGTGCTTCGCCATTAGTCTTTATTTTTTTTACTTTTCATTTTTTAATTTCAACATTATCTTCTTCACTTTTACCTAAAGGAATGTTTTCATTTGGTATATTTGGTATATAACTCAATTTATGATTAATTTCTTGGCTAATTGTTTTTAAATCATTATCTAGCTTTTCAACCTTTTGATTTATTTTTGAAACTTCATTTTTTAATTTTTCAATCTCATTTTTATTATTATTTTTACTTAAAATTCCAATATCCTTTGAGATTTTATTTTTTTTAGCCTTTAATTCTTCTACTTTAAAAGTCATTTCTTTTCTTTCTGAATTTAGTTTAACAATTTCTTTTAAATCTGAATTAAAATCCTTATTTCTCTTTTTTAAACTTGAATTGACGTTATCAAAGTCCCCTTCAATTTTATTTATATCTAGCATTTTTATTCACCTTTATTTCATTCTAATGTAGTTGATGTAATAGTTTCATCCTCTTCTAAGTTAAATCCAATTACACCAGCAGAGTTTCTTGATTGCAAGTTGATATCCTGAGCACCAATTTTTATTATTTTACCTTTTGAAGAAATCATTAAAATTTCATCTGTTTCTCTAATTGCTAAAAGAGATTTAAATTTTCCCGTCTTATCACTAAGTTTCATTCCTAAAACACCTTTTGCACCTCTACCAAAAATATTATATTCACTTATAAGTGTCTTTTTAACAATACCTTTTTCTGATATTGTTGCCACACTTTCATTTTTATAACTTGAGCATGATGAAACAACATAATCATTTTTGTCTAATCCCATACCCTTCACTCCTCTAGAAGATCTAGACATTGGTCTGAAATTATTTTCATTTACTTTAATTATTTTTCCATTCAATGAAGCTATTAAAATTTCAGTACCTCCAATTGTCGGTATTACTGAAACTAGTTTATCTTCTTCATCTAAATTAATTGCAATTTTTCCAAAGTTATTAATTCTGTTAAATTCTTCTATTTCAACTTTTTTAACAACTCCTTTTCGAGTTACAAAAAGTAAATATTTAAAAATATTTTTTTTATTTTTTAAAGGTAGAATTGATGTTACCTTTTCAGATGAGTTTATTCCAATAAAGTTAATTACTGGTACACCTCTAGCATTTCTAGAGAATTGTGTTATATTATAAGCTTTAATTCTATAAACTTTTCCTTCATCTGTAAAAAACAATACATCATCTTTTGTTTTACCAAATTTTGCAATTGAAATATTATCTTCATGATTATTATTTATAATAACACCTTTACCACCACGTTTTTGAGTCTTAAATTCTTCATTCGAAAGTCTTCTAATATATCCATCTTCTGATAAAGTTATTAGCATCTGACTATCTTGAATTAACTCTTCATCATCAATTTGAGTTTCATCCTCTTCAATAATTTTTGTTCTTCTTTCATCACCAAATTTATTTACTATTTCTTCAAGTTGACTAATTAGTAAATCATTTTGTTTTTCTTTTGAAGCTAAAATTCCTTCAAGTTCAGATATTCTTATTTCTATATTTTTAATATCTAATTCTACTTTTTCTCTTTCCAATCCCACTAGTCTTTGTAATCTCATATCTAAAATTGCTTTAGATTGTTTTTCATCAAAACCAAAAGCTTTAAATAATTTTTGATGTGCAATCTCAGTAGTTTTTGATTCTTTTATAATTTTAATAATTTCATCAATATGATCTAATGTAATTCTAATTGCATTTAAAATATGTAGTTTAGAATTTAACTTATTTTTTTCAAAAATACTTCTTTTAACAATTATTTCAATTTGATATTTTACATAAAATTTAATTATATCTTTGATATTTAAAACAACAGGAATTCCATTATTTAGAGAAAGCATATTTATTGCAAAACTTGATTGCAGATTTGTATATTTATAAAGTTTTTTAATTATAAGTTGAGGATTAGAATTTTTAGATAATTCTATAACAATTCGAATTCCTTCATAATTAGATTCATCTCTAATATCTGATATACCCATTATAATTTTGTTTTTATAAAGTTCTACAATTTTTTCAACAACCTTTAACTTATTAGTTTGATAAGGAATTTCACTAACAACAATTCTTTGATTTTTGCTAGTTTCTTCAATATCAATTTTTGATCTTATTATTAAATTACCTTTACCAGTTCTATAACCTTCAATCATACTTTTCCCATTTGTCATTAATGCTCCTGTTGGAAAATCAGGTCCCTTAATAAACTTTAAAATATCATCAATTGTCATTTGATCATTTTTTATATATGCAATAGTTGCCCCTATAACTTCTCTTAGATTATGAGGTGGAATATTAGTGGCCATACCAACAGCAATACCAGTTGCTCCGTTAACTAAAAGATTTGGAAAATAACCAGTTAAATACTTTGGTTCTCTTTCAGAAGCATCATAGTTATCAATAAATGGTACTGTTTCCATATCAATATCTTTTAACAATAAAGATGTAATTTTTGAAAGTCTTGCTTCAGTATAACGCATTGCAGCTGCACCATCCCCATCAATTGAACCAAAATTTCCATGTCCTTCAACCAATGGATATCTGTAAGAAAAATCTTGTGACATTCTAACCATGGCCTCATAAACTGATGAATCTCCGTGTGGATGATATTTACCAATTACTTCCCCAACAATACGAGCAGACTTTTTATGAGGAGTATCTGATGTAATTTTTAAATCATTCATAGCATAAATAATTCGTCTATGTACAGGTTTTAATCCATCTTTTAAATCAGGAAGAGCTCTACTAACAATAACACTCATTGAGTATTCTAAAAAATCTTTTTCAACTTCACTTTTAATGTCCATTTCCAAAATACGACCGTGTTTTATTTCACTCATTTAGTTATACCTACCTATTTTTTAAATATCTATATTTTCTACAAACTGTGCATTTTCAGTAATAAACTGTTTTCTTAAATCTGCATTTTCTCCCATTAAACTAGAAAAAACTTCATTTGCAAGAAATGCATCTTCAACTTTAATTTGTATCATAGTTCTTCTTTCTGGGTCCATTGTTGTTTCTCATAACTGAATAGGATCCATTTCACCAAGTCCTTTATATCTTTGAATTGTATATTTTAATTCTTTATACTTTTCTTCTTTTAATTGATCAAGTTCCAATTCATTATATGCATAATCAAAAATATTTTTCCCATTATCAATTTTATATAATGGTGGCTGAGCAATATAAACATTTCCATTTAAAATTAATTCTTTCATATATCTATAAAAGAAAGTTAATAGTAACACTCTTATATGGGCACCGTCAACATCAGCATCGGTCATAATAATTATTTTTCCATATCTTAATTTTTTAAGATCAATATCATTTTTAACACCAATTCCAACCGCCGCAATAATGGATTGAATTTCATTATTATCAAAAACTTTAGATTGTTTTACTTTTTCAACATTTAAAACTTTTCCTCTTAAAGAAAGAATTGCTTGTGTTTTTCTATTTCTACCAGTTTTTGCACTACCTCCAGCAGAATCACCCTCAACAAGATATAATTCACATTCTTGAATATCTTTTGATTCACAATCTGCTAATTTTCCAGGTAATGAAAAATTATCAATTGCTGATTTTCTTCTTGTATCTTCTCTCGCTCTTTGAGCAGCTTTTCTTGCTCTTTGAGAAACTAAAATTTTCTCAATAATTTTTTTGGCATCATTTGGGTTTTTCAATAAGAACTCTTTAAATGCTTCATTTGTTATTTCTAAAACTGCTTCCTTAGCATCTGTATTAGATAATTTTGCTTTTGTTTGTCCCTCATATAAAGGATCTCTATGTCTAATTGAAACAACAGCTACAATTCCTTCTTTTAAATCATCTCAAGTAAATTTATTACCCTTAAAACTTTTTAAATCATTAGTATAAGAATTAACTGCCCTTAATAATGCACTTCTAAATCCTTCTTCATGTGAACCACCTTCAGATGTAAAAATATTATTACAAAATGAAAATAAATTTTCATCATATGTTTCATTATATTGAATTGAAATTTCAACTTCAATATCATTAAAACTATTTGACATATAAAAAATTTCATCGTGTACTTTTCCTTTTCCACTATTTATTTCTTTTATATAATCCTTTATTCCATCTTCAAAAATATAACTAAGATATTTATCATTTCTTTGATCATATAAATTTAGTTTTAATTTTTTATTTAAAAAAGCTAGTTGTCTAATTTTATTTTGAATTACTTTAAAATCAAAATCTATAACCTCTTTAAAAATTCCTGGATCAGGTTTAAATTTTATAATTGTTCCATTTGAATCAGAATTTCCAATTTCCTTAAGAGCAGTAGCATTTCTACCACCTTCAGAAAATCTTTGATGATAAATTTTTCCATCCCTTGAAATCATTGCTTCAACATATAATGATAATGCATTTACAACTGAAGCACCAACACCATGTAAACCACCTGAGACTTTATAAGTGGCTTCATCAAATTTACCCCCAGCATGTAAAATAGTAAAAATTGTTTCCAAAGTTGTTTTTTTTGTTTTTGGGTGAATATCAACTGGTATTCCTCTCCCATTATCTTTAATTATTATTTCATTTTGATCAGTTATAAAAATAGATATTTCATTACAAAAACCTGCTAATGTCTCATCCACAGAGTTATCCAATATTTCTCAAATCATATGATGAAGACCAGTTTTATTTGTATTTCCAATATACATTCCAGGTCTTTTTCTAACAGCTTCTAATCCTTCAAGTACTTGAATTTGATTAGCTCCATACTTATTATTTTCCATAATAAAAATACCTCTCACTTACTTTAATTATATCATTTAAGTAAGTGAAAGGTATGTACATATAAGTTATTAATTTGAAAACATAGGTAAAATTATTTGACTCAAATCCATATCTTCAGAAGAAGAAATAACAATTGGTTTTTTAGAATCAATTAAATTAATTTCTACATTTTTAGTTTCAAAAGTTTTTAATGAATCAATTAAATATTTTGAGTTAAAACAAATATTTTGCTCATCCAATCCCTTTAATTCAAATTCCTTAAAAATTTCTTCAAAACTACCAATTTGATGAATATTAGATTTAATAAAAATACTATCATTATTTAAAATAAGATTTACAACTGTTGACGTATTTTCTTCACTTGGAATGTCCGCTCTTGATATTAGTTTAAAAAACTTTTTATTGTCCATATATAATGTTGTATTAAAATCTGTTGGAAATACTGCATTAACATCAGGAAATTGCCCCTCTAAAATTGTTGTTTGAAATAATGTATTGTTGATTATAAAAGTTACATGACTATCAACAGAAACAATTTTACATTCTCCCTTTTCTGGTAATATCTTTATTAATTCCAAAACACTTTTATGAGGTATATTAGTTTCAAACTTAGTCGGGATTTCATCAAACAACTGTATTCTTTTTCTTGATACTCTAAATCCATCAGTTCCAGTAATATAAAACATTGAATTGTCTATAGAAAAATTTAAACCAGCTAATACTATCTTTTGATTTCATTCATTTACAGAAATTATTGTTTGATTCAAACTTTTTTTAAGATCTATATTCTTTACTGTAACAATGTTTCCTTTTTCTCTAAAACCAATAGTAGGATAATCATTATAATTTAAAATGTTTAATGAGAATTCAGATTTTTCTCCTGATAAGGAAACTAAATTTTCCTCTATACTAGAAATATTAACAATGTTATCATCCATACGTCTAAGAATTTCAAGGAAATATTTACTTCTTATTAAGATTGAACCGGTTTCTTTTATTAATAAACCATTAGTTCCCATGTCAATAATTGTTTTTATTGACATTGATGTGTTTGAAGAAATTAAAGATACTTTATCAGCTTCAATTTCTAATAAAATCCCGCTAATACTTGGTGTAGGTGCTTTTGAATCAATAATTCTATTACACTTATTTATCTCTTCTATAAAAGATAGTCTATTTATACTAAAGAACATTTAAAATACCTCCATATTTATTATCTATTATTTATATTATTATTATGCTCTTAAAATGTGGATAACTTTTAAAATACCAATAAAATAAGAACTATATGAAATATTTTACCACCTTATATTATTTTTTTATAATTAAGAAGTTATGTCCTTTTTAATTTTCTTTAAGGTATTTTTAAAAATCTTATCTTCAGCAATAGCCTTTTTAATTTTATTACATGCATTTATAACAGTTGTATGATCTTTTCCACCAAACAATATACCAACTTCTGAATAATTTTTTTTCATTAGTTCATTTGTTAAATACATTGAAACGTGTCTTGCAATAACAACACTAGAGACTTTATTTTTTGCATCAATTGATTTTACATTTACTCCATAATTTTGAGCTACAACACTTTTTATTTTTTGAACAGTTATTTCTCCACCAGGAGCATATGAGTAATCCTCTAATAATTTTTGTATAGTATCAAGTTCAATTATTTCTCCTATTGAATCTTGTTCTTGTATTAATTTGAATTCAATTTTATTAATTATTCCTTCAATTTTTCTTACATCAGTTCCAAAATGAGATGCAATATATTTTTTTGACTCATTTGCTAAATTTAAATTTGCCATTTGAGTTTTATAATCAATTATTTTTAAAGCTGTTTCAAAATCTGGTGGTTCAATTTTTATACTTAAGCCTTGATTAAATCTTGAAACCAGTCTTTTATCAAAACCATTTAATAATTCAGGGAATTTATCTGAAGTTATTACAATTTGTTTGCCTTCCTCAATAAAAGAATTAAAAATGTTAAAGAATATTTCATTAGTTTTTCCACTATTTGCAAGAAATTGAATGTCGTCTATTAATAGAACATCAATTTCATTCATTTCAGTTTTTGTTTGCTCTATTTCTTTGAAACCCCCTAGTAGTGAATCTAAAATCTCTTTTCTAAAATCATTTGATGCATAGTATTTGATATTTAAATTATCTTTTTGCAGATTTAATTCATTATTTATTGCTTTAAGTAAATGAGTTTTACCTAAACCAGAATCTCCATAGATAAATAGTGGATTTCATTTATTACCCAAATTATTTATCAAGGCCTTTGAAGCATTATATGCTTCACTATTACTTTTACCTGATATAAAACTATCAAAATTAAAATCTCTTCCAATATTTTTTTTCTTACTTATTATTATTTCACTTATCTTTTTTTCTTTTTTAAATTCTTCTTTTGATAAAAAACTTATTGAAATATCTTTTTCCAATATTTTACTTATTTTGTCCTTAATTTCTTTTACAATGTTTTCCAAATAATATTTTGACAAGTCTTTATTAACAACAATAACTTTCTGATTTTCTGAAAGATCTTCAATTGAAGCACTCTTTACATACTCTTCATATACGTTTGGTTCAATTAAATCAGAAGATATTAATCATTTTTTTATTTCTTTTCATAATGCTATGTTACTCA